>NZ_LMGW01000001.1:0-159843 GCF_001427835.1 Rhodanobacter sp. Root627
TGAACCTGGCCAAGGCGGGCCTGGTGGCCTTGCTGGTGATCCTGCTGGTGTGGCTGTCGATGCGCAGCATCCGGCAGAGCATCGGTGGCGAGCCGGATTTCGCGGTGAAGATGGCCTCGCGCATCGCCGATGGCGACCTGGTCATCGACGATGAAARGACCTTCGCCAGCGGCAGCCTGCTCGACGCGCTGGCGCGGATGCGGCTGMGGCTGACCACCATCGTGGGTGAAGTGCAGCACGGTTCGCAGGCAGTCAGCACGGCGGCGCACCAGATTGCCAAGGGCAAYGACGACCTCAGCCAGCGCACGCAGGAGCAGGCGTCCAGCCTGGAAGAAACCGCCGCCTCGATGGAGGAAATGACCTCCACCGTGAAGCAGAACGCCGAGAACGCCAGCCACGCCAACCAGCTGGCGCGCGGCGCGCGCGAGCAGGCCGAACACGGCGGTGAGGTGGCGGCGCGGGCGGTCGAGGCCATGGGCGAGATCAACGCCTCCAGCCGCAAGATCGCCGACATCGTGGGCCTGATCGAYGAGATCGCGTTCCAGACCAACCTGCTGTCMTTGAATGCCGCCGTGGAAGCGGCGCGCGCCGGCGAGCAGGGCCGMGGCTTCGCCGTGGTCGCCAGCGAGGTGCGCAAYCTGTCGCAGCGCAGTGCCGCGGCGGCGAAGGAGATCAAGGGCCTGATCAGCGAAAGCGTRCGCCGGGTGGAAGCGGGCAGTGCGCTGGTCGACGAGTCCGGYGCGGCGCTGACCGGCATCGTGGACAGCGTCAAGAAAGTCACCGACATCGTGGCCGAGATCGCCGCTGCCAGCCAGGAGCAATCCAGCGGCATCGACCAGGTCAACCGCGCGGTGATGCAGATGGACGAAGTCACCCAGCAGAACGCGGCCCTGGTGGAGGAAGCCTCCGCCGCCGCCCGCGCGATGCAGGAGCAGGCCAACGAATTGCGCCAGCAGATGACGTTCTTCCGGGTGGACAAAACCGAGCGGACGACACTGAGGCAGCTCCGCCCAAGCGTGTGGCGGAAACACCCAGCAGAACGCGGCCCTGGTGGAGGAAGCCTCCGCCGCCGCCCGCGCGATGCAGGAGCAGGCCAACGAATTGCGCCAGCAGATGACGTTCTTCCACTTGACCCCGGACGAGGCGGCACCTGCCGCCCCGGCGCCCGTATCCGCTCGCCCTGCGCGGGCGCAGCCGCGTCGCGTGACCAAGACCATGCCGGTGCGCACCGCAGCATTGGTGGCCCCGGGCGACTGGACCGAGTTCTAGGGCCTCGTCCCCGCAGCTATCCCCGGGAGCGGCACGCTGCCGCTCCCTTCTCCTTTTCCACGGAAATAACCATGAATTCTGTTTGGATGTCGGCCCGGCACGCGATGCCGGTGCTTGCGCTCGGTAGCGCATTCGCGCTGGCCACCCCAGCCGCCAGCGCCGGCGATTTCAGCTTCGGCGGCAAGGTGTTTGCCGATATCAGTCAGCTGCAGAAACAGGACCACGCGGCGGGTACCGACACCCGTGCGTGGGACGTCGATCTGAAGCGCCTGTACCTGGATGCGGATTACGCGTTCGACCCCGCGTGGTCGGTCCATGTCACCACCGACGTGAACTGGCTGCGCGGCGAGCGCGACCCGGACGTATGGCTGAAGCACGCCTATGTGCAGCGGCAGTGGGACGGCGGCACCCGCCTGCGCGTGGGCGTGGACGACATGCCCGCGCTGGCGCTGACCAGCAAGTGGTACGGCTACCGCTACATCGACCCCATCGGCACCTCGATCCAGAAGATCGACAGCGCCGCCGATTGGGGCGTGCACCTGACAGGCGTGCTGGCGCCGAAGGTGGATTACGCCGTGTCCGTGGTGACGGGCGGCGGCTACAAACACCCCACCCACGGCCGCCGCGCCGACGTCGAGGCGATGGTGACGTGGCATACCAGCGAACACACGATGCTGGCGCTGGGCGGCTTCGATGGCCAGCTTGCCGCCAGCGCGGATGCGCGGCCGCTTTACCACACCGCGCGCCGGCTCGACCTGCTGGCAGCCTATGCCAGTGAAGTCTGGCGCCTGGGCATGCGCTACAGCTACGCCAGCAACTGGACCACGCTGTACAGCGTGAACAGCGAGCGCAACGGCAGCTGGTCGGCCTGGGGCAGCGTGCAGGTGGCGCCGCAATGGAGCGTGTTCGCCCGTTACGACCGGGCCCAGCCCACGCGCCTGAACGACCCCTCGCGCCGCGCGATGTACGCCAACGCCGGCGTGCAGTGGCAGCCGGTGAAGCGTCTGCGGCTGGCGCTGGCGTTCAAGCGCAACGCACTGCGTCGCGACAACGGCGAGATCCGGCGCAGCAATGAGGCCGGTATCTGGAGCGAATACTCGTTTTGAACCGGAGCGGCGCCATTCCGGCCCCGCTCAAGTTTCCCCTTCAGGCGCCGACAAAGTCAGGGCAGCAGGACGTCTGCAGGCGTCCGTCAACAGGTAGCAGGCCATGCACGAAAACAACCAGGACGCGGCAACAACGTTGCAGCAGCTCACTTTCACTCTCGCCGGCGAGGAATACGGCGTGGACATTCTGGCCGTACGCGAGATCCGCGGCTGGTCACGGGTGACGCGCATTCCGCAAACCCCGGAACATCTGCTGGGCGTGCTCAACCTGCGCGGCGCGATCGTGCCGATCATGGATCTGCGCCTGCGTTTCGGGCTGGAACGCGAGAGCTTCGGCGACAACACCGTGGTGATCATCGTGGCGGTGGAAGAGCGTCTGTTCGGCATCGTCGTTGACGCGGTGTCCGACGTGGTCGACATCGACCCTGCCGCGATCAAACCCGTGCCCGACATGGGCGTGGTGGTGGACACCCGCTATCTGAAAGGCCTGGCCACCCATGTGGAACGCATGGTGATGCTGCTGGATGTGGAAAAACTGATGCGTCCTGAAGACGTCGAAACGCTGGACGCCGCCATGCCGGACGTCCGTGACGTCGAAGTTGCCGCCTGACCCCGGGGATAAAAAATGAAGCTAAAAACATTCATGGCACGCTTTACCAAGATGCCAACGCTGAGCGTCAGGACCCGCCTCATCGGCGTGCTCGGCATGCTTGGCGCGATGTTGATTGGCGGCGCGATCATCGGCCTCGGCGCCATGCAGATGCAGAACAACGGCACGCGCGAGATCTATCACGACCAGATGGTGCCGGCGAACCTGGTGGCCACCATCACGCAGCGCTCGCTGATGTCGTACATCGCGCTGGGCGAGGCGGCGTCGCTGATGAGCCAGCCCGACCAGATGAAGCAGAAGATCGACGACTTCACCAAGTCGCAGGCCGAGATCGCCGAGCTGAAGAAGAAGCTCGCCGCGCTGCCCAAGAGCCCGGAAATCGAGAAGCTGTACAAGGATTGGACCTCGACCGACGCCGACCTGGAGTCGAACAGCAAGGATCTGCTGGACGCGTTCGCCGAGAAGGACGAGGCCTCGCCCGACCTGCTCAACATGCAGGTGCGCCCGCTGATGCTGATGCGCCAGGCCACGCTGGCCAAGATCATGCAGGCGCAGCAGGCCACGGCGCTGAGCATCTACGACGGACAGGTGAGCCGCTACCAGACGGTGCGGGCCTTTACGCTGGCCGCGCTTGGCGGTGGCTTGCTGGTGGCGTTGATCGTCGGGGTGCTGCTGATCCGCTCGATCACCGGCACGCTGCGGCGCGCCGTGGAAGTGGCGCATGCCATCGCCGACGGCAACCTCGGTCACGATATCGAGGTGGGTCGCAACGACGAACTGGGCAAGCTGTTGAATGCGTTCCGCACCATGGACGATCGCCTCAGTGCGATCGTGGGTGAGGTGCGCCAGGGCTCCGAGGCGGTCAATACCGCCGCGCAGGAAATCGCCCGCGGCAACGACGACCTCAGCCAGCGTACCCAGGAGCAGGCATCCAGCCTGGAAGAAACCGCCTCGTCGATGGAGGAAATGACCTCCACCGTGAAGCAGAACGCCGAGAACGCCAGCCATGCCAACCAGTTGGCCCGCGGTGCTCGCGAGCAGGCCGAGCGCGGTGGCGAAGTGGCCAGTCGCGCGATCCTGGCAATGGGCGAAATCAATGCCTCCAGCAACAAGATCGCCGACATCGTTGGCCTGATCCAGGAGATCGCCTTCCAGACCAACCTGCTGGCGTTGAACGCCGCGGTGGAAGCGGCGCGCGCTGGTGAGCAGGGTCGCGGCTTCGCTGTGGTCGCCACCGAGGTGCGCAGCCTGGCGCAGCGCAGCGCCGGCGCCGCCAAGGAGATCAAGGGGCTGATCGCCGACAGTGCCGAGAAGGTGCGCAGCGGCTCCGAGCTGGTCGACCAATCCGGCAAGGCGCTGGCCGAGATCGTGGACAGCGTGAAGAAGGTCACCGACATCGTGGCCGAGATTGCCGCGGCCAGCCAGGAGCAGTCGGCCGGCATCGACCAGGTCAACAACGCCGTCATGCAGATGGACGAGATGACCCAGCAGAACGCCGCGCTGGTGGAAGAGGCCTCGGCCGCCGCCCGTGCGATGCAGGAGCAGGCCGGCGAACTGAGCCGCCAGGTCGGCTTCTTTCACCTGAGCGAGGACGGCGACGACGTGGACGCCGCCGCGGCACAGGCGCGCACGCAGAAAGTGGCGGTGGCCACCGAGGCCGTGTTCGCCGCCATGCGCAATGCGCCCGCATCGAAAACGTCGCCGGCAACCGCCGACGCCGGCAATGCGAGCGGTGCCTGGAAGGAGTTCTGAGTGAGCGTGTTGTCCGCCCCGGCTAAGAATGATCCGGCTGCGGCGGGCAGCAATGGCCCCGTGCTGCAAACCGCGGAGTTCGAGTTTCTGCGCCGTTTCGTGCTGGAGCATTGCGGCATCTCGCTGGGCGACCACAAGCATCAGCTGGTGCAAGGTCGTTTGCAGCGACGGCTTCGCGCCCTTCGCCTGAAGGGCTTTGCCGAATATTGCGACGTGTTGCGGCATGACCCGCAGAGCGAACTGGGCGAACTGGCCAGCGCCATCAGCACCAATGTCACCAGTTTTTTTCGCGAAGTGCATCACTACGAACTGCTGGAGAACGAGCTGCTGCCCGCGTGGCTGGCACACAAGCAGCGTGCCGGTGACCGCTTGCGCATCTGGTCGGCCGGGTGTTCCAGCGGCGAGGAGCCGTACGCGCTGGCGATGGTGCTGGCCGAGGCGCTCGCGCGCAACAACAGCACGCTGGACGCGAAGATCCTGGCCACCGACCTGTCGCCGCAGGCACTGGCCACCGCCCGCAGGGGCGTCTATCCGCTGGACCGCCTCGGCGGCATCAGCGCGGAGCGCTGCCGTCGCTGGTTGCTGCGCGGCACTGGCGAGTACGAAGGCCTCGCCAGCGTGCATCCGCAGCTGCGCGAGCTGGTGACGATCCAGCCGCTGAACCTGCTGCATGACTGGCCCATGAGTGGGCCGTTCGATGCCATTTTTTGCCGCAACGTGGTGATCTATTTCGATCAGCCCACCAAGCAGCGCCTGTTCCGCCGCTACGCGCAGTTATTGCCGGTGGGTGGTTACCTTTTTCTCGGTCATTCCGAATCGCTGCATGGCATCAACGACGATTTCGAACTGATTGGCCGCACGGTCTACCGGAAACGCGGATGAATATTTCGACCTTCGCGAAACCCACGGCGCCGCCGCCGCGTGCGCTTCCCGGTTTCGAACATCTGCGTCGCTACTGGGACCCGGTCAGCGCGTGCATGACGGTGAAGGTCCTGCCCGGCGAGCTGTATGTCAGCACCCAGGAAGAGCTCGTCACCACGGTGCTGGGTTCGTGCGTATCAGCCTGCATCCACGACGCGCGCCGGGGTATCGGCGGCATGAACCATTTCATGCTGCCCGAGCCGCTGGGCGAACGCGATGGCTGGTCGTCCACCATCAGCCGCGCGGCGCGCTACGGCAGCGACGCGATGGAGCAGCTGATCAACGGTGTCCTCAATGCCGGCGGCCAGCGCGCCGACCTGCAGGTGAAGATTTTCGGCGGCGGCCGTGTGCTGGCCCAGCTCAGCGATGTGGGGCAGCGCAACATCGAGTTCGTGCAGCGCTACATCGAAGTCGAAAAGCTCAATCTGTGCGCCTCCGACCTGGGCGACATCTACCCCCGCCAGGTGCAGTTTTTTCCGCAGAGTGGCCGCGTGCGGGTACGCCAGTTGCGCCGCCGCGACGATGTGGCGCTGGTGGCCGACGAGCGCGGTTACCTCAAGCGTTTGGCAAATGATCCGATAAAGGGTGAGGTCGAGTTGTTCTAGCGACCGCGGCGGCAGGCACGCGGATTGACAGTGCTGTCGCATGCGACAGGGTTTGGATTACGGCAGGGTGATGGACAACATGGAAAGAGTGCGTGTTCTGGTGGTCGATGACTCCGCATTGGTGCGCAAGCTGATGTCGACCATGCTTGCCTGCGATCCGGCGATCGAGGTGGTCGGCACCGCTGCCGATCCGTTGATCGCGCGCGAGAAGATCAAGCAGCTGAACCCGCACGTGCTCACCCTGGACGTCGAGATGCCGCGCATGGACGGCCTCACCTTCCTGGAGAACCTGATGCGGCTGCGACCGATGCCGGTGGTGATGGTGTCGTCGCTGACCGTCGAGGGCGCGGACGTGACCTTGCGTGCGCTGGAACTGGGCGCGGTGGATTTCTTCGCCAAGCCCGACAGCGACCTGGCCAGCCGCTTCGGCGAAAGCGCGCAGGAGATCTGCCACAAGGTGAAGATGGCCGCCACCACGCGGCCGCGTGCACGCACCGCGGTGCGCAAGCTGGATGTGCCGCCACGCCTTTCGGCCGACGCCGTGCTGCCACGCGCACAGACCGCGGGCACCCGTGGCGGCAGTCCGCTGATCGCGGTGGGCGCGTCCACCGGCGGCACCGAAGCGGTGCGCGTGCTGCTGGAAGCGATGCCGCCGGATGCGCCACCGATCCTGGTGACCCAGCACATCCCGGCGGCGTTCAGCGGCCCGTTCGCGGCACGCATGGACCGTTGCTCGGCCATGCGCGTATGCGAGGCTCGCGACGGCCAGCCCATCCAGAGCGGCCATGTCTACATCGCGCCGGGCAGCCACCACCTGCTGGTGATGTGGGACGGCGCGCGCTACGTGTGCCGTTTGCACGACGGCCCGGCGGTGAACCGGCACAAGCCCAGCGTGGACGTGCTGTTCCGTTCGCTGGCGGCCAGCGCCGGGGCGGCCACGGTCGCGGTGCTGCTTACCGGCATGGGCGACGATGGCGCGCGCGGCCTGCTGGAATTGCATCAGGCTGGCGCCACCACCCTGGTGCAGGATGAAGAAAGCTCGGTCGTCTGGGGCATGCCCGGTTCGGCCTGGAAGCTCGGTGCGGCTAGCGAAATGCAGCCGCTGGACCATATTGCCGCGCGCCTGCTTGCGCTGACGCGCCAAACTCACGTAAGCGCCACGAGCGCCTGACCTGCGGATCGTCACTCATGCTTTTCACTGCCCCCAGCGCCACCAAATATCCCGTCTACGGCGGGCTTGCCAGTGCGGTTGCCTTGCTGCTTGCCCTGTTCGTGCGCGAAGCTTGGCTGGCGCCGTTGCTGATCGTGCTTCTCACCATCGTGTGGATCATCGAAAGCCGGACACGCAACACTGAGCAGGTACCCGCGGCGGCGCCCGGCAACATCGAGCCCGTGCGCGAAGCGCTGGATGACATGCGCGGCGCGGTGGTGGACGAGTTGGGCCACGCCACCCGCGAGCTGCACCAGGGACTGGACCTGCTGCGCGATGCCGTGCTCGAACTCGGCGGCGGCTTCGACGGCTTGTCCAACAAGACCGCGCTGCAGCAGTCGCTGCTGAAACAGATCATCGGCGGGCAGGAGGGTGGTGTCTCGGTGCAGGATTTCGCGGCGCGCACTGCCGACCTGCTGCAGCATTTCGTGGGCATGATCGTGCAGATGTCGCGCGAGAGCCTGCGCATCGTCTACCGCATCGACGGCATGGCCAAGGAAATGGACGCCGTGTTCGGCCTCCTGCGCAACGTCAACACCATTGCCGAGGAAACCAACCTGCTGGCGCTGAACGCGGCGATCGAGGCGGCGCGCGCGGGCGAATCCGGTCGCGGCTTCGCCGTGGTCGCCGGTGAGATCCGCAACCTGGCCAGCAACTCCAACCAGTTCAACGAGCAGATCGGCAGCCACGTGGAGCGTGCGCGCGCCGCGATGGAGCAGCTGCGCGGGCTGGTGGGCACCATGGCTTCGCAGGATCTGAACGTGGCGCTGTCGGCCAAGGGCGGCATCGACGCGATGATGGCGCACGTCACCGAGAGCGACGCGCGTACCAGCGCCGTGGCCGACCAGGTCGTCGAAATCAGCCGTGGCCTGGGCAGCGACGTGTCCACCACCATCCGCTCGCTGCAGTTCGAGGACATCCTCAGCCAGCTGATCAACCAGACCCGCACGCGCCTGATGGAGCTGCAGGAAGTCACCGCCGAGTGCACCCGCGACATCGAAGAGCTGGCCTGCGGGCCGGACGACGCCGAAGTGCTGCAGGCCCACGCGCAGCGCCTGCGCAGCCGCCTGGCCATCCAGCGCGAGAAAGCCCGGCTGCGTTCGCGCGGCCCGGCCTTGCAAAGCTCGATGGACGCCGGCGAGATCGAGCTATTCTGAGGAACCCACCATGATCGTCCACCACGACAGCGACAACGATTGCCTCACCCTGCAACTGGGCGAGCGCTTCGACTTCAGTATCCACCGTGAATTCCACGACGCCTGCCTGCGCGACGGTGTCGCCCGCAGCTATGTCATCGACTTCAGCGAAGTGAGCAGCATGGACAGCTCCGCCCTGGGCATGCTGCTTCTGCTGCGCGAGCATGCCGGCGCGGACAAGGCCGACATCCGCATCGTCAACGCCGGTACCGAACTGCGCGGCACCTTGCGCGTGGCCGGCTTCGACAAGCTGTTCGTACTGCATTGAGCGGGCGCCCGCGTGGCGGGCCGCGCATCCATCCGTCAGTGGGTCATGGGATGGCGGGCATAAAAAAGGCTCCTTTCGGAGCCTTTTTCGTTTCCATCGGTGCGCTTTGAAGACTTACCAGATGCGCACGTCCGTGATCGTGGCGGTGAACGCGCTCATGCCGTCCTTGTAGCGGAACAGGCGGCCCACGTCGAAGCTGACCTTGTCGCCCGGGCCGATATTGCCGGTGCCGGCGGGCCATACGTCCTTGCTCTGCAGGACGTTGCCCTTGTCGTCCTTGATGTCGATGCGGATCTGCCCCGCGGCTGCTTCGGCGCAATGGTTGACCAGGTCGCCGCGCAGGGTGATGCGCGTGGACGAACCCACGCTGGTCATGGCCGGCGAGAAGTTGGCGATAGCGAAATCCTTGACGGCGCAGGCCGCATGCGCGCCCATCGGCAGCAGAAACAAGGCAGTGGCGGCAAATAGTATTTTCATAGGTGAGTGTCCATCCGTACAAAGCCAGAACAAGTCGATATACCCATGATCGGCCACGTTGCCGGATTCTTTAGCCGCACCCACGACGATGCACGCCGCACGCCGGCACCGCCCGTTTTCAGCGGTGGCCGGGCGCAGCAAGGCGGCTCGGCGTCATCGCCGGCGGTGTTCTTTTCTACGGAGGGATGGCGTTTACGCCGGTGCGATTGTCGCCGTTCGTATCACCGGGGGAGGCCGCCGCATGCGCGGCGGCGGCCCCGGCTGGTGCTTACCAGGTGCGCACGTTGATGATGCTGACGGTGTAGGTGTCCATGTCCGACTGGTAGCGGAACAAGCGGCCGAGGTCGAACTTGGCCGTTTCGCCCGGGGCAATGTTGGACGTGCCGGCCGGCCAGCCTTCCTTGCTCTGCAGCACCTTGCCGCTGGCGTCCTTCGCTTCGATCCGGATCTGGGCTGCCGAGGCGGTGGCGCAGTGGTTGGCCAGCTCGCCGGCGAGGCGCAGGCGCATGGAGGAGCCGGAACCGGGAACCTGCGGCTTGAACTCGGTGATCGTGAAATCGGTGGGCGAGCAGGCGGCATGGGCAGCCAGCGGCGACAGCAACAGCAGAGCGGAGGCAAGCAGAATTTTCATGGGGACGGATCCATCTGTGAGGGGGCGCCGATGTGGGTCGGCATACTCATGGCGGCAATCCGTCGAAAATCTTTAGCTCTTTTTGTTCGCCGCTTCGGTGGCCGGGGCGCCGTGCTCGATGAACCACAGGCCGGCGAACAGCTTGGGGTCGATCGAATAACCTTCGGCGGCGCGCGCGAACAGCCAGGCACCGGCGTCGCGCCGCGGTACTTCGTGGACGACGATGTTTTCCGTTTCGTCGCCACCGCCAGGGCCGACTTTTTCCAGCTCCCACGCCCGCACGAACGCGATCATCTCGGTACTCATGCCCGAGGACGACGGACCGGTGTGGATAAACTCCACGTGCTGGCAGCGGTAGCCGGTTTCCTCTTCCAGCTCGCGCTGGGCGGCCAGCAGCGCGCCTTCATCGGCCTGGTCCGGCAGGTCGCCGACCAGACCTGCCGGCATCTCGATGGTGTTCTGCAGGATCGACACCCGGTACTGCTCGACGAACAGCACCTTGTCCTCCGGCGTCACCGCCAGGATGATCACTGCGCCGCCGGGGTTGTTGCGCTCGGCGTACTCCCAGCGGCCACGCTTGCGCAGGCTGAGCCAACGGCCTTCGCACAGGGTTTCCACGGGAGCATGCGCGTCGGCCGGCACGTTTTCAGCTGGGGTCATCGTTGTCGCCTGTCAAAGAGATACCGCCATGGTGATACCGCGCGGCGCGGGCAACAACCGTGGCATCAGCGCAGCAGGGCGCGCAGGCGGCTGCGGGTGAAGGCGCCGAACCGCAACTGCTCGCACAGCGCTTCCAGCACGGCGGGATCGGCCGGTTGCCGTCGCAGCGCTTCCGTCGTGGTCATGCCCGGTGCGTCCAGCGCGATCCGCGTCAGCCGCCGGTAAGTACGCGCGTTCTCCGCGTGTTCGCGCAGCTTGACGGCGCAGCTGGCCGCGCCACGCAAGCGCAGGAAGGCCACCTCGTCGATGCGGTCGAGCAGGTTGTCGAGGCTGCCGAAATGGGTGAGCAGCGCCGCGGCGGTTTTCGCACCCACGCCCGGCACGCCGGGGATGTTGTCGATCGCGTCGCCGCACAACGCCAGGTAGTCGGCGACCTGATGCGGATGCACGCCCAGCTTTTCATGCACACCGCCCGGACCCCAGCGCAGGTTGCGCGCGTAGTCCCACTGTTCGTCGTGTTCGCCCAGCAACTGGCCGAAATCCTTGTCGGCCGACACGATGACGCTGCGCCAGCCCTGCATGCGCAGGTTCCAGGCGGTGCTGCCGATCAGGTCGTCGGCTTCGTAGGCGTGGTCGATCATCATGCAGATGCCGAGCGCCTCGGTCACCGCGCGGCATTGCACGAACTGGCGCTCCAGCGACGGCGGCGGCAGCTCGCGGTTGGCCTTGTAGGCGGGGTAGATCGTGTTGCGGAACGAACTGGTCAGCGAAGCGTCGAACGCCACCGCGATGTGGTCCGGCTGCGCTCGTTCCAGCAGTTCGCACAGGAAGCGGGTGAACCCGTGCACGGCGTTGATCGATTGCCCGTCGGCATCGAAAAACTCGTCCGGCATGGAATGCCAGGCGCGAAAGACATAGAGGCTGCCGTCCACCAGGTGGACGGTGGACGGCATCACGCTGTCCATGTGCTGAGCAGGTCGTCCAACGCGGGCCGGTCGCGATCGGCGATGTCCGCCTGCGGCGTGCCGATATGGACGAAACCGATCACCTGTTCGTTGTCGGCCAGGCCCAGGATGGCGGCGGCATCGCGGTCGTAGGCGGCCCAGCCAGTGAGCCACTGCGCGCCGAAACCCAGCGCATGGGTGCCCAGCAGCAGGTTGTGCGCCACGCAGCCGGCGGACAGCTGCTGCTCGATGACGGGCACCTTGGCGTGGGTGTCGATACTCGCCACCACCACGATCACCAGCGGCGCAAAAATGTAGCGCCGTCGATCCTTGTCGAGCTTGGCGTCGGAGATGTCCGGATGCTTGGCGAGCGACAGCGCCACCAGCTTTTCGCCGAATTGCAGCTTCGCCTCACCCTGCAACCGGATCAGGCGAAACGGCACCAGCTTGCCGTGGTCGGGCACCCGCACCGCTGCCTCAAGCAGCGTGCGCAAGGTGGCTTCATCGGGAGCGGGCGCGCCCAGTTGCGGCGCGGGGACGGAGTGGCGTTGTTGCAACAGTGTCAGTCCGGAAAGCATGGGGAACTCGATGATGCGGGAACGCCCATGCTAGGAGTGGATGCGCTGGAAGCCAAGCAATTACCGGGACAACGTGAACGCGCCCGGCAGCAGTGCATCCACCGTGGTTTCCGACATGTCGCCGCGCAGATTGGCCAGCAGCACCGGCATCCGCGCATCGCACAGTTCGGCCATCACCTGGCGGCAGGCACCGCAGGGGCTGGCCACACCATCGGTATCGGTAACCACGGCCAACGCGGCGAAGTCGCCGGGCTGGCAGCCGGCCGCCACGGCGTTGAAAAGGGCGGTGCGCTCGGCGCAGTTGCACAGGCCGTAGGCGGCGTTTTCCACGTTGCAACCCTGGAATGGACGGCCATCACGGGTAAGCAGCGACGCACCTACCTTGAACTTCGAATACGGCGCGTAGGCCCGGTCACGCGCCTCGCGTGCCAGGGTCAGCAGGTCTTCGGACGTTTCGCGGGGTAGCGACACCGGCTATATCCATGCAGACAGCGGGAGCGTCGACGGCGGCAGGGACATCACACGCCAGGCAACTGCGCCCATGGGCACGCTAAGATAACCCAACTCTCCAGCAGGGAACGTCCGATGTCGATGACCGTAGCCGCCTTGAGTGAAACCGCCGCAGGGGAACGACGCGTGGCGATCACGCCGGAGATGGCCAAGAAATGGCGGGCCCGCGGTGTACGTATCCTGCTGCAGCATGATGCAGGACGCGCCGCCGGTTTTCCCGATGCGGCCTATGCGGACGTGGAATTCGCCGACGCGGCCGCGGTGCTGGCGCAAGCGGATCTGCTGGCCTGCGTGCTGCCGCCTGACGATGCGGCGCTGGCGCAGTTGCGGCCGGGCAGTGTAGTGGTGGGTCAGTTGCGCCCGCACGGCGCATCCGCGCGCATCGCGCAACTCGTCGATGCCAAGCTGACCGCCTTTTCGCTGGAACTGCTGCCGCGAACCACGCGGGCGCAGGCGATGGACGTGCTCAGTTCGCAGGCGGCGGTGGCGGGCTACCGGGCCATGCTTATCGCAGCCGAGGCCTCGCCGAAATTCTTCCCGATGCTGACCACCGCCGCCGGCACCATCCGGCCGTCCAAAGTGCTGGTGATCGGTGCCGGCGTGGCGGGGTTGCAGGCGATCGCCACCGCACGCCGGCTGGGTGCGCAAACGGAAGGCTACGACGTGCGCCCGGAAACCCGCGAACAGGTGGAATCGCTGGGCGCGAAGTTCCTGGAGCTGGGCGTCAGCGCCGCCGGCAGCGGCGGTTACGCGCGCGAGTTGTCGGCCGAGGAACGCGCCGCGCAGCAGCAGGCCCTGGCCGAGCACCTGAAATCCATCGACGTGATCGTGACCACCGCCGCGGTGCCGGGCCGACCGGCGCCGAAGATCCTCAGCGCGGCGATGGTCGAGGGCATGAAGCCGGGCGCGCTGATCGTGGATCTCGCCGCCGAAGGCGGTGGCAACTGCGAACTCACCCAGCCGGGCGAGCGGGTGGAGCACGCTGGCGTGGTGATCCTGGGGCCGCTCAACCTGCCGGCCGGTGCGCCTTTGCACGCCTCGGAAATGTACGCGCGCAACGTCTTCAACTTTGGCGAGCTGCTGCTGCGTGACGGCGCACTGGCACCGGATTTCGAGGATGAGCTGGTGGCCAAGAGCTGCGTGAGCCACGCCGGCGAGGCCCGTTTCACGGCGTGAGTGTCGTGCGGTAGGCCCGGTGATTCGCCGCGACGATGAGGTCGCGGCTTCCGGTTCGGTCAGGCCATCACTGCGGATGTGATGGTGGCGACGGTTGGTCCGATGAAGGCGGTTGCGCCGCCGGCGCCGCCGGTTCGCGCCATTCCAGCCGTTGTTTTGGCGTCAGCGCGCGCCACTCGCGTATGAGGCGCTCGCGCTGCGGCGGCGGCAGGCTCTGGAAATGCTCGAACGTGGCGTGCAGCTGTTCGCGCTGTTCGCGCGGCATCTTGTGGAACTCGCGCATATTGGCGCGAGCCTGCCGGCGCTGCTCGGGCGTCATCTGCTGCCAGCGGGCGATGCGCTCGCGGATCTCCGCACGCTTTTCCGGTGGCAGCGTGGCCCAGTGTTCGGCGCGACGGAGCATGTGCGCCCGTTTGCGTGGCGACAAGCTGTCCCACTCCTGCTGCAGCGGTGCCAGCACGTCGCGTTGGGCGGCGGAAAGGCTGCTCCAGGATGGCGGCGGCGTACCTGCGTCGTCCTGCGGTGGGGCGGCAAAGGCATTGCCAAGCGCGCCGGCCAGCAGCAGGGAGAGTGCGATGCGGAGTAGTGGTTTCATGACTCAGCGCGTCGTCGGGTGGTGGTCGGCAGCAGCCAGCCAGGTGTAGAAATCGAGGTTCTGGTAGAGCACCGGATCGGTCTTGTCGGCATCCGGCGGCAACTCATTGTCGAGGTCGGTGGCTGCCTCGACGGTGGTGGCTGGCCGGTTGCTGCCTTGCGGCAACGGTTGCCACAGCATCAGCGACGCCAGGGCGATCACCGCCACGGCGCCGGACGGAATCAGCCAGCGGCTGACCTGGTGCGATGGCTTGCCTGCCGTCTCCAGCGCCTGCCGGCGGGCCGCGCGCAAGCGCCCGGCGGTTGCCGGGTCGACGCGTCGGCCAGCTTCGCGGTAAAGCTCGCGGGCGCGCTGTTGCAGCCGCTGGTCGGACAGGTCGCCCGCCAGGCTGCCGGATCGATCACCAGGCCGGGTGGACTCGGTGTCGGGCATGTTCATCGCCAGTTCTCCAGTTGGTCGCGCAAGGTGTGCATGGCGCGCGACAGATGGGTTTTCACGCTGCCTTCGCTGCAGCCCATGGCTTGCGCCGTTTCCTTGCCGTCGAGGCCTTCCAGCATGCGCAGCATGAAAGCTTCGCGCTGGCGCCTCGGCAAGGTGTTCACCGCGGCGGCCATGTCTGCATAGGACTGCACGTCGTGCAGCCGGTCGAGCGGGCCTGGGTTCTGGTCAGCGGGCTCCCATACCGGGAGTTCGTCGCCATCCTTGTCGTGGCCGCCGCCGAGCCAGCCCACCACGATCGAGCGCACCTTGCGCCGCCGCTGCAGGTCGACCACGCGCCGCCGCAGGATGCCCCAGAACAGCGGCGCCCATTCCGCGGCGGGCTTGTCCCGGTAGTGCTTCACCAGCCGCAGCATTGCGTCCTGCACCGCGTCCATGGCGTCTTCGCGGTGACGCAACTGCATCTCGGCCATGCGGAACGCGCGGCGCTCGACCTGCGCCAGGAACGCGTCCAGCGTGGCCGGTGTCGCCTCATCGAGCACCATGTCCGCGCCAAGCGCGTCGACCGCCGTATTCATGGCTGGCGCGCCCGTGTCGTCGCGTGCTGCATTTTCGGGCTCCATCGTTCGACTCCATAGCTTGAACGCGCCACGCTCGCGCCGGTTGACGGACAACCGTATGATGCGTGAACCAAGTTCCTGACAGGGTGGGGTCATGATCGACGGTTTCCTGGCACTTTACATCTTCATGCTGGCCGCGTTCTGCGGCTACGAAATCATCGCGCGGGTGCCGGTGATCCTGCATACGCCGTTGATGTCCGGCTCCAACTTCATCCACGGCATCGTGCTGGTGGGCGCGATGATCGCGCTTGGTCATGCACAGACCCCGTTCGAGATAACCATCGGCTTCGTGGGCGTGCTGCTCGGCGCCGGCAATGCCGCGGGTGGCTACGTGGTGACCGAGCGCATGCTGGAGATGTTCAAGTCGAGCAAGCCGGGCGCCGGCAAGGGAGATCAGGGATGAGCCTGCTGCCGACCTTGATCAAGGCGTGTTATTTCCTCGCCGCGCTGCTGTTCATCCTGGGGCTGAAACGCATGAGCTCGCCGCGCACGGCGCGCGGCGGCATCGTGTGGGCCGGCGTGGGCATGCTGCTGGCGGTGTTGGCGACGTTCTTCCTGCCGGACATGCACAACCGCAGCCTGATTGTTGCCGCCGTGCTTATTGGCGTCAGCGCCGCGTGGTGGACCGGTCGGCGCGTGGCGATGACGGCGATGCCGCAGATGGTGGCGCTGTACAACGGCATGGGCGGTGGCGCGGCGGCGGCCATCGGCGCGGTCGAGCTGATCGGCTACGCGCGTGCGTTGGGCCTGCTGCACGTGGTGCCGAATACCGCGCCGCTGCAGCCGGAGAGCTGGGCTATCAACGGTCTGCCGCCGATGCTGTCGCCGGTGGAGCTGTCGCTGGGCGTGCTGGGTGCCTTGATCGGCACGGTGAGTTTTTCCGGTTCGCTGGTCGCTTTCGCCAAGCTGCAAGGGTGGATGGACAAGCGCTTCGTGTTCCCCGGCCAGCGCGTGGTGAACATGCTGCTGCTGGCCGCCGCGGTTGTGGTGGGCGTGTTACTGGCGTCTGGCCATGTCAGTGGGCCTCTGATCGCACTTTTCTTCGTGCTGGCGTTGTTGTTCGGCCTGCTGATGACGTTGCCGATCGGCGGCGCCGATATGCCGGTGGTGATCTCGCTGTACAACGCGTTCACCGGCCTGGCCGTGTCGTTCGAGGGTTTTGTGCTGGGCAACGAGGCGATGATCATCGCCGGCATGGTGGTCGGCGCGGCCGGCACCTTGCTGACCCAGTTGATGGCCAAGGCGATGAACCGTTCGATCGGCAATGTGCTGTTCGGCAGTTTCGGTGCGGCCGGTGGCGAGGCGCAGGCGATCGAGGGCGCGCAAAAGCCGGTCGAGGCCAGCGATGCGGCGGTGATGATGGCCTACGCCGAGCGCGTGGTGATCGTGCCCGGCTACGGCCTGGCGGTGGCGCAGGCGCAGCACAAGGTATGGGAGTTCGCCCAGTTGCTGATCAAGCGCGGGGTGAAGGTGAAATTCGCCATTCACCCGGTGGCCGGCCGCATGCCCGGGCACATGAACGTGCTGCTGGCCGAGGCGGGCGTGCCCTACGACCTGATTGCCGACATGGACGAGATCAACCCGGAATTCCCCGCCACCGACGTGGCGCTGGTGATCGGCGCGAACGACGTGGTGAACCCGCTGGCCAAGACCGACCCGGCCTCGCCGATCTACGGCATGCCGATCCTCGACGTCAGCGCCGCGAAACACGTGATCGTGATCAAGCGTGGCAAGGGCACCGGCTTTGCCGGCATCGAGAATGCGCTGTTCTACGCTGACAACACCCGCATGCTGTACGGCGATGGCCAGGCTGCCGCGGGCCAGCTGGTGAACGAGCTGAAATCGCTGGACGACTGAGTGCGCGTGATGTGATCGAGGAAAACCACGGGAAGTGGCTTTCCTCGCCAGTGCCGATGCGTCAGTTGCTCCGCCGGGGCCGGCTTGCGAGTACCGCAGCCAGCCCGGCGGCGACCAGGTACCAGCCGGCATCAGCCGCCGAGAAGCCCATCCGCGCCAGTTGCAGCAGCATGCCGGCGCCCGCCGTGCGCAACGCATCGACGATACCCATGCCCATATTGGCGGCAACCAGCGCACCAGCCATCAGCACATTGACGTACAGCGCCGCCAGCAGCGCGGCGAGCGCGGCAAGTAACGCCGCAAAGCGGCCCGGCGACTGCACCCAGTGCCGTATGGTCCATGCCAGCACCACGGCAAACGGCAACGCCAGCCAGGACGTGGCGTGGCCCGCGTAGAGAGCGGCCACCATCCACACGGCGCCGGCCGCGAGTCCCAGCATGGCAGCGCAGACGAGGGCGAACACCGCGCGGAAAACGGAATGCACACTCATGAATGCGACGGGCGCGAAAGAATGGCGGTCACATTGATTCCCCGGATAAAGCCCCGATCATAACGCGAGCGCGAAGAGCCACGCCCGTCGCGGGCGGCTGACTGGCTCTCGCTTGATCTGGAACAAGCAGCCCGGGGCGACGGGCGGCATAATAGAGCGCCGGCGCGGTGTCTTGTCGCGCCCATTGATTCGGGTTGGACAGTGGTATGAGTGGTTTCAGTTTGAGCAGCGAACCTTTCACCCTGTTGCGTGATTGCAACGCGGTGATGGTGCCGCAGGGTGAGGTGATCACCTTGCCGGCCGGCCAGATCGGCTACATCACGCAGGCGCTGGGCGGCAGTTTCACGGTCTATGTTGACGGCAACCTGTTCCGTATTGCGGGCGACGATGCCGATGCACTGGGCAAGCCGCCACCGGAGGCGATCGAAGTGGCCGCCGACGCCACCAACGAGGACGTTGAGAAACTGGCCTGGGACCAGTTGCGCACCGTGTTCGATCCGGAGATCCCGGTAAACGTGGTCGACCTTGGGCTGGTTTACGACCTCAGCCTGGAGCAGACCGCCGAAGGCGATCGCAAGGTCTACGTGAAACTCACCCTGACCGCACCCGGCTGCGGCATGGGCGACATCCTGGTGGATGACGCGCGCACCAAGCTGGAGATGATCCCCACCATTATCGAGGCGGACGTGGATCTGGTATTCGATCCGCCGTGGAGTCACTCGATGATGTCGGACGCGGCGAAACTCGAAACCGGCATGCTCTGACCCAAGCGTGCAACCCCGGCCGGCGACCTGGCCAAGCCTCAGCGCTCAACAAACACCGTAATACCTCTCCCCCAAGGGAGAGGTAGCTTTTTTGGCTGGCCGGAGTGCTCAGCTCCACATATCGCGCCCAAAGAAAAAGCCCGCAGGCGTCCAGGACACCTACGGGCTTGATACTTTTCAATCGGTGCGGCATGGATCACTGCACGCCCGTTGCAACACGCAAGCGCTAAATCAGATCGCCAGATCCTTTTCCTTCTTGCCCGCCTTCAAGGCATCGTTGTACCAGCGCGGGCGCTTGCCGCGGCCGGACCAGGTCTGGGCCGGGTCGGCGGGGTTGCGGTATTTCGGTGCCACCGGACCGGTGCGACGGGACTTGCCGCGGCTCTGGCCGAAAATGTCCTCGAAGCTGTAACCCTCGGCCTTGATCAGCGCGTGGACTTTCTCGCGCAGCTTGACCACCTTTTCCTTGCGCAGCTCCGTCTGGCGCGTTTGTGCCTTGCTGATCAGTTCGTTGAGCTGGTTATGGTTGAGGTTCTTGATATCGACGGCCATGGGGAACTCCGGGAGTGGTTATCAGTAATGTGGAATTGGCTGCAACGGGGTGGAACAAACGAAGTGCCACTGCATGATTCTCCACGAAAAGAAAATTGAATGCAAAGCAGGCGCCCATTAGCTGCACGCGTCCCCCGTGACGATTAACTCGATCACATCGGTTTCACGTGGTCCGGGCGCGCCGTAATGCATTGCCGTGTAGTTAATTTGCGGCCGCCGCCCGATAACGGGGCGGCATTCATGTGCTGTCGTGACAGGTACTTTGTACCCGCTGCGCGAATCAGCCAAGCAGGTCGAATAGCTGTTCCTGGGTAATGGCCCGGCTCTCGGTTTCGGTACGCCCGCGATATTCAAGCGTGCCCGCGGTGAGGCCGCGGTCGCTGATCACCACCCGGTGCGGAATGCCGATCAATTCCATGTCGGCGAACATGCCGCCGGGACGCAGGCCGCGGTCATCCAGCACGGTTTCGATGCCGCGTGCATTGAGTGCTTCATAGAGCGCCTGCGCCGCTTCGCTTACCGCCGGCAGGTGCTTCGGGTTGATTACGCAAACCGCGACACGCCATGGCGCCATCGCTTCGGGCCACACGATGCCGGCGTCGTCGTGGCGCTGCTCGATGGCCGCTGCCACGATGCGGCTCACGCCAATGCCGTAGCAGCCCATGGTCATTACCTGCGTCTTGCCCTGGTCATTCAGCACCACGGCGTCGAGTGCTTCAGCGTATTTCGTGCCGAGCTGGAATACGTGGCCTACTTCGATACCCCGCGCAATATGCAGGATGCCTTCGCCATCGGGTGAACGATCGCCCTCGACCACATTGCGGATGTCGGCAATGCGGGTGATGCGCGCGTCACGCTCCCAGTTGGCGCCCGTGTAATGGGTGCCGTCGGCATTGCCGCCGCAAACGAAATCGGCGAGCACGGCGGCGTCGCGATCGACAATGACCGGAATCGAATCGGGCAGTTTCACCGGCCCGATGAAGCCCGGGCGGGTTCCGACGGCGGCGAGAATTTCTTCCTCGCTCGCCAGTATCGATTCGCCACCCAGCTCGTCGAGCTTCGCCGCCTTGACCTCGTTGACCTGGTGGTCGCCACGCAGGCACAGCGCGACGAGCCCGTCGCGTCCGCGCAGCAGCAGGGCTTTCACGCAACGGTCGGGTGAGACGCCGAGGAACGCGGCGACGTCCTCGATGGTTTTCTGGGTGGGCGTAGCCACTTGCTGCAACGCCATCGTGGCGGCCGGGCGCTCACTGGTGGGCGCCAGCGCTTCTGCTTTCTCGATGTTGGCCGCGTAATCGGAACCGTCGGAAAACGCGATGGCGTCCTCGCCCGAATCGGCCAGCACCTGGAACTCGTGGCTGGCATTGCCGCCAATCGCACCGGTATCCGCCTGCACCGCGCGGAAACTCAGCCCGAGCCTGGTGAAAATGCGGGTGTATGCCTGATACATCACCGCATAGGTGGCGGCCAGCGATTCCTGCGTGAGGTGGAAGGAATAAGCGTCCTTCATCAGGAATTCGCGCGCGCGCATTACACCGAAGCGTGGGCGGATCTCGTCGCGGAACTTCGTCTGGATCTGGTAGAAATTGACCGGCAGCTGCTTGTAGCTTTTCAGCTCGTTGCGGGCAAAGTCGGTAATGACTTCCTCATGCGTGGGGCCGTAGCAGAACTCCTGCTGCTTGCGATCCTTGATTTTCAGCAGCTGTCCGCCGAATTTCTCCCAGCGGCCGGTTTCTTCCCAGAGTTCACGCGGCTGCACCGACGGCATCAGCAGTTCGATCGCGCCGGCGCGGTTCATTTCCTCGCGCACCACGTTTTCGACCTTGCGCAACACGCGCAGCCCCAGCGGCGACCAGGTGTACAGGCCGGAGGCCAGCCGCCGGATCATGCCGGCGCGAAGCATCAGCTTGTGGCTGGCGATTTCGGCGTCGGCAGGGATTTCCTTGACGGTGGCCAGGTGGAATTGGCTGAGGCGCATGCGAGTGGATCCGGCGGAGGGGAAAGGCGCCGATTATAGCCGTCAGACCGCGCTGGAAGCCGCTATGCAACGTGAATGCGGGTTTTTCGCCGGCGCGTTTGAAAGGCGCGCCGATGGGGGTGAACGTAAATCAGTTGGCTTGGCAATATTGCTGATATTGCGCTTCGTCCGCCGCGATCTGCTGCTTGCGCTGGGTATCGTCCAGCGCCGTCGATTTTTCGGCCTGCTGCATCACCACCGGGCCGGTGCCCTTGAGCATCTTCAGATTGTTCTGCAGGGAGTCGCAAAGCGTCTTGCGGTTGGCGGGTGTGTCCGCGATCGGCTGGCTGGACGCCGGGGCGGGCTGTGCTTCGGTGGTAGCTGCCGGCGTTTGCGCCTGCGGGTCTTGCGCGGGCGCCGCGGCGGATTCGACCGTCTTTATCCTTTTGAAATCGACACCGGAGGCCGGTGCGGTCTGCGAGTAATGCACGGTGCCTTGGCTGTCGGTCCATTTGTAGACCTGCGCCACGGCCAGCGGCGTCAGCAGCATCAGCGCCACGGCGATCAACGAACGTTGCATGGAGTGTCCCCTGGATGAGATACGCAGCCCGTCCTTGTTATCACTCCGGCGATCGGGACTCAAGCGATGGTTTACACTTCGCGCATCCTGTCACGGTTTGATTCATGAGCGAGCAAATGCCAGTCCGCGCGCCGCGGCACCGGGGTATCTACCTGTTGCCCAACCTGTTCACCACCGGGGCAATGTTCGCCGGGTTCTACGCGATCATCGCCAGCATCAGCGGGTTCTATTCCGATGCGGCAGTGGCGGTGTTCTTCGCCGCTGTGCTCGATGGCATGGATGGCCGGGTGGCGAGAATGACCGGCACCCAGAGCGAATTCGGCGTGCAGTACGACTCGCTGTCCGACTTGATCAGCTTCGGCCTGGCGCCTTCGCTGGTGCTGTACACGTGGTCGTTGTCCGCGCTGAAGGATTTCGGCCCGCTGTGGGGCAAGCTGGGCTGGGCCGCTGCCTTCATCTACGCCGCCTGCGCCGCCTTGCGGTTGGCGCGGTTCAATACCCAGGTCAGCGTGATCGACAAGCGCTATTTCCAGGGGCTGGCCAGCCCCGCTGCGGCCGGTGTCTGCATGTCATTCGTGTGGAGCATGGAGAAATTCGACGTGCCGGGTGCCGAGCTGTGCTTCGTGGTGCCGTTCATCGCCGTGATTACCGGTTTGTTGATGGTGAGCCGGTTTCGCTATTACAGCTTCAAGTCGCTGCCGACCGGCGATCGCCAGCGGGTACCGTTCGGCTGGATGGTCGGTGCGGTGCTGTTGCTGGCGCTGCTGATTCTGGACACACCGCGGGTATTGCTGGCGGGGTTCACGATCTACCTGTTGTCCGGCCCGGTAATGACGCTGTGGGGTTTGGCCGAGCACCGGCGGCGGGGACGCCGCGGCAACGCATGAACGCGGCCGCGAGCCATGTCGACGCCGTCCATCGTGCGCGGGTGTTGCGCGCGCTGGGCATGGTGCCGTGGGTACGCCGCGCCGCGCCCACGCCGCTGGCTACGCAAGAAGACATCACGGCTGCGCCGCCGGTGCAGGGCGACGATGCGCCAGGCGCCTGCGTGGTGGTCTTGCCGGGCGGCTGCGCCACGCGCGAGCTCGACCTGCTGGGACGCACGTTCGGTGCCTGTGGCGCCTGGCTGGCGCGTGCCGCGCGGGTCAGCGTGAATGCAGCAGGCGAACTGGCGGAGGCACCGCCAGCGGCGCGTGCGTATCTGGTGTTCGGTGAAACCCAGGCCCACGCGTTGGGTCGGAGCCTGCCGGCCGAGGTGATGCAGCGCGCGCAGATCGTGCTGGTCGACGAGCCGTCGCATGTGCTGTCACAAGCGGCCTCCAAGCGGCGCTTGTGGACCGCAGTGCGCACGCTGCACCGTGCGCTGGCTGGCGTCACGGGCTGACGTCGTGGTCGCGCTCGCTCATCCCTCGGCCCGGATGCGCACGATGACGGCGGACGATCTTGTCGCCGTTGGCGAGATCGAGCTGGCCTCGTATGAATTCCCCTGGTCGCCGGGCGTCTTTGCCGATTGCCTCAAAGCCGGCTATCCGTGCTGGGTGCTGGTCGTGGATGACGTCACCGCGGGCTACGGCATTCTTTCGATGGGCGCGGGCGAGGCACATGTGCTGAACATCTGCATAAGCCCGCAACGGCGCGGCCAGGGCCTGGGCCGTTACCTGTTGCGCAGGCTGCTGGACAGCGCGCGCTGGAACGGCGCCGAGCGCGTGTTTCTGGAAGTGCGGCCGTCGAATGCCGATGCCCGGGCACTGTACGCGTCGATCGGGTTTCGCGAGATCGGTCGGCGGCCGCGTTACTACCCGGCACGTAACGGGCGCGAAGAGGCAATCGTGATGGCGCTCGATATGGCTGCAGGCCATATCGAGAAATAGGCGAGGGCGCTTCCGCTCCTGCTGCCTGGCGCGAAAAGCCCCTCTCCCCCAGCCCCTCCCCCGCAAGCGGGGGAGGGGAGCGGAAGCTCAGCCGCCCAGCTTCTGCGCCTGCTCGCGCAGCGCGCCCAGTGTGGTGTTCCAGTCGGTGATGCGCTGGCGCTCCTGGGCGACGACTTCGGCCGGGGCGTTGGCCACGAAGTTGGCATTGCCAAGCTTGCCCTCGCACTTCCTGATTTCGACTTCGATGCGGCTGATTTCCTTGGCCAGGCGCACCTTCTCCGCTTTCAGATCGATCAGCCCGGCCAGCGGAATCATCACCCGCAGCGCGCCCACCACAGCGGCAGCCGAAGCCGGTTCGTCGGCGCCGGCTTCGATCCATTGCGGCGTTTCGGTACGGGCGAGGAAGCTGATCTGCGCCGCGAACTTGGTCACCCGCGCGTGGTCGCTGGCGTCACCGTCGGCGAACAGCAGCGGGATGGTCTTGGCCGGCGAGATGTTCATTTCCGAACGGATCTTGCGGATGCCGGACAACACGTTCTTGAACCACTCGATCTCGCCCGTCGCCGCGTGATCCGCCGCGATGTCGTCGGCCTTCGGCCACGGCCGGTGGATCAGGCTTTCCTCGGTCAGGCCGAGCTTTGGTCCCACATCCTTCCAGATTTCTTCAGTGATGAACGGGATCACCGGATGCAGCGCGCGCAACACCGATTCCAGCACCACCAGCAAGGTGTGGCGGGTGGAAGCGGCGGCAGCGGCATCATCGCCATTCAACGCAGGCTTGGACAGCTCCAGGAACCAGTCGCAGTACTCGTTCCACACAAACTCGTACAACGCCTGCGCCAGGTGGTCGAAACGGTAGCTGACGAAGTGCTGCTCGACTTCCGCCAGGGTCTGCTTGAGGCGAGTAAGAATCCACCGCTCGGCCTCGGTCACCGGTTTTTCCGAAGCCTCAATCCCGAATCCCGAATCCCCGCCGTTCATCAACACGAACCGCGCCGCATTCCACAACTTGTTGCAGAACGCCTTGTAGCCTTCGGCGCGCTTGATATCGAAGTTGATCGTGCGGCTGTAGCTGGCCAGCGCGGCGAAGGTGAAGCGCAGCGCGTCGGTGCCGATCGCGGGGATGCCGTCGGGGTAGTCCTTGCGGATGCGCTTCTCGACCTTGGCGCGCACCTGCGGGATCAACAGCGATTTGGTGGATTTGGCCACCAACGGCTCCAGCGCGATACCGTCGATCAGGTCCAGCGGATCCAGCGTGTTGCCCTTGGACTTGGACATCTTCTGGCCTTCCGCATCACGCACGATGGCGTTGATGTAGACCTCGCGGAACGGAATCTGCCCAGTGAAATACTTGGTCGCCATCACCATGCGGGCGACCCAGAAGAAGATGATGTCGAAGCCGGTGACCAGCACCGCGCTGGGCAGGAAGATCTTGTCCTGTTCCCAGTTGGCGACGATTTCGCCGCGCTCGTTCTTCACCGGACCGTCGGCCGGCCAGCCCAGGGTGGAGAACGGCCACAGCGCCGAGGAGAACCAGGTGTCCAGCACGTCCTCGTCCTGGCGCAGCGCACCCACCGGTGCGGTCGTGGCGCTGGCACGTGCATCGGCTTCGTCCTCGCCCACGAAGATGTTGCCGGCCTCGTCGTACCACGCCGGGATGCGGTGGCCCCACCACAGCTGGCGGCTGATGCACCAGTCTTGGATGTTGTCCAGCCATTGCGTGTAGGTGGTGCTCCAGTTCTCGGGCACGAACTTGATTTCGCCCGAGCGCACGGCATCCAGCGCAGGTTCGGTGATCGCCTTGCGGCCGCCTGGACGTCCATCGGCCAGCGTCTCCGAGGTGAGATCGACGAACCACTGGTCGGTCAGCATCGGCTCGATCACCGCGTCGGAACGCTGGCTCACCGGCACCTGCAGCTTGTGCGGCTTGGTCTCGACCAACAGGTCGGCGGCTTCGAGATCGGCCAGCACCGCCTTGCGTGCGTCGTAGCGATCGAGCCCGCGGTATTTCGCCGGCACGTTGTCGTTGACCTTCGCGTCCAGCGTGAAAATCTCGATCGGCGCCAGTTTGTGTCGCTGGCCCACCGCGTAATCGTTGAAGTCGTGCGCGGGCGTGATCTTCACGCAGCCGGTGCCGAATTCGCGATCAACGTAGTCGTCGGCGATCACCGGAATCTGCCGGCCGGTCAGGGGCAGGTGCAGTTGTTGGCCGATCAGGTGGGCGTAGCGCTCGTCCTCCGGATGCACGGCCACGGCGACGTCGCCCAACATCGTTTCCGGACGCGTGGTGGCCACCACCAGCGAGGCGGCGCCATCGGCGGTCATGTAGCGGATCGACCACATGTGGCCGTCGCGTTCGACGTTGTTCACTTCAAGATCGGACACTGCCGTGCCCAGTACCGGGTCCCAGTTCACCAACCGGTTACCGCGATAGATCAGGCCGGCGCGATACCAGTCGATGAACACCTTGCGCACCGCGGCCGAGAGGCCTTCATCCATGGTGAAGCGCTCGCGCGACCAGTCGGCGGCGGCACCGATGCGGCGCATCTGGTTGGTGATGGTGGAGCCGGACTCCTCCTTCCATTTCCACACCCGCTCGATAAAGGCCTCGCGGCCCAGGTCGTGCCGGGTCTTTTCCTCGACGGCGAGCTGGTTCTCCACGATCTTCTGGGTGGCGATGCCGGCGTGATCGGTGCCCACCTGCCACAGCGTGTTCATGCCGCGCATGCGCTGGTAGCGCACCAGCATGTCCATCACCGTCTGCTGGAACGCGTGGCCCATGTGCAGCGTGCCGGTGACATTCGGCGGCGGCAGCAGGATGCAGTACGGCTCGCCCTGGCCCGACGGCTTGAACGCGCCGCTGGCTTCCCAGCGGGCATACCAGGTGGACTCGATCTGGGCGGGCTCGAAACTCTTTTCCATCAGGTTGGGCTCGGTGGCGCGGGCAGAGCCGGCGCTTGGATCAGTGGGGAAAACGATGATTGTACGGGGCGGGAGCGAGGCTGCCAAAAGGCGACTCACTCAAAGCCGCCTTACACGCGCC
Organism: Rhodanobacter sp. Root627; assembly: GCF_001427835.1. NCBI lineage: Bacteria > Pseudomonadati > Pseudomonadota > Gammaproteobacteria > Lysobacterales > Rhodanobacteraceae > Rhodanobacter > Rhodanobacter sp. Root627. The sequence continues at coordinate 26,681 of NZ_LMGW01000001.1, forward strand.
GGGCGTGGTGAGCGGCGAGCCTGCGATGGGTTATCCCACGATGCCAGTCAGGTCTTAAAGCAGTTCGATGCCGAACCGCCGCACCAGCAGCGCAAACAGCCAGAAGCACACCAGCGTGATCACCACGCACGACAGCAGCGTTGGCCAGAAACCGAGCCGTGGCAACAACACTGGAAACGCCAGGAACATCGGCAACGTCGGCACCACGTACCAGAAGGTGTACCAGGCGTGGTTCGCGATTTTCACCTGCGGCTGGCGCTCGACCTGCAACCAGATCAGCGCCAGCACGGTGACCAGTGGCAGCGCGGCGATCAGGCCGCCGAGGCGGTCGCTGCGTTTGGCGACTTCGGAGACGAGCACCACGACGGCGGCGGTGATCAGGTATTTGGTGACCAGCCACACCATGGTGTGCTCCCTGGAAGATGTTCAGCGGCGCAGCGTGCGTCCGTAAGCGTGCACTTCATCGACCAGTACTTTGACGTGCTCGGGCTCGACCTCGGGCGTGATGCCGTGGCCCAGGTTGAACACATGGCCGGGGTGGTTGCCGTAGCTGTCCATCACGGCGCGTACCTCGCGGCGGATCACCTCGGGGCTGGCGCGCATCACGGCCGGATCGAGGTTGCCCTGCAGCGCGACCTTGCCGGCTACGGCACGGCGTGCGTCGGCCAGGTCCATCGTCCAGTCGACGCCCAGTGCGGCGCAGCCGCTGTCGGCCATTTCCGCGAGATGCTGGCCGGCGCCCTTGGAAAACAGCGTCACGGGCAAGTCGCGCGAAGCCGGGTCGGCTTTCAATGCGGCCACGATCGAGGCCATGTAGCGCAGCGAGAATTCGCGGAACGGGGCCGGGCCGAGCAGGCCGCCCCAGGTGTCGAAAATCATCAGCGCCTGCGCGCCCGCGTGAGCCTGCGCGATCAGGTAGGCGGCAACGGAGCGGGCCAGGGTGTCGAGCAGTTGGTGGGCGAGTTTCGGTTCGTTCCAGCACAGGCTCTTGAGCGTGGCGAAATCCTTCGAGCCACGGCCTTCGACCATGTAGCAGGCCAGCGTCCACGGGCTGCCGGAGAAGCCGATCAGCGGCACGCGGCCATGCAGTTCCTGGCGAATCAGGCGCACCGCGTCCATCACGTAGCGCAGCTCGCCGTCCATGTCGGGCACCGCGAGTTTCGCGATATCGGCCGCCGTGCGCACGGGATGCGCGAACTGCGGGCCTTCGCCTTGCGCAAACGACAGGCCCAGGCCCATCGCGTCGGGAATGGTGAGGATGTCGGAGAACAGGATCGCCGCATCGAGCTCGAACCGCTCCAGCGGCTGCAGTGTCACCTCGCAGGCGAATTCGGGGTTCTGCGCCAGGCCCATGAAGCTGCCGGCGCGTTCGCGGGTGGCGCGGTACTCGGGCAGGTAGCGGCCGGCCTGGCGCATCACCCAGATGGGCGTGGTGTCGGTGGCTTCGCGGCGCAGTGCGCGCAGGAAGCGGTCGTTTTTCAACGCGTCGGTCATTTCAACGTCCGTAGGGGCCTTCCTGGCCTTGGCTGAACATCAGGCGGAAGCCGCGCTTGAGTTGCGCGTCGCGGGTTTTCTCGAAGGCGGCAATGGCCTCGTCGCGCTCCAGGTATTGCTCGCGCTTGAGCGTGGCGCGGCCACCCTGCGTGCCGGATTCGCGGTACAGCGTCCAGCCGCCGAGCAGGTCCTGCTCCAGCGTGATCTGGACATAGCGTGGCGCGTCGGCGTTGACGGGCACGGTTTGCAGGTAGATGCGCATGGTTTCCAGAATGGAGCAAGGCGCGTTGCCGGACCGCGGAGTTTATCGCACTGCCGACCTGCCCGACGCCGCGCTAGGCCGGCATGGCCGCCTGCAGCACGGCCAGTACCTCGGTTTCATCCACGCCACCGACGATTTCGGCCTTGCCGATGCCGCGCCACAGGATCAGGCGCAGCTGGCCGTTGGCGTTCTTCTTGTCCAGCCGCATCAGCTCCAGCAGGTGCTGCGGGTCCATGCCGGCGGGCACCGTCGTGGGCAACCCCAGTCGCTGCAGCAGGCGCTGCAGCCGTTCGCGGTCGACCGCCTCGCTCATGCCCAGCCGCTCGGACATCTTGGCGGCCAGCACCATGCCCACCGCCACGCCTTCGCCGTGCAGCAGGGTGGTGTAGTGGCCGGCGGTTTCCAGCGCATGGCCGAAGGTGTGGCCCCAGTTGAGCAAGGCGCGCTCGCCCTGTTCGGTTTCGTCGCGGGACACCACGCCGGCCTTGTAGCGCACCTTGCGGGCGATGGCTTCGATCACCAGCGCGGTGTCGTGGGCCATCAAGGCGTCGGCGTGTTCTTCCAGCCATTCGAAGAAAGGTACATCACCGATCGCGGCGCCTTTCACCACTTCGGCCAGGCCGGCACTGTATTCGCGCTCGGGCAGGCTGGCCAGGGTGTCGATGTCGGCTACCACGGCGCGCGGCTGATGGAAGGCGCCGACCAGGTTCTTGCCCGCGGGCAGGTTGACGCCGGTCTTCCCGCCCACCGAGGAATCCACCATCGCCAGCAGCGTGGTCGGCATCTGGATGAAGTCGATGCCGCGCATCCAGCACGCGGCGCTGAAGCCGGCCAGGTCACCCACCACGCCGCCGCCCAGCGCGATCACGCAGGCGTCGCGGGTGGCGCCCAGGTCGGCCAGCGCCTGCAGTGCGCGCTCCACGTTGGAAAACGATTTGTGCGACTCGCCGTCGTCCAGCAGGAACGATGACCACTGCAACCCCTCCAGCCCCTGCGTCACGCGCTGCAGGTACAACGGCGCGACGGTGGTGTTGCTGATCACCAACGCATGCCGGCCGCGCAGCATGGCGCGCCAGCGGTCGCGGTCGGCGAGCAGGTTGTGCCCGATCCATACCGGGTAGCGGCGCTCGCCGAGGGCAACGTCAATCGTGGTGGTGGGGTGCGAATCGTTCATGCGGTTTGCGATGGCCTGATGGGTTGGCGCTGCCAGTGGTGGTTGATCAGATCGATGCAGCGGTCGCCCGCCGTGGCGACGGTGGTGCTGCCGCCGGGGATGGCGAGGTCGGCCATCTGGCGATACAGCGGCTCGCGGATTTCCGCCATTGACTGCAGCCGTGCGCGGCGATCCGTGCCGGCCAGCAGGGGGCGATGGGTGTCGCGCTCCAGCCGTTCCAGTTGTTGCCCGATGCTGGCCTGCAGCCACACCACAAAGCCACGCGTGGCCAGCCTGTCGGCGTTTGCCGGGTCCAGCACGGCACCGGCGCCGGTGGCCAGCAAGATGTCGCTGCGGGCGGTGATGGCATCCAGCAGCAGGCTCTCGCGCTGGCGGAAACCCGCCTCGCCCTCGATCTCGAAGATGGTGGGGATGTCCACGCCGGTCTGTCGCTCGATCTCCTGATCCAGGTCGATGAACGAGAGGCCATAATGACTGGCCAGCCGCCGCCCGACGGAGGTTTTTCCCGCGCCGGTGGGGCCGATGAGAAAGAGGCTGGACGACGGATTCATCCGTGAACTTTAGCAGCAGAAGCTGATATGACCGAACGCGTTTTACTGGCTGGTTGTGGCGATCTGGGCTTGCGCGTGGCGCGGCAACTGCTGGGCCGTGGCGACCGTGTCTGGGCGCTGCGGCGGACGCCGCCGGTCGGTGACACCAGCGGCATCCATTGGCTGCGCGCCGACTTGCGCCAAGCCGAAACGCTGCGCGACCTGCCGCCCGGAATCACCCGGCTGGTCTACCTGCCCACGCCCGACCGGCGCGACGAGGCGGCCTATCGCGCCACCTTCGTCGACGGCTTGCGGCATCTGCTGCAGGCGCTGGACGCCGACGCGCTGCGGCGGGTGCTGTTTGTTTCGTCCACGGCGGTTTATGGCGCGCACGGCGGCGAGTGGGTGGATGAAACCACCGCGCCGGCGCCGCCGGGTTTCAATGGCAAGGCCTTGATGGCCGCCGAGCATTGGCTCGCGGCGCAGCCCGTTTCGTCGGTAACGCTGCGGTTGGCTGGTTTGTACGGGCCGGGTCGGCTGCAACTGGTCGAACGGCTGCGCGCCGGGCAGGTGCAGGTACCGCGTGAGCATCCGCACTGGGCCAACCGCATCCACGTCGACGATGCCGCCGCCGCGATCACGCATCTGCTGACGCTCCCCGCGGCGCAGTCGCTGTACCTGGGCGTGGACGACACACCGTTGCCGCTGGCTGTGCTTTACGATCATCTGGCCCGCCTGGCCGGCGCACCATTGCCGGCCGAGGGGCTGGCGCCGGCCGGTGTCGGCAGCAAGCGGCTCGGCAATGCCCGCTTGCGCGCCAGCGGCTGGGTGCCGCAATGGCCGGATTCGCGTGCCGGCTACGCTGCGTTGCTCGACAAGTGACCCACTACGGAGAACCGTCATGGCCAGCACCGTTCCGCATCATCAGATCAGTACCACCAACGACATTCCCGGCTACCGCATCGTGCGTTCGCTGGGCATCGTGCGCGGCATCACGGTGCGTTCGCGCAGCGTGGTCGGCAATATCGGTGCGGCATTGCAGACCATCGTGGGCGGCAATATCTCGATCTATACCGAGCTGTGCGAGAAGGCACGCGAGGAAGCGTACGAGCTGATGCTGCAGCACGCCGCGGCGATGGGTGCCAACGGCGTGGTGGGGATGCGCTATGACGCCAACGACGTGGGCCAGGGTGTTACCGAAGTGCTTGCCTACGGCACCGCCGTGCAGGTTGAAGCGTCAACGTAAGGTGATTTTGCAATGCGGCTTGTCACCCGCACGGAGCGCGGGCCAGACTCGGGCTTCAGGATGGGGGAGCGCATCGTGCCGCTTGCACGATTCAATCGGAGATTGACGCCATGTCGGTAGCCAAGGTCATTGAAATCAACGCTTCGTCCAGCAAGGGCGTGGAAGACGCTGTGCAGCACGGTTTGAAGAAGGCGGCGGAGTCGGTCAAGAACATCAAGGGCGCCTGGGTCAACGAGATCAAGGTGGTTACCAGGGACGACGGCACGGTGACCGAGTGGCGCGTCAACATGAAGGTCAACTTCGTCGTCGACTGATTCGGCGGGATGTTCGGGGCGGGGCAGGCAACCCTGTCCCGAACCCGAAAGCGCGGGCTCAATCGTGGCTGAGGCCGGTGACGTGGCGCTCGTCGTCGTACTCCACGCAACTGTCGGCCAGCGCAGGCAGGGTGGCCAGGGCGTGGCGGCTCAGTCGTTCGAAGTGCGACAGGAAGCGATCCATGGCGTCCGCATCCATCGCCAGCGGCGCATGGCGGGCCATCAAATCCTCCTCCTGCTGGCCGCGCCAGCGGCGCACGATGTTCCAGTCCGGTGCCTGCAGCACGATCAGCGCGTCGAACTTGCGCCATAGCGGCTGGTAACTGCGCAATTGCTTGTTCACCCAGCGGCGCCAGCTTCCGTCGGCGTCTTCACGGCGCTCCAGGTCGTTGATCGGGGGGAGCAGCGCCGATTGCGCCTGCGGCCGGATGCCCAGCGCCCAGCCTTCCACGATCACCAACTTCGGCGCGCGCTTGATGCGCGGCCAGCGCGACGGTGGAAAACGGGTGTCGCGGCCCTTGTCGAAACGCGGATGGGTTACCGGCAGCTTGTCCGACGCATGCGGCAGCGCCGCCAGCACCGACATCAGCAACTCGATCTCGTGGGTGCCCGGCACGCCGCGCGTGCGGAGCAGCGGATGCACCTGTTGGGACAGCGCCTCGCGTTCGCTGCGGGCGTAGTAGAAATCGTCCAGCGAAAGCACTTCGGTGGCCCAGCCGCGCGCCTCGGCCTGTGCCTTCATCACCCGCGCCAGGGTGCTCTTGCCGCTGCCCTGCAGGCCGGAAAGCGCGAGCACGTACGGCCGCCGCGAACGGGCGATGCGGCCGGCGTAGTGATCCAGCAAATGGCCGGCAAGTGCCTCGTTCTGGGTGTCCGCGAGGGCCTTCATTCGTACCGCGCCGTGACGTGCGGCTGCACCGTGCAGCGGGCGGCGGATCCCCGCCGTGTGGCGCGGGCTGGGGGGGGGATTGAGCTAATATGTGAGGTATCCATCTGCCCCATGATGGCGCGCGCGGGCCACGATTCAAGGAAAAGTTTCAAAAGCCATGCTTAATTCCGAGATGTTGCACATTTTCCAGCAGTTGCTGGAGGAGGCCAGGGCCAGCGGCGACCCCGAGCCGACCGCGATGAACCTGGCCACGGTGGATGCTTCCGGCCGCGTGGCTTCACGCATCGTGCTGCTCAAGGGCGTGGATGAGCGCGGGTTCCGCTTCTTCACCAATTACGCGAGCGACAAGGGCTCCCAACTGGAAGCGCACCCGCAGGTGGCGTTGTGCTTTCACTGGAAGCAGATCCGCCACGGTGTGCAGGTGCGCGTGGAAGGCCATGCCCGCAAATTGCAGGACGAAGAATCCGACGCCTATTTCGCCATCCGCGCGCGCGGCAGCCAGATCGGTGCCTGGGCGTCGCTGCAATCGCAAACGCTGCCTGATCGACAGACTTTCGAGCAGCGGGTGGAACGCTACGAACAGGAATTCGCCGGCCGCGACGTCAGCCGCCCGCCGCACTGGGGCGGCTTCGTGGTCGAGCCCGACACGCTGGAGTTCTGGTACGGCGCGGAATTCCGCCTGCACGAGCGCGTGCGCTGGAACCGCCACGGCCAGACCTGGACCCATCGCCTGTTGTACCCATGAACGGCGGCGCCCAACCTGGTCGGCTGGTCGACCAGAACGGCTTCACGGTCGCCACCCGTGGCCGCGGTTTCAGCGAGGTCACCCGCGACGTAGCCGACCTGGTGGCCGCCAGCGGCGTGCAGACGGGTATCGCGCAGGTGTTCACGGCGCACACCAGTTGCTCGTTGTTGATCTGCGAAAACGCCGATCCCTCGGTACGCGGCGACCTGGAGCGCTGGATGGCGCGCGTCGTACCCGATGGTGATCCGATGTTCCGCCACGACGCGGAGGGCCCGGACGACATGCCCGCGCATATCCGTTCGATCCTCAGCGGGGTAAGCCTCACTGTGCCCGTCGGTGGCGGTCGCCTGCGGTTGGGCACCTGGCAGGGCATTTACCTGTGGGAGCATCGGACGCACCCGCATCAGCGCAAGGTCGTCGTGACGGTCCTGGGATGCTGACGACCCGGGCCATGCCGCTGCACGCCATGTGTCTGACGCCATACATGCCCGACGCCTACCCCCAACGCATCGTCTGCCTTACCGAGGAACCTACCGAGGTGCTCTACGCGTTGGGCGAGGCGCACCGCATCGTCGGCATCTCCGGTTTCACCGTGCGTCCGCCGCAGGCGCGGCGGGAAAAGCCCAAGGTTTCGGCTTTCACCAGCGCGAAAATCGGTGAGATCCTGAAGCTGGAGCCCGACCTGGTGATCGGCTTTTCCGACATCCAGGCCGACATCGCGCGCGAGCTGATCAAGGCGGGCGTCGAGGTGTGGATCAGCAACCATCGCAGCGTGGACGGCATCCTCGCCTATATCCGCCGGCTGGGCGCGATGGTGGGTGCGGCCGCCAAAGCCGAGGCGTATGCACAGCAGGCGGAGCAGCACCTGGCCGATATCCGCGCTGCCGTCGCCAGCTTGCCGCGGCGGCCGAAAGTGTATTTCGAGGAATGGGACGAGCCCATCATCACCGGCATCCGTTGGGTCGCCGAGATCATCGGCATCGCCGGCGGTGACGACTGTTTCCCCGAACTGGCCCGCGAGCCGCTGGCCAAACAGCGCATCCTGCCCAACGGCGACGAGGTGGTGCGGCGCGCGCCGGACATCATCCTCGGCTCATGGTGCGGCAAGCGTTTCCGGCCGCAGAAAGTCGCGGCACGAACGGGCTGGGACGCGATTCCCGCGGTGCAGACCGGCGACCTGTACGAGATCAAGTCGCCGATCATCCTGCAGCCGGGGCCGGCCGCGTTGTTCGATGGGCTGGATGAAATCCATCGCATCATCGCCGCATGGGCGCTTCGCTGAACCGGCTTCAATCAGGCGCCGGCATCAGGTAAAGCTCAACGCGCCAATGCCAGCCGCATGCCCAGATCCAGCAGCGGCGCGGCGATCAGCATGCGCGCCAGCAGCAGAGCGATCATCACCGCCATCGGCGCGAAATCGATCATGCCCACGACCAGCCGCCCGCGCAGCGGTCGCATCAACGGCGCCACGATGGTATCCAGCAACCGCAGCACCGGATGGCGCTGGTCGACCGCGAACATGCTCAGCAACGACCACGCGAAAACCAGGATCAGGTAGAACATCAGCGCGAAATCGAGCAGCTCGGCCAGCGACAAAACCAGCAACCCGGCCACTCCGGGCATCATGCCCGTCACCGCGAACAACACCCAGCGTTTCAGCAGCATCGCCAGCCATGCCAGCAGCAGGGCGGCCAGGTTGATCCGCCGCCAGTTGGGGATCACCCGCCGCACTGGCGCCAGTACCGGGTTGGTGTAGCGATAGACGAACTGGCTCAGCGGATTGTGGAAATCCGCCCGGCAGGCTTCGGCCAGCACTCGTAGCAGGAGCAGGGTGACGGCGGCATTGAAGGCCAGTTCGATCAGCAGGCCCAGGGCATTCAGCAGGTAGCTCACGTTGGCTCATCCAGGCTGGCGGCAAGTTCGACGCCGCGCTTCCTGGCCGCGCCCATGGCATTGGCCACGATGAGGGGCAGACCGTCGGCGGCAAAGCTCTCCAGCGCGGCCTGCGTGGTGCCGTTGGGTGAGGTGACGCGCTGGCGCAAGGTGGCCGCGTCTTCGCCGCCTTCCGTCAGCATGCGGCCGGCGCCCAGGCAGGTCTGTGCGGCCAGCGCGCGCGCTGCGTCGCGCGGCAGGCCCTGCGCCACGGCCGCAGCTTCCATCGCCTCGACCATGGCAAAGAAATACGCGGGGCCCGAGCCGGACAATGCCGTGACCGTATCCATCAGGGCCTCATCATCGATCCAGCGGGTGACGCCGGCGGTACCCAGAACTTCCTGCGCCTTGGCCTTTTGCGCCGCGCTGACCGCCGCATTGGCGCACAGCCCGGTGGCGCCCGCGCCGATCAACGCGGGCGTATTGGGCATGCAGCGCACGATCGGCAAGGCGCCAAACCAGCGTTCAAGCTGGTCGATGCGCACGCCGGCGGCGATCGAGATGAGCAAGGGCGATTTGGCCTGCAGGATGTCGCGCAGGTCGCCCTGGATGGCCGGCATGACCTGGGGCTTTACTGCCAGCACGACCACATCGGCGCCGGCTGCGGCGGCCTTGTTGTCACCATGGCAGGTCACGCCCAGGTCGCTCGTCAACGCCTCGCGGGCCGCGGCCATGGGCTCGGCAACGTTGATGTCGCTAGGGGCAGCGCCATGCTTCAACAATCCGCCGATCAGGCTGCGCGCCATGTTGCCGCCGCCGATGAAAGCAATCTGTGTCATGAAAATCCTCGTTGATGGGCCTTGCCGCGATGCCTGCCGCAGGCGCCTGTTTTGCCTTGTTGCCGATGACCGCTCCCGGCGGTGCGTCGCGCCGAAAGTGAGATCTGTGCATCTATACCGAAACGCTTGAAGTGGCGGCTGCCCGGTTTTGCACGCCGGGCTGCCTAGCCTAACCGAGCCGGCCATGGCGGGGAAAACGGCCGGCATGCCGGCGTCGTCGGACGGCTACCCTGGCGCGACGTGCAAACTGCGTCGAAAGTTTGCAATGTCCGCCCGGGAAACAGTGGCCGCGCAGCGGCTTGCGCGAGTAGTATCGAAGCGGTCGCAAGGGGAAGGGGTACCCGGTTGTCGGATCGCGCCGGCGTCTGCGCTGGCGAGGGTCGCCCCGGTGAACTTCGCCCCCGCTTCATGCGGCACCAATCCATGCATCCAGACGATCGGTTTTGAGGGGAACGATAGATGGACATTGCCGAACTGCTTGCGTTCTCGGTGAAAAACAAGGCTTCGGATTTGCACCTTTCCGCGGGCCTGCCGCCGATGATTCGCGTCGACGGCGACGTCCGCCGCATCAACATCCCGGCACTGGAACACAAGGAAGTGCACTCGCTGATCTACGACATCATGTCGGACAAGCAGCGGCGCGATTACGAGGAGTTCTACGAGACCGACTTCTCGTTCGAGATTCCCGGCCTGGCGCGTTTCCGCGTCAACGCGTTCACCCAGAACCGCGGCGCCGGCGCCGTGTTCCGCACCATTCCGTCCGAAGTGCTGACGCTGGAGGACCTGGGCTGCCCGCGCATCTTCAAGGAGCTGATCGAGCAGCCCCAAGGCCTGATCCTGGTGACCGGGCCGACCGGCTCGGGCAAGTCCACCACGCTGGCGGCGATGGTCGACCACATCAACAAGACCGAATACGGCCACATGCTGACGGTCGAGGACCCGATCGAGTTCGTGCATACCTCGCAGAAGTGCCTGGTCAACCAGCGCGAGGTGCATCGCGACACGCACGGTTTCAACGAGGCGCTGCGCTCGGCGCTGCGCGAGGATCCCGACTACATCCTGGTCGGCGAGTTGCGCGACCTGGAAACCATCCGGCTGGCGCTGACCGCGGCGGAAACCGGTCACTTGGTATTCGCCACGGTGCATACCAGCTCGGCCGCCAAGACCATCGACCGCATCATCGACGTGTTCCCCGCGGGCGAAAAACCCATGGTGCGCTCGATGCTGTCCGAGAGTCTGCGCGCGGTGATCTCGCAGTCGCTGCTGAAGAAGGTGGGTGGCGGCCGCATCGCGGCGCACGAGATCATGGTGGGCATCCCGGCCATCCGCAACCTGATCCGCGAGGACAAGGTGGCGCAGATGTATTCGTCGATCCAGACCGGTCAGCAGTTCGGCATGCAGACCCTCGACCAGTGCCTGCTCGACCTGGTCAAGCGCGGCGTGGTGTCACGCCAGCAGGCGCAGGGGTATGCGAAGAACAAGGACAGTTTCAAGTGAGGCCGGGAATCGGGCATCGGGAATCGGGAATCGTTGAAAAGCACCGTGCTTCACGCACTTGTGGCTTGAACGTTCCTGCCCCCGGATACCGATTTGCGGCGGATGCCGGTTTTCCGATTCCCCACTCCCGATTCCCGATTCCCGGGGTACAGCCATGAGCGATTTCGATTTCACCTCGTTCCTGAAACTGATGGTGCACAAGAAGGCATCGGACCTTTTCATCACCGCCGGTGTGGCGCCGTCGATGAAGGTGCAGGGGCGCATCGTGCCGATCACGCAGAGCCCGCTGTCGGTGCAGCAGGCGCGCGACATGGTGTTGAACGTGATGACGCCGGGGCAGCGCGAGGAGTTCGAGAAAACCCACGAATGCCAGTTCGCGATTTCCGCGCAGGGCGTGGGCCGCTTCCGTGTCTCGTGTTTCTACCAGCGCAATTGCGTGGGCATGGTGTTGCGTCGGATCGAGTCGAAGATCCCCACGCCGGAGGAATTGAACCTGCCACCGGTGATCAAGCAGCTGGCGATGACCAAGCGCGGCATCATCGTTTTCGTGGGCGCCACCGGCTCGGGCAAATCGACCTCGCTGGCCTCGATGATCGGCTACCGCAACGCCAACTCGACCGGCCATATCATCACCATCGAGGACCCGATCGAATACGTGCACAAGCACGAGGGCTGCATCATCACCCAGCGCGAAGTCGGCATCGATACCGACAGCTGGGACAACGCGCTGAAGAACACGCTGCGCCAGGCGCCGGACGTGATCATGATCGGCGAAATCCGCACGCGCGAAGGCATGGATCACGCGATCGCGTTTGCCGAAACCGGCCATCTGGTGCTGTGCACCCTGCACGCCAACAACGCCAACCAGGCGATGGATCGCATCCTGCATTTTTTCTCGGAAGACCGCCGCCAGCAGTTGCTGATGGATCTTTCGCTCAACCTGAAAGGCATCGTGGCGCAGATGCTGATTCCCACGCCCGACGGCAAGTCGCGGCGGGTGGCGGTGGAGATACTGCTGGGTACGCCGCTGGTGCAGGACTACATCCGCCAGGGCGACATCCACAAGCTGAAGGAGGTGATGAAGGAATCCACCTTGCTCGGCATGAAGACCTTCGACCAGAGCCTGATCGAGCTTTATCAAGCCGGCGAGATTTCCTACGAGGACGCATTGCGCTATGCCGACAGTGCCAACGAGGTGCGTTTGCGCATCAAGCTGGCGCAAGGTGGCGATGCGCACACCCTCGCGCAGGGGCTCGATGGCGTGGCGCTGGAGGAGGACCGCGACCCGAACAACCTCGGCTCGGGCAGCAACCTGCTGAATCGCTGAACTTCGCAGACTGTTTGCCAAAAAAAGGGAGCCGCGAGGGCTCCCTTTTTTTTTTGCCGCATCACCGCGGCACCACAGCTGACGACAGCTGTTGTTTTACTGGCCAGCCGACGCATTCACCGTTATGCCGCTGGCATCCACGCTCTTGACGCCCTTGACGGACTTGGCCACGCGAACCGCATCCAGCTTTTCCTGCGCCGAACCGACGGTGCCGCTGAGGGAGACCGTGCCATCAACGGTGGTGACCGATATGTCGGTCGCCTTCACGGTCTTGCTGGTGCCGAACTCGGATTTGACCTTGGTGGTGATCCAGGCATCGGCCGCCTTGTCCGGCACGGTCTGGTTGCTGTGCTGCATTGAGTCGTTGGCGCTGGCATCCTGTGCCGCGACCTGGCTGAGCGGAATCAGCGCAAATGCGGCGGTCAGGCCAGCGGCCAACACGGTGCGACGAATCATGGACTGGTTACGCATGGGCTCTCTCCTGCGGTGGGGGGATCTGTCGATATGACAGCCGGTCGCCAACATCCCGGCGTCCGTGAGCACATGGCAACAGCCGCGCCGTGAACCTCGCGTGGGGACGAAAAGCTCCGGTTCAGCCCGCGATCACCGACGCGAAGAGAGAGTTACGTGCATGTTTTCCTGCCGTTACGGGATCAATTGCGCGACTGCAGTTTCGACAGCAGGCGCAGCAATTCCAGATACAGCCAGACCAGCGTCACCACCAGCGCGAACGCGCCGTACCACTCCATGTACTTCGGCGCGCCCGACCGGGCGCCGGTTTCGATCAGGTCGAAATCAAGCACCAGGTTCAGTGCGGCGATGATCACCACCACGATACTGAAGCCGATGCCCAGGGTGCTGTTGCCGCTGATGAAATCCATCGAGTGGCCGAAGAAGCCCATCACGAAATTGGCGAGATAGAGAAGAAGCACGCCGCCGGTGGCCGCGACCACGCCCAGCTTGAATTTCTCGGTGGCGCGGATCAGCCCGCTGCGGTACGCCAGCAGCAGCGCCGCCATGGTGCCGAAGGTGAGGCCGACGGCCTGCATCACGATGCCGGGAAAACGCACTTCGAAAATGGCCGACAGCGCGCCGATGAAGACGCCTTCCACCAACGCGTACAGCGGTGCGGTGAACGGCGCCCAGGTTTTCTTGAAGGTGGTGACCAGGGCCAGGATCAGGCCGCCGATCGCGCCGCCGAGAATCAGCGGATAGAGCGCGGGCGCACTCTCCGGGCCGCTGAAACGGCTCCAGCTGTACATCGCCCCGACCAGCACCAGGATCAGCAGCAGCCCGGTCTTGTTGACCGTGCCGTTGATCGTCATGGTGCTGTCGTCATGGGCAACCAGAGCGCCGCTGGCCGCGTCCAGGAAGGTGTTCTTGTTGATGGCCGGATTGCCGCTTTGCATGATGAGCTCCTGAAGAAGTAGTGCTCATCTTAGAGCCTGCGGCGCGGAAGTCGACCGGTCCGGCCGCACTGGCGCCAAAGGCGGCGCCGGGCGGCGGAAAGCGGCTATTTCAGGACGGTCTGGCTGGTGATCACCATGCCATCGTCGTCGACGTGCATTTCCGCGTCGATACTGTCGACGCGCTCGGCCTGGGCCTTCATGACGGCGAACTGGGCTTTGGAACGAGCCGCGTTGGCGGCGGCCTCGGTTGCCGCGTCATCGTTGTCGGCACCCAGCGAGGAGTCGTCGCCGCGACTGATGGTCGCAGTTGCGGCGGCCAGGCTGTCGGCCTTGTCCTCCATCAGTTGCAGCCAGCTCAGGTACATCGCGCCGTTCAGGTGCATGCGCAGCATGCGCCCGGCGTCGCCCACCGGCGTGTTCAGGGTTTCGGCGAGCTTGGCGTCTTCGCCGGCACCGATGCTGATGGCCAGTGCATGCGGATTCATGGCCAGCCATGCCGGCTGACCCACCATGTTCGCCAGATCCTGCGGCAGCGGTACCGGCTTGCCGTCCGCGGCAAGTTTCAGCCGCGCCAGCGACGGCACCATCATCTGGCCGGTGGCGAGCAGGCCGGCGGGGTTGGAGGTGGCCAGCACAAAGCGTCCGCTGAAGGTCGGCAGCGAGGTGTTTTTCGCGGCCACCATGGTGTCCAGCGCCACCCGCAAACCGAGCATGTCGCCGAACGGCGGAATGGCTGCCTGCTGCATGGCGGCGCCGAGCTTGGCGAACTCGTCGTTGAGATCGGTCAGCTTGGGGCAGGTGAACGGCTTGGCGGCCACCGCATCGGCCTGTGCCGACCAGAATGTGCGCAAGGACATGACCGGCAGCGCGATGCTGAGGTCGAACGGCGCGGTGCCGGCCGTGCCCAGACCTGGCAGATCCACCTTGAGCTTGGCAAAGGCCTCGCTGATGTCGGACGCCAACGCGATGTCGAAGCGGGCATCCTGGTGTTTCGGGTCGAGCCGCGTGTAGCCAAAGCTCATCGCAGGCACGCGGGCGGCGATGCGCGCCGCGTCGATGGCGCAGCTGGGCGGCGTCTGCAACTGGTTGGCCACCGGTTCACCGGTCTTGGCCGACTCGGCCTGGGCCCGGGCCTTCTCGATGGCGCCGAACAACGGGTCGTTGCCACTGGCCAGCAGCGGCAGGGCGCGGGTCAGATCCAGCTGGCCGACCAGCCAGTCCTTGTAGCCCTTGGCCTTGGCCAAGGTCTTCAGGCGGCCATCATCCTGCAGGCTCTTTTTCGGCCGATCCATGCCCAGCGCCTGACGCAGCAAGCTCGGTGTCGCCGTGTCGGGCAGCAGGGCGATGACGGCCTGCTTGCCGACGATGGCCAGGATCACCTCGGTGCCCGACGCGGTGGAAACGTGGCGACGATAAGCCTGCTTGTCTTCCTGCGCGGTATCGAGTTTCTTGCCGTAGGCGGTTTCGAGCCGGGTGACGAACCCCTCGAACATCGCCGGGTCGCTGAGGTCGAACCGCAGCACCGGTGCCAGGCCCAGGCCGTAAAACGCGGCCCGGCCCTTCACGTCGATGCCGGCGTGTGCGGCAAAGGTTTCGATGGTCTGGCCTTTCAGCTCGGTGCCGAACGCGCGCAGCAGGCGCGCGGTATCCGGATCCTTGGCGGCCATGTCGTCAGCCATGGCATTGAGCTGGGCCAGTTGGGCCGGCAGCTGCGCGTCGGCCTGGGTCAGCAGGGCGGTGCGGGTGTCATCGTCCAGCGTTGCCAGGTTGGCCACCGCATACGGCGTGTCGGCAGGTACGAAAGCCAGCGGTGCGTTCTTGTCCTTGTGCGAGCAGGCCACCAGCATGAAGCCGGCCAAACCCAGCGCGATGAAGCGCATCGTCGATCGCATGATGAAACCCCTGATGGATAGGTGGAAAGCGCGGCTATTATGCCCGTTTCCACCCGTGCCGCATCGCAACACCGAAGCGGCGGCGCGCGCCATCACGTACCGCCGGATGCTTTCTCAGCGGGCCAGCACTTCGCACAACACGGCCATGCGCACGAACACGCCGTTGCCCACTTGTTCGAGGATGCGCGACTGCGCCCCATCGGCCACTTCCGACGCGATCTCGATGCCCCGGTTGAGTGGCCCGGGATGCATCACCAGGCAGCCCCTGGCGGCACGCGCCAGACGGCGTGTGTCCAACCCGTAGTGGTTGAAATACGCGGCCTCATCGGGCAAATCCACGCTGGCCATGCGCTCTTTCTGCAGGCGCAGCATGATCGACACATCGGCGCCCTCGATCGCGGCGTCGAAGTCGTTGTAATAGCGGCAGTGGGGGAATTCGTCTGCCGCCGGCATCAGGCCGGCGGGGCCGCACAGGCGGATTTCCTTCACCCCCAGCACGGTCAGCGCGTGGATGTCCGAGCGCGCGACGCGCGAGTGCTTGATGTCGCCGCAGATCACCACTACCAGGTTCTCGAAATCCGGCCGGTGCTGGCGGATCGTGAGTACATCGAGCAGGCCCTGGGTGGGGTGGGCGCGGTTGCCGTCGCCGGCGTTGACCACCGAGACACCGCTCATCGCATGACGCACCAGCGCGTCGGGCGTGCCGGCTTCCTTGTGCCGCACGATGATCGCATCCAGGTGCATGGCTTCCAGCGTATGTAGCGTGTCGTACAACTCCTCGCCCTTGCTGGTGGACGAAAAGCTCAGGTCGAAATTGATGACGTCCGCTCCCAGCCGGCGGGCGGCCAGTTCGAACGACGTGCGGGTGCGGGTGGAGGGTTCGAAGAACAGGTTGAGCACGGTGCGTCCGGCCAGCACGTCCAGCTTTCGGGTGCCGTGTGCGCAGGCGTCGCGCAGGGCTTCAGCCCGATCGAGCAGGCGCTCGATGCTGATGCGGGGAAGGTGTTCCAGGGTGGTGAGGTGGCGCAGGCGAGGGCTCATGGAATCGGGTCGACAGGTGGGCGGGATCAGCGCGGTTCGGCGGTGGCCGGAACCGGCGGTTCGAGGAGCCAGTGCTCCAGAATGACGGCGGCGGCCTCGGCGTCGATGTCGTCGGCGTGCCGGCGACGTTTCAGGCCGACGGAGCGGGCATGCGCGAAGCGGCGCGCCGCTTCCTGCGAACTGTGTCGCTCGTCGACAAGGACCACGGGCACGCCGTAGCGCTCATGCAATTGCGTGGCGAACCGGCGCGCACCGCGGCTGGCCGGTTGTTCGGCGCCATCGAGCGTCAAGGGCAGGCCGACCACGAAGGTGTCCGGCAGCCAGGTCTTTTGCAGCGTGTCGATGACATGCCATTCGATGTTGCCGTCGCGCACTTGCGCGGTGGCCACGGCGCGGGCGCTGCTGGTGATCGTGTTGCCGACGGCGACGCCGATGATGCGGCTGCCGACGTCGAAACCCAGCGCGCAACTCATGCGTGGCCTGCGTACATGGAAAGCTGACGCGGGTCCACGCCAACCAGAGCGGCGGCCGCGGTCCAGCGGTCTTCCAGTGGCGTCTCGAACAGGATGTGGCTGCTGGCTTCGGCGGTGAGCCAGGCGTTGTCCAGCAGCTCCTGCTCCAACTGCCCGGCTTCCCAGCCGGCATAGCCCAGCGCCATCACCGCCTGCCGCGGACCTTCGCCGGCGGCGATCGCCACCAGGATGTCGCGCGAGGTGGTGATCGACCACTCGGTGCTGACGCGGTAGCTCGACTCCCAGTTGCCGGTTTCGCGATGCAGCACGAAACCGCGCTCCTGTTGCACGGGGCCTCCGATCAATACCGGTGAATCGGCCATTTCGATATCGACGCAGTCGAGCTTCATTTGCGCCAGCACGTCGCCCAACCGGTACTCGGACAGGCGGTTCACCAGCAGGCCGACCGCGCCGTTCTCGTCGTGCTGGCACAGCAGGGCCACGCCGCGCGAAAACGGCGGATCGGCCAGGTTCGGCATGGCGATCAGGAAATGGCCGGTGAGAATGTCGGCGGCAGGCGTGCTCATGTGCTCATTGTAAGCCCGGCGCGCCGAATAACGTGCGAACGGGAAGTGACCGCCATGCCGGTTCTAGTGATTGCGCAGCACGTCGCCCGGCAGGAACTGCCAGGTGCGCGTGATGTACAGCTCGTCCACGGCGGCGTCCCTGGGCAGGGCCGGGAAAGGCGCCGCCAGCCGCACGATGCGTTCGGCCGAGGCATCCAGCAGCGGATGCCCCGAACTCTTGATCACCTCGATCGTCTTGATGCTGCCGTCGCGGCGCAGGCCCACGGTGAGCACCAGGTCGCCGTACAGCTTGCGCTCGCGCGCCTGCTCCGGGTAGTTGAGGTTGCCCACGCGCTGCACCCGGTCGGACCATCCGCGCATGTAGCTGGCGTAGACGTACTCGCGGGTGCTGGCGGAGATGAATTTCTTCTTCGGCCGCTTCGCCAGCGCCTCGGTCTGCTCGCGCAGCTCGGCGGCCAGCTGCGCCATCGTCTGCTGGCGTTGCAGGTCAGCGGCGGTCTGTGTCTGCGGTTGCGGCGCCACCTTGGTTTGCGCCGAATCGCTGGTCACCGCGAACGCGCTGGTGCCGGTGGTGGTGACCATGTGCGTGGGCGTGGCGTCGCGCGGAGCGGGTGTGGTCGCCTCCGTCGCCTTGGCCGCCGTGCCGGGGTCGGGCTTGGATAGTGCGCCGGAGTGCCGCTGCGACGGCCGTGCGGCCCGATCGCTCACGCCGCCGCCGCTGTTGTTGGCCTGGGCCAGGAAGTCCGCCTGGTCCGGCGCCCGCTGGTTGGCCACGTTGACCAGCGTCACATCCAGCGTCGGCAGCGCGGGCGTGGGTTTGGTGAAGTGGAACGTGATGCCCAGCAACAGCACGCCGTGCAGCAACAGCGAAAACAGCATGGTGGCGCCGATCGCGTTCGGCGTCTCGTTGACGGTGACGGCATTCACGCGGCGCGCGTTCCGGCAACGCGCTGCTCGATGACATCGAACAACTGGCCGGCGATATTGAGGCCGAACTGGTGATCAAGCTCCCGCACGCAGGTGGGCGAGGTCACGTTGATTTCGGTGAGGTAGTCGCCGATCACGTCCAGGCCGACGAACAGTAGCCCGCGCCGGCGAAGCTCGGGCGCCACCTGCGCCACGATCCAGCGATCGCGCTCGGACAGCGGCACACCTTCGCCACGCCCGCCGGCGGCGAGATTGCCGCGGAACTCGTTGCCTTGCGGTATGCGCGCCAGCGCATACGGCACGGGTTCGCCGTCGACCACCAGGATGCGTTTGTCGCCGGCAGTGATTTCCGGAATGTATTTCTGCGCGATGGTGAGCTGTCGGCCGGCACCGTGGGCATCGCCGCCGAGCAGGGTTTCCAGCATCGAGTTGAGGTTGCTGTCGCCCGCCTTGACCCGAAAGATGCCCCGGCCTCCCATGCCGTCGAGCGGCTTCAACACCACCTCGCCGTGTTCGGCGGCAAAGCGGCGTAGTTCGTCGGCGTCGCGCGCCACCAGGGTCGGCACGATGCACTGGGGGAAATCCATCGCGAACAGTTTCTCGTTGCAGTCGCGCAGCGCCTGCGGCTTGTTCACTACGGTGACGCCGGCGCGCTGGGCAACTTCGAGCACCAGGGTGTCGTTGATGAACTGAGCATCCACCGGCGGGTCCTTGCGCATCAGTACGACATCGATGTCGCGCAGGTCGCGCCATTGCGGCTCGCCCAGCGTGCACCAGTCGCGCGGATCGTCGCGTACCTGCAAGGCAGCCAGTCGCGCCCACGGCACGCCGTCGCGCAGGGCCAGGCTGGCCTGCTCGAAGTAGAGCAGCGAGTGCCCGCGACGCTGCGCCTCGAGCAGCATCGCGAAGCTGGTGTCCTTGGCGACCTTGATGGTGCTGATGGGATCCATCAGCACCGCGACCGAAAGCGTCATCGTATTTCTCCGTGGCGGGTATGGCGGACCGAATGGCCCGCGGTCGCCATGTCATCCGTGAATGGTCGCCGAGACCACGCCATCGCCACAAGCGATTCCGGCCCTGCCGTGCGCGTTGCCTGCCGCTCACCGCCACATGCTGCCGATTTGCGTCACACTCGACATCGCCGAGCGGAGCGCTCTGTCATCATTGCTTGACAGTCTCGGCGAGCAGGCGGTAAACAGCAATGCGCGAGAGGCATTGCCCGAAAGCCTGTTTTCGAGCGGCCTTATCTTTGCTGAATTTGTGCATGTACCCCAGCGGCATAGTAGTTGCTTGCCATCAAGGTCCATGCTGAGCTCGGTGCGCCACAGGGGGAGCTTGAGTGAATTTGAACGTGAGCGTTAACGGCCTCGCTGGACTGAAGGTCATGGTGATCGATGACTCCAAGACCATCCGCCGCACCGCGGAAACCTTGCTCAAGAAGGAAGGTTGCGAAGTGTTGACCGCGGTGGACGGATTCGAGGCATTGGCCAAGATCTCCGATCAGAAACCCGCGATCATCTTCGTCGACATCATGATGCCGCGGCTGGATGGTTATCAGACCTGTGCATTGATCAAGAACAATCCGCAATTCCGCAGCACCCCGGTCATCATGCTGAGCTCGAAGGATGGTCTGTTCGACAAGGCTCGCGGCCGCATCGTGGGCGCGGAACAGTATTTGACCAAGCCGTTCACGCGCGACGAACTGCTGGGTGCCATCCATAGCCACGTCGGCTCAGCGCATACCGCCGGCTGACTGCAGAGATCCAGGGGGTTCTGTGGCAACTATTCTCATCATCGACGATTCGCCGACCGACGTGCGTGTCTTCACCACGTTGCTCGAGCGCGCCGGTTATACCGTCATCGCGGTCAGCACCGCCGAAGACGGCATTGAACGCGTAAGGGCCGAGCTGCCCGACCTGGTCATCATGGACGTGATCATGCCCGGCATGAACGGCTTCCAGGCCACCCGCATCCTCACCCGCGACCCGGCCACGGCCGGCGTCCCGATCGTGATGATCACCACCAAGTCGATGGAAACCGATCGCGTGTGGGGGCTGCGCCAGGGTGCGCGGGCCTTCATCACCAAGCCGGTGAATGAAAAAGAGCTGCTGGCCAGCATCAGCGGGTTGCTGCCGGGGGCGGCATGAACCAGGCGGTCAACCTCACGCCTTTCGAGATACTTGCCCATTTCGAGCGGAAGTCGCTGGCGCACGCCTCGGCTTCGCCCGACACGCTGGAGGCGCCGGGGCTTTGGCGCGGCATCGGCTTCCGGGTGGGCTCGCGTCTGCTGGTCAGTGGCATCGACGAGATCAGCGAACTGCTGGCGGTGCCACTGCTTACGCCGGTGCCGGGCACGCAGCCATGGCTGCTCGGCGTCGCCAACGTGCGCGGCAACCTGGTACCCGTCATTGACTTCGCCCGCTTCCTGTTCGGCGAACGCACGCTGCATACCGACCGTACGCGCCTGCTGATCGTGCGCCAGAACGGCGGCAACGTGGCGCTGCTGGTGGACGAGGTGTTTGGCCAGCGTACGGTCGACCAGGAACAACGGACTCAGGCGATGAACGAGGACGATCCGCGCCTTGTTCGTTTCGTCGATGGTCGCGTGGGGGAGCAGCAGCTGGCGGTTTTCAGCATGAACCGGCTGGTGCGCGCACCGGATTTTCGACAGGCCGCGGCCTGACGCGTCACATCGAATACAAGAAGGACCGGGATCGGTTGGGACCGGAATCAGGGGCAACTGCTCCGCTGAGCGCCGCCACGAGCGGCGCTGCCAGAAGCGCAGACGGGTGAGGTGAACATGAGCACTACAGGGGGCGTTAGCAGGGAACGGGGTTACACCCTCCTTATCGTCATGCTGCTGGCGGCGATCGGTTTTGCGGCGGTGGACTTTTTCCTGCTCAACCAGCGCAACGGCGAGGATCGGCAAGCGATCGCGCTGACCACGCAGATCCAGGTGCTGTCGCAGCAGACTGCGAAATTCGCGCTTGAGTCCGCCGACGGCAACGTCGATTCGTTCAAGGAACTGGAAAGCACGCGCAACGCCATCGATTCGGCGGTGCAACGGTTGAGCAAAGGCGATACCGCCGGTGGCATGCGTGCCTACGGCAACAACGACACCACGCCGTCCGGTCGCGCGGTAACCGCGTTGAGCCATTCCTGGAGCCAGCTCGACGCCGATATCGGCAAGATCCTGTCCAACAAGTCCGTGGTGCTCGATTCGGCCCAGCGCGCCGCCACGCTGTCGCGCGAGATACCGCTGCTCAACTCCAGCATGGAGCAGGTGGTCAACATCCTGCAGCAGCGCAACGGCAGCTCTGAGCAGATGCTGGGCACTTCGCGCCAGATGCTCTCTGCTGACCGCATCATCCGCCGTGTGCAGGAAGTGTTGCAGGGCGGTTCCACCGCCCAATCCGCGGCCGACGGGCTCGCCCGTGACGCCCAGCTCTACGGCACCGTGTTGAAGGGGTTGCTCGAGGGCAACAGCGGCAGCGGCGTAAAACCGGTCAGCGACGCCAATGCGCGCAAGATCCTTTCCGACATGGATCCCAGCTGGGAAAAGCTGGCCGATCCGCTGTCACGGCTGGTCGCTGCCGCCAGCAACATCGCGGACGTGAAGCACGCCGGCAACCAGGCATCGCTGGATTCGCAGACCGTGCTGTTGCGCGCCAACGACCTCTCCGAGCAGATCGGCAAATTGCCGTTGCGCAGGCTGTTCCCGAACGTGTGGTGGGGCCTGCTGGCAGCGATTGGCGCGGTGGCCTTCGCGCTGTTGCTGGTGGTCAGCCTGGTGCGCGACCAGCGCCGCCGCTTCGCCGAGAGTACCGAGCTGAACCAGCGCAACCAGGAGGCGATCATGCGCCTGCTGGATGAGATGGGATCGCTCGCCGAGGGTGACCTCACCGTCAAGACCACCGTGTCCGAGGACATCACCGGTGCCATCGCCGACTCGGTGAACTACGCCATCGACGAGCTGCGATCCCTGGTGACCACGATCAACGAGACCTCCGAGCAGGTGTCGTCCTCGGCGCAGGAAACGCAGACCACCGCCCGCCAGCTGGCGAACGCGGCCGAGCAGCAGGCACAGCAGATCAGCACCGCGACCTCCGCGATCAACCAGATCGTGAGTTCGATGGACAACGTGTCGCGCGATTCGGCCGAGTCGGCCGACGTGGCCGAGCGCTCGGTGAAAATCGCCTCGCACGGTGCCGAGGTGGTACGCGAAACGATCTCCGGCATGGACTCCATCCGCGACCAGATCCAGGAGACCTCCAAGCGCATCAAGCGGCTGGGCGAATCCTCGCAGGAGATCGGCTCGATCGTGGAACTGATCAACGACATTGCCGAACAGACCAACATCCTGGCATTGAACGCAGCCATCCAGGCCGCCTCAGCCGGTGAGGCCGGTCGCGGTTTCGCGGTGGTGGCGGACGAAGTGCAGCGACTGGCCGAACGCTCCACCAGCGCCACCAAGCGTATCGAGACGCTGGTGCAGACGATTCAGTCCGATACCAACGAAGCGGTGAACTCGATGGAGCAGACCACCGCCGAGGTGGTCGCCGGTGCGCGACTGGCGGAGGACGCAGGCAGCGCGCTGGGTGACATCGAGCGCGTTTCGCACGATCTGTCCGCACTGATTCAGAGCATTTCCACGGCGGCAAGGGAGCAGTCGGCGGCGGCCACCGATATTTCGGTATCGATGAATGCGATCCAGGAAATCACCTCGCAGACATCGCAAGGCGCCAGCCAGACAGCGGATTCCATCGGTACGTTGGCGCAGTTGGCGAGCGATCTTCGCCGCTCGGTGGCGCATTTCAAGTTGCCGGATTGACATGAGCACTTTGAAGGGGGGCATTCTCGCTGGTGGCGTAATGCATCGCTGCGCAACCGCTGAGAGAGGCGCATGAGACTTCAAGACCACATCGATTTCACCACGCTGCAGTGGGTCAAGCCCCAGCTGGACGAAGCACTGTCCAGCGCCCGTGACGCGTTGGCGACCCATGTCGAAAATCCCGCCGATCGCAGCGTCATGCGTTCGTGCGTGGACCAGTTGCATCAGGTGCGTGGCACCTTGCAAATGGTGGAGCTGCATGGCGCCGCCATGGCGGCGGCCGAGATGGAAGAGGTTTCCCGCGCGCTGCTTGACGACCAGGTCGCCAATCGCGAAGACGCCTACGCCGTATTGATGCGTGGCCTGATGCAGTTGCCGGACTATCTCGAGCGCCTGTCCGGCGGACATCGTGACGTGCCGGTGGTGTTGCTGCCGCTGCTCAACGACCTGCGCGCGGCCATCGGGAAACCGCCGCTGTCCGAGTCGGCCCTGTTCCATCCCAATCTCGACGCCTTCCTGCCGGAGCAGGCGCCCGCCGCCATGAGCGAGTCGCATGCCGAGGCGCGTCGTGGTGAATTGACCGCGCTGCGGCTTCGCTTCCAGCGACAGCTGCTGGGCTGGTTCCGTGGCGAGGATCCGACGCGCCAATTGGCCGGCATGCGCACCACGCTGCTGGAAATTGCCGCGCGCTGCTATCACGTGCACGGTCGCCGGTTGTGGTGGATCGCGGCGGGAGTACTGGAAGGCCTTGGGCAAGGCTTGTTCAAGAACCGTACGACCGAAATCCGCCAGCTGATCGGCAAGGTCGATCGCAATATCCGCGAGCTGGTCGAACACGGCGAGGACAGTTTGCGTGGTGGTGACGCCGACGAACTGGCGTGCCAGCTGCTCTATCTGGTGGCGCAATCGCCGCAGCGCAGCCCGCAGATGGAGCTGCTGCAATCCACGTACGCGCTCGATCGCCAGGTGCCTGACGCCAGCGAACTGGAGCACGCGCGCGGATCGATGGCCGGCCATAACCGCGCCTTGCTCGACTCCGTGTCGCGCGCGCTGAAAGACGATTTGTTGCGGGTGAAGGAAGCGCTGGATCTGTTCCTGCGCCAGGTGGATGGTGACCCGGCCCAATTGGCCGCACAGGGCGAAGTGCTGGAGCGTGTCGGCGACACCCTAGGCATGCTGGCTCTCGCGGTGCCGCGGCGGATGGTTGTCGAGCAGCGACAGGTTCTCGACGAGATCGCCAATCACATGCGCAGTGCCGACGAGGCCGCGTTGCTCGATGTTGCCGGCGCGCTGCTGTATGTCGAGGCATCGCTGGACGACCACATCGAAAGCCTTGGCGCCGAGGGTGTGACGGAAGGCGACGAAGGTGTGGTCGGCGTTCCCCGCAGCGAGGCCATGGGCATCGTCGTGGCGTTGATGCAGGAAGCGATCAGCAACACCGGCAAGGTGAAAGACGCGATCGTGGCGTTCAGCGAATCCGGTTGGCAGCACGAGCATCTTGCCGGCAGCCCGGCGTTGATGGATGAAGTGGCCGGTGCATTGCGCATGCTGTCCACGGCACGCCCCGCCGAGCTGGCCGAAGGCATCAGCCGCTTCATCGGCAATGAGCTGCTGCTCGATCGACGCGTGCCCGATGGCGCGCAGATGGATCATCTGGCCGATGCGCTGGCCGCGCTGGAGTATTACCTCGAGGCTGCCCGCGAACATCGCGGTGGCCTGGAACATATCCTTGATGTCGCCGAGCACAGTCTGGGTCTGCTGGGTTACTGGCCGCCGCCGGCTGCCCGCGAATTGCCCGAGACCCCGCCGCCGGTGGCCGCCGATGCATTGCCGACGAACGACGAACATGTCGAACTCTCCGAATCGGTGAGCGTGCATCCGGGCGACAGCATCGATGAGCTGATCATCGGCGAAGACAAATCCTCGCCGCGCTCCGCGCAGGATATCGATGGCCTGCGCCTGGCTGAAACCGAATCCCTGAAACCCGAGTCGGCCGAAAGCGCTTCCGACGAGGACTGGGTCGAAATCGAAGAGGAGATCGTCGAGCAGGTTCCGGTCACCGATCCGCTGGCGGCCACCGCCGGCTTCAATGCCAACGCCGAAGGCATCGATGACGATATCCGCGAAATCTTCCTGGAGGAGATGCAGGAGGAAATCGACAACCTCACCGAGGCAGAAAAGGTCTGGCTGGACGATCCATCGCAGTTGTCCTCACTGACGGCCATCCGCCGCTCGTTCCACACATTGAAAGGTTCGGGCCGGCTGGTTGGCGCCAGCGTGCTCGGCGAGTTCGCATGGAAGGTCGAAAGCACGCTCAACCGCGTGCTCGACAACAGCATCGAACCGCATGAAGGCGTGCAGGCGATGGTGCGCCGGGCCATCGATGCGCTGCCGCAGTTGCTGGCCGCGCTCAAGGGCGAAGGCGCGCTGAAGGCACCGCTCGGCGCCATCATGGATGTGGCCGAACGACTGGCCGCTGGCGAGGAGGGCGCGCGGGTCGAGGGCCATCCGTCGGTTGTTACCGAAACGGTTCGCCGGGTCGTACGCCGCCGCGTGCCGCGCATGGACGCGGATGCGGCAGCGATTCCGCAGGCCGGCATCACCGATGCCCACACGTTGGCAGGCGCGCCGGACGATGACGTCGAACCGGTTGAAGCGTTGCCGTTGCCGGTGATGCCGCCGGTGGACCCGGTTCTGCTGGAGATCCTGCGCAGCGAAGTGGCCCAGTATCTGCAGACGATACGTGGCGCCATCCAGCGCGCGGGCACCGAACTGCGGGTGGGGGAAGAACTGCTGCGCGCCGTGCATACCTTGCACGGGGCCATTGCCATGGTCGACATCGCCCTGCTGATGCAGGTGTTGTCGCCGCTGGAGGGTTTGCTCAAGCGCCTGCGCGCCGCCGATGTGCCGTTGTCCAGCGAAGGCATCCGCCTTCTGGGCGAGGCGGCGGACGTAGTCGATACCGTGATGGAGCAATTCGACGCGGCCGATCCGCAGTTGCCCGTCGTGGATGCGCTGGTCGACCAGATCGTGGCCATGCGCGACTTGTACTCCGAGTCGCAGGTTGCCCACGTGGTGTACGAGTCCCGTCCCGACGACCTGGAAGATGCCGCGGCATTGGGTGCGGAGCATGATCTGGACGCCTGGACGCCGTCGTACGAACTGGACGCGATGCCGGTCGACGACGACGAAGCACCGGCCATCGCCGACGAGACACCTGCCGACGAGACATTGGACGAGACATTGTCGGAGGCATCGCCGGCTGCCGCCTTTGTTGACGGCGCCGAGCCTGCCGCCGATGCCGACGATGCCGACGATGCGCACCACGAGACGTTTGCCAGCGAGTTGATGGCGGCGCTGGATGCGTTCGAACCAGGGGAAACCCGCGACAGCGATATCGAAGACGCTCCCGTCGACGATGCCGTACGGATGGACGACGAGAACGCCGCCATCGACGCGCAAGACGACCTGGACGACGCCGGGCTGGCCGAGGAGCTTGCCGCGGAGCTGGAGGCCGTCGAGCGTGAGGCTGCTGCACGCGAAGCCGCCGAGCGTGAAGCCGCAGAGCAGCGCGAGGCCGAAGCGCGTGCATCGGCTGAACGTGAAGCCGCCGAGCGCGAAGCGGCTGGACGCCGTGCGCGTGAGGCACGCGAACTCGCCGAGCGCGAGGCGTCGGAGGCTGCTGCATTGGCGCGGCAGACGACCCACGCCGTCGATGCCGGTGCGGTATCCACAACCGTGGAAGGCGGCGCCGATGAGACGTCCGCCGCCAATGCCCTCGATGACGACTTGCTCGAAGTGTTCCTCGATGAGGCACATGAAATCCTGGATCACGCCGATGACGTGCTGGCGCAGTGGCGCGCCGAGCCGACTGAACTTGGCTACGTCGGCGAGCTTCAGCGCGACCTGCATACGCTCAAGGGCGGCGCGCGCATCTCGGGCCTGGGGTCGATCGGCGATCTGGCCCACGCGATCGAGACACTGCTGGAGAAGCCGGTCGACGCGTCTGGCACCGCCTCGTTGATCGGCGCGCTGGAATCCAGCTTCGACCAGCTCAACGCGATGGTGCAGCAGGTGGCGCATCGCCAGACGATCGAATACCCGCAGGCGGCGATCGACCGGCTGCTGGCGCTCGCCGGTGAGGAAGGTTTCACCAACGACGACGTGCTGGCAGCCATTGCGATGCCCGAGGCGGCGGCGCCGGCGTCGCCGGTGGCGGCGTCCGGTGAGCGGACACCAGACGGCGATCTGCCGGGGCTGTTGCCCGAGGTGGAAGAAGAAGTCCGCTCGACGCAGGAACAGATCCGCGTTCGCGCCGACCTGCTGGACAACCTCGTCAATCATGCCGGCGAAGTGGCCATCTACCGTTCGCGGCTGGAGCAGCAGGTTGCCGGCTACCGCTTCAACCTGGTCGAGCTGGAACAGACCGTGGCCCGCTTGCGCAGCCAGTTGCGCATGCTGGAAATCGAGACCGAGGCGCAGATCATCGCGCGCTTCCAGCGCGAGCATCGCGAGGCGGGCCTCACCACCGTGTTCGATCCGCTCGAGCTCGATCGTTATTCCCAGCTGCAGCAGTATTCCCGCGCGCTGGCCGAGTCGGTGTCCGACTTGGTCTCCATCCAGAGCACGCTGGACGAACTGACACGCCAGGCCGAAACCCTGCTGATCCAGCAGTCGCGTGTCAGCACCGACCTGCAGGATGGTCTGCTGCGTACCCGCATGCTGCCGTTCGACACCATGGTTCCCAACCTGCGCCGCACCCTGCGCCAGGCCGCCCAGGAAGAAGGCAAGCACGCGCAGCTCTATGTGGACGGGGCGCACGGCGAAATGGATCGCAACCTGCTCGACCGCATCAAGGCGCCGTTCGAGCACATGCTTCGCAATGCCATCGCGCACGGCATCGAAACGCCGGACGAACGACGCAAGGTCGGCAAGCCGGCCGAAGGCGCGGTGCATATCCGGGTGGCACGCGAGGCGACCGAGGTGGTGGTGCGCGTCAGCGACGATGGCCGCGGCCTCGATCGCGAGGCGATCCGCGCCCGTGGCATCGAGCGCGGGCTGCTTCGTGCCGACGCCAACCCCAGCGACGATCAACTGCTGGGTCTGATCACCCAGGCCGGCTTCTCCACCGCCGGCAAGATCACCCAGCTGGCCGGCCGCGGCGTCGGCATGGACGTGGTGGCCAACGAGATCAAGCAACTGGGCGGCTCGTTGTCGATCGAATCGACCGCGGGCAAGGGCACCACGTTCGTACTGCGCCTGCCGTTCACCCTGGCGGTGACGCAGGCGATCCTGGTACGCATCGGCGAGGCCACGTTCGCCATCCCGATGACGTCGGTCCAGGGTGTCGCACGGATTGACGCCGATGAGATGACGGCGCTGCTGGAGCAGGGCGAGCCCACGTTCTCCCATGGCAATGAGTCCTACGCCATCCACGATCTGGCCGAACTGCTCGGGCTGCCGCCCGGGTTGCCGCCCGAGGGCGAGCAGCAGCCCCTGCTGCTTACCCGTGCCGGTGACTTGCGTGCGGCCATCCGGATCGACGCGGTGCTGGGCTCCCACGAAATCGTGGTCAAGTCAGTGGGCCCGCAGATCAGTTCTGTGCCCGGGCTGCTCGGCGCCACCATCATGGGCGATGGCTCGGTGCTGATCATTCTGGATCTGGCGCCGCTGGTCCGCCACGGCATCACCCGTCGCGAGCAGCGTCTGGCAGAGGGGCTCAGTGCCCTGCAGGCGCCGGTCATCGAGGAAGTCCGGGTGCGGCCGCTGGTCATGGTGGTGGACGATTCCATCACCATGCGCAAGGTCACCAGCCGCGTGCTCGAACGTCATGAGTACGAGGTCAGCACCGCCAAGGACGGTGTCGATGCGGTCGAGAAACTGCACGAGCGCGTCCCTGATCTGATGCTGCTGGATATCGAGATGCCACGCATGGACGGCTACGAGCTGGCGACCCTGATGAAGGCCGATCCGCGCCTCAGCGGCGTGCCGATCATCATGATCACCTCGCGCAGCGGCGACAAACACCGCCAGCGGGCACTCGACATCGGTGTAGAGCGTTATCTCGGCAAGCCGTACCAGGAGGCCGACCTGCTGACGCAGATCGGCGAGGTGCTGGAGCTGCATGCGTCGGAGCCGGCCCATGACTGAATCCGGCCCGGGGATCGCATTGCTTTTCGGCGATGGCGAACTGGGCGGCCAGTTGCGCCTGGCACTGCAGGAGCATGGCGCGCGGATCGTGCACGAAGGCAGCATGGCCAGCCTCAACCGCGACCTGCTGATGGAAAGCGGGGCCGAGGTCGTGGTGGTGAATCTCGACGACGAGAACGACGACGCGCTTGATCGCCTCTATGACGTGATCGACGGCGATACGCCGCGCGTGGTTTTCAATGACGGCCAGGCCAGCCGCGCGCTTGAAGGGTGGGATCGCGCCCGCTGGGCGCGCCATCTGGCGGCCAAGGTCATGGCCTCCGCCGATGTCGACCCGCCACGGCCGCTCACCGCCGCCAGCCTGGTCGTGCCCGCTGCGACCCCGTCGGTGGCCGAAAGCGCCGAGCTCACGGTCGACACGGTTCCTGCCGCTGAAGACGCCGTCACGACGGCCGTATCCAGCGCGACGGAGACCGACGGTGACCTGGCTTTCGACGAGCCCGCATCGATCGATCAGGGCATCGATGGGCCCGAGAGCGCCGATTCCAACAGCCTCGAAGCCGAGCTCGAGGCCATGCTGGCCTCCGATGCCTTGTCGACGGGCGAGGACGAATTCGGCTCAGGCCTGCGTTATTTCGAAAACGCACCGGCATTGCACGATGGTGAGTTCGGTGATGTGGCTGGCGAAGCGGCCGAGGCCTCCGACGCCGTGAATGAACCCGCCGCCGAGGACAGCGTCGGTACCGAACCGGTTGCCGCAGCGGCCACGAGTTTCGATTTCGATCACCTGCCGACGGACCTGTCCCTGGCTGGTGACGCTGCACCTGTCTCCGAAAAAGCCCCGGCACCCACCGTGGTGAGTGCGCCCGACAGCTGGGCCCTGCTGGATGATGACGCTCCCGTCGCACCCGCGCCGGCGCCCGCCACGGTATCCGCCACGGATTTTGGCGTGGTGAAACAGACTGCAGCCGAATTCCTTTCACCCGAGGTCGAGCACGCGGCACCGGCCACCGAGCCGGTGATGAGCCTGCAGTTGCTGACGATGGAAGAGGCGGTGGCGCCGCAGCCCTACTCGCAGGACAGCGAGATGCACCTGGACGACAACACTCGCCGTCTGCATCGGGTCGTGTTGCTGGGGGCGGCGGCCGACGGGCTGGATTCGGTGTGCGAATTCCTTTCGGCGTTGCCGGCACCCACGCGATCGACGTTTCTGCTCACCCAGCACCTGGGTGCGCAATCGATATCGGGGCTGATGGAAGTGCTGTCGGTCGGCGGTGGGCCATTGCCCGTCCGGCTGGCAACCGACGGTGACCATGCCGTGCCCGGCGAGTTGTTGGTGGTGCCGGCGGCGTCCCAGGTGTCGTTGCGCCGCGACGGCGCGATAACCGTGCAGGCCAACGAGCCCGATGCCGGCAACGAGTCCTCGATCGATGCCAATTTCAGCACGGTCGCCACTATTTTCGGGCGCGACGTGGTGTCGATCGTGTTCGCCGGAAGCTCCACCGACGCGGTTGCCGGCGCCCAGGCCGTACACGATCTGGGTGGCGAGGTCTGGGTCGAAGCCGCGTCCGACGTGCAGTATTCCGATATGGTCGGCAGCATTTTTGCCGAGCGACTGGTCAGTTTTTCCGGTGCCCCGCATGAGTTGGCGGCGCACCTGATCGAGGTGTATCCATGAGTGATCCGCTGCCGCGCGAAATCCGCTGCATCCTGGTGCCGGTTGGCCATATGCGCTTGTTGTTGCCCAACGCCACCGTGGCCGAGGTCATCACCCTGCCCGAGGCGGAGTCGGTAGCCGGTGCGCCGGCGTGGTTGCTCGGGCGCATTGCCTGGCGTGGCTGGCGGGTACCGCTGGTGTCGTTCACCCGGCTTTGTGGCGCGGAAGAGGGCGACGCCGAACTCAGTTCCCGCGTTGCCGTGCTGAAGACTCTGGGTGGCAATGCGCAGATGCCGTTCATGGCGCTGGTCACGCAGGGTTTCCCGCGCCTTACCACGCTCAACGCCGAGCTGATCATCCCGACCCACGACGGCACCCAATTGCCGCCGGGTATCCGTGCCCGGGTGCTGGTGCGTGACGATGTCGCGGTGATCCCGGACATGGAAGGCATCGAGGCGGAACTGCTGGCCTTGCTGCAGCAGGTTGATGCCGTGGGGTCGGACGAGACGACCGAAGACCACGTCGACTTCGAACGCATGGACTCCGCGTCCGCGCCGTCGTCATGGGCTGATTCCGACGATTGAGGCGTCAGGCGTCGCCGTGCAGTGCCTGCAACGCCGCAAGTGCCGCCATTCCCGCCGTTTCCGTGCGCAGGATGCGCGGGCCGAGGCGCAGGCCGGCAAAACCGTGCGCCGTGAGGGCCTGTATATCGCGCTCACCAAGGCCGCCTTCGGGACCGATCACCAGCGAGCCACCAGCCGGCCCGAAACGGAGATCGCGCGCGTTTTGCGTGCCTTCGGGTAACAGCGCCAGGCGCAGCGCGCCGTCGTCGGTCAGCTGATCCAGCCAGGCCTGCAGCGGTTGTGCGCCGAGGACCTCCGGCAGTCGCGCCCGTCCGCTCTGTTCACAGGCGCTGGCAACCACCGAACGCCAATGGGCCAGGCGCTTTTCCGCACGGGCGGCATCGAGTTTCACCTCCGAACGCTCCGTCAGCAGCGGCACGATCCGCGCCACGCCCAGTTCCGTGGCTTTCTGCATGATCAGGTCCATCTTCTCGCCACGCGCCACCGCCTGCGCCAGTGTCAGCCGCAGCGGTGATTCCGTCCCCGCCGGTTGGCCGGCGGCCACGCGCACCACGACCCCGCGCTTTCCGGTGCGCTCGATGGTGGATGGGTAGTCGTTGCCGTCGCCGTTGAACAAAGTCAACGGATCGCCGGCAACCAGACGCAGTACGCGCGCGACGTGTTCACCGGCCTGCGCCGGCAAGGCCAGCTCGGCGCCGGCCATCAGCGGTACATCAACGTGGATACGAATGGTGCGCATGGGAGCGATCCGCGATCGAGAGAGTCAGCCTGCCACGGCACGTTCGATACCGGCGATCGCGGTATCGACCAGCAAATCGATTTCCTGTTCCGTCACGACGTAGGGGGGCATGAAATACACCACGTTGCCCAGCGGCCGCAGCAACACACCCTGCTGCAAACCATGCAGGTAGACGCGCATGCCGCGCCGCTCCTTGCTGTCGAACGGCCGACGGGTGGCTTTGTCGGCCACCAGTTCCACCGCGGCGATCATGCCAGTCTGGCGCACATCAGCCACATGCGGATGGTCGCGCAGCGGGGCCAGTCGTTGTGCCAGATGGGCGGCCAGCACCCGGTTGCGATCAAGGACGGGCTCGTCGCGGAAGATCGCCAGGGTTTCCAGCGCCACGCGACAGGCCAGCGGGTTGCCGGTGTAGCTGTGCGAATGCAAAAACGCCTTGCCGGCGTTGTATTCGGCATAGAACGCGTCGTAGACGTCGTTGGTGGTGAGTGTCACCGAGAGCGGCAGGAAGCCGGCGGTGAGCCCCTTCGACAGGCACATGAAATCCGGGGACACGCCCGCCTGCTCGCAGGCGAACAGGCTGCCGGTGCGGCCAAAGCCCACGGCGATCTCGTCGGCGATGAAGTGCACCGAGAACTCATCGCACAGCGCGCGCAGGCCGACCAGATAATCCGGGTGATACATGCGCATGCTGCCGGCACACTGCACCAGCGGCTCGACGATCACCGCGCAGGTTTCGTGCGCGTGGTTTTCCAGCAGCGTGCGCAACTCGCGCAAGCGGCGGGCGGCCGTCTGCTGCGGGCTTTCGCCTGGTTCGCCTTCATAGGTATCCGGCGAAGGTGTCAGGAATGGTGTCAGCAGCAACGGTGCATAAGTCTTCCGATATAGCGCCACATCGCTTACCGACAACGCACCCAGTGTTTCGCCGTGGTAGCTGCCGCTGAGCGCGATGAAACGCGTTTTCTCGCCGTGGCCCTGGTTGAGCCAATAGTGGAAGCTCATCTTCAGCGCGACTTCCACCGCCGAGGAACCGTTGTCCGCGAAGAACACCTTGTCCAGCCCGGCCGGCGTAATGGCGACCAGCTTCTCGGCCAGCTCAATCGCCGGTTCGTGGGTGAAGCCGGCGAAGATGACGTGCTCCAGCGTGCTTGCCTGATCAGCCAGCGCGGCGGCGATGCGGGGATTGGCGTGGCCAAAGATGTTGGTCCACCACGAGCTGATGCCATCGAGATATCGGCGGCCTTCGGCGTCGATCAGCCAGGCACCTTCGCCGCGCACGATCGGTACCAGCGGTACGCTTTCGTGGTCTTGCATCTGGGTGCAGGGGTGCCACACATGTTTCAGGTCGCGCGTGGCCAGCGCGGCGTTGCCGCTTGCGGGGTGAGTCATCCGGTTATCATCGGCCCTGCGCCGTGATCACTCAAGTGTTGCGGCTTTTCATCTGGAAGCGCCTTGACGTATCTGCGGAAAATCCTGCTTGGCTTCGGCGTCGTGCTGCTGGCCGTGGCGGTGCTGCTGTGGTTTTTCCCGGCGCGCTGGGCGGTGGCGCTGATCGCGCCGCAGTTGCATGGCATGCAATTGCAGCAGGTTACCGGTTCGGTGTGGCAGGGCAACGCAGGGCAGTGGCGCGATCGCGAAGGCCACGATCTGGGGCGTGTGCAATGGCAACTGTCGCGCCGCGCGCTGTGGGGCGATGTGCGTCTGCAGATCGACATCGCCGGGCCGCAGCTGGATTTCAGTGGCAATGTGCGCAGGATTTCATCGGACACCTACGATTGGCGGAACGTACGGGCACGTGTGGCATTGGGCGCGCCTTGGCAAAGCTGGCTGACCAGCATCGGCACACCGCGCGGCGAAGTACAATTGTCAGTCGACCGTGCGCTGCTGCAAAACGGCTGGCCCATGGATTTGCAGGGCACGGCACATTGGCGCAATGCCACGATCCAAGGTGCTAACGACGAGGTGGCGTTGGGCGACTGGCAGCTGCAGGCACAGGCGCGCGACGGGTGGATCAAGGCACAATTCCGCAGCTACGGCGACGGGCCGCTGCGCGGGCACGGCCATCTGCAGGGCAATCTGCTCGGCTGGCGATTGCAGGCGACATTGCAGCCGCATGGTCCTGATCGCGCATTGCGCCAGTTGCTGCATCGATGGGGCACCGTCGGTGCCGACAGTACCGTACATGTCGACCGCCGTGGCGGCCTGGCCATCTGAATAGATTTTCCACGAACAGGAAACAACATGGATTCCGCAACACTCGCTCAGGCGCTTGCCGCCGCCAAGGAAGCTGCTGTCGCCGCCGGTGAGGTCATTCGCCACTACTGGCAACAGGGCGTGGCGGTGGAACTGAAAGAAGATGCCACCCCCGTCACCATCGCCGACCGCGAGGCGGAGCAGGCGATCCGCAAGATCCTGCAGGCGGCGTTGCCGCAGGCGTCCATCTACGGCGAGGAATACGGCCTGGATGGCGAGCGCGGCGGCCTGATGTGGCTGGTCGATCCGCTGGACGGCACCAAGAGCTTCGTGCGGCGCACGCCGTTCTTCTCGACCCAGATCGCGTTGATGGAAGGCAATGAGCTGATCCTCGGCGTGTCCAGCGCACCGATCTATGGTGAGGTGATGTGGGCCAGTGCCGGCGGCGGCGCGTGGATGGATGGCGTGCGGGTGCAGGTGGCGGGCACGTCAGCGATGGCGCAGGCATCAGTCTCCACCGGCAACGTCAAGACGCTGACAAGCGACGCGCGCTGGGATGCGCTGGGCGCGTTGATCCGCGACAGCAACCGCATTCGCGGCTACGGTGATTTCTGCCACTACCACCTGCTGGCGCGCGGCGGGCTGGATCTGGTGATCGAGTCGGACGTGAATATCCTGGATATCGCGGCGCTGGCGGTGATCGTGCGCGAGGCCGGCGGTGTGTTCACCGAACTGGACGGCGCCCCGTTGACGCTCGATACGCGCAGCGTGCTGGCGGGCACGCCGGCCATCCACGCACAGGCGCTGCAGCGGCTGCGCCTCTGAATCGCGTCGGCTGACGTCGCGCGGCGTTCGATTTCTGCGGTGCGGGCTTCTAGAATGGGCGGATGCCGAAACTGCCGATCATCCACGCCACGCGCGATGTCACCCACGGCCGTTTTCAGGTCGAACAAGTCGACCTGGAATTTTCCAACGGCGTGCGGCGCACCTACGAGCGCCTGAAAGGGGGCGGCCTGGGCGCGGTGATCATCGTGCCGATGCTGGACGACGACACCGTGCTGCTGATCCGCGAATACGGCGGCGGCGTGGGCCGTTACGAACTGGGTCTGCCGAAAGGCCGCCTCGACCAGGACGAGACCGCCGAGCAGGGCGCCAACCGCGAGCTGAAGGAAGAGGTCGGTTACGGCGCGCGCAAGCTGAAAATACTGCACAACCTGTCGTTGTCCCCCTCGTACATGACGCACATGGCGCATGTGGTGCTGGCGCAGGATCTTTACCCCGAGCGGCTGCCTGGCGACGAGCCCGAGCCGCCTGAAGTGGTGCCCTGGAAAATGTCTGAATTGCACACCCTGCTCGGTCGCGACGACGTCACCGAGGGGCGTTCGATCGCCGCGCTCTACATGGCGCACGAGTACCTGGCTGGCCGGTTCAAGCGGTCATGATCGCGCTTTCGTTGGCGCAGAAAGTCGGTGCCATCACGCGCGCTGCCGGCGACGCCATCATGGCGATTTACAGCGGCGATTTCGCGGTGCAGACCAAGGCCGATGCGTCGCCGCTCACCGCCGCCGACCTGGCCGCCCAGCAGGTGATTGCCACGGCGCTGGCCGAGCTCGATCCGCCGCTTCCCATCGTGTCCGAAGAAGCCCGTGCGGCGGATTGGTCGCAGCGCCGGCAATGGTCGCGTTACTGGCTGGTCGATCCGCTCGATGGCACGCGCGAGTTCGTCAAGCGCAACGGCGAGTTCACCGTCAACATCGCCCTGATCGACAACCACCAGAGCGTGCTGGGCGCGGTGCTGGCGCCGGTCACCGGTGATCTCTACGTGGCCGCGCGGGGCGCCGGTGCCTGGCTGCAGCAGAAGGCCGACGGACCGTGGCAACCGATCCACGCCCGCTCCTTGGCACAGCCGGCCACCGCTGCCGGCAGCCGTTCGCACGGTGGCCCCGAGCACGCCTTGCTGAGCCAGTTGGTGGGCGACGATTACGAACGCCTGCCGATGGGCTCTTCGCTGAAGTTCTGCCTGATGGCGCGGGGTGCTGCGGACGTCTATCTGCGGCTTGGACTCACCAGCGAGTGGGACACCGCCGCCGCGCAATGCGTACTGGAGGAGGCGGGTGGTGCGGTGCTTGATCTGGCCGGTGCGCCGTTCCGCTACAACCGCGGCGAATCACTGCTGAATCCGGAATTCCTGGCGGTCGGCGATGGTTCGGTCGACTGGTCAGCGCGCCTGCAAGCCGCCACACGGGATTGATGGGGTGACCCGGCGCGCCTCCGATCCGAGTGCGCTGGCCGGCATACCGCACGGCTTGCCCGCGTGGAAACGCGCAGAGCGGCTGCAGCAGCGTGCGGCCGCCACCGGCTTCGAATGGACCAATCCGCAACCGGTGCTGGACAAGCTGCGCGAAGAGATCGAGGAAGTGCGCGCCGAGTTCATCGCTGGCGCCGACCCGGCGCGACTGGAAGACGAGATTGGCGATGTGCTGTTCGTGATGGTGAACCTGGCGCGCCACGCCGGTGTGGATTTTCCGCGCGCGTTGCGCCACGCCAATGCCAAGTTCGAGCGACGCTTCCGGCAGATGGAACAACTCGCGGCCGACGATGGCGTCGAGTTTGCGAAGTGCAGTCTGGCCGAGCAGGAGCGGCTGTGGCAACGCGCGAAATCGGCGGAACGGCAATCATGAAAAACGCGCGAAGGTTGCCCTTCGCGCGTTGCGTTTCACGACAGGTGTCGTCTTGGGTTACTTGGCGGTTGCCGGAGCCGTGACACCCTGGGCGCGACGCGACTGCCACTCGGCGCGCATTTTTTCCTTCGTCGCCTGCATCTTCGCCTCGTTGGCGAGGCTCTCGTCCAGCCCCTTGCGCAAGGTAGTGATCGCCTGATCCGCGTTGGCGGGACGCGCCTGCAAGCGGGCCAGGTGGTGATAGACGTAATTGCGCACGCGCGGGTTCTGCGACCTGGCCAGCACGTCGTTGTACACCGCGGTCAGCTCCTTGCTGCGCCCGGACTCCATGTACAAACGCTCCAATTGGCGCAGGTCGCCGATCACGCCGCCGCGATCCTTGTTGAAGCCATGGCGCTGCATGCCGTGGCGATACTTGCCATGGTCGCGCATGCCCTGGACGCCATGCCCGTGACCGGTGGTGCCCTGCGTCGTCGCAGCGGGAGGCGTCGTGGCGGGGGCATTTTGCGCGATGGCGAACGACGCGGAACCGGCCATCAGCAGGGTCAGCGCGGAAGCGAGCAGTGTCTTGCGATGCATGGTGGATCTCCGTCGGTAGGTGGGGAGAAAAAACGTGCGGTCGCCATGCGCGTTGACAGGTGCATTCAAGCGCCGCTCAGTTTCGCCACCGACTAGCCCAGCCAGTGCCACACCAGATACACCAGTGGCGCTGCCACCAGCAGAAACGGAATCGACACCGCATGCAGCAGTCGCAGACCGCGCGGCTGTCGCGCCAGGCGCAGCGCAATCAGGTTGGCCAGCGAGCCCGTCACCAGGCCGAAGCCGCCCACGTTGACTGCCACCGCCAAGGCCACGGCATCCGGCGCGCGATCGAGCAACAGGACCGTGGCCGGCACGTTGCTGATCGCCTGGGATGCCACGATGGCGCCGAGGTAAACCGTCAATGGCTGGTTGAAATCCATGGTTTGCAGGGCACCGCGCACCCACGGCAACTCGGCGAAATGCCCCAGTCCCAGGAAAATGGCCGCGAACGTCAGCAGCAGCAACCAGTCCATCCGCCGCAGGCTTGCGCGCGCGCCCAGCACAAACAACAGCAGCAGAATGGCGGCGCCCAGCGGCGCGTGGCCGTGCTCCATCAGCACCACCATGCCGACCAGCGCCAGCGCGGAGCACACGCCGAGGCGGACGGAAATCGGGGTGCGGTCGAGTCGGTCGGTGGTCAGCGCCACCCGGCCGCGTGGCAACCAGAACACGGTGAGCAATGCCACCATCGCCAGCATCACGGCGGCGGCCGGCAACATCGCCGCGATGAACTGCGCGAAGCCCAGCGCCGAGTGCTGCCACAGCAGCAGGTTTTGCGGGTTGCCGATCGGGCTCAGCGCGGAGCCCGCATTCACCGCCAGCGCCTCCAGCACCACCATGCGCAGCACGGGCAGGTTCGACATCGTGCCGATCGCCAGCGTCAGCGGCACCACCAGGAACAGGCTCACGTCGTTGGTCAGCACCATCGACAACACGGCGGTAGCGGCCACCAACCCCAGGCCAAGCCCGCGCAGCGAGTGCGCCCGCGCCATCACCGCTGCGGCGGCATGCTGCACCAGACCGCTGTCGCGAACGCCCTGGATCGCCAGCAGCAATCCCGCGAGCCCGGTCAGCGTGGGCCACTGCAGCCAGCGCTGATAGTCGGCGGTAGGCCGAGGGTCGAGCAGTGCCAGGACGCCAGCGAAAACGGCGAACAGCAGCAACAGCCATTCGTCGCGCAACCAGGCGCGCCACGATTGTCGTGGCGAAGCGTCAGGCGTCATGGCGAACGGCGACCGTGGATGGGTGTGTCATTGGCGGGAGGAAACCTCACCCCTCCCGCAACAAGCGCATCGGTGGCGTGCGACTGACCTTGCGCGTGCCAACCAGCCCCAGCGCCATCACGACTACGGCCGCGACGATGGCGGCCAGTGCCAGCGGTGCCAGCGGCGGCGTGAAGTGCTCGATATGAAACACCGCGCGGCCCAGCCACCAACCCGCACCGGCGGCGCCCAGCGCGGCGGTGAGGCCGGCGATCAGCCCGAGCAGCGCGAACTCGCAGGCTGCCGCCACCCGCAACTGCGCGCGGCGGGCACCCAGCGTGCGCAACAGCGCGGCTTCGTGCTGGCGCTCCGCCGCGCTGGCGGCGAGTGCGGCGGCCAGCACCAGGGCGCCGGCCAGCAGGCTGAAACCGAGAATCCAGCGCACCGCATTGCCCACCCGGTCGACGATCTCGCGCACCCGGTCGAGCAACGAATCCACGTCGATCAGGCTGAGGTTGCCGTAGTCGCGCGACAGTTGCGCCAGTCCGTCGGCGTGGCCGGGTGGCAGGTAGAAGCTGGCCAGCCAGGTATGCGGCAGATCGCCGGCGTGGGCCGGATCCAGCATCAGGAAGAAGTTGACCCGGAACGAACTCCAGTCGACCTTGCGGATGCTGGTTATCGTCGCTTCGATGCTGCCCTCGCCGATGTCGAAGCGCAGCGTATCGCCCAGCTTCAGCGCAAACATGTCGCGCCACGTGGTGTCGACCGACACCTCGGCCTGCGCCGGATGCGGCCCCGGCCACTGTCCGGCGATCACCTGGTTGCTGGGCGGCAGGGCATCGGCCCATGACAGCCGCAGCTGGCGATCCGCGCGGTCGTCGGCGCGTTCGTCCTCGAAGTGCATCTGATCGATCGGCCGGCCATTGATCGCGGTGAGCTTGCCCACGGCCAGCGGCATCATGTTGAGTTTCTCGCCGCCGATCTTCTCCAGCGCCTGGGCAAAACCCTCGCGCTGATTGTCTTGCAGGTTCATGGCGAACCAGTTCGGTGTGTCGGCAGGCAGCTCCTGGCGCCAGCCCTGCAACAAAGACGGCGCCACGATCGCCAGCAACAGCAGCGCGCACATGCCGAGGCTGAGCGCGGTGGCCTGGATCAGGCTCAGCGTGCGTCGCCGCGCCAGTGCCGCCAGCCCCAGCCGCAGGCCGGGATGCGCGCCCGGCGCCACGCGCCGCGCCAGCCACAGCATCAACGCCGCCAGCAGCGCGGCAACCACGGCCACGCCGAGCAGGCTGGCGGCGAGGATGCCGGCCAGCGTCAGCGACTGGCTCTGCGCCCAGATCAGGCCCAGCGCTACCACCACGGGTATCAGGTACAGCGCATCGAAGCGTCGCGTTTTCCGCGTGGCGCTCTGGCGAAACACGGCCACCGGCGGCACCTCGGCCAGACGTGCCAGCGGTGGCAGAGCAAAACCGGCCAGCACCGCCAGGCCCATGGCGGCTGCCGCGAACGACGGCGCCAGCGGCAATGAGGTGGGCACCGAACCGAACAGCGTGCTGGCGAACAGCCACGCCAATTGCGACAAACCAAGAGCCAGCACGGCCCCAAGCACGGTGGCCGGAATGGCCAGCGCACCCAGGGTGCCCAGCAGCAAACCCATCACCTGCCGGCGCGGCGTGCCCAGGGCGCGCAGTAGGGCAACTTCGGCGGTCTTGCGCCGCGCATAGCGTTGCGCCGACAGCGCGATGGCGATGCCGGCCAGCAGCGCCGACAGCAAGGCAGTGAGGCGCAGGAAGGCGCCGGCGCGATCGAACGAGGTGCGCATGCGCTCCTGCGTCTGCTCGGGCGTGATCAGTTGGGCGCCTTGCGGCAGCGCGGAGGCCTGCACCTGCCGACGCCACGCGTCCACCGCGCCCGGTTCACCTGCCAGCAGCAGTTGATGGCGGGCGCGGCTGCCGGGATCGAGCAGGCCGGCCTGGCGCGCATCGGCCAGATTCATCAGCGCACGCGGCGCCAGCGCCAGCAGCTGGCCGCCATCGGGTTGGCGCTGGAGTTCCGCGGCGATGGTCAACTCGCGTCCGCCCAGTTGCAGCGGCTGCCCCACTTTCAGGTTGAGCGCCACCAGAGCGCGATGATCGAGATAGACCTGGCCCGGGGCAGGCGCCTGGCCTACATGACTGCGGCCCGCCGCATCGCCGAGTTGCAGCGTGCCGCGGAGCGGGTATCGCGGGCCGGCTGCCAACACGTCGAGCAGTTGGGTCTGCTCACCGGCAAACGCCACGCTGGGGAAACTGGCGCTGTGTGCGACCTGCAGGCCGCGCTGGCGCGCCGCGTCGGCATAGCTGTGGGGCAACGCCTGCGGTGAGGACAGCCCGATGTCGCCACCGATCAGTTCGGCCGCGCCAGCCAGCATGCCGCGCTCGATCCGTGCGGCCAGCGTGGCCACCACGCCCAGCGCCACCACCGCCAGCACCAGCGACGCGGCCAGCGTGCGCAATTCCGGCAAATGCCATTCCCGTCGCAAGCTGCGCAAGGCCAGCCACAGCATCCTCATGAGTGGACGCCTGCGGCCACGACGCGGCCTTCTTCAAGCTCGATCCGGCGGTCACAGCGCGCTGCCAGTTCGGCGTCGTGGGTCACCAGCACGAGGGTGGTGTGGTGATCGCGGTTCAGCGCAAACAGCAGGTCGCAGATGTGGTGGCCGGTGCGCTGGTCGAGGTTGCCGGTGGGCTCGTCGGCAAACAGTACGCGCGGGCCGTGCACGAAGGCGCGGGCGATCGCCACGCGCTGTTGCTCGCCACCGGAAAGCTGTGCCGGGTAGTGCCGCCGCCGCGACGTCAGCCCCACCGCGTCCAGCGCCTGGCGCGCGCGCGATCGGGCATCGCTGGCGCCCTCCAGTTCCAGCGGCAGCATCACGTTTTCCTCGGCGGTGAGCGCCGGCAGCAGGTGGAACGACTGGAACACGAACCCCACCAGTCGTCGGCGCAGATCGGCGCGCGCTTCCTCATCCAGCGATTCCAGCGCATGGCCGTCCAGATGGATGCTGCCGCTGCTGGACGTATCCAGCCCGGCCAGCAGGCCGAGCAGGGTGGTTTTGCCCGAACCCGACGCGCCCACGATGGCGAAGCTTTCGCCGGGAAGGATCTGCAGGTTCACCCCGCGCAGGATGTCCAGTGCGCCCTCGGGGCCAACGACCGACTTGCTAACATCGCAGGCCACGACAAGCGGATGGGAAGAATCACTCATGCATCGAAGCCCTGGTTGGAGGATATGGAGCGTATGGGTGCTGCTTTGTTGCATCGGTGTCGGCAGCGCGCAGGCCGCCACGCCGAAAACGGTATTGGTGCTGGGTGACTCGCTCTCCGCCGCGCACAACATTCCGGTCGAAGCCGGTTGGGTGCACTTGCTGGACACGCGTCTGGGCAAGATGGTGCCGGAATGGCGCGCGGTCAATGCCAGCATCAGCGGCGAAACCTCGCTCAGCGGCCGCAACCGCCTGCCGGCGCTGCTGCAGAAATACCGTCCGCACGTGCTGGTGATCGAGCTGGGCGCCAACGATGGGCTGCGCGGTTTGCCGTTGACTGCACTGCGCGACAACCTCGACGCGATGATCGTCGTGGCGCAAAAAAGCCATGCCCGGGTCTTGCTGGTGGGCATCGAATTGCCGGTGAATTACGGGTCCCGCTACCGTGACGGCTTGCGCGCGGTCTACGCGGATCTGGCAGCGAAACGGAAACTGGCGTTGGTGCCGTTCCTGCTGAAAGGCGTCGCGATGGACCCCGCCTTGATGCAAAACGATGGCCTGCACCCCGTCGCGGCGGCGGAACCGACCGTGCTGGAAACCGTGTGGGAAGGGCTGCGCCCCTTGCTGGAACCACCGCATTCCCCTCGTTCCTGAACGGCGCCCGAGCCGTCCACCGCCATTTCACGCATCCCTCACCCGGCAACCGTTTAGATCTTCACATTTGTGAAACCACTAACGCGCGAGGACGACTATATGACCGTACACGACGAGCAAGCCGGGTTGATCCTGTTGGTCGAAGACAATCGCCAGATCGCCGAGATGGTGGGCGAATTCCTTGAACGCCGTGGTTACTCCGTGGATTACGCGGCCGATGGCGTCAGCGGCCTGCACCTGGCGGTGTCCAACAGCTATGACGTGATCGTGCTCGATCTGATGCTGCCGGGGCTGGATGGGCTGGAGGTCTGTCGCAAGCTGCGCAAGGAGGCACAGAAATCGACGCCGGTGCTGATGCTCACCGCGCGCGACACATTGGACGACAAGCTGGTCGGCCTGGAAGCGGGCGCCGATGATTACCTGGTGAAGCCGTTCGAGGTGCGCGAGCTGGAAGCGCGCCTGCGTGCCCTGATCCGCCGCGATCGTCGCCAGGTATCCACCGAGGTGCTCACCGTGGGCGACATGACCCTGGATACCGCCACGCTGCGTCTGACCCGCGATGGGCAGGAACTGGTGGTGTCGCCGATCGGGCTGAAGCTGCTGGCGATCCTGATGCGCGAATCACCCCGCGTGGTCAGTCGCCGCGATATCGAGCGTGAGATCTGGGGCGACACCTTGCCCGACTCCGACACCTTGCGTTCGCACCTGTACAATTTGCGTCGCGTCATTGACAAGCCCTTC
This sequence comes from Rhodanobacter sp. Root627, assembly GCF_001427835.1. Taxonomy (NCBI): domain Bacteria; kingdom Pseudomonadati; phylum Pseudomonadota; class Gammaproteobacteria; order Lysobacterales; family Rhodanobacteraceae; genus Rhodanobacter; species Rhodanobacter sp. Root627. The sequence goes on from NZ_LMGW01000001.1 coordinate 70,433, forward strand.
CCACGGCCCCTGTTACATACCATTCATTCGGCCGGCTACCGCCTCGCGGATCTCGATTCGGAGGTGGCGCTGTCCGCCCAGACGGCTTGATACCGACACGGCGAAGTCAATGGACGAAAGGGTGAAAACGACGCCCACCTACCGGGTGGGCGCCTTCCGCCGGCGCATCGCCTGGGTGTTCGGCCTGCAATTCGTGGCCGTCGTGATCATCTGCATCATGGGCATCTACGACGTGGCGCCGACGCTCGCCGTCGTCACCGTCATCGTCATCACCACCGTGCTGGGCTGGTTCGCCACCCGCCGCGAATGGCGGCCGGTACGGGCGCTGGCCCGACTGGTGGCCGGTTGGGACGGGAAGCAGCCGGACCCGAATGCGCTGCAACTGCACAAGCTGTCCACGCATACCGACGCCGACGTGGCGTCGTTGGCGCGCGGGCTGCACGGGTTCGCCACCCGCATCGCCGGCTACAACCAGCGCGAGCGCAACTTCACCCGCGACGCCAGCCACGAATTGCGCAGCCCGCTCACCGTGATCAAGATGTCGGTGGACATGCTTGCCGACGAGGATGGCATGACTGATTTCGGCAAGCGCTCGGTGAGCCGCATTCGCCGCGCCACGCGCGAGATGGAAGTGCTGGTCGAGGCCCTGCTGATCCTGGCGCGCGAGTCCGATACCGTCATCGACAACGAACGCTTCGTGGTCAACGACGTGTTGCAGCAGGAGCTGCAATCGGCCCGCGAACTGCTGATTGGCCGACCGATCGAACTGGAACTGGAAGAACCCGCACGGTTCGCGCTGGAAGGCTCCTCACGAGCGTTCTCGGTCCTGTGCTGGCAGTTGATCCGCAACGCCTGCCAGCAGACCGAACAGGGTCGCGTCATGATCACCGTGACGCCCGGCGTGGTCAGTGTCAGCAACCACGAGTCGGTGCAGCTGGTGGATGACACCCACCCCAAGCGGATGCACGGCGCCGACCGCCATGGCTTCGAGCTGGCCATCGCCCAGCGCATCAGCGACCGCTTCGACTGGCCGCTGGAGCTGCAGACCCATCCGGGTCACGAGAACATCGCCCGCATCCGCTTCCCGCATCCGCTGCCGGGCTAGCCCGACAGCAGACGTCGCGTCCCCTCAGCGCTGGAGCGATGGCGAAACAGTAAACGCGCAGCCCGTCTTCGCCTTCACGTCTTCCAGCGTGACGCCGCCGTTGAGCTCGATCAGCGTCAGCCCGTTGCCCTTGGCCACCTCGAACACGCACAGGTCGGTGATGATCAGATCCACCACCTGCTTGCCGGTGAGTGGCAGGTCGCATTGATCCTTGATCTTGGGGCTGCCGTCCTTCGCGCAGTGCTCCATCAGCACCACCACGCGCTTCACGCCACTGACCAGATCCATCGCGCCGCCGGGGCCCTTCACCATCTTGCCCGGCACCATCCAGTTGGCCAGATCGCCGTGCGCGGAAACTTCCAGCCCGCCCAGGATCGACAGGTCGATATGGCCGCCGCGGATCATCGCGAAGGAATCGGCACTGGAGAAGAAACTGGAGCCAGGCAGGGTGGTGATGGTCTGCTTGCCGGCGTTGATCAGGTCCGGGTCGAGCTGGTCCTCGGTGGGGAACGGGCCGATGCCGAGCAGGCCGTTCTCCGATTGCAGCGTGACGCTGACGCCTTCCGGGATATGGTTGGCCACCATCGTGGGAATGCCGATGCCGAGGTTCACGTAGAAGCCGTCGCGCAGCTCCTGCGCCGCGCGCTTGGCCATCGCCACGCGGGTGGGGTTTTCCTTGCCGGCGACGACGCCCGCAATGGTGCGGAACTCGATCCGCTTCTCGTATTTCTCGCCCTGCACAATGCGGTCGACGTAGATGCCCGGCACGTGGATGTTGTTCGGGTCCAGCTCACCCACCGGCACCAGATGCTCCACCTCGGCCACGCAGGCCTTGCCGCAGGTGGCGATCATCGGGTTGAAGTTGCGCGCGGTCTCGCGGAACACCAGGTTGCCGTGGGCGTCGCCCTTCCACGCCTTCACGATCGACAGGTCAGCATGGATGGCCTCCTCCAGCACGTATTCCTTGCCGCCGAACACCTTCGTCTCCTTGCCCTCCGCCAGCTTGGTGCCGAATGCAGTGCGCGTGTAGAAACCGGGGATGCCGGCGCCGCCGGCGCGCAGTTTCTCGGCCAGCGTGCCCTGCGGGGTGAGGTGCAGCTCCAGCTCGCCGGCCAGCGTCTGCCGCTCGAATTCCTTGTTCTCGCCCACGTAGGAGGCGTATACGCGCTTCACCTGATGGGTCTTCAGCAACGGGCCCATGCCGAAATCATCCACACCGGCATTGTTGCCGACGATGGTCAGGTCCTTGGTGCCGGCCTCCAGCAAGGCGCCGATCAGGTTTTCGGGGATGCCACACAAGCCAAAGCCACCGGCCGCGATCGTCATGCCATCGAACAGCAGGCCGTCGAGGGCTTGCGTGGCGCTGGGATAAACCTTGTCCATTGCACGTATTCCTGCAGGAAGAGTCGTCTCGCAAGAATACGACGGAATGGTTCGGCGAGCTTTGTGGGAGCGGCTTCAGCCGCGATGCTTTTGCTCTGAAGCCATACCAAACCCAAAAGTATCGCGACTGAAGTCGCTCCCACAAACATCGAGAGCATTGCGGCTGAAGCCGTCCGTAGTGCGACTTACCGAATCTTTTGCAACTGCGCAGGCGTCAGCGCGCCACTGATGCCGGTGCGGCTGCCGTCGGCGCGGATCACCAGGACACGAGGAGTCTCCCCACCCCAGTTCGGATCGAGCAGGAAATTGATGCGTTCCGGGCTGGCTTCGGCGTAGGCGCGGGCGGGGTAGGTGGCCATCTTCATCTTGCGCAGGCGTGCTTCGATCACCGGGCGCTGGGCGGTGATGTCGTCGGTGGTGACGGTGATCAGTTCGATCGACTTCGGATGCGCACGCTGCAAGGTGGCCAGCGCTTCCAGGTTGGATTCGCAATAGGCGCAATCCAATGACCAGAGCGCGATGATGCGCTCGCCGTGGGCGGGTGGTTGCAGCAGTGCCGGCACGTCGGTGCCCGCCAGCGGTTGCAACGAGGCAGCGCTGGCGAAGGTGGGGATCACCAGCAGCAAGAGGGCCAGCAGGCGTTTCATGGTGTCGACTCCGTGGCGATCAGGCGGAAGCCATCGGCAGTGTTCCATGCCGCGAATACGTGCCCGTTCTTCTGCAGCAGTTGCGGCGAGCCAACGGCGACAGTGCTTTGGGCGATGTCGCGGGCGGGGCCGAAATGCGTGCCGTTATCGGTGGAATGGCGCAGCATCAGTGAGTAGCCGGCGGCGTTGACCTGGTTCCACACCACCCAGACATCGTGGCCGTGCACCGCCACATCGGCATGGCTGGCGCCGGCGGTGGCGATGACCAATCGATGGTGTGGCGCGTGGCCGGGGTCGAGCTGGCCATACCAGATCGTGGGCTGGGTTTTTGCCTCGTACCACACCGCATGGCGGGTGCCGTCGGCGCCGATGGCCAGGCCCGGGCCGTGGTGCGGGCAGCCGGCGATATGCCAGTCGCTGAAGGTGGCGCGTGTGGCCGTTGCGGCTCGCCCTTGCGTGGTCAGTACGGCGTAGGCGTGGTCGCGGATGTTGTCGCCGTAGATGCTGCGGAAGAAGGCGGCGACGTCGCCTTGCGGCGTTGTTGCCAGGGCGATGCGGCAGCATTCGCAGCTCTGGTCGACCAGCTTGCGTTCGGGAACGAAGGTGACACCGCCGTCGTCGGACCAGCTGTAATACACCGCCGCCCCAAGGTACGGTTTTTTTGCGGCTTCCGCGGCCAGCAGGTCGCGCTTGTCGATCCAGGCGATCACGATACGGCCGTTGCCGTCGACCGCCAGCGCGTCGAAGCGGTGGGTGATTTCGGCGCGGTCGTGGTGCACGGTGATGGGCGTGGAGAAGTGCGCGCCGCCATCCAGCGAGCGGGCAAACCGCACGAAGCCGGTCCATGGCTTGGCGCGCGGCTGCGACCAGCTCACGTAGATTTCGTCATGCGGGCCGAACGCCAGCTTGGGGCGGTTCTCGCCTTCGGCGTAGATGCGTTCGACCTGGGCGTTCACCAGTATCGGTGCGCTCAGGCTATGGCCGTCATCGTCGGAATGGCGCAGTCGCACGTGGCCATCGACTGCATCCACCACCCACAACCGGCCGTGGCTGTCGAAGGCGGCGCTGGCGCCCAGCTCCGGCGCTTTCGCCATCTGGCCCATGTCGTGTGCGAGGGCCAACGGCGAGAGCAGGCACAGCAGGATGGCTAGCAAATGGCGCATCAGATTTCCTCGCGGTGAGCTTTGCTCCCTCCCCTGCAAGCAGGGGAGGGTTGGGGAGGGGTAACGCTCTTGATCGTGAGGCAAAAGCCTTACCCCCTCCCAACCTCCCCCTGCCTTGCAGGGGGAGGAGCAGAAGCGGTGTTCACAACTCCCAGCGCACCTCGCCGAACCAGGTTCGGCCAGCGTAGGGGTGGTAAACCCAGTAATGAGTATCGGTGAGATTGTCCACGCCCAGTGAAGCGGTCCAGTGCGGCGCGAAGGCCCAGCGCAACTTGGCGTCGGCGACAGTGAACGCGCTGACGGCGCCGTAGGTGTCGACGAAATCGCTGTTGTCCAGCGTGCCGTACTGGCGGCCGGAGCGGCGCACACCCAGCGAGGCATCCCAGCCGGGCGCGAAGCGGTAATCGGCGAACAGGTTGGCGCGCAGCCTGGGGATGCGCGGGAAGTGGTTGTCCTCGGCCCGCGGGAACTGGCGGTCGCGCAAGGTCTTGGCATCATTGAGTGCGAGGCTGGCGGAGATGTCGAGTCCGGACGTCCAGACGTCCGTCAGCACCAGCTCGCCTTCGATGCCGCGTGAGCGTACGAGGTCGATGTTCTGCACGCTGGTGACAGTGGGCGTCACGGTGATGTCGGTTTGCGAATACAGCGAATCGGCGATGCGATCCTGGTACAGCGACACGCGCCAGTGGCCCTTGTCCAGTTGGTGGGTGAGGGTGAGGTCGGCGGATTGGTCGCGCTCGGGGCGCAGCGCCGGGTTGTTGTTGACGATGGCATTGGCCGAGATCGAGCCCTGGAACAGCTCCGATACGGTGGGGTAGCGCACCGCCTTGCCGTAGGCCAGCCGCAACTGCCAGTCGCTGGCGAAATCCCAGGCCAGCGAGGCCTTGGGTGAGAAGTCGGTGCGCTGGCGGTTGGCGTAATGCAGGCTGCCGTCGGCATTGCCCAGCACGCCGCCATAGGCGCGCCATTGTTCCAGCCGCCCACCCACGGTGAGTGCCCAGGCTGGCGCAAACGCCCACACATCCTGCAGGTAGGCCGCGCGCGTCTGGGTGCGGCCAGCGAAGTGGCTGACCTGCGGGCCGTCGGCTGCACCCGTCCACCACTGGCTGCTGTTGCGCACGCGTGAATCCAGCAGGTAGCGATCGCCATGCACGCCGGCGTAGAGCATGTGGCTGTCGCCGACCGGTCCGGAGCTGCGCAGGTCGAAGGTGTCCCAGCCCGAGCCGCCCTTGTCCGCCACGGTGCCGGCGGCGCCGCTTGGGTTCAGCGCATTGCGGCTTTGCGAGCGCAGGAAGTCGTAGTGGCTGGCGACGGCCGTCCAGCGCCAGTCGTTGTCGAACTTGCCATTGAGTTCGATGCCGTAGAGCGCGTGGGAGTCGTTGGCGGAGGACGGTGCCAGACCGCTGGATGGCAAGGTCCAGGTTTTCCCGTTGGCGCTGATGACGCCTTCGTCCACAAGTTCGCCGGCCGCATTGCGGATCAGGCTGCGCGTGCGCTCGTCGGCGCGGTTGTGCCACCAGCCGAGGGTGAACAGGGCATCGACGTGCTCGGCAAGTTTCACGCCCAGCTTCAGCTTGGCCTGCGTCTGCACCGTGTGCTCGATGGTGTTGGCGCCATAGACCAGTCGCGGCGAACCGTTGGGATTGCGGTCGTTCGTGGCGCCTGTCACCGGCACTGCGACGGCGGCATCGCCACCGGCGCGGGCGGTGGCGTACTGCATGGGTTGGCCGTGGTTGTCGAGCCGGTTCACCGATACCAGCCAGCTCCAGCGGCCTTGCCGGTTGCCCAGCGTGGCGGAAAGCTGGTGGCCGTTGTAGTGACCGCCGGCGCCGTATGCGTCGCGGTAATCCTGGCTGAAGAATTGCGAACTGGCGCTGGCCATCAGGCGGTTCGGCAGGATGGTGTGGATCAGTACCGTGGTGCCCAGCGAGTTGCCGGGGTACAGCGCGGAGTAAGGGCCGTACAGGATGTCGACCGCGCCGATCTCCTGCGGTGCCACCATGCCCCAGCGCGGCGCGCCATCCCAGCCGTTGGTCATCAGGTTGGAAAGCAGCAGGCCGTCGGCGTAGAGCAGGCTGCGCGCGCTTTGAAGGGTGCCGGTGTTGCGACCGCTGATGACGGCGTTGGGGTCGCCGATATAGCGTTTGCGCACGATCATGTTCGGCGCGTATTTCAGTGCGTCGGCGCTGTCGCTGACGTTCTGCCGCTGCAGTTGGGCCCGGTCGACCCGCACCTGCACGCTTTCGGCGCTCATCACCTGGGTGTCGCTGGCGTGTACCGAGACCGGTGTCAGCGTGGTGGCTGCGGTGACGGTGTCGCTGGCCATCACCGGGCTGGTGGAGATCGCGAGTGCGGCTGCGCACAGACCGAGCGGGATGGCGTTCAAGCGGGACTCTGGATGGGGGTCTAGGGTTTCAGGATAGTCCGATGGCGCGCGCGCAAAAGATGGCGCGTTGTCGCAGTGGGGTGCGGACGTTGATGGGATGCGCGGGCATGACGAAAAGTGCCCGCCGGAGGTTTTTGTAGGAGCGGCTTCAGCCGCGATGCTCTAGCCTTGGAGCTCCAGAGCAGGAGCATCGCGACTGAAGTCGCTCCCACAATCAGTCGTCGCGGTCGGGGCGTTCGCGCACGGGGTGCTTGCTCAGTTTGCGCTGCAAGGTGCGGCGGTGCATGCCGAGCCGGCGGGCGGTTTCGGAGATGTTGCCGTCGCATTCGGTCAGCACGCGCTGGATGTGTTCCCACTCCAGCCGGCGCAGTGCCAGCGGTTGTTCGGGCGTATCGGGCAAATCGCTGTCGTCGCTTTCGTTGTCGCCGTCGAGCAGGGCGCGTACGACCGCGTCGGCGTCCACCGGCTTGGCCAGGTAATCGTGGGCACCACGCTTGATCGCCTCCACCGCGGTGGCGATCGAGGCGTAACCGGTCAGCAGCAATACTCGGATGTCCGGCACCAGCGTGTGCAGTTCGGGGATCAGGCGCAGGCCGTTGTCCTCGCCCAGCTTCAGGTCGAGCACGCAATAGCGTGGATGATGCCGACGCGCCAGCGCGCGGGCCTCGTCGAAGCTGGTGGCGGTGATGACCTCGAAGCCACGCGATCCCAGCGCACGCGCCAGCACGCGGACGAAGGTGGTGTCATCGTCGACCAGCAACAACGGACGGCCGGACAGCGGGCTCGGTGATTCGGTCATCATGTTCTCCATTCAGTTCCGCCATTTTGCCGCAAGTGTGGCGCGGGAAGGGGTTGCCGGTGCCGAATGATGCGCGACGCGATGGCGTGGGTCAGCGGATCACGGCGTTTCAGCGATCACCGCCAGCGGCAGGCGCAGGCACACCTCGGCGCCATTCCCGCTGTTGCGCGCGATGAGTTCGCCGTTGAGCCGCTCGGCGGTGGCTTCGGCCAGCGCCAGGCCGATGCCCAGGCCGGTCTGTTTCTGCGAGATGCCCAGCGCCATCTGCTGGCCGGCTGCCACGAACCCGGGGCCGTGGTCGCGCACGCTCAGTTGCAACCACTGGTTTTCGTGGTGCACGTCCAGCTCCACCTTGTGCGATTCGTGCACCGCGGACGCGTCGGCGGCGTTGTTGAGCAGGTTCAGCAAGGCGTGGCGCAGGCCCGGCGGCGTGCGCAGCACGATGGCGGCGGTGGCGGGGTTCAGTTGTACGGCGAGCTCCGCCTCGGGCCGCAGCAACTGGAAGCGCTCCAGGCAGCCGTGGATGAATTTCGCCACGCTCAGCCGCTCGGGTTCCTGCGACAGCTGCGCCTGGCCGAACGCCACCATCTCGCGCAGGATCGTGCGGCAGCGATCCACCTGGCCTTCCAGCAGCGCCAGGTCGTCGGTGAGCGGGGTGTCGGCGGCGTGTTCGCGGCGCAATTCCGGCAGCAGCGTGCGCATGGTCGACAACGGCGTGTTCAACTCGTGCGCGGCGCCAGCCGCCTGGGTGGCAATGGCCAGGATGCCTTCGTCGCGCAAGGCACGCTCGCGCACCCGCTGCACTTCCTGCTGCTGCAGGCGCAGCACGTTCGCCAGCCGGTTGATGAAGAAGCCCAGCAGCAGCGCGCTGATCACGAAGTTCACGCCCATGCCCGCCACGTGCAGCGAAAACCGGCCGCTGGCGTTTTCGTGCATCGCCGTCGGCAGCGGCACGTGCCAGTACAGCAGCACCAGGTAGGCGATACCGGCGAGCGTGGAGACCATTGCGATCGCCCGCGCGGACAACGCGGCGGCGGACAGCGCGATCGGCACCAGCAACAAGGTGATGAACGGGTTGCTGGCACCGCCGGTGAAATACAGCAGGTAGCCCAGTATCAGTGTGTCGAAGGCGATGTGGCCGATGGTTTCCGCCTGGCGCACCGGCCATGGCTGACGCAACCGCCAAGCGGCGAAAACCGCAAACACCGCCAGCAGCCCGATGCCGATCAGCAACGGCAACAGCGGGATCGGCAACTGCATCCACCACGCGCATACCAGCACCGCCACGCATTGCCCCGCGATGGCGCACAGGCGCAGCCACGCCAGCGTGCGGGTGAGGGCGAACGGTCCGACGCGTTGGGTCAGTCGATGCATGGGTCGGCGCGCTCGCTGATGGGTCAGGGGGAGGGCGGAATCGTTTCGCTGTGAACCGGAGGCAGCGGATCGTTGTTGTTGGCCGCCTCGGAATGGCTGGCGGACAATTTCTTCATCAACGGCAGCATCGCCAAGGCGATCAAGGTGCAGATCACGCCCGCCACGCCGAGCTGGTTGAACAGTTTGGTATAGATCGGCAGCGACACCATCGGATCGACCACATGCTGCGGGATGCTGGCAAAGTTCGCCACCACGCTGCCCAGATATTGTGCGATGCCCGAGGCGACGTAATACGCGCCCATCATGAAACCGCCCATGCGCGCCGGCACATAGCGGGCGATCATCGCCAGGCCCAGGCCGCTGACCAGCAGTTCGCCCAGCGAATACAGCCCGTAGCCACCCACCATGAACCACGACGAGATCTGGCCGTTGACGGCGAACTTCGCGCCCACGCCATACATGAAAAAGCCGGCGGCCACCGCCGCGAAACCCCAGGCGAACTTCACCGCCACGGCGGGATTCTTGCCCACCTTGCCCATCGCGTTGTAGATCAGCACCAGTACCGGGCTCAGCAGCACGATCCAGATCGCGTTGAGCGACTGGAACTGCTCGGGAATCCAGTTGAACAGGTGCAGGCCAAACACGTCGAAAGACAGGTCGACGTTCTTCTGCGCAAACAGGTTCAGCGAGGTGGACATCTGCTGGTAGAAGATGAAGAAGAAGATCGTCTGCACGGTCAACACCAGCGCGGCGACGAGACCGGCACGTTCGTGCTGCTGGCTACTGCGGATCAGGTGGATGAAGATGCCCAGGATCGCCACGCCGGCCGCATACACGCACACGCGCGCCACCGTCTCGCTTTGCAGGATGAAGGCGGCAATGAACACCATCACCGCGCCGGCGGCCAGCACGCCGCCCAGGCGTTTGAAGTTCACCGGCTCGCCATCCGCGGGCGCGCCCACGTGCGCCAGCGTGCGATGCATCAGCGAGTAATTGATCAGCCCCAGCAGCAGGCCGATCGCGCACACGCCGAACGCGGTATGCCAGCCCCAGGCGTCGCCGTATTTGGCGCCCACGTAGTCACGGATCCACGGCGTCAGCAGCATCGAGATGGTCGAGCCGATGTTCACCGCCATGTAGTAGATGGTGAATGCGCTGTCGATCTTGGTGTCGTCGCCCTCGTAGATCTTGCGCACCAGATTGCCGGCGTTGGGCTTGAAGAAGCCGTTGCCCACGATGATCACGCCCAGCGAGCAATACAGCAGATACGGGTGGCTCGAGGGAATCCACAACATCGCGTAGCCAAACGCCAGCACCACCGCGCCCAGCAACATGGTGCGGCGGGTGCCGATCAGCTTGTCGCCGACCCAGCCGCCGATCGCCGGTGTGGCGTAGATCAACGCCGCCGCCGCGCCCCACACCAGGTTCGCCTTGCTGTCGACGAAGCCCAGCCGCTTCACCATGTAGGTGACCATCAGCACCTGCATGCCGTAGAAGCCGAAGCGCTCCCACATCTCGATCAGGAAGACGGTGCTGAACGAGCGGGTTTGTGAAACCGGGGGGTTCTGGGTTGCCATTGACGATTCCGTACACGATTCAAAACAACAGTGCGGCAGGCACAGGTACATGCGCGGCCGTACTGCACCACAACCGGGCGAGGGTACCCCACTTCGGCGCAGGCGCTAGCTGCACTGCGGCGTGACAGCGTGGGCAAATCGTGGACGATCCGGCCTGGTTTTCAATGTTGCACCAGGCCTGCTGTGGCATCATCGACGCTCGGCGCCATCGCCACCTGACCGAGAGTTTCATCCGCCATGCCCCATGGTTTCAGCAGCGAGGCCGCGTTCCGGCCACAGCTTTCCGATGGTCGATCGCGCAGTGGGGACGCCGTACATGGCTGCTGAAGGTTTTCGCGGGCCACGGCAAGTCTGGAACGCCTTCCGCTGGTCGATGAAAGGCCTGAAGGCCGCCTGGCGGCACGAGGCCTCGTTCCGGCTGGAGGCCTGCCTGGCGATCGTGGTGGTGCCGCTGGGCTTGTGGCTGGGGCATGGGCCGCTCGAGAAGCTGGCGCTGGTCGGCCCGCCGCTGCTGGTGCTGTCGGCGGAGTTGCTCAATTCGGCGATCGAGGCGGTGGTGGACAAGGTCTGCCCGGAGATCCATGAACTGGCCGGCAGGGCCAAGGACATGGGCTCGGCGGCCGTGTTCGTGCTGATGATGCTGGTGGTATTGAGCTGGGTACTGGTGCTCGGGCCGCGCTTTTTCGGCTGAGACACAGGCGGTGACACGCGGCGGGACCGCGTTGCACCGTGTTGCAGGGGGACAAATCATGGCTTGCAAAAAACCCTGTCTGCGTGGGGCCTTGGCCGCGTTTGCCGCAAGCCTGTGGCTGCTTTCCGCTGCCGCGCAGGGCGCCGTGGCGCCGTTGTCCACCCACGGCAACAAGGTGCTGATCGGCGGCCAGCCGGGCAGCGTGTCGGGCAACAGCTTTTTCTGGAGCAACACCGGCTGGGGCGGTGAGCGCTTCTACAACGCCCAGGCCGTGGCCTGGCTGAAAAAAGACTGGAACGCCGGCATCGTGCGCGCCGCCATGGGCGTGGATGCGCCTGGCGGCTATCTGGCCGATGCCTCGAACAGGCAGCGCGTGGCGACCGTGGTGGACGCCGCGATCGCCAACGACATGTACGTGATCATCGACTGGCACTCGCACCATGCCGAGCAGTACCGCGCGCAGGCGGTCGCCTTTTTCCAGGACATGGCGCGCACGTACGGCCATCGCGACAACGTGATCTACGAGATCTACAACGAGCCGCTGGACGTTTCGTGGCACGACGCGCTGAAGCCGTACGCCGAAGCCGTGATCGGCGCCATCCGCGCGATCGACCCGGACAACCTGATCGTGGTGGGCACGCCGCACTGGTCGCAGGATGTGGACGTGGCCGCCAGCGATCCGATCACCGGCTACGCCAACATCGCCTACGCCCTGCATTTTTACGCCGGCACACATGGCCAGGCGTTGCGGGACAAGGCACAGGTGGCGCTGGACAAGGGTGTACCGCTGTTCGTGACCGAATGGGGCACGGTCAACGCCAATGGTGATGGCGCGGTGGCCGAGGGCGAGACCGCCGCGTGGATGGCCTTCCTCAGGACCAACCACATCAGCAACGTCAACTGGAGCATCACCGACAAGGCTGAGGGCGCCGCGGCGCTGGTGCCCGGTGCCAGCGCCACCGGCGGCTGGGCCGAGGCGCAGCTCACCGCGTCGGGGGCGCATGTCCGGACGATCGTGCGCAGCTGGCCGGCGCTCGATGCGGGCGGCTGGCCGCGGCGTCGGTTGCGCATGTCCACGATTGCCGACCGGGGCGCTGCCGGCCAAGCTGTGATAGCCGCCGCGCAAGAGCCGTGATGTGACAGCCGGCTTGCCGAGGCCCGGCTGGCGTCGATTTGCGCGGGCCGGGCGGTAATGCTGCAATGGCGCCTCCACCGACCGGAGCCGCCCATGAAACTTCTTCGCCCTCTCGTGTTGCTGCTGCTCGCCTTCAGCCTCACCGGTTGCGGCTACAACGCGATCCAGAAGCAGGATGAGGCGGTCAAGGCCGCCTGGTCCGAGGTGCTCAACCAGTACCAGCGGCGCGCCGATCTGGTGCCCAACCTGGTCAACACGGTCAAGGGTTACGCGCAGCACGAGGAGAAGGTGTTCGTCGAGGTGACCCAGGCGCGGGCCAAGGTCGGCAGCCTGCAGATCAACGCCGATTCGCTGGACGACCCGCAGAAGATCCGGCAGTTCCAGGCGGCACAGGGCGAACTGGGCAGCGCGTTGTCGCGCCTGATGGTGGTCAGCGAGAACTATCCCGAGCTGAAGGCCAACGGCCTGTTCCAGAACCTGCAGGCGCAACTGGAAGGCACCGAGAACCGGGTCACCGTGGCACGCAACCGCTACGTGCAGGCGGTGCAGCAATACAACGGCATGATCCGCACCTTCCCCAACAACCTCACCGCCAAGATGTTCGGCTACAAGGTGAAGCCCAACTTCAGCGTGGACAACGAGAAGGCGATCTCCACCGCGCCCACGGTTGATTTCGGCACTACGGCGCCGGCACCTGCCGCCACCCGTTGATGGGTTTCCTGCGCACGCCGCGCTGGTGCGCCGTGCTGGCGCTGGCGTTGCTGTGGCCGCTTCTGCTGCAGGCAGCCGACAGCGTGCCGCAACTGAAGCGCCACGTTACCGACCTGAGCGGAACACTCACAGCCGCGCAGGTCGACCAGCTCGATCAGCAACTGGTGGCGCTGGAGCGCAGCAAGGGCGCGCAACTGGTCGTGCTGATGGTGCGCAGCACCGGCGAGCAGGACATCGAGAGCTACTCGCTGGCGGTGGCCGAAGCCAACAAGATCGGCCGCAAGGGCACCGATGACGGCGTGCTGCTGCTGGTCGCCAAGGACGACCGCCACGTGCGCATCGAAGTGGGTTACGGCCTGGAAGGCGCCATCCCCGACGCCGCCACGGCGCGGATCATCCGCGAATACATCGCGCCGAAATTCCGTACCGGCGACTATTTCGGCGGCATCGGCGATGCGGTCGGCGCGCTGACCCAGTTGATCGATGGCGAACCCTTGCCTCCGCCGGTGCAGGGCAACGCCGAGCGCGAGCGGCCCGGCCTCGGCCTGCAGGGCGGCCTGATGGTCGGCCTGTTTGCCGCTCTGTTCCTGCGCAACCTGCTGGCGCGTGCGCCGTCGTGGCTGCGCGCGCCGGTGGGCGCGGTGCTGGTCGGCGGGTTGCTGTGGCTGCTGATCTCGATCGGCGCCGGCATCGTCGGCGCGATCGTCGGCGGCCTGCTGATGCTGCTGCCCGGCGGCGCGGCCCGCTCGATCGGCCACGGTGGCTGGGGCGGGTTCGGCGGTGGCGGCGGCTTTGGTGGCGGTGGCTTCGGCGGTGGCGGTGGTTTCAGCGGCGGTGGCGGCAGCTTCGGCGGCGGCGGTTCTTCGGGGAGCTGGTAATGGGGCGCGTGCGGCGGTTATGGGCAAACCTGTGCGGCGGCTGGTTCCAGTTGCGTCGACGCTTCCCGGCTGCGTTGCTGGACGATATGGCCGCAGCGATCACCGAGGGCGAACGTACCCACCTGGGAGAAATCCGTTTCGTGGTGGAGTCGCGACTGGCGCCGCTGGATGTGTTGGCGGGCCTCGACGCTGCGATGCGTGCCCGGCAGCTGTTCGCGCAGTTGCGGGTGTGGGACACCGAGCTCAATACAGGCGTGCTGTTCTACGTGCTGATGGCCGAGCACCGCATCGAGATCGTCGTAGACCGTGGCATCGCCGCGACAATGGCGGCCGACGAGTGGGATGCGATCTGCGCGCGCATTCAGCAGCACTACGCCGGCGGGCGATGGCGCGAGGGCAGCCTCGAAGGCATCGCTCGCGCCAATGTCTTGCTGGCGCAGCATTTTCCCGGCACCGACCGCGCCAATCCCGACGAGTTGCCGGACCGGCCCGTATTGCTCTGAGCCGGACTCCGGCAAGACGCCTCCATGGCGGCATGGCGGGTTTACCTGACTGGCGTATCGGTCATGCGCCCTTGCCGATGTGCTTTTCCAGAAAGGCCTGCAGACGGTTGTAGAACTCGATGTTGTTCTTCTCGTCGTAGAAACCGTGGCCTTCGCCAGGCTTGCTCAGCCATTCGTAGGGTTTGTGCGCGGCATCCAGTGCGGCGCGCATCGCCTTGGCTTGCGCGAACGGTGCGCGCTTGTCGTCCTCGCCGTGGATCAGCAGCACCGGTACGTCGATCTTGTCGGCCAGTTTGTCGGGGGAGTTGGCGGCAAGGTCGGCATCGTCCTTGCCGATCACCGTCTTGAGGTAGCTGCGACCGGACTCGTTGCTCTTGATGTCGCCCTTCTTGTACATCATGGCCAGGTCGTAGATGCCGGCGTAGCCGACGGCGCACTTGAACATGCCTGGCGCGCGGATGGTGGTCATCATCGCCGAGTAACCGCCGAAACTGCCGCCGTAAACGCAAATGCGCTGAGGGTCGGCATATTTCTCGGCAATCGCCCACTTCACGCCATCGATCAGATCCTGCTGGATGCGGGTGCCCCATTTCAGGTAGCCGGCCTCCAGAAAATCCGCGCCACGGCCGCCTGAACTGCGATAGTTCACCTGCAGCACCAGATAACCGCGATTGGCCAGGAACTGTGCGTCGGTGTCGTAGAACCAGTCGTCCTGCACCCCGACCGGGCCACCGTGCGGCAGCAGGACCATCGGCAGGTTGCGCGGATTGACACCGTTGGGAATCGTCAGAATGGCGTCCAGTTCGACGCCATCATCAGTCCTGAAATGCAGTGGCCGTCGCTCGGCCATTTTCGTCGGGTCGATCCACGGCGCCACGGCGAAAAGCTTGGTTACCTTGTAGACGTGCGTGTCGATCAGGAAATAGGTTCCCGGGTCGCGGTCGCTGCTGACCGAAAACAACAGCTTGCCGCCGTCCTCGCTGTAGTTGATGAAATTGACCAGCTTGCCGGGGAACTTCAGGCTGAGAGCCTGGTGCAATTTGCCTTCTGGCGAGGTGGCGTCGATGTAGGTGACCATCGGCAGGCCGGTGGCGGGTGTCGTGGCAAATGGCCGGTAGGGCAAAGCCGTCCACTGGATATTTCCGATGCTGCTGAAAGCGTCGCTGGCGAGCGTCTTGCGGTTGCCGCCGTCCTCGTCCTGTTCCACCAGTGAAAGCGGCCCACCGCCGGCGTTGTATTTGGCGTAGATACGCTTCCCGTCGGGGGTGGGAAATAGCGGGGTAAAGCTGCCCCCGATCGTGGCCGCGCTCAACTGGAGCCAGCCATGGGGTCCCTGGCGATAGACGACATAATTCCAGCTGTCGTCACGGCCGTACGCATAGACGGCCTGCCCAGCGGCGTCCACCATGAAACTCAATCCACCCACGCCGATCTTGCCGATCAGTTTCCGGGTATTTCGGCTTGCGTCGACGTCATACAGGGTGCTGTAGTCATTGTTGTCCCAGTTCTGCGTAGCCATGTAGAAGTGGCCATTGACAGGTGTAGGCAATCCATCGACGAAACCCCAGCCGCGGTCGGTACCGCGCGTCGCCGCCCGCGTGCCGAACTTGCTCTCGAAACCGTACAGGTAGTCCTGATGCTTGCCATCGATATCGGTGGCGAGGATTTCGCCGGTGCTTACCGGCTTGTCGATCGAACCGTATTGCTTGCCTTTTTCCACCACCAACCGGGTATTGCTGACCCACGTGATGCCGGTGGCGAGCTCGTACTTGGGCAGGCGCAGCATGCTTATCGGCCGGGTCATGTCGTCCAGGTCGTAGACCGCCAACATGTGCGAGTCGCCGTCGATTTCGTTCATGTTTACCGCCAGGTGCTTGCCGTCTGGCGAGAGCGTCGGCATGGACAGCAACGCGTGACGCGCGAAGTTCTCGACCGGGATCAGGTCGGTCGCTGCAGCGACGGCAGGCAGCAGCAGGCAAAACGCGGACAGTGCCGTCCGCATGACGCGATGAGACATCGGTTTTCCCCTGGTACGTTCCGTGTGAAGGCTTACGCCGCGACAGGCGCGGCGATCCGGTCGAATGTGCAACTCGCAAACCTGCCATCCGTCCCACCCCCCGGTGGAACCGGTCTGCTTCGGCGGATTCTAGCCACAGGAAAAGGGGTTCGTAAGTGGGTGTCCGCCTATTCGCGGCCCGCTACACTAGGCAATTGTTTGCCAGCCTGGCCGCCATGTCCCAGCCTCACATCGTCGCGTTCGACCCGGTTGCCTTTCAGCTTGGTCCGGTCCAGGTCCACTGGTACGGGCTGATGTATCTGCTCGGGTTCTTCTTCGTGGCGGTGCTGGGCGAGTACCGCCGCCGGCACGGCCGTTTGCCGGTGACCCGCGATGCGCTGGGCGACCTGTTTTTCTACGGCATGATGGGCGTGATCGTGGGCGGGCGCGTGTGGTACATGCTGTTCTATTACGAGGGTGGCATCGGCTGGATCTGGCGCGATCCGTTGGCGCTGTTCAAGGTGTGGGACGGCGGCATGAGTTTCCACGGCGGCCTGCTGGGCGTGCTGGCCGCGGGCTGGTGGTGGTCGCGGCGGCAGAGCCTGCATTTCTTCGACACCATCGATTTCGTGGCGCCGCTGGTGCCGATCGGCCTGGGGCTGGGCCGGCTGGGCAACTTCATCAACGGCGAGCTGTGGGGCAAGCCCACGACGCTGTCGTGGGCCATGATTTTCCCCAATGCGCATGCGGAGGATGTGGCCTATGCAACCAGCCATCCCGCGCTGTGGCCCACCTTGCAGCAATACGGTGGCCTGCCGCGACATCCATCGCAGCTGTACGAGATGCTGCTGGAAGGCGTGGCGATGTTCGTCATCGTGTGGCTGGTGTCGTTGAAGCCGCGGCCGCGTTATCTGGTCTCCGGGCTGTTTGCGCTGCTCTACGGCTGCTTCCGCTTCGCGGTGGAATTCGTGCGCGTGCCCGATCCGCAGCTTGGCTACCTGTTCGGCACGTCGTGGGTGACGATGGGGCAGATGCAGTCGCTGCCGCTGATCGTCATCGGCGTGGTGCTGATCGCGATGTCACGCCGGGCCCCGACGCTGCCGTTGGCGAACGCCTGACAGGCGATTCGCCGCAAAAAAATTGTAGGAGCGACTTCAGTCGCGATGCTCTCGCTTTGAAGCTCCAGTGCAGAAGCATCGCGACTGAAGTCGCTCCCACATTCAGGTGGCGTCAGAAGTTGCGGTCGCCGCCCAGGATGTCGCCCAGACCGCCCAGGATGGAACCTTCGCCACGCCGCTGACCGCCACCCTGCGGCGCCGCCGCCAGCATGCGCCCGGCCATGCGCGAGAACGGCAGCGACTGCAGCCAGACCGTGCCGGGGCCGGTCAGCGTGGCCAGGAACATGCCTTCGCCGCCGAACAGCATGCTCTTGATGCCGCCTACCGGATGGACGTCCATGCTGACGCCGTCATGGAACGCCACCACGCAGCCGGTATCCACATCCAGCCGCTCGCCCGCCGCCAGTTCGCGCTGCATCACGGTGCCGCCGGCGTGCACGAAAACCCAGCCGTCGCCTTCGAGTTTCTGCATGATGAAACCCTCGCCGCCGAACAGGCCGGTGAGGATCTTGCGCTGGAAGAAGATGCCCAGCTGCACGCCGCGGGCGCCGGCCAGGAACGCGTCTTTCTGGCAGATCAGCCGGCCGCCGTGGTCGGATAGTTTCATCGCCATCACGGTGCCGGGGTAGGGCGCGGCGAACGCCACCTTGGCCTTGCCCTGGCCGCGATGGGTGAACACGGTGGTGAACAGGCTTTCGCCGGTGACCACGCGCTTGCCGGCGGAGAGCAGCTTGTCCATCAGGCCGCCGCCGGACTGGCCACTGCTGGCGCCGTCGCCAAACACGGTATCCATCTGCACCGCCGACTCCTTGTACATCAGTGCGCCGGCCTCGGCGATGGCGCTTTCGCCAGGGTCGAGCTCGATCTCCACGAACTGCATGTCGGTACCCACGATGCGGTAGTCGATCTCGTCGGCGCGGCTGCCGCTCATGGATGGCGGCATCGGCGGCGGCACGAGGGTGACTTCATCGGCCAGCGCGGCCACGCTGCGGATCGGCTTCCATTCGGCAAAACCCTCGCTCCAGCAGTAGCCGTCGGGCTGGCGCCGGGCCTGCGCCTTCGCCGCGGTATCGTCGAACGGGCCCAGCCGCTCGGTGTTCTTGCCGTAACTGAAGTACCACTGCGCCATGGCGTCGCTCTCGTCGTTGGAAAAGCCCGAGTCTAAGCCCGGTTCGGACCGTGCGGGAATGGCGCGGGGCGGTCGCGCGGTTCGCGTAAGGGGCGCCGCCACCTATACTTGCCCGATGCGCGCCTATCTCGACCTGCTCCGCCACGTCCTCGACCATGGCACCGAAAAAAGTGATCGCACCGGCACCGGCACGCGCAGCGTGTTCGGCTGGCAGATGCGCTTCAACCTGGCGGAAGGTTTTCCGCTGGTCACTACCAAGAAACTGCACCTGAAATCGATCGTGCACGAGCTGATCTGGTTCCTGCGCGGCGACACCAATATCGGCTACCTGAAAGAACACGGCGTGCGCATCTGGGATGAGTGGGCCGATGCCGAGGGCAATCTGGGGCCGGTCTACGGCCAGCAGTGGCGGGCGTGGCCTACCGCCGACGGCGAGGCGGTGGACCAGATCCGCTGGGTGGTCGACGAGATCCGCCGCAATCCCGATTCTCGCCGCCTGATCGTCAGCGCCTGGAACGTGGGCGAACTGCCGAAAATGGCCTTGATGCCCTGCCACACGCTGTTCCAGTTCTATGTGGCCGACGGCAAGCTCAGCTGCCAGCTGTACCAGCGCTCGGGCGACATCTTCCTGGGCGTGCCGTTCAACATCGCCAGCTACGCCTTGCTCACCCACATGGTGGCGCAGGTGTGCGGCCTGCAGGTGGGCGACTTCATCCATACGCTGGGCGACGCGCACCTGTACAACAACCACCTCGAACAGGCGCGCCTGCAGCTGACGCGCGAGCCGCTGGCGCTGCCGCGGCTGGCGTTGAACCCGGCCGTGCGCGAGCTGGGCAATTTCCGTTACGAGGACATCGTCATTGAGGATTACGTATCGCATCCGGCGATCAAGGCGCCGGTGGCGGTATAGCGATTCGAGCCGGCGCGCGGCGTCACCGGGGTCGTGTTCATCGCTAGAATGGTGATGCCACGCACCGTGCCCGCCGCAGGCTCCTGCCCGATCATCAAACTTTTGCATCCCGGAGTTTCTTCATGGCCATATCGCTGATTGCGGCACTCGACGAGAACTTTGCCATTGGCCGCAACGGCCAGTTGCCCTGGCATCTGCCGGACGACCTGCGCTGGTTCAAGCAGTTGACCGTGGGCAAGCATGTGTTGATGGGTTACAACACCGCCGTATCGATCGGCCGTGCGCTGCCGGACCGTACCAACCTGGTGTTGTCGCGCAAGCACGAGGCACCGTTTCCGGGCCAGATCACCGTGCGCTCGGTGGAAGAGGCGCAGGCGCTTTGCGGCACCGGGTTGATGGTGATCGGCGGCGGCCAGGTCTTTTCCGAGGCGATGCCCAAGGCCCGCCGCATGTACCTCACCTGGGTCGGCGCGGCGATCGATGGTGCCGACACGTTTTTCCCCGGCGTGCATTTCAGCGAGTGGACCGAGGTGTCGCGCGTGCACCACGCGGCGGATGCGGAGCACGCCTACGCCTTCGACATGGTCGAATACCTGCGCAACAGCTGAGCCGGGCCGCCGCCGTGCACGTGGTCGCGGCCGCGCTGATCGATGCCGATGGCCGGCTGCTGCTGGCCCAGCGCCCGCCGGGCAAGCACCTGGCCGGCGCCTGGGAATTCCCCGGTGGCAAGCTGGAAGCGGGCGAGACGCCGCTGGCGGCGCTGGCGCGCGAACTCGACGAGGAACTGGGCGTGGCCGTGGAACAGGCCACGCCGCTCATCCGCATTCCCTGGCGCTACAACCACCACGAGCTGTTGCTCGATGCCTGGTGTGTCACCCGCTGGCGCGGCGAGCCGCGATCACTGGAAGGCCAGGCATTGCGCTGGCAATTGCCGATCGATGTCGACCCGGTGCAACTGGCACCGGCCGATCGCCCGCTGCTGCAGGCGTTGCGGTTGCCCAAGAGCTATCCCATCACGCCGGCCGATGCGCCGCTGGTGCAGCGCGACCATTGGCGCGAACAGCTGGCCGCCGCCATCGTGTACGGCGAACGCCTGCTGCAACTTCGCCTGCCGCTGTGGCCGCGCGATGAGGTGCGGGAATTGGCCGCGGACTTGTTGCCGCTGGCCGAACGGTACGGCGCCCAACTGCTGTTGAACGAGGATATCGACGGCGCGCGTGCGCTGGGTGTCGGTGTGCACCTGAAAAAGGCGCAACTGGTTACCTTGGCGGAGCGCCCATTGCCGTGGCGGCAGCTGATCGCGGCCAGTTGTCATGATGCGGAAGAGTTGGCCCACGCCGTGGCACTGGGGGCGGATTTCGCCACCTTGTCCCCGGTCGCCACGACCGCCAGCCACCCGGGTGCCACACCGTTGGGTTGGCCCGCGTTTCACGCGCTGGCTGAAGCGGCGGCGTTGCCGGTTTATGCGCTGGGTGGCATGGGTCCGTCGATGTCGCGGGAAGCGTGCGCGGCGGGGGCGCAGGGCGTGGCGGGTATCGGCGGCTTCTGGCCTGATTCGTAGGAGCGCACCCTGTGCGCGATGGCTCTTCCCTCGCGCAAAAAGCATCGCGCACAGGGTGCGCTCCTACATGGCCTCGTCGGGCACAGAATCGCCATCACCGTCGGCCGTCAATTCCTTCAGCAACTGGAAAATCTCGCGGTAGGCGCGTGGTGGCTTGTTGGTGTCGCGCTCGCTGCGGGCCTGACGGATCAGCGAACGCAGGTGCTGCCGGTCCAACCCGGGATGCTCCGTGATCAGCGCCGACAGGGCGCCCTCGTCCTCGCCCAGCAACTGCTCGCGCAGCGCTTCCAGCCGGTGCATGGCGGCTTTTTCCTGGCGTTGGCGATCGCGGTTTTCGCCCAGTTCGGCACGCACCGAATCGAATGCCTCATCGCCATGCCGACGCATGATCTTGGCCAGGTAGGCCAGTTGCCGCTTGTGTGCGATGTGGGCGGTGATGCGGCGGGTGGTGGCCACTTCGTCGCGCACGTCGTCGGGCAGTTGCAGCTTGGCCAGGCGGCTGGGCGGCAGCTCCACCAGCTGCCTGGCCAGGGTCAGCGTGGCCAGCGCCTCGCGGCGTTGCTGGGTGCGGCTGGGGCCGTAGTCCTCGTCGGACAGTTCGGTCTGGTTGCGGCTGCGGCTGGGGCTCACGGTGTATTCCTGTGGTGGGTCAGGTGTCGGCTTGTTCGAGGGCGAAGCGTGCCACCGGCGCGCCGTTCACCTCGATGATTTCGCTGAACATCGCGGCCGGTCGTACCCACAGGCCGCGCTCGCCGTAGAGCGCCTGGTAGACGACCAACGGTTCCATCGTCTCGCTGTGGCGGGCGGTGCCCAGCACGCGATACGGCTGGCCCTTGTAGTGGCGGTAGACGCCGGCGACTACAGTCATGGCGGTGTCCTGCTTTCGGCTGGCGCGCTTTTCATTTGGCCGCGTCGACCCCATGTCGGGCTGTCGAGCGGTTGCGAACCGTGCATTCTACCCTCTTCAAATTGCAGGAAACCGATGTGAGCGAAGTTACCAGCCAGGATCGCAGCACCCGCGACAGCAGCCAGCAGGATCTGGACCGCCTGGCCGAACTGGCCGAGGACGTGATCCGCCGCGCCCGTGCCGCCGGCGCCAGCCAGGCCGAGGTGGCCGCCAGCATCGACACCGGCCTGAGCGTCAACGTGCGCCTGGGCGAGGTGGAAACGGTGGAGCACACACGCGACCGCGGCTTCGGGCTCACCGTGTATTTCGGCCAGCGCAAGGGCTCGGCCAGCACCGCCGACCTGCATCCCGATTCGCTGCAGGCCACGCTGGACCAGGCCTGCGCCATCGCCCGCTATACCGAGGAAGATCCCGCCGCCGGCCTGGCCGATCCCGCGCGCATGGCCGATGCCTTTCCCGACCTGGACACGTGGCATCCGTGGGACATCGACACCGCGCAGGCGATCGAGCTGGGCATCGCGATCGAGGAAGCCGGTCGCGCCCACGCCGGCATCACCAATTCCGATGGCGCCGGCGTGCAGGCCGGGCAGGGGCTGTCGGTGTACGCCAACTCGCATGGTTTCGTGGGCCGCGAGCGCGGCACCCGGCATTCGCTGTCGCTGTCGCTGATTGCTGGCGACGACGATGGCATGCAGCGCGATTACTGGTACGACAGCGTGCGCGCGGCCGGCGATTTCATCAGCGCCAGGGCCCTGGGCGACAAGGCCGCCCAACGCACGTTGGCGCGGGTGGGTGCGCGCAGCCTGTCGACGCGGCAGTGCCCGGTGCTGTTCGCGCCGGAGCTGGCGCGCGGGCTGATCGGTCATCTGCTGAGCGCGGTGAGCGGCGGTGCGTTGTATCGCCAGGCCAGCTTCCTGCTCGATCACGTGGGCAAGCCGGTGATGCCGGCCTGGCTCGATATCAACGAGCGGCCGCGGCTGCCGCGTGGCCAGGGTTCGGCCAATTTCGATGCCGAGGGCGTGGCCACGCGCGACAGCGCGCTGGTCGAAGGCGGCGTGCTGGCGCGCTACGTGCTGGGCAGCTATTCGGCGCGCAAGCTGGGACTGGCCTCCACCGGCAATGCCGGTGGCATCCACAACCTGGTGGTGGAGCCGGGCAGTGTCGATCAGTCGCGCCACGATTTCGCGGGCATGCTGCAGCGCCTGGGCACCGGTCTGCTGGTGACCGAGGTGATGGGACAGGGCGTGTCCACGATCACCGGTGATTATTCGCGTGGCGCGGCCGGCTTCTGGGTCGAGAACGGGGTGATCGCCTACCCGGTGGAGGAGATCACCATCGCCGCGAACCTGCGCGACATGTTCGCCGGCATCGTGGCGGTGGGCACGGATGTGGACCCGCGCTCGCACATCCTCACCGGCTCGATCCTGCTGGAGCGGATGACGGTGGCGGGGGAATAGGCCGAATGGTTTGCGTGGCGCGTCGCGACATGTCTGCACAGCCCCTCAAGGCTTGCTAGCATTCAAGGCACCGGCAATTGGCCGGCGCTGTCGACGCCAAGGAGATGCGCAATGAGCGTTCCACCCGAGTCCGTCATACCCCCGCCGCCCGACAACCCGCCGCCGTCCGGTGAGCCACCGCTGGGCGGTGCGCCATCGGCCGAGCAGCGCCAATGGGCGATGTTCGGGCATCTTTCCGCGTTGCTGGGTTTGGTCACTGCGGGCTGGTTGTGTTTCCTTGGCCCGTTGGTGATCTGGCTGGTGAAGAAAGACACCATGCCGTTCGCTGCGGATCAGGCGAAGGAGGCGTTGAATTTCAACATCACCGTGATGATTGCCGCGGCCATATCGTGGATATTGATGTTCGTACTGATAGGTATTTTGCTTTTGGGGGTGCTGGCTGTCGCGTGGCTGGTGTTCACCATCATCGCCGCGATCAAGGCGAACGAAGGCGTGGCCTATCGTTACCCGTTCACGCTGCGCCTGATCAAGTGATCTGCCGGTGTTGATCGACTGGTACTGATCGACTTGCGGTGACCAAAAAAAGGCAGCCATCAGGCTGCCTTTTTTCTTGCCGGAGCGATGGCGTTGCCGTGGTCAGTTGGCGCGCTCGGCGGCGTAACGGGCCAGCTCTTCCAGCAACGCCCCGCGTTCGCCCAGCGGCGCGATGGCATGCAGTGCGACGTCGGTCAGCTCGGCCAGCCGTGCGCGCGAGGCGTCGAGGCCGATGATCGAGGGGAAGGTGGGTTTGCCGGCGGCCGCGTCCTTGCCGGCGGTCTTGCCGATCACGGTGGATTCGCCTTCCACGTCCAGGATGTCGTCGCGCACCTGGAACGCCAGGCCCACGGCGCTGGCGTAATCATCCAGTGCCAGCAGCACGTCGGCATCGCCGCCCGCGGCCAGGGCACCCAGTTGCACGGAGGCGCGGATCAGCGCGCCGGTCTTGCAGGCGTGCATGTGTTCGAGCTGGGCCAGCGTCAGCGGCTGGCCCACGGCGGCGAGATCCAGTGCCTGGCCGCCGGCCATGCCTTCGGCACCGCAGGCGCGGCCCAGGGTGCGCAGCATGGCCATGCCGGTCTCGGGGCTGGTCTGGCGGGTGGTGTCCTCGGCCAGGATTTCGAACGCCAGCGCCTGCAGCGCATCGCCAGCCAGGATGGCCATCGCTTCGCCGAACACGATGTGGCAGGTGGGGCGGCCGCGACGCAGCGCGTCGTCGTCCATCGCGGGCAGGTCGTCGTGCACCAGCGAATAGGCGTGGATCAGTTCGACCGCGCAGGCGGCCGCATCGAGTTGCGGGCCGTCTTCGCCCAGTGCCTGCGCGGCGGCGTACACCAGCAGCGGGCGCAGCCGTTTGCCGCCACCGAGCACGGCGTAGCGCATCGCGCGGTGCAGGTCGGCGGGGGACTGGTCGGCGGGTGGAAGGCGGTGATCCAGCGCCTGTTCGGCGCGCAGGATCAGCGCTTCAAGATTCGGGTTCAAACGGCTGGGCGTTGTCGGGGGCATCGGGATCAAGCAGCAGGCGCACGCGCAACTCGGCCTGCTCCAGCGACTGCTGGCAGTGGCGGTACAGGCCGATGCCGCGCTCGAAGGAGGTGAGTGATTCGTCCAGACTCAGTTCGCCACCTTCCATCCGTGCCACCAGTTGCTCCAGCTCGTCCAGCGAATGCTCGAAGTCGGCGGCGGGCGGTGTTTCGGGTGCGGGAGCAGTCTTGGCCATGGCCCGCAACGCTAACGCAGTGACTGCAGGGAATCAATCGGCGTGAGGTTGTGCCGCGGGCGCGTGTGGGCTTTCAGCGGCCGGGCCGCCACTGCGGCCGACCACCGGCTTGCTGGAAAAGTGCCGCGCCGCGGGCGCTGGCCCAGCGGTCGGCAACGGCCACCAATTCGTTGTCGATATACAGCAGCGGGCAGGCGGGGCGGCGCCAGGGCGGCATCATGTCCTGCTGGAACAGGTCGCGCAGCTCGCGTGTGTGCGCATCGCCCGCCGGTTTGATCCGTTCGCCACCGCGGCGCAGGCGTACGGTGATCGGCGGGACGAGCTGCGCACCTTGTAGCAGGTGCAGCTCACCGCCATCGGGCAGGTGCAGGGGCTCGCCGCGCCACTCGGTTTGCCATTGCGGGTCGACGGCTGTGGCTGGCGGCACGCTCCAGAGACGTCCCCGCCAGATATGCAATTCCGTGCCGGGCCAGCGGATGCAGGGCAGTTTTCCGGGGCGCGATTCGCGCAATTGCCGTTCGATCTGCTGGCGCTGGGCCGTGGTGGGAGCGGTCAGGCCGCGTGCATGCAGCCAGTGATCGAGCAGCGGATCGCGCAGCGCCGGTACGAGCGCCAGCCAGGCCTGGCCGTCGAGACTGTCGGTGGCCGGATCGCGCAGGCATTCCAGTGCCCCCAGCCATTGCGAGCGCAAGGCATCGGCGGCAGCGCGGCTCAGGGCGGCGCTGTGCAGGATCGAATCGGCTGCCTGCGGCCAATGACCTTGCAGTCGCGGCAGGATCTCGTGGCGCAGGTAGTTGCGCGCCAGCTGGATGTCGGCGTTGCTGGGGTCCTCGATGAACGCCAGCCCGTGCGCCTCGACGTAGGCGCGCAATGACGCCCGCGGCACGTCCAGCATCGGCCGCCACAATTGGGCATGGCCCAGCGGCCGCAACGTGCGCATCGCGCCCAGCCCGTCCGGGCCGGCGCCGCGCAGGAGTTTCAGCAATACGGTTTCCACCTGGTCGTCGCGATGGTGGGCCAGCACCAGCCGTTCACCCTCGCGCAGGTGCGCGTCGAACGCCTGGTGACGGGCGCGTCGGGCCGCCGCTTCCAACCCGTCACCACGTCCGTCCTCGACCTGCACGCGCACCACCTCGCAAGGCACGCCCCATGCCTCGCCGAACCGCTGGCAATGCGCGGCCCAGGCCTCGCTGTCGTGCTGCAAACCGTGGTTGACGTGCAAGGCCCGCAGGCCGTTCGCACGCGCCTGTGGCAGTTGTGCCAGCGCGTGCAGCAGGGCGGTGGAATCGGCACCGCCACTGAAGCCCACGCACAGCGGCACCGGTTCGGTCGCCGCCAGGCTGGCGGCGAGATGTTGCTGCAGGGGGTCGCTCATTTCCTGGCGTGCGACCGCACGTAGATGTGCTTGCCGTTGCCGACCTGCCGCTCCTCGGCGTCGAACAGGCCGATGGCGCCGATCAGCCCGCTCAGCTTGGCGTAGCCGTAGTTGCGCGAGTCGAACTCCGGCGATTGCTTGTTGATGTTCTGGCCGACACGCGAGAGTTGCGCCCAGCCCGTGTCGTCGTCGGAGGTGGCTTCGATGGCATTGCGCAGCAGGTTCACCAGGCGCGTATCGCCGCGCAATTCCTTGGACGAGCGCTGCTTCGGCGCTGCCTCGGTTTCGGTGGAAGCGCTGCTGGCCAGCACGTCGGTGTAGATGAACTTGTCGCAGGCGGCCACGAACGGCGTCGGCGTCTTGCGTTCGCCGAAGCCGTAGACGAACAGGCCCGATTCCCTGATGCGCCCGGCCAACCGGGTGAAATCGCTGTCGCTGGAGACGATGCAGAAGCCGTCGAAGCGGTTGGTGTAGAGCAGGTCCATCGCATCGATGATCATCGCCGAGTCGGTGGCGTTCTTGCCGCTGGTGTAGCCGAACTGCTGGATCGGCTGGATCGACTGGGTCAGCAACTGGTCCTTCCAGCCACGCAATTGCGGGCTGGTCCAGTCGCCGTAGGCGCGCTTGACGTGGGCGGTGCCGTATTTGGCCACCTCCGCCAGCAGCCCTTCCGCCAGCGATGGCTGGGCGTTGTCGGCGTCGATCAGTACGGCAAGTTTGGCGGCGTCGTGGGCCATGACGTTCTCCGTCGAAGGATGCGCCGATGGTAACGCCGCGCCGCGCTGCCCGTGGGAGCCGTCTGAGCGCGACCCTTTCCCCGAATCCCGATCTTGGCTATTCCTGATACGCGCCGTAACCGCGCAGGCGCTTGTAGCGCTGTTCCAGCAGGTCGGTCGTCGGCATCGCCTGCAGCTGGTCGAGCTGGTTCAGCAGTACGGCCTTGAGCCGGATCGCCATCGAGCGAGGATTGCGATGGGCGCCGCCCAGCGGTTCGCGTACCACCTTGTCGACCAGGCCCAGTTCCAGCAGGCGCGGGGCGGTCATGCCCAATGCCTCGGCGGCATCCTTGATTTTATCGGGGCTCTTCCAAAGAATCGAAGCGCAACCCTCCGGGGTGATCACCGAATAGGTCGAGTACTGCAACATCAGCGTGCGGTCGCCGACGCCGATGGCCAGCGCGCCGCCGGAACCGCCTTCGCCAATCACCGTGCAGATGATCGGCACCTTCAGCTCGGCCATTTCCAGCAGATTGCGGGCAATCGCCTCGCTTTGCCCGCGCTCCTCGGCACCGATGCCGGGATAGGCGCCCATGGTGTCGATGAAGGTAAACAGCGGAAGCTGGAAGCGCTCGGCCATCTTCATCAGGCGTAGCGCCTTGCGATAGCCCTCTGGCCTCGGCATGCCGAAGTTGCGCTTGATCTTGCCCTTGGTGTCGCGGGCTTTCTGGTGGCCGATGATCATTACCGGCCGGCCGTCGATGCGGCCCAGGCCGCCCACGATGGCGCCGTCGTCGGCATACATGCGGTCGCCGGCCAGCTCGTGGAATTCCTCGCAGATCACGCCGATGTAGTCGAGCGTGTACGGCCGCGCCGGGTGGCGCGACAGCTGGGTGGTCTGCCAGGAGTTGAGGTTGCGGAAAATCTCCGCCGTCTTGATCTTCAGCTTCTCGCGCAGACGGCCGACTTCCTCGTCGATATTGAACGCCTGGCCATCGCTGGCGTGGCGCAGCTCCTCAATTTTCGCGTCCAGTTCGGCGATGGGTTGTTCGAAGTCGAGGAAGTTGGGATTCATCCGTTTTCATTCATGAACGATAGCCTCGCAGTATACCGCCATGGCCGCTTTTCACGGGAACGCGACCGTATGGCGGCGTTCATCGTCCAACCCCCGGCAACATGCTGGCACGGCCCGGTTTTGCGCTATCGTCGGAGCCCCCGATTTTCGCCCCGGAATCCTTATGGCCATCGACAACGCCAAGCTCGACCGCATCGTGGCCGAGGCCCGCCGCAACGCCGAACAGCGCGAACTGGGCTATCGCGAGCGGGCGCTGAAAATGTACCCCTGGGTGTGCGGCCGCTGCGCCCGCGAATTCACCCGCGCCAACCTGCAGGAACTGACCGTCCACCACCGCAACCACGACCACGATTTCAACCCGCCCGATGGCAGCAACTGGGAGTTGCTGTGTGTGTACTGCCACGACAACGAGCATTCGAGGCACATCGACCACGTGCGCGGCGGGGTGATGGCGGTCGATGAGGCGCCTGCGGCCACGGGGAATCCGTTTGCCGATCTGAAGGCGATGATGGAGCGCGGCAAGAAGTGATGTATCGGTTCCTCCCCTGCGAAGCAGGGGAGGTCAGGAGGGGTGCTCGGCTTTCAGATCAAGAGCGAACCCCTCCTCATCCCCTGCAAGCAGGGGAGGGAGTGAAGCGTCGCTGCAAAACACGGGATCGGGTGCTTGCCGCTCAGTCCTGCTGCTTGACGATGCGCAGGCGGGCGGCTTCGATGCCGGGCATGGCGCGTACGGCGCGCAGCAGGTCGGGGACGGCGTCCACGCGCCACTCGTCGCCGAGTTCCAGATCGGCCTGGGCAGCGCCGTTGCGGTAGTTGTGCAGGATCACGGTGGCACGGCCGCCGCGGTAGCCGGTGAGCACGCGCTGCAACTGGGCGGGGAAATCGGGGCTGATGCCGTCGAGCTTCAGGCGCAGCAGGCGGGCGTGTTTGTGGCAGGCCTCGGCCAGCGAGAGTGCGCTGCGGGCGCGCAACTGGAAGCCGCCGCCGGAGAAATCGTCGATGCGCAAACCACCTTCCACGATCAGGATCTGGTCGCGGGTGAGCAGCGGTGCGATCTGCTGGTACAGCTCGCCGAAGAAACTCACCTCGATGCTGCCGCTGCCGTCCTCGATGCGCACGAACGCATCGCTGTCGCCGCGCTTGCGCACGGCGGCGACCATGCCGGCGATCGTCCATGGGGTGTCCGGGCCACGGCGGAAACGGTTGCCGTCGCCATCGTCGTTGCGGCGCGGCTTGGGCGGCTGGTAGCGGTCCACGATCTCGCCCAGCGGGCAGGTGGAGAGCTGCGCCAGTTCACCCTTCCAGGGGTCGGTGGGATGGCCCGAGAGATAGTGCCCCAGGGTGTCGCGCTCGCCCTGCAGCTTCTGCTCCAGTGGCCACTCGGCCACGACGGGCAGCTCGACCTTGAGCACGGGCGTGGCGTTGCCCATCGCCGCGCCGAACATGTCGTTCTGGCCCGACTGCTTGTCGCGCAGGTGCTGCTCGGCCGCCTTCATCGCGTTGGGCAACTGGGCGATCAGGCTGGCGCGGGTAGGCGCCAGGGCATCCAGCGATCCGCAGAGGATCAGCGCTTCCAGCACGCGCCGGTTCAGCCGCGTGGGGTCGACGCGGCGGCAGAAGTCGGCCAGGTCGGTGTAAGCGCCATTGGCGCGTTCGGCCACGATCGCCTCGCAGGCGCCCTGGCCCACGCCCTTGATGGCGCCCAGGCCGTACTGGATCGTCTTTGGCTCGACCGCGACGAACATGTACTCGGACGCGTTGACGTCCGGCGGTTGCACGGCGATGCCGATGGCGCGCGACTCGTCCAGGAAGGTCACCACCTTGTCGGTGTTGTCCATGTCCGAGGAGATCGTGGCGGCCATGAATTCGGCCGGGTAATGCGCCTTCAGCCAGGCGGTCTGGTAGGACACCAGTGCGTAGGCGGCGGCGTGGGATTTGTTGAAGCCGTAGCCCGCGAATTTCTCCATCAGGTCGAAGATGGCGTCGGCCTTTTCGCCGCTGAGCCCGTCCTTGGCCGCACCTTCGCGGAAGATCGCGCGGTGCTTGACCATCTCCTCGACTTTCTTCTTGCCCATCGCGCGGCGCAGCAGGTCGGCGCCGCCGAGCGTGTAGCCGCCCACGATCTGCGCCATCTGCATCACCTGCTCCTGGTAGACCATGATGCCGTAGGTCTCTTTCAGGATCGGCTCGACGCGCGGGTCGGGGTATTCCACGTCCTCGCGGCCGTGCTTGCGCGCCACGAAGCTGGGGATCAGGTCCATCGGGCCGGGGCGGTACAGCGCCACCAGCGCGATGATGTCCTCGAAGCGGTCGGGTTTCGCGTCCTTCAACATGCGCTGCATGCCGGAGGATTCGAGCTGGAACACGGCGACGGTCTGTGCCTTTTTCAGCAGCTCGTACGGTGCCGGGTCGTCCAGCGGCAGCGCGGCGATATCGAGCGGCTCTTCGCCGGTCTTGGCGCGACGCGCGTTGATCGCCTTCACCGCCCAGTCGATGATGGTCAGCGTGCGCAGGCCCAGGAAGTCGAACTTCACCAGGCCCACGGCTTCGACGTCGTCCTTGTCGAATTGCGTCACCACGCCGCCGCCGCCCGGCTCGCAATACAGCGGGGCGAAATCGGTCAGCGGGGTCGGCGCGATCACCACGCCGCCGGCGTGCTTGCCGGCGTTGCGGGTGAGGTTTTCCAGCTTCAGCGCCAGGTCGATCAGGGCGCGTGCGTCTTCGTCCTGTTCGTAGATGTCGCAGAACTCGCGCACCACGCGCTCGGGTTCCTTCTTCGCCTTCTCCGAGCGGTTCAGCGCGTCGGACAGGGTGAGGTCGAGCGGGCGCGGCGGGATCAGCTTGGCCAGCTTGTCGACCTGGCCGTAGCCCATGCTGAGCACGCGGCCGGAATCGCGCAGCACCGCCTTGGCCGCCATCGAGCCGTAGGTGATGATCTGGCTGACGCGGTCGCGGCCGTATTTGCGCGACACGTAGTCGATCACCTCGTCGCGGCGATCCATGCAGAAGTCGATGTCGAAGTCGGGCATCGACACGCGTTCGGGGTTCAGGAAGCGCTCGAACAGCAGGTCGAATTGCAGCGGGTCCAGGTCGGTGATCTTCAGCGCCCACGCCACCAGCGAGCCGGCACCGGAACCGCGGCCCGGGCCGACGGGAATGCCGTTGTCCTTGCCCCAGCGGATGAAGTCCGAAACGATCAGGAAGTAGCCGGGGAAGCCCATCTTCACGATCACGTCCAGCTCGCGCTCAAGCCGCTGGTCGTAATCCTCGCGCGTGTGATTGTTGGCCAGCGGCGCCAGCGCCAGGCGCTGCTGCAGGCCTTCGCGCGAGAGTTCGCGGATGTAGCTGTCCAGGTCGTGGTCGCCCGGCACCGGGAAATCGGGCAGGTAGTAGGTGCCGAATTTCAGTTCCAGGTTGCAGCGTTTCGCCAGCTCGACGGTGTTTTCCAGCGCCTCGGGCAGGTCGGCGAACAACGCGGCCATTTCTTCCGGGGTTTTCAGGTATTGCTGGTCGCTGTAGTCGTGCGGGCGTTTGGGGTCGGCCAGCACGCGGCCCTGGTTGATGCACACGCGCGCCTCGTGCGCCTCGAAGTCGTCCTGCTTCAGGAAGCGCACGTCGTTGCTGGCCAGCACCGGCAGGTTGAGTCCGGCGCCCAGCGCCAGCGCCTGCGTGTTCCAGTTTTCCTCGCCCTCGCGACCGCAGCGGGTCAGTTCCAGGTACAGCCGGTCGGGAAACAGTTGCGCCATCGTGCGCAATTTCTCCAGGGCTACGGACGTGCCCTGGTTCTGCGCGATGCGGCCGATTTCGCTGTCGCGGCCGAGCAGGGCGATCAGGCCGGAGGTGGTTTCCGCGGTAAGCCAGGCGGCGTCGACCAGGGCGCGGCCGCCGTGCTGGCCATCGCGCCAGGCCCGCGAGACCAGCCGCGACAGGTTCAGATAACCGGCGTGGTGCTGGCATAGCAGCGTGAGGCGCCAGGGGCGGGGATCGTCCGGCGAGCTGATCCACAGGTCGCAGCCGCCGATCGGCTTGATGCCGGCCGCGTTGCACGCCTTGTAGAACTTCACCAGCGCGAACATGTTGCTGTCGTCGGTCAGCGCCACCGCGGGTATGCCATCGCGCACGCAGGCGCCGACCAGCGCCTTGATGCGGATGGTCGAATCGACCAGCGAGTATTCGCTGTGCAGGTGCAGGTGGGTGTAGCGGACGGTCATGCAGTCTTACGCGCTGAATCCATGCAGGCTACCGGGCGCCCTGCGCATCGGCAAGATTGACATGTGCGCGGTTTGCGCCAAACGGCGCCCGTACTGGCGCCAGCCCTCAGAGCAGTGGCTGTTGCAGCAATCGACCCACCGGGGCAAAGCTGCGCCGGTGCTGGCGGCACGGGCCCAGTTGTTGCAGCGAGGCCAGGTGCAACGGGGTGCCGTAGCCCTTGTGTGTGGCGAAGCCGTAGCCCGGATAGTCGTCTTCCATCGCCACCATCAGGCGGTCGCGGCTGACCTTGGCCAGGATCGATGCGGCGCTGATCGCCGGCACGCGCGCGTCGCCACCGATGATGGCGCGGCCGGGGCAGGGCAGATCCTTGGGCAGTTGGTTGCCGTCGATGAATGCTTCCTGCGCAACCACGCTCAGCCCGGCCACGGCGCGGCTCATGCCGGCCATGGTGGCGTGGAAGATGTTGAGGCGGTCGATCTCTTCCACCTCGATCATCACCACGCACCAGGCCAGCGCGCGTTCGATGATCTGCGGATACAGGGCCTCGCGCTTCACTTCGGTGAGTTTCTTTGAATCGTCCAGCGCCTTGATGGGTCGCGACGGATCGAGGATGACCGCCGCCACCGCCAGCGGACCGGCCAGCGGTCCGCGCCCGGCCTCGTCGACACCGGCCACCAGCAGGCCCGGGGTAGTTGCGATATAGCCCTTGCGGCGCGAGAACGGGGTGGCGGCACGCGTGCGCGCGGGGCGTTCAAGCACGGGCATGCGCGTGCTCCAGCAGCTCGGCCACGGCCGTGGCAGCGCGGTCGGCGGCGTGGTGGGCGTCGTCGCCGCGCAAGGCCTGGTGCAGGTGCTCGAAGGCGGCCACCACGGCGCCGCGGCGTTCACTGTCGCGGAACAGCGCCAGGGTGGCGTCGGCGAGTTTCTCCGCGGTGCAGTCGTCCTGCATCAATTCAGGCACGGGCAGGCCGGGCAAGCCTTCGGCGCGCGCCAGGATATTGGGCAGGGTGAAGATGTCCGTCTTCAACATGTTCAGCGCGCGGGCGATGCGGTAACTCATCGGCGCCACGCGATAACCCACCACCATCGGCCGCTTGGCCAGCATCGCCTCCAGCGTGGCGGTGCCGGAGGCGAGCAGGACCATGTCGGCGGCCATCATCGCCTCGTGGGCGTGGCCATCGAGCAGCAGCGGTGCGGTTTCATCGCGCGTGCCGTTGGCCAGCATGGTCTTCAGCATGGCGTGCACCTGCGGGTTGGCGGCGGGTATCACCACACGCAATCCCGGGATCGCGGCCGCCACGCGGTGCGCGGCGTCGATGAAAAGCTGGCCCAGTCGCGACAGCTCGGAAGGGCGGCTGCCGGGCAGCAACGCCAGCACGGGCGCTTCCTGCGGCAATTGCAGTGCCTCGCGTGCAGCCACCCGATCGGCCACCAGTGGAAAACGGTCGGCCAGCGGATGGCCCACGAAGCGGGCGTCGACACCGTGCTTGGCGTAGATCGCCGGCTCCATCGGAAACAGGCACAGCACGCGGTCGGCACTGCGGCCGATCCGGGCGGCGCGCTTTTCCCGCCACGCCCATACCGACGGGCTGACGTAATGCACCGTGCGCAATCCGGCTTCTTTCAGGCGGCGCTCGACGGCGAGGTTGAAGTCCGGGGCGTCGATGCCGATCACCACATCGGGCCGCGTCTTCAACAAGCGGGCAACCAGCGTGCGGCGCAGGCGAAGCAGCCGCGGCAGATGCTTCAGCACCTCCACGAAACCCATCACCGACAACTCGCGGATGTCGTGCCAGGACTCGAAACCCTGCGCCTGCATGCGCGCGCCGCCGATGCCCACGAAGCGTGCTTGCGGGTAGCGTCGGCGCAGGGCCTCGATCAGGTCGGCGCCGAGCTGGTCGCCGGAGTCTTCGCCGGCGATGATGGCGATGGTTGGGGCAGAGGCGTCGATGTTTTGCATTTTCGCCCCTCCAAATCAGAGCAAGAGCGCGTGTTTGATTTCGCGATAAGCGCGATGCGCTTATCGCGCCAGCGCCCGCTCGCTGCGGTCGATGAAGTCGAGCATGGCGCGCACGTCGTCGCTTTCGCGGGCCTGCGTGGCCAGTTGCTCGCGCGCTTCGGGCAGCGACAGGCCGGCCATGTACAGCGTGCGGTAGGCGCGCTTGATCGCGGCGATCCGTGGCGCGTCGAAGCCGCGGCGTTTCAGGCCCTCGCTGTTGATGCCACGCGGGCGGCCCTGCTGCTCGTTGGCCATGGTGACGAACGGCGGCACGTCATGGCCGACCAGGCAGCCCATGCCGATGAACGCGTGGGCGCCCACCTTGCAGAACTGGTGCACGCCCGAATAGCCGGAAAGAATCGTCCAGTCGCCGATTTCCACGTGCCCGGCCAGTGCCGAGTAGTTGGAAAACACCACGTTGTTGCCGATCTGGCAATCGTGCGCGATATGCACGTAGGCCAGCACCCAGTTGTCGTTGCCGAGGCGGGTGAAGCCGCCGCCGTCGCCGGTGCCGCGGTTGATGGTGACGAACTCGCGGATAAGGTTGCGGTCGCCGATCACCAGCTCGGTATGCTCGCCGCCGAATTTCTTGTCCTGCGGGTCGCCGCCCAGCGAGGCGAACTGGGCGATGCGATTGTCGCGGCCGATGCGGGTGGGGCCCTCGATCACCACATGCGGCCCGATCACGGTGCCTTCGCCGACGTGCACGTCCGCGCCGATCACGCTGTACGCGCCGATGCCGACATTGGCGCCGATGACGGCAGCCGGATCGACCTGGGCGGTGGGATGGATCGAGGCGGGCTGGGTCATTTCTCCGCCCTCGCCGCACACATCAGTTCGCAGCAGGCTACCTCCTTGCCATCCACCACCGAGCGCGCAAGGAACAGGCCCATGCCGCGCATCACGCGCTTTTGCGTCACTTCGAAACGCAACTGGTCGCCGGGCACCACCGGTGCGGTGAAGCGCGCGTTGTCGACCTTCACCAGGTAGAACAGCGGCGCCTCGATCAGGCCCTTGGAGCGGTTGCTGAGCTGGGTCAGCAGGCCGGCGGCCTGCGCCATCGCCTCGATGATGAGCACGCCGGGCATCACCGGGTGGTTCGGGAAATGGCCGTTGAAGAAGGGCTCGTTGATGGTGACGTTCTTCAACGCCACGATGCTGGTTTCCGGCACGATCTCGATGACCCGGTCGACCAGCAGGAACGGATAGCGGTGTGGCAACAGCTTCTGGATCTGTTCCACAGTCACCGGCAAGGTGATCGCCGGGGTGTTCTCACTCATGATTCTTGTCCTTTTCCAGCGCCGCCAGGCGGCGCGCGTACGCGTCCAGGTGTTTGAAGCGCGCGGCATTCTTCCGCCATGGGCGGCTTTCCTGCAACGGTACCCCAGATGAATATTCGCCCGGCTCGTGGATCGAATGGGTGACCAGGCTCTTGGCGGTAATGGTAACCCGATCAGCCAGTTCCAGATGGCCGAGCACGCCGGCGTTGCCGCCGATCATGCAATAGCGGCCGATTTTCGCGCTGCCGGCCACCGCCGCGCAGCCGGCCATCGCGGTGTGCGCGCCCACGTGCACGTTGTGCGCGATCTGGATCTGGTTATCCAGCCGCACGTCCTCTTCCAGCACGGTATCTTCCAGCGCGCCGCGGTCGATGGTGGTGTTGGCGCCGATCTCGCAGTCGTCGCCGATGCGCACGCCACCCAGTTGCGGCATTTTTACCCAATGGGCCGGACCAGGGCCGCCACGGTCGAACGCCAGGCCGAAACCGTCCGAGCCGATCACCGCGCCCGGATGGATCAGCACGCGCTGGCCCAGCGTTACGCGAACCACCAGCGTCACCCGCGCCACCAGGCGTGAATGCGCGCCCACGGTGCAGCCGTCGCCGATGATGCAATGCGGTCCCAGCACCGCGCCGTCACCGATCATGGCGTCGTCGCCGATCACGCAGCACGGTCCGATGCTGGCGCTCTGGCTGACCCGTGCCGTTGGCGCGACCACCGCGCTGGGATGGATGCCCACCGGCGCCGACGGCAAACGTTCGAACAGCGCCGCGATTTTCGCGTAGGCCAGGTACGGGTCGGCCGCGACCAGCGCGGCGCCCGGGCACTCGGCCAGGTTTTCCGCGCGGACGACCACGATGCCGGCGCCGCTGGCAGCCAGCTTGGCGGTGTACTTGCTGTTGGCGAGGAAGCTGAGCTGGCTCGGTCCCGCCGCCGCCAGGGTGCCGACGCCGTCGACACGCACGCTCGCGTCGCCATGCGGTACGAGGCCGAAGCGCTCGGCCAGTTCGGCCAGGGTGTAGCTGGGGGTCGTGCTCACGGTCATCTCCGAAGGCGCGAGGGACGCGAAACGGAAAAGCGCGGCATCGCCGCGCTCCTTTCCAGCGTTTGCGGGAGGTCCGGTATCAGAACTGGCTCCCGAAGGTGAACTGGACCCGCTCCTCGTAGTGGTGGTCCTCTTTCTGCGAGCGGATTGGTACGGCCAGGCTGATGATCAGCGGGCCGATCGGCGCCTGCCACTGCAGCGACAAACCGGTCGATGCGCGCAACTGCTTGGCGTCGAAGCTCTGGTAGTCCTTGTACGCATTGCCCACGTCCATGAACCAGGACACGCGGGCCGTGTTGATGTCCTTGAGGAACGGCAGCGGGATGAACACCTGCGCCGTGCCGAGCACCTTGAACGCGCCGCCGATCGGTTGTGCGTAGGAGTAGTAGCCGCCGGTGCAGGTGCCGTCGGGGTTCTGTGTGGCGCGGGGGCCCACGCAGGAGCGTGGACCCAGTGTGTTGTCCTGGAATCCACGCACGTCGCGCACGCCGCCGGAGTAGAAGTTCTGCCAGAACGGGAAGTCATTGCGCACGTCGGTCAGGACGTGGGTGGGATCTTCCTTCGCGCTGGCAGCTTTCAGTGCTTCGAACTGCGCGTCGCTGATGCCGTTCCTGCCGTAGCTCTGGCCGTAACCGACCTGGCCATCCAGGTACAGCACGAAGCCCAGGCCGACCGGCCAGTAGTGGTTGGCCTGCGCAAAGAACTTCCAGTACTTCGCGGTCGAACCGGGCAGGGCGACATCCACCGACGCCGCCAGCAGGCCACCACGGGTGGGTGCCCAGTAACCGTTGCGGGTGTCGTGGTTCCAGCCGACCGTGCCGGTCCAGGCGTGCTCGGTGCGATTTCCGAGCTGGTCCTGGTATGCCACGAACTGCGGCGGGCTGTAGAAGCTGGTGACGATGCGGTTGCTGCTGATGCCAAGACCCAGGCGCAAGCTGTCGGTTTCGCCGAGCGGCACGCCCAGGTAGGAGGAGAACGCCTTGGTGCTCGTCTCGTAGTTGGCCAGTTCGGTATTGCCGTAATCGGTCTTGGAATAGGTGGCGTTGTAGCCGATGCCAATACCGTTGTCGGTGAGGTACGGGTTGTAGTAGTTGAGGTTGAAGCGGGTGTAGTAGCTGCTGCGCTCACCGCTGATCGCAAAGCTGTCGCCGCTGCCGAACAGGTTGTTCTGCGACACCGAGGCCGACAGGATCATGCCCGAATACTGCGAATAGCCCACGCCGAACTGCATGCTGCCGGCCGACTGCTCCTCGACCTTGACCGTCACGTCGACCTTGTCCTGGGTGCCGGGGACCAGCTTCTTGTCGATGTCCACCTTCTTGAAATAGCCCAGCCGCTGCAGACGGATCTTGGAGCGGTCGACGGCGGCCTGCGAATAGAACGTCCCTTCAAGCTGGCGCATCTCGCGGCGCAGCACGCCGTCTTCGGTGCGGGTATTGCCCTGGAAGACCACGCGGCGCACGTACACGCGCTGGCCCGGTTCGACGTACAGCGTGAGGTCGACCGTGCGCTTTTCCTTGTCCAGCTTGGGAATCGAGGTGACCTTGGCGAACGCGTAGCCGAGGTTGGCCAGCAGTGCCTTGATGCCGTCGGTGCTGGCTTCCACCAAGGCCCGGTTGAAGGTGTCGCCCGGTTCCACGATGACCAGGTGGCGCAGCGTGGATTCCGGCAGGATCAGGTCGCCCAGCAGCTTCACGGCGGTGACCTTGTAAATCTCACCTTCCTTCACGTCGGCGGCCACGTACATCGTGCGTTTGTCCGGCGCGATCGTCACCTGGGTGGAGTCGATGCCGAAGTCGGCGTAGCCGCGGTTCATGTAGTAGGACTGCAGCTTTTCCATGTCGCCGGAAAGTTTTTCGCGCGAGTACTGGTCATTCTTCGAATACCAGGACGTCCAGTTGGTGGTGCCCGATTCGAAGTCGCTGCGGATTTCCTTGTCGGTAAAGGCGTGGTTGCCGAGGATGTTGATTTCCTTGATCTTCGACACCTTGCCTTCGCGAATCTCGATTTCCACCGCCACCCGGTTGCGATCCAGGTGGGTGACATGCGGCTCCACCGACACGTTGTACTTGCCGCGGTTGTAGTACTGGTGGATCAGTTCCTGCCGGACCCGGTCCAGCGCCAGGCGATCGAAGGTCTCGCCTTCGGCCAGGCCGATTTCCTTCAGGCCTTTCTTCAGGTCTTCGGACTTGATGTCCTTGTTGCCGCGCAAGGTGAGCTTGCTGATCGACGGCCGTTCGACCACCTTGATCACCAAAATGTTGCCTTCGCGGCTGAGCTCCACGTCGGTGAAGAACTTGGTGTCGTACAACGCGCGGATGGCCCGCTGGGCCTGCGCATTGGTCATCTGGTCGCCCTTGTCCACCGGCAGGTAGTTGTAGACCGTGCCGGCCGCGATGCGGCTGAGCCCGTCGATGCGGATGTCCGACACCACGAAGGGGGCGAACGCAAACGCGTTGGCGGAGAGGGAGGCAAGCAGGAGCAGGGCGGCGACACGCTTCATCGTCGATTCCGATGGGTTATTTGGATGAGGCAGCCTGTGCGGCCACCTCGATCAACAGTGAAGCTAAGGACGAATCCCGCTTCGAGAAAGTACTGACACGTGGCCGTGGTGCATCGCGAGGTCCGCCGTCGCGATGCCACGCACAGTGGCGTGCCGCGGTCATGAGCTTGTCGTGAAGCGCTGGCGTCACGACAGCAGCATGCGGTGAATATCGTTGTAGAACGCCAGCCCCATCAGGGTGAACAGCAGCGCCAGGCCGATGTACTGACCGACGATCATGACCTGTTCGCTGACCGGACTGCCTTTGACCAACTCGACAAGGTAATACAGCAGGTGGCCGCCGTCCAAGACCGGGATCGGCAGCAGGTTGAGAATGGCCAGGCTCAGCGACACCAATGCCAGGAATTGCAGGAACCACGGCAGGCCCATGCTGGCTGATGCATTGGCCACCTCGGCGATGCCGATCACGCCGGAAAGGTTCTTCGTCGACGCCTCGCCGGTGAGCATCTTGCCCAGCATGCTGAACGTCTGCGTGGTGTTGCGCCAGGTGGTTTCCAGCGAAGCACCCAACGCGCGCAGCGGGCCGTAATGCAGGGTGGC
Source organism: Rhodanobacter sp. Root627 (assembly GCF_001427835.1). Taxonomy (NCBI): domain Bacteria; kingdom Pseudomonadati; phylum Pseudomonadota; class Gammaproteobacteria; order Lysobacterales; family Rhodanobacteraceae; genus Rhodanobacter; species Rhodanobacter sp. Root627. The sequence continues at coordinate 110,424 of NZ_LMGW01000001.1, forward strand.
CAGTTCGGTTACCGGCGAGCCCACGCCCATCACCCAGCGCGCCGGCTGGCCCTGCAGCGATTCGAAGCGGGTGGTGACATCCATCTTCAGCGGTTGGCCGTTCCGGTTGACCACCAGCGCAAGCGTGGGCGATGTTGCCGCCTCCTTCTGCACCAGCTCACCGAACGCCAAAAAATCCGTTGCCGCCTTGCCGTTGACGCTGACGATGCGGTCACCCCCCTGCATGCCTGCCAGCGCGGCCGGCTGGCCCGCCATCACGGTGGCGGCGATGGCCGGCGGCGGCGCCAGTTTCAAGCCCAGCGTGTCGAGGTAATGGCCCACGTCCTGCCCGGCGGGCAATTGATTGAGCGGCAACACCAGCTGGCGTTGCGCACCATCGGCGTCGCGTACGGTCAGCGGCAGCGGTTGGCGGCCCAGCAGGGCGTTGGCCACCGCCGCCATGGAATCGCTCCAGGTCGACACCGGCTCGCCATCGACCGCCAGGATGCGATCGCCCGGCTGCACGCCAGCCACGGCGGCCATGCTGTTTGGCGTGGCGGTCACCACGGGCGCCACGTCGGGCTTGCCCAGCATGAACATCGCCCAGAACGCCACGATCGTGAAAATCAGGTTGAACCCGGGGCCGGCCGCCACGATGGCGATGCGTTTCCACACCGACTTGCCGGTGAATTCCTGCGCGCGCAGTGCGGGGTCGACCTCGCCCTCGCGGGCATCGAGCATCTTGACGTAGCCGCCCAGCGGGATCGCCGCGATCTGGTATTCGGTGCCGTCGCGGCCGACCCGTTTCCAGATCGCGCGGCCAAAGCCCACCGAAAAACGCAGCACCTTGACGCCACAGCGGCGCGCGACCCAGTAATGGCCAAATTCGTGAAAGGTCACCAGCACGCCAAGCGTGACCAGCAACCAGAATACCGAGCCGAAGAAGGAAGTCATCAAGTGCCGAAGTTGAGGAAAATCGCGGGCTACAGAATATCAGCAAGCATGCTGCAGAACGCGACGGGCCGCGGCGCGGGCGATCCGGTCGCGTTCACATAGCGCCCCCACATCGACCACGGCTTGCCCCGGCAGTTCCGTCAATACGCTCTCGACGACGTCGGCGATCGACAGGAAGGGCAGCGCGCCGGCGAGAAACGCCTCCACGGCGACCTCGTTGGCGGCGTTGAGTATCGCCGGGCTGTCGCCACCGGCACGCAAGGCCTGATAGGCCAGCGCCAGGCAGCGGAAGGTCGACAGGTCCGGTGCTTCGAACGCCAGCGGCGCGCAGGCGGCCAGGTCCAGCGACGGCACGCCCGATTCCACCCGCTCGGGCCAGGCCAGCGCGTGGGCGATGGCGGTGCGCATGTCCGGGTTGCCGAGCTGGGCCAGCACCGAGCCGTCGACGTATTCCACCATCGAGTGCACCAGGCTCTGCGGATGCACCAGCACGTCGATGGCATCGGCGGGCGCGCCAAACAGGTGGTGCGCCTCGATCACTTCCAGCCCCTTGTTCATCAGGGTGGCCGAGTCGACGGAAATCTTGCGGCCCATCACCCAGTTCGGATGTTTGCAGGCCTGGTCGGGGGTGATGCCGGCCAGTTCGGCGCGCGTGCGACCGCGGAACGGGCCGCCGGAGGCGGTGAGAATCAGCCGTCGCACGCCGCTGCGGGTCAGCTCGGGGCGCCCGCCGGGCAGGCACTGGAATACCGCGTTGTGCTCGGAATCGACCGGTACCAGTGCGCCGCCGCCCACGCGCACCGCTTCCAGCAGCAGCGCGCCAGCCATCACGATCGATTCCTTGTTGGCCAGCAGCAGGTGCTTGCCCGCCTGCGCCGCGGCCAGCGTGGAGTCGAGCCCGGCGGCCCCCACGATGGCGGCCACCACGGTGTCGCACAGGGTGCCGGCGGCCGCGTCGGTGATCGCCTGATGGCCGCTGGCAACGTCGCAGCGCACGCCGGCCGCGGCCAGGCGTCGGGACAGTTCCGCTTCCAGCGCGGGGTCGGCGATCACCGCCAGGTCGGGCTGGTGGCGCACACACAAGTCGGCCAGCACGGCGACTTGCCGGTTGGCGGTCAGTACGGTGGCGCGGAAGCGTTGCGGGTGGCGCGCGATGACATCCAGCGTATTGCCGCCGATGGAACCGGTGGCGCCGAGTACGGCGACCTTCTTCATGCCTGAGGACCCATCACTTCAGAGGCCCAGCAGCCACAGGCCGGCGGCAAACACCGGCAAGGCGGCGAAGACGCTGTCCAGGCGGTCCAGCAGGCCGCCGTGGCCGGGGAAGATGGTGCCCGAATCCTTCACCTTGGCGTGCCGCTTCATCAGGCTTTCGATCAGGTCGCCCACGATGGATGCGGCGACGGTCAGGCACGCCAGTACGGCCAGGCCAACCAGCGAAGCGCCGCGCACATCCAGCAACCAGCCACCGATCACCGCGACCACGGTGCCGGCCACCAGTGCGCCGTAGGCACCCGCCCAGGTCTTGCCCGGGCTGACCTGCGGCGCCAGTTTGCGCTTGCCGAAGGTGCGGCCGCTGAAATACGCGCCAATGTCCGCGCTCCACACGATCAACAGGGCCAACAGCGTCCACCAGTGGCCGTGCGGTTCGCGATCGTGGATCGCCACCAGCGCGATCCAGGCGGGAAAGATGATCAGCGCGCCGGCCATCAGCTTCAGCGCGCGGTTTTCGCTGGTGGGCGCGGCGGCAAACGCGAAATGGCGCAGCCACAGGCAGGCCACCGCCCACCACGCCACGCCCAGCAGCACCAGCGGTATCTCCACGGCGGCATGGCCCCACCACAGCAAGCCGAACACGGCGACCGCCGCCAGCAGCAGCACGATGGACGCCGCGCGGCTCTTCAGACCGGACAGTTGCGCCCACTCCCACCACGCGGCGAGGAAGGCCACGGCGCAAAGCAGCGCGAAGATCGCCGTGGGCGGCCACAGGACGATCGCGATCGCCAACGGGGCGAGAATCAGGGCAGTGAGGACGCGCTGGAGCAGCATCAGGATACCTGGGCAGTGGTGGCGGCGACCTGCTCGCCGGTGCGGCCGTAGCGGCGTTCGCGGCGAGCGTAATCTTCGATGGCCCCGCGCAGGCAAGCCTGGTCGAAATCGGGCCACAGGGTATCGGTGAAATAGAACTCGGCGTAAGCCGCCTGCCACAGCAGGAAGTTGCTGATGCGGGTTTCGCCACCGGTGCGGATGAACAGGTCCAATGGCGGCGCGTCGGCGAGGCTCATCCATTTGCCCAGGCGCGCTTCATCGATCTGGTCCGCTTGCAGCTCGCCACGCGCCACGGCGGCGGCGGCCTGGCGGCTGGCCTGGACGATGTCCCAGCGGCCGCCGTAGTTCACGGCCACGTTCAATTGCAGTTTGTCGTTATCGGCGGTGCGGGTCATCGCCGATTGCATGCGCCGGCGCAGCGGTTCGTCGAACGCGGTGAGGTCGCCGACGAAGCGCAGCCGCACGCCGTAGCCGTGCAATTCATCCACTTCCTTGTCCAACGCACGCACGAACAGGTTCATCAATGCGCCGACTTCATCCTGCGGCCGCTGCCAGTTCTCGCTGGAAAACGCGAACAGGGTCAGTGCCTGCACGCCTTCGCGCAGGCAGGATTCCACCGCCTCGCGCACCGCCTTGCGGCCGGCGTTGTGGCCGAAACTGCGCGGCTGGTGACGGGCCTTGGCCCAGCGGCCGTTGCCGTCCATCACGATCGCGATGTGGCGCGGCACCGCCGCCGCCGGCACGCTGGTCATGCGGCCGGCCGCGCGTGCCGGGTTACAGCGGCGGCAGCCGACGGGCTCATCATCAAATCGCCATCAGCTCGTCTTCCTTGGCTTTCACCACGGCGTCGACGTCCTTGACGGCCTTGTCGGTGAGCTTCTGGATTTCGTCGTCCACGCGGCGATCGTCGTCTTCCGTGATCAGCTTTTCCTTGAGCAGGTCCTTGACCTGCTGCAAGGCGTCGCGGCGCACGTTGCGGATGGCGATCTTCGCGTTTTCGCCTTCATGGCCGACCATCTTGGCCAGCTCGCGGCGGCGCTCCTCGGTGAGCGCGGGCAGGTTGAGGCGGATCACGGTGCCGGCGGTGGTCGGCGTGATGCCCAGGTCGGAGGCCATCAAGGCCTTCTCGACCGGCGCCACCATCTGCTTTTCCCATGGCGTGATCACGATCGTGCGTGCGTCGGCCAGGCTGACCGACGCGACCTGGGTCAGCGGCATGTCGGAGCCGTAGTACGGCACCTTGATGCCGTCAACCAGCGCGGTGCTGGCGCGACCGGTGCGCAGGCGCAGCAGATCGTGCTTGAGGGAGTCGATGCTTTTGCCCATGCGGGTCTGGGCATCGTTCTTGATGTCATTGAGCATGTGGCGTTTCCCGAAGAGCTCTGGCAAGCAGACGATTATAGCAGCCGGGTCAAGCCGGCCGGCAGCGTTGCTGGCCTCAATCGCCGCAAACCAGGGTACCGATCGCTTCGCCGCGCATGATCCGCATCAGGTTGCCCGGCACGGTCATGTCGTAGATGCGCAGCGGCATCTGCTGGTCGCGGCACAGCGCGATGGCGGCCGTGTCCATCACTTCGAGCTTGTGCTCGATCACCTTGTCGTAGCCCAGTTGCTCGTAGCGCACGGCATCGCTGTGCTTGGCCGGGTCGGCGGTGTAGACGCCGTCGACCTTGGTGGCCTTGAGCAGCAGGTCGGCGCCGATTTCCACCGCGCGCAGTGCGGCGGCCGAATCGGTGGTGAAAAACGGGTTGCCGGTGCCTGCGGCGAACAGCACGATGCGGCCTTTCTCGATGTGGCGGATGGCGCGGCGGCGGATGTAATCCTCGGCCACGTCGTGGATCTGGATGGCGCTGGTGACGCGGGCGAAACCGCCGCGTTTCTCGATCGCATCCTGCATCGCCAGTGCGTTCATCACCGTGGCCAGCATGCCCATGTGGTCACCGGTGACGCGGTCCATGCCCGCTGCGGCAAGGCCCGCGCCGCGGAAGATGTTGCCGCCGCCGATCACCACGCCGATCTGGATGCCGGCGCGCTGCACCTCGATGATCTCGTCGGCCAGGCGGCCGATCACCTTCGGGTCGATGCCGTAATCGGCGTCGCCCATCAGTGCCTCACCGGAGAGTTTGAGCAGGATGCGGTGGTACTTGTGCGGGTTGCTCATGAGGACTCCGGATTGTGTGGGGTAAACCGGCATATTGTAGCGGAGCAGCGGAACGATGAGTGACTGTAGTGGGAGCGGGTGGCGCGCGATCGGGCATGAATGGTGAGCCGTCAGGCGCGCCATCTTTCTCCCTCCTCCCCTGCGCGGCAGGGGAGGGGAAGGCCGCCCACGAAAAAGGCCGCGGTTTCCCGCGGCCTTTTCGCTTTCAGCAGTTTGTGTCGGCGATTACGCCAGGCCGGCCTGCTTCATCACTTCGGCGGCAAAGTCCTCGGTGGCCTTCTCGATGCCTTCGCCCACAGCCAGGCGGGCAACGGAGATCACGTCGGCGCCATCCTTCTTCAGCGCGTCGGCGACGGTCACATTGGTGTCCAGCACGTACGGCTGGCCCAGCAGGGTGACCTCGGAGATGATCTTGTTGACCTTGCCGGCCACGATCTTTTCCAGGATTTCGGCCGGCTTGGCCTTGTCCTTGTCCGACATCTGGCTCAGCGCGATGTCCTTTTCCTTGGCCAGGAAGTCGGCCGGCACGTCATCCGCGCGCACGTACGGCGGGTTCATTGCCGCCACATGCATGGCGATGCCCTTGGCCAGTTCCTCGGAACCGCCCTTGAGCGCCACCAGCACGCCGATGCGGCCGCCGTGGATGTAGGCGCCGATCACGCCGTCGCTCTCGACGCGCGCCAGGCGACGCACGTCGATCTTCTCGCCGATGGTGGCGATCAGTGCCTTGCCCGCTTCCTCGACATTGGCGGCGCCGGGGTAGGCGGCAGCCTTCAGCGCGTCGATGTCGGCGGCGCCGGAGTTCAAGGCCACGTCAGCCACGGTGTCGCTGAACTTCAGGAAGCTGGCGTCCTTGGCGACGAAGTCGGTTTCGCAGTTCACTTCGACCAGCACGGCCTTGCCGGTGGCCTGGGCAGCCACGATGCGGCCTTCGGCGGCGATGCGGCTGGCCTTCTTGTCGGCCTTGGCCAGGCCGGACTTGCGCAGCCATTCCATCGCGGTCTCGATGTCGCCGTTGTTCTCGACCAGGGCCTTCTTGCATTCCATCATGCCGGCGCCGGACCGCTCGCGCAGCTCCTTGACCAGTTGTGCGGAAATATTGCTCATGGGTTGTCCTCTAATGCTTGAAAGCGCCGGGGCACGCATGCCCCGGCGCGGTTATCGCGTGCGGCGGATGCAACGGCGGCACAAGCCGCCGTCGTCGCGCTTACCTGGCGGCAGGGGCGCCATCGCGCGAGCCACGGCCGCCGTCACGGCGCGGCGCGGACTTGCGCGGGGCGGCGTCGCGGCGCGGGCGATCGACCTTGGCCACCGGGTTGCCTTCCTCGTCCAGTTCGACGAAGTCGTTGCCGTCGCCCTGGGCGGCGGCCGGCGCGGCGGCCTTGCCTTCCAGGATCGAGTCGGCAGCGGCGCGGGCGTACAGCTGGATCGCGCGGATAGCGTCGTCATTGCCCGGGATGGCGTAGTCGACCAGGTCCGGGTTGTAGTTGGTGTCGACCACGGCGATCACCGGGATGCCGAGCTTCTTGGCTTCCTGCACGGCGATGTCTTCGTGGCCGATGTCGATCACGAACAGCGCGTCGGGCAGGCGGTTCATGTCCTTGATGCCGCCCAGCGAGGCCTGCAGCTTGTCGCGCTCGCGGCGACGGGCCAGCACTTCGTGCTTGACCAACTTGTCGAACGAACCGTCGGTCTCGGCCGCTTCCAGCTCCTTCAGGCGCGAAACGGACTGCTTCACGGTGCGGAAGTTGGTCAGCATGCCGCCGAGCCAGCGCGAGGTGACGAACGGCATGCCGGCGCGGGCAGCCTCTTCGGCCAACGGCTCACGGGCAGAACGCTTGGTGCCCACGAAAAGGATGGTGCCGCGCTTCTGCGCCAGGCCCGACAGGAAGTTCATCGCGTCGGTGAACAGCGGCAGGGTCTTTTCGAGGTTGATGATGTGGATCTTGCCGCGGGCGCCGAAGATGTACGGGGCCATCTTGGGGTTCCAGTAACGGGTCTGGTGACCGAAATGGACGCCCGCTTCGAGCATCTGGCGCATGGTGACTTGTGCCATGGGTATTACTCCGATTGTCGGCTCCCTTGAAGGGAACCTGGGGTTGGGACCTCCACGCATCCCCGACTTCGACCGCGACTGCCCGGTTTGTGATGGGCGAGGCGCAGCACCCCGAAGACGGTGCCGATGCGTGTGTGGCGTTGGTTTGGGTGTTGTACCGCTGAGGGTTACAATCCCGGTTCGCTTTGCGCTGGGTAGCTGTCAAAACTGCTACGTCAGATCAGCAAAACTCCGAAATTGTAGCCGGTGCGCCGGCATAGCGGCAAGTCACCGGGTTCCCGAAGGCTTTGTCGCCACCGATTGAAGTGGAAACCATGGCCATCACCCTTAAATCCCCCGAAGACCTCGAAGGCATGCGTGTCGCCGGCAAGCTGGCCGCCGAGGTGCTGGCCATGCTGGTCGAACACGTCAAGCCGGGCGTCAGTACCGAGGAGCTGGACCGGCTCGCCTACGAGCACATCGTCAACGTGCAGAAGGCGATTCCTGCCAACGTGGGCTACCACGGCTTTCCCAAGACGCTGTGCACCTCGGTCAACCACGTGATCTGCCATGGCATTCCGAACGAGGGCAAGATCCTCAAGGACGGCGACATCATCAATCTCGACGTCACCGTGATCAAGGATGGCTGGCACGGCGACACCAGCCGCATGTACATCGCCGGCACGCCGTCGGTGCTGGCCAAGCGGCTGGTCGACACGGCATTCGAGTCGATGATGTGCGGCATCCGCGTGGTGCGCCCGGGCGCCACCCTGGGCGACGTGGGGCACGCCATCCAGCAGCATGCCGAGGGCGCCGGCTTCAGCGTGGTCAAGGAGTATTGCGGCCACGGCATCGGCAAGATCTACCACGACGAACCGCAGGTGCTGCATTACGGCAAGGCGGGCACGGGCGTGGAGCTGAAGAAGGGCATGACCTTCACCATCGAGCCGATGATCAACGCCGGCAAGGCGCAGACCCGCCAGCTGCCGGACGGCTGGACCGTGGTGACCAAGGACCATTCCCTGTCGGCGCAGTGGGAACACACCATCGCGGTGACCGACGACGGCTTCGAGATCCTCACGCCCTGGCCCGATCAATGATCGCGACGTGCGGGAGTCGACCCACGACCTCCCGCACGTAATAAAGTGGCGTGACGTTTCCGGAACCATCCCGCTCATGCCGCCAGCTCCCCCTTCCGTCGCCCTGCCTCCGTTGCCGCGCCTGCCCGTGGCGGTGCCGCGCTCGGGCGTTTCCAGCGATGCGCGCCGCGCCCTGCGGCAATTGCTGGGCGATGTGGATCGCGGCCTCACGGTGGCTTTCCGCGACGGTGCCGACGCCAGCGTGCTGGCGCGCCGGCGCAGCGAATCGGTGGATCGCATGGTGGCCCACGTATGGACGGCCTGCCTGGGCGAGGTCGACAACGCGGCGCTGTTTGCCGTGGGTGGCTACGGCCGCGGCTTGCTGTTTCCGTATTCGGATGTGGACCTGCTGGCGCTGGTCGACGCACCCTCACCGGCGCGGTTGCGCGCGCTGGAGCAGTTCTTCGCCACTCTGTGGGATATCGGCCTGAAAGTGGGCCATGCCGTGCGCGAGCTGTCGCAATGCCGCGAGCTGGCGTCGAGCGATGCCACGGTGTTCACCAGCCTGCTGGATGCGCGCAGGCTGGTGGGTGACCCCGCCTTCGACGCCACATTGCGCACCATCATCGACGACCCGCAGCTGTGGCCCCCGGCGGATTACCTGGCCGCGCGCCTGGCCGAGCGTGACGCCCGCCACGCGCGCTACGACGACACCGCCTACAACCTGGAGCCCAACATCAAGGACGGCCCCGGCGGCCTGCGCACGCTCGACTCGCTGCGCTGGCTGGGTCGCCGGCTGGTGCATGCGGGCGGGTTCGAGGACATGCAGGTCGAGGGCCTGCTCGACCCCGCGGAACGCACCAGCCTGTGCGAGGCGGAGACCACGCTGCGTCGCTACCGCTACGCGTTGCACCTGGAGGCGGGGCGGCCCGAGGAACGGCTGCTGTTCGACTACCAGCGCGCGCTGGCGGCGCGGCTGGGGTTCGAGGACGAGCACGAGAAGAACCTGGGCGTGGAGCAATTCATGCAGGGCTATTACCGCGCGGCCAGCCAGGTGGAACGGCTGGGCGTGCAGGTGGCCGAGCGTTTCGTGGAAATGCTTGAGCCGGCCGGTGACGAAGAGCCCGTCGGTGCGGACTTCGTGCGTTATGGCCGGCGGCTGGCGGCGCGCGATCCCGAACTCTTCATGCGTCGGCCGGCGGCGCTGATCGAGATTTTCATCGCGCGGCTGGATCTGCCCGGCGTGGTCGGTTTCAGTGCCGACAGCATGCGCCGCATCCACCGCGCCACCGCCGTGCACGAGGCGATGCTGGCCACCGACCCCGACGCGCTGGCCGCGTTCCTGCGTTTGCTGCGCCGGGGCGCGCCGGCGGTGGATGCGCTGTGGCGGATGAACCGGCACGGCCTGCTGGCGGCGATCCTGCCCGCGTTCGGCAAGGTCTTCGGCCGCATGCAGTACGACCTGTTCCACGTCTACACCGTCGACGAACACACGCTGCGCGTGCTGCGCAACATGGCGCGCTTCGCCGACCCCGCCGCGAAGCGCGATTTCGCGTTGGGCTGCGAGATCTGGGCCGACATGCCCAAGCCGGAGATCATGCTGCTGTCCGCGCTGTTGCACGACATCGCGAAGGGTCGCGGCGGTGATCATTCGGTGTTGGGCGAGGAGGACGCGCGCGCGTTCTGCACCCGACTGGGGCTTTCGCGCGGCGACGTCGAACGCGTGGCCTGGCTGGTGCGCTGGCATCTGCTGATGAGCACCACCGCCCAGCGGCAGGACATCACCGACCCCGACGTGGTGCAGCGTTTTGCCGAAAAGGTGGAGAACCGCGAACGGCTGGGCCAGCTCTACCTGCTCACCGTGGCCGACGTGATCGGCACCAGCCCGCGGCTGTGGAACGCCTGGAAGGATCGCCTGCTGGCCGACCTCTACCACGCCACGCGCTACGCCATGAGCCGCGACGTGGACCTGCCGCGCGATGCCGGCGAACGGGTGCAGGAATGTGCGGAGTATGCGCTGGCGCTGCTGATGGACCAAGGCGTGGCCGAGGCCGACGTGGAGCGCATCTGGGCGGATTTCCCGCAGCTCAGCTTCCTGCGCCACCGGCCGGAGCAGATCGCGTGGCAGACGGCGGCCATCCTGCGTGCCGGCGGCGGGGTGCCGCTGGTGGCCGTGCACCCGATGTCGGTGCGCGGCAGTACCGAGCTGTTCGTCTACACGCCCGACCGCGACGGCCTGTTCGCCTCCGTCACCGCGATGCTCGACCGGCTGCGTTTCTCGGTGATGGAAGCACGCATCCTCAGCTCGCCCAAGGGCATGGCGATGGATACCTTCCTGTTGCTGGAGGCGGACAGCCAGCAGCCGGCCAACGCCGTGCGTGCCGAGGAACTGCAGCAGCGCCTGCAACGCGCGCTGACCCTGTCGACCGGCGTGCAGCCCAGCAAGCGCAGCATGTCGCGCCATCAGCGGCACTTCCAGACCGCGCCCAAGATCAGCTTCGACGATGCGGGCGACCGCACCCAGCTGGCGCTGGTCGGCACCGACCGTCCCGGCCTGCTGGCGGCGGTGGCGCAGGTGATCCTGGATGCCGGCGCACGCGTGCACGACGCGCGCATCGCCACCTTCGGCGAGCGGGTCGAGGATTTCTTCCTGCTCAGCGACCGCCACAACGCGCCACTCGACCAGGCGCTGCGCGATCGCCTGCTGCATGCCTTGCTGGAACGCATCGGGCCGTCCAAAGACTGAGTTCCTGTAACCTTGGCAGTCCGATTGCGCGGCCGTGGACAGGCCGCGCATTTAGCCATCCAGATACGCGAGCGAACTTCAGCCCATGCAAGCCATCGAAACCCTGATCAACGACGCGTTCGAGCGTCGCAATGAACTGACCGCCACCGAGATCGAAAACCAGCTGCGTCCCGCCGTCGAACAGGTCATCGACCTGCTCGAGTCGGGCGAGCGCCGCGTCGCCGAACCGGATGGCCAGGGCGGCTGGACGGTGAACCAGTGGCTCAAGAAAGCCGTGCTGCTGTATTTCCGTATCAATGGCAACCACGTCGTCGACGGTGGCGCGGCGCAGGCTTTCGACAAGGTGCCGCTGCGTTTCGCCCACGGCAACGACGGCGAGCTGCAGAACCTGGGCGCCCGCGTGGTGCCCGGCGCGCTGGTGCGCCGCGGCGCGCACATCGCCAAAGACGCCGTGCTGATGCCCAGCTACGTCAACATCGGCGCCCATGTGGGTGCGGGCACGATGGTGGATACCTGGGCCACGGTGGGTTCCTGCGCGCAGATCGGCGCGGGCGTGCACCTGTCCGGCGGCGTCGGCATCGGCGGTGTGCTGGAACCGCTGCAGGCCGGCCCCACCATCATCGAGGACAACTGCTTCATCGGCGCGCGCTCGGAAGTGGTCGAGGGTGTGGTGGTGGAGAAGGGCAGCGTGATCGGCATGGGCGTGTTCCTGGGCCAGTCCACCCGCATCTACAACCGCGCCACCGGCGAAACCAGCTACGGCCGCGTACCCGCCGGCAGCGTGGTGGTGGCCGGCAGCCTGCCCGCGAAGGACGGCAGTCACAGCCTCTACGCCGCCATCATCGTGAAACAGGTGGACGAGAAAACCCGCAGCAAGACCGGCATCAACGAACTGCTGCGCGCTGCGGAGTAGAGCCCACCCTGTGGGCGACAGGACTGGCGGTGAAATCAATCGCGCACAGGGTGCGCTCCTACAGGAAACCGGCGTGACCGAACCGACGCTTTACGGCCTTCCCAACTGCGATACCTGCAAGAAGGCCCGCAACTGGCTGAGCCGTTTCGAGGTGGCCCACGACTTCATCGACTACCGCGCCAATCCGGTGCCGGCAGCCACGTTGAAAGACTGGGCCGCGCAGCTTGGCGGCTGGGAAAAGCTGGTCAACAAATCGTCCACCACCTGGCGCAACCTGCTGCCGCAGCGCAAGAACCCCGGCAGCGATCCGGAGTGGACCCTGCTGCTGAAGGAATACCCCGCGTTGATCCGTCGCCCCGTGGTCGTGCAACCCGACGGCGCGGTGAGCGTGGGCTTCAGCGACAACGGCTTCAAGAAGCTGTTCGCCCGCTGAGAGGTTGTGATTTTTTCAACCTCGAAGCCCGGTCACGATGGCCGGGCGCGGATCGATCACGCAAGTGATTGGTCCGCGTGAGCGCTTCCGGGCCTGTGCCGGAAGCGCGATAGAGAAAAACCACAGGAAGTGGTTTTCCTCACAAACTCTGAGTCCACGGATATGAGCACCCACCGGGTCCGGCGCTATCGCAACAACCTGCGCATCGAGCGCGACAACGCCGCGCTGTATGGACGGCTGGCCGAGCTGGCCACCGACGCCAGGCTGGCGCGGGCCTATCGACGCATTGCCGAGGGTGAAACCGTCAACGCCGGCTTCTGGGAAGCGCGTCTGCGCGAGCTTGGTGAAACGGTGCCCCCGGCACATGTCGGCTTGCGCGTTCGCGCCCTGAGCGCGTTTGCGCGTCGCTTCGGCACCGAGTTCGTGATGCCTACCGTGGTGCGGCTGGAACATGCCGACCACGAATCCACGCCGGTGGACCGCAACCGCCATCGCGATCATTTCATTCCCCGGGACGAACACGGCGTGCACGGTCGGCGCGACCGTCCGCAAAGTGGCAACACGTTGCGCGCGGCGGTGCTGGGCGCCAACGACGGGCTGGTTTCCAACGTCAGCCTGGTGATGGGCATGGCCGGTGCGGCGTCGGGTGATCGCGCCGTGCTGCTGGCGGGTCTTGCCGGTCTGGTTGCTGGTGCCTGTTCGATGGCGCTCGGCGAGTGGCTTTCAGTCAACAGCTCGCGCGAGTTCTACCAGGCGCAGATCACCGAACGCGCCGAGCGGCTGGCGGTGTCGCCGGAAGACGGTTTGCGCCACATCACCGGCATCTATCAGGAGAAGGGGCTCGACCCCGCCGCCGCCGCGCATCTGGCCGGCCACGTCACCGAAACCCCGCGCGCGGCGCTGGACATGCTGGTGCGCGAGGATCTGGGTGTCGACCCCAGCGAACTGGGCGGCTCGGCCTGGGGCGCGGCCATTTCATCGTTCTGCCTGTTCGCCTGCGGTGCGCTGTTTCCGGTGGCGCCGTACTTTTTCCTGGGCGGCCGGGCTGCGCTGCTTGCCAGCGCCTGCTCCACGGCCGCCGGGCTTGCCCTGATCGGTATTGGCACCTCGCTGTTCACCGGGCGCAGCATGCTGTTCTCGATCGCACGCCAGTTCGCGATCACCGCCGCCGCCGCCGCGGTCACCTATGCGGTGGGACACGTACTGGGCGTGGTGGTGGCCGGCTGAGGCAACGCCGCGTCGCACGCTTGATATGCTGCGACTTTCCTTTTTCCGCCGCCTTTGCGAGAGCGCATGTCCGTCGTCTTCGATCTCACCTGCGATTTGATCCGCCGCCGCTCGGTCACGCCCGACGACGCCGGTTGCCTGCCGCTTATTGCCGAGCGCCTCGAGCGCGTGGGCTTTCGCATCGAACACCTGCGTTACGGCGACGTCGACAACCTGTGGGCCACCCACGGCAATGCCGGCCCCACGCTGGCCTTCCTGGGTCACACCGACGTGGTGCCCAGTGGTCCGGAAGCTTCCTGGCAAAGTCCGCCATTCGAACCCTCCGTTCGGGATGGCCGTCTATACGGCCGTGGTGCCGCCGACATGAAGGGTTCGGTGGCGGCGATGGTGGTGGCGCTGGAGCAGTTCGTGGCGGCCCATCCACAACATCGCGGCCGGGTGGGCTTGTTGCTGACCAGCGACGAGGAAGGCGTGGCGATCGACGGTGTGCGCAAGGTGGTCGAGCATTTCCGTGCCGTGGGCGAAAAGATCGACTGGTGCGTGGTGGGTGAGCCATCCGCGAAGGAAAAGCTGGGTGACCTGATCAGGGTCGGCCGCCGCGGCTCGCTGTCGGCCACGCTCACCGTGCGCGGCGTGCAGGGCCACGTGGCCTATCCGGAAAAGGCGCTGAACCCGATCCACGCGCTGGCGCCGGCCCTGGCCGAGTTGACCGCCGAGCGCTGGGACGAGGGCAACGAGGATTTCCCGCCCACCTCGATGCAGGTGTCCAACATCAACGCCGGCACCGGCGCCAACAATGTCATCCCCGGCACGCTCACGGCGCTGTTCAATTTCCGCTACAGCACGGCCAGTCGCGCCGATGACCTGCGCGCGCGCAGCGAGGCGATCCTGCGGCGGCACGGCGTGGATTTCCATATCGACTGGCATCTCTCCGGTGAGCCCTTCCTCACACCTGTTGGTGGACTGTTGCGTGAAACCGTGGCGGCGGTGTGCCGTGATCTTTGCGGCATCGAGCCGGAACAGAGCACCGGCGGCGGGACCTCCGACGGCCGCTTCATCGCACCGCTGGGTGCCGAAGTCGTCGAACTGGGCCCGGTCAACGCCACCATCCACAAGGTGGACGAGTGCGTGGATGTGGCGGAACTCGACCAATTGCCGGCGTTGTATCGCACGGTGTGCGAGCGGTTGCTGGGGTAATCACCGAAGGCGCGTCGTCGTCAGCGCGGATCTTTCGGTGACGCCGGTTGTTCGGCGGCATCGCCCGATGTGTCGCTCTTGAGTCCCCTGCGGAAACCGGCGATGGCGCCGCCGAGGTCGCGGCCGGCGTTGCGCAGCCTGCCGGTGCCGAACAACAGCAGTACCAGTACCAGCAGCACGATCCAGTGCGAAAAACTGTTCAGTCCGAGCATGTTCGGGGCTCCCCTTTAGGGATGGTCGTGTGATTGAGTCGGCGGAAACGCGGGTTGCTTGTGGACCAGCAGGCCCAGCGATCGCGTGGACGGCGCGAGGCATTGCAGGGTGCCGAGACTCGCGGCGACCTGGATTGGGCAGCGGTAGTCCAGCCTGGCCACCAGCGCAGGCGTGATCTCGCTGAAACCGAGCACGGCGCCGCCGTGTTCGGCCTTGAACACTTCCGCCGCCGCGCGGCTGGCGAACGGTGCCAGGGTGGGGCCCATCGAGCCGGGCAGCGGTTGCCAGGCCACGTAGGAGGCGGTGCGCGCGTCGATGAAACTGGCGGCGGCGTGAGCGGGTTGTTGCCAGTCGATGCGCGCGCTGTCCTGCACGAACAGTTCCTGCAGTGAAGCCTGATTCTCCGGTTGCAACACGTAGGCGAAAAAGTCGCGGGTGGAATCGAACACCAGCGGTTTGGCGCGACCGCTGACCCAGGCTTCGGCGCGCGGGCCGGGCGAGCCGTCCAGGTACATGCCGCATACCGCGCAGGCATCGTCCGGGTGGGTGTCGACGGCATGATGTGCAGGTGTGGGGCTGCCGCCGCACCCGGCGAGCAGGGCCAGCGCCAGCACGAAGGCGGCGCGGTGCAGTGTGGTGATCGGCGGGCAGGGCATGCGCGGATTCCTTCAGATTTCCTTGCGCCGGAACGCGAGCATCGCCCACGCGAACGGCGCCACCGCCCAGCCCAGCAACAGTGCGTAGAGCAGGGCGGGCGAGTAGCTGTGGTGGGCGGTCATGCCGGTCAGCAGGTCGTTGCCGGCACCGTCGCCCAGTGCGGTGAGGTTGACCAACCGAAACACGTCCACCGGATTGAACAGCAGCAGGTACGGATACACCGCGCGCTCGAGCGGGTTGCCACCGCTGACCACCAGCAACGCCAGCAGCGCGAGGTCGAACAGCACCACGCTGACCAGCCAGCCGACAAGCGCCAGGCCGGCGGCGCGGGATTTGTCGGCCGTCTGCACGCTGATCAGGCAGGCCAGCCCGACGAAACTGGCGCCGAGCAGCGAGGCGCTGAGGATGAAGCGGCCGATCTGCAGCCACGCCTGCATCGTCTGCTCCGGCGGCTGCATCCATTGCATGATCGCCACCGCCAGCCCGAAGCCGGCCAGCGTGGCGGCGGCCAACGCGCCGCAGTGGCCGAGAAACTTGCCGGCCACCAGTTGCCCGCGCGAGAGTGGATAGCTGAGCATCAGCAGCAAGGTGCCGTCGTCGCGCTCGCCGACGATGCTGCCGTAGGCGATCAGTAGGCCGATCAGCGGGATCACGAACGCGCCCAGCGTGGTCAGGCTGGCCAGCGTGGCGTCGAACGAGGTGAAGCCCACGCGTCCGGCTGCCGCGCTGCCGAACCAGGCGATGCCTAATGCCAGCAGGGCGAACAGGATCGTCAGCGCGATCGTCCAGCGGTTGCGGAAGTCGTCGCGGAATTCCTTGGCGGCGACGGTGAGGATCGGGTTCATGCGGCCACCTCCGCGGTGGATGGCGGACCGGCGCCGAGCCAGTCGTAGAGTTGCGCCAGGGTGGGCTCGCGCACATCGAGGTCGACGATCGCGGGGTCGGCCAGTAGCTCGCGCAGCACGCGCAGCTTGCCGGCGCGCGGCACCTGCAGTTCCAGCCGGCCGTCGGGGCGTGCCTGCGCCGACAGTCCGTTCGTTTCGAGGCGTGCGATCAGTTCAGGCATCGTCTGCTCGCGTGGTCGCAACAGCACTTGCGCCGGCAGCGCGGCCTGCTCGCCCAGCGCGTGCAAACTGCCGGCAGCCAGCAGCTTGCCCTGGCGCAGGATCAGCGCGCCGTCGATGTGCGGTTCAAGTTCGGCCAGCAGGTGCGAGGAGACCAGCACGCAACGGCCGTCCGCACGCAGCTCGCCGACGATGCGGTACAGCTCACGCGTCGCCTGCGGGTCGAGGCCGGTGGTCGGCTCGTCCAGCAGCACCAGTTCGGGTGAACCGAGCAGCGCCTGCGCCAGGCCCAGGCGCTGGCGCATGCCCTTCGAGTACGTGCCGACGCGTCGGTCGGCGGCGTGCGCCAGGCCGACGCGTTCGAGCAACGTGGCGACCTGCGTGCGTGGTGCCTGCTTCAAGCGCGCCAGGTAGTCGAGCAGTTCACGACCGCTGAGGTTGCCGTAGAAGGTGGCGCTCTCGGGCAGGTAGCCGATGCGCCGACGCAAGGCGTGCGCGCGCCATGGTGACTGGCCGAGCACTTCAAGCTGGCCGCCGCTGGGCGCGATCAGTCCGAGGATCAGCTTGATCAGCGTGGACTTGCCCGCGCCGTTGTGGCCGAGCAGGCCGATCACCTGGCCGCACGGCACGGCGGCGCTGACGCCATCCAGTGCAGCGAGTTCGCCGTAGCGCTTGGCCAGCGCGTGGCATTCGATCGGGTGGTTCATGGGGTGGCCGGGGTAGCTTTCATCAGCGGGTGGCTGTCCTGCACCGAGGGCGGCGTGAACACCGGGAAAGCGCGCTGCACATAGCGCAGCAGCAGCACCGAAGGGCTGGACATCAGGTTGCGCGCGGAAGGGTATTTCCACAGCAGCACGTCGACGCCGTCGTTGGGGCGGAACGGGATGTCGCCGATGCCGTCGGCGTCCAGGTCCCAGCCCAGGTAATCGCTCCAGAAATTGCCGCGGCCGCGCTCGGACCATTCCTGCGCCAGGTTCTGGACGTACTTCACCTGGATGCGGTTGTCCTCGAAGTGGTTGCCCCACAGGCGGTTGTTTTCCGAGCCGGCGGTCACGTGGATGCCGATCTGCGAATCGGCGACGAGGTTGTCGTGAAAGCTGTTGAACTGCGACAGGTAGACGAACAGCCCCTTGCCCTCGGTGCCCTCGATGGTGCCGCCGGCGTCGTCGCTCTGCCCCTTGACGCGATACACGCGATTTCCGGCAATCTCGCTGTGCGCGATGTAGTTGAGCAGGAAGCCGTAGGAGGCATCGTCCGCGGAGCTGTTGCCGATCACCTTGAGGTGGTGCGAGGACATGAGCGCATAGCCGGCCAGGTTGCCCCGGCTGACGTTGCCCTGCAGCAGGTTGTCCTGCGAATACATGTAGTGGACGCCGTAGCGCACGTCGTGCACCACGTTGCGCGTGATGGTGTTGTGCGAGCTGACGTAGACGTAGATGCCGTCGCGCGAGCCGGCGATGTCGTTGCCATCGATGGTGCAGCCGGTGTCGTTCCACAGATGGATGCCGTCGCCGCGGTCGGCCACGCGCAGCGCGCGCATGCCGCGGATCACGTTGCGTTCCACCCGCACGTTGGCGGCGCCGTCGAGGTAGACGCCGAACAGGCTGTCCTCGATGCGGTTGCCGTCGATGACCACGTCGCGCGCCGTACGTTCGATGAAGATGCCCGCGTTCATTGCGGTGAGGTCGCTGCCGCTGTGGCGCAAGATGAGGCCGCGCACGGTGACGTTGGCGGCGCTGATGCGCACGATGTCGCCGTAGCCACCGCCGTCCAGGATGGCGCCGGGTTCGCCGATCAGGGTGAGGGGTTTGTCCAGCTTCAGGTGTACCGCATGCACGCCGGCGGGCACGCTGAGCGTGGCGCCGGGTGGCGCGGCGGCCACCAGCTGTTCCAGCGATTCGCGCGCGTGTGCTGGCAGCGCCAGCAGCAACAGCAGTGCAATCGCGAGGTAGCGTAACGTCGTCATGAACCGGAAGATCCGGCCGCGCCGCCGCGGGGTGCGCGACGGCACGGCACGGCTCAGGCCTCCACCAGCATCCGCCCGCTCATCTCCATGTGCATCGCATGGCAGAAGAACGTGCAGTAGTACCAGAACACCCCTGCCTTGTCGGCGGTGAAGGTGGCCGAGGCGGTGGCGCCGGGGCTGATCTCCATGTTGATGCCGTAGTTGACGATGCAGAAGCCGTGGCTCACGTCCTCCACCGCGTCGATGTTGGTCACCACCACGGTCACCTCGTCGCCTTTCTTCACCTTGAAGCTGCCCAGGCTGAAGATCGGCGCGGCCGAGGTCATGTAGACAAACACCTTGCGGCCCTCGCGGATGACCTTGCTGTCGGACAGCACGTTGACGCCGTGCTTCTTCGCCATCGCCACCGTCTCGGCGAAGAACGGGTCGTCGCGGTCCCAGCTCTTCTTGACCTTGTCGATCAGCAGGCGTCGGTGCAGCAGGATCACGTCGTGCGGCTCGGCGTAGACCGGGCCGTCGGCGACCAGCTTCATGGTCTCGCCGGAGATGTCGAACAGCTGGTCGTTGTCCGGATGCATCGGGCCGGTGGGCAGGAAGCGGTCCTTGGAGAACTTGTTCAGCGACACCAGCCACTTGCCGTCGGCATCGCGCGACTCGCCCATCGAAGTGTGGCAGTGGCCGGGCTGATAGGCCACGTCGACCTTCTGGCGCAGGTAGTTGACCTTCTTGCCGCCGTGGGCGGCGATCGCGTCGGCGATGTTCCACTTGGCGATCTGGCTGTCGATGAACAGCGTGGTATAGGCGTTGCCGCGGCCGTCGTAGGCGGTGTGCAGCGGCCCCAGGCCCAGCTCGGGCTCGGCCACCACCGTATCGCGCGGGTCCTTCAGTTTGCCCGCGAAGCAGTCGTCGATGCGGCTCCACTCGATCACGCTGACGGTGGGCGAGAGCTTGCCGTTGGCCACCACGTACTTGCCGTCGGGGCTGGCGTTGATGCCGTGCGGGTTCTTCGGGATCGGGATGTAGAGGGTGAACGACGAACCATGGCGGCCATCCAGCACCGGCACCTTCGAGTCGCCGATGGTCTTGAACTTGCCGTTCTTCACCGCCTCCTCGATGCGCGCGATGTTGAACACCACCGCCCAGTCGCGCTCGGCCTGCATGGTGCCGGGCAGGTCCAGGCCACCTTCGCTGTTGTAGCAGGTGGAGATCGCGTACTTGCCGGCGTAGTCGGCCTCGGTGTTGTCCAGGTTGCCATCCACCAGCACCTGCCAGGCCACGTCCATGGTGTCGCCGTCGATGGCGCTGAACATGGTCTGGTATTTCTTCGGGTCCTCCAGGTCGTGGCCGTCGTTGGGCGCCGGGACCATGAACTCGCCGTTGGCGAACACGTAGCCGGTGCGCGGCGCGCGCTGCACGCGCAGGCCGTGGATCGACTGCACGTTCGGCACGTCGATGATGCGGTCGGTGCGCATCACGTCGCAGCGGATGCGCGCCACGCGGGTATGCGCCTTGTCGTTGATGAAGATGTAGCGGCCGTCGTAGTGGCCGTCGGTCTGGCTCATGTGCGGGTGGTGGCAGTCGCCGCCGGGCGGGAAGTTGGCGCCCAGCACGCGCTTGCTCTCGTTGGTGATGCCCCAGCCGATGGTGAAGTCGGGGTTGAACACCGGGATGCGCATCAGCTCGCGCATCGACGGCAGTCCCATCACGCGCACCTCGCCGGACTGGCCGCCGCTCCAGAAGCCGTAGTATTCGTCGAGCTGGCCGGGCGGCACGTGGTCGGAGGCGGCCTCGTGCTTGCCGTGCTCGCGCTGGCGTTCGCCATCGTGCCCGGCGGCACCTTCCGCGCCGCCGAGGTCACTCTTGCGGCCGCAGCCGGCCAGCGCCAGTCCCGCCGCACCGGCGAGGCCGGCCAGTGCGCTGTTCTTCATGAAGTGGCGACGGGCGGGGTCGGCGCCCTCCGCGTTCGCGTCGGGTTTGTTCTTCGATTCGTCGTGCATGGCTTCTCATCCGCAGAGGGCAGGTGACGTGGGATCAGTCGGCGATGGGCGCCGGCTCTCGGGTTTCCGGCGCGTTTGCCGGGTTAATCAGCACGATCGGCGTGGGCAGCGGTCGCGCAGCGCGTTCGCGCTTCTTGCGTTGCTGCACCACCGGCGGGCATTTGTGGTCGTTGATGCGGGTGACCTGGCAGTCCAGGCAGTAATGGCATTCGTTGAAGTTGATGCGGCCGTCGGGGCCGATCGCCTTGACCTCGCATTCGTTGGCGCAGACCTGGCAGGGGCTGCCGCACTCCGGTCGCCGGCGCAGCCACTCGAACAGCCGCCAGCGCCCGGATACCGCCAACCCGGCGCCCAGCGGGCACACGTAACGGCAATAGAACTTGTGGTTGAAGGCGGAGACGCCGACCAGCAGCACCGCGTAGAACACATAGCTCCACGAGCGCGCGAAGTGCAGGGTGATCGCGGTCTTGAACGGCTCGACCTCGGCGTAATGTTCGGCCGTGTTGAGCGACTGCAGCGACATGCCGAACAGCACCAGCAGGATCACGTACTTCAGCGCCCACAGCCGCTCGTGCACCACGCGGGGAAACTCGAACTGCGGCACACGCAGCCGCTTGGCGAGCTTGCCCACCAGCTCCTGCAGCGCGCCGAACGGGCACAGCCAGCCGCAGTACACGCCGCGCCCGAGCAGCAGCAAGGTAGCGGCCACGAACACCCACAAGATGAAGATCATCGGGTCCATCAGGAAGGTTTCCCAATGGAAGCCATGCAGCAGCGACTGCACAAAGGTGAAGATGTTCACCACCGACAACTGCGCCAGCTCGTACCAGCCAATGAACACCAAGGTGTAGATCAGGAAGCCCGTGCGCACGCGTTCGAGCCACACCGGGTACTTCACGATCCAGTCCTGGAACAGCAGGATCAACGTGAGCACGGTCAGCCCGGCCAGCAACACGGCGATGTCGATGCGCCGGCCGTACCAGATCTTCTGCCACAGCGCGGCGTTGGCCGGCAGCGCGCTGGACTGCGACTCGGCGCTGCTCTGCGGCCTTGTGGTGTAGCCGGCCGGCATGCGGTAGTCGCGGGTGAAGGTGTGGTAGATGCTTTGCAGCGGGCCGACCTGGCGATTCACCATCAGCTGCAGCGTCCACGGCCGGGTCGCGTCGAAACCGCTGCCGCCGTTGCGCACGATGAAGATCGCCTGCTCGGCGAACTCGGGCTTGCCGCGCAGCGGGGTGTCGTTCAACGGCACCAGGTCGGTGTCCTTGAACAGCACCAGCTTGCCGTCCTGCAGCACGTGCACGCGGTCGAAGATGCCGCCGCGCACGTAGCCCACGCCCTTGAACGAATAGATGCCGTTGGCCATCACCGCGATCGCCGAATCGCCGGGCTTGAGCTGCTTCATCAGGTCGGCGTGGGTGTCCGCGCCGAGCAGGTTGCGGCCCACCGTGGGCGGGGTGACGTCGGCGAAGTACAGGTCGATGAAGACATCGTCCTCGTGGCCGGGCGCCGGCGCGGTGGCGTCGTCGACCATGCCGCTCTCCGGCTGGCCCTTGAACGCGTCGGTGATCGCCTGGCGCTTGAGCTGCAGGTGGCCGATCGCGCCGTTGCCGGTCAGCGTGTCCCAGTCGGCCGGCTGGTAGTAGTCGGTGCGCACGGCGGCGGCGTTGGCGTCGGTATCGGTCGCGTCGGCGATCAGCTTGCGCGAGGCGGCCACCTTCAGCGCCGAGTTCATGATGGTCTCGTTGACCACCATCGAAGTCACCGTGGCGCTGCTGATCGCGTCGATGCGCACGCTGCCGCTGGCACCGCCGCCGACCACGATCTGGTCGTCCACGCGATGGCCGATGTAGCGCGCCACGAAGTCGTACAGCTTCTGCACCGGGATGCCGACCAGCAGGATCGGCTCGTGCTGCTCCAGCACGCGCGCGTCGCGGATGCTGCCGTCGGTGCCGATCGACACCAGCAGGTTGATCGGCGCGCCCGAGTACGCGGGCACCGGCGCCACCATCACGGTCTCGAACACGTAGCCGATGATCTCGTCACCCTGGTAAACGGCGGCCGCCGGCGGTGTGCCTTCGATGTCGCCGTAGCGGGTAGCCTGCGGAAACACCTCGTGCAACTGCGGATGCTTCGCATCGATGCCGGCCAGCGTCGCGGGTGCCAGCAACAGCAGGCACAGCGCCAGCAGCACGCGGGTGATGAGCGGACGCGGCACGCGCATCACACGCGCTCTGCCGTGCCGGCGATCAGCGGCAGTTCGCGCGAGCGCCAGCGTTGCTCGCCCGTGCGCGAGAACGCCAGCCACTGCTGATCCTGCGCGTCCATCAGCGCGGACAAGCGCGGCAGCTCCAGCGAGAACGCCGCCGTGCTCATGCCGTCGGCCAGTACCGAACGCGGCGCCATCACGGTCACGCTGGAATAGCTTTGCGGCGACCAGCCGGTGCGCGGGTTGACGATATGGAACAGGCGCCGGTCGGCGGAGAAGAACACGCGGTAGTTGCCCGAGGTCGACAGCGCCGCGTTGCGCAATTGCAGCACCGCCGCCACGCGGCCGACGTCGCGTGGATCGACGATGCCGACGTTCCAGTGCCGTGCGGGATCGTTGCCGCTGATCGCGTGGATGTCACCACCGGCGTCGATCAGGGCGTACTCGATGCCGGCGCCGCGCAGCGCGGCGATGCCCTGGTCGACCACGTGGCCCTTGGCGATGCCGTCCAGTGTGACGGCCATGCCCGGGCGCAGCAGCTGCGCGCCGCGCGCATCGAGTACGAGGCCGCGGTAACCGACCAGCGCATCGCGGTCTTCGGCCACGCGCTGCTCGTGCGCGTCGGTGTGGCTCGCACCGCGCAGCGTCTCGAAGTAGCGCAGCACCGGCAGCACGGTCGGGTCGAACGCGCCATCGGTCAGTCGCGACAGCGCCAGTGCCTGGCGCAGCACCGCATCCAGTTGCGCGGGCACCTGCGCCAGCTGGCCGTCGCGGTTCAGCTGCGCCAGCGGACCGGCCGGGTCGAAGCGGGTCAGCTGCGCGGCGGTTGCGGCCATGCGCGCGAACGCCGCTTCGATCGCCGCGCCGGCCGCCTGCACGTCGTCGGCCAGGCAGGTCACCGCCACGGACGTCTGCATCAGCGTGCGTTCGCGGCGCACCTGCCACAGGTTCTGCTTGCGCTTGAGCACCGCCCAGCCGCCGCCAGCCAGCAGGCCGCCGGCGATGGCGAGCTGGCCGGCCTGCTTCAGCCAGCGCCGGCGGTCGGGCGAGCGCAGGTCGTCGGGGGCGGAGGGGCGGTACATGGGATGTCTCCCGGGGTGAGTGGTTGAGCGCGTGCGATGGGCGAGGTCAGGCCGTGGCAGCCACGCGTGGCTGCGGCTCGGCGACGACGGCATCGCGCTCGGCGTCGCGCACGCCCAGGCGCCGCTGCAGGGCGGGGCTGGTGGTCGTGTATTGCAGGTTCACCTTGTCGCCGGGATGCAGGTACGCGTGCACGGCGAACGCGCACAGCGCACTTTCGTGGAAGCCCGACAGGATCAGCTTCTTCTTGCCCGGGTAGGTGTTGATGTCGCCCACCGCGAAGATGCCGGCCACGGAGGTCTGGAAGGTCGCCGGGTCCACCACCAGTTGCTGGCGTTCCAGTGCCAGCCCCCACTCGGCGATCGGCCCCAGTGCCGGGTGCATGCCCCAGAACACCAGCAGGTGCGAAGCCTCGATGCGCTGGACCATGCCGCTGCGCGTGCGCACGCGTACCTGCGCCAGCGCGTCGCCGATCGTCTCCATGCCGATGATGTCCCCCTCGCAGAACTGCATGCAGCCTTCGTCGCACAGTGCCTGCATGCGCGCCACGCTGGCCGGCGCCGCGCGGAACGTCGAAGAGCGGTGCACCAGCACCACGCTGCGTGCGCGCTCGACCAGGGTCAGTGCCCAGTCCAGCGCGGCGTCGCCGCCGCCGGCGATCACGATGTCCTGGTCGTCGAACAGCGCAGGCCGGGTCACCTTGTAGTGCAACGTGTGGCCCACCAGCGGCGCGGCTTCCGGCAGGTTCAGTGTGCGCGGAGCGAACGCGCCCAGGCCACCGGCGATGATTACCGCGCCCGCGTCGAACACGAGCCCGCCGCTGGTCTGCAGCCGGAAGCGACCGTCCTGCATGCGCTCCAACGCGGTGACGGTGTGGCCCAGGTGGAACTGCGGCGCGAACGGCCGGATCTGCTGCTGCAACCGCTCGACCAACTCGCGCCCGCTGCATGCCGGCACGGCCGGGATGTCGTAGATCGGCTTGTCCGGATACAGCTCGATGCACTGGCCGCCGGCATGCGGCATGGAATCGACCACATGCGTATTCAGCCCGAGCAAACCCAGTTCGAAAACCTGGAACAGGCCGACCGGGCCCGCGCCGATGATGATGGTGTCGCAGCTGATCATGGAACGCATCCTGTGGACGGTGCGGATCATGCGCGCGCGCCAGAGGACAGCTTTTGACTTCAGTCAGATTCGCCCGGGTGATCCGTGCGGTCGAATGACGCAGGAATGGGCCGCCGTGCCGCGGAACTCCGTCGGCGCGGCGTTCAGCGCATCAGTGGGCGAGCGGCTGCAGGGTCAGCGTGTGTTGCGTGGTGCCAGGCAGCAGCGGCGTCGGCCTGCCGTTGGCCCAGTCCGCATGGCCGGCGCCGTAGAACGGCGACAACGGATGGTCGCTCTGGCCGCCGGGCATTTGCAGGATGCCGTGGGCTTCGTGGCCGGGTGCCACGTCCAGCCGTTCGGAGGCGCCGGACGACGGTGCGGCCACGCGCGGCATGTTGCTGTCGCCGGCTTGCGGTTGCGACGGCATGTCGAGGTAACGGCCCAGCCATGCCGGCAGCGCGGCCGACAGCGGGTGGTTGATCCCGCTGCGGTTGTGTTCGCCCCAGGTGCGGGCGGCGAGGCCGCCGGGCTGCTCGCCCAGTTCGGTCGCCACGCGTTTGGCGCTGGCCACCAGCAGGGCGTGCCAGTCGGGGTAGGCCGGATCCAGCAGATACGGCGGTTGCACATGCACCAGCGCCCACACCGCGGCTTCCGCACTGTTTTCGCCGGGCCACGTGAAGTCGCCGTGTTGCTGCGCCACGCGACGGACGAACGGTGCCAGCACGGCCGTGGTCACCTCGTTGCGGAACGCACGCACCAGCCGGTAGTCCACGCTGCCGACGGAGGCATGACCATGCCAGTGCGCGGTGAGTTTGCGCAGCTGCTGCAGGTCGGGATCGTTGCTGCCGGCGAGCGCGTTCTGCAGCAGCCCCTGCCAGCGGCTGAGGAAGATCGCGCGGTCATCGAGCTGGATGTCGAGCAGGCTGCCGGGCGTGAAACCGGTGCGCGCGTGCAGGTCGTCGCGGATCTGCTGCGCACGGGCGCCGAGGTCGTGGCCGCCGTTGCCGAGCAGGGTCAGCGCATCGCCGTCGATGGTGCGGTTGTTGGCGGTCCACAGCCGGCCGCCGGCCGGGTCTTCGATACGCGGGTACTGCGCGGGTTTGGCCCAGCCCTGCCGGCCGCTGCCCGGCTGCGCGCCGTCGAACGGCATGCCGGGGTCGCCGTTGCCGCGCAGGGGCACGCCGATGCCGGCGATCGTCCAGCCGATATGCCCGGCGCTGTCGGCCACCAGCATGTTCTGCACCGGCATGCCGAACTGCGGTGCCAGCGCCAGCGCCGCGTGCGTGCTCGGTGCGCGCTCCATCTGCATCAGTGCCAGGTTGTAGTTGCGCGGCGCGGCGCCGCTCCATTGCAACGCCAGCGGCGTGCCGTCGGCATCGCGGCCCATGATCGGGCCCCAGCGTGTGTCCTCGACGGTGAGCAGCGTGTCGGGTTGGCCTTTCACCTGGATGTGTTCGACGTGGCGCTCGATCGTGGCCCAGCCGCCGGGCACCTTGTAGCGGGTGGCGTCGTGCGGATCGCGCTGCACGCGCACCCAGTCCAGCCAGTCGCCATAGCTGTTGGTGAAACCCCAGGCGACCTGGCCGTTCGAGCCGACCACGATGGCCGGCGTGCCGGGCAGGCTCACGCCGTTGACGTCGCGCTGGCCGCCCGGCGCGGTGGGGTCGGGATAACGCAGGCGGGTGCGAAACCAGATGTTGGGCACGCGCAGGCCCAGGTGCATGTCGTTGGCGAGCAGCGCCGCACCGTTGTTGGTGAGCGCACCGGCGACGGCAAAACTGTTGCTGCCGGGGCGCGGCGCATCGAGTGCGGGCGCCAATGCGGCCGTCAGGTCAGTCGGCTTGGCGGGCGCCAGCTGGCGCAGGTCGAATACGCCCGCACCGGGAACCACCGGCGAACGCGACAGCCGCCCGCGCAGCGGCGCCTCCCAATCCGGATCGGGCGACAGCAGAAAATCCACCAGGGCGTCGGGCAGCACCGCACGCATCTGCGCGATGTGCAGCTCGCGCGCGTTGAGGCCGTCGCCGTTGAGGTCGAGATACATGGCGGCAACCAGCAACAGGCTGTCCGGCGACTGCCATGGTTGCGGCTTCGTGCCCAGCAGCAGGTATTCCCATGGCTTCACGCGCAGATCGGCCAGGCCCGCGTTGACGCCGTCGCGGTAGTGGTCGAGTTGCTGCTTCTGCTCTTGCGGCAATTGCGCGTAAGCCGCATCGGCCACCGCGCGCAGGCGATGGCGCCGGTGGTTGAGATCAGTCGGCAATGCGGCCGGCCCGACCAGCGCCGACAATTCGCCGACAGGCATGCGGCGCATCAGGTCCATCTCGAAGAAGCGCTCCTGCGCATGCACGTAGCCCAGTGCGTAGTCGAGATCGGCGCGGCGCTTGCCGGTGAGCGTCACCGTGCCCAGCGCGTCGCGCTGCACGCTTACCGCTGACTGCAAACCGCCCAGATGCAACGTGCCGTCGAGCCGCGCGCGGCTGCCGGCAAGCGCCCACCACAGCGCGATGCCGGCTATCAGCAACAGCGCCGGAACCGCCAGCGCGAGCCCGCGCCAGACATTGGGTCGCCGCGCCATCACGGCGTGGCGAACACGGCAAAGATGCCTGCGTATGGCTTGACCATGAAGGCCGGTGCGCCGGCGTAACCCTCGTCGTCGACATACATCTGCGAGATGCTGCCGTCGAGGTAGAGCGCGTCGCGGCAGCCGAGCTTGTCGCGAAACAGACGTCCAAACGTGTGGAAGTTGACCGGCGCCTCGCTGACGGCGAACACCACCTCGTACGGGCCGCGGGCGCAGACGCCGCTGCGCCACTTCAGGCTGGCCGAGTCGCCCACGAATTGCGGGTTGAGCTTGCCGTCGATCAACAGCATCGGGCCGGACTGGCTAGCCCACTGCACGGGTTTGCCATCCGCCTTGAAATCGGTGCTGGTGCGCACGGCGGCGTGGCCATCCGGATACACGGCGAACACGCCGTTGGGCAGCAGCGAGAAATTGCCCGACGCCGGGTTGCCATGGGCCAGGTTCAGCGGCACCAGCGCCTTGCCGTTCTCCACGTACAGGCCCAGTGGCGCGAACTGCTTGTCGTAGATGCCCGCGTTGGCGGCAAACAACAGGCGCTGGCCGCGTGTCTCGCCCCAACGGCGCAGTGTCTCGATGCTGCCGAACGGTTGGCCGCTGGCCGGTTCGCGCCAGTGCAGGGTCAGCGCATGGCGGTGCAGGTCCAGCCGCACCACGCGATAGTTCTGGCCCTCGAACGCCAGCTCGTCACTGGCCACCGCCCGCGCCCGCGCGGTGCAGCCGGCCAGCACGGTCAGGAGGAGAAGCAGGATGAACACGACGGGCGCGCGGTGCGGGCCGGACATGCGTGAATGGGGTAGCAAACGGAAAGACGACATCCCCCGATGGTCGCCGCCCCGGCTGTCTCCATGCAAGCCCGTCCTTGCACCGTCCGAAGCCGCGGCGGGCAGGCGAGCCATGCAGCGGCTAGACTTGTGGGCTTTCCGCCAGCGATTCACGCATGTCCGCCTTGCCTCCGTACGCACCCATTGTCGCCACGCTCGGTTACGTGTTGTCGCCGGACCAGCGCGAGGTGTTGATGATCCATCGCAATACGCGCCCGGACGACCACCACCTGGGCAAGTACAACGGCCTGGGCGGCAAGATGGAGCCGGGCGAGGACATCGCGACCTGCATGCGGCGCGAGATCATGGAGGAGGCGGGCATCAGCTGCGAATCGATGCAGTTGCGCGGCACGCTGAACTGGCCCGGCTTCGGCAAGCACGGCGAGGACTGGCTGGGTTTCATCTTCGTGATCGACCGCTACAGCGGCACGCCGCTCACCGCCAATCACGAAGGCACGCTGCGCTGGGTGGCCCGCGACAAGCTGATGGAACTGCCGATGTGGGAAGGCGACCGCCACTTCCTGCCGCTGGTGTTCGACGGCGACCCGCGACCGTTCCACGGCGTGATGCCATACAAGGACGGGCGCATGCAGTCGTGGTCGTACAGCCGGTTGTGAGCGACAGGCGCATCCACATCGTCGCGGCGGTGATCGGCGATCACGCCGGCCGCAGCCTGCTGGTGCGCAAGCACGGTGCACAGGTGTTCCAGCAGCCGGGCGGCAAGCGCGAACCCGGTGATGCCGACGACCTCGCCACGCTGGCGCGCGAGCTGCGCGAAGAGCTGGGTTGCGAACTCGTCGCCGGCTCGGCTTCGCTGCTGTGCCGTTGCAGCGCGCCAGCGGCGAACGAGCCGGGCTACGTGGTCGAGGCGGTGGTCTACGTGGTGCAAGTCACCGGCACGATCACCGCGCAGGCCGAGATTGCCGAACTGCACTGGATCGACCCCGCCGCACCGGACGTGCCGGTGGCGCAACTGAGCCGGGAAAACATCCTGCCGTTGCTGTGATCGTCGTCGCGCCGGGGTGAAAACCACGATGGCCACGTCGGACTTCTGCGGATCGCGATGCGCACCGGCGTGCTGCGGCGCTGTCAGGGGACGTCGGCAAGCCAGGTCGCGTTGCCGAAGCGGGTTTGTGCGAGCGTTTCGGCCTGGGTCAGTTCGTCAGCGCGCAGCGTATCGTCGGTGAGGCCGTGCAGGCGGCGGAAGGTGGCGATCATCCGTTCGATCACCATCTCGCGTGGCAGGCCGGTCTGGCTGCGCAGCGGGTCGACGCGCTTGGCGGCGCTGGTGGTGCCCTTGTCGGACAGTTTCTCGCGGCCGATGCGCAATACATCCAGCATCTTCGCTGCGTCGATGTCGTAGGCCATGGTCACGTGGTGCAGCACCGCACCGCCGCGGTGGGCCTGCGCCGCGCCGGCGATCTTGCCGCCTTCGGAAGTGATGTCGTTCAGCGGCTGGTACCAGGCCTTGATGCCCAGTTCGCCCAGCGCCTCGATCACCCACGCATCCATGAACGCGTACGCCTGCTGGAACGACATGTCCTTGATCAGCGAGAGCGGCGCATAGATCGAATAGGTGATGGTGTTGCCCGGCTCGATGAACATCGCGCCGCCGCCCGAGATACGCCGCACCACCTCGATGCCGTGGCGTTGCGCGGCCTCGGCGTCGACCTCGTTGCGCAGTGACTGGAAGCGGCCGATCACCACTGCGGGTGATGCCCACTCCCAGATGCGCACGGTGGGTTTGCGGCGACCGGCGCCGACCTCGTGGGTAAGTACGTCGTCCAGCGCCATGTGCAGGCTTGGCGATTGCGGCGCGGTGTGGATCAGCTGCCAGTCGTGGTCGTGCCATTCGGTGCGCATCATGCGAGGTGCTCCCCTTGCAGCGCGCGGCGCACAGCCACGGCGATGGCCTCGGGCGAAATGCCGTACATCATGACGTCGGGCGTGAGCGCGTTGCGGATGCTGTGGGCGAGGCCGGCTTCGTCCATGTCGGCGGGCCGGCCTTCGAGCGCTGCGTCGATGGTGCGCAGTGCGCTGTCAGGCTCAAGGAAAAAGTCACCGCTCAGTTGCACCTGGGCCAGTCGCCCATCGCGGACATCGAGATCGACCACCACCAGCTTGCCGCCGGGCATCTTGTATTCGCCATGCATCGACGGCTTTCCTCGCGAAAGAACAGACCGGGATTATCGCGCGTGCGAATGGGTGGCGGAATCGATGCATCGCCATCGTGTGGTCATGGGACGTTGATCTTCCCCTTTTGAGGGGGCGACATCCCGATCGAGTCGGCCGCCGTCGCGAAATTTTTTCGCGCAATGAACCTGATGGACGGATGAGCGGTCAGGCAGGCCCTCGACCAGCCGGGAATCAGTACTCATGCCCGCAAGCCTGGTGGTCCCGGGCGCCCACCATCTACGACGTCGGCCACACCAGTGATCGGTGAAGCTGCGCGCCGGCCCACGCACCATCACCCACCGCGAGCGATACCGAGTGCGGCATCCTTGCGGCGTCGCCGCAGGCGAATACGCCGGGGACGGTGGTTTCCCTGGCTTCGCCGGTACCTATCTGCGTGCCCATCACGGTCTCGACAATTTCGCAGCCGAGCTGCGCGGCGATCGGCGTGGAAGGTTCGTTATGCGGCGCGGTGAACAGGCCGGCGAAGCTCATTCGCCTTCCGTCGGTGAGCACCACATCGGCGCTCCCGTCGATCTGGCGAATGCGAGTGGTTTCGATCGTCACGCCGCGATGAATCAACTCGTCCTCGGCGGCCTGGTCGAGTTCGAACGTGCCGTTGAGGAAGAACGTGGTGTCTCCCCACTCCGGCAGCAACTGCGCCTGATGGATCGACATCGGTCCGGTGGCGATGACGCCAACGCGGCCCTGGTGCAGTTCATAGCCGTGGCAGTACGGGCAGTGGAAGATGCTCTTGCCCCAGCGTTCGGCCACGCCAGGGATCGCGGGCAGCCGGTCCGACACGCCGATCGCCAGCAGCAGGCGCTTGGCGGTATAGATCGTGTCGCCGCAGGTCACCTGGAAGTCGTCCATCGTGCCGCTGGCCCGCCCGACATCGCCGTCCTGCCAGGTCAGCGTGGGATACGCCTCGAGTTGCGCACGGGCGATGCGGGCCAGCTCGGCAGGATCGACGCCGTCGCTGCCCAGGAACCCGTGTGAGTGGCTGGCGCTGCGGTTGCGCCGTTTGCCACCGTCGATGATGAGCACGCTGCGGCGTGCCCGCAGCAATTGCAGGGCAGCGGCCATGCCCGAATAGCTGCCACCGACGATGATCACGTCGTATTTCATCGCGTCATGCTTCATGCCGGTGCCTCGATCGATGGGCGCCATGACGGCGCGTGAAATCCGCGGCCAGTGCGGCCAGGGTGACCGATTCGAAGCGCTGCAGCAGCAGCGCTTCGGCGTCGGCAAACGCCGTGTCGAGCGCGGCATTGATCACCTGCTCGACGAGGCATGACGGATGCTCGCTCCGGTTGCCCACGGCGAACAGCGCGGGTTCGCCCAGCGCTTCGTGCAGCTGGCGCAATGTGACCTTGGTGAGGTCTGCCGAGATGCGCCAGCCGCCGGCGTGGCCCCGATCCGCGGTGACCAGGCCGGCCTCCCGCAGCAGGCCCATGGTGCGGCGAACCACCACCGGATGCGTGCCCAGGCACTGCGCCAGCGCATCGGATGTCATCGGCGTATCGCGCTCGGCCATGTGCAGCAAGGCGTGGAGTACGGCGGAAAGTCGGCTGTCTCGTTTCATGTAACAAACGATGTTACGTTAGTGCTTGAGTGTCAAGCAGCGAGGGCAACATGTCTTCTTTCAATGATCCACAAGCGGTGGCGCGGTACACGGATGGGCCACTGCGGCAGGTGCCCGGGCTGCATGCGCTGCACCAGATGGCCGGCCTGCTCCTGCACGAGCGCGTGCCGCCCGACGGGCGTGTGCTGGTACTCGGCGCCGGCGGAGGCATGGAACTCAAGGCCTTTGCCGAGACCTGTCCGCAGTGGCGTCTGCTAGGTGTGGATCCGTCCGCGCCGATGCTGGAATTGGCCGTCCAGACGCTGGGGCCGCTGGCGCCGGGAGTGGAGTTGCTGGAGGGATACATTGATGCGGCCCCGGCCATCAAATTCGATGGCGCGGCTTGCCTGCTGACCATGCACTTCCTGTCCATCGAGCAGCGCCTGCACACGCTGCGCCAGCTGCGGTGCCGATTGAAACCCGGCGCGCCGTTGGTCATGGCACACCACAGCGTTCCCGATGCGTCCGATGAAAAGAGGCGCTGGTTGCAGCGGCACGTAGCCTTCATGACCTCAAACGGCATGCCGGTGGCAAACCCGATCGCCACGGTCGAAGCGATGACCAGCCGTCTCCCGACGCTTTCTCCCGAAGCCGAGGTCGACCTGCTGGAGCAGGCGGGCTTCGAGCGACCGGAGCTGTTCTACGCGGCTTTCACGTTCAAGGGTTGGGTGGCGTATGCGGGGTTGTAGGTTCGCCGACCTGCGTTTTCAGGGGCGCAGGCTCCGCAGGCTGGTGCGAATTTCGCTGACCAGGATCCCGGGCTGTTCGAAGGCGGCGTAGTGTCCGCCCTTGTCGGCTTCGCCGTAGTGGATCAGGTTGGCGTAGGTGTCTTCGATCCAGCTTCGGGGCAGGCGCGGGATGTCGCGGGGAAACACGGTCACCGCGACCGGCAGCGTCAGTTTGGGCCCGGCCATGCTGCCCGCCTTGTTTTCCCAGTAGATGCGCGCGGACGATGCGGCGGTGTTGGTGAACCAGTAGAGCGATATCGCGTCCAGGATCTCATCGGTGCCGAGGGCGTCCTCGGCGAGTCCGTGGTTGTCCGTCTTGGCTTGGAACTTGTCGTAGATCCAGGCCGCCTGGCCCGCCGGCGAGTCCGCCAGGGCGAAGCCGATGGTCGCCGGCTTCGTGGCCTGAAGGTGATTGGCGCCACCCATGTCGCCGTTGTACAGGGCGAGGGAATCCACGGCGTATTGCTCTTCGGGCGACAGCGTGTCGGGTATCTGCGCGGGAAACGCGTATTGGCTGTTCAAGTGAATGCCGAGCAGTCCCTCGGGCTGCATGACCCCGAGCACGGAGGTGACGACGGCACCCCAATCACCGCCCTGGGCGGCCCACTTCGCATAGCCAAGTCGCTTCATGAGCTCCACCCACGCGGCGGCGATACGCGAGACCGACCAGCCCGTTTCGGCAGGCTTCTGGGAAAACCCGAATCCGGGCAGCGACGGGATCACGACATCAAATGCATCGTCGGCGTTTCCGCCGAACGCCACCGGATCAGTCAGCGGGCCAATCACTTTCAGGAACTCGACGATCGAACCGGGCCATCCATGCGTCAGGATGAGCGGCATCGCGTTCGGATGCTTTGATCTGACATGGATGAAGTGGATATCCAGCCCGTCGATCGTGGTCAGAAATTGCGGGAAACGATTGAGCTCGGACTCGAATCGGCGCCAGTCGTACTTGCGCGCCCAGTAGTCGATGAGTGATTTCGCATGGTCCAGGCGAACACCTTGCGACCAGTCGGCGACGGTTTCCTGAGCCGGCCAGCGCGTTCTGGCCAGCCGCTGCTTCAGGTCCTCGATCTCGGCATCCGGGATCGAGACGGTGAAGGGGCGGACGAGCGGTGAGGGTGTGGGCGCCGATTCGGCCATTGCCTCGTTCTCCTGAACGTTTGCTTCGCCGTGCACACGACGATGCGCACGGACACTCGTGTGCAAACTACTCCATTCCTGCAGGAAGGCCGTACTACCGGTACCTCAGGGGGCACGCAGGCGTGGGTCAGATCGATGAGGATCTGTTCCCTTCCAGGCGGGCAACGCCTTGGCGACATCCTGGTGCGATTCGAAACGGACGGCTAAAAGACGCTGCCCGCCTTGAAGGCTTCCGCCTGTTTTCTTTGGGAGCTGTCCCGGTCCGATCGCGGCTGCAGCAGCGGACCCTGAGCTTTCCGGGTCGCGCGTGGTTGCAACGGATATTCCTGGACATGACAGTATTCCCTTCAATTGATCGCGATCCTGGGCGCGTGATTGAGGGGGTTAAGGATCAGACGATGCCGCCATTGGCGCGCAGCACCTGGCCGTTGATCCATGCGCCATCGGGCCCGACCAGAAAGGCGACGGCCGCCGCAATGTCCTCCGGCGTGCCGAGCCGTTCAAGCGGATTCATCTTCGACGTGCGCTCGATCAATTCCGGCGACTTGCCGTCGAGGAAGAGCGCTGTCGCGGTCGGTCCGGGCGCAATGGCATTGACGGTGATATGGCGGCCGCGCAGTTCCTTGGCGAGGATGCCGGTCAACCCTTCGATGGCCGCTTTTGTGGCGACATAGACGCCATAAGTCTCCAGCTTGAGCCCGACGACGCTGGTCGAGAAATTGACGATCCGGCCACCATCGCGCAGACGCCGTGCGGCCTCGCGCAGGGTGTAGATGCTGCCCTTGAGATTGATGGCAATCTGGTTGTCGATGAGTGCGTCATCGCCATCGGCAATCGTCGCCAGCCGCATGATGCCGGCGTTGTTGATCAGAACGTCGATACCGCCGAAAGCGGCTTCCGTGCTGTCGAACAGACGCGCCACCGCGGCCGCATCGCTGACATCGGCTTGCGCGGTGAGCGCCTTGCCGCCGGCAGCCTCGATCTTGCCTGCCAGCTGCTCGGCCTCGCCGGCATTGCTGGCGTAGTTCACCACGACCGTGAAGCCGTCTTTGGCGAGGCGTTGGGCAATCGCTGCACCGATGCCGCGCGAGGCGCCGGTGACGATGGCGACCTTGTGGGTGTTCGTTGTCATTCGAGTTCTCCTTTGGGATGCGTTGCTGACAAAGGAGAGTCTGTTCTTTTCGATGCTTCGGATAATCAACTATGATCTGGCATCACTATTCGAAAATAGCGAACAAGTGACATGGATCGCTTCGATGCCATGCGCATCTTCACTCGTGTTGCCGAGCGGCGCAGCTTCACCTTGGCGGCCGACGACCTGGGCTTGCCGCGTTCGACCGCCACCGATGCCGTCAAGCAACTGGAGCAGCGGTTGGGAGTGCGCCTGCTCGAAAGAACGACGCGCGTTGTACGGCCCACGGTGGACGGCGAAGCCTATTACCAGCGGTGCGTTCGCCTGATCGCCGATCTTGAGGATACGGAGGCCGGGTTCAGCGGTGCCAAGCCTTCGGGTCTGCTGCGCGTCGATGTGCATGGTGCGCAGGCACGTTATTTCCTGCTGCCCGGGCTGCCGGACTTTCTTGCGCGCTATCCCGACATCCGCTTGCACATAAGCGAACTTCACCAGTCGCTCGACATGGTGCGAGAAGGCTTCGACTGCATCGTGCGGGCCGGCACGCTGACAGATTCTTCGCTCTATTACCGCAAGCTGGCCGAGTTGAAGCGCGGCACCTTCGCCAGCCCGGGCTATCTCGCTCGCTTCGGCACGCCGCGCACGCTCTCTGATCTCGCCAACGGCCATACGATGATGGGTCTGCTGGCCCCTGACTCACCGTCCATCAGGCCGCTCGCCTTTACCGTCGCGGGCAACGTTCAGGAATTGATGCTGCCCACCGTGGTTACGGTCACCGGACCGGACACGAACATTGGGTCGGCCTGTGCCGGTCTCGGCATCATCCAGGTGCCGCGCTACGGTGTGGTTTCCCAGCTTGCCAACGGTACGCTTGTCGAATTGCTGGCGGATTACCCGCCGCCGCGCCTGCCGGTGCATGCGCTCTATTCCCATACACGTCAGCTTTCGCCGCGCCTGCGCGTCTTCATCGACTGGCTGGCGCAGCAATATCGAACACGCGACGCCCCTTGAGAGGGGCAATGGGCTGCCGCCTGGCGGTGTTGATCCAGGCAGGTCGCCGTGGTCGCCATCGACGTCGCCACACGGTTGTAGGAGGCGCCGCACACGTCGGCAATCCCGCTGTTTTGTCGCCCGCTATGTGGGGGGAGGCGAAAGCGTATTTCCCTCCGATCGGCATGATCCCTGAAGAAAACGCGCGGCGGGTGCCCGGCCGCGCGCAGCAAGTCAGAGTTGCGCCAGACCACCGTCGACGGCGACCTCGCTGGCGGTCATGAAGCTGCTGTCCGACGACGCGAGGAAGGCGGCGACCGCACCGATCTCCGAGGGATCGGCCATGCGTTGCAGCGGCGTCATCGCGGCGAAGACCTTCTGGCCTTCCACGCCCAGCGCTTCCTTCGCCAGCTCGGTCGCCGTCGCCCCGGGCGACAGCACGTTGACCCGGATGCCGGTGCCTTTCAGGTCTTCCGCCCAGGTCTTGGCGAGGTTGCGCACGGCTGCCTTGCTCGCGCTGTAGGCGGTCATGCCCGGGGCGCCGGTGGTGCCGGCGCTTGATCCGGTCAGGATGATCGAACCGCCCTGACCCATCAGCGGCAGCGCTTTCTGCACCGTGAAGATCGTGCCCTTCACATTGGTGTCGAAGGTTTCGTCAATGTGCTCGGCGGTGATCTTGCCGAGTGCAAGCTGGCTGCCCGCGCCGGCGTTGGCGAAGACGATGTCGAGGGTTCCGCGCTCGGCCTTCACCGCCGCATAAAGCCGGTCGAGGTCGGCCAGATCGGAGACCGATCCCTTCACCCCACGGGCATTGGGGCCGAGATCGGCGACAGCTGTGTCGAGCGCGTCCTGCCGGCGGCCGAAGATGAAGACGAACGCGCCTTCCTCGATGAAGCGCTTTGCCGCCGCGAGGCCGATACCCGTAGCGCCGCCGGTGATCACAGCGGTTTTTCCAGTTAGCTTGGTCATGTCTTGGGTCCTTGGTGTGTGTATGTGTTTGGGGGCGCATCGCCGGCACATTCAGTCCCGTGTTCGGAATGTCCCGGGATTCGACTTAATCGGGGGCTCCAAGTCGCTGCGGAACCATGTCGCGATGCGGTGGAAAAGTTGACGGACATCGCGGTACATGGGGCAGCTTCGTGATGCCTGGTTCCCAATCTAATCGGACCACCGGCGTTTGATTAGTCGCCAATTGGGACTAAGATTGTCCCGCCAACGGGACAATCGCCGGGAGGCACCATGAACCGCGATCTCAATGACACCTTGGTGTTCGTCAAGGTGGTCGAGCTGGGCAGCTTCACCGCCGCCGCCCGGGCGCTGCACCTGCCCAAGACCGCGGTCAGCCGCAAAGTGCAGGAGCTGGAAGCGCGACTGGGCGCCCAGCTACTGCATCGCACCACCCGCAAGCTCGGACTGACCGAGGCGGGCAGCATTTATTTCGCGCATTGCCAACGCATTGCGCGCGACCTCGACGAGGCGGAAAGTGCGGTAAGCGAGTTGCAGAGCGGACCGCGAGGCTGGTTGCGCGTTACCGCAACGCACACGGTGGGCAACTTCTGGGTCGCGCCTTTGCTAAGCGAATTCCACGCACGCCATCCGGAAGTGCACGTGGAACTGCTGCTGAGCAACGACAATCTCGACATCGTCGCCGACGAGATCGACGTGGCGATGCGCGTGGGCACGCTGGCGGATTCAAACCTGGCGGCGCGCAGGCTTAGCGTGTTCCACCCTGCAGTCTACGCGGCGCCGCGCTACATCGAGCGTTTCGGCGAGCCGCTGCATCCTGACGATTTGATCCACCATCGCGCATTGGCGCAGACCAACCACCGCCACGCCAACGCCTTCACCTGGACGCTGGGCGATGGCAACGGCAAGCCGCGCGACTTCCCGGTCAACCCGGTGATGGTCTCGAACGACCCAAGCGCGCTGCGCGCGGTGTTGCTGGGCGGCGATGGCATCATGCTGACCAGCGACGTGATGGTGCGGGCCCACGTCGAGCAGGGCCTGGTGCAGCGGGTACTGGCCGACTGGCGCGGTCCGGACGTCGACCTCCATGCGCTCTTTCCGCGCGGACAGGTGCAATCGCCGAAAGTACGCGCCTTCGTCGACTTCCTGGTCGAACGGCTGAGAGTCAACGAGAATTACATGCGCGCGCTCAGCGACGACACCCCGCGCCCCGAACAGTTGGCGGCCGAATCGGCGGCGGCGAAAGCCTGACGGAGCCAGGTTCGCTTCCCCGCAAGCAGCAAGTGAACGTGGTCCCGTTCTTGCCGAAAGTTGGCGTCTGTCACTTGGCTCCGGCATCTTCCCATGGCCTGCAACTGTTCACCTGCTGCGCCCGTGAGCCTGGTCCAGATCGGCGTGACGGTAGGCCCGGGACTGATCGTTTTATCCGGATACCGCGACTGGCAAGTTCGCCCGAATGTCTTCCCCATTTTGAGGTTGAAGAATTCACAGCCTCTCATTGCTCCTTCTTGAACAGGTCCTGGAAAATCAGCGGACCCCAGACGCGTCCGCGTGCCTGCACCAGGTTGCCGCCCTCGTTGAACTTGCCGAGGTAGACGGGAGCGAAGCCGAGTTGCTTGGCCACATCCGCGACCTGCGCCGCGGCCGCTTCGTCGTCGCTCGACAGGAACACGACGCGGTGGCCGCCCTCGACCTTCGGGTCGGTGGCCAGGGTGCGCGACAGCAGGTGATTGAAGCCCTTCACGAATTTGGCGCCGGGGAACGACTTGGCGGCGAAGGCGGAGGAGGGGAGGTTGTCGAGCGTTTCGACGGGGTCATTCGTATTCATCGCATCGATGATCGTCTTGCCCTTCCAATCCGGAAGCAGCTTGCCGATGTCCCGGTGTCCCTCAAACAGCACCGCGAGAATGATGACGTCCGCCTTGGCGGCTTCCTGCAGCGTCTTGGGGATGACCTTGGGCCCGATCGCCTGCGCCTGCGGCAACAGCGCTTCGGGCGGCCGCCGGCTGGCGACCGTGACTTCGATATTGTTGCGCGCGAACGCGCGGGCGAGGGCCTGGCCGATGGAGCCGAAACCGATGATGGCGTAAGTCATGGGATTGTCCTTTTCACTAGGGGTTTGAAGTGGTTCCGGCCCCTGCGGGCCGGTTGCCCAACCAATCTGGGTCGCTTGACGCATCAACACAATTGACGAAACATCGTTCAATACCATCTAGTTTTTGGATAGCTGATGCTCGACAACGTCACCATCAATCAGTTGCGCGCGTTCGTGGCGGTGTGCGACCAGGGCAGCTTCTCGGGTGCGGCGCGCAAGCTCGCGCGGGCGCAGTCGGCCATCAGCCACGCGATCAAGGCGCTGGAAAGCGCATTCGACGTCGAGTTGTTCGAGCGCAACACGCGCAAGGCGCAACTTACCGCGGCGGGGCGCAGCCTCCTGCCCGATGCACGCGCGGTGATCTCGCGCACGGAGGAAATGAAGAACCGTGCCGGTTCCATCGCCAGGGCCGGCGTGCCGCAGGTGTCGGTGGCGGTCGACGCCTACTTCCCGCGCGCCCACCTGATCGACTGCCTGCGCACGCTGCAGCAGGAGTTCCCCACCGCCGCGATCAACCTGCGCATCACCACCATGCAGGGCGGCGAAAAGCTGGTGCTGGAAAGAGTCTGCGCCCTGGCTGTCACCATCAACGACGTGCCGGAAGTGAACCCGCAAGCCATCGAACGCCACTGGCTGCGCGAAGAGGAGATGGTGACGGTATGCGCGCCGACCTATCCGCTGGCCTCAACCCCCCAACCTGTCCCCGTGGACGAGTTCGGCCGCTACACCCAGATCATCGTCACCGACAACCAGCCCGGCGCGGACCAGACCCAGGAGGGTGTTGCCGGCAAGCGCCAGTGGCTGGTCAACGATCTCGGGGCGAAACGGGACTTGCTGAAAGCCGGGCTGGGTTGGGGGCATCTGCCACGGCATCTTGTGGCCGAGGATCTGGCCGGTGGGCAGCTCATCGAACTCGAGCGGCGCGCGTGGCATCTCCGGTCGCTGACGTTCGTGGTTTCACAGCGGCGGGGGCACGATCTGTCGGCGTGCGAGGCGCGGTTGGTGGGGCTGCTGGGCGAAGCGTAACTTCGTGCGAAGCGCAGTGTCCGCGGGACAACGTCCGCCGTCTGCAGGGGCCAATAGTTCCATGGCCGAGGTGTTATAACGCTCGGTGAGCAACGCACAAGGGGAATCCGGGTGTCCGACAAGGAAGCCACGGCGCGGGTAAAAATCAACAAGCTGCTGGAGCGAGCCGGTTGGCGATTCTTCGCCGACCCACACGGCCCGGCAAACATCCGGCTGGAATCCAACGTCACCCTCACCCAGACGGAGCTCGATGCCTTCGGCATCAATTTCGAGAAAACCGGCAAGGGCTTCGTCGATTTTCTGCTGCTCGATGCCAGGGGTTTCCCGCTACTGGTGCTTGAGGCGAAATCGGAAGGCAAGAATCCATTGGTCGGCAAGGAACAGGCGCGTCGCTACGCGCGGGGCAAGAACTGCCGCTTTGTCATTCTCTCCAATGGCAATCTGCACTACTTCTGGGATCTCGAACGTGGCAACCCCTACGTCATCACCTCGTTTCCCACGCCGGAGTCCGTAGTCGGCTACCAGAAGGTCAGGCCCGACCCGCAACGGCTGATCGACGAGCCCGTCGGCGACGATTACATCGCACTGACCCAGCGTCCGAACTATCGCGCCGAGGCTGGCTGGCGCAACGAGGCGGAGCGTCCCGCTTACATCAAGGCGAACAAGCTGCACTTCCTGCGCCCGTATCAGCTGCGCGCGGTGCACGCCCTGCAACAGGCCGTCAAGGATGGCCACGACCGCTTCCTGTTCGAGATGGCTACGGGTACCGGCAAGACACTCACCGCCGCGGCGGTCATCAAGCTGTTCCTGCGTTCGGGCAACGCACGCCGCGTATTGTTTCTGGTCGATCGGCTGGAGCTGGAAGAGCAGGCACGCAAGGCCTTCGTCGCGCGACTGTCTGCCGATTACCAGGCGGTGATCTACAAGGAGAAACGCGACGACTGGCGACGCGCGGAAATCGTCGTCACCACGGTGCAGTCGCTGCTGTTCAACAACAAGTACCAGCGGTTGTTCTCGCCCACCGATTTCGATCTGGTCATCTCCGACGAGGCGCATCGCTCCATCGGCGGCAATGCGCGTGCGGTGTTCGATTACTTTATCGGCTACAAACTGGGCCTGACCGCCACGCCGCGCGACTACCTCAAGCGCTTCGATGAAGCCAAACCCACCACTCGCGATCCACGCGAGGCCGAGCGCCGACTGCTGCTCGACACCTACCGTACCTTCGGCTGCGAAAACGGCCAGCCCACGTTTCGCTATTCATTGATCGACGGCGTGAAAGACGGTTACCTGGTCAACCCCACCGTGGTCGACGCAAGAACCGGCGTCACCACCCAGCTGCTCTCGGACAAGGGCTTTGTCATCGAACAGGTCGACGAGAACGGCGAAAACCAGAAACAGACCTACAAGCAACGCCAGTTCGAGAAAACCTTCTTTTCCAAGGCCACCAACGAGCTGTTCTGCAGAACTTTCCTTGAACACGCCCTGCGCGATCCGGTCAGCGGTGAAATTGGCAAGTCCATCATCTTCGCGGTCAGCCAGAACCATGCCGCCAAACTCACGCAAATCCTCAACGAGATGGCCGACCGCATGTACCCCGGCAAGTACCACTCGGACTTTGCCGTGCAGGTGACTTCGCTGATTCCGGACGCCCAGCAGTTCACCATCAATTTCACCAACAACAACCTGCTCGGCTCGGCCAACTTCCTGCCCGGTTACAAAACCAGCAAGGCCCGCGTATGCGTCACGGTGGGCATGATGACCACTGGTTACGATTGCCCCGACCTGCTCAACCTTGGCCTGTTCCGCCCGATCTTCTCGCCCACCGACTTCATCCAGATCAAGGGGCGCGGCACGCGCAAGCACGACTTCCTCGAAGAGCTGTCCGACAACGCGCTCAAGGCGTCTATCGTCAGCGCGCAAAAGACCGCCTACAAGCTGTTCGATTTCTTCGCCAACTGCGAATACTTCGAGGAAAAATTCAATTACGACCAGGTCTTGAAGCTGCCGCAGCCGCGCGAAGGCGACACCGACGGCAATGGCGGTGGCACCAGCCCGGATGGCTATGCACACCTCGGCCAGGACACGCTCGATGGCATCAAGGAGGAAACCGTCAGCCCCGAGGGCATGAAGGTCGATCGCATGTTCTTCGCCCGCTTCGAGGAAACCGTGCGCGACGACGCCACCATTTCCGCCGCCATCGAGGCCGGCCAGTGGGATCGAGTGATCGACTACGTCAACCGCGAAGTGTTCGACAAGCCGGAGGAGTACTACACGCTGGACAAGCTGCGCCAGGCCGCCGCGGTAGATCGCCGGCTGACACTGCGCGAGATCCTGGAGAAGATCTTCGGCCTGATCCCGCGCTTCAAGTCCAAAGACGAACTGCTGGAAGAGGAGTTCGCCAAATTCATCGCCGACCGCAAGCCCGAGGAAGTACGTGCCGTGCCGGCGATCAGGAACTTCTTCAAGGCCTACGCCACCAGCAACGAGTTGCGCCACATCATCGACAGCCGCGACTTCGCCTACCTCAACACGCACCCCGCGTTCACCGCCAGCGACTTCCGCGCGGTGCCGGAGAAGTACCGCGCGCTGATCCCCGAATACGTCAAGGATTACGTATCACTGAACCAGTTCACCCTCTAACCCGCTCAAGGACGAACGATGAAAGCCAAGACCACCACCCTCGACGTGAAGGGTTCCGCCATCACGGTGCGCCAGCGTGATGGCGAGGATTACATCAGCCTTACCGACATCGCCCGCTACAAGAACGCCGACCGCACCGACGATCTGGTGCGCAACTGGCTCAGAAACCGCAACACGCTCGAATTCCTGGGCCTGTGGGAGCAGCTCAACAACGACGCTTTCAATCCCGTGGAATTCGACGGGATTAAAACGCAGGCCGGCCTGAACAGCTTCACGCTGACCGCGAAGCAATGGATCGAGCGGACCGGTGCCATCGGTATCACCTCCAGCGCCGGCCGCTACGGTGGCACCTACGCGCACAAGGACATCGCATTCGAATTCGCGACCTGGGTGTCGGTCGAGTTCAAGCTGTTCCTGATCAAGGAATTCCAGCGCCTCAAGCAGGACGAGAACCAGCGCCTGTCGCAGGCGTGGGACCTCAACCGCACCTTGTCCAAGCTCAACTACCGCATCCACACCGACGCCATCCGCGACCACCTGATCCCCGCCACGGTCACCGCCGCGCAAGCCGCCGAGACCTACGCCAGCGAGGCCGATCTGCTGAATGTTGCCCTGTTCGGTCAGACCGCCCGACAATGGCGCGCTGCCAACCCAGCCCAGGCCGGCAACATGCGCGACGAGGCCAGCGTCGAACAGTTGCTGGTGCTGGCCAACATCGAAGGCATGAATGCCGAATTCATCCACATGGGCCTGGCCCAAGGTGAGCGGCTCAAGCGACTCAACGCCATCGCCATCCGCCAGATGCAAACCCTGACGGCGCGACC
The DNA here is from genome assembly GCF_001427835.1 of Rhodanobacter sp. Root627. Lineage (NCBI taxonomy): Bacteria > Pseudomonadati > Pseudomonadota > Gammaproteobacteria > Lysobacterales > Rhodanobacteraceae > Rhodanobacter > Rhodanobacter sp. Root627. Next base: position 154,235 of record NZ_LMGW01000001.1, read on the forward strand.
GGCTGCACCACGATTGAAGGAATAGCGCCGCACCATGCTCGACACCGAAACCAAGCGCCGCATCGACAACGCCCGCGACATCCTCGTCGGCAAGGTGCCCGACCCGAAAAGCCAGGTCGAACAGATCACCATCGCGCTGATCTACAAGTTCATGGACGACATGGACGCCGACAGCGAGGAGCTCGGCGGCAAGCGCAAGTTCTTTGCCGGCGACTACGCGCATTACGGCTGGGCGCGGCTGATGCACGCCGGCCTCGGCGGCCACGAGATGCTGAACCTGTACGCCGAGGCGATCACCACGATGCCGGAAAACCCCGGCATCCCGCCGCTGTTCCGCGACATCTTCAAGAACGCCTACCTGCCTTATCGCGATCCGGAAACGCTGAAGTCCTTCCTCAAGATCATCGACGAGTTCAGCTACGACCACAGCGAGCGGCTGGGCGACGCATTCGAATACCTGTTGTCGGTGCTGGGTTCACAAGGCGACGCAGGCCAGTTCCGCACGCCGCGCCACATCATCGACTTCATGGTCGAGCTGGTCGACCCGAAGAAAACCGACACCGTGCTGGACCCCGCCTGCGGCACCGCCGGCTTCCTGATCTCGTCGTGGAAGCACATCCTCAAGGCCAATACCGACGCCGAGGGCCAGAACACGCTCAACCACGACGACCGTGAGCGGCTGGCCAGGAATTTCATCGGCTACGACATCTCGCCCGACATGGTGCGGTTGTCGCTGGTCAACCTGTACCTGCACGGCTTCGCCGACCCGCACATCTTCGAGTACGACTCGCTGACCAGCCAGGACCGCTGGAACGAAACCGCCGACGTGATCCTGGCCAACCCGCCGTTCATGTCGCCCAAGGGCGGCATCAAGCCGCACAACCGTTTCTCGGTGCAGTCCAAGCGCAGCGAAGTACTGTTTGTCGACTACATGGCCGAACACCTCAGCGCCAATGGCCGCGCCGGCATCATCGTGCCCGAAGGGGTGATCTTCCAGAGCCAGACCGCGTACAAGAAGCTGCGCAAGCTGCTGGTCGACGAATCGCTGGTCGCCGTCGTCTCGCTGCCCGCCGGCCTGTTCCAGCCGTACTCCGGCGTCAAGACCTCGATCCTGATACTCGACAAGTCGCTGGCCAAACGCAGCGCCAGCATCGGTTTCTTCAAGATCAGCAACGACGGTTTCGGGCTGGGCGCGCAACGCAGGGCCATCGACAAGAACGACCTGCCGCAGGCACAGGCGGAGATTGGCGAGTATCTGCGGCGGTTGCGAGCCGGGGAGTCGGTGGAGGATTTCGAGCCGGCGCTGGGGTTGATCGTGGCGAAGGAGAAGGTTGCGGCGGGTGGTGACTACAACTTGAGTGGCGAGCGGTATCGGAATTCCAGCCCTAAATCGCACCTATTCACGTTGATCAAGATCGGTGACGTGTGCGCAACGTCCTCAGGCGGCACCCCGCTAAGTGGAAAGGCTGCCTACTATGAAGGAGGGACAATTCCGTGGCTACGCAGCGGGGAGGTTGCGCAAGGGCCCGTGTTCCGTTCAGAGCTATTCATTACGGAGGAAGCGCTAAAGAATTCGTCGGCCAAACTGTTCCCTGTAGATACGGTACTTGTGGCGATGTATGGCGCAACTGCAGGTGAGGTCGGAATTCTGCGTTTTGCTTGCACAACTAACCAGGCAATCTGTGGAATATTACCGGGAGAACGACTTGTCCCAGAGTTTCTGTACCTTCTTCTCAAGGCCAATAAGCCCGCGTTGATTCGGCTAGCTGGTGGTGGAGCGCAGCCGAATATTTCTCAAAAGATTATCCGTGAATTCCAAGTCCCCTTGCCGCCGCTGGATGTGCAGCAGGAAATCGTGGCGGAGATCGAGGGCTACCAGAAAGTCATCGACGGCGCTCGCGCGGTACTCGACAACTATCGCCCACACATTCCCATCCATTCCGATTGGCCGACGGCCGACTTGAAGGATGTCTGTGAGGTGATCAGCGACGGTGACCATCAGCCGCCGCCGAAATCTCGGGACGGCGTTCCGTTTGTGACGATCTCAAATATCGACGACCGGAACCAGATCGATTTCTCGAAGACCTTTTTCGTGTCTCGGGAATACTACGAAGGCCTGAAATCCACGCGGCGACCGCAACGCGGCGACATCCTCTACACCGTTACCGGCTCCTACGGAATTCCTGTCCTTGTCGAGTCCGACCGCGAGTTTTGTTTTCAGCGCCATATCGGCCTGATCCGTCCCGACGCCGCCATTGTTTCAACCCGGTATCTCTATACCCTCCTGTTGTCACCGTTCATGAAGGTGCAGGCAGATGAAGCCGCGACGGGAGTTGCGCAAAAGACCGTCGCCTTGAATTCGCTTCGTGGTTTCAAAGTCCCCTTGCCCTCCCGTACCACCCAAGAAGCAGTTGCCGCCGAGATCGAAGCCGAGCAAGCCCTCGTCAACGCCAACCGCGAACTGATTGCACGCTTCGAGAAAAAGATCGCCGCCACCCTCGCGCGCATCTGGGGTGACCATGACGCGGCATAACCGGCGATGCCGCAGATCAGGAAGCAAGCCACGATGAGCCGTGTATTTTTCTCCTATTCGCACAAGGACGAAGCCCTGCGCGACCAGCTTGAGGTGCATCTGTCCGCGCTGAAGCGCGACGGCACCATCACCACCTGGCATGACCGGCGCATTACCGCCGGCGACCCGCTGGGCCAGAGCATCGACGAGCAACTGGAACACGCCGACCTGATCCTGTTGCTGGTCAGCCCGGATTTTCTCGCTTCCGACTATTGCCACGACGTGGAAATGCAGCGCGCGCTGGTGCGGCATGCCGAAGGCAGCGCGCGGGTCATCCCCGTGATCCTGCGTCCGTGCGACTGGCAGCATTCTCCGTTTGCACACCTGCTCGCCGCACCCACCGATGGCAAGCCGATCACCCGCTGGCCGGATATGGACGAGGCATTTCTGGACGTGGTGCAGCAGATCCGTGCTGCACTGCCCGCAACGCATCTACCCGTTCAACGCCCCGCACCTACCACCGCGTCATCCATCCCAGCCACGGCCGCAGGACCGCGATCCAGCAACCTGCGCCTGCGCAAGCAGTTCAGTGATGCCGACCGCGATCAATTCGTCGACGACGCCTTCGAATTCATGGCCCGCTACTTCGAGAATTCCCTGAACGAACTGGCGGCCCGCAACAACACTATCCAGGGACGATACAAGCGTCTCGATGCGCAGCGCTTCAGCGCAATCATCTACGAAGCCGGGCAGACGCGCGCCGAGTGCACCATCCGGCTTGGTGGGTTCTTCGGCAAGGGCATCACCTACTCGGATGGGGCCAACGCGGCCGGCAACAGCTACAACGGCATGCTTACTCTCGAGAACGACGACCAGCACCTGTATTTGAGCGCCAGCATGTCGATGATGAACGGGGGCCGGGATCAGCGATTGGGCTTCGAAGGCGCCGCCGAACACTACTGGTCAATGCTTGTGGCGCCACTTCAGCGCTAGCTATTACGGTCAGCGGATTTGGTGGGAAAACAATGGAGGCCCCTGTCTTCCATGACCTCGTTGGCCGATGGTAGGTAGGCACCGCATCATTACGTCGCCCGCTTCCGCGCCTCCGCTTCCGCGCCTCCGCTTCCACCTGCGTATCAGGCTCCCCAAAGCGCCTTCCACTTCCGCGGTGATTGTCCGGATGCGCCTTGCGCACGACAGCGCGGCTTCGCTGCCCGTAGCCCACGCAGGACGCGATCACCTTCAAGGGGCGTCCACGGTGTAGGGCCTTTTTGCAGCCGCATGCGCGCCTTGCCGGGAGCGTCCCGGCGGCACACCGGCGTTTCGCGGAACGTGGTGGAAGACGCTGCGCGACATGCCGGCGGCGTGCGCCAGTCCGGACAGCAGGCTGCCGTGCACGTCGCCGCTTTCCATCAGCGGCCGCAGGATCTGGACCGTCACCAGTTCGAACGGGCGCTCGATCAGTGCGATGCACCCGCAGGGCTGCTCGAAGGCTTCCTCGAATAGCAGCGCCAACTCCGGCGCGGCGCTGGCGATGTTTTCCGGTCATCGGAATATGCGCCACCAGCGGCGCAAGTCGGTTGGCGACGCCGTACTCCTGATCAAATTTACAGGATTCCATATCACCGAAAGTCCTGATGGGGCGCGCAAGATATCTCCACCGAGCAACACCGCCCGGCATTCTCCGCTCAACAGGAGCTACCGCCATGTCCATCCAGAAAGTCCCCAATGCCGCCACCGCCACCGCCACCGCCACCGCCACGGGTGGGCGCGACGATCGTGCCACCTCGTCTGACAACGAGCTCGACGTGCGGCGGTCCACCCCGTCCGAACCGGGCACCACCGGTGCCACCGTGGACGGCAACTACATCGTCACCGCTGATGGCGTGCGCCTGTACTACAAGGATTGGGGCCCCAAGGATGGCCCGGTGGTCACACTCAGTCACGGATGGCCGTTGAGCTCGGACAGCTGGGAATCGCAGATGCTGTTCCTGGCCGACAAGGGCTACAGGGTGATCGCCCACGACCGCCGCGGCCATGGCCGTTCCAGCCAGCCATGGGACGGCAACGACATGGACCATTACGCCGATGATCTCGCGGCCGTGATCGACGCCCTCGACCTCAAGGACATCACCGCGGTCGGCTTCTCCACCGGCGGCGGTGAGGTGGCCCGCTACATCGGCCGCTACGGTACCGGTCGCATCCGCAAGGCCGTACTGGTCAGCGCCGTGACGCCGATGATGCTGCGGACCGAAAGCAATCCGGCAGGCCTGCCGGTTGAGCCCTTCGATGCGCTGCGCAACGGCTCGCTGGCCAACCGGTCGCAGTTGTACCTGGATATCGCGTCCGGCCCGTTCTACGGCTTCAACCGTCCGGGTGCCAAGGCCTCGCAGGGCTTGATCGACAGCTGGTGGGCGCAGGGCATGCAGGCCGGCCACAAGAACACCTATGACTCCATCGCGGCGTTCTCGGCCACCGATTTCCGCGAGGACCTGAAAAAGTTCGACGTACCGACACTGGTGGTCCACGGCGACGACGACCAGATCGTGCCGTTCGATATCTCCGGAAAAGCTGCCGCCGCGCAGATCAAGGAGGCCAGGCTGATCGTCTATCAGGGTGCGCCGCATGGCCTGACCGACACGCACAAGGACCGCTTCAACCAGGACCTGCTGACCTTTCTCGAGGAATGAGCGAACCGCTTCGGCACGCCGACCGTGGACTTTCCACGGTCGGCTTTTTCGTTTCAGAAGCAAGGGAAAACCAGCAGCCCGGTTCGGGGCGGGCCAAAACGGAGTCGGGTTACTTCCAGTTTGTCCGAGCAGGTTCGCCGCTTGCGTACCTACGCCTTCGCCGCCTCACTCTCCCCAAGCGCCTTCCATTCCCGCGGTGATTGCCCGGAGTGCGCCTTGAACGCACGGGAGAGGGCGGCCTCGCTGCCGTAGCCCACGTCGGAAGCGATCACCTTCAGGGGACGTCCGCGGCGCAGCGCCTTTTGTGCCAGCCGCACGCGCCAGCCTTGCAGGTAGCGCCCCGGCGTCGTGCCGACGGTCTCGCGGAACGTGGTGGCGAACACGCTGCGCGACATGCCGGCGACGTG
>NZ_LMGW01000001.1:159882-1577219 GCF_001427835.1 Rhodanobacter sp. Root627
AGGTTCGCGCAGACCATGTCCGCGCCGCGTTCGGGGTCGGTGACGAAGTGGTGCGTCAGCGGCCGCGGAAACAGCAGCAGGCTCGGCCGCTCGACGTGCAGGGTCTCCTTGCCGTAGCGCACCTCGACGGCGCCACTGCGCACCAGGTGCAACTGCCCGTGCGTGCCATCGCCTTCCACCGTGTTGATGCCGCACAGCGCACCAAACAATGGTGTCAGGGACAATTTATCGCTCTGGCAACGAGCCAGGTATTGCCTCTGACATCTTGCTGCGCGACGCGCTGGCAATGTGCGCCATTTCGCCCAGTGTCCACTCCTGTGCCGGCGTTTCGTGCATGGCGACCAGCGCGTTGAGCAGCTGCGGATGCACACGGTTCGCCGTGTATCGCCATCAACTTCCCACCTCTACCGGACGGGCTCTCAGGGCTTGAGTCGCAGCGTATCGGCGAACTGGCGGTAGTACTGCTTGATGAGTTTCTTTCCAGCGGTGGGGGAGAACAGGTACAGGCGCATGAGCCCCTCGAATACGAGTGACAGACGCTCAGTAACGGCGCCAGGGTCGAGTTCGTCAGATATCTGACCGCGTCGCTGGGCCGCGCGTATTTCGCCATGAACACTGTCGACCAGGCCGGACTCCGAATCGCGAAGGAGTTTGGCGACATGGGGGTTGCGCGCACCTTCGCTGGCAATCTCTGCACGTAACACCGCCACCGCGTGCCCCTCGGGTGTGAGGAAGATATCTGCCAGGAGCCCTTCAATCGCCTTGCGACTGAAATCGGAACCCCAGAAACGGCTTATCAGAAGGTGATGCCGCTGCAGGTCGAGTTCGATCAGCGCAATGATGAGGGCTTCCTTGCCCGGAAAGTACTGGTAGATGTTTGCAACGCTGACCCCTGCAGCGGCGCTGATTTCGGAAATGGATGAGGCGTGAAACCCGCGTTGTATGAAGCAGCTGCGGGCCCCGTTGAGAATCCTGGTCGTGCGTTCTTCACGCGCCTGTTCATTGACGGGACGCCCGCGCGAGGGCTTGCTTGCATCGCTTTTCATGATCACACCTTGAACGGCAGTCGCGTCGACCGCGCCCGTGAGCGCGGTCGACACTTGATGGCCTCCGGGTGCGTCGTCGCCGTCCATTCAGGCGACGTCGCGCGGAGCGGGCGAGTACTGCGGGACTCAGCTGCGGAAGAAAGCCAGCATATCGCGATTGATCACATCCGGATGGACGGTAAACATGCCATGCGGGTAGCCCGGATAGATCTTCAGCGTGGCGTGCTTGAGCAGTTTTGCCGACAGTGGCGCGGAGTCGGCGAGCGGCACAATCTGATCGTCGTCGCCGTGCATCACCAGCGTGGGCACGTCGATGCGCTTGAGGTCCTCGGTGAAGTCGGTTTCCGAGAAGGCCTTGATACCGTCGTAGTGCGCCTTGGCACCACCCATCATGCCCTGGCGCCACCAGTTGTCTACGCAACCCTGGATCGTCTTGACCCCCGGGCGGTTGAAGCCGTAGAACGGGCCCGACGCGAGGTCGCGATAGAACTGGGAACGGTTGTTCGCCAGCGCGTCGCGCAGACCGTCGAAGACTTCCCTGGGCAGGCCGCCGGGGTTGCCGGCCGTCTTCAGCATCAGCGGCGCCACCGCGTTCATCAGCACCAGCTTGGCCACACGGCCGGCGCCGTGGCGGGCGACATACCGTGCCGCCTCGCCGCCACCGGTGGAGTGGCCGACGTGGATGGCATCGCGCAGATCGAGGTGCTCGACCACGGCGGCGGCGTCCGCGACGTAATGGTCCATGTCGTGACCGATGCTGCCCTGCGACGAGCGACCATGACCGCGGCGATCATGGGCGATCACGCGATAGCCGTGGTCGAGGAAGAACAACATCTGCGTGTCCCAGTCATCGCTGGACAATGGCCAGCCGTGATGGAACACGATGGGCTGGCCCTCGCCCCAGTCCTTGTAGAAGATTTCGGTACCGTCTTTGGTGATGATCGAGTTCATGTTCTGGTTTCTCTTTTGGGTGGGGAGGTGTGGTGTGGTGGCTGCTCGCGCGGTCGGCACGAGCAGGGGCAGGGCAGTCGCGGCGGCGGCGATCATGCCGGCGACCATCAGCTGGCGACGGCGAGGGTCGGTGGGTGTTACATCGTCTGAGTGCTGCATCGGAATGTTCGCTTTGTGTGGAGTGGGGAAAGTGCACCTCCACCGTCATCGTCGTGCCTGTCGGCGTGCCCGGGTGGCAGATGGGGCTAGCGGCGCAACGGGTGCGTTGTCGATGCGCGGCTATAAACGTCAGAGTGAAGCCGGCGTTGGCTCGACGCTCGCATACACCTTGATTTCCTGAAACTGCTCAATCGCATGTGGTCCGCAGAGCACGCCGATACCGCTTTGCTTGAAGCCGCTCTGTTCGAAGTGCTCGGACATGACGCCCCAGCAGTTCATCCAGATATGGCCGGCCTGAATGGCCTTGCCGACTCGCCGGCAGCGCGCCGTGTCGCTCGAGAACACCGAGGCGGCGAGACCGAATTCGGTGGCGTTTGCGCGCACGATGGCGCCGGCTTCGTCTTCAAAAATCTCGAAGGTCTGGACCGGCCCGAAGACCTCGGCTTGGATGACGTAGGTGTCCAGGTCCTGTACCTCGATCAGGCTTGGCCGATAGAACGCGCCTGCGGCCAGTGGGCCTTCGTCGACGGGGCCGCCGCGCACCAGGATGTCCGCATAGGATGATGCTTCGGCGACCACTGCATCGACGCGTCGAACACTGGCCTTGTCGATCAGTGGACCAAGCTGCGCCTGCGGATCCTCGCTGTCGCCAAGCCGAATGTTCTGATAAGCCTCGATCAGCGCGGCGCGCAATCGGTCGGCAATGCCACGCTGGGCCAGCACACGCGAACCGGTGCAGCAGAACTGGCCATTCATCGCGACCAGAGCCATGACGATCTGCGGTACCACCACATCAAGGTTGGCATCATCGAATACGACCAGCGGCGCCTTGCCGCCCAATTCCAGGTTCAAGCGCTTGAGCGTTTTGGCGCCGTTGGCGGCGATAAGGCGGCCCACCTTGGTGCTGCCGGTGTAACTGATCATGTTCACCTTGGGGGAATCGACCAGCATGGAGGCGCCGATGCTGCCGCTCTCCGTGATCACGTTCAGCACACCCGGCGGCAACGATTTGACGGCGGCGATGGCCTGGGCGAACAGGGCATTGGTAAGCGCGGTCTGATGCGGCAGTTTCAGCACCACTGTGCATCCGGCAGCCAGTGCGGGAGCGACTGCGCGCACTGACAGGATGATCGGCGAGTTCCACGGCGAGATCACCCCCACCACGCCCAGCGGTTCGGGGTCGGACTGAAAATGCATACCTGGAGCGGCTTCAAGGGCACGGCCACCGGTCTGCACCAGCGCGGTGGCGGCGCCATAACGTAGCCATTCCACTGTGGCCGCCAGTTCCCACTGGGTCTGCGCCAGCAGCTTGCCGCCTTCGCGGGCGAGCTGGATGGCCATCTCGTCCGCCCGCTTGGCGACCTCGTCGGCCAGTTCGAACAGGGCGCGCGAGCGCAGCGAGCGTTCGCTGGACCAGCGGGTCGTGTCGAAGGCCGTGCGAGCGGCCTCGATCGCCTGGCGCGCTTCGTCCGGGCCGATGTCCAGGTAGTTGCCCAGCGGCTGGCCGGTCGAAGGGCTGACCGCCTGCCTGATCGTGCCCCCGTTGTTCCAGCTGCCGTTGATCCAGTTCTTCGCAGCTCCAGTCAAATTCGAGCGTTGCATGATGTTTCCTTTCAGAGCATCCCGCGGATAGGTCGATGCAGACACGGTGGGGTAGCCGTTTGCCTGATCGTTTGACGCCGAGCTGACGGTGTTCGTCCGCTTCGTCTTAAAATAAGAATGAGCGATCATTTATATAAATGCAAGTATTACTTTTTTGGGCGATCTGGAATCCAGGGAGATGATCCGGTGGCGCTAGCAGCGCCGCCGGTTTCCGCGTCTCCTTCCTACGCCTTGCCCGCCTCGCTCCCGCCAAGCGCCTTCCACTCCCGCGGTGATTGCCCGGAGTGCGCCTTGAACGCACGGGAGAGGGCGGCCTCGCTGCCGTAGCCCACGTCGGAAGCGATCACCTTCAGGGGGCGTCCGCGGCGCAGCGCTTTTTGCGCCAGCCGCACGCGCCAGCCTTGCAGGTAGCGCCCCGGCGTCGTGCCGACGGTCTCGCGGAACGTGGTGGCGAACACGCTGCGCGACATGCCGGCGACGTGGGCCAGTTCGTCCAGCGTCCACTCCTGCGCCGGCGTTTCGTGCATGGCGACCAGCGCGTTGCGCAGGCGCGGRTGCGACAGGCCGGACAGCAGGCCGCCGTGCACGGCGCCGCTTTCCATCAGCTGGCGCAGGACCTGGATCATTACCACTTCGAACAGMCGCTCGATCAGCGCGACGCGCCCGCATCGCTGCTCGAAGGCTTCCTCGAACAGCAGCGCCAGCACGCCAGCCGCACGCGCCAGCCTTGCAGGTAGCGCCCCGGCGTCGTGCCGACGGTCTCGCGGAACGTGGTGGCGAACACGCTGCGCGACATGCCGGCGACGTGGGCCAGTTCGTCCAGCGTCCACTCCTGCGCCGGCGTTTCGTGCATGGCGACCAGCGCGTTGCGCAGGCGCGGATGCGACAGGCCGGACAGCAGGCCGCCGTGCACGGCGCCGCTTTCCATCAGCTGGCGCAGGACCTGGATCATTACCACTTCGAACAGACGCTCGATCAGCGCGACGCGCCCGCATCGCTGCTCGAAGGCTTCCTCGAACAGCAGCGCCAGCAMCGGTGCGGCGCCGGCGATGTCTTCCAGCGGCAGGCAGACAACGTCCGGCAGCGCCGAGGCGATCGGGTTGTCGGCGCCGCCTTCGAACGACAGGTTCGCGCAGACCATGTCCGCGCCGCGTTCGGGGTCGGTGACGAAGTGGTGCGTCAGCGGCCGCGGAAACAGCAGCAGGCTCGGCCGCTCGACGTGCAGGCCGGCGATGTCTTCCAGCGGCAGGCAGACAACGTCCGGCAGCGCCGAGGCGATCGGGTTGTCTGCGCCGCCTTCGAACGACAGGTTCGCGCAGACCATGTCCGCGCCGCGTTCGGGGTCGGTGACGAAGTGGTGCGTCAGCGGCCGCGGAAACAGCAGCAGGCTCGGCCGCTCGACGTGCAGCGTCCCTTTGCCGTAGCGCACCTCCACGGCGCCACTGCGCACCAGGTGCAACTGGCCGTGCGTGCCATCGCCTTCCACCGTGTTGATGCCGCACAGCGCACCGGTATTGAACACCTGCGCGTTCACCGGGAAATGCGCCATCAGCGCCGCCAGTCGGTCAGCCATGTTCGTACTCTCGATCAAGTTTTCAGGATTTTATATCACCGGTAGTGCCGGGTGGGTGGGCAAGATACCTCCACCGAGCAACACCGCCCGGATCCCCCCATTCAACAGGAAATACCGCCATGTCCATCCAGAAGATCCTCTACACCGCTGCCGCCACCGCCACCGGCGGTCGTGAAGGCCACGCCACCTCGTCCGACAACGTGCTCGACGTGCAGCTGTCCACTCCGCGCGAGCTGGGCGGCGCCGGCGGCCCCGGCACCAATCCGGAGCAGTTGTTTGCCGCCGGCTACTCCGCCTGCTTCCTCGGCGCGCTGAAGTTCGTCGCCGGTCAACAGAAGATCGCGCTGCCGGCAGACACCAGCGTCACCGGCAAGGTTGGCATCGGCCAGATCCCGACCGGCTTCGGCATCGAGGCCGAACTGACCATCGCCGCCCCCGGCATCGATCGCGACACCTTGCAGTCGCTGGTCGACCAGGCCCACGTGGTCTGCCCGTATTCCAACGCGACGCAGGGAAACATCGACGTGACGCTGCGCATCGCCGACTGATGGCACACCTCCAGCGCCAGGCGCGCCTGGCGCTTCTTCCATTCCCATCGAAAGGAAAATCATGAAAACCTCGAACAAACGTCTTGCCACCACACTTGCCGGATGGTTGGCACTGGGTGCCTTCGCGCTGTCCATGCCGCTGGCGGCGTCGGCACAAAAGTCGCCGGCGCCCAGGCCGACCGTGGTACTCGTGCACGGTGCCTTTGCCGATTCATCCAGCTGGAACGGCGTGATCGGGCAGTTGCACGACAAGGGCTACACCGTGATCGCTGCGGCCAATGAATTGCGCAGCGTGAAGAGCGATGCCGCGTCCGTCACCAGCGTCGTCAAATCCATTCATGGCCCGGTGGTGCTGGTCGGCCATTCCTACGGCGGCTCGGTGATCAGCGAGGCGGCGACGGGGCAGGACAACGTCAAGGCGCTGGTCTACGTGGCGGCGTTTGCACCGGACGTGGGCGAGAACGCGGTCGAGCTGTCCGGGCGTTTCCCGGGTGGTTCGCTGGGCCCCGCGCTGGCGCCGCCAGTGGAACTGGCTGACGGCGGCAAGGATCTGTATATCGACCAGGAAAAGTTCCACGCCCAATTCGCCGCGGACGTCCCTGCCGCGCAGGCCGCGTTGATGGCCGCCGGGCAGCGCCCCGTCACCGATGCCGCGCTGCATGAGGCGAGCACGTCGGCCGCGTGGAAAACCATTCCGTCCTGGTTCGTCTACGGCAGCGCGGACCTCAACATTCCACCCGCGGCGCAGGCCTTCATGGCCACGCGTACCCACTCGCGCAAGACCGTGGTCATCAAGGACGCTTCGCATGTGGTGATGGTGTCCCATCCGGCCGAAGTGGCCGCACTGATCGAACAGGCGGCGTCGGCGAAGTAACGGGCCAGGCTCATTGCCAGCTTGAAGCAGGAAGCAAGGGCTCGGGTTCATTTGCCGACACGGAAATGGAATCTGAGCCGCTTTTTTTGCCTCCGTTCAATTGGCCACGTTCCCTTGGGTTCTTCGAAATCGGGATGCCATGGAGCCCATTGTTTTCATGAAAAGTCAGTAGGTGTTTCCGATATTTGATGGTTTTTCGGGAAAGTCGGGATCAACACAATGTGCGCCTCAGATCGCGCATCCGACGCGTCAACAAAAGGAACTCAGCATGGCTTCCGCGTACATCGTGTTTGTCCGCGAGCGCAGTGTCGATGGTGACGCTCTCGCCCATTACTCGGCTTTGGTGCCACCGACTTTCGCTGGACGAAACGTCAATTTCCACGTCGCCTACGGGAGGCAGGAAGTCCTGGAAGGTCCGAAGGCGGATGGTGTGGTGGTGTTGGAGTTCGAGAGCTGGGACGAGGCAAGGCGTTGGTACGACAGTCCGGAGTATCAGGCTGCGATCCCCGTGCGGCAGGGCGGCGCCACGTTTCGGGCCATCCTTGTTGAAGGCACGGCGTGAAAGACTCGCGCCCCGTAAGGCAGGGCGGCCGGTAACGGCGACAGGTTCGCTTCCAGCCTGACCCGGTGAATCCGATTGAAGGTGGCGAGGCCACTCGCAAGTTTGGCCTCGAAGGTCGCTGTCCGCCATTTCAACCATTCAACCGGCCTCTGTTTTCCCTGAGCTCGTTTCCGAGTGGACGAGAGCGATACTCGCTACGTGCTGCCGTAAAAACCGGGCGTCGGATCAACACCGACCGTGCCGGGTGCTGCACGCAGGATGGCGTGCGGTAGACTATTGAGATTCGTTCTCATTTGCCTGCCATGACTCCACGACATCTGTTCGCAGCGCTGCTGCTGGCCACGCTTCTGTTCTGCCCACGTCTTCATGCGGCGGTGGACTCGGTTCCCACCACGTGGCGACTGCTGGACTACATCGCCGTGGACTACCGCGAGGCGGTGCGGGACGGCGCGGTCGTCAATCAGGTCGAGTACCAGGAGATGCAGGAGTTTTCGGCGACGGCGGCTGCGGCGATCAAGGCCTTGCCGCCCACGCCTGACTCGGCTTCGTTGAACCAGGGCGCCGTGGCATTGCAGCAGGCCATCCAGGCAAAGAGCGCGCCGGAGCAGATCGCCACTCAGGCGCGTGCCGTGGCGGCCTTGCTGATCAAGGCTTACCCCATCCCGTTGATGCCGACCAGCGCGCCGCAGTACGCACGCGGCCAGACGTTGTACGCACAGCAATGCGCGAGTTGCCATGGCGCCACGGGTGCCGGCAATGGTCCGGCCGCCGCGGGTCTGGACCCGCCACCGATCGACTTCACCGACCGCGCCCGCGCCGACGAGCGCAGCATCTTCGCGCTCTACCAGGTGATCGACCAGGGCCTGCAGGGTACGTCGATGCCCAGCTTTGCCAGCTTGCCGGCCGAGGATCGCTGGGCATTGGCGACCTATGTGGGCGCCTTGGCCTACCCGGAATCCGAGGCCGAAGCAGGGCGCGAGTTGCTGGAGAAAAATGACGCGTTGCGGGCAAGGCTCGATTTCAAGAGCTACGTGGACACGACACCCGCCACGCTGGCCACGGAGCTGCAGTCCGCGCAGAAGGCGGCGGCGATCGTGGCCTACGTGCGCCGGCATCCGGAGGCGACGCAAACGCGGGATGCGGAATCCGCCCTGGCGGTGTCGCATGAATTGCTTCGGCAGGCCATGGTGGCTTACCGCGGCGGCCAGCTGAAGCAGGCCAAGGACCTGGCGTTGTCCGCGTATCTGGACGGGTTCGAACCCGTCGAGCCGCTGCTCGCCGCCCGCGATGCACCCCTGATGGCGAAGATCGAGGAAGCGATGGCAGGCGTGCGCGCGGGCATCGGCGCTAACGTCGATGCCGATACCCTGCAGACCCAGGTCGATCGTCTGGACGATCTGTACGCTGAAGCGGGGCAGGTGCTCGCGCAGGGCGAAACATCCGCCGTGGCCAGCTTTGCTGCCGCCTTCACCATCCTGCTGCGCGAAGGGTTGGAGGCATTGCTCATCGTCGTGGCGATCATTGCCCTGCTGCGCAAGGCGGGCCGCAGGGAAATGCTTCCATGGGTGCATGGCGGCTGGCTGTCCGCGCTGGGCGCCGGCGCCGTGACGTGGGGACTGGCCACCTGGGTGGTTTCCATCAGCGGCGCAAGCCGTGAGCTCACCGAAGGTTTTGGCTCGCTGCTGGCGGCGATCGTGCTGATCTGGGTCGGCATCTGGATGCATGGAAAAAGCCACGCCGAGAACTGGCAGCGCTATGTGCGCGACAAACTTGGCCACGCGTTGAGCAAGACCTCCGGGGTTTTTCTGCTGGGCCTGATCTTCGTCGTCGTGTATCGCGAAGTCTTCGAGACCATCCTGTTCTATGTCGCCATCTGGAATCAGGGCAGCAAGAGCAGCGTGATCGCCGGAGGCGTGGCCGGGTCGCTGGTGCTGATGGTGATCGGCTGGTTGATGATGCGTTACAGCCGTCGCCTGCCGATCAGCCAGTTCTTCCGCTACAGCTCCGTGCTGATGGCGGTGCTGGCCGTCGTGCTGATGGGCAAGGCGGTCTCCGCGCTGCAGGAGGCCGGCTACCTGCCGATCACCTGGATCAATGGCGGGCCGCGGGTGGAGCTGCTGGGCATCTATCCCACCATGGAAGGCATTGCCGCCCAGGTCGGCATCGCGCTGGTCCTGGTTGTCGGGTTTGTCTGGTCCAACCGCTCGGCAGGTGCGTTGAAGGCGTCTGACGGAACTCGGTGACACCGAGCGCCTTCGGGCCTGGCTTCCTTCTGCCCATCGCTTCGCACATGCCGCTCAATGCAAATAAATGGTTGGCCCAAGCGCAACGGCAAACGCCGCTGTCACCAGGACGCCAAGCACCACCAGCACCGGGTGGCGGCCAATGTGGAAATCCTGTGCGGGCAGGTTGGAGCGGCGGGAATAGGCGACGTTGAACAAGCCTGCCGTGCCGCCGAATGATGCCGCCACCGCTGACGTCAGCGTGATCGCCATGCCATGCGGATTGAACAGGCCAACCAGCAGCGCGCTCACGCCGCCGACCACGTACACCGTCATCGCGATCTGGCGTTTCGTGCGCGCGGCCTGTTTACCACCGCCGAGCATCACCCCGAGCATGCGAATGGCGACGCGAACGACTTGGATGTAGACAACCAGGCCAACGACGAACAACCCCACCCGCCACAGCCACGGCCATGGCAACGGCGCCAACCCGCCACCCACGTCCGGTCCCCAGTCACCGAGGTTGGTGACGCCGGAGAACATCCAGTAGCCGGCCGCCACCATGCCTTTCACCGTGAACACGATCCACGCCACCAGGCGCGGCAACGGCCCGCGCAAGCGGCGCCATGCCAGATACGCCAGCGCTGCCAGCACCGCGTCCACGCAGGTACCGGCCATCGCCACGAGGCGGTGATCCCATCCCTGCGTGCCGGGGCATTCGATGTAGTAGGCGCCCAGTTCGCTGGGCTGGTGCCCGGTGGCGACGCAGGTGACGGCGTGGCCGAGCAGCTCATGCGCCATCGTGAGCAGGGGCAACAGCAACAATGCCAGGCCCACCAGCGTCCATGCGTCCACCGATGGACGTGCGTGCATGTCGTTCGTCGTCATCGCGTAACTCCCCTTGGATCAGGTCCAGAGGATCACGCGTATTCCCGCCGCTAGCCAGTGTCGCTTACAGGTGTCTGCCGTGACAGATGTCACGAACGCAAGCCGTGGGGCGGAAGCGGGCCGGGTCGGCTTGCAACGCAGCCGCCCGGATTCGGTTTTGCTTCAGCGCCCGCGGCGATCGTGGTCGGGGAAATGACCGCGGCTGCCGCCGACCGAAATGCTGATGCCGCCGGAAGGTTCGTCGCAGCTGCCAAACGCCTGGCTGACGTTCACCTGGCCCGCATTCCAGTTGCCGGTGCCCATGTGGCTGCCGGTGACGATGCCGGTGCCGACGCTGCCGTGGACTTGCGGCTTGTTGTAGGTGGAGTCGTCGCAATCGGGTGCTTCGGCGACGGGCTCGGTATTGCCCATGCGGCCGCTGGTATCGCCGTAATACACGCCCGGTGCATCGCCTGCCGTTTTCGGGGTGGCCGGTTTCGGGGCGGTGGTGCTGGCGGCGGGCAGGTCGCTGGGCGGCAGCTTCAGGTTCAGCGGCTTGCCGGTGGTCTGCGCCCACGCCGTGGTGGCCAGCAGGCTGGCTGCGGCGGCGACGAGAAGCCGTTTGATGTTCATGCGTACTCCGGGTTGATACCAGCACCAACGCGCGAGGTGCGGTTGGCGTGTACATCCGGGTTGGAAAGGCGTGGGGGCGACAAGTTCCTGTGGGGCCGTCGGTGTCGACTTTGTAGGAGCGACTTCAGTCGCGACGCTTTTGCTTTTGCGATTCAATGCAAAAACGTCGCGACTGAAGTCGCTCCTACAGTTGGAGTTGCCTCAGCCGGTGGTCTCGATGCGCTCCACGCGGCGCAGGCCACGCGGCAGCAAGCCGCCGCGGCTGGCGCGGGTGCCGCCGTATTCCACCAGGTCGGCCCAGCGCAGGGTGAGTTTGCGCTGGCCGGCGTACAGGGTGACTTCGCCCTTGCTTTCGCCGACCACGGCGATGCCGGCCACGCGTTCGTCGCCGGCGACCAGTTTCGCCTTGGGGATCTCGATCAGCTTGTTGCCCTTGCCCTTGTCCAGCTCGGGCAGCTCGGCCACCGAGAACATCAGCAGATGGCCTTCGGTGGTGACCACCACGATGCGGTCGCGGGCGGGGTCGGCGCTGATCTGCGGCGCCAGCACTTTCGCCTTGTCGCTGAGGCTGATGATCTGCTTGCCGGCCTTATTGCGGCTGGTGAGGGTCTCGAAGCGGGTGACGAAGCCGTAGCCGAAATCGGTGGCCAGGATCAGCCGGGTGGCGTTGTCGCCGGCGATCATGGCGTCGAAGCTGGCGCCGGCCGCGGGGCTGAAACGGCCGGTGAGCGGCTCGCCGTTGCCGCGCGCCGAGGGCAAGGTATGTGCAGGCGTGGAATAGGCGCGGCCGGTGGAGTCGATGAACGCCACCTGCTGCGTGGTGCGGGCTTTCACCGCGGCCAGCAGGCCGTCGCCTTCGCGATAGTTCAGGCCTTCGGCTTCGACATCGTGACCTTTCGCGGCGCGTGCCCAGCCTTTCTGGCTCAGTACCACGGTGACCGGTTCGCTGGCCACCAGCGCGCTTTCATCCAGCGCATGCGCCACGTCGCGCTCGACCAGCGGCGAGCGGCGGTCGTCGCCGAACTTGGCAGCGTCGGCGCGCAGCTCGTCCTTGATCAAACCCTTCAGCTTGGCCGGCGATTTCAGCAGCACGTTGATGCGCGCACGCTCCTCTTCCAGTTGGTCGGCCTCGGCGGAGATCTTCATCTCCTCCAATCGCGCCAACTGGCGCAGCCGCGTTTCGAGGATGTAGTCGGCCTGCTCCTCGCTGAGCTTGAAGCGGGCGATCAGCACGGGCCGCGGCTCGTCCTCGGTGCGCACGATGCGGATCACTTCGTCGAGGTTGAGGTAGGCGATGCGCAGCGCTTCGAGCAGGTGCAGCCGGCGCTCCACCTTGGCCAGCCGGTTCTGCAACCGGCGGGTGACGGTGTTGGTGCGGAAGCTCAGCCATTCGGTGAGGATGCGCTTGAGGTTCTTCACCTGCGGGCGCCCATCCAGGCCGATCATGTTGAGGTTGATGCGGAAGCTTTTTTCCAGATCGGTGGTGGCGAACAGGTGCTGCATCATCTCGTCGGCATCGACGCGGTTGGAGCGCGGCACGATCACCAGGCGGATGGGATTCTCGTGGTCGGACTCGTCGCGCAGATCCTCGATCATCGGCAGTTTCTTGGCGCGCATCTGCGACGCGATCTGCTCCAGGATCTTCGACGGGCTGACCTGGTGTGGCAGCGCGGTGATCACGATGTTGCCTTCCTCGCGCTGATACACCGCGCGGGCGCGCACCGAGCCGGTGCCGTTCTCGTACATCGCCAGCAGGTCGCCGCGCGGGGTGATGATCTCCGCCTCGGTGGGGTAATCCGGCCCGCGCACGTGCTCGAACAGGTCGGCCACGGTGGCGTCCGGATCGTCCAGCAGGCGGATGCAGGCGCTGACCACTTCGCGCAGGTTGTGCGGCGGGATGTCGGTGGCCATTCCCACGGCGATGCCCATCGAGCCGTTGAGCAGCACATGCGGCACGCGTGCGGGCAGCCAGCTCGGCTCCTCCAGCGTGCCGTCGAAATTCGGCACCCAGTCCACCGTGCCGTGCGCCAGCTCACCCAGCAGCGCTTCGGCGATCGGGCTGAGCTTGCTCTCGGTGTAGCGCATCGCCGCGAAGCTTTTCGGGTCGTCCGGTGAGCCGAAGTTGCCCTGGCCGTCGACCAGCGGGTAGCGGTACGAGAACGGCTGCGCCATCAGCACCATCGCTTCGTAGCAGGAGCTGTCGCCGTGCGGATGGAACTTGCCGATCACGTCGCCGATGGTGCGGGCGGATTTCTTCGGCTTGGCGGTGGCCGCCAGGCCCAGCTCGCTCATCGCGTAGATGATGCGCCGCTGCACCGGCTTCAGGCCGTCGCCCACGAAGGGCAGGGCGCGATCAAGCACCACGTACATGGAATAGTCGAGATAAGCCCGCTCGGCGTACTCCTTCAGCGGGATCTGTTCGTAATTGGCTTGCAGGTTCATGCAGTTACATCATTCGGTCGGCGCGCAGGCTGCGCGGTTAACCGGTCGATGGTGCCAGAAAGCGCCCGATTCTTGTAGGAGCGCACCCTGTGCGCGATGCTTTCCGTTGCGTGACGAAGAGCATCGCGCACAGGGTGCGCCCCTACAGGCGCTGCGCTTCGACACCCAGCTTCTGCAGCTGCACCTGCACGCTGTCCGGCCCGGCCAGATGCGCGGCGCCGACAGCGATGAAGACGGTGCCGGGCTGTTGCAGCAGGGCAGCGATCTTGGCTGCCCAGGCTTCATTGCGTTGCACCAGCAGCCGTTGGTAAAGCTCGGGCGCGGTCTGGCGCATGTCCTCGTCTTCGAGCCGGGCGATGGTGGCGACGTCACCGTTCTTCCAGGCGTCGATCAGCCGGGTCAGCTGGGTGGGTCCCTTGTCGGCATCGCGCATGGCCGAGCGCAGGAAGTCCAACTGCACTTCCTGCGGCATGTCGGCCAGGAAGTGCATCTGCTGTTCGGCGGATTCCAGGCCAAACACGGGTTTGCCGGCGGCGGACATCTGCGCCTTGAGCTGCTTGTCCACGCCGTGCTCCGGGTCGAGCCCGGCTTTCAGCAGCGGCGCGGTGGTGAGGGTCAGTGCGGCCAGCCAGGGGCGCATCACGTTCAGCGCCTGCATGCCGCCGGGCACGCCGGCCTCGGTCGCCGCCGTACGCAGGCGCTGTTGTCCATCGGCGTCGAGCTGGCTGGACAGCGGGTGCGCCGCATCCAGCCCGTAGCGCAGCACCAGCGCCATCATGTTGCCCGGGTCGTCGTCGGTCAGCTCGATGTAGAGCGCCTGGCTGTCGGCCACCGCGCGGTCCAGCGTGGCGTCATGCCAGTCGGCGTCGTTCGGCAGCAGGTGCACGGTGCCGAACAGGTAGATCGTGGTGTCGGCATCCTTCGTTACCCACAGCGCCGGCTTGGCGATGGCGGCCGCCGGAAGCAGCAGGACGAGGGCGATCAGCAGGCGCGCGGGCAGGCGTGGTTTGTTCATGCCCGCGAGTGTGACGGGTGCGGGCGGGTGGCTCAATGACGCGACGGACTCAGCGCGGCACGCGGTAGCCGCCGGGCACGCCACGCGCGCTGAGCGTCAGTTGCCACAGCTGGTCGCGGCGGCTGCGGAACACGGCGGCGGAGGTGGCCAGGTAGAAACGCCACATGCGGCGAAAGCGTTCGTCGTAGTGCGCCGGCAGATGGTCCCACGCCGCTTCGGCGTTGGCGTACCAGGCCATCAGGGTGCGGTCGTAGTCGGGGCCGAAGTTGTGCCAGTCCTCGACCACGAACAGGCCTTGCAGGGCCGCGGTCACCTGGGTGGCGGCGGGGATCATCGAGTTGGGGAAGATGTATTTCTCGATCCACGGATCGGGCTGCGCGGGCGCGCTGTTGGTGCCGATGCAATGCAGCAGCGACAGCCCGCCGCTCTTGAGGCAGCGCTCCACGGTTTCGAAATACGCGCGGTAGTTCTTGCCGCCCACGTGCTCGAACATGCCGATGGAATACACCGCGTCGAAAGGCTCGTCGATGTCGTGGTAATCCTGCAGGCGGATCTCGATGGGCAGGCCGGCGCACAGTTCGCGGGCGAACTCGGCCTGCTCCTGCGACACGGTGATGCCCACGCCGCTGACACCGTAGTTTTCCGCCGCGTATTTCAGCGCCTCGCCCCAGCCGCAGCCGATGTCCAGCACGCGTTGCCCCGGTTGCAGTTGCAGCTTGCGGCAGACCAGGTCGAGCTTGGCTGCCTGCGCATCGTCGAGGTTGTCGGCGGCGGCCCAGTAACCGCAGGAATACACCAGCCGCTTGCCCAGCATGGCCTGGAACAGGTCGTTGCCGAGGTCGTAATGCGCCTTGCCGATCTCGAACGCGTGCTCGCCGCGCTGCAGGTTGATGAAGCGCGCCTTGAGGTGGGCGACCACCGCCTCGAAGGTGTGCAGTTTCTGGTCGAGCCCGGACAGCAGCATGCGGGTGAACATGCCAGGCAGGTCGCCGGCGTCCCACCAGCCGTCCATGTAGGCTTCGCCCAGGCCCAGTGAGCCGTGGGCGAACACGCGCGAATACAGTCGCTCGTCGTGTACCTGGAGATCAGTGGGTGCGGCGCCGTTGATGGTGATGCCGGCGCTCTGCAGCAGTTCGCTGGCGCGATCCTTCAAGGTGTCCTGGCTCATGCCTTTCCTCGCGGAGTGGAACGAACAAACAGCCGTCAGCGCCGGATGGTGGACTCCCGGCGTTCGGCAACGTCGATGCGCGCGGCAGTCATCCGGCTTTCGCCGCCCCGTTGCCGAGCACGCCATAGTTTGCCGGCGTCCGTGCATACACCGTGTCGATGCCGGCGGCGCGTACGCGCTCCAGCAGCAGGTCGGCCTGGTCCTCGCGCAGCAGGAATTCCACCTTCACCGGCAGGTCGTCGGCCAGCTCGAAGAACTGCTCCTCGCGCAGCACGCCGTGGCGGCCGAAGCCGGCGGTGGCGCGAAACACCGAGCCGCCACCGAGGCCGTCGCGGCGTGCCTGCTCCAGCAGCCATTGCGATACCAGCATGCCCTCGTGGCGCGCGCGCACGTGGCAGTAGAACGTCAGATGCAGGCCTTGTTGCAGGTTGTCCTGATTCATGCCGGTTCCCCGATCAATGGCGCAGCAGGCTGCGGGTGAGGGCGATGCCGATGACGGTCATGCTGATCGAACCGACCACGTGCACCGCCACGTGGCCGCTGAACCACAGGTATTGCTGGCGCAGCAGCAAGGTGGCCGATTCCGCCGAGAAGGTGGAGAACGTGGTCAGCCCGCCGAGGAAGCCGGTGAACACGAACAGCCGCAGCTCCGGCGACAACGTCTGGAAATGGTCGAACACGCCCATCACGCAGCCCATCAGCAAGCCGCCGGTGAGGTTGGCCGCCAGCGTGCCCAGCGGCAGGGTGGGAAACAGCGGGTTGAGCGCGATGCCCAACAACCAGCGCGACCAGCAGCCGATGGCGCCGCCGAGGCCAATTGCAACGAATCCGGTTACACCCACGAGCGCGTCTCCTGACGAATGGAAGTGTCCGGCTACCGCGGCGGCAGGCACGCCTGCGCCGCCGGAAGCCGGTGGTGCAGGCATCATCAGCCCCTGCAGTGATGCGGGGCGGTTGGTTCCCTTGATCTTGCGTCGCGGGAACGGGAGGCATGCCATCTCCCGGAGCGGCCATGCTAGGAGCCGGGGCGATAGAAACGCAAGCGCGGCGGGGGCGCACCGTCGCATGGCGCAGGCCGGGCACGCGCTCGCTACAATGCACTTCCTGTTGCCGCCCGACGTTGCCGCTCCGATGAACCCACCCCCGCGCGCGGCACGTCGTAGCCTTCCCTGGTTGCTGGCGGCGTTGTCGATGATCGGCCCGTTTTCGATCGACGCGATCTTCCCCGCTTTCCCCCTGATCGGCGCCCATTTCCAGGTGGACAGCGCGGCCTTGCAGCAGCTGATCAGCGTCTACCTGCTGACCTATGCGGCCATGAGCCTGTTCCACGGCGCGATCTCCGACGCGATCGGGCGCAAGCCGGTGATGGTGGCTGGCATGCTGGTGTATGCGTTGGCGTCGGTGCTGGCGGCGGTATCCACCTCGTTCGCGATGCTGCTGGCCTGCCGCGCGCTGCAGGGTGCCTGCGCCGGCGCCGGGCTGGTGGTGGGGCGCGCGGTGATCCGCGATACGTTCGAAGGGCCGGCCGCGCAGCGGTTGATGTCGCAGGTGATGATGATTTTCGGCGTGTCGCCGGTGATCGCGCCGATGGTGGGCGCGTGGCTGCTGCCGCTGGGCGGCTGGCACGGCATCTTCTGGTTTCTGCTGCTGTTCACGCTGCTGCTGTCGGCGGCCGTCGCGATCTGGCTGGAGGAGAGTCACCCGCCTGCGCGGCGCACCACGTTCGCGGTGCGTCCGCTGCTGGCCGGCTATCTGTCGTTCGGTCGTGACCGGCCGTTCTGGCCGTTGCTGATTTCCAGCTCGGTGAACTTCGCGGGGTTGTTCCTGTTCATCGCCTCGGCACCGCGCATCGTGCTGGAACTGCTGCATCTGTCGGCGCAGGATTTCCCCTGGTTGTTCGTGCCGGTGGTGGTCGGGCTGATCAGCGGCGCCTGGCTTTCCGGGCGACTGGCCGATCGGCGCAGCGTGCGTTTCACGGTCAACCTGGGTTATGCGGTGATGCTGTTGGCGTGTGTGCTGCATGTATCGCTGGCGCTGGCGTTGCCGCAACCACGGCTGCCGTGGTCGATGTTGCCGCTGGTGCTGCACGGCGTGGGCGTGCAGTTGGCGTTCCCCACGCTCACCTTGCTGCTGCTGGATCGCTTCCCCCACCTGCGTGGCGGCATTTCCTCGGTGCAGGCGTTTGCCAGCCTGCTGCTCAGCAGCCTGGTCGCGGGCGTGCTGTCGCCGCTGCTGTCGTCGACCATGTTGTCGCTGTCGCTGGGCTCATCGACCCTGACCCTGATCGGCGTGTTGTCGTGGTACTGGTACGGGCGGATCAGCCGCGTGCCGAAGGCGCCGGGTCTGGCGCGGGATGTCGAACTGCAGGCGCAGATCACCGAGCCGCGCTGACGTCGCGGTCCAGCCGTATTCCTTTCCATTCCATTCGTTGCCGCGAGGAGCCGCATGAAAGCACGCATTGATTTCCGTACCGCTGTCCCCGACGCATTCAAGGCGATGCGTGGCCTGGAAGCCGTTGTGCATCGCAGTGAACTGGAGCATTCGCTGCTGGAGCTGGTGAAGGTGCGGGTGTCGCAGATCAACGGCTGCGGCTATTGCCTGGACATGCACATCAAGGAGGCGCGCGCCGCCGGCGAAACCGAGCAGCGGCTGTACCTGCTGTCGGCCTGGCGCGAGGCGCCGTTCTATTCGCCGCGCGAGCGCGCCGCGTTGAGCTGGGCCGAGGCGGTGACCCAGGTTTCCACCAACGACCTGCCCGATGAGCTGTATGCCGAGGTGCGCGAGCACTTCGATGAAAAAGCGACAGTCGAATTGACGTTGGCGATCATCGCCATCAACGGCTGGAACCGGTTGGTGAAGGCCTGCCGTACCGAGGTGGGCAGTTATATGCCGGCAACGGTTGCGTGAGCTTCGGTCGGTTGGGGCGGGCCTTTTGACGGCTGCTTGACCGCGACCGATCCAGACTTTGCGGACGCCATCGGTCCGGTGTTTCCGGACTGCCGCGACTGCATTGCTGGAGGTTCGGTCATGCCTTACAAATCCATTAGCGACCTGCCTGATTCCGTACGCGACAACGTGCCGAAGCATGCGCAGGAGATCTACAAGGAGGCGTTCAACAGCGCCTGGGGCGAGTACGCCGACAAGGACGATCGCCGCGGCGATGCGTCGTGCGAGGAGACGGCGCACAAGGTGGCGTGGTCGGCCGTGAAGAAGGATTACAGGAAAGGCGACGACGACAAGTGGCACGCCAGGTAAGCCGCGTGGCCTTGGCGGTGACGGCTGATCGTCAGACCAGCCCGCGCGCGACGAGAAACGCCCGCGCTTCGGCCGCGTCGTTCTCGAACCAGGCCCGGGTGGAACCCAGCCGGAACGTATAGCCCCACGCATCCATGTCGGCCATCAGGCGTTCGCGGCCCACGCCGGGGAAGGCATCGGCCAGCACGATCTGCAGGTAGCAGGTGGCGTCCTCTTCCTCGATGGAATCGGTGGCGTTGGTATGGACGTCCAGACGTCTGTCCGGTGGCATCACGATCAGGTGGCAGGCCTCGTGCAGCAGCGAATGCAGCGGCGTATCCGCCCGCGCGTAGACCGTGGTGCCGATGATGCCGGCTTCCTCGTCGCCCCAGAAGCTGCCGGGGATGGCCGCGCCATCGTCAACGCGTTGCAGCGTCAGGCCGTAGCGGCCCAGCAGCGCGGTGGGCGCGTCGAAGCCGAGCTGGGCCAGCCGCAACACGGTATCGGGCGATCCGGCGGGCGAGGGATGTGCGGATGACATGTTGGGGGCTTGGTGACGAGAGGCGGGGAGGGCCGGGCGGATGCGCCGGCCCGCCGCTGGAACGCTCAGCTGGCCGTGGCGGCGTCGCCGGCGTCCGGTTTTTTCTTGCCGTCCGGCAGCGTCACCGACAGCTCGAGGATCTCATGGCCGCTGTCACGCTCCAGGTTGATGTTGATCGCCTCGATGTCGACGTGCACGTATTTCTTGATCACTTCGAGCAATTCGTTGCGCATCATCGGCAGGTAGTCGGGCGCGCCGCGGGAGGAGCGCTCCTGCGCCACGATGATGCGCAGCCGCTCGCGGGCCACGGTGGCGGTCGGCTCGGGCCGGCGCTTCAGGAAATCAAGAATACCCATCGTGATCAACCTCCGAACACGCGCTGGAGAAAGCCCTTCTTGGGCACATCGATGAAGCGGAGCGGACGCTCTTCGCCGAGGATGCGGGCCACCGTGTCGCTGTAGGCCTGGCCAGCCGGGGAGGCCGTGTCGACGATCACCGGGATGCCGTTGTTGGACGCGGTGAGCACGTTCTCCGATTCCGGGATCACGCCGACCACCTTGATGCCCAGGATGTCCTCCACGTCGGTGACGCTGAGCATTTCGCCGATCGCCACGCGCGCGGGGTTGTAGCGCGTCAGCAGCAGGTGCTGGGTGACCTGGCCTTCGCCGCGCTCGGCGCGCCGCGTCTTGCTGGCCAGCAGGCCCAGGATGCGGTCGGAATCGCGCACCGACGACACTTCCGGGTTCACCACCACGACGGCCTTGTCGGCGAAGTACATGGCCAGGTGGGCGCCTTTCTCGATGCCGGCGGGAGAGTCGCAGATGACGTAGTCGAAGCCGTCCTCGGACAGGCTGTCGAGCACTTTCTCGACGCCTTCCTGGGTCAGCGCATCCTTGTCACGCGTCTGGCTGGCGGCCAGTACGTACAGGTTCTCGTAGCGCTTGTCCTTGATCAGCGACTGTTTCAGGGTGGCTTCGCCGTGCACCACGTTGACGAAGTCATACACGACGCGTCGCTCGCAGCCCATGATCAGGTCGAGGTTGCGCAGGCCGACGTCGAAGTCGATCACGGCGACTTTCTTGCCGGCCATGGCCAGGCCGGTGGCGAGCGAGGCGCTGGTGGTCGTCTTGCCGACGCCGCCCTTGCCGGAAGTGACAACGATAATCTCAGCAGTCAAGAGCCCATCTCCGCAAGGTTGTTGTTGCAGCTGATCACAGTTTTGCGATCAACAGTTTTTCGCCCTCGAGCCAGCATTGCACGGACCGGCCCTCGAGGTCGTCGGGAATTTGTTCGAACACGCGGTACTGGCCCGCGATGGCCACCAGTTCCGCCCGGAAATCGGAGACGTAGATGCGCGCTTTCTCGTCGCCCTGCGCACCGGCCATGGCGCGTCCGCGCAGGCCACCGTAGATGTGGATATTGCCATCGGCGATCACTTCGGCACCGTTGGCGATCGCACCGGTGACGATCAGATCGCGGTCGCGGGCGTAGATCTGCTGGCCGGAGCGCACCGAGCCGTCGTGGTGTTGCGCGCCCAGCGGGTGGCCCGCTTCGGGCGGCGCCAGGATCGGCTCCGGCCGCGCCACGGGTTCGGGCGCACGGGTCTCGGCGGCCGGCGTGGCCGCGGCCGGCTCATAGGCGGCGCGGAACTTGGCGATCAGCGGCAGGCCCATGCGGCTGGCCAAAGCCTCGGTTTCGCTGGTGCCGTAGGCCAGCCCCACCGGCAGCATGCCGGCGCTGCGCACCGCTTCGAGCAGCGCGTCGACCGTGCCGTCATCCGGCAGGTGCAGCAGGTGGCTGAGGTCCAGCACCACGGCGGCGCGGGAGAACATCTGCGGCGCGGCGCGTACGCGGCGCTCAAGCTCCTCGCACAGTGCGGCCGCATCGACCCGGCGCACGCGCACGCAGGCGATGCCTACCTGGCCGAAGCGCAGGTCGCAGGCGTCGGTTGATTCGGTTTTTGCGTTCATGAATGTTGTTTTCCCGCCGATGTGCGCGCAGGGGTGGCTGCCAATGCCGGCACGGTGCGCTCGCTCAACCAGGGCACGTCGGGCAGGCCACCCTTGTCGAGCCAGGTTTCGCGCACGTAGGCGTAACTGGGCAGGTCGAGCGCCAGCAGGCTGACCTGCGGGCCGTCCTTGCCCATGCGTTGCTGGCCGACTTCCTGGAAGCCATAGGTGCCGTGGAAAAGCACGACCACGTCGTCGCGTGGTTCCAGCAGCACTTCGCAGGTGAGCAACGGCACGCGCACTTCGGCGTAGCTGTGCACGTCGCAATACAGCACGCGGCCCAGGCCGTGGCGATGGTAGGCGTTGGCGATCACGATGCGATCGATGTACATGAACTGCGGGTAATGCTCGCCGAACCAGCGGTAGTTGGGACTGTCGTACTCGCCGCCATCGCGAAGGGCGATCAGGAAACCGGCGAGGTGACCGTCGACCTCGGCCACGCGGAAGTATTCCGCGTGCTCGTAGAAATAGCGCAACCGCGCGGAGTCGAGTGCCAGGATGGAGCGGCCGGCGGCGTTGTTGAGCGCCAGCACCGCATCCAAGTCGTGCTCGCGCACGTCGCGGATGGCAAGAACCATTCGTTGCTCCGCTTGATGGAGTCGGGGAAAGGCCAACGCACGGCCTCGCAAAGTCGCCATTATGCCATGCGGCCATGCCCCGTACACCGGCGAAAGCCCATGTAAAACCTTTGTAAAGCCGGCGCCGGCGCGCTTCTGCTGACTGTCGTGGATTGCGCTGGGCGCCCGCACGGCCAATGATGCGCGCCATGCGATGGCCATTCTTCAACCATATCCGCCTGCTGCTCCGTTACGCGGGGTTCTTTACCTATTTGTCAGCCGGGACGCCGCTGGTCACCACCTGGGCGGCCGAGCGCCTGAACCAGTTGCAGCGGCCGAGTTTCTCGCTGTTGCTGTGGACGCTGTGCTACCTGGTGTTCGGGCTGATGTACTGGTTGCTGACCAGCAACCTGGGCTCGCGCCGTTACCCCGCGCTGAAGTTGCTGGGCCTGGCGCTGATGACGGCGGCGGCGGTGGCGGTGGGCTGGTACAGCCACAGCGGCCTGTCGGCCATGCTGATGGTGGTGGCCTCGGTGGTCCTGCCCTGGCTGCTGCCGTTCTGGATGGGCGGACTGTGGCTGGTATTGCAGCATTTGAGTCTGGTGGCGGTGTTCGCCACGTTCCCGGAGTACGACCACAGCATCGCGATCGGTTTCGTGCAGGCGAGTGTCTACCTGGGCATTTCCGTGCTGGTGTTCACCACCTCGGCGATCGCCAGCCAGCAGGCGGAGGAGCGCGAAGTGCAGCGCCGCCTCAATTCGGAACTGCGCGCCACGCGGGCCTTGCTGGCCGAGTCCAGCCGCATCGCCGAGCGCATGCGCATCGCCCGCGATCTGCATGACGTCATCGGCCACCACCTCACCGCGCTGAGTCTCAACCTCGAAGTGGCCAGCCACCTCACCAACGAGGCGGCGGGCGCCCACGTGCGCAAGGCGCAGAGCACGGCGCGGCACCTCCTTTCCGACGTGCGCGAAGCGGTGAGCGAACTGCGCCAGGATGATGCGGTCGACCTCACCCGCGCCCTGCGCACGCTTACGGATGGCGTGCCCGGGTTGAAGATCCATGTGGAGATGCCGCCGCGCTTCAGTGTGGAAGATCCGCGGCGGGCACATGTGCTGCTGCGTTGCGCGCAGGAGATCATCACCAACACCGCGCGGCACGCGGGCGCGCGCAACCTGTGGCTGGATTTCGCCTATGCCGAGGCCAGCGAGGTCGGCCTGCAGGCGCGCGACGACGGCCGTGGCGCGGCCCAGGTCAAGCCAGGCAACGGGCTCTCGGGCATGCGCGAGCGGCTGGCCGAATTTGGCGGCAGCGTCACCCTGCATACCGGCGTCAGCCGCGGTTTTGCGCTGTCGGTGCGACTGCCGCTGGGTGAGCACCCGTCGCTGGCGCACGCGCCCACGCGATTCGACCCGCCGGCGCTGCGAATGCCCTGAGCGCCTCTGCCGGCGATGGGGATTGCGGCCACACCAAGGGTTTTCCGTGGCCCGCGCAGACATGCAAGAATGCACTGCTGACGGGGGCGATGCGTCGTGCCGATACCGCCCCATGGGCCTTACTGCTTGAGGATGCGCGATGATTTCCGTTTGTCTCGTCGACGACCAGAATCTGGTGCGCCAGGGCGTACGTTCGCTGCTGGATCTCGCTGCTGACATCCGCGTCGTGGCCGAATGCGCCGACGGCGCCCAGGCGATACGCGAGATTCCGCGGATCAAGCCCGACGTGGTGCTGCTGGACCTGCGCATGCCCAACATGAGCGGGTTGGAAGTGTTGCAGACGCTGGCGTCCCGCGACGAACTGCCGCCCACCATCATCCTCACCACCTTCGACGACGACCAACTGGTGCTGCAGGGGCTGAAGGCCGGTGCGCGCGGTTATCTGCTGAAGGATGTGTCGCTAGAGCAACTGGTCGAGGCGGTGCGCGTGGTGGCCGGCGGCGGCTCGCTGGTGGCGCCGATGGTCACCCAGCGGCTGATGGCCGGGGTGGCACGCATGCAGAACCAGTTCACCAGCCTGGAGCAGCCCGACCCGCTGACCGAGCGCGAAACCGAGATCCTGCGGCTGCTTTCCGGCGGCTACAGCAACAAGGAAATCGCCAATTCGCTGAAAGTGGCCGAGGGCACGGTGAAGAACCACGTATCCAACATCCTTTCCAAGCTGGGCGTCCGCGACCGTACCCGCGCCGTATTGAAGGCGCTGGAACTGGGCATCGTCTGAGCCGCAACGCGGCTCGCCATGGCTGCCGGAATGGCGCCGCGAGGCCGTTTCACGTGGCCATCCATACGGATGTTCCCGGCAATAGCGTTCCAGCCCGCGAGCAAGTAACATCCGTAGCTTCGGCAATTGCCGACCCCCCTTTTGCATCCCTGTAGCAACCCATGGGAGGCACCGCGCCACGCGGTTGGGGAGACCATCCTGGTACTGCCATCCTGGTACTGCGTAGAGACGTTCGGAGACCCTTGGAATGATGCGTGTCCTTGAATTTTTTGTTGCCCTGATCATCGTCGCCCTGATCGGCGTGGTGGCGGGTGTGGTCATGCCGGGCCACGGTCACGTGGAGCGGTCGCTGGTAATCGGCAAGGACATGCGGCAGGTCTACGACGTGCTCGACAATCTTCGCCGCGTGCCCGAGTACTCGGTGTTGCGTTCGTACGATCGGAACACGAAGTTCAGCTTCTCGGGCAATGCCTACGGCCCCGGTGCCGAGTTGAGCTGGAGCAGCGACAACGAGAAGGTAGGCAACGGCAAGCTGACCATCGCCAACGCCACCCCGTCGTTCGACCAGATCACCAGCACCACCAAGACCGCCAGCATCGTCTGGAACCTGGACAACAACTGGCGCGGTCAGGACAAGCACTTCACGCTGGACCTGGAACGCCAGGGCAGCCGCGGTCAGCTGACCGAAGTGACCTGGTCCTATGACGTCGCCTACGGCTGGAACCTGGTCAACCGCTTCGCCAACCTGTACATCCACGGCGATCCGGACTCCTTCGTGGACGTCACGCTGAACAACCTGCAGAACGTGATGGCGACGGTACCGAACATCGACTACGCCGATCTGATCCCGTACATCGTGCAGACGCAGCAAACCCCGGTGCTGCTGGTGCCCACCTCGATCGCCCGCAAGGACGGCCTGGAAGGCTTCGAGGCGGCGACCAGCAAGGCGGTTGCACAGATTCAGGCCACCGCCAAGAAGCTGGGTGTGAACGTCACCGGCCCGCGGGTCGTGTTCACCACCAACTATGGCGACCAGACCTACACCTTCGACGTGGCGATGCCGATCGACAACAGCAGCCTCACCGTCAACGGTCAGGCCGAGCAGCTGACACCTCCCACGCCGCCGGCATTGGATCCCCTTGCCGCACCCGCCGAGTCCAGCAGCAGCAGCGCCGATGCGGACAGTGCCCCGCTGGCCGTGGACAGTCGTGACCGCTACGGTCGCCTGGTTGTCGACGGGAACGTGCGCGCCACGCTGGCCTTCGGTGGCCCGGCCCTGAAGGGCGTGTGGAACGGCACCTTCGCCGGCGTGCCGCAGACCCGCGACATGCTGAAGGCCTATGCACAGACGCATGGCTACGCGTTCGATGACGTGGTCAACCGCCCGTACAACATCCAGACCAAGATCGGCGACAACGTCGAGACGTACTCGCAGTTCGAGATCTACCTGCCGCTGAGCAACGCGCCGGACCAGACCCCGGAGCAGGCCGCCGGCATCAAGCCGCCGTCGCTTGAGGAAGAGGCTCCGGCCAGCGCCGGCTCGGCGGCGGCCCCGGCCAGCGCAAGCAGCGTCGCGCCGGCCAGCAGCAGCGAAGCGCCTGCTGGCGAGTAAGCAGCTACCGCAACACGCAAAGAAGGGCTCTTCCTGACGGAGGAGCCTTTCTTTTTGGTGACCGGCCACGCCGTCACCGGACACTTCGCCGCTTGCGGTACATTGTTCCGATGCACGGCAGCGCTTGGTGCGCAGCCACTGTTCCCGATCGTCGACCGGACATGATAGAAACCGACCAGCTCACCCGTTGCTATGGCCACCTCACCGCGGTGGATGCGTTGAGCATCCGCGCCGAACCGGGCCAGGTGCTGGGGCTGCTGGGCCCGAACGGGGCGGGCAAATCCACGGCGATGCGGATGATCGCCGGCTTCCTGGCGCCGACCTCGGGCACGGCGCGGGTGTGTGGCTACGATATCCGGCGCGAACCGCTGAAGGCGAAGCGGGCATTGGGCTACCTGCCCGAGGGCGCGCCCAGCTACGGCGAGCTGACGGTACGCGAATTTCTGCAGTTCATCGTGCGCATGCGCCGGTTGAAGCCGGAGCTGGGTTACCGGCGCATCGACGAGGTGGTGCACCTGTTGCAACTGGACGACGTGATGGAGCAATGCATCGACACGTTGTCCAAGGGCTTGCGGCGGCGTGTCGGCCTGGCCCAGGCCATCCTGCACGATCCGCCGGTGCTGATGCTGGACGAGCCCACCGATGGCCTGGACCCGAACCAGAAGCACGCCGTGCGCCAGTTGATCGACACCATGGCGCGCGAGCGCACCATCCTCATTTCCACCCACCTGCTGGAAGAAGTGCACGCGCTGTGCAACCGCGTGGTGATCATCGCGCAGGGCACCTTGCTGGCTGATGCCACGCCCGCGGAACTGGAGGCGCGCTCGCGCTACCACGGCGCGGTGTCGTTCAGCGCGCCCGGCAGCGGCGTATCACAGGAGATGCTGGGGCGGTTGCCGCAGGTTGCCGCGATCGAGGTCGACCCGCTGGACGGTCGCATCACCGTGTTCCCCAAGCCGGGCATACGCATCCTGGAGCCGGTGCAGACGCTGTTGCGCGAGCAGGGGCTGGAAGTGTCGGAGATCCAGCTCGAACGTGGCCGGCTGGATGAGGTTTTCCGGCAGATCACCACCGGCACGGCGGGCGCCGCATGAGCCCGATCAATGCGGTGATGCGACGCGAGCTGCGCAGCTATTTCGTGACGCCGGTGGCGTATGTGTTCCTGGTCATCTTCCTGGTGCTCGCCGGCATCCTCACTTTCTACGCCGGCGATTTCTACGCGCGCGGGCAGGCCGACCTGCAGCCGTTTTTCGTGATGCATCCGTGGCTGTACCTGATCCTGGTGCCCGCCATCACCATGCGCATGTGGGCCGAGGAAGCCAAGGGCGGCACGCTGGAACTGCTGCTGACGCTGCCGGTGACGTTGTGGCAGGCGCTGCTGGGCAAGTTCCTGGCCGCATGGCTGTTCATCGGGTTGGCGCTGGGGCTGACGTTTCCGATCTGGATCACGGTCAACTACCTCGGTTCGCCCGACAACGGCGTGATCCTGGCGGGTTATCTCGGGAGCTGGTTCATGGCCGGCACGTTCGTGGCGATCGGTGCCTGCCTGTCCGCGCTGACGCGCAGCCAGGTGATCGCGTTCATCCTCACGGCGCTGGTGTGCGTGCTGTTGATCCTGGTCGGCCAGCCGCAGGTGCTGGAGTTTTTCCAGGGCACCTTGCCGCGCCGGCTGATCAACGCGGTGGCGCATCTGAGCATGCTGCGTCACTTCGGTTCGATCGCCCGCGGCGTGCTCGACCTGCGCGACCTGCTGTATTTCCTGCTCAGCATCGTGGGCTGGCTCACCGCCGGCGTGTTGCTGCTCGACCTGAAAAGGACGCGCTGACCGATGCCGCGCCTGCACCTTCCCGCCTTCCTGACCCGGCCGCTCCAGTTGACGCGCGGCTCGTTGCTGTACGCCGCGCTGGTTTTGCTGGTGCTGGTATTCGTGCCGCTGATCGTCACCACCAGCCGCTGGATGCATGCGGTACGCATCGATCTCACCACGGACCATCTCTACACGCTTTCGCCCGGCACGCTGCACATTGTCGATGGCCTGCGGCAGCCGTTGAAACTCACCCTGTATTTTTCCGAGCACGCCACGCGCGACCTGCCGCAACTGCGCAGTTACGAGCAGCGCGTGCGCGAGATGCTGCAGGAAATGGTGGCGCGTGCGCATGGCCGCATCCGGTTGCAGATCATCGACCCCGTGCCGTATTCCGATGACGAGGCCAATGCCGAAGGCAGCGGGTTGACGGCGGCCAGCGGCGGCAGCAACGGCGAGCGGGTGTTCTTCGGGCTGGCCGGCAACCGGCAGGCCGGCGACGGCGACAACGAGGTGGTCAGCCAGGTGCCGGAGAAGGCGCTGAGCATCCCGTTCTTCGATCCGGCGCGCGAGGCGTTCCTGGAATACGACATCGCCAAGTTGCTGTACGAGCTGGATCAGACGCGCAAGCCGCCGATCGGCGTGATCAGCGCGTTGCCGGTGGAGGGCAAGCCGGTGCTGGGCCAGCAACCCTGGGCGGCGGTGCAGCAGCTGAGCCAGTTGTTCGACCTGCGCGTGCTGGATCCTGCGCAATTGAAGCGGGTGGACCCGAACCTGAAGATGCTCTGGTTGATCCAGCCGACGCATTTGTCGAGCGATGCCTTGTACGCGATCGACCAGTACCTGCTTCAGGGCGGCCACCTGGCGGTGTTTGTCGACCCCGATGCCGAGCAACTGCAGAGCTCGCCGTACGACGTCGGCGCAGCGTTGCCGGAGCACAGCTCCGACCTGCCGCGGATGTTCGCGGCGTGGGGCGTGGTGTATGACCCGCGCCAGGTCGTGCTCGACCGTTCGCGCGCGCTGCAGATCGAGCTGGCCGGAAGCAGCCTCAACCATCCGGCGATGCTGGGCCTGGGCGCGCAGGAGCTCAATCGCAACGACGTGATCACCGCCAGCCTGCAGCGCGTGAATCTGTCCACCGCCGGATACTTCGACCTTGCGCCCGATGCCGGCACGCGGCTGATTCCGTTGTTGCAGAGCACCGGCGACGCCGAGGCGGTCTCCACCCAGCGCACCATGCAGGCCACCGCCGACCCGGCCTCGCTGCTGCAGGATTACCGGCCGGACAATATCCACTACGTGCTGGCGGCGCGGCTGCAGGGGCCGTTCCGGAGCGCCTTCCCCGAGCGGGCGGGCGAGCCCGGCCACCTGGCCAGTTCACGCAGCAACGCCGAGGTGGTGCTGGTGGCCGATACGGACCTGCTCAGCGACCGGCTGTGGGTGGAGACACAGACCATCCTCGGCCAGCCGATGCTGAGCGCGTTCGCCAACAACGGTGATTTCATCGCCAACATGGTGGACAACCTCAGCGGTTCGTCGGCGCTGCTTTCGATCCGCGGCCGCGCCACGTCGCAGCGCCCCTTCACCCGCGTCGAGGCGTTGCGCAACGCGGCCAACCAGAAATTCCTGCAGAAGAAGCAGGAGCTGGAGCGCGAGCTGGCCGATACCCGCCGCCGGCTGGAGGAGCTGCAGCCGGCCAAGGGCGGCAGCGGCGATACGGTGACCGTCGAGCAGCGGCGCGAGATCGAACAATTCCGCCAGCGCCAGATGGCGATCCACACCGAACTGCGCAACGTCCAGCATCAGCTCAATGCCGAAATCGATGCCTTGGGCCTGCGCCTGAAGTTCATCAATATCGTGCTGGTGCCGGTGTTGGTGATCCTGATCGGCCTGCTGTACGGCTGGCGGCGCGCACGGCACAGTCGGCGCCGGCGCTCGTGAGGGCGGCAATCTGCCGCAACGTGGCGGGCGCCGCGGGGAGGATTCCGGCGCCGCGCCCGACTATGCTGGCGGGATCGCGCTCGC
Source organism: Rhodanobacter sp. Root627 (assembly GCF_001427835.1). NCBI lineage: Bacteria > Pseudomonadati > Pseudomonadota > Gammaproteobacteria > Lysobacterales > Rhodanobacteraceae > Rhodanobacter > Rhodanobacter sp. Root627. The sequence continues at coordinate 189,544 of NZ_LMGW01000001.1, forward strand.
CGGTGCGCGGATTCGTCGTGGTGGCCTGAGTTGATTGCAACGTTGTTGAAATGGATCGTGCCGTGGGAGTTCTCCTGGATCTTCCTGGCGATTTTCGTGCTGACCTGCGTGCTGTACTGGCGTGGCAGCCGCCGGATGTCGGTGAGTTTCAGCCGCAAGCTGGCGTTCTGGACCGGCATGGCGATCATCTACCTGTCGCTGCACACCTATCTTGATTACTTCGCCGAGCACGAGTTTTTCGTGCATCGCATCCAGCAATTGCTGTTGCATCATCTGGCGCCGCTGCTGATCGTCACCGCGTTTCCTGGCACGGTGTTGCGTGCGGGCATGCCGTTTTCATGGCGCATGCGCCTGTGGGTGCCGTTGCGTCGCTCGTGGCCGTGGCGCGTGGTGACTGGCGTGCTGCTGAACCCCACCGTGGCGACGGTGCTGTTCATCGGCTTCATCCTGGTGTGGCTGATTCCCTCGATGCAGACGCTGGCGATGCTGGACTGGCGCATCTACCGCTTCATGAACTGGAGCATGTTGATCAGCGGTTTCGCCTACTGGTCGCTGGTGCTCGATCACCGGCCGCACCCGCCGGGGCGGATGACCGCAGGGCTGCGGGTGCTGTCGCCGGGGATCACCATGACGCCGCAGATCATCGCCGGCGCCATCATCACGTTCTCGCACACCGACCTGTACCCGATCTTCGAGATCTGCGGCCGCGCCTTCACCTTCAACGTGCTCACCGGGCAGCTGATCGGCGGCGTCATCATCTGGGTGCCGTCGGCCTTGCTGGAATCGATCGGCGCGATGATGGCCATGCGCCAGTGGCTGCGGCTGTCACGCAATGGCCGGCTGCCGCGAAGGCCGCAACCGCGCCGGGTGGAGGCGAGCCGTTCGGCGTAACGGTTTTGCCGCTCAGTGCCCCGAGTGTGGCTCGCCTGCATCGATGGCATTGGCCGGGCGAGCCGCGAAGTCGGTGGCCAGGGTGCTGCCGTCGCTGAACTTCAGTGTGAGCTTGACGGTGTCCCCGGGTTTTACCGGGGTTTTCGCCTTCATCAGCATCAGGTGATAGCCGGCCGGGGCCAGCACCGCTTCGCCATGTGCCGGCACGGTCAGCGTGTCGACCATGCTCATGCGGCTCATCCCGCCGGCGGTTGAGCTGTGGTGCAGCATCACCTCGGCATACGCCGTGCTAGTGGCACCAGTGAGCGCCACGGGTTGCGCGCTGTCATTGTGCAGCGTCACGTACGCACCGGCAGGGAGCGCGCCGGGCAACACGCGGATCCACGCATTGCTGGCGTGGACGTGGTCGGCCGCCGTGGCCTGCACGCCGTTGGTCAGCAACAGGCCGGCCAGCAACAAGCCAGCGTTGAGGAAAGGCCGTCGAGTCGGCTTCATGGCGTGGCTCCGGTGTCGAGCAGCAGATGCAGGTCGTGGACGAGGTCGTCCTGCGAGGCGGATGGCGTGGCCAGCAGGCGCGCCTTGCCCTCGCGATCGAAGATGTAGATGGCCGAGCTGTGGCTCACTTCGTAATTGCCGTCGGCATCGCCCGGCTCGCGGGTGAAGGCGGAGCGATAGCGCTTGCTCAGCGCCTCGACCGCGCGCGCGCTTCCCACCAGGCCCACCGCGCGCTTGTCGAACGCGTTGACGTAGGCGTGCATGATGGCGGGCGTGTCCCGCGCCGGGTCCACGCTGACGAACAGGATGCGCGCACCATCGGCCAATGGCCCCAGCCGCTGCATCACCACATGGAGCTGGGCCAGGGTCAGCGGGCAGACGTCCGGGCAGTGGGTGTAGCCGAAGTACAGCAGCACCACCTTGCCGCGATAATCCGCGCCCGTCACCGCCTTGCCGTTGTCGTCGGTGAGCTTGAAGTCCAGATCCGGCATGTGCCCGCTGATATTGGTCAGGCGCAGGGGCAGCGGTTCGCTGCGGCAACCGCCGAGCAAGGCGCCCATGGCAAGCAGCAACAGCAGGGGGAGGCACAGCAGGTAGCGGGGCTTCATGCGAAAATCCGGTGTTCTGATCCCTTCCAGCATACGACACCGGCCCCTGCGCCGGCTCCGCCAACCCGGAAATTTCCCCATGCCGCGACAACCTGTCCGTACCCCGCTTGCGCTGCTGGTCGGCCTGGCCGGTGCCAGTGCGGTGATGCTGGGCGCGTTCGGTGCGCATGCCTTGCGCCAGGTGCTGGACCCACAACACCGCGAGCTGTGGCGCACCGCGGTCGATTACCACGCCTGGCACGCGCTGGCATTGGTGCTGGCGGTGGGGTTGGGGCGCGGCCGCAGCGGCTGCTTCGCGGTGGGCGCGTTCGCGCTCGGCATTGTGCTGTTCAGCGGCAGTCTTTACGCGCTGGCGTTGGGTGCACCGCGCTGGGCCGGCGTGGTGACGCCGCTGGGCGGGCTGGCGTTCATCGCGGGCTGGATCGCGCTGGGGCTGTCGCTGCGCCGCGGTAACACATAGTTCCAGCGGGTGACATCGTGCTGTCATCCGGCGGTGGGACGCTTCCGGCATGAACATGCAGATCGCCCTTCGGCATGCACACACGATCAGCCCGTCGCGATTCTGGCGGCTCGTACCGTGGCTCGGCTTTGCGTTGCTGGCGGCAGGGATGCTGCAACTCCTGTGGCCGCCCGTCACCGGCAGTGACAACACGACGTCGGCAACGCCGATAGCACCGCTGGTGCATTGGAGCGATGCGGATCACGACTGGTTGCTGGTCGTCGATCAAGCTTCCGGCGAACTGGTGGTCTACGACGCCAACGACGGCCGCCCGCTGCACCGCCTGGGCGCGGCCAATGGCAGCACCGGGAATGGGGAATAGGGAATAGGGAATCGGAAGAGCGCTCTTCGCCGGCTCGAAAGAGGCAGCGGGCGCCGAGCCCTTTGCTTTTCCCATTCCCTATTCCCTATTCCCGGCTGCTACCCATGGGGTGGCTACGCGAACGTGGCCGCATACAATGCCGGTTTGCCGCCCGGGAAAACCCCATGAAGCCATTCGGTACGCCGCACTCCAGCCACGCCTTGCGTGTCCTTCTGCTGGGCGCGGGTGAGCTGGGCAAGGAAGTGGCGATCGAGCTGCAGCGCTATGCGGTGGAGGTGATCGCAGTGGATCGCTACGCCGACGCGCCGGCTATGCAGGTGGCCCATCGCAGCCACGTGATCGACATGCTCGATGGCGCGGCGCTGCGGGCCGTGATCGAGCTGGAAAAGCCCGACCTGGTGGTGCCCGAGATCGAGGCGATCCATACACCGACCCTGATCGAGCTGGAGAAGGAGGGCCAGCGGGTGATCCCCACCGCCCGCGCCGCCTGGCTCACGATGGATCGCGAAGGCATCCGCAAGCTGGCCGCCGAGGAATTGAAACTGCCCACCTCGCCGTACCGCTTCTGCAATGACGAGGCCGAGTACCGCGAGGCGGCCGCCGCCATCGGCTACCCGTTCGTGATCAAGCCGGTGATGAGCTCGTCGGGCAAGGGCCAGAGCGTGGTGCGCGACGCCAGCGAATTGCCGCAAGCCTGGGCGTACGCGCAATCGGGCGGCCGCGCGGGCAAGGGCCGGGTGATCGTGGAGGGTTTCGTCGATTTCGACTACGAGATCACCATGTTGACGGTGCGGCACGTGAACGGCGTGAGCTTCTGCGCGCCGATCGGCCATCGGCAGGAGCAGGGCGATTACCGCGAATCGTGGCAGCCGCAACCCATGAGCCCGGCCGCCCATGCCGAGGCGCAGCGGCAGGCGGCGGCGATCACCGGCGCGCTGGGTGGCTGGGGCGTGTTCGGCGTGGAGTTTTTCGTCAAGGGTGACACGGTGATTTTCTCGGAGGTGAGCCCGCGGCCGCACGACACCGGCCTGGTCACGATGATCTCGCAGGAGTTCTCCGAGTTCGCGCTGCATGCGCGGGCGATCCTGGGCCTGCCGATCCCGGTGATCCACCAGTTCGGCCCGTCGGCTTCGTGCGCGGTGCTGGTGGAGGGCGATGGTGCCGGGCCGCGTTACCACGGCGTCGCCGAGGCGCTGGCCGAACCGGATACGCAACTGCGCCTGTTCGGCAAACCTGCCGTCAGCGGGCGCCGCCGCATGGCGGTCACCCTGGCCCGAGCCGATACACTGGACGCGGCGGTCGCCAAGGCCGTGCGCGCCGCGGCGTGTTTGCGCGTCGAGCTGTAGGCCGCCACATCCGATTCACCTGCACGGGAGCAAGACATGCCATCCACCGGTTTCGCGCATTGGCTGATCGTTCTGGTCGAGACCTTTGCCGCACTGTTCCTGTTGCTGCTGGCGTTGTTCGTGGTGGTGCTGCTGGTGACCTGGTTGGTGGATCGCAACCAGACCGGCAATGCGGTGCTGCGCAATTTCCCGGTGATCGGCCACTTCCGTTACTGGTTCCTGCACCTGGGCGAGTTCTTTCGCCAATACCTTTATTCCAGCGACCGCGAGGAGATGCCGTTCAACCGCGCGCAACGCACCTGGGTGTACCGCGCGGCCAAGAACGTGGACAACACCGGCGCGTTCGGCTCCAGCCGCGACTTGCGCGGCGAAGGCGTACCGTTTTTCGTCAACGCGCCGTTCCCGAATCTGGGCGAGGACCACGTCGAACCGGTGCCGGTCACCATCGGCCCGTATGCGCGCCAGCCCTACAGCCACGCGGCCTTCTTCAACATCTCGGCGATGAGCTTCGGCGCGCTGTCCGCGCCGGCCGTGCGCGCGCTGTCACGCGGCGCGGCCAAGGCGGGCATCTGGATGGATACGGGCGAGGGCGGGCTGGCGCCGTACCACCTGGAAGGCGGCTGCGACATCATCTTCGAGATCGGCACCGCCAAGTACGGCGTGCGCACGCCCGAGGGCAAGCTGGACGACGACAAGCTGCTGGCGATCTGCGCCCACGAGCAGGTGAAGATGGTCAGCATCAAGCTGGGGCAGGGCGCCAAGCCGGGCATGGGCGGCTTGTTGCCGGGGGCGAAGGTCACCGCCGAGATCGCGGCGATCCGCGGCATTCCGATGGGCGAGGATTCGCAAAGCCCGAACCGCCATCTCGATATCGGCAACGTGAATGAGCTGCTCGATGCGATCGTCCATATCCGTGAACTCACCGGCAAGCCGGTGGGCTTCAAGGCAGTGTTGGGTGGCGCCGACTGGATCGGCGAGATGTGCGACGAAATCGCCCGCCGCGGTATCCGCAGCGCGCCGGACTTCATCATCGTCGACGGCTCCGAAGGCGGTACCGGCGCGGCACCGCAGACGCTGATGGAAGGCGTGGGGTTGCCGTTGCACGAAGCACTGCCGGCCTTGCTGGACATGCTGATCGTCAAAGGGCTGCGCCAGCGCATCAAGGTGGTCTGCTCGGGCAAATGCGTCACCGCCTACGACGTGGCGTGGGCGCTGTCGGTAGGTGCGGATTTCGTCAATTCCGCCCGCGGCTTCATGCTGGCGCTGGGCTGCATCCAGTCGCTGCAGTGCAACCGCAATACCTGCCCCACGGGCATCACCACGCAAAACCCGAAGCTGCAGCGCGGCCTGGTGGTGGCGGACAAGAGCGAGCGCGTCTTCCACTACGCCCGCAACGTGATGCACGAAGTGGGCATCATCGCGCACAGCTGCGGCGTGGCCGAACCGCGCCAGCTCAACCGCGGCCATTGCCGCGTGGTGGGTGACGACGGCTTGTCGATCCCGCTGGAAAAGCTGTTCCCGTATCCGAAGGCAAACGAAAGCGTCGTGTAGGAGCGCACCGAAGTGCGCGATGCGTTTCGTGGGATTCGGGATTCGGGATTCGGGATTCGGGATTCGGGATTCGCTAGAGCAAGAGCAAGAGCTCGCGCACTTCGGTGCGCTCCTACGGCAGTGTCGACCAGCCATCGGCGTGGCGCACTTGCAGCGGGTGGAAGCGGCGCTTGTAGTCCATCTTCGGGTGACCTTCGATCCAGAAGCCCAGGTACAGCCAGGGCACAGCGCGACGCCGGGCCAGTTCCACCTGTTGCAGGATGGCGAAGGTGCCCAGGCTGCGCGCCTGCTCGGTTGGGTCGAAGAACGTGTAGACCGCAGACAGTCCACCCAAACACACGTCGGTGACGGCCACGCCCAGCAGGCGCGGGCCGAGGCGCAGCTCCAGGAACAGGGTGGGGCTCCACGGTGCGGTCAGGAAGCGGCTGAAATCGGTGGGGTCGGCATCGTCCATGCCGCCATCGGGGTGACGGCTTTTCAGGTAGGTCGCGTACAGCGCGTGGCGCTCGTCGGTGTAGCCGGCCATCGCCTCGATCACGGTGAGGTCGGCATTACGCTTCAGGCAACGCCGCTGCGAGCGGTCCGGGCGGAAGTTTTCCGCATCGACGCGACACGGCGTGCAGGCGTTGCATTGCGGGCAGTGGGGAAAATACAGATGCCCGCCGGCGCGGCGAAAACCGCGTTCCAGTGCCGGGCCGTACAAGGCATCGAGCTGCGGCGCGGCCGGGTCGATCACCAGGTTCTGCGCGCTGCGCTCCGCGAAATACCCGCAGGGGTGCGGCAGGGTCTGAAACAGGCGGACTTGTTCGGAGCGCATCGGCTGATTCTATGCCTCTCTCCGCGCGGCATGTGCAGGAGCGGCTTCAGCCGCGACAAGCCAAAAGCATCCCGGCTGAAGCCGCTCCCACACAAGAGGCGGAACTCAGATCACGTGCATGTAGCGCAGCATCACCATCGCGAACGCCGCCAGCAGCACGGCCAATGCGATCCGGCGCGCCCGCGCCACGGCGTTCTTGCGCTTCGTGGTGGGCGAAGGGTTGCGTGCCTGGGCCAATTCCTCGCCGTGGCGGATCACCGGCTCGATGCCCAGGTCGCGCAGCAGCACGCGGGCACGGGTGTAGTCGTCGGCGCGGGTAACCCACACTTGCGGCCAGCGGTCGCGGTCGTCGAACTGCTGCGAATAGCTGAAGCGATCGTAGCTGGGCCGGTTGTACCTGGAGCGGTTGGTAACCGAGCTTTCGATGTCGTGCTCGGCCAGCAAGGCGACCACGCGATCGATGTTTTCGGCACGGGGAGAGGTATAGATCAGGCGCATCCGGGCAGTCTAGCAGGCCGCTGAAAACAAGCCGCGCGCCCAAATGTCGGAGGCATTTACTCCGCCCGAAGCCGGATCAGGCCTTCCTGCGCGGTCGACGCCACCAGGGTGCCATCGCGGCTGAAGATCTGCCCGCGCGCCAGCCCGCGCCCGCCCTGGGCGGTGGGGCTGTCGAACGAGTAGAGCAGCCATTCGTCGACGCGGAACGGGCGATGGAACCACAGCGCATGGTCGAGGCTGGCCATCTGCACGTTGTGGGTGAGGTAGGAAATGCCGTGCGGCAGCGTGGCGGTGCCGATCAGATGGAAATCCGAGGCGTACGCCAGCAGCGCACGATGCAGGATGGCCGCGTCGTCGATCGGCGAGGTGAGCTTGAACCAGATGTGCTGGATCGGCGGCCGCTTGGCCGGGTGGCGCTCATCGCGCGGCCACACCTGGCGAAACTCGAACGGGCCATCGATGCCCAGCCAGCGCTGCAGCTTTACTGGCAGGCGTTCCAGCTCATCGGGCGGCAGCGGATGCAGCGGCTCCACGTCCTCGGGCGCGGGCACTTCGGGCATCGTGGTCTGGTGCTCCACGCCGCGTTCGGGCAACTGGAACGAGATCGACCCGTTCAGGATCGGCTGGCCGTGCTGGATCGCGACCACCCGCCGCGACGAGAACGTGCCGCCGTCGCGGGTGCGCTCCACGTTGTAGACGATGGGCGCCTCGATGTCGCCGGCGCGCAGGAAATACGCATGCAGCGAGTGCGCCTCGCGCGCCACGTCCACCGTCTGCTGCGCCGCCGCCAGCGCCTGGCCCAGCACCTGCCCGCCGAAAACGAAGCGGGTGCCGATGTCGCGACTCTGGCCGCGGAACAGGTTGTCCTCCAACCGCTCCAGTTGCAGCAATTCAACCAGTTCGGTGACGTGGTTCGGGGCCATCGGGGGAGACCTGTTGCGCGGCGAAACCGCCGATTATACGGAAAGGGGTTTCGGCGGCGGCGCGGAGAGGCCTGGGACGGCGGATCAACCGTGCCACCGCTCCAGCGCGCCATCCCACAGCACCACGTCCCACGGGAACATCGGCCCCGGATCGAGCTTGCGGTGGATTTCCAGCGCGGGATCGTCGGTCGCGGGCATCATCGCCGTATCCAGATCCTCGTGGCCGGCGATCCGCTTGAGGTTGGGGAACGCCGCACGCAACTGCGCCAGCAGTGCGCGCAAGGCGTCGAGCTGAACGACGGGGTAGGGCTCGGTCATGGCCTGCCGCCGCGAATCCCACCAGTCGGGATAGCGCCCCCGGTTGACCAGCTCGATGCCGATCGAGTGCTCGTTGTGGCCGCGCACATGGTGGGCCACGCGATCACCCGGCACATAGCGGTAGATCGCGCCGTCGCGGTCGATGTAGTAATGGCCGCTGTTGCCCGTGCCGCTGGCGTGCAGCACGCGCTCGCCGTACTCGCGGGCCATCGCAAGGTCGGGCAGTTCGGTGCAGTGGATCACCACCAGATCGATCGCGTCGGCGGCCCGCGCGGGCAGCAGGTCGATGTAAGGCAGCGGCTGCTCATGGATGCTCAGGTTCATGGCGGCAGTTTCGCATGCGGCCGGCCGCAAACGCCGCCTGTTACCATGCGCGCCTTGCATTCCGCGTTTCAGGAGCCCGCCATGCGCGGCCACGTCATACTTTCGCATGGTTCCGATTCCAGCCCGGATGCCACCAAGGTCAGCGCGCTTGCCGCGCTGGCCGAATCGTTGGGCTGGCATACCCAGCGACCCGATTACGGCGCCGATGACGCGCACGGCCACGCCGGTTCGGTCGCACCACGCATCTCCCGTCTGCGGGCGGCGATCGAGGCATTGGACGCGCCCCCCGTATTGGTCGGTTCCAGCATGGGCGCATTCGCTTCCGCGCTGGCATCGCTGGCGGTGCCGGTGGCCGGTTTGCTGCTGCTGGCCACGCCGCCGGCGATCCCCGGTTACGCGCACGCGCTGGATATGCGCCGCGACGTGCCCACGATGCTGATTCATGGCTGGCGCGATGAAGTCTGCCCCGCAGGCGATGTGCAGGCGTTTGCCGCCACCAGCCGGCTGCCGTTGCTGATGCTGGACGACGACCACCGCCTGGGCGCCAGCATGCCGGCCATCGCGGCGCAATTCCGCCTGCTGCTCGATACCGTGGCGGCCACCGCATGAGCGCCTATTTCGCCACCTGCCCCAAGGGGCTGGAATACCTGCTGCGCGATGAGCTGATCGCGCTGGGCGCCAGCGACGTGCGCGAGACGCTGGCCGGTTCGCATTTTTCCGGCACGCTGGAAACCGCCTACCGCGCCTGCCTGTGGTCGCGCCTGGCCAGCCGCATCCTGGTGCCGCTGGCCGAGTTCGATGCGGCCGACGAGGATGCGCTTTACCGCGGTGCGCAGCAGATCGACTGGAGCCAGCACCTGGCCGCGCACGGCACCTTCGCCGTGGATGCGGGTACCGCGCTGAGCAAGCTCAACCACAGTCAATTCGTGGGGCTGCGGGTGAAGGATGCGGTGGTCGACCAGTTCCGCCAGCGCGATGGCACCCGGCCCGGCATCGACACCGATGAGCCGGACATCCGCATCAACGTGCGGCTGCGCCGCGATCGCGCCACGTTGTCGCTGGATCTGGCCGGCTCGCCGCTGCATCGTCGCGGTTGGCGCGAACTGCAGGGCGAGGCGCCGCTGAAGGAAAACCTGGCCGCCGCGATGCTGTTGCGCGCGCGCTGGCCGGAAATCTATGCCGCCGGCGGCGCACTGCTCGACCCCATGTGCGGTTCCGGCACCTTGCTGATCGAAGGCGCCTTGATGGCGGCCGACGTGGCGCCTGGCCTGCGTCGCGAGTATTTCGGTTTCCTGGGCTGGCAACAACACGACATTGCGCTGTGGCGCGGCCTGCTGGACGAAGCACGCCAGCGCGCCGAAACGGGCCTGCGCGCCTTGCGCAGCGAGTTCTTCGGCAGCGACGCCGACCCGCGCATGATCCAGACGGCCAAACGCAATGCGCAGGAAGCGGGCGTCGCCGGGTTCTTCACCCTGGACCGGCTTGACGTGACCCACGCCAGGCCGCCCGCGGGCCTCACGTCGGGCCTGGTGATCACCAACCCGCCGTATGGCGAACGGCTTGGCGACCGCACCGAGATGCCGAAGCTGTACCGCGCCCTGGGCGAAACGCTGCGTGCCCATTTCAACGGCTGGCGCGGCGCCGTGCTGGCCGGCGACGTGGAGCTGGGCCGGGCGATGCAACTGCATGCGGACAAGCGCTATGTGCTTTATAACGGCGCGCTGGAAACCGTGTTGCTGACGTTCGACCTCAAGCCCCGCGACACCGCGCCGCGCGACCCCAAGCCATTGTCGGCCGGCGCGCAGATGCTGAAGAATCGGCTGGAGAAAAACGTCAAGCACCTGCGCAAGCGGCTGAACCGCGAAGGCATCCATTGCTGGCGCGCCTACGACCAGGACCTGCCCGAATACGCCGCCGCGATCGACGTCTACGGCGACACCAGCGGCGACGATCACCTGCACATCCAGGAATACCGCGCACCTGCCGACGTGCCGCCCGATGTGGCGCGCCTGCGTTTGCGCGAGATCGCCCGCGTGGCCGGCGAGGTGCTGGGCGTGCCGCGCGAACGCATCGCGATCAAGACCCGCGAGCGCGGCAAGGGCGGCTCCAAATACGGCCAGCTCGACCAGCGCAACGAGTTCATCGAGGTGGAGGAGGATGGGCTGAAGTTCCTGGTCAACCTCACCGATTACCTCGATACCGGCCTGTTCCTCGACCATCGCATGGTGCGGGCGAAGGTGCGCGAACTGGCCGACGGCAAGTGCTTCCTCAACCTGTTTGCCTATACCGCTACCGCCAGCGTGCACGCGGCGGCGGGCGGTGCGCTGGAAACCACCAGCGTGGACTTGTCGGCGACCTACCTGGAGTGGGCGTCGCGCAACTTGGCGCTGAACGGTTTCAGCGGCGCCAGCCATCGGCTGATGCAGTTCGACGCGCTGGATTTCCTGCAGCGCGACCGCGGCCATTACGGGCTGATCTTCGTTGACCCGCCCACCTTCTCCAACTCCAAGCGCGCCGAGGATTTCGACGTGCAGCGCGACCATGTGAAGCTGCTCGAAGCCTGCAACGAGCGGCTGACCCGCGACGGCGTGATCGTGTTCTCCAACAATTTCCGCCGCTTCAAGCTGGACCGGGAGGCACTGGAAACACACTTCGAGATCGAGGACTGGACCGCGCCCAGCATCCCGTTCGACTTCGCCCGCCGGACCGATATCCACGGTTGCTGGCTGCTGCGCCGACGCAAGCCCGACCCGGGTATCAACCCCTGGGATACGGCGCGCATCAAAAAGTGAACCTTTCAGTCCATATTAAGCGTTCGCGGATGAGCATTACGCCGTACAACGGAGAAAACCTCATGACCAAGCGTTTCGGCGTTACCGGCAAATTCGCGGCCCTCGGCCTGGCAGTGTTGGCTGCCGTGGCCATGCCGCTGGGCGCTTCGGCGCGCGGGCATGGTGGTCACCATGGCTACCATGGCGGTCATTACAGCGGGCATTACTACCGTGGCGGGCACGGCTACGGCCATGGCTACCATGGCGGGCACTGGAGCGGCGGCCGCTGGATCGCCGGCGCCATCGTTACCGGCGCGGTGATCGGCCTGATCAACGACGCCACGCGGCCCACGTATTACGAACAGCCGGTGGTGTACAGCCAGCCGCGCACGGTGATCTATGAGAGCGCGCCGGTGGTTACCCGTCGCGTGGTCGAGACCCGCACGGTCTATACCGATTCGTCGAACACGCGCTACATCCGTGACGACGGTTACTACGGCGATTGAACCACGACATTGCGAAGAACGAGCCCGGCCAGTCCGGGCTTTTTCTTTTTTTGGGATACGGCGCGCAGTGGCGCCATCCGTCCGCGCCCGGATGAATACTGAAGCACCGCCGGTGGCCGCATGTCACAAAAAGTGAACGCGTTGGGCGGCATCCTTCGCCCATGGATCGATCCCCCTTCTTCGCTGCGCCGCCCGGCTTTCCTGTTGCGGCGGTTGCCATTTCCCGGGACGGACAGCGGTGACGGTGGTGGTATCGCCGGTCGAACTGGCCGACATGGCTGCGCGCTTTCGCGGCGTGCGCCAACGCACCCTGGATCTGTGTGCCGGACTGTCCGCCGAAGACCTGCAAATTCAGTCGATGGCCGATGCCAGCCCCGGCAAATGGCATCTCGCGCACACCAGCTGGTTCTTCGAGCAGTTCGTGCTTGCCCGCGATCCGGCCTGGAAGCCGCGCAACGAAGCGTGGCTGTACCTGTTCAACTCCTACTACCAGTCGGTCGGCCCGATGCACGCGCGGCCGCAGCGCGGCTTGCTGTCGCGCCCGTCGCTGGAAGAGGTGTTCGCGTATCGGCGCTACGTCGACGACGCGGTGGGCAAACTGCTCGCAAGCCACGCGGATGCCGAGCTGACCACGCTGGTGGAACTTGGCCTGCAGCACGAACAACAGCACCAGGAATTGCTGCTGACCGACATCAAGCACGCGTTCTCGTGCAATCCCCTGCGCCCGGCCTACCACGCCGCACCCGCGGCGGACGCCGGTGCGCCGGTGCCCCAGCGTTTCATCCCCGGGCGCGAAGGCATCGTCGAAACCGGCAACGACGCGGAAGGCTTTGCGTTCGACAACGAAACGCCGCGCCATCGCGAATTGCTGCACCCGCACGCGCTGGCCAATCGGCTGGTGACCAACGCCGAGTACCTGGCGTTCGTGCGCGAAGGTGGTTATCGCGAACCGGGGCTGTGGCTTTCCGATGGCTGGGCCACCGTGCAGCGCGAGGGTTGGCAGCACCCGCTGTATTGGGATGACGACCTGGCGCGCGAGTTCACCCTGGCCGGCATGCAGGCGCTGTCGCCGCACGCGCCGGTGTGCCACTTGAGCTATTACGAAGCGGACGCGTTCGCGCGCTGGGCCGGCGCCCGCCTGCCGACCGAGGCCGAATGGGAATCGGCCGCTTCGCGGGTTGGCGTTGCCGGCAACCTGCAGGAAACCGGGCGTCTGCATCCGGCGCCGGCCGAGCCCGGCGATGACATGCTTCAGATGTATGGCGACGTGTGGGAATGGACCGCGTCGCCGTACATCAGCTATCCGGGCTTTCGCCCGTTGCCCGGTTCGCTGGGCGAATACAACGGCAAATTCATGTGCGGTCAGTGGGTGTTGCGTGGCGGGTCCTGCGCGACCCCGCGCGATCACGTGCGCGCCAGCTACCGCAACTTTTTTCCACCTCATGCCCGCTGGCAGTTTTCCGGGCTACGACTGGGACAGGATCGATGAACACCATGCAACCTTGCGGCATCGAGGATGACGATCGCCAGCCACCGATGAATGGTTTGCTGGAGATTGCGCAACGCGGGCTGGGCCTGAAACCCAAGCGCCTGCCGTCGTGGCTGTTTTACGACGAGCGTGGCTCCGCGTTGTTCGAGCAGATCTGCGAGCAGCCGGAGTACTACCTCACCCGCCGCGAAATCGCGCTGATGGACGAGCACGCGGCCAGCATTGCCGACAGCCTCGGCAGCGATGTGCGGCTGGTGGAGTACGGCAGCGGCAACGCGCTCAAGACCAGCCAGTTGCTGCGGCAGATGCACGCGCCGGTGGCTTACGTGCCGGTGGAAATTTCGCCGGAGCCGCTGCAGCAGAGCGTGGAGCGCCTGGCCAGGGAGTTTCCGTCGTTGCCGGTGCAGCCATTGTGTGCGGATTTCAGCAAGTCACTGCGCTTGCCGATTCCGCCGCGGGCGCCGCGTCGCACCGTGGTCTACTTCCCCGGCTCGACCATCGGCAATTTCGAGAGCCGCGAAGCGGTCGCGTTGCTGCGCAAGATCCGCAACGAAATGGGCGACGCCGGCGGCGTCCTGGTGGGTGTGGATCTGAAGAAGGATCCCGCAGTGATCGAGGCGGCGTACAACGACCGCGCCGGGGTCACTGCCGCTTTCACCCTGAACATGCTGGAGCGGCTCAACCGCGAAATCGGCAGTGATTTCGTGCTCTCGCAGTTTGCCCACCGCGCGCACTACAACCCGATGGCCGGGCGCATCGAGACGCACATCGTGAGCCGTTGCGCGCAGCAGGTGAAGATCGGCCGGGCCAGCGTGGCGTTTCGCGAGGACGAGGCGATCCAGGTGGAATACAGCTGCAAGTATTCGGTCGAGGATTTCGCGGCCATGGCTGCTCGCGCCGGGCTGGCCGTCGAACAGGTGTGGATGGACGCGAAGAAGATGTTCAGCGTGCAGTATCTGGTGCGTGCCAGCACGGTCGCGCGCTAACACCGAATCGTCAATCTCGCGATGGCGCGCCCGCGCTAGCTCAGTACGACCGGCGTGGGCAGCGTGTTTCCGTACCATTTGCGCCGCTCCTCGCGACAGCTGGGGCTGCCCATGGCGTACTTGCGGCAGATCCCGGGACGGTCGGCGTAGATGGTGCACCGCATGGTCAGCGGATCGAGCGCGGCGCACCAGCCGTCCTCACCCTTGGCCAGGGTTTCCATGCCATGGTCGTCGTGCTCGATCAGCCAGTCGGGGACATGATCGTCGGGCATCAGCACGACGGTGAGCCGGCAACACACAGCCTCGCACGACGTGCAATGCACGGTGGGATCCACACTTTCCGCGTAGCTGTCGGGGGACTTGGTCACACCACAGTATGACCGGGTCACGCGGCTTGAACGTGAACCGGGCGTCTGCGCATGCCGTCCCGGCTGCCGTATGCGCGGCCGGCCATCGCCTCAGTCGCGATTGCGACGTTCCCGCTTGCCGTCCGCCGACGACTTGTCGCCACGGTGGTGGCCGGTATGGGTGGACGGGGCGCGGCGTGGCTGGCGGTCAGCCCGCGCCGGTGTCGACGCGCGATTGATGTTCTGCGCCGGACGTACCGTCGTGGAGGGCCGGAAGCTCGACGAGCGTCGCGGCGGCGTCGATGTGAAGGAGTGACCACGGTCATGGCGCTCACGATGTTGCGTGGGCCCGTCCGATCGCCGCGGTGGCGAGGGGCGATGCACCGGCGGCGGTGACTGCCAATGCCGCGGCCGGTTGTAGTGCGGCGGACGCGGCCTGGCCGGCGGGTGGTAGATGCGACGCGGTGGTGGCCGGTGCCGGATCGGGCGCTGGTACCAGTAGCTGCGATGCCGGTAGAACGGGCGTTCGCGGTAGTAACTGCCCCAGTAATTGCCGATCACGAAAGTCACGATGGGAATGCCGATGCGCGCACCGTACTCGGGCAGCAGCACGCGGCGGTTGTCGTAGTCGTAGCGCAGGTAATCGCCCACCATCCAGCCGCGGTTGCCGAACGCAATCACGTCACACCAGCCCCAGCCATCCGTGCACCCCTGGATAGACACGCGGCTGCCCGCGGGGATCGTGGCTATCCAGGGGTAGTCGACATCCGGCCCCGCGCGCAGATTGACGTTGGCGGTGACAAACCCGTCCGACGCCTGCGCCCACAACGGTGCAACCAGCAGCAGGGCGAGGCTGATCCAGCGCAGACGTTTCATGAGCGGTCTCCGTGTTGTACGTGGCACCGGACAACTGCCGGCATCCCGTGGTGAGCAACGCAAAACTCCGGCGTGACACATCGTGCCGACTTTCGCCCAAATCGCGAGCAGCGCGCGTTGATGGCCGGCTATTTCATGACGTGAGTGGCGTCATGTTGCCATCAGCGCGCTGATGCCCGGTACACAGATGGTTGAACGTGCCAGCGGACGTGTGGTGTACCGCGTGTCGACCCGTCGGGAAGGGAATCAGTCAGGTTGCGGGCGGCGGGGCAGCGTGTGCACAAGCCGGTCGCTCACGGCATTGCCCCGGCAGGTTGTGCCTCGCTGGCGGACGGGACCACACGGAGCAGCCAGTGTTCGAATGCCAGCAGGAATCGTTGCAGCGACTGGGCGGTGGTCGGGTCAGTCAGGATGCCCCTGTCGTCGAAACGGGTGGTGGCGTTCGCCACAAATACCGTGGGTGTGGGCATCACCAAGGCCCCGCAGGCGTGCAGTACCTGTCGCAACGAGGCCTGGGCCAGACGCGTGCCCCACGGGCCGCCGCTCGCGCCGAGCACGGCGATCGGTTTTTCCAGCAGCACTTCGCCCTCCGGGGCTTCGCGGGAAAGCCAGTCCAGTGCGTTTTTCAGCACGCCTGGCATGGCATGGTTGTATTCGGGCGTGGCGATGATCAGCCCGTCCGCAGCGGCAATGGCCGCGCGCAAGGTCTGCACGCCGGCGGGACCGGCCGGCTCACGCTGTTCCACATCCTCATCGAACAGCGGCACCGACGACAGCGCGTCGAACACGTCCAATCGCAATGTCGGTGGCGCCATGAAGGTAGCGGCGTGCAGCAGGCGGCGGTTCCACGAGGCGCGGCGCAAACTGCCAGCCAGGCACAGTATCGATCGGGGTTGGCTGAGCGTGGGCATGGGTGTCTCCTTGCAAGTCAGTTCAGGGGAATCAGGAAAACCGCGCAGGCCACCAACAGGGCGCCCATGACGGCATCGACGCTGCGACGAACGACCGGCCGAGCCAGCCAGCGCGCCAGCCATGCGCCGAATACGGCCCACAGCAACAGGCAAAGGGTTGGAATCAGCACGAACAAACCGGCCAGTGGCAGGTGTCCCCGCAAGCCGGTGGCAGGCCACGTCGCCAGCGCCGTCAGCACCATCACCCAGCTTTTCGGGTTGAGAAACTGGAAACCGATCAGCCCGAATGTGCTGATGGGAAGACCGTGTCCGAAGGTGGAATCCTCGCTGCCCGTCGCGACCGCGCGGACGAACAGCGCGGCACCGAGCCAGCTCAGATACAGCGCACCTGCCATCCCGGCCCAGCGCTGAAACGATGGATATGCCGTGAACAAGCCGCCTGCACCGAACGCGATCACGGCGAGCAACAACAGCCCTCCGAGCACGACACCGGCAATGGCCGGCAATGCACCGCGCAGGCCGGCCTGCATGGCAGCGCGCAGCACCACGAGATTGTTGGGGCCTGGCGTGATCGCGGCGACGCCGAGCAGGCCGGCCAGGGCGAACAGGTGATTCATGTGCGTCAACACCTGGAGCAATGGTCGAAGATGTGAATGGTCAAGCCCTGCCATGGAGCGTGCCGCGATCCTTATGGTCTAGAATTTCGACCATGAAAGACCTTCCCCTGAATGCCTTGCGTGCTTTCGCCTTGGTCTATGCGCACGGTGGCGTGCGTGCTGCGGCGCGCGAGTTGGGCATCGCCCATTCCTCGGTGAGCCGCCATCTGGGCGAACTCGATCGTTGGCTGGGTGTGCCGTTGCTGCGCGCCGAGGCAGGACGCGGCGCTCCGGCTTTCACACCGCAGGGCGAGGCGCTGGGTCGCGCCACGCTGGCGGGCCTGGGAGAGATTGCGCAGGCCGTGGCCGTGCTGCGGGAAAGCCGGCCGGCCCACGCGGTGACGCTGTCCACCTCGCCCTCGTTTGCGATCCGCTGGTTGCTTCCGCGGCTGCCTGCGCTGGAAAAATCGCACCCCAAACTGGAGTTGTCCGTGCAGGTGGAGCAGCGCCTGGACGCCATGGACGATGGCCGCGTCGACCTGGCCATACGCATGGGCCAGGGGCCATGGCCGGCCCTGCACGTGGAGCCATTGATGGACGATGCGCTCTACCCGGTGATCAGCCCGACGTTGTGGCAGGCATCCGGTCGCCCATCGAAACCTGCGCAGCTGGCCGGCCTGCGCCTGCTGCATGATCGCGACCCGCAAGCGGCCTGGGAATCCTGGCGACGAATCCATGGCCCGGCCCGGCTCGCCTTGCAGGGTGGTGCGCGCTACACCTCGTCCGATCTCGTCCTGCGCGCGGCGGCGCAGGGGCAGGGTGTGGCGCTGGCACGTCACCGGCTGGCCGCGGATGACGTGGCGGGTGGCAGCTTGTTGCGGCCATTCGGCGAACTCGAGGTGCCGTTGGGGCCGTCCTATTGGATCGTGCGGCCGCAGGCAAAGCCGCGTGCGGCGGTAGCCGCCGTGATCGACTGGCTGCATTGGCAGGCGGCGGGGTCGCGCCGACCGGCGCGCTGATCAGCCGCGTGCCAGCGCCCCTTCGATGAACTGCTGCAACTGCGCGGCGCTCAGTGCGCCGGATTGCCGCGCGATCTCGCGGCCACGTCGGAACACGATCAGGGTGGGAATGCTGCGGACATTGAAGCGTTGCGCCAGTTGCGGCTGCGCCTCGGTGTCCAGCTTGGCCAGGCGTGCACGTGGCTCCCACTGGCTGGCAGCGTTGGCGAATACGGGCGCGAAACCCAGGCAGGGGCCGCACCACGGTGCCCAGAAATCCACCACCACGGGCACGTCGCCGCGCGCCGCCAGCGCGTCGAAGTTGGCCGTGGTCAATTCAAGCGGATGGCCTGGGAACAACGCCTCCTTGCAGCGGCCGCAGCGCGGCGCCTCACCGATACGGGCGGCTGGCACGCGGTTGAGCGCGTGGCAATGTGGGCAGGGAAGATCGATCGTGCTCATGCTGACTCCATGGCAACCTGCGCGCGAACCGCTGCATGTCCGGTCAGCCGCCGCTTCGGTGGAAGCGACGGCCGACGACTCATTCAGCGTGACGGCACGCCGCGGGCGTATCGGCGATCATGGTAGACCCGATGGACGTGGCCGGCACCCAGGCTGCCGCCGATGGCCGCGGCAATCAGCGAAAGCAACAGGCTGGCGAACAGCACCCACATGGCCATCGCCATGTAATGCGCGGCGCTGTCGGCGGCAGCCTTGATGTCGCTGCGGGCACGCGCCGCAGGGGCGGAAAGCCCTTGCACGGTGCTGTCGATATCGGCCGGCGACAGGTTGGTGTTGGCCGCCAGCAACGCCTTGGCGGTATCGGGCTGGTCGGCGATCAAGGCCATCGTCGCCGTGCTCGCCGTACGCGGATCCAGTCGCACCGGCGCCGTGGCCATGCCTCCCGTCGTCGGCGCGTAGATGGAGCCCGATGCCGCGCCACCGGCTTGCCGCACCCGTTGCATCAGCTTCGCCTGCAACGCCACGCGGGCATCCGCCCCGGTGTGCTGGCCGCCGTGTGGCATGCCATGGGCATGCGCGCCCAGGCGGGCACCGCCCATCATGCTGGCGCCGCTGCCGATGGCACCGCCCATGCCCAGGGCCAGCAACAATCCGGACGCGGCAATCGAAAGGCCCCAGACGGTAATGCCGTGCATGACGCCCATGTTCCGGTCATCACGGCTGTCGAACCAACTGGCGAACATGCCGCCAAGCAACAAGGCCACGATCCAGGTGACGATCACCCACAACGCCGTACCGATGCCGATGCCCTTGGCCGTCGCTTCAGCGTCGTAAGGGTCGAAGGCAGAAAAGCCCATCGCCAGTCCGCCCACGTACATCAGAAACGCGACGCCGACGGCGACCAGCCAGCCGGCAATGATCGCGCCCCAGTTCATCGAGGGCTGGCTCAGCTCCACGATTTCCGTGCGCTCGATTTCCACTTGTGCCATGTCGTTCTCCCGCGGTGGGTGATCGGATCGAAGATGCCTTCGCGGCCGTGGATCAGGTGCAACCGCGCAACAGGAACAACACGATCAGCACCGGGATGGGAATGCCCAGCAGCCACAGCAGCACCCAGCCGATGCCACCTTTCTGCTTCTGCCGGTCAAGCTCCCGGCGATAGGCCTCAACCAATGTTTTCATGCGGCTCTCCCTGGTGGATATGGCATCCGGGATGGATGCGGCGCATCACCGCGGCGGCGCGGTGATGCACCAGGGGAAAGTGCTACGGCAGGCGTGGATGGCTCGTGATGCGCAACCGCGTTGCGTTCAGGTGGCGCTGTCCAGCTGCGCCTGGACTTCGTTGATCGAATCGCGGATGCGCTTGCTGAAAACCGAGTCGTGCTGGTGGATCAGCAGCAGGCGTTCGGTGGCGCGGGTCATGGCCACGTAGAGCAGCCGTGCCTCGGCCGCTTCGTCGCCGTCGGGCGCCGGCATCTCGCCGAGGCCGGGGATGATCACCAGCGGAAATTCCAGTCCCTTGCTGGAATGCATGCTGACGATCTTCACGCTGTCCTTCACCAGGAACAGCGTGGATTTGCCATCGCCGTTGGCCAGTTTGCAGGCGATGCCGCCCGCCTGCAGCGCATCGCGAAGAGCGCGGCCCTGGCGGTCGTGCTGGTACAGCACGGCGATGTCGTCCAGGGCGCGGCCGCGCGCCTGTTCGTCGCGAATTTGCGCGATCACCACGCCGACTTCATCGGTGTCGTCGTCCACCCGGATCAACTCGGGTACGGCGCCGCGCCGCCCCGCGCTTTCCGGTGCGATCAGCGGCACGCCGTCATCGTCGCCGTCGTGTGCCAGCAGCAGTTCGCTGGCGAAGCTGCGCGCCACGGAGAGGATTTCCAGCGTGTTGCGGTAATTGAGCTTGAGGATGGTGGTGCGTCCACGCGCCTGCACGCCGAGGCTTTTCCAGGTGAATTTGCGCCGGTCGGTGCGGCCGTTGATGTTCTGCGCATCGTCGTACAGCACCAGTAGCGAGTTGGTGCTGGGATCGATCATCTGCACGATCAGCTTGTACCAGTCCGGCTCGAAATCGTGGCCTTCGTCGATCAGCACGGCGCCGTACTGGAAGCGTGGGATGCGCTCCTGGTCGACGCCATCGATCACCCGCTGCACCATCTGCGCAAAGAAATCGCGGCTGCCCTTGGCCGGCGGTTCCACGTGGTAGGCCGTGAGCATCTTGTGGCACCACTTGTGGAAGTTGTAGACCTGCACCTTCTCGCCCAGGCCGCGCTCGCCGATCAACTGGTCCAGCCGCGCGGCCAGCGTCTTGTTGTAGCAAAGCACCAGGATTGGCCGCGACAGCTCGCGCGCCAGCTGCATGGCGCGAAAGCCCAGGATCATGGTTTTGCCGGAGCCGGCCACGCCGTGGATGATGCGGTGCTCGTCGCCCAGCGAGCGCGCCAGTTGCTCCTGCTGCGCGTCCATCACCCGGATCAGGTCGGGGATTTCCAGCGGCTTCGGTGCCGGCGCGTCCGCGCGGTCGAACAGGCCGAACTGGCCTTCGCCCGAGGCCACGCGGATTTCCGGAAACAGGTGCCAGCGCACCCGGTCGATCTGCGGCAGGGTCAGTGCGGTGGGGAAGATGTAGGGAAACATCGCCCACAGGCGTTCCTGGAAATCCTCCACCTCCACGCTGTCGTAGATCTCGTCCTGGCAGATGGCCAGATGCGCGGGGATCACCGCATCGAGCTGGCCGTCGATGAACTGCCGGCGGCTGATGTTGGCGAGCACCACGCCATAGGCCCACGGCATCACCAGCTTGCCGGCGTGATGGCCCTCCTGCGGTTGGCGCAGGGCCGGGTCCTTCTGCAACTGCATGTAGACCTCGGTGGCATAGCCACGCGCCTGCAGCAGCGGGTTGTTCTCCTTCACCAGCCCGCGCCCGGTGAGCAGGGTGAACTGGGTCTTGTCGGCGTGCTGGATGGTGGCCGGCTTCCAGTCCTTCACCTCCAGCACCAGCAGGCCGCGGCGCGGATGGAACACCATGAAATCCGGGCGCAGCTGCTTCAGCCCGACCGGAACGTCGTACCACAGCAGGTAATCATCCTCGAGCTTCTGTTCCAGCCGCTCGGAGAAACGCTTCTCGCCGCCGGTCATGCGCGGCAGGCAGCCGTTGCGGGTGGGAATGAGCGTGGCCACGTAGGTCCCTGAAAAAGCCGATCACGGGACGTTAGCCGATCAGCACAGCGTGTCAACGTGCGCCATGGTGCGTTGCACGATCAAAAATGATGTGCTATTTGTAGCGGCCATGAATCGTGCCCACGCCCACCAGTACTTTTGGTTTTATACCTATCCGAAATTGCTGGCGGAGGCACAGTCGCGATCATCTTGAAGTCCTGAAGATCATTCCCGAAAAGCCGCCAGCTACCACCGGCGGCTTTTTTTATGGCCGTCGCTGGCACCCAACCGAAGGAACCGCCACCGTGTCCCAGCCCACCGACGATTTGCGCATTCGCAGCCTTACCCAGCTCAGCACGCCCGCCGAGGTGATCGAGGATTGCCCCGCCAGCGAAGCGGCCACCGAAACCGTGTCCGCCTCGCGCGCGGCCCTGCACCGCATCATCGGCGGCGCGGACGACCGGCTGGTGGTGGTGATCGGCCCGTGCTCCATCCACGACCCGCGCGCCGCGCTGGAATACGCCGGCCGGCTGATGGCGCAGCGCGAGCGCTACGCCGACACGCTGGAAATCGTGATGCGGGTGTATTTTGAGAAGCCGCGAACCACGGTGGGCTGGAAGGGGCTGATCAACGACCCGGATCTCGATGGCAGCTTCCGCATAGACAAGGGCCTGCGGCTGGCGCGGCGCGTGTTGCACGACATCAACAACCTGGGCCTGCCGGCCGGTTGCGAATTCCTGGACATGATCTCGCCGCAGTACATCGTGGATCTGGTGGCGTGGGGCGCGATCGGTGCGCGCACCACCGAAAGCCAGGTGCATCGCGAACTGGCCTCCGGCCTGTCCTGCCCAGTGGGTTTCAAGAACGGCACCGGCGGCGACGTGAAGATCGCGGTGGATGCGGTGCAGGCCGCCTCGCAGCCGCATCATTTCATGGCCGTGACCAAGGAAGGCCGCGCCGCCATCGCCGCTACCGCCGGCAACGAGGATTGCCACGTGATCCTGCGCGGCGGCCGCCAGCCGAACTACGACGCGGCCAGCGTGGAATCGGCCTGCGCCGTGATCGGCAAGGCCGGCCTTGCTGCGCGGGTGATGATCGACGCCAGCCACGCCAACAGTTCCAAGAAGCCTGAAAACCAGCCGCGCGTGATCGACGACATCGCCACGCAACTCGAAGCCGGCGAACAGCGCATCATCGGCGTGATGGTGGAAAGCCACCTGCTGGGTGGCCGGCAGGACCCCGTCCCCGGCCAGCCGCTGGTCTACGGCCAGAGCATGACCGACGGCTGCATCGACTGGGACAGCTCATTGCAGGTGCTGGAGCGGCTGGATCAAGCGGTGCGTCGACGCCGGGAAGCGGTAGCGACGACGGCGGCGACCGTAGCTGCCTGAACCACCGCTTTCTCCCTTCTCCCGCTCGCGGGAGAAGGTGCCCGAAGGGCGGAAGAGGGGCTCTTGGTGTTGCTCCGCGCAACGCAAAGCGCCCCCTCAGCTCTTCGGGCAGCTCCCCCGCAAGCGGGGGAGCGAACGGGATGTTCAACCCTGCAGGCTGGCGTCCAGCGTTATCTCGGCGTTGAGCACTTTCGACACCGGGCACCCCTCCTTGGTCGCCTGCGCGATCTTTTCGAACGTGGCCGCATCGGCGCCCGGCACCTTGGCCTTGCAGGTCAGGTGCACGGCGGTGATGGCGAAGCCGTCGCCGTCCTTGTCCAGTGTCACCACTGCGTCGGTTTCGATGCGGTCGGCGGTGAGGCCCGCCTTGCCCAGTTCCAGCGACAGCGCCATCGAGAAGCAACCCGCGTGGGCGGCACCGATCAGTTCCTCCGGGTTCGTGCCGGGGCCGTCCTCGAAGCGGGATTTGAAACCGAACGGTGCCTCACGCAGTACGCCGGTCTCGGTGGAAATGGTGCCCTGGCCATCCTTCAAGCCACCGATCCAGTTGGCCGATGCGGATTTCTTCATGGCGATGTCTCCAGACTGAGGGGGAATCGCCAGTGTGCCGGGGTGTTCATTCAAGCGGCGCGAAGAAGGCAGCTGTTCACGCGCGTTTGTCCCGAATGCGGCTTATGCTGGACTTCCGTCAGTGGAGTCCGTCATGGATCTGGAAATCACGCACGATCGCACAGGCCACCGTTTTGAAACCACCGTCGACGGTGCCGTTTGCGCCATCGATTACACCCTGACCGGCGGGGTGATGAACATTCACCACACCGGCGTGCCCAGCGCCGTGGAAGGCCGCGGCATTGCATCAGCGCTGATGAAGGCCGCCACCGACGCGGCGCGTGACGAAGGCTGGAAGATCAAGCCCTCGTGTTCCTATGCGGCCGCCTGGATGAAACGGCATCCGGAAGCGGCCGACCTGCTGGCCTGATCGGCGTCATGGTCCGTCGCGCGAAACGCGAGCGGGGCGGCGAACGCCTGGCATCGGCCGGCGGCTGGTGGCCCTGGAACGTGCTGCGCACCCGACCGTCGCTGGCGGTGGGCGGCGGGTTGATGGTGCTGGTCTGCGGGGGCCTGGTTCTTTTCGGGCTGCACCCGGCGCCGGCGTTGCTGGTGGGGTTCGATGTGGGCGCGCTGGTTTTCTTCGCCGCCCAGTTGCGGCAGTTCGGCCGCGCCACCCAGGACGAGATGCGTGAACGCGCGCGTTCCCAGGACGCTGGTCGCTGGGGCATCTTGTGGAGCGGGGTGGCGCTGTCGGCGGTGGTGATGGTGGCGCTGGGTACCGAACTCGAGATGGGCAAAGCCGGCGGATGGCTTGCGTTGGTCATTGCGGCCGTCAGCATCGTGCTCAGCTGGCTGTTCATGAACACGCTGTTCGCGCTGCATTACGCGCACGGCTTCTACGGCGATTACGGCGAGGAGCACGAGGGCCTGGATTTTCCCGGCAACAAGGAACCGGATTACTGGGACTTTGCCTATTTCGCCACCGTCATCGGCATGACGTTCCAGGTGTCCGACGTGCAGGTCACCAGCCGCTACCTGCGCCGAATGGTGTTGCTGCACGGCGTGATCGCGTTCTTCTTCAACATGTTCATCATCGCGGTGAGCGTGAACATCATGGCGAGCCAGGCCTGAGGGCCGGCTGATCAATCACGGAAATTGTCGAACTGCAGCGGCAGCTCCACCTCGGCGCTGCGCAGCACCGCCATCGCCTGCTGCAGGTCGTCGCGCTTCTTGCCGCTGACGCGCAGCTTGTCGCCGTTGATCTGCGCCTCGACCTTGAGCTTGGCCGCCTTCAGCGCGGCCACCAGCTTTTTCGCCACCGGCTGCTCGATGCCCTGCTTTACGGTGATCTTCTGCCGTGAGCCGCCCAGGTTGGTTTCCGGTTCGGCCACGTCCAGCGCGCGGATGTCGATCTTCCGCGCCACCAGCCGACCACGCAGGATGTCCAGCATCTGCTGCAGCTGGAACTCGCTGGGCGCGGCTTGGGTGATGGTGTAGTCGTCCAGCGTATAGATGGCTTCCGTGCCCTTGAAGTCGAAGCGGGTAGCGAGTTCGCGGTTGGCCTGGTCGACCGCGTTGGTCAATTCGTGTTTGTCGACTTCGGAAATCACGTCAAACGAAGGCATGGCGGCAACTCCTGGGAACGGTCGTTCAGTGTAAGAGCAGCTGGCCGCTGAGGGATAATGCCGCGTTCTGCAAAACGGGTGACGGGCGATGGCCGGATGAAATGGGATGTGCGCAATGTCGACGTGCTGGTCGTGGGGGCGGGCGCCGCCGGGCTGATGTGCGCGATCGCCGCGGGTCAGCGCGGCCGTCGGGTGCTGGTGGTCGATCACGCCAACAAGGTCGGCAAGAAGATCCTGATGTCCGGCGGCGGTCGCTGCAATTTCACCAATACCGGTGCCGGGCCGTCCAACTACCTCTCGGCGAATCCACATTTCGCGAAATCGGCGCTGGCGCGCTACACGCCGGCCGACTTCATCGCGCTGGTGGAAAAGCACCGCATCGCCTATCACGAGAAGGAGCTGGGCCAGCTGTTTTGCGACGAGTCGTCGAAGCAGATCGTGCGCATGTTGCTGGACGAATGCGCCGCCGCGGGCGCCACCATCGAAGTGGATTGCCCCGTGCAGCGCGTCCGCAAGATGGCGCACGGTTTCAGCGCCACGACGGCGCACGGCGAAGTGCACGCCGAGTCGCTGGTGGTCGCCTGCGGCGGCCTGTCGATTCCCAGCATGGGCGCCAGCGGTTTCGGCTATGAGCTGGCGCGCCAGTTCGGCCATGAGGTCTTGCCCACGCGCGCCGGGCTGGTGCCGCTGACCTTGAGCGGCAAGCACCAGGATCATTACCAGGATCTCGCCGGTGTGGCGCTGCCGGCGGTGGAGACGCGGGTGGGCAAGCAGGCGTTTCGCGCGGGCCTGCTGTTCACCCATCGCGGCATCAGCGGTCCGTCGATCCTGCAGATCTCCTCGTACTGGAAGCCGGGTGATGATTTGCGCATCGATCTCGCGCCGGACCAGGACCTCGGCACCTGGCTGGTCGGACAGCGCGCGGCACGCCCCGCGGCAGAGCTGAAAACCGTGCTGGCCGACGTGTTGCCCAAGCGGCTGGCGCAACGATTGTGCGAGCAATGGTTCGAAAGCCGCCCCATGCGCCAATACCGCGAGGCCGAGCTGGCCGGCATCGGCGCGCAACTGGCCAACTGGCCGATCACCGCCAGCGGCACGGAAGGTTATCGCACCGCCGAGGTGACTCTGGGCGGCGTCGATACCGACGGCCTGTCATCCAGCACGATGCAGTCGAAGCGGGTGCCGGGGCTTTATTTCATCGGCGAAGTGGTGGACGTGACCGGCTGGCTGGGCGGCTACAACTTCCAGTGGGCGTGGGCGTCGGGGCAGGCGGCCGGCGCGGTGGTGTAGCCCGCAGCTTTCGCATGGGCTGAACGCCGGCCGTGGTTCACTGCGCGGCCATGCTTGTCGAGGACGCTTCATGAAAGTCGGATTTATCGGATTGGGCGCGATGGGCAGCGCCATGGCCAGCAATCTGCTGGCCGCCGGGCATGCGTTGACGGTGTGGAACCGCACGCCCGAGGCCACCGAGCCGCTGGTGTCGCTGGGCGCCAAGGCGGCGCGAACGGCCGATCGCGCCGCCCAGGGCGAGGTGCTGTGCAGCATGCTGGCCAATGACGCAGCGGTGCGCGAGGTGTTTCTCGACAGCGGCCTGCTCGATGCGATGGATGCCGGCACGGTACATGTGAACCACGCCACCATCTCGGTGGCGCTGGCCGAAGAGCTTGCGGCTGAGCATGAAAAGCGCGGACTCGGTTATGTCGCCGCGCCAGTGTTTGGCCGTCCGGATGTGGCCGCCGCGGCACAGCTGAACATGCTGGTCGCCGGCAAGACCACGGCGGTGGAGCGGGTGCGGCCGGTGCTGGAGGCGATGGCCGCCCGCCTGTGGCCGTTGGGTGAGGCGCCGCAACGCGCCACCGTGGCCAAGATCGCCGGCAACTTCATGCTGGCCGCGGCGATCGAGAGCATGGCCGAGGCCACCGCGCTGACCCGCGCCCACGGCGTCAGCGCCGCCGATTTCCTGGACGTGATGACCCAGACCCTGTTCGCCGCGCCGGCCTACCAGGGCTACGGCAAGCTGATTGCCGAACAGCGCTTCAAACCCGCCGGCTTCACCCTGCCGCTGGGCCTGAAGGACGTGGGGCTGGCGCTGGCGGCGGGAGAAACCGCCCGCGTACCGTTGCCGTTCGCCGGCGTGCTACGCGACAGCCTGCTGGAGGCCCTGGCGGGCGGCGACGCCGAGTTGGACTGGTCGGCACTGTCGCTGGTGGCCGCCCGCCGCGCGCATCTCGACGAAGGCGAGCGAGGCTGATCCATCCGGGCGTGAGACCGTCCCGCGAAGTCTCCCTTCTCCCGCTTGCGGGAGAAGGTGCCCGACAGGGTGGATGAGGGTGCTCCTGGCCCCACCGGAGAACACGATGACGCCGGCTTCTCAACCCAGCCCGGCAAGCAACTCCGCTGATGCCTTCACGACATGCGCCGCGGACACGTCGCGAGTGATCCAGTCCAGGCTGCCGTCCACCACCGTGTGACTGCGCCCGCCGATCCACGTGGCCGTGCCGTCGATCCGCGCCACCAGGCGCGCATCGTGGCCCACTTCGCGCCCTTGGCTGACGCGATATCCATGTGACAGCAAACCGTGCGGTTCGGCGTGGGCAATGTAGGCGGCGATCAGGCCGTTGGCGGCGCCGGAAGCGGGGTCTTCCACCACGCCCACGCCGGCAGGGAAGGCACGTACTGCCAGTTGGTAATCAGCGTGCATGCTGCGTGCGAAAACGCACAGGCCCATGCTGTCGCTGGCCTGGGCCAATGCGCCGATCGCGGCGTGGTCGGGTTGCCATGCGCGCAGGCTCGCCTCGTCGGCCAGCTCGGTCAGCCACCAGCGGCGGCCACCGTCGATCAGGGCAGGTGGCAATGCGCCCGGCTCGACGCCGGCCAGCGTCGATGCCAGCAGGGGATGTGCCTCGTGGCCGGTGGCCACGATCCGCGAGGGCGGCGACTGCAACAGCAGCTCACGCTCGGCGTCGTGGCCCTCGACCCGGATCGGCAGCACGCCGGCGCCGCATTCCTGCCACAGCACTCCATCGCGCGGTTGCGCGACCCCGCAGGCCAGTACGGCATGGGCGCTGCCGATGCTGGGATGGCCGGCGAACGGGATCTCCTTGTGCGGCATGAAAATGCGCACGCGGTAGCTGGCGTTCGGTTCGGTCGGGGGCAGCAGGAAGGTGGTTTCGACCAGCGCCGTCCAGCGCGCGAAGCGCTGCATCTCCTCGGCGCTCCAGTCGTCCGCGCCGATCACCACGCCCAGGTGGTTGCCGCCGCCGGGTGTGGCCGCAAAGACGTCCATATGCAGGTAACGCAAAACACTCATCGTATCGACCGCCGGTAAACCATCGCGCATCATAACCATGCCCGGCGCCGCGCGACAGCGAGGCGGGTGGTGCGCGGCCGGCCTGGCCCCATTCGACAAGCGGCGCGGCTGTCGCCAAGATGCCGGCTTTGTTCCCTCGTACCGGACACTTTCATGCCGATTACCCTGATCATCATCGCCATCACCTGCGTGGTTTCGTACCTTGCGTTCAGGAACCCGCGCCTGATGAACGACCTGATCCTGTGGCCGCCGGCCATCGCTCGCCAGCGCGAGTACTACCGCCTGGTGACCTACGGCCTGGTGCACGCGGATTTCGGCCACCTGCTGTTCAACATGTTCACGCTGTTCTTCTTCGGGCGGGTGATGGAAGGCTTTTTTGCCCAAAAACTGGGCAGTTTCGGTTTCGTGCTGTTCTATATCGGCGGGTTGGTGTTCTCGATCCTGCCGACCTACCTGAAGCACCGCAACGATCCGAATTACCGCAGCCTTGGCGCATCCGGCGCGGTGTCGGCGGTGCTGTTCGCCTTCATCCTGCTGGCGCCCTGGCAACGCATTATCGTGCTGGTGGTGCCGATGCCGGCGATTGTCTACGCCGTGCTGTACACCGCGTATTCCATCTACATGGATCGCCGCGGGCAGGACAACGTCAATCACAGTGCGCACCTGTGGGGCGCAGCGTACGGCGTGATATTCACCTTGCTGATGGATGGTCGCGTGCTGCCGTATTTCCTCAACCAGCTGGTCCATCCCTCGTTCTGAGGGTGAACGGCAGCTGCGACTTCAGATGCCTGTCACGGCGTGGGCGTGCATACTGGCTGCGGTCCTATCGATCACCCGCAGGAGAACCCACGCATGGCTATGACACGCAAGTCGGCTGCGAAGAAGTCCGCGGCAAAGACGACACCTACCAAAAAGAAGGCGGCCTCGAAGGCAGCTGCAGGCAGCGCCAGCCGCAAGCCCGCGCCGCGCAAGTCGGCCGCAGGTGGCGCGGCCACGCCGCGTTCGGCGGCAAAGAAATCCGCCGTGAAGAAGTCGGTGGCAAAGAAGAGCCCGGTCAGGAAAGCCGCCTCGAAGAAGGCTGTAGCCAAGAAGCCGACGGCCAGAAAGGCGGCTGCGAAGAAGGTCGTGGCGAAGAAGGCGGCAGCGAAGAAAGTTGTCGCCAAGAAAGCCGTTGTGAAGAAGACCGTCGCGAAGAAGGCCATCGCGAAGAAATCCGTCGTCAAGAAAGCGGTGGTGAAAAAGACTGGCGCGCAACTCAGCGCGACTCGGCAGGCTGAAACCCGGAAGGCTGCAGCGAAACGGGCCGCGGCAAAGCGTCCCGCGGCCAAGAAAACGGCAACCAAAAAGGCCGCCGTTCGCAAGCCCACCACCAAGGCAGCCGCGCCGGCGAAAGCCGCGCCGCGCAAGTCGACCACCCGGAAAGTCGCCGATCAACGCTCCGCGGTGAAGAAAGCTGCGCCGCAGCCCAAGCCGGTGGCCAAGTCGGAGCTTACGGTCGAGGTTCCGGTGCAGCACATCACTCCCGAGGAGGCGGTGGCGCACATCCAGGCCTTGCTGGAGGTAAAGCACGAGCGCGTACGCCAGGGGCCCAGCTGGCCTGACGCCGACCCGCAATCGCATGGCGGCAACGCGGGCATGCATCCACCCGTATCCGGCGAGATGGCCAGCAACGGCGATGTCGCCGACAGCCATACGCTGCCGGCGCCACGCAATGATCTGGGCAAGCGCAAAAGCTGAAGGTTTCGCAACGAGGCGCCAGGCAAGCGGGAGTGCGGCAGCGTCGTACATCCCGCGGCTCAGTACGGGTTCAACCATCGCAGCCTAGCGTGGTACATCACCCTGCGGAGGCCGCTCATGAAACGCAAAATCTCCCTTTTGGGCATGGTTGTTGCGGCGGTGTCGTTGTCTGGCTGCTATTACGACCCCGGCTACAGCTACGTGCGCAACAACGGATCGCAGGGCGACGTTTACTACGGCCGCAGCGCCCCGGTGTACGACGACGGCTATTACGGGGCGCCGGGCTATTACAACTATTACGGCTGTTGCTACGACTATGGGTACGCACCCGGTGTGAGCATCGGCGTCACCCACACCTGGTACGGTGGCGCGCGATATCGCCACGGTGACCGCGGTGGATGGCATCGCGGTCATGCCTACGGTGGAGACCGCCGCCCCGCCTACCGTGACAACGACCACCGCGGCCGTGGCGATCACGGCCGAAGTCGCGGCGGGTCCGACCGGCGCGGCCAGGATGGGCACGGGCGCCATCATGACCGCGATGACCGCCGGTAACGTGCGGGCGGGTTCGCCCGCGCGTCATTTCTCCGCCGATCGCCTGCGTGCCGCCATGTGTTTCAGGTAGTCCAGCACCGCGTCCAGGTCAGCATCCGAAAGCGTCTTTTCGCTGAACGCCGGCATCCGCGCCTGCGGCCATTGCCGCAGCGATTGGGGGTTGCGGATAAAGCCGCGCAGCAGATCGGCGCGCAGGTATTCGGTGGGGCTGTGGGGCACGTTGAGATCCGGCCCCAGTGTGGCGGCGCCTTCGCCGTTCAGCGTATGGCAGGCGAAACAGGTGCGCTGGAATACCGAGAAACCACGCCGGATCGGGCTGCCCGCCGGTAGCGACGCGGCTGGCTGGATGGCGGGAAACCTGCTGGTGACGGGCGGCAGCACGCGGATCGCCGCCACTTGGTAAGGCCATTGTTCCGGATTGATGTTGCCCACGCGGGGCCGGGTCCAGACGACATAGAACGGCCCGGCGCCGCCGTGACTTTCGCCCAGTGCGGGCCAGGGATGGGCCGGGTCGTCGATTGCCAGCCACGCCTCGCTGCCGCCATGTTGCAGCAGCAGGGCCGCGGGGATTTCCGCCACGAACCCGTCCAGCGCGGTGAACTGCAGATGGTCGCTGACGCCGACGCCCGGCAGCAGGGCGGTCAGCGGTACGGCGCGGTAATGCATGGTGCCGTGGAAAGCCACGTCGTCGGGGATAGTGACGGTGCGAACGTCGGGGCGCTGCAGCAACGTTTCCGTGCGATAGATGGTGCTTCCGTGGTTCGTGTCCACCCGCAGCTCGGCGGCTTGCGTCATTAGTGGAAGAACAAGCAGGCCTGTGACAAAAAATCGCAGAAAATTCACGGTGGACTCCGATAAAATAGCCAGACGATTTTAGTAGTGGGGCCAGGTGGATGTTTTCCAGCTGTCGATAACCTGAACGGTTACGAGGCAGCTCTTGAACCACCGCCACCGTGACCACACTAACGTTGTGTATCGCCGTGATGGCGACCAGAGGTGGCAAGCGACATCCCGCCGCCGAGGGGCTGGCCCTTCCTCCCCTGGAGGCCAGCCTGACAAACCCCATCAGTCCTCCCCTGGCTGATGGGGTTTCTTTTTGCCCGAAACAAAATCCCGCAAGAAACCTGTCCGCGCATAGCGTGGATAATGGACGTACGCATTCGCGAATCCTGCCGGGCATCCGATGATCATCGATTCACTGCTGGACACCGACCTGTACAAGTTCTCCATGATGCAGGTGGTTTTGCACCAGTATCCCGCGGCGCAGGTCGAATACCGTTTCAAGTGCCGCAACCCGGGCATCGACCTGGTGTCGTGCATCGACGATATCCGCACCGAACTGGCCGCGCTGTGCCAGTTGCGATTCCATCCCGATGAATTGGCGTACCTGCGCACCTGGCGTTTCATCAAGAGCGATTTCGTCGACTTCCTGGGGTTGTTCCAGCTCAACGAGAAGTACGTGGAGATCACGCCCTCGGCGGCCGGCAACGGCGAGATCGAGATCCGCATCTGCGGCCCCTGGCTGCACACCATCCTGTTCGAAGTGCCGCTGCTGGCGATCGTCAACGAGGTGTATTTCCGCCGCACCAACGCTGGCCTCGACCTCAGCGAAGGCCGCCGGCGGCTACAGGAAAAAATCGCCCTGCTGCGCGACAACCCCGATTACGCCGATTGCCGCATCGCCGACTACGGCACCCGCCGGCGTTATTCGCGCGTATGGCAGGAAGAGGTGGTGACCACGCTCCGCCGCGATCTGGGCGCCCAACTGGCGGGCACCAGCAACGTGTGGCTGGCGCGCAAGCTCGACCTCACCCCGCTGGGTACGCTGGCGCACGAATACCTGCAGGCGCACCAGGCGCTGGGGCCGCGGCTGCGCGACTCGCAGGTGGCGGCGCTGGAGGCATGGGCGAAGGAATACCGCGGCGACCTGGGCATTGCGCTGTCCGATGTCTACGGCCTCAATGCCTTCCTGCGCGATTTCGACATGTACTTCTGCAAGCTGTTCGACGGCACCCGCCACGATTCGGGCGACCCATTCGATTGGGGCGAGAAAGTGCTGGCCCACTACCAGGCCAACCGCGTCGATCCGCGCAGCAAGGTGCTGGTTTTCAGTGATGGCCTCGACATCCCCAGGGTGATGCAGCTTTACGCGCATTTCCGCGGCCGCTGCCAGCTGGCCTTCGGCGTGGGCACCAACCTCACCAACGACGCGGGCCCGGAGCCGCTGCAGATCGTGATCAAGATGATCCGCTGCAACGGCCAGCCCGTGGCCAAGCTCAGCGATTCGCCCGGCAAGAACATGTGCGAGGACCCGGCCTACGTGGCGTACCTGCGCCAGGTGTTCGAGATTCCTGATACGCAAGGCTGAGGCTTTATCTTTCCCATCGAGATTCCCGGCAACCCCGATGCTTGCTTCCCCCGTGAACGGGGGAMGCTGCCCGAAGGGCTGAAGGGGGCGCTCTTCGTGCTTTCCCAGCGTCGTGTCATTCGCCCTGGCTGGCCCCCATCCGCCCTATCGGGCACCTTCCCCCGTGAACGGGGGACGGAACGAACAGAGCTTAAAACGCGGGTAGCACGGCCCCGTGATACTTCTGCTCGATAAACGCCTTGATCTCCGGGCTGGTCAGCGCCTTGGCCAGCTTCTGCACGCGCGGATCATTCTGGTTGTCCGGACGGCCGACCAGGTAATTCACGTACGGCGAGTTCTTGTCTTCGATCAGCAGCGCATCTTTCGTGGGATTCAGGCCCGCGGCCAGCGCGTAGTTGGTGTTGATCAACGCCAGATCCACCTCGTCCAGCGTGCGCGGCAGCATGGCCGCCTCCAGTTCGCGGAATTTCAGGTGTTTCGGGTTGGCAGTGATGTCCTTCAACGTGGACATCTCGTTGCTGGGGTCTTTCAGCGTGATCAGGCCGTTCTTCGCCAGCAACAGCAGCGCGCGGCTGTTGTTGCTGGGGTCGTTCGGCAAGGTGACGCTGGCGCCGTCGGGCAGCTCCGCGATGCTTTTGTATTTGCGCGAGTAGGCGCCGAACGGCTCGATGTGCACGCCGGTGATGATGGTCAGGTGGGTGCCGCGCTCACGGTTGAACGCATCGAGATAGGGCTTGGTCTGGAAGTAGTTCAGGTCGATGTTCTTCTCGGCCACCTGCATGTTCGGCTGCACGTAGTCGGCGAATACCTTGACCTGCAGGTTCACGCCCTCCCTGGCCAGGATGGGTTTCACCTGCTTCAGGATTTCCGCATGCGGGATCGCGGTGGCTGCCACGGTGAGCGTTTGCGCGTCCTTGCCGGCGTCGCCGGGAGCGGAGCAGCCGGCCAGGAGCAGGGCGGCGAGAAGGGCGAGGGCTTTTTTCATGATGAAGTGTCGGCGCGGCGCTCAAGAATAGCCGTCCATACCGCCATGTGTAAGAGGCAAGCTTCACTGTGGACCGACTTGTAGGAGCGACTTCAGTCGCGATGCCTCTGCTCTGGAGCCCCAAAGCAAGAGCATCGCGACTGAAGTCGCTCCTACATTCTTAGTGCCGGCCGAAGCGGGCCACGATGCGGTCGCCGATCATCTGCAGCAGCTGCACCAGCACGATCAGCAGCACCACGGTGACCAGCATGTAGTCCGATTTGTAGCTGAGATAGCCGTAACGGTAAGCCAGGTCGCCCAGGCCGCCGGAGCCGATCGCACCGCCCATCGCCGTGTAGCCCACCAGCGCAATGGCGGTGACGGTCATGCCGGCGAAGATGCCGCCGCGGGCCTCCGGCAGCAACACGTGGCGCACGATCTGCCACAGGCTGGCGCCCATCGCCTGGCTGGCCTCGATCACGCCTTGCTGCACTTCGCGCAGGGCGGTTTCCACCAGCCGCGCGAAGAATGGCGCGGCACCGATCACCAGCGGCGGGATGGCGCCGCGGATGCCCAGCTTGGTGCCGACCAGCACGTAGGTCACCGGCATCAGCACGATCATCAGGATGATGAACGGTACCGAGCGCAGGATGTTCACCAGCAGCGAGGTGACGGCGTACAGCTTCGGCATCGGCCGCAACTGGTTCGGGGCGGTGAGGTACAGCAGCACGCCCAGCGGCAAGCCGATCGCCACCGTAAGCGCCATCGAGCCGCCCAGCATCAGCAAGGTGTCGATGCAGGCGCGGCCGATCTCGGCCCAGTCGTCGATGTTGGGAAACAGGCGTTGCAGCAGGTTCATCGGGGCAGCTCCTCGATCTCGATACCGGCCTGGCGCAGCGCGGCCAGCGCGGCGTCCACTCCGTCGCCCTGCATCGCCAGGGTGAGCTGGCCGTAGGGCAGGTCCTTGATGCGGTCGATGCGGCCGGCCAGGATGTTGAAGTCGATCCCCGTCTCGCGCGCCACGCGGCCCAGCGCGGGTGTCATCGTGGCGTCGCCGCGGAAACTCAGCCGCAGCAGCCGCCCGGGTACCTGCGCATACGGCACGTGCGCGCTGGCGGACTCCTCCGGCAGGGCCTCGTTGACGAACCGTTTGGTGGTGGCATGTTGCGGGTGCAGGAACACGTCGGCCACGCTCCCGCGCTCCACGATCGCGCCGCCATCGAGCACGGCCACGCGGTCGCACACCCGGCGCACCACGTCCATTTCATGGGTGATCAGCACGATGGTGAGCTTCAATTCGCGATTGATCTGGGCCAGCAAGGCCAGCACCGACGCCGTGGTTTGCGGATCGAGCGCGCTGGTGGCCTCGTCGCACAGCAGGATGGACGGCCGATTGGCCAGCGCACGCGCAATGCCGACGCGCTGCTTCTGGCCACCGGAAAGCTGCGAGGGGTACTTGTCGGCGTGATCGGCCAACCCCACCCGCGCCAGCAGTTCCTCGACGCGCTGGCGCACCACGGCGGCGCGACGCTCGCCGGCCAGTCGTATCGGGAACGCCACGTTGTCGGCCACCGTTTGCGAAGCCAGCAAATTGAAGTGCTGGAAGATCATGCCGATCCTGCGTCGCTGGGCGCGCAGCGCCGGCTCCGCCAGCGCGGTCATTTCGACGTCGTCGACGAACACCTGGCCACCGCTGGGCCGCTCCAGCAGGTTGATCAACCGGATCAGCGTGGACTTGCCCGCACCCGACAGGCCGATGATGCCGAACACTTCGCCATCGGCGATGTCGAGGTTGAACCGCTGCAGCGCGGGAATATCGCGACCGCCGGCGCGGTAGGACTTGTGGACATCGACGAAGCGGATCACGTGAAATTCCGGGCAGTGCGAGAGGAGCGCCATTGTAGGCCGCGGGCCGTCAGCGGCGATGGCGTAGACTCCAGAGGTTCACCCAACGGAGCTTCGCATGACCAGTGTCTACGATTTCAGCGTCCGCGATATCGATGGCAACCAGCGCTCGCTGGCCGAGTGGCGCGGCAAGACCCTGTTGATCGTCAACGTGGCCTCCAAATGCGGTTTCACGCCGCAGTACACGGGGTTGGAAACGTTGTGGCAGGACCAGCGTGACAAGGGACTGGTGGTGCTGGGTTTCCCTTGCGACCAGTTCGGCCACCAGGAGCCGGGCAGCGAGGCGGAGATCAAGACGTTCTGCAGCACGAATTACGACGTCACGTTTCCGATGTTCGCCAAGATCGAGGTGAACGGCGAGCACGCCGACCCACTGTACAAGTGGCTGAAGAGCGAAGGCAAAGGCGTGCTGGGCAGCGAGTCGATCAAGTGGAACTTCACCAAGTTCCTGGTCGATGCCGAAGGGCAGGTGGTGAAACGCTATGCCTCGACGGATACGCCTGAAAAGATCGGCAAGGACACGCTGCAACGACTGGGCGGCTGATCCTCAATCACCACCCGTGAGGTTGGCCAGCATCACCGCGATGGCGTCGACCTCCGCGCTGGGGCGCGGCGCACCGGATGCCGGCACGTAGTTGTTGAGCATGATGGCGAACGCCAGCCGTTCGCCGGAAGCGGTGGTGACGTAGCCGGCCAGGCATTGCACGTACGCCATCGAACCGGTCTTTGCATGCACATTCCCCTGCGCCGCGGTGCCGCGCATGCGCCAGATGAGCGAACCATCGACACCGGCAATCGGCAGCGATTCGCGCAGCAGCGCCGCCTGGGGTTGCGCGGCCAGGTAGACCAGCAGCCGCACCAGTGCATTCGGCGTCGTGAGATCGCGCCGCGCCAGGCCGCTGCCTTCCACCAGCGCACTGGCCGAGGGCGGTATGCCGATCTTGTCCAGCAGCCGATGCAGCGCTTCGATCGCACGCTGCTCGCTGCTGACGAAGGCAGATGGCGCCGGTGCGTCGGCCAGCGGGCTGGCGCCAGCGGCCAGCAACAGGTTTTGCAGGTACAGGTTCTGCGAGCGTTTCAGGCCACGGTGCAGGATCTCGCCCAGCGGCGGTGAAAATACTTCGGCGACGATGCTCGCGTCTGCCGGCAAGCTGCCATCGCCCTGCGGCCAGTGCCGAACCAGCAGTTTGCCATCGACCTGAATATGTCGATGTCGCAATGCCTGCAGCAATTGCGTGCCCGCCGAGGCCGCAGGATCGGGCAGCGACAACTTGTAGTGCGGTGGCGTCGCACCCAACGCCACGCTGCCGAATGCCTGCAGTGTCGTGGCGCCCGGAGCGCGATAGAGGCTGATGTCGTCCGGTGTTCGCGCAGGGATGGTCAGCAAGGTGTTTTCGACCTGCAGGCCCGCGTCGGCCGGGTCCAGCGTGACGCGTGCCAGCTGGCCGACGCGGGCGGCGGGCGTCACCGTCACCCTGACCGAGTTCTCGTTCACGCTGAGCGCGGAAGCGGGTGCCGCAAACGCGCTCTGCAGGTCGCCTGCCTCCCAGCCGGAGCCGGTCAACGGCCCGCGGAAATAGCTGTCGTCGGCGATCACGTTGCCATGCACCCGCCGCACGCCGCGGGCCGCCAGCTGGCCGGCCAGTTGATCGGCCCAGTCCGCATTGGTGTTCGCCGTGCCCAGGGTAGGGTCGCCCATGCCGTAGAGAATCAGCGGGCCGTCCAGACGTCCATTCACGATGGCGCCACCGGCCAGCAAACGGGTAGGCATGCGGTAATCCGCGCCCAGCGTCGACAATGCCAGCGCAGCGGTGAAGAGCTTGGTGGTGGACGCCGGCTGCATCAGGTGATCGGCGCGGTGGGCGTACAGCGTGCGGCCGTCGTCCAGCGACACCACGGCAATGCCCCAGTCAGCAGCGGCAAAGCGCGGTGTGCCGATATGTGCGTCGATCCGTGCCGCGAGCGTGGTCGTGGCCGGTGGCGCCGCCGTGGCGGCCAGCGAAACGGCCATCAACAGAACGGACACGAATTTGTTATGCGCGAATCGCGAAAATGGCTTCATCCACACAGTATCGCCAATCAGCTGCCGCGTCGGACGGCGGCATCGCTTCTGTTAACCTTGGAACTTCGTGCCGGCATCTGGC
This sequence comes from Rhodanobacter sp. Root627, assembly GCF_001427835.1. Lineage (NCBI taxonomy): Bacteria > Pseudomonadati > Pseudomonadota > Gammaproteobacteria > Lysobacterales > Rhodanobacteraceae > Rhodanobacter > Rhodanobacter sp. Root627. The sequence continues at coordinate 227,791 of NZ_LMGW01000001.1, forward strand.
TGGCGGATTTGAACCTACACGCGAGAGTCTCATGCAGATTGCCCAAAACGCCGTTGCCGCCTTTCACTACACGCTGACCGACGACGAGGGTCAGGTGATCGACAGCTCAAAGGGACGCGAGCCGCTGACCTATCTCCACGGTGGTGGCCAGATCGTGCCGGGCCTGGAAAAGCAGATGGAAGGCCGCGGCGTCGGCGACAAGTTCACCGCCGATGTGGCGCCCGAGGAAGGCTACGGCGTGCATCACGCCGAGCTGCTGCAGGAAGTGCCGCGCGAGGCGTTCCAGGGCGTGGACGATATCCAGCCGGGCATGCAGTTCCAGGGCCGCGGCCCGCAGGGCGAGATCAACGTCACGGTGACCAAGGTCGAGGACGGCAAGGTGTTCATCGACGGCAACCATCCGCTGGCGGGCAAGACCCTGCACTTCGACATCGAAGTCACCAACGTGCGCGAGGCCACCGGCGAAGAGCTGGAGCACGGCCACGTGCACGGCGAGGGTGGCCACCACCACTGACCCCTGGCCTTCCTTCCTCGAGAAGCGCAACAGGTTGTTCCTTCTCCCGCTTGCGGGAGAAGGTGCCGAAGGCGGAAGAGGGCGCTTTTGATCCGGGCTTCTCGCAAGAACGAAATGCCCCTTCAGCCCTCCGGGCAGCTTCCCCCGCGAGCGGGGGAAGCAAGCGATTGGTAGCTGCTGGGCGAGCTGTTTCCTTCCCGTTTGCGAGGGAAGGCGTTCAACTTGCAAGGTGCCCGAAGGGTGGAAGAGGGGCCTTTCTCAGTACCAATCCAGCAGCGAAATACCCAGGCCCAGGTAAGTGGCCTTGTGGTTGTAGTCGATCAGGCTTTCGCCATAGCCGTGAAAGACCTCGGCGTAGCCGCGCAGGTTGCCGGCCAGCGGGAAGGTCCAGCTGAAGCGCGCGGCACCGTGGCTGCGGTCGCCGCCGCGCAGGGAGTGGCGCAGCATCAGCCCGAATTCCTGGCCGTTCGCCTCGTGCACGATCTGCATCTCGCCGCGGCCCATGTAGTCGCTGATGTCCGGGTTGTTGTCGTCGCTGCGCGGCTCGGGGATGCGCCACCAGGGGCGCAGCATCACGGTCCAGCCGTCACGTTCGAAGCCGACGTTGGCGATAACGCGGTTCCAGCTGCGCGACAGCGGATTGCCGCGGCCGTTGGATTGATGATTCACGCCGATGCCCAGGATCCGGCCCGTCCAGCCCAGCGCCTCGTAATGCGTGTTGAACATCAGCATCGCTTCGGGTTCGTAATCGGTTTCGCGGAACGGGCGTGAAAGCTGCGAGTTGTAGACCTGCCAGCGGGAGGATTGCGTATAGCCCACCCACAGGTCGCCCGCATCGCCGAATACGCCCTGCCACACCTTGGTTTTCAGGCTCAGCTGGAACTTCGCCTCCATGTTGTCCAGCTGCTGGTTTTGCGTGACCGTGTTGTCCGGGTTGGGGCTCTGCGGCATGTTGTTCTGGTGGTTGGTGATGAACACCGGCAGCACGTAGACCGGCTTGTAGCCGCGCACATTGAACGTGCCCAGCTTGCTCTCCGGCGACAGCTCCCAGCGGCTGTCCAGCAGGGACAGCGGCCGCGCCACTTCGGGGTTGGTCGCCACGGCGGTGCTGGTCGAGGAGGAAGCGTCGTGGCTGAAAATGTCGGGCGTAGAGGTTTCGGCGTCCGCCCGCTTTTGTGCGGTCGGCAGGTTGACCCGGCCGGTGGCGTGGTCGTAGCAGGCCAGCCGCTGCGAGTCGGTTTCGATGCCGGTGCAGGCGCGGATATCGGTGGGGTCCGGATTCTGCGCATGTCCTGGTGCGGCGACCAGGCCGGCGGCCAAGGCCAGCGGCCACGCGGCGGAATGAGGCTTCATCAATAACTCCGAAAGGGATGGGGACGGCAGCGGTGTCGTTCGCTGTCGGGCCCGCAAGCGTAAAGGATCGCGAATGAGAGAGGCCGGCCACGTCGACTTGTGGCCGGCCTGCGGGGGATGCGATGGCAACGGCGAACGCGCGGAGTGCGTCAGGGTTGCTTGGTCCATCGCTGGTATTCCGCCTTGCTGATGCTGCCGTTGCGGTTGCTGTCGGCATGCAGGAAATCATTGGCCAGCGGCGGGTAGGCAACCGCCTGCGCCTCGGTGATGCCCTTGCCGCCGGCCGACAATTGCGCAAAGTCCGGTGCCGGGCCGATTTGCGGCGCCGGTGCCGGCGTGCTGCGCACGGTCAGTTCGCCTTGCGGTGTCGGGTAGGACGCCTGGTCGGCGGTGGGTGCGGCTGGTGCCGCTGGCGCTGCCGGTGCGGCGGGAGCAGCTTCGGCGGGTGATGGCATGTCGGATGATGGCGGCACCGGCGCGGGTGGCGGTACCGGCGGCATGCTGGCCGGGGGTGGCGGTGGTGGTGCCGGTGGCGGCGGCGGGTTCTGTGCCAGCAGCGAACCGGTGAACAGCAACGACCCGGCGGCGACGAAAGACAGCCATGGCTTGCGAGATTTCATGATCGATACTCCATGCCAGAATGAGTGCTCAAATGTTGTGGACACATGTCATCCACCCACGGCATGCGCGCCAGGTTTCATGGCGACGCTTTCACGGCGGATGCTCCCGGAGATTCCGTACATGCCGGTTCCCTATGCTGATAAGGCCATCGTGAAGCTACCGTGTCGCCGCGCCCGGCAGGCGGCATGCTGACGGCGGGGCAGGCGCGGGCGCTGCAGCTGGCGGCACAGGGGTTGCTGCAACCATTGCAGCGACGGCCGCGCCGCGACGATGTGGTGGCAGCGGTCGAGCGCATGCGCCTGCTTCAGATCGACACGATTCACGTGGTGGCACGCAGCCCGTATCTGGTGTTGCATGCCCGTCTGGGCAACTACCCGACGAACTGGCTGGACGAGGCGCTGGCCGCCGGCAAGCTGGCCGAATGCTGGGCGCACGAGGCCAGTCTGGTCGGTGCCTCCGACATCGGCTGGCATCGTGCCTGGCGCGCGCAGCGCCTGCAGCACTGGGCCCAGCGCCACGCCCTGCGCGTGCAGCAGGAACATCGTGCCGAGATGGATGCGCTGCTGGACCGGATCCGCGCCAACGGCCCGGTGCGCGCCGCGGATTTCACCCGTGCACCGGGCAGCGTGGCGGGCAAGCCGGGGTGGTGGGAGTGGAAACCGGAGAAACGCTGGCTGGAGGCCTGCTTCGCGCTGGGCGAGCTGATGGTGGCGCGGCGGGACAATTTCCAGCGAGTGTACGACCTCGCCGATCGCGTGCTGGCGCGGCTCGACCCGCCGCTGGATCCGTCCACCGAGACGGCCGAGCCGCTGACTGTGCGCCAGCGGTTCATCGCCGACACCGTACGCGCACTGGGGATCACCACCGCCGCCTGGATCGCCGACTACCATCGCCTGAAGCCGGCGGTCAGCGAACAGGAGCTGTCGCCGCTGCTGGAACGCGGCGAGCTGCTGGCGCAGCCGGTGCAGGGCTGGAAAACGCCTGGCTACGTCCATCGTGATCACGCCGACGCGCTGGACAAGGCGCGGCAGGGCCGGCTGCGGGCCACCCATACCGCGCTGCTTTCGCCGTTCGATCCGCTGGTATGGGATCGCGCGCGGGCAAGCGCGATGTTCGATTTCGACTACACGCTGGAGTGCTACGTACCCGCGGCGAAACGCCGTTATGGCTATTACGTACTGCCCATCCTGCATCGCGGCCAGTTGATCGGCCGGCTCGACGCCAAGGCGCATCGTGCCGATGGTGTATTCGAGATCAAGGCCTTGTTCCTGCAACCGGGTACCGCGTTGGCGCCGCGACTGGTTCAGGCGCTGGCCGACACCATCCGCGACACGGCGCGCTGGCATGGCACGCCGCAAGTACGCCTGGCGCACTGCGAGCCCGCCGCCCTGGCTTCCCGGTTGCGGGCTTGCTGGCGCGCGGGCTGATCGCTGTCAGGCGCCCACTTGTGGGTTTTCAGGGCGTGGTGCTGGCCGGGGCAGGGCTGACTTCGCAGGACTTGCCGTGCAAGGCGGTGCGCAACTGGGTCGCCAGCGAATTGCAGCGGGCGGCCAACTGGGGGCGGATGTCCGGGTTCTGGGAGTCGCGCAGCAGGCTGGTGCGCATCGCCTCGTAACGGTCCTGCAGCTGGCCGGGCGCGAAGATTTCGGCGGCGCGATGGCAGCCGATATAGCTGGCCAGATAGTCGTCGCAGGCGGGAATGCCGGTGCGGTCAGGCAGGTTGGTGGACGACGTGCCGCTGCTGTGGCGGGTGCCTTCGACGGTGCTGGATGCCTTGGCCGCCTGCGGCGTGTGGTGGCGGGCGGCGGGCGGCGTGTCGCGGACGGTGGTTGTCGTGCGGGTGGTCGGGGCCGTCTCGTGGGTGGCGCAACCGGTCAACAGCAGGCCGACGAGCAGGGCGGTGGTCAATCCCGAACAAGCTGCAAACGGGCGTGCTGAAATGGTCATCGGGGCTTCTCCTTGGGCGATCGAAGGCGGCGGGTAATAACCCCCTGCCGGAGCGGTACCGAAGCACAGTAGACAGCGGCAAGTAAAAAAAACCTGAATAACCGGCCCGTCACCTGAATCAGGCCGGGTGTTTGCGCCATGGCCGGCTTTTGGTTTTCGCGGCTTTGTACATTGCGCATGAAGAGGCGCTGTTTAATGGGTGTGGCGGCCAGTGGTGCCGTAGGGTCGAGGCGGCCGGATTGCGCGGCGGCCGGCGGTGATTTATGACGTCCCAAGCGCCGTTGCCAGGCCCTGTTTTGGGCTACTACTTGCGCCCGAAAAATCCGTTATGCTTGCGCGACTGCGTTTGCTTGGCCACGTGCGTGCCGGTATGGATTGCATAATCCGCATCGTTTCACCCGACCCTGCATGCTCAGTAAGCGTCGGCCTGTTGAGGCCGGTTTGTCTCAGCGTCAGGATTGGATCGGAGTGAGCTATGTCGGATCGTGAAGTAGGTACAGTCAAGTGGTTTAACGATGCCAAGGGTTTTGGTTTTATCAGCCGTGAGGCAGGCCCGGATGTGTTCGTGCATTTCCGCGCCATCACCGGCTCGGGTTTCAAGAGCCTGCAGGAAGGCCAGAAGGTGAGTTTCAAGGTGGTCACCGGCCAGAAAGGTCTGCAGGCCGAAGACGTCACGGCGGTCTGACCCACGACACCCGATTGAGAGGGGCCGGCGCAAACCGGCCCCTTTTTTATGCGCGCAAGGCGCCGAAGCGGGTTGTTTTCACGCCAGCGCTTTGCCGTGGCGGTTGAACTCCGCTAGCGTGTAATGGGTGACTTCCCCCATCTCCGATGCCCCCATTGCGCCGCTGACCGTGTCGGTATCGGCGTCCGATGGCGCGCGTTTCGATCTGTTGTGCGTACATCGGCCCGGACCGGTGCAGCGGCTGTTGTACTGGATGCCGGCGATGGGGGTGTCCGCCCGCCAATACCTGCCGTTGGCCCAGGCGCTGGCCGGGCGCGGCGTGGCGGTGGTGCTGCACGAATGGCGCGGCATCGGTTCCAGCGACCGGCGCGCCGGCCGCCACGGTGATTGGGGCTACCGCGAGCTGCTGACGGACGATCTGCCTGCGGCGCTGGCCGAGGTCGGCCGGCGCTGGCCGCAGGCCACGTGCTGGCTGGGTGGGCACAGTCTTGGTGGACAGCTCGCGACGTTGTACGCCGCGTTGCATCCCGCCGCGTACGCGGGGCTGGTGCTGGTGGCCAGCGGTGCGCCGTACTGGCGACGGTTCCAGCGTGGCTGGCTGGTCGGTCTGGCCTATGTGGTGGCGCCGTGGCTGGCGGCCGCGGTGGGACACCTGCCCGGGCGGCGGATCGGTTTCGGCGGCAACGAGGCGCGCGGTGTCATTGCCGACTGGGCGCGCAGCGGTCGCAGCGGTCGTTACGCGGCCCGTGGCATGGCGCCGGATCTCGAACAGCGCCTGGCCTCGCTGCACCTGCCCGTACTGGCGCTGCGCCTGCGCGACGACTGGCTGGGCCCGCAGGCTTCGCTGGATTTCCTGCTCGGCAAGATGCCGCAAGCCCGCGCGACTACCGACGTGATCACGCCGCAGGATCTGGACGGCACCACGGCCGATCATTTCCACTGGATGAAAACGCCAGCGGCCATCGCCCAGCGCATCGCCTCATGGATAGCTGCCCAGGAGGCGGCGTCCGCAAACGCAAGCCCGCCCGCCCCTTGATGATGGCGTCGGGCGGTGGCATCTCTGCTCCTTGTCCCCGAACCCGGCGCATCCGATGAACCTGTTCGACCCGTTGACCCAACGCAGCCTCTCCTTGCGCAACCGACTGGTGATCTCGCCGATGTGCCAGTACTCGGCTACCGATGGTCTGCCCGATGACTGGCACCTGGTGCATCTGGGCAGCCGTGCGGTGGGCGGCGCGGCGGCGGTGATTGCCGAAGCCACGGCGGTGTCGGCGCAGGGGCGCATTTCCCCGGGTGACACCGGCCTGTGGAACGACGCGCAACTGGAGGCGTGGCGGCCGATCGCCGGTTTCATCAAGGCGCATGGCGCTGTTGCCGGCGTGCAGCTGGCGCACGCCGGGCGCAAGGCCAGCGCGCAGCGGCCGTGGGAAGGCGGTGGTCCGCTGCCGATGGGACAAGGCGACTGGCAAACCGTAGCGCCTTCAGCATTGCCGTTCGACGCCGACTGGCCGGCGCCGAAAGCGTTGGACATCGCAGGTATCCGCACGCTGATCGCCGATTTCCGCGCCACCGCCCAGCGTGCGCTGGCGGCGGGCTTCGAGCTGATCGAACTGCACGCGGCGCATGGTTATCTGTTGCACCAGTTCCTGTCGCCGCTGAGCAATCACCGCACCGATGAATACGGCGGCAGCTTCGACAACCGCAGCCGCATCGTGCGCGAAGTCATTGCTGCCGTGCGCGACGTCTGGCCGGACAGGCTGCCCTTGTGGCTGCGGCTTTCCGCCACCGATTGGGCGCCGGCCGAGGGCCCCCGCGGCTGGGATATCGAGCAAAGCGTGCAACTGGCGCGGCAGGCGAAGGCGCTGGGCGTGGATCTGGTCGACGTTTCCAGCGGCGGCCTGCTGCCGCATGTGAAGGTTCCGGTGCAGCCCGGCTATCAAGTGCCGTTCGCGGCGCGTATCCGCGCCGAGGCGGGCGTCGCCACCGGCGCGGTGGGCCTGATCACCACTGCCGAACAGGCCGCGCAGATCGTCGCCAGCGGTGAGGCGGACGTGGTGTTGATGGCGCGCGAAAGCCTGCGCGATCCTTATTTCCCCCTGCGTGCCGCGCAGGAGCTTGGCGTGCAGATCGACGTGCCGTTGCAGTACCAGCGAGCCTGGTGACCCCGGCTTTTGCAGGAGCGATTCAGTCGCGACGCTCTTTGTCGGGACTCCAGCGCAGCAGCGTCGCGACTGAAGTCGCTCCTACAGGAACCGCTCTTGTTGCTCAGCGGTACTGCTGGTGACAGCTCTTGCAGGTTTCGCCCACCGGCTGGATGGCCGCGGCCAAGGCTTCGCACGTGGCGGGCGCGGCCTGCACGGCTTGCTGCAGCCGGGTCTGCAACTGGGCGGCGTCGTCAGTGAAGGTTTTCTCGTCGATGCCGAACACCGGCACGATGTCGCTGGCGGTGGACTGCAGCCGTGCCAGGTGATGCTGCGTCGCCGGGGTGTTGCATTGCTTGGCCTTCAACGCCTGCTTCAGTTCGCCGATGTGGTAGCCCATCGTGTCCATCACCGCCTTGGGCATCGGATTGCGGGCGGCCAGCGTGTTCATCACGTTGACGGTGCCGATTACGCCAATCACCAGTCCCAGCAAGATCATCAGGGCAACACGCATCGACAGATTCCTCGAATAATGGACGACAATCCCCAGAGTAACCCGCCGCGTGCGTCGCCGGCCACGTCGACGCGATAAAATACGCACTGCATCATCACCGGTTGTCACCGTGAACCACACCTGCGAATTCCATCGCCCCGGCGCCTGCGCATGAGCGCGCCATCCTTTCCCGCCGAGCGTTTCGCCGGCGTCGAGCGCCTGTACGGCACGGGCAGTGTCGAGCGTTTTTCCGAGGCGCACGTGTGCGTGATCGGGGTGGGCGGCGTGGGGTCGTGGGCGGCGGAGGCGCTGGCGCGCAGCGGCGTGGGCCGGCTCACGCTGATCGACGCGGACGAGGTCTGCGTATCCAATACCAACCGCCAGCTGCATGCGCTGGATGGCGAATTCGGCAAGCCCAAGGTCGGCGTGATCGCGACGCGCGCGCATGCCATCAATCCCACGATCCGGCTGGAGGCGATCGAGCGTTTTCTCACGCCCTCCACGCTGGACGAGTTGCTCGACCGCGGCTACGACGTGGTGCTGGATGCCTGCGACGCGTTTCGCGTAAAGCTTGAGACCATCGCCTGGTGTCGCCGCCGCAAGCTGCCCATCGTCAGCGTGGGCTCGGCCGGCGGCCGTACCGACGCCACCCAGATCCGCGTGCGCGACCTGTCGCGCACCGAGCACGACGCGATGTTCAGCCTGATCCGCAAGAAGCTGCGCACGGATTTCAATTTCCCCCGCAATCCCGATCGCTACTTCGGTGTTTCGGCCGTCTATTCATTGCAGAATGTGCAGTATCCGCAGCCGGATGGCAGCGTGTGTGGCACGCGTCCGCCCGGGGGCGACGCGATGAACCTGGCGTGCGGTGGCGGCTTGGGCGCGGCGACGCATGTCACCGGTACGTTTGCGTTTGCGGCGGTGGGGAAGGTGTTGGAGAAGCTGCTGGAAGGAAAATCGGGGTGACACTCGATGCCGATGGGTGGCGCGGACTACCTCCTCTCCCCTGTGGGGAGAGGATTGAGGAGAGGGGCGGGTGCTTGCGGGGACGCTGATCGGCGAGGCTTTTCGGCGTCGTGGTGAGCTTTGTTGCTGCTTCCCCGCGGCGTTTCCCCTCTCCCTGCCCTCTCCCCGCAGGGGAGAGGGGGTTACGGCATTGTTGGGCTTCGAGGCGCGCCGTTTGCGGCGATTGTTCGCCTCTCGACAAAGCGCAGAAGCGTGCGAAGGCACCCTAATCTTCCTCTCCTCCGCGGAGAGAGGATTGAGGAGAGGAGCGGGGGCTTGCGGGAATGCTGATATGCAAGCGGCTTCTTTTGGGAGCTGAGGCAAGCAGGCGTCCATGCGGCGCTGCCCGTTCGGCATCCATGCCTCACCTGGTAAAACCCGCTGAAACTGCCACTGGCAGTTTCATTGCGCGGGTTTTACCAACCCATGTAATGCCCGCCGTTGATGGCCAGGTTGGCGCCGGTGATCCAGCTGGTTTCCTCGCCGGTGAGGAAGGCGACGGCGTGGGCGATTTCCTCGGGTTTGCCGAGGCGGCCCACCGGGATCTGCGCCACGATCTTGGCGCGCACGTCTTCGGGCACGGCCATCACCATGTCGGTGCCCACGTAGCCGGGCGACACGGTGTTGACGGTGATGCCGAACTTCGCGTTTTCCTGCGCCAGCGAGATGGTGAAGCCGTGCATGCCGGCCTTGGCGGCGGCGTAGTTGGCCTGGCCGTACTGACCCTTCTGGCCGTTGATGGAGCTGATCTGCACGATGCGGCCCCATTTGCGTGCGCGCATGCCTTCGATCACCGGTCGGGTGACGTTGAAGCAGGCGTTCAAGTTGGTGTTCACCACGTCCATCCACTGCTGGTAGCTCATCTTGTGGAAGGTGGAGTCGCGCGTGATGCCCGCGTTGTTGACCAGGATTTCCACCGGGCCGCACTTTTCCTCGATGGCGCGGATCATCGCTTCGGAAGCCTGCGGGTCGCTGACGTCGCCGGGCACCAGGGTCACCTCGATGTCGTCGTCGGCCATCGCCTGGCGCCAGGTTTCGGCTTTCGCCGCGTCACGGTAGTTGGTCACCACGCGATGACCCTGCCCGGCGAGGTAGCGCACGATCGCGCTGCCGATGCCGCCGGTGCCACCTGTAACCAATGCCGTGCGCTGCGTCATTTCCTTTCTCCTGTAGGTGTACGCGATCGACGATGCCGGACGGCCGCGTCGATGACTCCACTCTCCGCGATGGCAGAGTCATTCGCAACCATTTTCTATGACGGTTTGGCCGTCCAGCCGCGGTTGCGGCGGGGCAAGAGATCGGGATCGAACCGATCCAGCATGTTTGCCAGCAGCTCCTGAACCGTGCCCGCCGAGCCTGCCACCGGCAAGGCCAGGAAGGCCGCCGCGCTGCGCAGCGCGGGCAGCGGGTCGCCCGCATCCACCGGTAGCGCCTGCGTGGATTTGGACAATTTGCGACCGTCGGTATCCAGCACCAGCGGCAGGTGGCGATAGGCGGGCGTGGGCAAGCCCAGGCAGCGCTGCAACCAGATCTGCCGCGGCGTGGAATCGAGCAGGTCGTGGCCGCGCACCACCTCGGTGATCCGCTGGCTGGCGTCATCCACCACGCAGGCAAGGTGGTAGGCATAGATGCCATCGGCGCGCCGTATCACGAAATCGCCCACGTACTGGCGCAGGTTCTGCTGCTGCGGTCCCTGCAGTGCATCGTGAAAATGGATGTCGTCGTCGGGTACGCGCAGGCGCCATGCGGGCGCCACGCCGTCTTCGTGCGAGCTTGCACAATGGCCATCGCGATGGATGCCGCCGCTCGGCTCCAGCGCGCGCCGGCTGCACCAGCAGGGAAACAGCGCGCCGCTGGCTCGCAGTGTCTCGAACGCGGCATCGTAGGCGGCCAGCCGCTGCGACTGGAAAAGCGGCGGCGCATCGGCCAGCAGACCGAACGCGTGCAGCGTGTCGAGGATGTTCGTTGCCGCGCCGGACACTTCGCGCGGGGTGTCGATATCCTCGATCCGCACCAGCCAATCGCCGCCAGCGTGGCGCGCGCAGAGCCAACTGGCCAGCGCAGCGACCAGCGAACCAAAATGCAGGGGACCAGTGGGCGAAGGGGCGAATCGGCCGCGATAGCTCATCGGCACAGTTTATCGCTGCCGCGGCGTCATGCGCGCCTTGAAACCGAGGGCACCTGCCCCGATTTCCCCAACCCTGTCCGCCGCACACCGCCGGCCGTTTCGGTGCCCCCGCGGCGGCAATCAAACATGTCCATGTCCTACTGGAGTTGAGCCTGCAATGAACGCACCCGCCACCGAAACCCGCAAGTTCGAAGCCGAAGTTGCCCAGGTCCTGCACCTGGTCACGCATTCGCTGTATTCGCACAAGGAAATTTTCCTGCGCGAGCTGGTTTCCAACGCGTCCGACGCCTGCGACAAGCTGCGCTTCGAGTCGATCGCCAACCCCGAATTGTCGGCCGGCGACAGCGAGCTGCATATCGATGTGAGCTGGGACCCGCAGGCGCGCACCGTCACCGTGCGCGACAACGGCATCGGCATGAACCGTGACGAGATCGTGGCCAACATCGGCACCATCGCCAGCTCCGGCACACGTCGTTTCCTGGAAGCGATGTCGGGCGAGCAGAAGGCTGACGCGCGGCTGATCGGTCAGTTCGGCGTGGGCTTCTATTCCGCCTTCGTGGTGGCCGACAAGGTCACCGTGCTCAGCCGCCGCGCCGATGCGCCGGCCGGCGAGGGCGTGAAGTGGGAGAGCGACGGCAAGGGTGAGTACTCGCTGGAGCAGGTCGAACAGGCGGAGCGCGGTACCTCCGTCATCCTGCACCTGAAGGCCGACGAGGACGAGTTCCTGAAGCGCTGGCAGCTGCGCTCGCTGATCACCCGCTATTCCGACCACGTGGCCTTCCCGATCCGCATGCCGGTCGAGAACGACGACAAGCCCACCGACGAGTGGGAAACCATCAACGCTGCGTCGGCGCTGTGGGCCAAGCCCAAGTCCGAGATCAGCGACGAGGATTACCAGAGCTTCTACAAATCCCTCGGCCACGATTTCAACGACGCACTGGCCTGGACGCACAACCGCGTCGAGGGCAGCCAGAGCTTCACCACACTGCTGTACCTGCCGTCGCAACCGCCGTTCGATCTGATGATGGGCGGCCGCGACGAACGCAAGGGACTCAAGCTCTATATCAAGCGCGTCTTCATCATGGACGCCGCCGAAGAACTGCTGCCGAACTACCTGCGCTTCGTGCGCGGCGTGGTCGACGCCGATGATCTGCCGCTCAACGTCAGCCGCGAAATCCTGCAGCACAACCGCCAGCTCGACCGCATCAAGGCCGCCTGCGTCAAACGCGTGCTGGACCTGATCGAAAAGCTGGCCCGCGACGAACCGGAAAAATTCCAGACCTTCTACAAGGCCTTCGGCAACACACTCAAGGAAGGCATCAGCGAAGACGCCAACAACCGCGAGCGCATCGCCAAGTTGCTGCGCTTCGCCTCCACCAAGGGTGAGGGCACCGCGCAGAACGTCTCGCTGGACGACTACATCGGCCGCATGGCGATCGGCCAGGACGCCATCTGGTATATCACCGCCGACAGCTACGCCGCCGCCTTCGGCAGCCCGCAGCTGGAAGCGTTCAAGGCCAAGGACATCGAAGTGCTGCTGATGTCCGACCGCATCGACGAATGGATGATCGGCAGCCTCAGCGAGTACGAAGGCAAGAAGCTGAAGAGCGTGGCCAAGGGCGACGTGCCACTGGATGAGGCCGACAAGAAAAAGCAGGAAGAGGCCACCAAGGAAGCCGAGCCGCTGCTGAAAAAGCTGAAGGAGCTGCTGGGTGATCGCGTGGGCGACGTAAAGGTGTCCGCACGCCTGACGGATTCACCGTCGTGCCTGGCGTTGAGCGATTACGAAATGGCTCCGCATCTGGCCCGCCTGCTGCGCGAAGCCGGGCAGGAAATGCCGGAATCCAAGCCGACGCTGGAGATCAATCCGCAGCACGCGCTGGTCAAGCGGGTCGAGACGGAGGGCGACGAGGCCAAGGCGAAAGACCTGGCCACCTTGCTGCTGGAGCAGGCGGAGATTTCCGCCGGCGCGCAGTTGCCGGACCCGGCCGCCTTCGTGCAACGGATGAACCGGGTGTTGCTGGGCTAGCACCGTCCTGCGTGGCCGATACGAAAAGCCCGCCTTTTCCGGCGGGCTTTTTTTCATCCTTTGCGAGCGCTGTTCTGGCCGCTTTATCGGCCAGGGCGGGATGCCGCGGGTGGCTGCGAGGCGTTGCGGATCGGGGGCGGCAACTGGCGAACGGGAATGGGTTGGGGTCGGAAACCGGCTCGATAATGGTTGAACTCGAAGAGCCTGCGATTCGCCCGATAGTCCCGGTTGGCCAACGCCAGGCGGTGCCCGTCGATATGCACCCAATACCAGGAACCCATGGGCACGGGTTTGGTGGAGACGTAGGCGAAATTGGCATCGTAGTCACCCTCGGCGCGGGGCGAGGTCTGCAAGGCCACGTTGATGATTACCTGGCTGGCGATCGGATGGCCGTGGCGATCGGTTGCCGGCTTGCTGACCATTTCGGCCAGGTTGCTCCGCAACAGGCGGTCGAGTTGCGGCGAGAGTTTCGTGGCGGGCGAGGCATCGGTGACCCTGCCTTGCGCATCCACCTGCACCAGCACGGGCATGATCGCGGAGGGGAACTCGTTGAGCGATTGGGTGGAGGCCGTGGCGGCACCGCCGGCGGCCAGCAGGGTGAAAAGGGCGAGCGGGAGTAACGGTTTCATGGACCCTCCGGGGAGCCGGGTGTTGCCATGACCATGGGACGAATCATCCCGGCTGCCTGGTTACTTTCCTCCGGGACAGGCGTCCGGTCAATGGATGCGGCGGCCGCTACCGGTGCGTTCTGCCAGTTTCGGACAACGTCCCCGCTGACATGCCGCTGTCAGCAGCGCCGCGCCACGCTCCACGCCACTTCCGTTGCGGAGCATCGCCATGTCCGACTCCAGCATCACCTTGCATGTCACCCGCGTCGCCTTCGAGCTGCCCGACACCAGTCCGTTCGTGATCAAGACCGAGGTGCAGCTGAAAATGGCCGGGCTGGCGTACGAGCGGGTGCCGATGATTCCGCCGCAGGCGCCGCTGGGGAAGTTGCCCTTCATCCACGATCACGGCGAAGTGGTGAGCGATTCCACCTTCATCCGCGCCCATATCGAGCGCAAGTACGGGGTCGACCTGGATGCGGGCCTGGATGCCCGGCAGCGGGCGCAGGCGTGGGCGATCGAGCGCCTGCTCGAGGATCATCTCTATTTCGCGATGGTCTGGTTTCGCTGGATCGATCCGGAGAATTTCGCCAGGGGGCCAGCCCGGTTCGCCGACAGTGTGCCTGAGCCGCAACGTGCGCAGCGAAGGGAGCAGATGCAGGCAGGCAAGCGCGCCGAGCTGCAGGCGCAAGGTATCGGCAGGCACAGCCCACAGGGGATCGCTGCACTCGGCGTGCGTTCGATCGATGCCGTGGCGGCCTTGCTCGGCCAGCAGCCGTATCTCATGGGCGCCTCGCCCAGCGGCGTGGATGCCACCGCGCTGGGCATGCTGGCGTGCGTACTCACGCCCTTCTTCGATACGCCGCTGCAGCGCGCCGCGGCGGCGCGTCCCAATCTGGTGGCTTACGTGGCGCACATGATGCAGCGCTATTACCCGGCGCACGTTTGGCCGGTGTGATTAACGCTTCCGTCCGGGACGCGGCTGGCACACCGGGCAGTAATACGCCGAGCGTCCCGCTACACGGGTGCGGTGCACGATGCCATTGCCGCGAGGGCAGGGCGCACCGTCGTGGCGGTGGGGTACGAGGTAGGAGCGGGGCATGCGGTCGGGCTCGCCTTGCACGTCGATGGCCTTGCGCAGCACCTTGCGCATCATGCGATAGATGCGTTTGCGTTCGGGCGCGCTCAAGGCGTCGACCGGCGTGGCCGGGTGGATACGCGCCTGGAACAGGATTTCGTCAGTGTAGGTATTGCCCAGCCCGGCCACCAGCGACTGGTTCATCAGCGTCGACTTGATGGCACCGCCGTGGGGTCGCAGTCTCTCGTCGAATTCGTCGGCTCCGATTTCCAGCGCGTCAGGGCCCAGTTCGAGCTCGTCGACCAGGTCGTCGAAATCGTCCACCAGTCGTACCCGACCCAGCATGCGCTTGTTGGCGTAATCGAGGCGATGGCCGTTGGCGAAGGTCACGATCATGCGGGCGTAGGGCGAATCGGGATCATCCTGATCCACGTAATGCAGGCAGCCGGTCATGCCGAAATGCAGCACCATCTGCTTGCCGTTGCCGACGTCCACGGCCAGGTATTTGCCGTGGCGTTCGGTCCCTCGAAAGCTGTGGTTCTTCAGCGCGCCAGCCAGTTGGCGCAAGGAAACGTCCTTGAGGATGCGCTGCCTGGTGATGGTCACCTCGCGGATCTTCTGGCGCAGCGAGGTGTGGTCCAGATAGCGCTTGAAGGTTTCGATTTCGGGAAGCTCGGGCATCGCGCCGGTATAGCCACGAGCGTGTCCACGGTGCGTGTAATGGGTGTCCAGACGTCGATCCGGGCCGCGCTCCTATGATATAAAAATACCATTGACACATTTATGTTAACGGCGTAACACTGTGTCCGAGGTCATCCGCATGCCTGCCCCGGGGAGAACGTCATGGAACTGCGCCACCTGTCGCATCACCGCGGCATCTGCATCGCCATCGCCCTTGCGCTGCTCGCTCCGCTGGGGGTGACTGCACAAACGCCCGCCAGCGATGCGGTGCCTACTGGGGATGCCAGCGCATCCTTGCCCGCGTCGGCGGATGCGGCAACACCACCGCCTTCGCCAAGGTCATCGACCAATCTAGGTACCGTGATGGTCACCGCCAACAAGCGCAGCGAACGCCTGCAGGACGTGCCGATGGCGGTATCAGCGGTGTCCGGCAACGACCTCCAGCGCCAGAGCGCTCAGAGCTTTTCCGATTACGCCAGCCAGGTGCCGGGCCTCAACGTCGTGTCGCAAGGGCCAGGCCAGACGCAGCTCACGCTGCGCGGCGTCACCTCGGGTGCCAACACGCCGAACGCCACGGTGGGCACGTATATCGACGACACGCCCTACGGCTCCAGCACGGTCTATTCCGCGGGCAGCGTGTTGACGCCGGATATCGACCCGGATGATCTGGAGCGGATCGAAGTGCTGCGCGGCCCGCAGGGCACGCTGTACGGCTCGAACACCCTGGGCGGCCTGCTGAAATTCGTCACGGTGAAGCCGGACAGCACGGCAGTCGCCGGCCGCATTTCGGTGGGCGGCAGCAGCGTGTCGGGCGGCGAAGGCGGGATGGATTCGCACGCCATGTTCAACGTGCCGCTGATCAAGGATGCGCTGGCGCTGCGCGTGAATGCGTACGCGCGCCACGATCCAGGCTATATCGACAACGTCGCCACCGGCGAGAAGGACGTTAACGATGCCGAGGTGCGCGGCGGCCGTGCGCAACTGATGTGGACGCCGTCGGAGGCGTTCTCGCTGCGCCTGTCGGCGCTGGCGCAGAATCTCCACGGCAATGCGCTGGCCAACGGCGGCGTCGACGTGGATCCACTGACGCTGAAACCGCTCTACGGCGACCTCAAGCAAAGCCGCGCGCCCGGCACCGGCAATTTCGGCGTGCGCTATCGCCTGTATGACGCCAGCATCAATGCGGATTTCGGCTGGAGCCAGTTCGTTTCGGTGAGCAGCTACAGCACGCTGGATCGCCAAGCCAACCCCGACGCGACCGTCGCCTATGGTCCCATCGTCAACCCCGCGCTCGGGCTGGACAACGGTGGCTACTCGATCAACGGTCCTATTCACCTGGGCAAGTTCACCCAGGAATTGCGGCTGCAATCGCCCGAGGACCGTACGCTCGAATGGCGCGCTGGCGTGTTCTATACCCGCGAACACACCACCAACCAGCAAGACGTGCTGAGTTTCGACGCCACCACGGGCGAACCGATCGCGTTGCCCTTCACCCTGGGGCACATCGCGGTGGGTCCGGCCACCTTCACCGAATGGGCCGGCTATGGCGACATCACCTGGCATGCCACGTCGCAGTTCAGCCTGCTGCTCGGCGCCCGCTACACGCATGACAGGACCACCTTCAACCAGAGCGGTACGGGCATCCTGGTGGGCGACAGCGACTTCACCATCAAGGGTTCGGACAGCCCCACCACCTTCCTGTTGAACCCCAGTTTCAAGTTCAGCGACGACCTGATGGCCTACGTGCGCGTCGCCTCGGGCTATCGGCCGGGTGGCCCCAACGTGGGGGTGCCGCCGGGCCTTGGTGCGCCGGAGACCTTTGGTCCGGACAAGCTGGTGAGCTACGAACTGGGCTTGAAGTCGACCATGCTCGACAAGCGCATGGCGCTGGACGTGGCCGCCTTCTACATCGACTGGGACAAGATCCAGCTGACCTCCTTCGCCGGCGGTTTCAGTTTCCTGGGCAACGGCGGCAAGGCCCGCAGCCAGGGCGTGGAGGCCAGTTGGCAATACGCCGCGGCGCCGGGGCTGATGCTGTCGGCCAATGCCACCTGGACCGATGCGGAACTCACCGCCGACACGCCGCCGGGCCTGTACGGCTACAAGGGCGACAGGTTGCCGTGGGTGCCGAAATGGAATGCCCATGTCGGCATCGACTACGACTTTCCGCTCGCCGGTGCGTGGTCGGGTTTCGTCGGCGGCAGCTACAGCCACGTCGGCGAACGCAAGACCGATTTCCAGGCCGTGCCCGGCCCGCGCTTCGACGCACCCGGCTACAACGGCGTCGACTTGCGCGCAGGCGTGAACATCAACAACTGGACCCTCAAGGCCTACGTCAAGAACCTCACCGACGATCGCGGCATCAGTTCGATGGCGTCGGAAACCATCGATCCGCTTGGCAGCCCGTTCGGCGTGGTCTACGTGACACCGCGTACCGTCGGCCTGTCGGCCAGCGTCAGTTTCTGAGCTTGTCCCGTCATCGCCATCTTTCTGGAGTGTGTCCATGAATCGTTATGCGAAGCTCGCCGTGGCGCTGGCCCTCTGCCTCTGTACCGGCCTGACCACCGCACAGGTGCCGCCGTCGCCGGCGGTTCCGGCGCCCGCCGGCTCGACCGTGTTGCCGACCCCGGCCAAGGTGACGGCCACCACCGCCGTGGCCACCGCGTCCGAGGGTGATGCTGCCCACGCACTGACCGAGGCGGATCTCACGACGTTCTTCGACGGCATGGTGCCCTACGCGCTCAAGCGGGGCGACGTGGCCGGTGGCGTCATCAGCGTGGTGAAGGACGGCAAGCTGCTGTTTGCCCGCGGCTACGGTTATGCCGATCTGAAAACGCGCGAGGCACCGTCACCGGAAACCACGCTGTTCCGCCCCGGCTCCACCTCCAAGCTGTTCACCTGGACGGCGGTGATGCAGCAGGTGGAGCAGGGCAAGCTGGATCTGGACAAGGACGTCAACACGTACCTCGACTTCAAGATCCCCGCGCGCGACGGCAAGCCGATCACGCTGCGCCAGATCATGACCCACACCGCGGGTTTCGAGGACACCGCCCGCGGCTTGCTGCCGGCGACCACGGATGAAGTGGACCTGGAGAACTACCTGAAGACCCACATCCCCGCGCGAATCTATCCGCCGGGCCAGATCGTGGCGTATTCCAACTACGGCTGCGGCCTGGCCGGCTATATCGTGCAGCGGGTGTCGGGCGAGCCGTTTGCCGATTACATCAAGCACCACATCTTCGATCCACTGGGCATGCAGCACTCCAGCTTCGCGCAGCCGTTGCCGCCGGAGTTGGCGCCGCTGATGGCGAAGGGGTACGAAAGCGTTTCCGACGGCAAGCCGCGCGCGTTCGAGCCGGTGGATCCGGCACCGGCCGGCGCGATGAGCAGCTCGGCCACCGACATGGCGAAGTTCATGATCGCCCAGTTGCAGGGTGGTCGCTTCGGCGACACGCGCATCCTGCAACAGGCCACGGCCGAGCTGATGCACAGCCCGCAGCACACCGCCGCACCGGGTTTGCCCGGGTTCGACCTGGGCTTCTACCAGGAGGACAGCCATGGCCAGCGCATCATCGGCCACGGCGGCGACACGGTGGTGTTCCACAGCGACCTGCACCTGATGCTGGATGCGAACGTGGGCATCTTCATGTCGTTCAACAGTCTCGGCAGCGAGGGTGGCGCGCATGTAATCCGCAAGGCGATATTCCAGTCCTTCCTCGATCGTTACTTCCCCTATACCGCACCCGCGGAAGCCACCGTGGCCAGCGCCAAGAAGGATGCCGCGCGCGTCGCCGGCTGGTACGAATCCAGCCGCCGCAACGACAGCGCACTGCGCCCCCTGTACCTGCTGGGCCAGACCAGCGTCGTGCCGCAGCCGGACGGCACCATCGTCGTCTCAATCTGGAACGACTACGCGGGCAAGCCGCTGCACTGGCGTGAAGTAGGGCCGCTGACCTATCGCGAGGTCAATGGCGATGCGCACCTGAAATTCGTCACCGACGACAAGGACGACATCGCCTACTGGGCCACCGATGTCGAGGCGCCCGTGTTCGTGTTCCAGCGCGTCTCTGCCGCACGCTCGATGAGTTCGGTGATCCTGTGGGGCGGGCTGTCGTTCCTGGCTGTGATCGTGGGCCTGCTGAGCTGGGGCATCGGCGGCTGGGTGCGTCGCCACTATGGCCGTTTGATCGCGTTGAACGCGGCGCAGCGGCGCTCGCGCTTGCTGTCGCGGCTGGGCCTGCTGGCGCTGTTCATCGACATCGCCGGCTGGATCGCCTTGCTGGCGAGTTCAACCATCAGCGAGGACATGCTGCTGCAGGGCACGATGACGCCGTGGCTCTACCTGCTCTACGTGCTGGGCGTGCTGGCCCTGCTCGGTGCGCTGGCGGTGGTGGTGCATGCGGTGCGCAGCTGGATGGCGCCGCGGCGCGGCCGCTGGGTGCTGGCCGGCGAAACCCTGCTGGCGCTGGCGGCGATCTACCTGAGCTGGTTCATCGTGGTGTTCGGGTTGATCAGCTTCAACGTCCGCTACTGACTTCACCCGCGTGGCGGCGAAGCCTCGCCGCCGCGCTTTATTCGGGAATACACGCATGAACGTTCATGAGTGCGGGCGGTTGCGCCTGCAAGCCACGCAGAAGAGCTGGGCGATCAAGGCGCCATTCCACATCACCGGCTACACCTTCACCGCGTTCGATGCGCTGATCGTCGAGCTCACGGATGAGCAGGGCCGGACCGGCCGCGGCGAAGCGCAGGGTGTCTATTACCGCCACGACACGCCGGCCACCATGCAGGTGCAGATCGAGGCCTTGCGTGCGCAGATCGAGGCCGGCATCGACCGCCAGACGTTGCAGAAACTGCTGCCCGCCGGCGGCGCGCGCAACGCGCTCGATTGCGCCCTGTGGGATCTCGAAGCCAAACGCAGCGGCAAGCCAGTGTGGCAACTGGCCGGGCTGGATACGCCCAGGCCGCTGCGTACTACCTACACGCTGGGCGCGGAGGAACCGGAAGCCATGGCCGAAGGCGCAAAAGCCTATGCTGCCGCCCGCGCGATCAAGCTGAAACTCACCGACGACGGCCGCAGCGCGGAGCGCGTGCTTGCCGTACGCGAGGCGCGGCCGGACGTGTGGCTGATGGTCGACGCGAACCAGGGTTTCACCCGCGAGTCCTTCGCGCGCCTGCTGCCCACGTTGGCCGAGGCGCGGGTGGACGTGGTCGAGCAGCCGTTCCCAGTCGGCAAGGAAGACTGGCTGGATGGCCTGGATCGGCCGATACGCGTTGCCGCCGACGAAAGCGTGCAGGATCGCGGCGACCTGGAAAAAATGGTGGGCCGCGTCGACGTCATCAACATCAAGCTGGACAAATGCGGCGGCCTCACCGAGGCGCTGGAAATTGCCGCCAGGGCACGCAAGCTGGGCTTCGATTTGATGGTGGGCAATATGGGCGGCTCGTCGCTGGCGATGGCTCCCGCATTCGTGGTGGGCCAGTTGTGCGACGTGGTGGACCTGGACGGCCCGATCAGCCTGATCGACGATTACGCCCCGTCGGTGGTTTATGAGGACGGCAATGTGTGGTGTTCCGACGCCGTCTGGGGCGGTGCGTAATCCGCCCTGTAGGAGCGACTTCAGTCGCGATGCTCTTGCCTCTATTGAAACTCCAGAGCAGAAGCATCGCGGCTGAAGCCGCTCCTACAAGTGAGAACCGGAGAGAGTAGACAGCATGATTCCAGCCACGCGCGAGAAAAACTGGTTCGGCCATCCGCGCGGCCTGAGCGTGCTGTTCCTCACCGAAATGTGGGAGATGTTCTCCTTCTTCGGCATGCGAGCGCTGCTGGTCTATTACATGACCAAGCACCTGGACATGGACCAGGAATACGCCTCGCTGGTGTATGGCGCCTACGCGGCGTTCGTGTATTTCACGCCGGTGTTCGGCGGCATGATCGCCGACCGCTGGCTGGGCCGGCGCAACGCGGTGGTGATCGGCGGAATCACCATGGCGCTGGGCCATTTCATGATGGCGTCCGAGCCGCTGTTCTACCCGGCGCTGGCCACCATCGCGCTGGGCAACGGCCTGTTCCTGCCCAGCCTGGCCAGCCAGATCGAAGGCCTCTATCGCGACGGCGATCCGCGCAGCAAGACGGCTTACAACATCTATTACGTGGGCATCAACCTGGGCGGTTTCCTGGCGCCACTGGTGTGCGGCTCGCTGGGCGAGTGGTATGGCTGGCATTGGGGGTTCGCCGCCGCCGGCCTCGGCATGATGCTGTCGGTAGCGATTTATCTGGCCGGCCGCCGCTACCTGCCACCCGAACCGCCGCGCCGCGAGCGCGTAGCCACCCGGCCACCGGTGGACCGGGTGGTGATCGATCGCTTCCTGCTGCTGATCGGCATTGCCGCCATCGTGGTGGTGTTCCGCGGCGCCTACGAGCAGACCGGCAACACCATCGCGTTGTGGGCCGACCAGGGCGTCGATCGCCAATTGGGGAGCTGGGTCATTCCGATGACCTGGTTCCAGGCGATCAACTCGCTGGTGGTGTTCGCGTTCACGCCGCCGCTGGTGGCGCGCTGGGCACGGCTGGCGCGCCGCGGCGTGGAAACGCCCTGGCTGGACAAGATGGCGTTCGGCGCGTTCATCGTGGGCTGCTCGTTCCTGATGCTGGCCGCGGTGGAAGCATGGTGCGAGGCGCATGGCACGCGCGCCAGCTGGCTGTGGCTGTTCGCCTTTTTCGTGCTGTTGACCACCGGCGAGCTGTATATCCTGCCGGTGGGGCTGGGCCTGTTTGGGCGCATGGCGCCGGAAGGCTTTCGCGCCACCAGTATCGCCACGTGGTTCTTCGCCGGCTTTTTCGGCAACCTGCTGGCCGGCGCACTGGGTACCTTGTGGAGCCAGCTCACCCACGCCTGGTTCTTCACCCTGATTGCCGCGGTGGCGGGCGTGTCCGCGTCGCTTCTGTATATGCTGGGCCGTCGCATGGGCGACCTGGAAGGGCAGGCATCCGCAGCCGTGGTGCTGGCGCGATGAACGGAAGACGATGACCAAAGATCTGCAAAAGAAACTGAAGAGCCGCTGGGACAGCTTCACCGCGTCCGAGCAGAAGATCGCCACCCATCTGCTGAACAACATCAGCGGCATTCCGTTCGAGACGGCCGCCTCGCTGGGCAAGCGGGTGGGCGTGAGCGCGATGACGGTGGGGCGCTTCCTGCGCAATCTCGGCTACGCCGGGCTGGGCGAGTTGAAGGAAGAGCTGCGCGGCGATGCGCCCTGGCTGAAGTTGTACAAGGCGCCGCTGCCGTCGAGCGATGCGGATTTCGTCAGCGAGAACCTGCAGGCGGAAATCCGCGGGCTTACCGACGTGCATGAATTGGCACGCACCGAGGAGTGGCGAACCATCGTCAGGATGCTGATCGAGGCGGACAAGGTGTCGATCGCCAGCTTCCAGCACGGGCGCTTTCTGGGCCTGGGTTTCGCCAGCCTGCTGGAACACGTGCGGCCGCGGGTCACGTTCGACTCCGGCGCGGATGGCGCGTACACCGAGCTGCTACTGGATTCCACCCCGCAAAGCTGCGTGGTGCTGATCGACGTGCGGCGCTACTCGCGCCATTTCCGGCTGCTGGCCGACGAGGTGGCGGCACGCGGCATTCCGCTGGTGATCATCACCGACACGCAGTGCTATTGGGCACGCCAGCTGACGCCGAACGTGCTGATGGTGCCGCTGCGCGCCGAACGCGCATGGCACAGCCTGGGCACGTTCACTGCATTGTTCAGCCTGTTGATCAGCGCGATGACGCGCGAGATGGGCGACGTGCTGGGCCGCATCAGCGACATCACCCAACTGCGGCAGAAGTTCGTCGGCTATGTGGGGCCGTCGCTGGCGGCGCGCGTCGACACCAAGCCGCCGGTGGCGACCAAGCCCGCTGCACGGCGCAGGAAAAAGCCCGATCCGTCCTAGGGGCTTCCATGGTGGGAGCAACCCCTGTGGGAGCGGCTTCAGCCGCGATGCTTTTGCTCTGGATCTCCACCGAAGAGCATCGCGGCTGAAGCCGCTCCTACAGAAAGGCGGGTGACGCTCAGCAGCGCAGGCGGCCGCCGGCCAGGGTTTCGCAGGGATGGAACGCCGGCGGCCTCGGCCCAATAGGGCGAGGCCCGTCATCGTCGCGATCGTGGTCGCGATCACGGTGCCCGTCATGGCGGCGCGGCCAGCGCGGTGAGGCGCCCCAATACGGAGAGGCGTAGATGCCGGGCGGCTGGGTCAGTTCATCCTGGTACTGGGCGTTCTGCTGGCGCAGCGTTTCGTTCTCGATCAGCAGGTGCTGGCGGTTGGCCTCCGCGTCGGCCAGTGCTTGTTGCTGCGCCTGTTGTTCGCGCTGTTGCGCAGCGGCAGCGGCCTCCTCTGCCTGGCGCTGCGCGCGTTCGTTTTCCGCCTGCACATGGGCCTCCAGGCGCTGCTGGTAGAGCGCCTGCAGCTGGCGCGCGTCGGCATAGTTTTTCGCCGCGTCGAGTTGGCCCAGTCGCAAGTAGCGGTCGATGATTTCGGTGTCGTCCGCGCGATGCACCAACTCGCCGCTGCCGGGGCAGGGCTTGTCGGTGTATTCGACCTGGCCGCCATGGCTGCATTTGTAGATGTTCTGCGCCACCACTGGCCCCGCCGCTACCGAAAGCAGCAGTGCCAGACAAGGCGATAACCGGGCAAGGGTTGATGTGTTCATGGCTTCGGCATTCTGCACCGAAACGCGTCAGGAAATAGTTGCCAGCCTGAACCGATGCAATCCGGCCGCGATGGCGCCCGGAGCCTAGGCCGCCACCGCCTCGCCCGCCGAGCGGCGCCACGCGCGCAGGCCGATCACCGCCAGCACGATGAAGGCCACGTACAGCACCGCGGTGATCAACAGCGACTTGTAGACGTACTCGCCCACGTACAACACATCAACGGTGATCCACAGCCACCACGCGGCGATGTGCCGGCGGCCCTGCCACCATTGCGCCACCAGGCTGAAAGCGGTCAGCGCCGCGTCGAGCCAAGGCAGCGCGGCATCCGTCCAGCGGTGCATGGCGAAGCCCAGCGCCAGCGCGCCCAGCGCGCCGACGCTGACGTGTTGCAGCGCATGCCGGAATGGCAGCGGCGCCAGTTGCACCCGGCCCTGGTCGTCCAGGTGCTGCATCCAGCGCACCCAGCCGTAGACGATCATCACGGCGAATGCGCCTTGTAGCAGGGCGTCGGAGTACAGCTTCGCGTCGATGAAGATCCACGCGTAGATCAGCACCGACACCAGCCCGATCGGCCAGCACCAGGGTCGCCGCCGCGCCGTGAGCCACACGGCGAGGGCGCTGACCAAGGCCCCGATGAGCTCGACCCAGCTCATCAGAAGCCGACCGTCACCGACAGCCGGGTCAACCGTGGCGCGCCGGGGAACAGGTAGCTGTCGCCACCGGAACTGCCGGTATCACGCCAGTAGAACCGGTTGAACACGTTGTCCATGCCCAGCCGCGCGACCAGCGGATGGCTGCGCCATTGCGTGGTGTAACGCAGGCCGAGGTCGAATACGTGATAGGCAGGCACGCGCTCGCGGCCGTCCGGCGTGGCGATGTTGGATGACGCGTAGCGCCAGCCGCCCAGCACGCTCAACGCGGGCGCGAACGGCAGACGGTAATCGGCATGGATGGCCGTGCGCAGGCGCGGCACGTTCACCACCTGGTGGCCTTCGTACGCGGCGGCGCCGGTGTTTTCGGCACGGGCGCGGATGAAGCTGGCGCTGGCGGTGAGGTTGAGGTTGCTGCCGAGTTTGCCGTTGGCGCCCAGTTCCAGCCCGGTGTGCACCTCTTCGCCCTGCTGCACGAAGGTGAAGCCCGCATCGGTGTCGTCCGGCTGTGCAAACTGATACGGCTGGCGGATGCGGTAGACCGCGCTGGTGAGGTTCAGCGCCTCGCTCACCTGGTATTTCACCCCGGCCTCGACCTGCCGCGACAGCCGTGGCGCCAGTGTGCTGCCGTCGTTGCTGGTCCAGTACGGCGCTTCCTGTCCCAGCGAAAGGCCCTCGCTGTAGCTGAGGTACGCGGTCAGCGGATCGGTCGGCTGCCACAGCACGGCCGCCTGCGGCAGCGCCTTGCTGAGGCGGGTGTTGCGTTCGGGCACGCCGTCGCTGTCATAGGCGCGGTCGTGCAGGCGCACGAAGCGGTCGCCGGCAATCACCTGCCAGTGCTCGCCCAGATGGATGCGGTCCAGCGCGAACAGCGAATGCTGCCAGCTGGTCAGCCGCCGTGCCGAGGCGCCGGGCTGGTTGGGCGAGGGCGCGAACACCGGCGGATCCACATCGGCGATGTTGGCGGTGCCCACGTAGTCGTACACATCCTGGCGGCGGTCGATGGTGCGCTGGAACGCGCTGGTGCCCACGCTGATCTGGTGGCTCAGCGCACCGGTATCGAAGCGGCCCTCCAGCACCGCACGCGCCTCGTTGTCCACGCGCGTGTCGTCGGGGCTGCGGTAGTCGTAGACGTCGTAGTCGCCGTTCGGCGCGAAATAATTGCCCGGGGTGGCGCCGCTGGCGCAATCGGCCGCATAGAAGCAGCCATAGGCAAACGCCACGTTGTCGTCGATCAGGCTGCGGCTGTGGCCGGCGGAAAGGCGCAGGCGCCAGTCCTCATTGAATGCATAGGCGAAGCGCGCGCTGCTGTTGGCGGCGTGGATGTCCACCGGCTTCTGCCATGGCTGGAAACCCAGCATGCGGGTGGTGCTGGCGTGGGCGGGGATGGTGCTGCCGCCCAGCAGTTGATAACCGGACACGGAACGCTGCGCGCTGGTCTGGTAGTTGCCATCCAGTTGCAGCGTGGCCTTGGGCGAGATGTTCCAGTCGATGGCCGCCGCGTAGAAATTGCGCCGGCCGTCGGCATGCTGCACGTAAGAATGGGTGTCTTCATAAGCGGCGTTGAGGCGCACGCCAAAGGCCGGCGTCAGCCAGCCGCCCACGTCCAGCGCGCCGTAGCGCGAGCCATGCGAGTCGACGCCCAGCGTGGCGCTGCGGACATTGTCCGGCCGCTTGCTGACGTAGTTCACCACACCGCCCGGTTCCATCACGCCCGCCTCCAACCCGGCCAGGCCTTTCAGGATCTGTACCTGCTGCTTGTCTTCCATCGCCATCGGCTGCTCGCCGGCGATGGTGAGGTTGTTGAGGCGCAAACCGGTGGCCAGATCCAGCGGATAACCGCGGATGGCGATGTCCTGGTAGTACCCAACCGGCGCGTAGTTGTCGCCCAGCGAGGCATCCTCGCGGGCCAATTCGCTCAGCGTGCGGATCTGGCGGTCGTCGATCTGCTGGCGGCTGACGACGGTGACGGAGGCGGGCGTGTCGTGCAGCGATGCGTTGCCGTAGCTGTCCAGGCCGGTGCCCGGCGTGGCATCGCGGTCGGCCATGGCCTTCACGTCGATGGTCGACAGATCGGTGGTGCGCGGTTGCGTGTTCTGGATATCGGCGGCGTGCGCCACGCCAAGGGAGGCCAGCAGGGCAAGCAAGAGGGGAGTGCGGGAAAGAGTCATCGTCGTCGTCGAATTCGGTGGACACACGAAGCGACGGCGAATCGACCCATCCACGAAAGATGCATCGATCCGTATCAAGCTCCCTACGCCGGTGCAAACCGGATCAGGTTCCAAGGGACTCTCTCAGCCCGGCAAACGCCAGGCACCCCCGCTTCAAGAATGCGTATTTAAGCACGGAATGGCTAGCGACCGCTGCATTCCCTTTGTAGGAGCGACTTCAGTCGCGACGCTCTTGTCGGGGCGAAGCCAAAGACGTCGCGACTGAAGTCGCTCCTACAGGGGGCGCTCTTGAAGGTTGGTGTCGATAGCCGTCGCGGGCGGTTGGTGGGAGCGACTTCAGTCGCGATGCTCTTGTGGGATCGGAGCCAAAGCATCGCGGCTGAAGCCGCTCCCACAGGGGTGGTGCTATGCGCAGTTGCGGACCGCCTGCAGCAGCGATTGACCCTCGCGGGTACCGAACCACGCCGCGTGCCCGCGCAAAAACGTGTCGTACGCCACGTCGGCATTGGCGCGCGATTGCGTGATGGCGTGGAAGTACTCCACTTCGGACAACGCAAAATCCACATGCACCAGCGGCAGAAGATTGGCCAGCAGATCGACGTCCGCATCATCCAGCGGGCGCACCTGTCGATAGCCTTCGATCAGCGCGCAGGCGATGTCCGCATGTGCGGCATGGCCGTCCAAAGCCAGCCACGCGATCGCATTGCGCTCGATGGCGGTGGCGATATCGAACAGCGCGAAGTTGGCCGCCGCAAGGCCGAAATCCAGCACGTCGGTGATGTGCGCGCCAGCGCTGCTGTCACTCCAGCACAGGTTGGAAACGTGCCAGTCGCCGTGCGTCCACAGCCGCGGCTGGCGTGCCAGCAACGGCTGCGCGGCGGCATGCCATGGCGCCAGCAGTTCGCTCAGTTCGGACGTCCAATTGCGCTCGGCAAAATAGCTGGCCAGACCCGGCCGTGCCGGCAATTGCGTCTGCAACGCTGCGATGGGATCAGCCGCAAGGATCAGCTCGCTGCGCGCGACCAGGATGTGCGTATCGCGCTGGGGCGCGGCGCAGCCTTCGGCGGCGTTGTGCAGCATGGCCAGCGTGCGCCCGGCCACCAGCGCGTGATTGCTGACGGGCAGCGGTTCCCACGAGATCGCCTCGCGATAGAGGTCGATGCCCTTGGCGCGCTCATGCACCTCGTACACCCAATCGCCGATGGCCACGGCAGTGCGTGCCTGCGCATCGTGCAACACCGCGGGAATCGGCAGGCCAGCGTGACGCAGGTGGGCGATGAAGCGATGCTCCTCGCTCAAGGTAGCGACCGAACGCACGCGGTGGTGGTGCCGCTTCACGAACACACTGCCGCGGGCGGTTTCCACCAGGCAGGCGGCCGACAGCGGGCGCGGGCTGTGCCAGCGGATGGCATCGAACCGGCCGACCTGCGGATAACCGGCCAGCAGCGTTTCGACCTCGGCCGTCGTCAGCGTCGGCCAATCCGGCGGCGTGCTGTCGCCGGCCAGGCCATGTGCACGGTGGGAGGAATCGTTCATCAATCCGGTTTTGACAGGACGAAAGCGCAGGATTATGGCCGAAAGCCGCAACGGCGCGCTTTCGTGCCGCGTCCGCATCGCGTCTAATGGACGGCTGTTTCGTCCATGTGCCCCCGTTGATGAGTGCGATGTTGATGTTGTTCGTGTGCCTGGTGCTTGGTGCGCTGGTGGCGCGTTACGCGCGCCCGCCGGCCGGGATGGTTGCGTCGCTCAACTGGTGGGTGCTCAACGTGGCGCTGCCTGCGCTGGTGCTGGAGTTGATTCCGCGCGTCACGTTCGATCCGCAGCTGTGGTTCCTGGTGGCCGCGATGTGGCTGACGTTTGGCGGCGCGTGGCTGTTGTTTGGCGTGCTGGGGGCCAGGTTGGGGTGGTCGCGCCAGCGTATCGGTGCGTTGATTCTGGTCTGCGGCCTGGGCAACACCGGATTCATGGGTTATCCGTTGCTGCAGGCGCTGCGCGGCAAGGAAGGCCTGGCGCTGGCGATCGTCGCGGACCAGCTGGGCACCTTCATGATCCTGGCGTCGGCGGGCATCGTGGTGGCTTCCCTCTATGCCGGCGCCGTCGCCAGCCCGCGGCTGATCGCACGGCGGGTGGTCCTGTTTCCCCCGTTCATTGCGTTGGTGCTGGGCGCGATCGCCGGCCAGTGCGGCGGCTGGCCGCCGCTGCTCGATGGCGTGTTTTCGCCGATCGGCGCCACCATGACACCGCTGGCACTTTTTTCCGTGGGCATGCAGTTCAAGCTGCGTGGCGGGCAGGGGCAATGGCTTGCAGCCAGCATGGGGCTGGGCTGGAAACTCCTGCTGGCGCCGCTGCTTTGCCTGGCATTGGGCGTTGCCACGGGTATCGGCGGACTGGTGCTGGCCGTGGGCGTATTGCAGGCGGCGATGGCGCCGATGGTGTCGGCGGCTATCCTCGCCGACGAATACGGCCTTGACCCCGAACTGGCCAACACCGTGCTCGGTGTGGGCATCCTGATTTCGCTGTTGACCGTGCCATTGGCCAACCTCTGGTTGGCGACGTGATTCATTTGCCTTGCGTGCGGACACTTATGCACCGAGACTAAACGCACTATCCAAAAGGAGGCAGGTTTGCTATGGCGGGTTTTGAGCGGATCAAGCGATTGCTGGGAAGAGGTGCCCCCGCCGATCGCCGCGCGGTGCCCCGTGCCGACTTGCCCCGTGGCGCGCGCGTATTGGTCGTGGACGATTCATCCACCATCCGCGCCGTGCTGGGCAAGATGCTCAGTCAGGAAGGCCACGTGGTGTTCAAGGCTCCCGATGGCGAGACCGCCCTCGAAATGGCCCAGACCGAGCAACCCGATCTGATCTTCCTGGATATCGTGCTGCCCGGCATGAACGGTTTTGCGGTGTTGCGCGCGCTGCGCCGCGACCCGGCCACGCAGACCATTCCCATCGTGATGATCAGCGGCAACCTGCAGGCTACCGAACAGTTCTACGTGCAGCGTTTCGGCGCTGACGACTTCATGAAAAAGCCGTTCGGCCGCAGCGAGGTTTTCGCCCGCATCCAGCACCTCACCAAGACCGGCCGGCTGGTGATCCGCGAACGTAGCCACGACGAGACGCCCGCCCACACGGATACGGAACTCGAGCACGACGCGATTCCCGATATCGCCATGCCCGATCCGCACGACCTGTTCCGCTAGGCCCTAATTTGCAGCAGCCCTGTAGGAGCGGCTTCAGCCGCGACGCTTTTGACTGTCGCCCGGCAAAACTCAAAAGCATCGCGACTGAAGTCGCTCCTACAAGTCGCTCCCACAAGAGCTGGTCCGCAAACAACCTCCCCACCTTCACGCTATGATTCCCGCTCACACCGGGGGAGTAGCCGTTTGAACCGCCTCAGCATCGTCCTGCCAGCCAAGAACGAGGCACCCGCGCTGGCCGAGTTGTTGCCGCGCTTGCGCGCCATGCATCCCGATGCCGAGATCATCGTGGTCGACGACGGCAGCACCGACAACACGCGCGATGTCTGTGCCAACGCCGGCGTGCAGTGCCTTTCCTCCCCTTATTCCATGGGCAACGGCGCGGCCATCAAGCGCGGCGCACGCATGGCCACCGGCGACATCCTGGTGTTCATGGATGGCGACGGCCAGCACGCCCCCGCCGACGTGGCACGCCTGCTGGAAAAACTGGAGCAGGGCTACGACATGGTGGTCGGTGCGCGCGACTGGAGCAGCCAGGCCGGCGTCGGCCGCGGCGTCGCCAACACCTTGTACAACTGGCTCGCCAGCCGCATGACCGGCCACCACGTGGCCGACCTCACCTCCGGCTTCCGCGCCGTGCGCGCCGAGAAATTCCGCGAGTTCATCCACCTGCTGCCCAACGGCTTCAGCTACCCCACCACCAGCACCATGGCGTTTTTCCGCAGCGCCTACCCGGTCACCTACGTACCGATCACCGCCGCCCAGCGCGTGGGCAAAAGCCACATCCGCCCGCTGCACGACGGCGTGCGCTTCCTGCTCATCATCTTCAAGATCGCCACGCTGTACTCACCGCTGAAGCTGTTCGTGCCGGCCAGCGGCGTGTTTTTCCTGCTGGGCCTGGCCAACTACGCACGCACCTTTTTCATGTACGGGCGACTGACCAACATGAGCACGTTGATGTGGAGCGCGGCGGTGATCGTGTTTCTGATCGGGTTGATCTCCGAGCAAATCACGGCGTTGACGTATCGGCGTGATGTCTGAGCCGAGCAGGCCCGTCGTGCTGGTACTGGCTTCCACCTATCCGCGGTGGGCCAATGACGTTGAACCGGGTTTCGTCCATGAGTTGTGCCGCCGTCTGGCGGCCGGCATGGATGTCATTGCGCTGGTACCTGATGCGCCGGGTGCGGATTCCAATGGCATGCTCGATGGGGTGGAAGTCATCCGCTATCGCTATGCTCCCCGTCGCCTGCAGACATTGGTCAACAACGGTGGCATCGCCACGAACCTGCAGCGCCATGCGTGGAAATGGTTGTTGATACCGGGGTTCGTGCTGGGCCAGTACGTGGCGGCGAGGCGGCTGCTCAAGGAGGGACGCGTTGACGTCATTCACGCGCACTGGCTGATCCCGCAAGGGCTGGTTGCGCTTGGCCTGAAGCATCGTTTCGCCATTCCTTACCTGGTGACGTCGCATGGCGGGGATTTGTTCGGTTTGCGCGGGCGCGTGCTAAATGCGTTGAAGCGGCGCGTGGCGGCGGCGTCCTCGGCCATGACGGTCGTCAGCGGTGCGATGCGCGACGAGGCGACGGCCATCGGTATTCAATCGCCAGAGTTGGTTGTGTTGCCCATGGGGGTAGATCTGCGCGAACGCTTCGTCCCTGGCGCGGGGGAGAAGCGCGCAACCGACGAGCTGCTTTTCGTGGGCAGGCTGGTGCCGAAGAAGGGGCTGCCGTATTTGCTTGACGCGATGTCCCGGGTGCTTGCCCGACGGCCATCTGTCCGATTGAACATCGCGGGCTTCGGCCCGGAAGAGGCGTCGTTGCGAGCCCAGGCCTCGCGGCTTGGTATCGAGAGCAGCGTGAGTTTTCTGGGCGCCATGCCGCAGGCATCGCTGCCGCAGCTTTATCGTCGCGCCAGCGTTTTCGTCGCCCCGTTCATTCGTGACGAATCCGGTAACCAGGAGGGCCTGCCGGTGGTGCTGATGGAGGCGATTGGTTGCGGCTGTCCGGTTGTCGTGGGCGAGGTGGCCGGTGTTCACGACCTTCTTGGTAGCGCGGCTGCCGAAGTCTGCGTCGACGCAAAGAATGCAGAGGCCCTGGCCGCGGCCATCCTGGCAACGCTGGACGATCCGGAGCAGGCGACCGAGCACGCGAAGCGCATCCGCGATGCCGCTGTCAGCCGCGTGGATTGGGACGTCATTGCCGATGGCTATGCCGGTTTGATTGCCCGTTGCGCGCTCGACACACCGTCGAAAGGTCCGCGCACATGACGCATGTACTGGTTTGCGGTGGTGCCGGTTACATCGGTGCGCACATGGCGAAGGCCCTGGCGCGCGCGAACTGCAGGGTGACGGTATTCGACAACCTTTCCACCGGACATCGCGCGGCGGTACGTTGGGGCGACCTGGTCGAGGGTGACCTGCTCGACAAGGTGGCGCTCGCCCAGTTGTTCGCGGCCCATCGCTTCGATGCGGTCATGCACTTTTGCGCCTTGTCGCAAGTGGGCGAGTCGGTGCGCAGACCGTACGCGTACTACGAAAACAATGTCACGGGTACGTTGAACCTGCTGGAGGCCATGCGCCTCGCAGGTGTCGATCGACTGGTGTTTTCATCCACCGCCGCCGTCTACGGATTGCCGGTGGCGGATTACCTCGACGAATCGCACCCGACCTTGCCGATCAACCCTTATGGTGCCAGTAAGCTGATGGTCGAGCGCATGCTGGCGGATGCCGCGCAGGCCTATGGGCTGCGCTCCGTGGCCTTGCGCTATTTCAATGCGGCCGGCGCAGACCCCGATGGCGAGATCGGCGAATCACACACGCCAGAAACCCATCTCATCCCCAACGTGCTGCGTAATGCTCTGGGCGAAGGCGATGGCTTGCGGATATTCGGCAACGACTACGGAACACGGGATGGCACGTGCGTGCGCGACTACGTGCATGTTGACGATCTTGCATCGGCCCATCTGTTGGCCATGCGCTACCTCGACGCCCACGATGGCGCGCATCACTTCAACCTCGGCAGCGGCCATGGCTACTCCGTGATGGAGGTCATCGACGCCGCGTGCCAGGTTACCGGCAGGTCAATACCCTTCGCCGTTGAGCCACGCCGCGCAGGTGATCCGCCAACGCTGGTGGCCAACAGTTCGCGCGCCGCCGAGGTGTTGGGTTGGCAGCCATCGTTTGACGCCATGCCGGCCATCATTGAAACCGCATGGCGGTGGCATCGGACGCCACGTTATTGATTGCTGGCCTTTTAGCGCGGGCGATCGCGCGCGCGCGCGCCCAGCGCAAGCAGGTGTGGTTCGAGTCTGCCGATCAGTTGGGCCCAGTCGTCTATGGGCACGTCAGCGACTGCTGGCCGGTCGAGTTGGAGCAGCAGCGCACGAGCGAGGTCAGCGGCATCGTCCGCGTGGTATAGGCACGAACGCATGCCCGCGAGCAGGTGTGACATCGCCCCAACGTCCGCGGCGGCAACGGGCAGCCGACAGGCCAGCATTTCGTATGCCTTCTGCGGAAAACAATAGCGCCCAAACGCCGTGTCGCGAATGCAGATCGCTCCCACATCGAGTGCGCTGAACAACTCCGCCGTGCGGGCGTGGGGAAGCATGCCCAGGTGGTGAACGCGTTGCCCGGTTGGCGGTGGAAACCCCGGATCTACCGGGCCAGCCAACACAAGGTGAACGTCGTCACGCTGCTGCGCAACAGTCTTCCACGCTTCATAGAGCGTGCCGATGCCTTTGTCGCGATAGAGGCCACCGGCAGTGCCGATCAATCGTGTATCTGTCGGCAACCCCAGCGACTGACGGGAGGCCAATCGGTCCTTCGGGCGGAACACGGATCGATCCACCGTACTCGGCATGGCGATGATCTCGCCCTGCGCGCCGTAGCCTTCAACGACCAGTTCGCGCAGTGGTTCGCTGGTGGTGGTCACCAACGCCGCGCCACGCACGGCACGCCGTAGCGCAGGCACCATGCCGGGTATGCGCGCCTGCCCAAAACCTTCGAAATTGTCGTAAAGGTCCACGGCGTAGGGCACGTTCAGACGCAGCGACAGCCATCGCGCAAGGGCGACGTGCGGAATGTCGGATGCGCCGATCAACAAGTCAGGCGCGTAGTCGCGCAAGCGCTTCAGCAGGTGGTGCGGGTAGCCGACCAGCCCGGGTACATACAGGCGCCCCAACGAGCGCGACTCCCAGGTCAGCTTGCCCGGCGTTGCATCATGCTCCCACTGCCCCTCGTCGTGGCCCTGGTAGCTGAGGCAGAACCCGCGCACGTCGTGGCCCAGTCGAGCCAGTTGAAAAGGGATCTCGTACAGCCGCGCGTAGCGGTCAGCAATGACATCCTTGCCCATGTACTTCCGCTTGCACAGAAAGGCTATGCGCACGCTCAAGCTTCCCGCCGCACGGATAGCGCGAGTCTGGAAAGGGTTGGGCAACGGAACGGCGCCTGCATCTGCATTACGGTGTGTACCCTCAGGCCTCGCGTGACAGAAAATTCTTCGCTGCCGCCAGCGCCGCGCCTACCACCTGATCCATGTTGTAGTAACGGTATTGCGCAAGTCGTCCGACAAAAGTCACGTCGGTCTCCTGCTTCGCCAGCTCCTCGTAGCGCTTGAACAGCGCCTCATTCTCGGCGCGCGGCACCGGATAGTACGGGTCGCCTTCGTCCTGCGGATACTCGCGCACGATGGACGTGCCGGCATGCTGCTGTCCGGTCAGGTGCTTGAACTCGGTGATCCGCGTGTAAGCATGATCGTTCGGGTAATTCACCGTACCCACGTCCTGGTACTGGTTGGTAGCTGGCAGATGTTCGTGCTCGAAACGTAGTGAACGGTAGGGCAGGCGGCCGTGGCGATAGTCGAAGTAGGCATCGATCGGGCCGGTGTAGACGATGTGGCCGTGATGGTTGCGGGCCCGTACGTCGGCGAAGTCCACGCTCAGCTCAACGGTGATGTTGGGATGATCCAGCATGGCCTCGAACATTTTCGTGTAACCGTGCAACGGCATCGCCTGGAATGTATCGGTGAAATAACGGTCGTCCGTATTCGTGCGCACGGGGATGCGCGCCGCCACGCCAGCCTTCAGTTGCGACGGGTCCAGTCCCCATTGCTTGCGGGTGTAGTTGAGAAAAAACTTCTCGTACAAGTCACGGCCAACGGCGTTGAGCACCACATCCTCACTCGTTGCCACCGGCTCGCGCGGTTCACGCACGCGCTCGAAGAACGCCGCCGCCCCAGCTTCATCAAGGTCCAGCCCATACAACTGGTTCAACGTGTCGCGATTGATCGGGAAAGGGTACGAAACCCCATCCACCACGCCGCGCACACGATGCTCGTACGGCCGCCACTCGGTGAAGCGCGACAGATACTCGAAGATGCGTTCGCCATTGGTGTGGAAAATGTGCGGCCCGTAGCGATGCACCAGCACGCCGTGTTCGTCCAGCTCGTCGTAGGCATTGCCGGCGATATGCGGGCGCTTGTCGATGATGAGGACACGGTGCCCGGCATCAGCCAGTTCGCGCGCCATGACGCTTCCGGCGTAGCCGGCGCCGACGATGAGGATATTGATATTTGGAGGTTGTTGCAGATTTTTTGGAACGGAACCAATCATTGGCCGATTCCCCATTTGTTGTGCCGCTTTCCCTTCAATCCGAGCAATCCGTCCACAAAGCCCGCAGTAAAGGCCCACAACTGCGACAACTTGCGTGGCTCATGAACCAGCGCCGCCCACAGCCGCATGAAAGAGCCGGGAATGGTTTGGGTTACCAGCTTGATCCCGTAGTATTTGCGGGCGATCAACAATCGATTGCGAGTGTCGTAGTAGCGCTTCCATGGAGGCAGCTTGAGGCAAATCAGTTTTCGCCCAGGTACTCGTGCAATGTAGCGCTCCGATTTCGGATGCTCGATGCGGCTCTTGCCTGCGATGATGATCTCGGCGCCGGCGCGCTCCGCACGCATGCAATATTCGATATCGTCGGCCGCAATGAAGTAGCCCGCGTCGGGAAGTCCGATCTTGTTTACGAGGTCACGATGAATGAGGAAGCCGAGGAAGGGAAGTGACTGCACTCGCGACTGCTCTGGTACGTTGGTCAGCTTGTCCACTATCCGTGGATTTTCGCCGAGTAACGTCGTAGTCCAAGACGTATCTTCGCCGTTGACAGCGAGTGAACCATAGACGTTCGTTGTGTCGACAGCGATCTCCATCAGTTCTTCAAGTGCCGTGGGGTACGGGGAGGCGTCATCATC
Organism: Rhodanobacter sp. Root627; assembly: GCF_001427835.1. NCBI lineage: Bacteria > Pseudomonadati > Pseudomonadota > Gammaproteobacteria > Lysobacterales > Rhodanobacteraceae > Rhodanobacter > Rhodanobacter sp. Root627. Next base: position 264,033 of record NZ_LMGW01000001.1, read on the forward strand.
CATCATCCATATCCAATGGGCACCCTTACGTATTGAGTGTTGCAATCCCGCAGAGAATCCGCCAGCGCCACCACCGTTTTCACTAAGCGGCAAATGCTCCACTTCATGCTCAAGCAGCCCACTGGTGATCAACATGTCAAGCGTGCCGTCTGTCGATGCGTTGTCCACAATCAAAATACGATCGGGTTTCCGGGACTGCGCGAGCAAGCTTTCGACGCAACTCCTTAGAAGCTCCTTTCGATTGAAAGTAACGACAACCGCCCAAATACACTTCGGCCGGGTTTGAGGATAGGACACTATGAATTACCCACTCTAAGAATTAGAAATATCTCTATTGTCAGCTTTACGATTACTTGATCCCCTTGTTAAATCAGGCATAGGTGGCGGGGTGTCAAGTAATGTTGTCATTCATGCGTTTCATGAGAAGCGTAATGCTCTGCCGGGAAAGTGGCTGGATCCAAGCGGGACATTTCCGGAAGCTTCGTACGCATTGAGGCTTCCTGTGGATAGAACGAAAAATGTCCAGCTAGCACGCTTTCAATGATGTACATCGGTCGCGAAAAAGATACGCAATCACGACAAATCATATCTTCGTCGACGCCGAGTACGCCGGAGTGCCATGCTGATTTGAACCAACCAGCCTCCTCGATAAAACTCCGACGAAAAAGAATCGCGCCTATACTGAAACGGGTTCCGCATAGCGAATAACAATTCGTGTGTTGAGAAAATACCTCCGCTGTTTTGTCGAACGGTAGGGTTTTTTCCCAAATCCAGTTGGCTGTAATTGGATCATTGTGTACGGGAAGATCACCGCATCTTGTTACTAGGCTACCGAACTCCTCCTGATAGATCGCTTCCAAGCCTAGTTCTCGAAGAAATATTCGATAGCTGATGCCGTTAACGTTGAGAACAGGAGCGCAGAAACCCGGCTCAAGCAAGGAGTCTTTCCAAGCGTGGTCGTAGCCTTGGCGCAGTAAGGGAAAGAAATTCTTGCCGACAACGATGTCCTCGTCCAACTTGAAAATATAGTCGGCGTGCGGATGCAGTTCTATAACCTTGTTGAGCGCAACGCCCGGGGAATTTCTGGTGACGGACAAGTAGGACCAGTGTTGCCGAATGCACATTTCTTCGAGCTCCGTGGAGTGCATTCCGGAAGAAACCACGCAGAAATCGGCGTCGTTGGGTGCATATTTCGCCATTCGCGCCAAGGTTACGGGCCAAAGATAGGGCTTATATCCCGCTAGGACAACGACGAGATTGACTCTTCCTGAACTCCTGTTCGAGAAGCGATGTTTGCTGTGATGGTCACGCCAGCAGATAAGGATTTTTCCTAGAAAAACAACAAGATCGGCTAACCCTGCACTTAGTGCTCTACGGACGCCCCGTTTTTTCACGGAATTGAGTGCTTTTTGAATCATCATATTAGCAGCCGCTACTGTGCTTTTGCAGAGATGATTATCGCAACTTGCTGGCTATTCTTGTTGTACGCGAGATACTTGCAGTCGAAGCCGGTTTCGCTTAGAAACTCGATGAGCGCTTTGTGTTCGTGATTTTGCCAGCCGGGATAGTTAAAATATTCGTCGAACACCAATACCGTTCCGACGCTAATTCGCGGAGCGAGAATACGAAGGGCGGATATGGTGCTTGAATAGAGATCGCAGTCCACGTGTATCAGCTTGGCCATCTTTGAAACGTCTTGCAGAAAAACCGGCAAGGTCTCGCCAAACAGTCCTTTGTATAAGGTGCAATTCTTCTCGAAGTCCAACTTATCCGATGAAACGTCAAAAGCTCCGGCGGGAAATCCTTCCCGCCAGAATTCCGGCAGGCCCGTGAACGTGTCGAAGCCGTAGACTTTCGCAGGAGAATGCCATCTGGCTATCTCATTGAGGGACTGTCCCTTGTAGACGCCAAGCTCACAAACGAACCCTTCACCGGTCGTGGCATCGAATGCGAATTTCATTACATCGAGCCGGGAGGTACAGGCCTTTGCCTCGCTCATCACTAAGTCGATCAGTGATGCAGAAGATGACGCGGCCTGTAATAGCCTGGTCAATTCTAGATCGGTGCCAACTCTGCCTGCGGCCGCGCGGAGCAGACGGGCCGAGAGATTCGCTATGGTTCGTTTGAACATGCTTGGGACCATTTTGTTGTCGCAGTGTAGTGATTGTTCTTAGTCGTTTGTGCCGATTCATCAATTACTTAGATGTTACGGACGTAATTATCTTTCGAATGTCTATTTTTGTAATCCCTATAGTAGGATGCGGTCAATCGAGTTGGGTAAAGGAGCCATTCGAAAAGAATCGGAGGAATCCAGTTAGTCGAACTGGCCTCGAAGATCAGGTGCTTTGGTCTCGCTGAGACATCGATCAATTGCGCAAGTTTGGCGATCTTGTGCCAGTAAATCGGTTGATATTGAAATCTTGCGTGTATGTGCCACCACAGGGCATCGGCAATGGCCTTTGCACGCTCGTCCGTCAATCGGCCGGATTCTTTAAGATGGATCCATAGGGACTCGAGAGCGGGAACCGCCTCTGGATATAGGTCTTTGGATATCAGTGTCGTCGATATGCGAGCTTGGTTGTGCTGGAACCATGCGCCGACGATTTGTTTGGATTGTGTCCATTCCCATTCTTTTCCACTCGCCAGAGCGTACATCCATACGTTATCCTGAGTTCTTTTGACCCCTTCATTCCACCGAAAATTCGCAACTGATTTTCTGAGAAATACGTTTCCTACCGGAAGCGGAAGCCCGCTCACAAGCGTCGTCGCGACGACAAAGTCGTTCGTTGCCGGCGAAGCGATGACGCCTAAATGCGTGCCATCCATGTCGACGTTGACTATTCTTCCGGAGCAGATCTCGTAACCTCCTGTCTCCATTTCCTCTATTTGAAATTTCGAACCGTCGAGGAGATAGTCATCGTCATCCAGGAAGCGGATATATTTTCCCTTCGCCAAGACAAGCCCGCGATTTCTGGCGGCGCATGCATGGGCGGTTTGGATGGGGTGCCACTGCACGCAGGGGTCACTCAGAAAAAATTTTGCCGCTGCTTTCCAGGAGTCATCCGGCCCGTTTGGTACGACGATGACCTCGACGTCACGATTCGGCGCGGATTGCAACGCGCTGTCGATGGCGCGCGGCAGGTATTGCGGGCGCCTGTGAGTCGGGATGATGATGCTAAGAAGGGGAGTAGTTCCAGCCATCTTCATCGCCTAGACTTTGATTTGGTTCGATACCAACGCTGCCGCAGAATGTCGGCAGCCGCCATGAAACGTGCGAAATGCACGCGTGCCTTGAACAATTTCATTTCTGACCGCTGCACTTTACCCATAAGATACAAAGGCACACACCGCATCGCGCATATACTTAAGTACCGAACAACATGAGCCTGATTACAACCGACATGCGCATTCTTTAGTATCCACTCGCGGGTCGCTCTCATCTGTCTGTCGATGACCCAATCGGGAGAGCAACGGGATGCAGGTACATAATGCCAAACGGTCGCTCTTGGGATATATATCGGGGCTCCACCTGTTGCTTGAAGGTGGTGCTGCATCATCGTTTCTTGGCCGGTCGCACCGCTTTTGGCGTCAGGCCCATAACTATCGTCGAAGCCACCTGCAGAAATCAGGTCGTTCCGGAATGCTGCCCAGTTGAATCCAAGAAACCATTCGCCGTCCACGCGCGTTGGTGAATTGTAGGGAAGTTGCCATCCTCTAGCTGAGCGTGGGAGATAGTCCTGTACCAGCTTAAGCGGTCGGCGCTCGTAGTCGCATTCAGCGGGACCTCCGAAGAAGTGCCCAGGGCCGAAGTGTTGTGCGGCGCTTGAGTAGCTCATGATCCAGTCTCCGCTTACCCTAACGTCGTCGTCGAGAAACAGAATTATGTCTGAGTCGCAGAATTGGAGCGCCGAATTTAATGCGACGCTTTTATTCGCAATTGGTTCGAATAAATATTGAGTTCGAAGACGACTGCTAAATTCCTGTGATAGCATCTGAGTTTTGTTTCGCCGTCCGTTCTCCACCAAGACGCACGAAGCGTATTCACTCGGGAGTACGTTCTCCGCTAGGGTCGTCAGTGTTCTGCGTAGAAGATCCGGTCGCTTCCCGGAGGTTGCTATCAGTATCGAAATGCGCATTCACTAACCGTCCGTTTTGAGGGCGTGCGCTTGCTGTGGCCGTGATTGCAGTTTGCTTTTGAGGTGATCATCGGAAGCATCATACGCGGCGATAGTGGGGGAAATGAACGCGATATTGATGCGGCGCAAGTATGGATGTCGGAGCTTCCATTCATGTTTCTGCTCGTATATTCCGTATACAAAATACCCGAACGACTCCATGTGATTTTTTACGATTGCGAGATCAACGTGGGTATCGTTTGTTGGATGTAGGCCAACTTCCGCATAAATAATTCCGACCTTGCCGTCCGAAAATAACTTCGTTGCTCCCTTAAGAACCTCAAAATCGTGGCCTTCGGTGTCGATTTTTAGTATGTCAATGCAATCTATGCTGAATTCGTCGCAAAATTCATCTAATGTCGTAATGTTTACCACCTCGGCGATTTTACTAGTATCCATGGCGGATACGATGTGATTCCTCGTCGACACGAGATCTAATTGCAGCTTTACAGTTCCTTTCTTCGATCCGACTGCTGTCTGGAATACCTGGATATTTCTGTACGTCGAGATCTTTTCATGGAGTTCCGCATAAGCTTGAGCGCCTGGCTCAAAACAATATAGATTCGATCTCTTAAATGCTTTGGCGAATGGTATGGCGGATTGTCCAATATTGGCGCCGACATCGAATATATTAAGTGTCGCCGCATCACCGAATCCTGCGATGCGCTTGACGTCAACTATAAAGTCGGTCCCACGTGGTAAAGCCTTATAGATCCGGATGCCCAATGCGTTCTCAACTATATGCTTTAGGGATCGCAACAGTGATTTCATGTTTGATGCGCCTTGGGGAACGACGAGAATGTTTAATTACAAATAGTCAAATGCACGGGGCGGACTTATTATAAAAGTGAGGTCGAGGCCAGAAGCTTGATCGGGCTCACTTCAGGGAGAGCCTCAGGGGCTGAACGCACTTCCTTGAGCGTCTGACGTTGGAGAGTCCACTTTACCTGCGGTTTGGGAATGGTTGCTCGTAGCGTTGGTTTGAGCGCTATGCGTGAGCGTGACAATGCTATGGAAGTTGCGCAAGCTGGCTTCTTTGTGCGCGATGACGACGATGGTCTTTTGGCCCGACAAATGTGAGATGGCTTCGTTGAGGGCGGATTCGGTCTGTGCGTCCAGTGCGCTTGTGGCTTCGTCAAAAAACAGCACGATCGGATCGCGGTACAGCGCGCGGGCGATCCCAACACGCTGTCGCTGCCCCCCAGATAGGCGGATGCCGCGATTCCCGATTTTGGTGTCATAGCCATCCGGCAATTCGTTGACGATAAAGTCATGGATCTGCGCGGCGCGGGCGGCGCGCTCGATGGCCCTCGTGTCGATGCTTTCGCGCGCGACGCCAAAAGCAATGTTTTCGACCACGCTGGTATCGGCGAGATAGATGTGCTGCGGAACGTAGCCGATGGCGCGCTGCCATGCAGTGACGTTATCTGCGGTGATCGGGATGCCGTCCACGCTGATAGTGCCTGCCTGGGGTTGCAGAAGGCCCAGAAGCAAGTCCATTAGTGTGCTTTTGCCGGCGCCGCTTTTGCCGACGATGCCGACGCTGGTGTGTGCGGGAATGGTGAGATCGAAACCAGCGAGTACGGCTTTGTCGGGCGCTGATGGATATGCGTAGCGGATACCTTGCAGACGGATTTCCTTGTGCGGCTCCAAAGGACTGTCGACTACAGGGGGCCGCGCTACCGGCAGGATCAAATCGCGGTGGATGGACTCCAGGGCGGACGACGAAAACTTGAGTTTGGCAAAGCCGCGATACATGACCTGTGCGGCGGGCAGCATCCGGTAGGCGGCAAAGCCGTACAGGCCGAGCGCGGGCAGTACGTGTGCGATGTCGTTGGAGCGCAGCAACAAGATCATCGCTATGACGATCAGCATGCTGTAGCCGGCGGCCTCGACCAAGTACAGCGGCGACTGGCTCAGGGTGTCGCTGGTGGCCATGTGGCGTGAGAGCTGCCTGGAAGCTTGTTCGAATTGTTGCTGGTACGCGCCGGCGGAATGGGTGATCTTGACATCCTTGATGCCGCTCAGGGCTTCGTTGCACGCTTGATAGCGCTGCCCGTTGGCGGCTGCGCGTTCATGACCGATGATGCCGAGGCGCCTGCGTACCAAGCCGTAGATCACCCCATACAGCAGCCCCAGCACCGCGATGATGCATATGGCGGTCAGCGGGTCGTAGATGAAGATAAGTATGGTCATGGCCAGCACCACGCAGCCCTGCGCCAGCAACTGTGATAGCGGCTGGATCGACTGGAACATCAACTGGTCGACTTCGGACAGCACATTTTTCGCGAGGGCAGATGGGTTGCGGGACAGAAAAAACTCGTAGGGCTGGTGCAAATAGCGGGACAGCAAGCGCGAGCTGATGGCGTGTCGCAGCAGGTGAACAAAACGATTGAGTATGTGCTGGGTTACCGTTTTGAATATCGAGGACGCCATTACCAATACGATGGAGGCCAGCCCCAGCGCCAGGATGAAATCACGCGTGTCGTGAAAGTTGAACCTCTCGTAGGCGGCGCTCAGGAATGCGTTTTCGTGGATGACAGCGGGCCGGCCCATCACCGACAGGAACGGCATGATGGAAAGCACGCCAAGGGTTTCCACCATGGCCATCAGTACCGCCAACGCCAGCATCCAAACGGCCTTGCGCCGCTCAGACGGGGTGAATATGGTCCAGATTTTTTTAAGGTCAGTAGTCATTTAGAAGTGGTCGGACGGCGCGCTGTGGGAATGTTTGGCGATCGCTGACTTTTGGGGTTTACACGCAATGGCTGGTCGGATGCCGGTGGCGTATCGTGATCGCTAGATCAGCCTTGCTGCGAATGGTCTTGTAGGACACGGGCAGAATTCTCGATGCGTCAGATGGCTGGGACGTGTCGAATGACGCGGCGTGTCCCCAGTGCGTCATTGCGCCAGTTAATACGGTGCAATTCAAGCATTGTGTAACGGCGGTGGCGGTTTGTGTGGCGGGGTTCCGATTCTTTCGTGATGGAACGAGGGCGTCGATATTTGCTACCGGCCCGCTGCTCTCGGAGCGCTGCGGTTCGGGTTCGCGAAGATGGCACTTGGCCATGTGGCTTGGTCGAGGCGCGGTTGGTGGCATCGGTGTCGGTACAGCAATGTGGCACGAGGTCTGAATTGGGCCACTTCAACCCAGTGCGTGATGCTTTCCGGTGACGTAACAGGGAGCATCGTGCGCTGGGTGCGCTCCTACAGTTGGCCACAGCTTTTAGTAGCTACCGCAAATCGAGCAGCGCCCGAAGCTCGCTCAAGCTGCCGTCTAACCGCCCGCCAATGTTCATCGCCTCCAACGGCTTGAGCGCCTTCTCGGCATCCGCCTTGCGACCCTGCGCCGCCAGCATGCGCACCAGGGTGATGCGGTAGGCCGGTTCGTCGGGCTTTGCCCGAACAGCTTCCTCGGCCATGCGCTCGCCGAGGGCGTGATCGTCCAAAACGTTCCAGGCGTAATCGCCGTAGGTGGCGAGCAACCGGGGCCTTGGGTTCGGGTGGGAGAGCGCAGCGATGAACGCCTCCGTCATCCTATCAGGGGGCAGGTCGCAATTTTTCTCCCGGGCGCACTGCGTCAGCGCGCCCAGCGAACTTTCGTCTTGTACCCCGGGCTGGGTCGCTTTCAGCTTGGTGATCATGCTGTCCCACCACGCGTCCTTCAGTGGCAGGTGCATCCGCGCGTTCATGAAGATCAGTGCCTGCTCCGGAAGGATGGAGGAGTTGGGCAGTGCAGCGGATTTCTCCAACGGCGCATACGCCAGCCGGGTGAACGGCGAGTCGGGTTGGTAGTGGGAATAGATGATGTAGGTGCGACCCAACTCGTATTGCGCGCGGGGTGACTGCGGGGCGCGGGCGGCGAGATCTTCGGCGAGTCGCAGCGGGTTGCCCCAGGCATGCGCGGTGAGGGCGGTGAGGGCGGCCCAGCTCAGCAGCAGGCCGGCGAGCAGGGTGTAGCGGGGGAGGGCGAAAGGTTGGGATTGGCCAGGGTGTTCGTCGTGTGCGGTCGCGACTGAAGTCGCTCCTACAGGTGGGCGGGGCGGGGCGGCGAGGTAGGGAATGATGGCGAGCATCAAGCCGAAGCTGGCGAAGTAGTTGCGGTGCTCGTAGATCAATTCCAGCGGCAACACGGTACCGGTAAGAAGGTGGCAGCCGAGGAACAGCGCAATGCCCAATGCCGTCAGCGGCCTGCGCTTGCGCATCCAGAACATCAGGGCTGCCATGCCGGCAAGAAACAGCATGCCGGCCAGCGTGGTCCACGGTGTCAGAAGACCCGTGGAGACGGAGAAATCATCGTGATAGAACGAGAGCGCTCCCGGCGTCGGGAACAGGGTCCACACAACGTAATCGGCGACGATGCGTGCTTCGCTGAGCAGGCGCGTGCTCATGGTGAAATCGCGGGTGGACCACTGGTTCGGGTGGAACAGTCCCGGCAACAGCCAAACCAGACCGACGATCAAAGGCAACAGCAGCACCACGACGAACAGGCCGATGACGCGGTAGTCGGGCTTGTTGCGACGGGTGGGGTGCGTCCCGCCTGCCTCTGATGTGGCGGCCATTGCTGGTGGTGCCCGGAAATTCAGCACGATCCATTCGACGAGGAAGGCGTATAGCGGCAGCATCACTGCCGTTTCCTTGGCGAGCAACCCGAATACGGTGCCCAGGATGAGGCTGGAAACGCAGAGCAACAGGCCCGTGCCGGCTCCCTTGCCGGTACGAGCTGCCAGCATGCGCTGACGCCCGGCCATGTAACCGATCAGGCCCAGCAGCACGAACAGGTTCGCCATGCTCTCCATGCGCTGCACGACATAAACCACTGCCGTGAGGTTGATCGGCAGCAACATCCAGGCTCCGGCAATCAGTGCCGCTGTGACACCAGCTCGACCCACTGCCGTTATAGGAGCGGCTTCAGCCGCGATGCTTTTGCTTCCAACAACCACCAACGCCCGCGCCAGCAAAAACACCAGCAAGCCGTTCAGCAGATGGATGATCAGGTTGGTCAACTTCATCCAGTACGGGTCTAGCCCGGTCGCCAGGTAATTGGCGGCAAAGCTGAGCGACGCCAGTGGACGCTTGAACTCGCTGGATGGGGAGGAAAGCGCGGCGCGAACCAGCGAAGGCAAGCTGGCATCGGGTGGTTGCACGCCGCGGTTCTCGACGATATTGGGGTAGTCGTCGAACAGGAATCCACCGCTGAGGCCGGACCAGTAGACGGCGGTAGTCGTCAGGAAGAAAAGCGCGAGCCACACATATCCCCGACGATTTTTCTTATGGCTCACGGGAGCGTTCTCGCGTTCTTCGCGTCGGAATATTTTAGGTCGCCCTGCAAGGTGGTGCGTAGGTAGACCAATTCATTGTCCCAGTAGCGTTGTTTGTGAAGTACCCAGGCGTGGAGTCTTGGCATGCCGAAAATCGTAGCTGGCTTTGTCCAACTATAGCTTTCGAAAGAATCGAGGTGCCTCAGACCCAAGGCGGGATACCCAGCGCTGCCGAGATGAGCCGCCTGTTCGAAAGCCATCTGGGGGCCGGGGCGGAGCGCCAGCGCTTTTTGATACCACATCAGGGCTTCGTCAGGTTGGTGCAGCGACAGCGCAAGTTGCCCGCGCAGGTGATAGATATCCTGCATGCGTCCGATCACACGACGTAACCGGGGATTGCGTTCGGTTGCATCCAGCATGGAAGCCACCGCCTGGCTGGTGAGGCCCGGGCAGGAGTGTGTGGCCGACAGTGCAATGGCGTTACCCAGCCAATGAAAGATCACTGATTCGCCGCCGCGCAAATGCTCGAATGTGCGTTCTGCCAAACGCAGATCGTCTTCGGTCATGCCGCCCAGTTGGCAATGAGCGCTCAGGATGTTCAGGGTGATCTGCGGGTCGTTCGGGTGATCGCGAAGTATGGCTGCAAGGCGAATCTCGGCGGCGCGTGGTTGCCCCATCGCCATTTCGTGATTGGCGGCATTGGCTTGGGCACGCGCTGACGCGGGGTTGAGCTTGGCCCATAGCAGCGCTTGCTGCTGTCCATTACCCCACAGGTCAGCGCGGGCATGGGTCATCGTCGCCAAGCCGGCAATCAATATGACGATGAGCGCGATCTTCATGCGAATCCATTCGCCTGGATGTCTGCCGACATCCCATAACCAGAGCGACAGCGGCCAGAACATGAACATCGCCGGGATGTAATTCCGATGTTCGAAATACAGTTCAAGCGCCACCGTGCTCGATTCCAGCAGGTGTGCTGTGAAGAAGAAAAGGATGCCAAACGCGAGGATGGGCCTGCGGCGGCGGAGAAGCCAGGCGGCAGTGAGCAAGGCTACCAGGCCAAACAAGGCAATTGCCGTACTTACTGGTGACAGGAGTGAGCTGGAAGCGACGATCTGATCGTTGAACAGCCCAGGCGTGAACGGTCGCGGCATCCACAACAGATCAAGGTAGTCGAACAATACCCTCGGTTCGGTAAGCAGCCGCTGCCCTATGGACCATGGTCGCCCGACACCATGCAAGGCGCCCTGGATTCCGGTATTTATCAAATAGCCGAGCACTGCGATGGAAGGCAACCAACCGAATAAGGCCAGCGTCCGTCGATAGGCGGGCGGGCAATCGCAGGCGGTGGTTTCGGTGCGAGGGACACCCTTACCGTCCAGGGGGCCAGCAGGCGCGGATAGGCCTTCGGCTTGGGGTGAGCGACGAAGCAGCAGATATTCAATCAACACGGCGTACATCGGCAGCAAGATGCCGTTGGCCTTGCTCAGCACGGCCAGCCCGGTAAATCCGAACAATCCGATGGCTATCCAAGCAAAACCGGCAACGGTTCGCCCCTGCACCATTTGATTGCGCCCGTGCAGCCATAGAAGCAGGCCAATGAGCACGCATGTCATCGGCAGCATCGCTTCGCGCTGCACCACGTAAAGCACGGTCGATACAAAAAGCGGATGGATCATCCACAAGGTGGCTGCAGTAATCGACGACAGGATTACTCGCGTCTGTTCGCGTTTATTTGCGACGACGAAAAAGCTTGTGGCCAAACGCGCCATCAGAAGCGCCAGCAACGCACCGTTGATCAAATGCAGCAGCACATTGGTGCGTTTGAATGGGTATGCCGCTGTCGGCCAGTCGTGGCCATCCAGCAAGAAGGTCAGAAGAGTAAGAGGACGACCGGTGGGGTCTGCGGTACCCGAGGTGATGTAGCGGAAAAACGTATCCCAATGCGTTACCGGGCCGGTACTGCCGAGGGCAGGCATGTTGGCGAAATCGTCGAATAGAAAAACGCCGTGCAGGCCTGGGTGGTAAACGCACCATGCCAAGCCCAACAGGATGGGCAAGCAAAGCCACCACGCGGCTGAGGGAAATTTGAAGCGCATCGATTCGTTGCCTCAAAAAAAGAAGGGCCGCATAGCGGCCCTTCGATCATTGCTGTACCGACGCTATTAGCGGCAGGAAGACGGCAGATACTTGGCCGGGAGCGGCTTGCTGCCACCCGTCCTGCATGTCCACGCAATGCTACCAGTGCTGAACGTAGGCGAGAGTTCCAAGGTGTTTTCCGAGACCTTTGTGTTGGCTTTCGCGCCAAAGCCAGTGCCCGTGCCGGTACCCATTGTCGCCGTGATGATGCCGGTGGTCTCAATGTTGATCGACTTCACATAGTTGCCGCCGATGCTGGCCGCGGGCGCGACGCCTGCTTCCGCATTTGACTTCGGGACAGCGCCCTTGTTCTGGTAATACTCCGCAACAGCCGTTTCCGGACCGCTGCCCAGCACCAGCGCTTCCGAAACCTGCGAACGCACGATGTAGTCCTGGTAAGCCGGGATGGCGATAGCGGCGAGGATCGCGATGATCGCAACCACGATCATCAGTTCGATCAGGGTGAAGCCTTTCTGCATGTTCTTCATAGTGGTTCCCTTGTTTTGGTTAGCTAACCGGTGATGCCCCCTGAGCCCCAGTCCCGAATTCCCCCTAGTCGGGAACGGGTCCCTTACGCGCGGTCAGGAATGACCAGGGAAGCTCGCGACAGAATGAAGCAGATAATGTGCCACATCTGACGCGCATGTATTTCCGCACAATCATGCGTCTGGAGATTGTGCACATCGTCACGAAAGCTTACAAGCACGGCATTCCTTGGCGCTCTCGGTACTCTGGTGATGGCGGCGCCGCATCTAAAAATGGCTTGCCGAGAACAGTCCATTAGTGACCTTTTTTGTCACTTTGAGTGAATCGCTGTTTGGTCCGGCATCAATTTCGGCAGGACGATGGCAGGTACTTGCCTGAGATGGTGCTGCGACTGCAAGTCCAGGCGATGCTACCTACGCTGACCATGGGAGAGAGGACCAAGACTCCAGTGAGGTGAGTGTTGGCCTTGGGGCCGGCGAAGGTCGCCAAGATCTGGCCGTCCTTAACCTCGACCTTTGAAACGTAGTTGCCCGCGATCGACGTGCTTTGCGCCAAGCCTGCATCGGGATTGTCGTGCGGAAGGGTGCCATGGTTGGAGATGTAATCCCACACCGATGCCTTCGCGCCACTGATCAGACTCATTCCTTCTGTCACCTGCGCCCGAATCAGGTAGTCCTGATATGCAGGAATGGCTATAGCCGCGAGGATGGCGATGATTGCCACCACGATCATCAGTTCGATCAAAGTAAAACCAGCCGAGATACGTTGGCGCATGATGGACTCCCCTGTCAGTTGAGCGGAGGAGGCACGTTTTGTACCAAGGGCTCGCCAAGACGCTCCGAGGGTCGTAGCTGCAGGGGCTTTGGGACGGCAAGCGGCCTGGAATGCGACGGATGTCGCAAAACTGAAGCGGCGATTCGACCGACGAAAGCGTGTCGATGATAGGGGTCACTGGCGACGCGTCACCGGCTGGGTGGTCAATTGCCGGCCGAATTCGTCACTGAGTGACGCGACGAAGCTGGCAGTCAGATGCTGCGAATCGCGGAAGACGATCATTCCGCTTCGTTCAGCCTCGCACTCTCCACTGGGGCAGATGGCAGCGTTCATGTCCACGGTCGTGACGTTGTCGAACTGGCTGCTGGCCTGCGCCAACCATTGGTAGACGTCGTTGTCCCGCGTGCTGGATACGGATGCGCGGCATTGTTTCCTTCCGGGATGCAACCACGGCAACCAACGCTGTGAAGCCAGACAGTTCGGCCCATCGAAACCCAGATGTGGCGTTCCGCGCAGCAAGTAGATGTGGCCCGTGGCCTTGTCGATGACCTGCAGCACGCGGACAGTGCCTTCAACCCATTGGGATTGATCGAAGGGTGAGCTTTGAACGGAGCCAAGGATCACGATGTCGGGATGCAGGGCGGCAACGTGCTGCAACGCGTGCTTGCGCCAGACCGTACATTCGGCATAGTCCCGTCCAATTCTCGAGTAAAAAAACGGCTCATCGACCATGGGGCACGATGACTTGGTAAGCACCAACAAGCGCCAACCTTTTCTACTGAAGATTTTCGCAACCGCCGGAAACCACTGCGCGCCAATGCTGTCGCCCATCAGCACAACCGTGTGAGCGGCGTCCTCGGGGCCGAACGAACAAATACGCACCACATCGCTGTGGTACCAATCGTCACAACCCATGGCATAGATGGCCGGGGCATCGGCATGCGCCTTTGCGTAGCGCTGTTGATTCGGGCTGTGTGTCCAGTTCCACGTGGCGTTGAACCAGACGACGCAAAGCACGTTGGCCATCAGCATCAATGCGATCGCGGTCATCACGGTGATGCCGGGGCGAACGGTCCACCGTGTCTGTAAACGTATGGGCGATTCCACCCAGCGATACGACGCCACCGCCAGCAGCAGGGAGAGAGCCACCAGTCCCGTGCGAGCGATGCCGTCCAGGGGCGTCAATGCCGCGCCCAGCAGCAGCACAGGCCAATGCCATAAATACCAGGAGTAGGAGACGCGTCCCAAGGCTTGCAGCGGCGCCCATGACAACATCCTCGAAACGCCTGCAGCACGTCCACGAACGCCTACCGCAAGAACTATCGCCGCACCTGCAGTCGGCAATAGCGCCCGCCATCCGGGGTACGCCATGTTTGCATCAAACCAGATCCCGGCGACGACGATGAGTGCCAGGCCAACCCAGCCGGTCCGCGAGCGAATGCGGCCGACTCGGCTTTCCGGCGTGTCGGTCAAAACACCAGGACGTGGGGCATTGAATTGCAACCAAACCAAGGCGCCCAGTGAAAACTGCCATGCACGCAAGGGCATCAGATAGAAGGCCAGTTGCGGCGCCGTATGGGTAAGTGCCACGCAGGCGATCAGACTGGCGGCGGCAATCGCGACCATGGCGATCTTCAACCTCCGGATGCGGTTGCCTTCCCCGCCTCCGACGACTAGCGCCCAGACCATCAGCGCTGGCCAGACCAGATAGAACTGTTCCTCAACGCCGAGCGACCAAGTGTGCAGGAACAGATTGCTTGCTGCTCCGGGGCCGAAATAGTCCAGCTTGGCGAGGGCAAAGTGGATATTGCTCAACCAGGTCGCTGCCGTGGCGGCCCCCATTGCCTGTGGCCCTTGTTCGCCTGGCGCCATCACGACAATGGCGACCAGGCTGGTGCACGTCAGCATCAACAACAAGGCCGGCAACAGCCTGCGCAAGCGGCGCGCGTAGAAATTCAAAAACCGCAGGTGCCCGGTATTCTGGATTTCCTGCAGGATCAGGCCGGTGATCAAATAGCCAGACAGAACGAAGAAGACGTCGACGCCGACGAAGCCACCTGAAAACCATGAGGCTTTGGCGTGCGCGGCCACGACCAGAAGAACGGCGATTGCCCGTAAACCTTCGATGTCGGCCCGATAGCCAAGCTTGTACTTGCCAGCCTCCATGAATCCCTTCCCCTGTGGGCTTCGTTGCGAGAACGCATCATACCCACGCAGCGACACGCCACATCGGTGTTTGTTGTCGCGAATGTCCCAGCGTTGATGCAGCGCACCTTTGCCTGCCCCGCGTGCGCGGTTACCTTGGCGCTTTATTTACCAAGGACTCGCCATGAAACCTCTGATTGCCTGCCTGCTGCTTGCGCTGGCGTCCGCGCCTGCGCTGGCGGCGGATGTCGATGTGGTGGACACCACGTTCGCCAAGGTCCAGGGGGCGCATCCGTTCAACGTGCGTGATCTGGTGATGATGGATCGGGTGAGCGACCCGCAGTTGTCGCCGGACGGTCGTTATGCGGCGTTTGGTGTGCGCAGTACGGATTACGCCGCGAACAAGGGTGTCACCGCGGTGTACGTGCTGGACCTGGGCAAGGGTGGCCAGCCGGTGAAGGTGGTGGAGAAGGGCAGTTCCGCGCGCTGGTCGAATGATGGGCGCAGCCTTTATTTCCTGGCGGCGGCCAAGGGTGTGACGCAGTTGTGGCGGCTGGATCTGGCGGGCGGAAATGGGCTTGATCTTGCCCGGCACGCTGCGCCGGTGCAGGTGAGCCATGGCGTGCTGGATCTGGGTGGCTACAAGTTGTCGCCCGATGGCGGGCGGGCGCTGCTGTCGTATGAGGTGTTCACCGACTGCGCCAACCTGGCGTGCACGCATGAGCGGTTGGCCGCGCGGGAGAAGGACAAGGCCAGCGGCACGCTGTACACCAAGCTCTTTGTGCGGCATTGGGATACTTGGGCCGATGGCCGGCGCAACCAGTTGTATGTGGCGCGGTTCGACGGCAAGGGGCAGTTGCCCGCGGAGCCGACCTTGCTCAGCCGCGGCATCGATGGCGATGTGCCGAGCAAGCCGTTCGGTGACGATAGCGAATTCACCTTTGCGCCGGATGGCAAGAGCGTGTTTTTCGACGTCCGCATCGCGGGCACCACGGAGCCGTGGTCGACCAATTTCGACGTGTATCGCGTACCGGTGGATGGCTCAGCGGCGCCCACCAACCTCACGGCAGACAACAAGGCGTGGGATGGCTTTCCGGTGGCATCGCCCGACGGCAAGACGCTTTATTACCTCGCGATGAAGAAGCCGGGCGCCGAGGCCGATCGTTTCGCGATCATGGCGCTGGACCTGGCCACGGGTGCAAAGCACGAGGTCGATCCCAAGTGGGATCGCTCGCCTGGTGGCTTGGCCATTTCGGCCGATGGCAAGACGCTTTACGCCACGGCCGATGACGAAGGCCAGCATCCGCTGTTTGCGATCGACACGGCCAGCGGCAAAGTGCGCAAGGTGGTTAGCGATGGCACGGTGGGCGGCTATTCGCTGGCGGCGGGCAAGCTGCTGCTGTCGCGCGACGACCTGAAGCGGCCTGCCGATCTGTACCTGGCGGGCACTAATGGCAGCCACTTGAAGCAAGTCACCCATTTCAACGCAGCGGACCTGAAAAACGCCCAGGTCGGTGACGCCGAGTTCTTCAACTTCAAGGGTGCCGATGGCGCGAATGTGCAGGGTTACGTGGTGAAGCCGGCGAACTACCAGCCCGGTAAAACCTATCCAGTGGCCTTCATCATCCACGGTGGTCCGCAGGGCGCGATGGGCAATGGCTGGAGCTACCGCTGGAACCCGCAGACCTACGCCGGCCAGGGTTTTGCGGTGGTGACGGTGAACTTCCACGGATCCACCGGCTACGGCCAGGCATTCACCGACTCTATTTCCGGCGACTGGGGCGGCAAGCCATTGGAGGATCTGAAACTCGGCTGGAAGGCCGCGCTGGACAAGTACAGCTTCCTCGACGGCGACCGCGCCTGCGCCATGGGTGCCAGCTACGGTGGCTACATGACCTACTGGATTGCGGGCGTCTGGAACGAACCCTGGAAATGCCTGATCGATCACGACGGCGTGTTCGACACCCGCGCCATGTACTACGAAACCGAAGAGCTGTGGTTCGAGGAAATGGAGAACGGCGGCACCCAGTTCGACCACCCCGAAAACTACGAGAAATTCAACCCGATCAACTACGTCAAGGATTGGCGCGTGCCGATGCTGGTCATCCACAGCGCCAAGGATTTCCGCATCCCCCTCACCCAGGGCCTCAGCGCATTCACCGCCCTTCAGCGCCGCGGCATCCCCAGCGAATTCCTCACCTTCCCCGACGAAAACCACTGGGTGCTGAAGCCGCACAACAGCGTGCAATGGCACGACGCGGTGAATGCGTGGTTGAAGAAGTGGACGGCGGAGGGGGCACGCTGAGACCGGCGGCCCAAATTGTAGGAGCGGCTTCAGCCGCGACCCGGCAGCCCCGTCGCGACTGAAGTCGCTCCTACAGCGGGCTTGAGGTCTTTTTGTAGGAGCGGCTTCAGCCGCGACCCCGCAGCCCTGTCGCGACTGAAGTCGCTCCTACAACGGCTTGAGGTTTTTTGTAGGAGGGGCTGCGGCCGCGACCGATAGGTTCACCCGTAGCGTTGCGCTTACCCAAGTTTCCTCCGGTAGCCACAGGCAGAACCGCTTGGGCCCATTCCCGCGTCATCGGTTTTTCGGTCATGTTGACCGGATGATCATGACGTCGGGTCAGGGACACCACAGCTTGCGGATTGGGCGCCGTTCGTTCGCTGGCCAGGTTTATTTGCTCACTACGGTCACCTATCTGCGCAGGCCATATTTTCTTGATGCCGACGTGGCCCGGTTGGTAGCCCGTTCGCTTTCATCTCCGGAGCGTTGGTTTCCCAGCCGTTGCTTGGCTTGGGTATTGATGCCGGACCATTGGCATGGGCTGGTGGAATTGGGGGACGACGAAACGCTGGCTGTCGCCATGCAGCGAATGAAGGGTGTCACGGCGCGGCTCACTGGAATACACGATCGACAGGTCAAGCCGCTTTGGGCGAAAGGGTTTCATGATCGCGCTTTGCGCCGCGATGAATCCGTCCGATGCGCGGCTCGCCACATCGTGGCCAATCCGGTGCGCGCAGGGTTGGCTGAAACGGTGAAGGATTATCCCTATTGGGATGCGTGCTTCATGGACCAGGAGGGCGCAGTCGAGGGGTTCGACTGACCGCCGCGGCACGGACGTCGAACCACTTTTGTAGGAGCGGCTTTAGCCGCGACCTGGTAGTCCTGTCGCGACTGAAGTCGCCTACAGAGGGCTGAGGTTCCGTAGGAGCGTCATCACAACCACTTCGCTCGCTTCAATCCCAGGTAGATACCGCCCACGATGCAGCCCATGACCACGATGATGGCGGGGTAGGCCCAGGGGCGGCTGAGTTCGGGCATGTGGGTGAAGTTCATGCCGTACCAGCTGGTGAGAAGGGTCGGGGCGGCCAGCATGGCGGCCCAGCCGGCGAGTTTTTTCATCACCTCGTTCTGGCCGAAGGTGACCAGCGAGAGGTTGACGTTGATGGCGGCGGTGAGCATCTCGCGCATGGCGCTGATCGACTCGTTGACGCGGAACACGTGGTCGTAGACGTCGCGGAAATAGGCGCGCAGCTTGTCGGGAATCAGGTTGGGGTGCAGCCGCACCAGCTGGCTGATGATGTCCTGCAACGGCGCCACCGCCAGGCGCAGGGTCATCAGGTCGCGTTGCATGTCGTACAGGCGTCGCACGGTGGTGCGTTTGAAGGTTTCGGCGAAGATGTCCTGTTCCAGTTGCTGCAGCTCTTCGCGGAAGTCGCGCACGATCGGCAGCAGGTTGTCGACGATGAAGTCGAGCACGCTGTAGAGGCCGTAGCTGGGCCCTAGCGCCAGCAGTTCGGGGGTGTGCTCGCAGGTGCGTCGTGCGGGCGCGTACGACATCGATGCGCCGTGCCGCACGGTCACCAGATAGCGCGGGCCCAGGAAGATGTGCGTCTCGCCGAAGGTCAGTTCGCCGCCGGTGAGTTGGGCGGTCTGCACCACCAGGAACAGGGAGTCGCCGTAGGTCTCGAGTTTGGTGCGCTGGTGGGCGTTGTGCGCATCCTCGATGGCCAGGTCGTGCAGGCCGAACTCCTCCTGCATTTTCTCCAGCAGCGTTTCGTCGGGCTCATACAAACCAACCCATACGAAGGTGTCGGGTTGCGCCAGCACGTCGCTGATTTCATCCAGCGTGATCTCGCCGATGCGTTGGCCATCGCGCCGATAGGCGATGCAGTTGACCACTTGCTGGTCGGGCGGCGTGGACGGGGCAACGGGTGGCGGGGCGAGATTCATCGACGCATGATGCCCCGCTGCCCCAAGTGGGGCAATGAAACGTAGGGCGTTGCCCTAGCAGGGGCGACGCAAACGCCAGGCCAGCATCAGCCAGATCGGCAGCGCAAACAGCAGCCAGGGCTGGTTCTGCTGCACTACGCCAGGTAGCAGGTGCAGCAGGACCGCGACGATCGTCGCCAGCAGTTGCACCGCGATCACGCCGTCGATGAAACGCGATGGGGTTATGCCACGGCGCGCGCGCCACAGCGAAGGCAGCAACAGCCACGCCAGCGGATTGAACAGCAGCAGGTTGGCATTGGCCCAGGCCGAGTGATGCGCGGTCAGCGTCCACAACACCAGCAGCACCAGCCCCACGATTCCGGCGGCCAGCGCGTAGAGCGAGCCCAGCAGGGTGAATCCGGTGGGCCAGAAGCGTCGCGCCAGCAGCATCAGCAAGGCGATACCCAAGCCCGCCAGCGCCAATGGTCCGCGCAGGTCGGGTGCACTGGCCGGTGGCGTGTCGAGACGGTTCGCCGACACGATGCGGTTGTCCGACACCAGCGGTTGCAGTCCACCTTTGCCATCGTCAATGCGCACGTTTTCGACGGCGCGCTGCAGGACCATCGGTATGAAGCTCTCCTGCCACAGCGTCAGCGGGTGGTCGGCGTACGGCCCCAGGCCCAGGTCGAGCACCAGCATCAGCGCCGGTTGGTTGCTCATCAGGCGCAGCGTTTGCTGGCGGTAGGTCATGCCACCGGGCCGCGCTGCGAGCTGGGCCTTCAGCGCGCCGCCCAGTGCCTGGTCCAGCGCGTTGCGTACCCGCGTGGCGCAATTGTCGACGTAGTAGTCGTAGCCGTAGTGGCTGTTTTCCGGGCGCAGGTTCCACAACAGGAAATCGCGCAGCGCGCCGGCCTGTGCCGCATTCAGCGCCAGGCGTTGGCGGGTGATCGAGCGGCCGGTCTCGATGTAATAGCTTTCGTCGATGTTGCTGAGCGCCGCGCCCATCATGTAGTTCATGCGGCCGCGGGCGAAGTTCAGGAAGAAATTCTCCTGGTCGAAATCGAACTCGCCGTAATTGAAATTGACCGACTCACCCGAGACCGTGTCGCGCACCTGAAGCGCGTCGTGGCCGAAGCGCTCCCAGTAGGTTTCGCCCGGGCCGTAGGTGATCAGTGCGATCTCCAGATTGGCCGCCGGCGCGTTGGCGACGCTGGCGTGGGTTGGCGAAGCCAGCAGCCATGATATGGCGATGAAGAGCGCGAGGGCGATGTGGCGCAGGGGTGTCATCGCAGGGTTCCGGTTGCGGTAGGTGAGGCGGTACTTGTGGGAGCGACTTCAGTCGCGATGCTTTTCGCTGATCGGGCAAAGAGCATCGCGACTGAAGTCGCTCCTACAGGGGCGGCATCCGCAAGGATCTACTCGGCCTGGCGGGTGACGCGGAATTGCTGCACGCGGCGGTCGTCGGCCTGGGTGACGTGGAACAGGTAATCGTCGATGGCCACTTCCTCGTCCACTTCCGGCAGGTGGCCGAACTCGGAGGTGACCAGGCCGCCCACGGTGTCGTATTCCTCGTCGGAAAACGCCGCGCCGGTCTCTTCGTTGAAGTCCTCGATCGGGGTCAGCGCGCTGACCAGCCAATCGCCGCCGGGCTGGGCGTACATGAGGACGGGTTCTTCCTCGTCGTCGTGTTCGTCGTCGATCTCGCCCACGATCTGTTCCAGCACATCCTCGATGGTGATCAGACCGGCCACGCCGCCGTACTCGTTCACCACCAGCGCCATGTGGTTGCGCGACAGGCGGAACTCGGCCAGCAGCACGTTCAACCGCATGGATTCGGGAATCAGCACGGCCGGGCGCAGGATGGCGCGGATATCGAAGTCGGCACCGTTGCCGAAGAACTTCAGCAGATCCTTGGCCAGCAGGATGCCCAGGATTTCGTCCTTGTCCTCGCCATGCACGGGGAAGCGGGAATGGCCCGATTCGACCACGGCGGCAAGGATGTCGGGGAGGGTGGACTCGGCGGCGATCATCACGATCTGCGCGCGCGGCACCATCACATCGTCCACGCTCAGTTCGGTGACCTTGATCGCACCCTCGACCATGGTGAGGGTGTCAGCGGACAACAGTCCGTTGGTCTGGGCGGCGCGCAGTTCGTCGAGCAGTTCGTCGCGGTTGCGGGCTTCGCCAGCAAAAAGATGGCCCAGTCGATCCCACCAGGTACGGTGGGCCGGGCCGCTGGTACTACCAGGGTCGTCGTTCATTACTCGTTTGAATTCAGCCCGAAAACGGGCGGAAGGCCGATTCTAGCGGAAAAATTTTGATGGTTCAGTGGCATGGGCGAGGGTTTGGGCTTCGGCGGCCGCGTGGCGCTCCCGATCGCGCAGAGGGCACGCTCCTACGCGGGGGTGTACGGGTCGGGGATGCCCAGGCCGGCCAGGATGCGGGTTTCCAGCGCTTCCATGGCTTCGGCCTGCGCCTCCTCGATGTGATCGTGGCCCAGCAGGTGCAGCACGCCGTGCACGGTGAGATGCGCCCAATGGTCGCGGGGTGGCTTGCCCTGTTCGGCCGCTTCGCGGGCCACCACGGGCGCGCAGATCGCCAGGTCGCCGATCAGCGGCAGCGCCACGCCGGGCGGCAGTTCGGCGGGAAACGACAGCACGTTGGTGGCGTAGTCCTTGCCCCGGTAATCGTGGTTCAGTGCGCGGCCTTCGTCGGTGTCGACGATGCGGATCGCCAGCTCGGTGGATTTGCGCCGCCGCGCGCCGCGCAGTGCGGCCTCGACCCAGCGGCGGAAGCTGGCCGCTGCCGGTATGCCTGCGCGGGGTACGGCGTAGCCGACATGGAGCTGCACGTTTTCTTGTGGGGGCGATTTCGGTCGCGACGCCTCCTTCTTCGGGCCGGTCGCGACTGAAGTCGCTCCTACAGGGGTGTGGCGGCTCATTCGGCATCCCCGTCTTTCTGCTCGAACGCCTCGTACGCGCGCACGATCTTCGCCACCAGCGGGTGGCGCACCACGTCGCGCGAGGTGAAGAAGGTGAAGCTGATGCCGTTGACGTCGCGCAGCACTTCCACGGCCTGGCGCAGGCCGGATTTAGTCTGCCGCGGCAGATCGACCTGGGTGACGTCGCCGGTGATCACCGCCACCGTGCCGAAGCCGATGCGGGTAAGGAACATCTTCATCTGCTCGACGGTGGTGTTCTGCGCTTCGTCCAGGATCACGTACGAATCGTTGAGGGTGCGCCCGCGCATGTAGGCCAGCGGGGCGATCTCGATCACGTTGCGCTCGATCAGCTTGGCGACGCGCTCGAAACCCAGCATTTCGTACAGCGCGTCGTACAGCGGGCGCAGGTAGGGATCAACTTTCTGCGACAGGTCGCCCGGCAAAAAGCCCAGTTTCTCGCCGGCTTCGACGGCCGGACGCACCAGCAGCAAGCGCTGCACCCGATTGGCTTCCAGTGCCTCGACCGCGCTGGCCACCGCCAGGTAGGTCTTGCCGGTGCCGGCCGGGCCCACGCCGAAATTGATGTCGTGGGTGGCGATGGCGTGCAGGTAGCGCTCCTGGTTGGCCCCGCGGCCCTTGATCAGGCCGCGTTTCACCTTGATCAGCACCTCGGGCGTGTTCTCGGCCGCATCCGCCGTGATCGCGTCGACGCCGGATTCGGCCAGGTGCAGGTTGATGCGGGCGCCGGTCAGCGATTCGTCCTCAGTGCTGGCGTACAGCGCGCGCAACACTTTCTCGGCCGCGCGCGTGGCCACGTCCTCGCCGATCACCTGGAAGATGCTGCCGCGATGGTTGATCTCCACGCCCAGGCGCAACTCGATCTGCCGCAGGTGCTCGTCGAACGGGCCGGACAGGTTCGCCAGGCGGGCGTTGTCTTCGGGATCGAGGGTGAAATCGCGCTGGTTGAGGCCGTTGGTCATGGTCGGGCGATGCGTAGCCGCGGAAAAAGGGCTGTCAGGATAACTGATGCGCGTAGCGGCACTGTCGAGAAGCGGCGGTTGCGGCGGGCGCAGAACACCCCAAAATGGCAGGCATGAACAAGCCGCAGACCCCGATCCCCGAAGTGCGCGTCGACGTGTGGCTGTGGGCCGCGCGTTTCTTCAAGACCCGCAGCCTGGCCAAGCAGGCCATCGATGGCGGCAAGATTCAGGTCAACGGTGGCAGCTGCAAACCGGCCAAGGTGCTGCATGCGGGCGACCGGTTGAACATCAGCCGCGGCGAAGAAAAGCTGGAGGTGGATGTGCTGGCGCTGGCCGACAAGCGCGGGCCGGCAGCGGTGGCGCAAGGTTTGTATGGCGAGACGGCAGCCAGCATGGCGCTGCGTGAGGCGGCGCGGGAGCAGCGGCGGCTGGTGGGGGCGAGCGGGCCGGTGAAGCGGCCGGACAAGCATGCGCGGCGGGAGTTGATGCGGATGAAGGATGGGCGCTGAGATAGCGCAAAAAAGCGGGCCCTCTTCCGCCCTTCGGGCACCTTCTCCCGCAAGCGGGAGAAGGGATTTGGTTGCGCTGATTCGGGGCGCGCGCCCCACGACCTCAAGAAACTTCACCGCTCCCTTCTCCCGCTCCGCGGGAGAAGGTGCCCGACAGGGCGGATGAGGGCGCCTTTCAGCTCACCCCAACGCCTTCAGCCGATACAACGCCTCCAGCGCCTCACGCGGCGTCATGGCATCCGGATCGATATCCTCCAGCGCCCGCTCCACGGCGGATGGTTGCGTCGATGCAAACAACCCCAACTGTGGCGATGTTTCCGGTGACGACACTGGCGCACCAGCATGCTGATGCATGCCCTTCTCCAGCTCCGCCAACGTGCGCCGCGCATCGGCAATCACCGATTTCGGCAGGCCGGCCAGCGCCGCCACTTGCAGCCCGAAACTGCGATTGGCTGGGCCTTCCTTGACCGCGTGCATGAATACCAGTTGTTCGCCGTATTCGACGGCGTCCAGATGCACGTTGGCGATGCCGGTGTACGTGGTGGCCAGTTCGGTCAGCTCGAAATAATGGGTGGCGAACAGCGTGTACGCACGGCTGTGCTGGCCCAGGTGCACGGCGGCGGCGCGGGCCAGCGAGAGGCCGTCGTAGGTGCTGGTGCCGCGGCCGACTTCGTCCATCAGCACCAGGCTGTTCTCGGTGGCGTTGTGCAGGATGTTGGCGGTTTCGCTCATTTCCACCATGAAGGTGGACTGGCCGCGGGAGAGGTCGTCGCCGGCGCCGATGCGGGTGAAGATGCGGTCGATCGGGCCGATCACCGCGCGCGTCGCGGGCACGTAGCTGCCGATGTGGGCCAGCAGCACGATCAGCGCGTTCTGCCGCATATACGTGCTTTTACCGCCCATGTTGGGGCCGGTGATCACCAGCATGCGGCGGTGGTCGTCCAGCACCAGGTCGTTCGGTTCGAACGGTTCGTCGCGCACTTTCTCAACGACGGGATGGCGGCCGCGTTCGATCGTGATGCCGGGGTCGTCGGTGAGTCGCGGCGCGCTCCAGTCCAGCGCCTCGGCACGCTCGGCCAGCGTGGCCAGCACATCGAGCTCCGCGATCGCGGCGGCAGCGGATTTCAGCGGTTCCAGCGTTTCGGTGAGGGTGTCGAGCAGCGCTTCGTATAGCGCGCGTTCGCGCATCAGCGAGCGCTCTTTCGCCGAGAGCACCTTGTCCTCGAAGTTCTTCAGCTCCTCGGTGATGTAGCGTTCGGCGTTCTTGGTGGTCTGCCGCCGCGTGTAGTACGTGGGCGCCTTGTCGGACTGGGCCTTGCTGATCTCGATGTAATAGCCGTGCACGCGGTTGTAGCCGACCTTCAGCGTGGTGATGCCGCTGGCGGCTTTCTCGCGTTCCTCCAGCTCCACCAGGTACTGGTCGGCGTGGGTGGACAGCCGCCGCAGTTCGTCGAGTTCGGCGTCGTAGCCGTTGGCGATGATGCCGCCGTCGCGTTGCAGTACGGGTGGCTGCGGCACGATGGCGCGGGCCAGAAGGTCGGCGGTTTGCGCGTGGTCGCCGATGCGTTCGACCAGGTCGCGCAGCAGCGGGCTGTCCATCGCGGCGATCTGTTCGCGCAACTGCGGCGCGGTGGCCAGGCCATCGCGCAGGGTGGACAGGTCGCGTGGCCGCGCCGAGCGCAACGCCACGCGGGCCAGGATGCGTTCCAGGTCGCCGATGCCGCGCAGTTGTTCGCGCAGCGGTTCATGGCGGCGGCCGTCGATCAGGGTGCCGATGGCCTGATGGCGGCGGCGCAGCACTTCGCGCGAGCGCAGCGGACGGGTCAGCCAGCGGCGCAGCGCGCGGGCGCCCATCGGCGTTACGCTTTCGTCGAGCACGCCCAGCAAGGTGTGTTCGGTGCGGCCGCTGGGGTGGGTGTCCAACTCCAGGTTGCGTCGGGTGGCGGCGTCCAGCGCGATGGTTTCGCTGGCCGCTTCCACCGCCATGCCGGTGAGATGCGGCAGCGCGCTTTTCTGGGTTTCCTCGATATAGCCGAGCAGGCAGCCGGCGGCGGCCAGGCCCAGCGGCAGGCCGTCGACGCCGAAGCCGCCAAGGCTGCTGGTGCGGAATAAACGGTTCAACTCGCGCCGCGCCGCATCCACGTCGAAATGCCACGGCGGGCGCTTGCGCAGGCCGGGCAGGGCGCTGACCATGCGCGGCCAGGCCACGTCTTCGCACACCAGCGTCTCGGCCGGCTGCAGTCGTGCCAGTTCGGCCGCCAATGCCTCGGCGGTGGGCACTTCGCTGAGCAGGAAACGGCCGCTGGAAAGGTCCACCCAGGCCAGGCCGTAGGCGTGGTTGTGGCCAGCGTGGATGGCCAGCAGCAGGTTGTCGCGCCGGTCCTCCAGCAGTGCCGCGTCGGTCACCGTGCCGGGCGTGATGATGCGCACCACCTTGCGCTCGACGATGCCCTTGGCCTGTGCCGGGTCACCGATCTGCTCGCAGATCGCCACCGACTCGCCCAGCCGCACCAGCCGCGCCAGATAATTTTCCGCCGCGTGATAGGGCACGCCAGCCATCGGGATCGGCACACCGGCGGATTGCCCGCGCTGGGTCAGGGTGATGTCCAGCAGCCGCGCCGCCTTGCGGGCGTCGTCGTAGAACAGCTCGTAGAAATCGCCCATGCGGAAGAACAGCAGCACGTCCGGGTGCTCGGCCTTGGCCGCGAGGTATTGCCGCATGAAGGGTGTGTGTTCTTTCAAGAGCGCGTTCTTTGGGCAGTGGCGGTCGACGTTGGGGGTGCCATCGTAGCCGCTCTGGCCGCCCGTTGTTTCGTCGCGCCGCGGCTTCGGCCCTAGCTGCGCATGTTGGGCACGAAGCCGTCGGCGCTCCACGCCTCGCTGCCCACGCCGTGGTGCACCACGAACAGGCCATCGGGATCATGGCGCCGCTTGGCGCGCGCCAGCCGCGGGTAGTTCGCGCCCCAGAAACCCTGCTGCCAGTCGCGCAGGAAATAGTCGCTTTCGGAGACGTAGGAGCCGGCGCCGGGCGCCACCTTGCGCAAGGCGGCCATCGCCT
Source organism: Rhodanobacter sp. Root627 (assembly GCF_001427835.1). Taxonomy (NCBI): domain Bacteria; kingdom Pseudomonadati; phylum Pseudomonadota; class Gammaproteobacteria; order Lysobacterales; family Rhodanobacteraceae; genus Rhodanobacter; species Rhodanobacter sp. Root627. The sequence continues at coordinate 290,714 of NZ_LMGW01000001.1, forward strand.
GATCCACGCCGCTGGCGTCGCGCCTGGCCTTGGCCAGATCGGGCGGCGTGCGGTGCAGGCCGGGGTAGGCGGGGTCGCCACTGCTGCCGATGATCGCCAGCGCAAACGCGCCCAGCACGTCCGGGTGCGTGGCCGTGTCGTGGGCTCGCTTGATCGCATCGGGCGCGCCGCCGGCCAGACCCTTGTTGAAGTGAAGCCCCACGTTCCATGCCTGCGAGGCGTCGAACAGGGCGTCGACCAGCTTCGTGTTGGTTTCAAGCAGCGTGGCGGGCAGCCAGGCTGACTGATAGGCGTGGATGAACCAGCCGACCTGGCCCTGGTCGCCGGCCCACAGCACGTGGTTGCGCGGCGCGTCGGCGCGGTCGTCCGCCACCATTACTCCGGGGGCGTGCTGGCGGAAAAATTCGGCGTCCCAGAAATGCCGCGCCGGCACGGCCAGCACCTTCAGCGGTTCGACGGCGGTGTACTCCGGGCGCGCCGCCACCCACGCCATGAATGGCGCCCAGCAGGTTTCCGCCTCGGCTCTGGTCAGGCCCTGGAACACCATGGAGATGACCAGCGTGTCGCCGTCACTCAGCGTCATCTGCTCGCCCCAGTGCGGGTTGAACAGCGCCTCGCGGTAGAAACGCATTGCCTCGGCAATCAGGGCACGGAAGGCGGCGGGCGAGGATGCCTTGATGCGACCGAACGCGCCGCCGAAGAACTCGGGCAACTCGAACGTGCGCAGCGTCAGCCGCGTCACCACGCCCAGGCTGCCGCCGCCACCGCCCTTGATGGCCCAGAACAGGTCAGGGTCCCGGTTTTCATTGACCACGCGGACCCGGCCATCGGCCGTGACCACTTCGGCCTCCAGCAGGTTGCTCGCGGCCGTGCCCCAGCGCTTGGAAAAACTGCCGAAGCCCCCGCTCTGCACCAGCCCGGCCACGCCCACCGTGGTGCAACCGCCGCCTTGCACGTAACGGCCGCCGCGCGTGGTCACTTCGGTGTACGCATCGATCCACATGGCGCCGGCGCCCACGCTCACCGCGGGCTGGGGCGCCACGGCGCAATCGCGCGGAACGAAGCCGTCGTGCATCTGCACCTGGTTCATGTGCCGCGTCCATACCAACAGCGAGTCGGGAGCGTCGGAGGTGCCTTGATAGCTGTGGCCGCCGCCTTTCACCACCAGCCGCAGCCGGTGCTCGCGGGCGAAATCGACGGCTGCGGCGACGTCGGCTGCCGTCTCGGCAGCCACCGCGTAGACGCTGGGTCGGGAGATCCACGCGTCGGCCCAGCCGCTGGTCTGGGTCAGGGCCGGCTGGTCGCCGAGGTAGAACGGATTCTTCAGGTGTTTCACTGCCTCGGCCCTGACGGCCGCCGGCGCTTCGGGATCGAATGGCGACTGCAGTTTCTGCAGGCGACCTCCGGTTTTGCGCCGCAGTTCGTCCCAACGTGCCTCGCTGGGCCAGCCCGGTTCGCCGGGGCGAACCTTGCGCTGCAGGAGCGGCACGAACTCGGGGGTGCTGGCCAACAGGCGCTGGGCCGGCAACAGCGAAAGGAGCGGGGCGGCCAGGGCGGCCTTGAGCAGGTCACGGCGATGCATGGGAATGTCCGGCGCGGGAGAAGTGGGGCCATGGTGCGCCAGCGAAAGCGCGCCATCGCTGGCAAAGTGACCAATCGATCCGTCCCGGTGACGGATCGCGGGCGGCGGGGACGGTGCGTGATGCTTTGCGTAGAATCCGCGCATGAACCAGCAGCCGCATTTCGATTTCCGCGACTTCCAGCGCTGGCGGCGGCCCATCGAAGTCGGCTTCTGGGTGACGCTGGTCGTCCTCAATACGGTGTTCAACGGTCTGGTCGCGCGCATCGACCATGCCCGCGCGGCCGCATGGGAGCCGTGGGTGTCGGAATGCAGCAGCGGCCTGCTCATCCTGGCGCTGATCCCGCTGGTGGTGGCGCTGGAACGCCGCTGGCCCGTCCGCTTCGATACCTGGCGGCGCAGCCTGCCGCTGCATTTGCTGGCCACCATCCCGTTCAGCGTGGTGCATGTGGCGGGCATGGTGGCGCTGCGCAAGCTGGCTTACGCACTGGCCGACGCCCAGTATCGTTTCGGTGCGCAGTGGGGCTACGAGTACCTGAAGGACATCCGTACCTATTTCCTGATCATCGCGCTGATCTGCCTGTCGCGGTTGTGGCTCATGCGCTGGCAGGGCGAGGCGCGGCTGCTGGTCGAACCGGATGAGGGCCAGGCGGCCGAGCCGGTGGATCGGCCCGATCGCTTCCTGGTGCGCAAGCTGGGCCGGGAATTCCTGTTGAACGCCAGCGAGGTGGAGTGGCTGCAGGCGTCGGGCAATTACGTGAACCTGCATGTGCGCGGCCGCGACTATCCGTTGCGCACGACCATGGCGGCGATCAGCGAGCGGCTGCACCCCGAACGCTTTGCGCGGGTGCACCGCAGCTATTTCGTCAACCTGGATTACCTCGTGCAGATCGAGCCGCTGGACACCGGCGACGCCCGCCTGACACTGCGCGACGGCACCACGATCCCCTGCAGTCGCCGTTATCGCGCCAGCTTGCGCGAGCGTTTCGGCGGTTGATGGTGCGGCACCGGACGGGACGGGGCTTGGCGTGATCGCCTTGAGCGGGTAGAACAGCGTGCTTATGCGCGGCACCGCGCATTCCCGTACGGAGAGTTGCATGGAATCGTCGTCCATTCCCACCGACGCCCAATTGATGACATTGGCCGCCGAGGTGGCCACCGAGGTGCTGCAGCACCGGCTGATGCTGGTAACGGCGGAGTCCTGCACCGGCGGTTGGGTCGCCAAGACGCTGACCGACCTGGAGGGCAGCTCGGCCTGGTTCCATGCCGGCGTGGTCACCTACAGCTACGAGGCGAAGGAGGCTTTGCTGGGCGTCAATCCGCACACGCTGGAACAGACCGGCGCGGTCAGCGAGGAGACGGTGCTGGAGATGGTTTCTGGCGCGTTGGCGCGTCTGGGCGCGGGCGTTGCGGTGGCGGTGACCGGTATCGCCGGACCGTCAGGCGGCACCGCGGACAAGCCCGTCGGCACCGTCTGGATCGGCTGGAAACGCCGCGGCGGCTACGCGCATGCGCAGCTTTTCCAGTTTTCCGGCAACCGCGAGGCGGTGCGACGGCAAACCGTGGCGGCGGCGCTCAAGGGCTTGCGCAAAACGCTGACGGAATAGGGCGACGTGGCCCGCAAGGCCGGGTTGACCGGTGTGGGATAATCAACCCTTATCGCAGCCCGTGAGACACCGCCCGGGCATCATGCTTCCATTCACAGCCCAACCGGAATACCTACGATGGATGACAACAAGCGCAAGGCGCTCACCTCCGCCCTCGGCCAGATCGAAAAGCAGTTCGGCAAGGGCGCCATCATGCGCATGGGCGACCGCGTCAACGAGGCCATCGAGACGGTGTCCACCGGGTCGCTGGGTCTCGATATCGCCCTCGGTGTCGGCGGCCTGCCGCGTGGGCGGGTGGTCGAGATCTACGGTCCGGAATCGTCCGGCAAGACCACCATGACGCTGCAGGCGATCGCCAGCTGCCAGCGCGCCGGTGGTACCGCCGCGTTCATCGACGCCGAGCACGCGCTCGATCCCACCTACGCCGAAAAGCTGGGCGTCAACGTGGCCGACCTGCTGATCAGCCAGCCCGACACCGGCGAGCAGGCGCTGGAAATCGCCGACATGCTGGTGCGCTCGGGCGCGGTCGACATGGTGGTGGTCGACTCGGTCGCTGCGCTGACCCCGAAGGCGGAAATCGAGGGCGAAATGGGCGACTCCCACGTCGGCCTGCACGCCCGCCTGATGAGCCAGGCGCTGCGCAAGCTCACCGCCAACATCAAGAAATCCGGCACGCTGGTTATCTTCATCAACCAGATCCGCATGAAGATCGGCGTGATGTTCGGCAGCCCGGAAACCACCACCGGCGGCAACGCGCTGAAGTTCTACGCCTCGGTGCGGCTGGACATCCGTCGCATCGGCGCGGTCAAGCGTGGCGACGAGATCATCGGCTCGGAAACCCGCGTCAAGGTGGTCAAGAACAAGGTGGCACCGCCGTTCCGCCAGTGCGAGTTCGAGATTCTCTACGGCGAAGGCACCTCGCGCGAAGGCGAGATCATCGAGCTGGGCGTGGCGCAGAACCTGATCGAGAAATCCGGCGCCTGGTACAGCTACAACGGCGACCGCATCGGCCAGGGCAAGGAGAACGTGCGCCAGTACATGCGCGAACACCCGGACATGACCAACGAGATCGACCGCCTGCTGCGCGAGCGCCTGCTGGTGCCGGTCGGCAAGCCCGCCGCGGCTGCGGCCGAAGAGGCCCTCGAGGAAGCGTGATCCCCGTTCGGCAGCGATACGTTGCAGCACATGGCCCGGCTCGTCCGGGCCATGTGCGTTTGGTGGCTGGCAAGCCTCTTGCGACGCCGTTGCACTACGCTCATGGCGAACGGTTGGCGCGATCCAGCCCCATCGGATGTGGATGCCCATGAAACGCCGTCCCGGCCCGGATGATCCCGCCAAGCCCAAACGCAGCGCCTACGACAAGGCGCTGGGCCTGCTGGCGCGCCGCGAACATTCGCGCAAGGAGCTGAAAACCAAGCTGCGCCAGGGCGGCTATGAAGGCGAGGAGACCACCGACGCGATCGATCGTCTGGGCGAGCAGCACTATCAGGACGACGACCGTTTCGCCGAAGTGCTGTTGCGCAGCCGTATCAGCCAGGGTTACGGCCCGATGCGCCTGCGGGTGGAGCTGAAAAGCCACGGCCTGGCCGACGCCCGCATTCGCGAATTGATGGATGAAGCCGAGGTCGACTGGGACACTTCCGCCGCTGCGCAACTGCGCCGCCGCTATGGCGGCGCGGGCACATCCGACCCCGCCGAACGCAACCGCCGGGCGCAATTCCTCTTGCGCCGCGGCTTTGCCGCCGCCACAGTACGACGTGTTACCCACGCCGATGTGGACGAAGCCGCCGACGATATTTCCTGAAACCCCCCGCGGGATCATGGAGAAACCGCCGGGGCGCGTCACGGTGTGGCCTTTTGTCGTCCGCCATTCCTGATCCGCATGAAAACCTCCGAAATCCGCTCCACCTTCCTCGATTATTTCCGCGCCAAGGGCCACACCATCGTGCCGTCCAGCTCGCTGGTGCCTTCCAGCGACCCCACGCTGCTGTTCACCAACTCCGGCATGGTGCAGTTCAAGAACGTGTTCCTGGGCAGCGAAAAGCCGGGATACGTCCGCGCCGCCGATGTGCAGCGTTGCCTGCGCGCGGGCGGCAAGCACAACGATCTCGATGCGGTGGGCTACACCGCCCGCCACCACACGTTTTTCGAGATGCTGGGCAACTGGTCGTTCGGCGATTACTTCAAGCGCGATGCGATCGTGTTTGCATGGGAGTTGTTGACCGGCGTGTTCAAGCTGCCGGCGGACAAGTTGTGGGTCACCGTGTACCAGACCGACGACGAGGCGTTCGACATCTGGAACAAGGAAATCGGCGTGCCGGCCGAGCGCATCGTGCGCATCGGCGACAACAAGGGCGCGCCGTATGCGTCCGACAATTTCTGGCAGATGGCCGATACCGGCCCCTGCGGCCCGTGCACCGAGATCTTCTACGATCATGGGGAGAACATCGCCGGCGGCCCGCCGGGTTCGCCGGACGAGGATGGCGATCGCTACATCGAGATCTGGAACCTGGTGTTCATGCAGTTCGACCGCGCGCCCGATGGCACGCTGAGCCCGCTGCCGGCGCCGTGCGTGGATACCGGCATGGGCCTGGAGCGCCTCGCCGCGGTACTGCAGCACGTGCATTCGAATTACGAGATCGACCTGTTCGCCAACCTGATCCGCGCGGCGGGCGAGTTCACCGGCACGGCGGATCTGGCCAACAAGTCGCTGCGTGTGATTGCCGACCACATCCGCGCCTGCTCCTTCCTGATTGTCGATGGCGTGTTGCCTTCCAACGAAGGCCGCGGCTACGTCCTGCGTCGCATCATCCGCCGCGCCCTGCGCCATGGCTGGATGCTGGGCGTGCGCGGCGACTTCTTCTGGAAGATGGTCGCGCCGCTGGTCGCCGAAATGGGTGTGGCGTATCCGGAGCTTGCCGCAAAACAGGCGTTCGTCGAGGACGCCCTGCGCACCGAGGAGCATCGCTTCGGCGAGACCCTGGAACACGGCATGCGCGTGTTCGATGAGGTGGCGCAGAAGTCGACCAAAACCATCGCCGGCGAAGATGCGTTCCGGCTGTACGACACCTACGGTTTCCCGGTCGATCTCACCGCCGACATCGCGCGCGAGCACGGCCTCGATGTGGACATGGATGGCTTCGAGCAGGCCATGGACGCACAGCGCCAGCGTGCCCGCGCCGCCGGCCGCTTCGAAGCGAAGGGACAGATGCCGGCGGAACTGGCCAGCCAGCTGAAACCCACCGTGTTCCTGGGTTACGAGGCGTTGCACAGCGAAGGCAGCAAGCTGCTGGGCATCGTTCGCGATGGTCGCCAGGTGGACCAGCTGGGCGAAGGCGAGGAGGCGCTGCTGATTCTCGACCGCACGCCGTTCTACGCCGAGTCCGGCGGCCAGGTGGGCGACCAGGGCGAACTGATCCACGCCCACGGCCGTTTCGACGTCGATGACACCTTGAAGATGGGCGGCGTGTTCTTCGGTCACGCCGGCCGCTGGCATGGCGCGCAGCCATTGCGCACCGGCGATCTGCTGGCGCCGCGCGTGGATGCCACGCGCCGGCAGGCGATCGTGCTCAATCATTCGGCCACCCATTTGCTGCATGCGGCGTTGCGTCAGGTGCTGGGTGATCACGTGGCGCAGAAGGGGTCGCTGGTGGCACCGGAGCGGCTGCGTTTCGACTTCTCCCATTTCAAGCCGATGAGCGCGGAGGAGTTGCAGCGGGTCGAGGCGATGGTCAATGCCGAAGTGCGCCGCAACGCCACCGCGGAAATCCACAACATGGGCTACGACGAAGCGATCGAATTCGGCGCGATGGCCTTGTTCGGCGAGAAGTACGGCGACGAAGTGCGCGTGCTGAAGATGGGCGATTTCTCCACCGAACTGTGTGGTGGCACCCACGTGGGCCGCACCGGCGACATCGGCCTGTTCAAGATCACCGGCGAAGCGGGCGTGGCCTCCGGCGTGCGACGTATCGAAGCCGTGACCGGTGCGGGCGCGCTGGCTTGGGTGGCGGACGAAGAGCGCCGCCTGGCCGAGTTCGCGCATCTGCTTTCCAGCAGCGGTGACGACGCGGTCGAAAAGCTGCGCCAGTTGTTCGATCGCCAGAAAAAACTCGAGCGTGAGCTGGACGCGCTGCGCAGCAAGGCCGCCGGTTCCGCTACCGCGGACCTGGCCGGCAGTGCCGTTGATATCGACGGCGTCAAGGTGGTGGCGGCGCGGCTGGAAGGGCTGGATGCCAAGTCGTTGCGCGACAGCGTCGACCAGCTCAAGCAGCAGCTCGGCGATTGCGTTGTTCTGCTGGCTGGCGCCTCCGACGGCCGGGTGTCGTTGATCGCGGGCGTGCACGGCAAGGCGCTGCAGCGGATCAAGGCGGGCAACGTCGTTGGCCACGTCGCGGCACAGATCGATGGCAAGGGTGGCGGGCGTGCCGACATGGCGCAGGGTGGCGGTTCCGATGCGCCCGGGTTGCCTGCCTTGCTGGCGGCTTTGCCGCAATGGGTGTCGGCCCAATAAGCCAGCATGAACGCGAGCTTGCCTATGCCATTAGTTACTGTTGCCGCGCATTGCGCGTGGTAATGACGCTCAGTTAGTATCAATGACAGTGTCGGCGCCACCGGTAACGGTGGTGTCGCCAGTCAGGACGCCATGGAGTGTTTTGGCTGTGAGCCGGGAAGGCGAGAGGGCCTTCGACGGATCAATCGTCGAACTGCGCAACGAGGAACTCAGGGGTGAGGTTCCTCCCACCGCAGGCCTGTGAACAACAGCATTAATGGAGTAGCAAAATCATGTTGATTCTGACCCGCAGGGTCGGTGAAACCCTGATGATCGGCGACGAGGTGACCGTTACCGTTCTCGGAGTAAAGGGCAATCAGGTGCGTATCGGTATCAACGCGCCCAAGACCGTCGCCGTCCATCGCGAAGAAATCTATCAGCGGATCAAGGGCGAAAACGATGCCGGCGGCACGCCGGACGCGCCCACCGAACACGATCACTGAATTAAGCCTTTACCTCGAGCCCGCCGGTCAGTATCCTTGCCGGCTCCGCAGCAGTGCGGCGAAAAATCCGGAGAGATGCCCGAGAGGCTGAAGGGGCTCCCCTGCTAAGGGAGTATAGGGTCAAAAGCCTTATCGAGGGTTCGAATCCCTCTCTCTCCGCCAGATACATCAACTAAAGCCATGATTTTCGTGGCTTTTTTTGTGCCCTAAGGAAAGCTGGTGTGCCATTGGGTATGCCAGTGATTGTTGCTTCTGGTTGGGTCTTGTTGGGCTTTGTTCAAGAGATGGTTCCGACCTATGCGTCCGACGAGGAAGCGAGGTGCACGGGCGCAGGGAGCCATACAGGATCAGGAAGCGTGGCGGATGGGTGGAGTCGGCCGGCAGGGGCCAGCTTGGCCAAGCTGGGCGTTTCCAGCACATCGGCAGCAATGTGGGGCAGGTCCTGCATCGTCATGAACACGGTTCCCGTTACCTTGAACGGGTCCCGTTGCCTTGATTTGATTATTCTACCATTATGGAATTATAGAATTTAACCCGAGACCGTCATTGCAGCCGTGCCGCGTTCTGTTCATCTGCACGGGCAATTCCGCCCGCAGCATCCTGTCCGAAGCGACCCTCAACCATTTGGGCAAGGGCCGCTTCGAAGCGTTCAGCGCCGGCAGTCAGCCGACCGGCCGCGTCAATCCCCATGCGATCGAAGAGCTCAAGGCATTCGGCATCTGTACCGAAGGTCTCAGTAGCAAGTCGTGGGACCGTTTCACCGGGGAAGATGCCCCACCGCTGGATATCGTGATCACGGTTTGCGACAACGCCGCCAATGAGACGTGTCCAGTGCTGTTCGGCGATTTCGTAAAGGCCCACTGGGGCCAGCCCGATCCGGCGGCGGCCCAAGATGCCGGTGCTGCGATCGAGGCTTTCCGCTTGGCCCACACGCTGGTGCTTTATCGAGTTACCGCACTGGTGAACCTGCCGGTGGAAACGATGAGCCGGGACGCATTGAAGCAGGCGCTGGATCACATCGGCACCCTCACCGACGTCGAAGAGGCACACGCGTGAGCCAGCTGTCTGCCGATGTGATCAAGGCCCATCCGGATGCGGCCAGCGGCACCCGCATCGGCTTCTTCGAGCGCTACCTCACGGTCTGGGTCTTGCTGTGCATCGTGGCGGGCACGGTTCTGGGCCACTGGCTACCTGGCACCTTTGAAGCCTTGGGAGGCATGCAGGTTGCCCAGGTCAATCTGCCGGTGGCCGTGCTCATCTGGTTGATGATCATCCCAATGCTGTTGAAGATCGATTTCAGCGCGCTCGGTGGCGTGCGCCAGCAATGGAAAGGCATTGGCGTCACACTTTTCATCAATTGGGCCGTCAAACCGTTCTCGATGGCGCTATTGGGTTGGATCTTCATCCGTCACGTCTTTGCCGGGTATCTGCCTGCGGACCAACTCGATTCCTACATCGCCGGCCTGATCCTGCTGGCCGCGGCGCCGTGCACGGCGATGGTGTTCGTGTGGAGCAATCTGTGCCACGGCGAACCGAACTTCACGCTGAGCCAGGTCGCCTTGAACGACACGATCATGGTGGTCGCGTTCGCACCCATCGTGGCGCTGCTGCTGGGCATTTCCTCGATCACGGTGCCGTGGAACACGTTGCTGTTGTCGGTACTGCTCTACATCGTCGTGCCGGTGGCCATCAGCGTGGTGCTGCGTCGCTGGATGCTTTCACGAGGTGGCGAGGCACGGTTGCAGGCATTGCTCCAACGGCTGGGGCCGGCGTCCCTGTTAGCGCTGCTGGCCACCCTTGTGCTGCTGTTCGGTTTTCAGGGCCAGCAGATCCTGGCCCAGCCGACAGTGATCGCCATGCTGGCTGTGCCGATCCTGATCCAGGTGTATTTCAACTCGGGGTTGGCCTACGTGCTCAACCGTCGGTTCGGGGTAGCCCATTGCGTGGCCGGACCGTCGGCGTTGATCGGAGCCAGCAACTTTTTCGAGCTGGCTGTTGCCACTGCCGTGGGTCTGTTCGGTGTGCACTCCGGCGCCGCGCTGGCCACCGTGGTCGGCGTCCTGATCGAAGTGCCGGTGATGTTGTCGGTGGTTCGCATCGTCAACGGCAGCAAGCGTTGGTATGAAACAAGGCAGGCTTGAATGGAGCATCGTCATGCGAGGTCATTACAACGTATTGTCCGTGTGCGGCCGGCTGATCCGTGATGAGCGCAAGCATTACACTGCCCACGACGATCACCGCACGCCGTTATGAGCCGACCACCCCCATCATGCAGACCAAACAAGCTCTCACGATCCTTTCCGCGCTAGCGCAGGAGTCGAGGTTGGCGGTCTATAGGTTGCTGATCGAGCACGCTCCGGACGGTCTGGCCGCCAGTGCGATTGCCGAGAAGCTGGGACTGGCCAATGCCACGCTTTCGTTCCATCTGAAGGAGCTGTCGCACGCCGGTCTTGTGACCAGCCAGCAGAGTGGGCGTTTCGTCTACTACACGCCGGTCATCGAAGCCATGAACGACCTGATTGGCTATCTTACGGACCACTGCTGCAATCAGTCTGACGGCAGCTGTGGGGTCGCCAAAACGCCGTGCAAACCACTAATCGTTGCCAACCCTCGTAAGCGTCGAACGTCGTCGCTCTGACCATCGAGACTCGGTAATTACTTCGATTGCAATCGGCTAGGCAACACCAACCTTCGGGTGACATCAGTCACCGACATGCCTTCCCGCGGCACACTGGCTCCTGATACAGGCTCGGTGGACGCCCTGGCGGAGGTGATGTGCTGGCGAATTCCTCAAGGACGAGTATCATCTATTAGATGATAACGAATCGTATTCGCACCGCTTTTCGTGGTCTTTCCATGGCGCTGCTTCTCTTGTTCGGCACGATGGCCTTTCCGATCTTGGCTCAAGATGTCATCGCGTCGGTGCCGCAAACCTGGCAGATGCTCGACTATCTGGCGACGGACTACGCGGGTGCGGTGAAAGATGGCGCGGTGATCAGCGCATCCGAGTACGCCGAGATGCGGGAATTCACATCGACGGCGCGATCACGCATCGGCGCGTTGCCATCGACCGCGACCACGCCTGCACTCATGAAGCAGGCCGATAAACTGGTGGCCTCCGTCGATGCCAAGGCGGCGCCCGCCCAAGTGGCGACGCAAGCGCATGCGCTGGCCGATGCGTTGCTGCAAGCGTATCCGGTGCCGACCGCACCGGAACACGTCCCCGACCTGGTGCGTGGGGAGGCGCTCTATCAGAACCAGTGTGCCGCCTGTCATGGCGTCACCGGACACGGTGACGGGCCCGCTGGCATGCAACTGTCGCCTCGTCCGGTGAATTTCACCGATCAGACGCGGGCAGATCAGCGCAGCGCGCTGTCGTTGTACGAGGTGATCAGCCAAGGCGTGGAAGGCACGCCGATGGTGAGCTACGAGCAGCAGCTGTCGTCCGATGATCGTTGGGCACTTGCGTATTACGTGGGCTCGCTGGCGTATACGAAGGAGGCGTCCACCGGTGCCGATATGTGGCAGCACGACACCGCCGCACAAGCACAGGTTGCTGACCTGAAGGAGCTGTCGCGCGCTCGCGTCACGCAATTGACGCCCACGCTCGATGCAGCGCGCGCACGGGCGATCCTAGGCTATCTAAGGGCACACCCTGAGGCCATTCAGCAGCAGGCCCTGGCGGGAATTCCTCTGGCACGAGCGCGACTGACGGCGAGCCTGACGGCTTACCGGGCCGGTGCCAAGGCGCAAGCCACCCAGCTGGCGCTGTCCGCCTACCTCGATGGCGTGGAGCCCGTCGAGCCGCAACTCAATGCACGGGACGGCGCACTGCGCGCCCAGCTTGAAACGGCGATGGGTGCCTATCGCACCGCGCTGACGAGCAGCACCTCGGTTGCATCGGTGTCGAAACAGGCCGATGAGGTCGATGGTCTGTTGCTGCGCGCGCAAGAAGTCACCGCCGATGCTGCAGGCGATGCGGCCACCACCTTCCTGGGTGCTTTCACCATCCTGGTGCGTGAAGGTCTGGAAGCTCTGCTGGTCGTTGTCGCCTTGCTCGCCTTCTTGCGCAAGGCCGCGCGGCCCGAAGCGCTGCGCTACGTGCATGCCGGCTGGAGCCTGGCGTTGGTCGCCGGGGGTATCACCTGGGCGATCGCCAGCTACGCAATTTCCATCAGTGGTGCCGGTCGTGAGTTGACCGAGGGACTGTCATCGCTGTTTGCGGCGTTCGTGCTGCTTGGGGTCGGTCTGTGGATGCACCAGAAAAGTATCGGTGGTCGCTGGCAGGCGTATTTGAAGGAAAAGATGGCCGCCGCACTCGACCGGCGTTCGGCGTGGTTCCTGTTCGGGCTGGCCTTCATCTCGGTCTATCGCGAGGTATTCGAGAGCATCCTGTTCTATGCGGCCCTGTGGAATGACGGCCAGGAAGTGTGGCTACTCGGCGGCATCGCCGCCGGTGCGGCCGTGCTGGGGCTGATCGCCTGGGTGCTGTTGCGCACCAGTCGTCGGCTGCCGATCGGTACGTTCTTCTCAGCCAGTTCCGCGCTGATCGCTGTGCTCGCCGTCGTGCTGACCGGCAAGGGCGTCGCCGCCCTGCAGGAAGCCGGCTGGGTGGCAGTGAGTGTCGCGCCGGTGCCGCATATCGAACTGCTGGGCATCTATCCGACCTGGCAATCCTTGCTGGCCCAGTTGGCGATTCTGATACTGCTGGCGGTCGGATTCGTGTTCAATATCCACCGAGGCCGTCAGCCGATGCCTTCATGCCCTACGACTAGGGAAGTATTACCCGATGCCGATTGAAGGCGACGCGATATGAGTGACTGCGGTTGCCACGCAGAAGCATCCAATGCGACGGAACACGGATCCCGTGTCTCGCCCTGGGGCTCAATGCCACTCGGCTGGTCCAAGCCCTGACCATACCGCCGTCATCCGTTACCCTTTTCGCATCCCGGCCCGCAAGGCGTGGCTTCGATTTGCAGCGTCACGTGATGGATCTCAAAACGTGCCTCAAGCAGTTGCTCCAGCTGAATTCGCAAGGCATCGCCATCAGATGCGTCTTCTTCGGCGACCACATGAGCCGCCAGGGCCGGCTTGGTACTGCTGAGCGCCCAGACATGCAGATCATGCAATGCGGCCACGCCCGGCGTGGCCAACAGCGCCGCGCGAACTTGCTCGGTGTCGATGCCTCGGGGCGCACCCTCCATCAGCACGTTGCCTGCCTCCCGCAACAATATCCAGGTTCGCGGCAAAACCCACAGCCCAATCAGTACCGCGATGATCGGATCGGCGATGTAGAAGCCGGTGAACGTGATGATCAGCGCTCCGACGATCACGCCGACCGAGCCGAGCATGTCGGCCCACACTTCCAGATAGGCGCCCTTGACGTTCAGGCTCTCGCCGCTGCCTGCCTTGAGCAATCGCATCGAGATCAGGTTGATGACCAGGCCCAGCGCCGCGATTACCAGCATGCCGGTAGAGGCCACCGAGGGCGGTTCGCTGAAACGCCGCACCGCCTCCCACAGAATGTAGCCGGCGACCAGGAATAGCAGACCGCCGTTGACCATCGCGCCGAGCGCTTCCAGGCGCGCATAGCCGTAGGTGCGTTTGGCATCCGGCGGACGCCGGCTCAAGCGTACCGCAGTCAATGAAATGCCCAGCGCGATCACATCGGTCGCCATGTGTGCCGCGTCCGACAACAGCGCCAGGCTGTTGGTCAGCAGGCCACCCACAACTTCAGCGATCAGAAAGGTGGCGGTCAGGCCGAGCGCCCACCACAGCGGTTTCTCGTGCTTGATCCCGCCGCCGCCGTGATCGTGTCCAGCTCCCATCACGCCTCTCCCATCTGGTAGCTGCGCCAAGCCGAGCGGAACACCCGCCACGCCGAGCGCAGAAACATCACCAACAGCGCCGCGGCGATGACCAGATCGGGCCAACCGGCCGCAAACAGCCAGACGCCAGCGGCCGCGAGCAGAACCGCAAAGCCCTCGAATACGTCGTTGCGCGAGCATTCCCACGCCGAGGCCATGTTCACGTCGCCATGACGGTAGGGTGTCAGCAACCACAGGCAAATGCCGTTGAAGGCCAGGTTGATCACCGCGGCGAGACCGATGGCCTCGAAGATCGGCACGTTCGGATGCGCCAGCCGCCAGCCGATCTGAATGGCGACAGCTACCGCAGCCCCGAGAATCAAGGCACCCTTGAGCAGCGCTACCTTGGCCTTGGCCCGTCCGCTGGCGCCGATCACCGCCAGACTCAGCAGGTAGGTCAACGCATCGCCCAGATTGTCCAGCCCACCCGACAGCAGCGACGAGGAGCCACTGTAGATCGCCGCCGAAATCATCATGGCGAAGGTGACGACATTGATCGCCAGCACGATCATCAGCACCCGCCGCTGCTGCGCCTGCAAGGCGCGGATGTCGACGGTGCCGCTGCAGCAACAATCGGCCATGACTCAACCCTCCAGCATCTGCTGACGCGACTCGGTATCGCCATGCAGCCAACGGTAAAGCGCCGTCAGCGCCGGAGGAATGCCACTGAACACAATCGCTACGTCCTTGACCGAGCCGAAGGCCATGAACTGCAGGCCGCAGATCACGAATCCTTGCCGGCCCTGCTTCTCGTTTGCACCGCACAGCACGCCGTGACCGTGGCCGCGATCGTGTTCGTCGGAGTCTGTCGTGCTCATGCGGGTCTCCTGTGCGGTGGTCACTCTACGCGAGCACCGCGGTGTTATGACATGACACCGAAAATGATGGGCGGGGAGTACCCCCGCCCAATCATCGTCAGCCCATTTGGCCGTCGATCGGCCACGCCCGATCCACCGTGCTCTGGTAGACCCAGCCCGCCACGCTCTGGCCGGTGCGCCCGTGCAAACGGATCAGTTGCACGGCACGCTCTGCCTGGTCGTCTTCGCAGAACACCTCCAGCTTGATCTGCCTGGTCACGCGTTCGCCCAGTTCCATCGAATAGCTCTGTTCCTGGGCACTGAGTGCAGTCAACTGGCCTTTGACATCGCTAAACGACAGGTAGTGGAATCCACCGTCCTCCAAGGCGTGGATGACGTCGACCACGCGGCCGCGATGGATGAATGCCTTCACTTCTTTCATGGGGCGTTCTCCTTGGTGAGGCGCCGGGCGGCGCGTTCTTCGATCCAGTCGTAGAGCACTGGCAGCAGTACCAGGGTCAGCAGGGTCGAGGTGATCAGACCGCCAACCACGACAGTGGCGAGTGGACGCTGGGTTTCCGCACCGACGCCGCTGGAAAGCAGCATCGGCACCAGGCCCAGGATCGCCACGCTCGCGGTCATCATCACCGGCCGCATGCGCAACGCGGTGCCGCGGATCACGGCTTCCCGGACGGGCAGCCCCTTTTCACGTTGCTCATTCAGGAAGCTCACCAGCACGATGCCGTTCAGCATCGCCACGCCGAACACGGCGATGAAGCCGATCGCCGAGGGTACCGACAGGTATTGCCCGGTGATCGCCAGCCCGACGATGCCGCCGATGGTGGCGAACGGCACGTTGGCCAGGATCAGCGCGGCGTACTTCACCGAGTTGAAGGCGGTGTAGAGCAAGACGAAGATGAAGAAGATCGTTGCCGGCACGATCAGCGACAACCGCTTCAATGCCCGCTGCTGGTTCTCGAACGCGCCACCCCATTCGCTGTAGTAGCCCGTCGGCAACTTCACCTGCTGCGCGATCGCGGCATTGGCGTCCTTGACGAAGCCGTCGATGTCGCGGCCGCGCACGTCCATCTGGATGACGGCGTAGCGCTGCAGCTGCTCGCGACGGATGAACGAATAGCCTTCCGCATCACTGACCTCGGCCACCTGCGACAACTGCACCAGCGCGCCGCTGGCGGTGCGGATCGGGATGCGCTGGATCGCTGGCAGGGATGCCTTGTCGGCATCGTCCAGCCGCACCGCGATGTCGAAGCGCTTCACGCCATCGAGCAAAGTCGTCACCGGCTCGCCGCCGATGCCGTTCTTCACCACGGTCAGCACGTCGTCGGCGTTGAGGCCGTAACGGGCCAGCGCATCACGATCCACCTTGATGCGGATCTGCGGCTTGCCGATGTTCGCCTCCAGTGCAAGATCCGCCACGCCGGGTACACCGGCCAGCACGTTCTTGATGCGACCGCTGAGACGATCGAGCTCGCCCAAGTCATCGCCGTAGATCTTCAACGCCAAGGTGGCACGCACACCGGAGATCAGCTCCTCGATGCGCATCTGGATCGGCTGGGTGTAGCTCACCACGGCAGTGGGCAAGGCGGCCGACAACTCTTTCTGCATCGCTTCCTCGATGCTTTCCAGCGTTTCGCCCTTGCGCCATTGATCCTTGGGCTTCAGCGGCGTGTACACCTCCATGTAGTTCACGTCGGCGGTCTCGCCTTTTTCAGCGCGGCCAATCATGGCCAGGGTGGTCTCGACCTCAGGAAACTTTTGCTTGACCAGCGCCGATACTTGCTTGGAGATGCGGATGGATTCATCCAGCGAGGCCGAGGGAATCGAGGTGATGCGCCACATGATGGCGCCCTCTTTCAGGTTGGGCATGAACTCCTTGCCCAGGAACGGAAACAGCGCGAGGCTGCCGATCAAGGCCCCGGCGGCGATGCCCAGCACGAGCTTGCGCCGTGCCAACGCCCAGGCGAGCACCGTGGCGTAGTGGCGTTTCAGGAACGCGACCAGCCAGGTGTCCTTCTCTTCCTTGGGTTTCAGTACCAGGGCGGCCAGTACCGGAATCAGCGTCAGCGCGAGGATCAGCGAGCCGGCCATCGCAAAGCTGATGTTGAACGCCATCGGCTTGAACATCTTGCCTTCCAGCCCCTGCAGGCTGAACAGCGGCAGGAACACCACGATGATGATCAGAATCGCGAACGCCATCGGGTTGGCCACCTCGCGGGCGGCCGCCAGCACGGCCGACGTGCGATCCACCGGGCCGCCATGGGACTTGCGCTCGGCCATGATGCGGTAGGCGTTCTCCACCATCACCACCGCACCATCCACCATCATGCCGATACCGATGGCCAAGCCTGCCAGTGACATCAGGTTGGCCGACAGGCCGGCCTGACCCATGCAGATGAAGGCGATCAGCATCGCCAATGGCAATGCCACCACCACCACCAGCGCGCTGCGGAATTCGCCCAGAAACAGGAACAGGATGATCGCCACCAGAATCGAACCTTCGATCAGGGCGCGCACCGCCGTCCCCACGGCCGCGTTGACCAGTTCGGTACGCTCGTACACCGGCTTCACCACCACGCCGGGCGGCAACGACTGCTTCACCGTGTCGAGCTTGGCCTTGACAGCATCGACCACGCTCTTGGCATTCTCGCCGATGCGGGCCAACGCCATGCCAAGGACCACTTCCTCGCCATCGCGCGTCACCGCACCGGTACGCGGTGCGCCCGCTTCGGTGATCGTGGCGACGTCACGCACGAAGACTGGCGTGCCGTCTTCCGTCTTCAGCACGATGTTGCCCAGATCCTTCGCGTCCTGGATCAACCCGAGGCCGCGCACCAGATACTGCTCGCGCCCGACGTCGACAAAGTTGCCGCCGACCTGCGCGTTGTTCGCCTGCAGCGCCTCGATCACCTCCTTGAAGCCGAGCTTGTGGGCGATCAGTTTCATCGGATCGATGCGCACCTGGAACTGCTTCTCCTGACCGCCCCACGAGGTGACGTCGTCGACGCCGGGCGCGGTGCGCAGAATCAGGCGGATGGTCCAATCCTGCAGCGTGCGCAGATCCATGTCGTTCGGTGCGGTGCCGGCCTTGGCACTATCCAGCTTGTCATCAGCGCGTTCGACGGTATACCAGAACACCTGTCCGAGGCCCGACGTGTTCGGGCCCATCTCCGGTTTGCCATACCCAGCCGGCAGCCGATCACCAACCTGCTGAAGGCGCTCGTTGACCAGCTGACGGGCGAAGTAGATGTCCATGCTGTCGTCGAAATACACCGACACGAACGACAAGCCGAACAGGCTCACCGAGCGGATCTGTTCCACCTTGGGCAGGCCGGCCAAGGCTGACTCCACCGGCGTGGTGAGCAGTAGCTCCACATCCTCCGCCGCGAGGCCCGACGCCTCCGTGTAGACATTGACCTGCACCGGCGTGACATCCGGAAACGCATCGATGGGCAGCTGACGTACCGCCTGAAAACCGAGAAAGCCGATCACCACGAAGATGATCAGCACCAGCACCTTGTAGCGCAGGGAAAATTCAACCAGACGTTCCAGCATCATTCTTCTCCCAGCTGCGAACGCAGCAAACGGGCCTTCAAGGCGAAGGCGCCCTTGCGCACATAGGTGTCACCGGCCTTGAGGCCTTGCGTGACGACCGTCCAGCCATCGCGCGTGTCGCCGACCATCACCGGTGCCGGCTCAAACTGGCCCTTGCCCTTGGCGAGGAACACGGTCGGCTGGTTCTGCAGCAGCACGATCGCGTCGGCCGGTACCGCGAGCTTCTGCACCGCACTACCTACGGCGATGCGCGCTTCGACCAGCTCACCGGGATGCAGTAGATCCTTGCGGTTATCGACCTCGATGCGTACCGGCACCGTGCGCGTGCGCTCATCGGTTTGATGCGAACGCTGCACGACCTTGCCGGGTATTTCGGTGTCGTGCACGAGAATGCGGACATCGGCGTCGGGCTTGACCCGTTCGGCATCGGCTGGGGCCATCTGCGCGACGACCCAAACCGAATCTTCCTTGACTAGGGTGAACAGCGTGCGGCCGGGCTCCACCCGCTCGCCCACCAGAAACTCATCGGTGGTCACACGACCGGCGGCCGGCGCGAGCAGCTCGAAACTGCCGTCGGCACCGGCCGATCCCTTGCGCAGCAAGCCGCCGATCTGTCCCTCGGACAGACCGTAGGCGCGCAACTTGGCGCGGGCCTGATCGCGTTGCACCTTCGCCTCGTTGTAGCGTCGGGCCGACACCGCCTGTGGCCCGAGCGACGCGATCCGTTGCCAGTCCTGCTCGGCCACAATCAGCGCACCTTGCGTGGCGGCCACCTCGACGCTGGAGAGCACCACCAACGGCGCGCCCGCTTTCACGACGTCGCCCAGCCGAGCCTTGCGGTCGAGCACCTGCGATTCCACCCGCGGCGACACCAGCACGGTGGAATAG
Organism: Rhodanobacter sp. Root627; assembly: GCF_001427835.1. Lineage (NCBI taxonomy): Bacteria > Pseudomonadati > Pseudomonadota > Gammaproteobacteria > Lysobacterales > Rhodanobacteraceae > Rhodanobacter > Rhodanobacter sp. Root627. Next base: position 310,017 of record NZ_LMGW01000001.1, read on the forward strand.
GCATCGGCTTTCACTTCGCCGGGGGCTTTCAGTTCATCCGTCAGCGCGCGTAGGGCGGCCTTGTCGAGGACAAGGCCGGCGTCCTTGATCGCCTTGGCGTCCAGCGCGAGCGGATTGGCGGGTGCCGGTTCCTGCGCCATGACGGGGCCGGCCAGCGCAGTAAACAGTGCCATGCCCAGCAGGCTGCGTTTCAAAAGAGAGAGATTCATCGGGAGACTTCCAGATTGGGGCCGTTTTGAGTACGGCCGTCGAGCCAGTCGGTCAGACGGCCCGCAGCGGTGAGGTAGTCGAACCAGGTCTGCCAGGTCTGGCTTTCCAGTTCCTGGCCGGACAGTGCGGTGTCGAGACTTTGCTTGAGCTGTACGAGGTAATCGGAGGTGCTGATTTCGCCGGCACGCCAGAGCTTTTCCAGCAGCGCGGTGCGATCCTCGAACGCGGCGGCACGGCCGGTGCGGAATGCCTCGGCGGCACCGCGCAAGGCGGCGTAGCGCGCTTGCGCTTCCTGCTGTCCGGCACGCAGCACAAATTGGCGCGAGCGCACGTCCGCGGCGGCCGCATCGGCTTCCGCACGAGCGGCATCCACTTCGGCGCGTCCCGTATTGAGCACCGGCAAGGGAATGGACACACTCACGCCGATCACCTGATCGGTCCGTGGCCCGCTGCGCACCTGGCCACCCGTCAGGCTGAGCGTGGGATCGGGGATGCGCGCCCGGCGTGCGACCTGCACGCCGGCCTCAGCGCTCGCTTGCCGGGCGCGGGCCTGACGCAGTTCCGGCAGCTCGTCGACGGGCAACGGCGCGGCACTTTCGAGTGCCGGTGACAGGCCCTTGGGCAACGGAGGCAGCGCGGTCAGTTGATCGCCGCTGATGGCCAGCAGCGCCGCACGGGCCGCGGCCTCATTGCTCGCGAGCGTCGCCTGTTGCACCTGCGCCTCACCCAAGGCCAAGCCGGCCAGATCGCGCTCCGGACTGCTGATATCGCCGACCTTCAGTCGCTGCGCGGCCAGGTCATCGAAGCGCTGCATCAGCGCTAGGCGACGCTGACCCAACTCGCTCTGTCGAGCCGCAAGTGCGGCCGTCGACCACGCTTTCAGCCAGCGGGTGGCGACGTCACGGCGCCGCAGGTTGTACCCAGCTTCGGCAGCCAGCAGGTCGGCCTCACCCTGGCTGGCCCGGGCACGACGCTTGCCGGACAGATCCAGCGGCAGGCTGATGCCCGCCGTGCGCCGATTGGCGTCCGCGTTCTCCGCATCGAGCGACAGTGAGGGGTTGTACAGCGGCTGCGCAGCGGCACGCGCACGGGCCTGGGCAGCATCAAGGTCTGCCCGCGCGGCCTGCACCTCGGGACTGGCTTGCCAGATACGGCGCACCGCATCCTGCAAGGGAGACGTCGCCAACGATGTCGGCGGAGAAGCTACCGGTGAGGAAGGATGGGATACGGGGGCGGCACTGAGCATCGCCGCATACAACAGACACACGGCGCCGATCGGCACCGAACGAAAAACAGACATGAAGCCATCTCCTGAAAACGATCACGAGGCGACGCACCGCACAGGCGGTGGCATCGCGAAACGGAACGGGTTCAGACGATGGGGGGGCGTAGCAGCGAGCCGGTCGTGGCCGGCGTGAATCCCGAATGGAGGGTGAGCGGTGCGAAGCGTGCTTCCATCATGGCGATGGGGAGCGGCGTGCTGGCCGGCAATGTCACCGAATGCGCACAGGCACAATGGCAGCTGCGCCCTTCACCCAGAAGACAGGGGTTCGCATCGTCAGCCGATACCGTACTGACGGCGGTATCCGCCAACAAGGTGGTCGGGGCAGCAGCGGTCGCCGAAGCGAATTGCGCCCCCGGTCCATCGGCCACGCAGATCGATCCACTGACCAGTTTGATCAGCAACACGGCCACGGCCAACACCCACAATCCGCGGTGGCGGCGCAGGCGAGTCAGCAGTGATGGTGCAGACCGATACATCGTTCGATCCTATACGACAACCGCGCTGTTAGACAATTTCATTTGGGCGCCGGTCGTGATGAATTCAGACAGCCACTACCGGCACCGTTTGACCCCTACGAAGGATGGTCTATCCGCAGCACGGCGTCAGGTGCAGTCATTTCGATCGCCGCCCGAGCGCGGGCGCGCTGCGCGGAAGCGCGAGACGGCGCGTCGGCATAGCCGTTCCGCTCGGTCACGAACTTGCGACAGGCTATCGCCTACCTTGTTGCCGTTTCCTACGGAGATCCGCGATGAAGAATTCCTACGTGCGTTTCCTCGCCATGATTGCCACCGCCACGGTGGTCATGTTCGGCGTGATGTACCTCAACACTTACCGGCTGGATCACGTGTTCTGGAGCCAGACCCGCGCCTGGATGGCGCTGGTGATGGGCGCGACCATGGCGGTGATCATGCTGGGCTTCATGCTGCACATGTACGCCAGCCGCACGGTGAACCTCGCCATCGTTGGCGGCGCCGTGGTGGTGTTTGCCGCGGCGCTCTATCTCGTGCGCAGCCAGGCTACCGTGGAAGATATTTCCTACATGAAAGCGATGATTCCGCATCACTCGATCGCCATTCTCACCAGCGAACGTGCCCACATTTCGGATCCGCGCGTGCGCAAGCTCGCCGATGAAATTATCGCTTCGCAAAAGCGCGAGATCGGCGAGATGAAGGCACTGATCAAGGATCTGGAATCGAAGCAGGCGCAGCCGTAAGCATTTGTTTGGCGGCCGCCACCGTGACGGGCGCTGGTCTATGTCGATAGATGCATGCGATCTGCCGCTTATGGCTGTGCTGGCGCGATCGCGGTCACCGTGCTGGCCATGCCGGCCGGATGCAGGCTGAAGCGCACTTTGTCGCCGACCTTGACGCCCTTGAGCAGATCCGGTGACGCCAGCTTGAAGGTCATCGTCATCGCCGGCCACCCGATCGCGGCGATGGCTTCATGCTGCAACGTGACGGTGCCCTTGGCGGTGTCGATCGCCTTGACCACGCCCACGCCCTGCACGTCGGCGGGTGTGGCTTCGTGCATCCCTGCCATGCCCGGCATATTCGGATCCATCTGCTGAGGGTTGGCAAACACCGGAGCGGTGAACAGCGCTGCGGTAATCGCAAGGGTGATGAATGGCTTTTTCATGGGTCAGTTTCCTTGTGGGTTGGAGTGAAGTGTGGCGTTTGTCTTGCTGGCTTTACGCAGCCGATAACGGACCAGCAGGCGGTACGCCGCGGGTATAACGAGCATGGATAGCAAGGGTGCAGTGACCATGCCGCCGATCATCGGGGCGGCTATGCGCTGCATTACTTCTGAGCCGGCGCCATGGCCGAGCAGGATCGGAAACAGGCCGGCGAGGATCACCGCGACGGTCATCGCCTTCGGGCGCACACGCTGCACGGCGCCTTCGCGAATTGCTTCATCAAGCGCTTCTGGGCCGGCGTGCGGATCGAGCGCAAGTTGGTGCTCCCACGCATGGTGCAGGTAAAGCAACATCACCACGCCGAATTCGGCAGCCACGCCGGCCAACGCAATGAAGCCGATGATCGTGGCCACCGATACCGCATGCCCAAGCAACCAGATCAGCCACAGGCCGCCGACCAGTGCCAGCGGCACGCTGGCCATGATCAGCGCGGCTTCGCTCACGCGGCGGAACACGGCATAGATCAATAGAAAAATGATCACCAGCGCAATCGGTACCACCACCTTGAGTCTTTCCATGGCGCTGGCCAGGTATTCGAACTGACCGGACCAAGCCACGGTCGTACCCGGCGGCAAGGTGACTTGCTGCGCCACCGCGCGTTGCAGGTTGGCCACTACCGTGCCCAAATCGCTGCCGGCCGTATCAACGTAGACATACGTGGCCAACCGGCCGCCCTCGCTTTTCAGCATGGACGGTCCTGCTTCAACGGCAATGTCCGCGATCTGGCCAAGTGTGATCTGTGCACCGTTGGCAGCGACGATCGGCAACTGCCGCAGCGCTCCGATGGAATCGCGCTCGGCACGCGGGTAGCGCACCACGATGGGATAACGCTCACGCCCTTCGACGGTCTGACTGATCGGATCGCCGCCGACCACGGTCGCGATCAGTTGCTGCACGCGCTCCTGGGTCAGCCCGTAGCGCGCGGCAGCGTCACGGCGGATGGCTAAATCGACGTAGCGACCACTGGTCGGACGCTCGGCAATCGCCGAACTGACACCGGGTACGGTCTTTGCCACCGTCTCGATCCGATCGGCCACGGTCTGCAGCGTGACCAGGTCGGTGCCTAGCACCTTGATGCCGATCGGGCTCTTGATGCCGGTGGAGAGCATGTCGATGCGGTTGCGGATCGGCGGCACGAACAGGTTGGTGAGCCCCGGCACATGTACCGCCTTGTCCAGTTCCGCCTTGATCCTGTCCATCGTCATGGCCGGCCGCCACTGGTCCTTCGGCTTGAAGGTGATCGTGGTCTCGAACATCTCCAGTGGCGCCGGATCGGTGGCGGTGTCGGCGCGCCCCGCTTTGCCAAACACGTGATCAACCTCGGGCACGGTCTTGATCATGCGATCGGTCAACTGCAGCAACTGCGAGGCCTTGCCGGCGGACAGCCCGGGCAGCGCGGTGGGCATGTACAACAACGTGCCTTCATCCATCGCGGGCATGAATTCGCTGCCTAGCTTGGCCATCGGCACGAGCGCGGTAAGCAGCAGCACACCGGCCAGCACCAGGGTCGCTTTCGGATGCTGCAGCACGGCTTCAAGGAGCGGGCGATAGCCGCGGATCAAGCCACGGTTGAGCGGATTGTCGCCCTCGGCACGGATACGCCCGCGGATCAGATAACCCATCAGCACCGGCACCAGCGTCACCGCCAGCCCGGCCGCTGCCGCCATCGCGTAGGTCTTGGTGAAGGCCAGGGGTTTGAACAGTTTGCCTTCCTGTCCCTGCAGCGCAAAGACCGGCACGAACGACAGCGCGATGATCAACAGGCTCACAAACAGTGCCGGGCCCACCTCGGCGGCGGCATCGGCGACCAGCGACCACCGCTGCGCACCTTGCGGTTCACGGCCGTCGTTCGCGTTACGCCAATGCTCCAGATGCTTGTGCGTGTTCTCGATCATCACGATCGCCGCATCCACCATCGCGCCGATCGCGATCGCGATACCGCCGAGCGACATCAGGTTCGCCGTGACGCCTTGCAGATGCAGGGCAATGAAGGCCACCAGCACGCCCAGCGGCAGCGTGATCACGGCCACCAGCGCCGAGCGCAGGTGCCATAGAAACAACACGCAGACCAGTGTCACGACCAGAAATTCCTCGAACAACTTGGTCCACAGATTGCTCACCGCGGCGTCGATCAGTTGCGAGCGGTCGTAAGTCGGCACGATCTCGACGCCGGCCGGCAGGCTGCGCTGCAGTTCCGCCAGTCGTGCTTTCACGGCGGCAATGGTGGCCTTCGCGTTCTTGCCCGTGCGCATCACGATAATGCCGCCGACCACTTCACCTTGCCCGTCCAGCTCGGCGAGGCCGCGACGAAACGTCGGGCCACGCCGCACCGTCGCCACGTCGCGCAGCAGCACCGGCACGCCGCCGGCGTTGGTCGTGATGGGTACGTTTTCGAAGTCCGCGCGACTCTTCAGATAGCCTTCGCTACGCACCATCAGTTCCGCTTCACCCTGTTCGATCACCGAACCGCCGTTGGCGCCGTTCGCACTGCGGATGGCATCGACCAGTTGCTCCACGGTGATGCCACGCGCGGCCAGCGCCTGCGGATCGGGCACGATCTGCCACGCCCGTTCCATGCCGCCCAGGGTGGCGACTTCGGCGACGTTGGGTACGGTCTTGAGCTGATAGCGCAGGAACCAGTCCTGCAGCGCACGCAACTGGCCAAGATCGTGCTGACCGGTGCGATCAACCAGCGCGTATTCGTAGATCCAGCCGAGTCCCGTGGCATCGGGACCAAGGGCGGGCGTAACGCCGGCCGGCAGTTGATCGCGTGCCTGGCTCAGGTATTCGAGCACGCGCGAGCGCGCCCAATACAGATCGGTGCTGTCATCGAACAACACATCGACGTAGGAGTCGCCAAAGAACGAAAAGGCACGCACCGTCGTCGCGCCGGGCACCGAGAGCATGGTGGTGGCCAGTGGATAGGTAACCTGTTCCTCGACCACCTGCGGCGCTTGACCCGGGTAGCTGGTGCGGATGATCACCTGGGTGTCGGACAAATCGGGCAGCGCATCGACCGGCGTGCGCGTCACCGAGAACATGCCCATCAGGGCCAAGGCCAGGGCAGCCAACAGCACGAACACGCGATGGGCGATCGCTGCTCGAATCAGGGCGGCGATCATTGGCCGTCTCCCATCGGCATGTCGTGCATGGGCGTGCTCGCGGTCGGCGCCGGTTGGTCGGCGGTGCCGTTCAGGCGTTCCAGAGCGCCGGACAGGCTCGCCTCCGAATCGATCAGGAACTGGCCGGAGACCACCACTTTCTCGCTCCCATGCAGGCCGTCGAGAATTTCCGTATAGCCGCCGGCTGCGCGCCCAGTGCGTACCGATACAGCACGGAAATGACCATCTCCCTCGGCGAGAATGACTCGCGTGTGGGTGCCCGTCGCGATCAGCGCGTCGTCCGGCACCACCGGTACTGCCTCATCCGGAGTCGGGTTGAGTTGCACGCTGGCGAACATGCCTGGACTCAAGGCACCGTCGGGGTTGTCAAGCACGATGCGCGCGCGCTGGGTGCGTGTCATCGCATCCACATCCGATAGCAAGGTTTCCACGGTGCCGTGGAACGATCGACCCGGCAGCGCATCGACCGTGACAACCACCGGCGTGCCGCTGCGCACCGTGCCTGCCGCCGCCTGCGGCAGCGCAGCCTCGATCCACACGGTGGACAAGCCATTCACGGTCATCAAGGTCTGGCCGGCCGTGACACGCTGGCCTTCACGCACATCCAGTGTCGTGACGACGCCCGCCTGTGGTGCATGCAGGGTGATTGCGGCACCCGAACCACGGCGAGCTGCCCGGATGTCAGCAGGGGTCAGGCCCAGCACCTGCAGCCGTTGCCGTGCGGCGGCACGCAGGTCTTTCGCGTCGGCCGATTGCGCTTGTTGAAGCGCGCCATATTCGGCCAGCGCGCTGCTCCATTGCGGAGCCAGCAACTGGGCCAGCGGTTCGCCGGCTTTGACCACGGTGTAAGGCGCGCGCACGTCAAGCTTGCTCACCACCGCATCGGTGCGCGCACTGATGGTGATGGCTTGCCGCAGATCCCAGGTGATGGTGCCCGGCACCTGGATGGCTGATGCCAGCACGCGACGCTCGACCGGGGCCGTGCGCACACCCAGATTCTGCACCGTCGCGGGGTCGATCCTGACGACATCCTCGGCCGCGCCCTCGTCGGCATACTTGGGCACCATCTGCATGCCCATCGGCGACAGGCCCGGCTTGTCGAAGTGTTGCTGCGGCACCATCGGGTCGTACCAGTACAGCACCTTGCCGGCCGTGCCCGGCGCAGTCACCGACGAATGCGCCGGCGCCGGCGCCGTGGTGGCTTGGTGACGGCCACCGAGATAGCCGGCGACGAGCAGTGCAACCGCCGCGACGACGGCGGCAAAGATCACCAAAGGACGCTTCATGGCGTCACCTCCGAAGGCAGCAGATAGGCAAGCGAAGCCCACAACCGTGCGCGTGCGGCCAACGCATCGGCATAGCTCAGGCGCAATTCAATCTCGTCGCGCCGGGCATCCAGCCATGGCTGCAATGTGCCGCCTCCGCGGTAGCCGGCCAGCGCCGTGGTGGCGCGATCCCGATCCAGCGGCAGCAAGGTGTCCTGGTAGCGCTGGATTTGCTGATTCCATCCCTGCCACGTCGCTACGGCGCGTGTGACTGCCTCGCGCTGGGCGCGCCGCGCGTCCTCGTGGTCGGCCTGCACCGCGTCCCACTGTGCCTGCCGGGCGCTGATGCCACGATCCTGCCGATTGCGCGTGAACAGCGGCAGGCTGACGCCCACCTCCAGCATCACCATGTCCGACAGGCCCGGCGCGCGCCGACCATAGCTGGCAGTCACGCTCCAGTCCGGATGCTTGGCCGCACGTGCCCGCTCGAGCGCCGCCTGAGCAACCTGCTCGCGTGCCTGCCACGCCTGCATCGGCGCCTGCTGGTCGATGCGCTCCTCCAGGTGATCTGCCGCGACCGGCAGTTGACCAAAATCCGGCGCTTCGGCGAGGTCGAAAACGCTCGGACCAAGCCAGCGCTGCAGGCCGGCTTGGGCAGCGACAAGATCCGCGTCAATCGCTTCCAGACGGTTATCGAGTGAGGCGGCTTCGGCACGGGCGGCCAGCGCGTCGGTCGCGTTGCCTTCGCCGCCCCGCAATCGCGCCTGCGTGACCTGGACAGCCAGCACGCTTTCGCTGCGCAACGTGGCCAACACCGTACGTTTCTGCTGAGCCGCCCACACGTCGATCCACGCATCGGCGATGCGTTCTTGCACGGTCTGCATCGTGGCCGTGCGGTCAGCTTCCGCCGCATCGATCTGCGCAGCGGCCAGCCCGCGCTCGGCGTCGCGCGCCGCTCGCGATGGAATCGTCTGCATCACACCGACGGTACGCGCCGTCATCCCGTCCGAACGCAGGCTGAAAGCGCCCGGATTGGTGACGGGGAAATTGGAAAGCCCGAACGTCAGAGTGGGATCCGGCAACTGCCCGGCACGCGCGGATTCCTCGCGGGCTGCCGCCGTATCGGCGGCACGCGCATCGAGTTGCGGTGCCCGTGCCACGCCTTGCTGGACAGCCGCTTTCAGCGTCAGCGGCGGTTCGGCGGCATGCGCCGTCGCAGCCACGGCTCCCCACAGGAGCGCGGCCAGACCCGTCACCATCAGGTGCCGGGCAGAGTGAAAGGAGAACATGGTTGAACACTCCGTCGATCTGCGGTTTGCGGCGCGCCACGCAGGCGCGACGCCACGTACGTCGATGCCTCGACGTGTCAGATCAGATCAGGAGTGAGCAGAACAACAATATGGGCGGAGGTGGTGACGCGCGCAAATGCCCGACCCGTTGGAGCGCGCGATTCGATGACAGTGTGACGGCCGCGGCCGATATCAGCATCGGCGGCATGGCCGGCAGTGGGCTCAGGGGCACCGACGCGGTGTGCGCCTCAACCTGCGTGGTGTGCTCGGGCGCGCAATGCTTCTGGCACAGCGGGCTGGCTGGGGACTCTTGATGCTGCGCACAGCCGTCGTCCATGCCCGGCATCGAGTTCACCAACGCGGTCGCCGTCGCCGCTTTGGGTACAGTCGGACAAACATAAGCAGCCAGTGCCGTCTGCTGCCAAAGCATCAGCAGCGTCACCAGCCAGAACAGGCGGCGACGTGTGGTGCGATGCATGCGGAAAGGACGGGCCATGGACACCACTTTATCTCGAAAATATCAAGGTTTGCGTTGACTTGAATCAACTACGGATTGTCCGTCGGGTCTCCTGCGCTGTTCTCATTGGTCAGCTCGAAAACCCCGGGGAGCATCGTAATGGTGAGCCAGACGTGGACGACACCCCCGAAATCACGGGCCAGCGCCTGCCGGGTGAACAGTTACGAAGTAGCCGGAGGTGAGGAAGGAAAACACGGGGTGGGGCGCTCCCGCATTTGCCGGCGACGGCATCGCGCTGGGTCCGCTCCGCTCGCCGGCGTTGGTCAATTCAGCCATGCCGCTTTCGTCCCAGCCGCAACGCGTTGGCAACCACCGACACAGAGCTTAGGCTCATCGCCAACGCGGCGATCATCGGACTAAGTAACAGGCCAGTCAGAGGGTAGAGCACGCCGGCCGCGACCGGTACACCCAATGCGTTGTAGAGAAATGCGAAGCCCAGGTTCTGCTTCATGTTGGCGACCGTGTCGTTGGAAATCGACCGTGCCCGCACGATGCCACGCAAATCGCCTTTCACCAGCGTCACCTGTGCGCTCGACATCGCCACATCGGTGCCGGTGCCCATTGCGATGCCGACATCGGCGCCGGCAAGCGCGGGGGCGTCGTTGATCCCGTCGCCGGCCATCGCCACCCGATGTCCCTTGGCTTGCAGCTCTCGCACGAGGTCGATCTTGTCCTTTGGGCGAACCTCGCCATGGACTTCGTCGATGCCCAGGGTGCGTGCGACCGCATGGGCCGTGGTAACGCCATCGCCGGTGGCCATCACGAGGTTCAAGCCCGCCTCATGCAGCGCCGCGATGGCGTCGGCAGTGCTGCCCTTGATCGGGTCGGCCACCGCGAGCAGGCCAGCCAGGACACCGTCGACCGCCAAATACATCACGCTGGCACCGGCTCGGCGCAGCTCCTCGGCCGGAATGGAAAGCACGGAGGCATCGACCCCGGCGTCGTGCATCAACGCGGTATTGCCTATCGCCAAGGTGGCGCCTCCCACCTTGCCGCGGACCCCGATGCCGGTGGATGACTCGAAACTCTCTGGCGTTTCCAGCGTCAAGTCACGACGGCGGGCTTCGGCGACGATCGCGTCGGCCAGGGGGTGCTCGCTGCCTTGATCGAGGCTGGCCGCCAGGCGCAGCACCTCCTGCTCAGTGAACCCTTTGGCCGCGAGTGCGGTATGGAACGCCGGACGTCCCTCGGTCAGGGTTCCGGTCTTGTCCACAATCAGGGTGTCGATCTTGCGCAGGTTCTCGATCGCTTCGGCATCGCGGAACAACACGCCTTCCCCGGCGGCACGGCCGGTCGCCACCATGATCGACATCGGCGTGGCCAGTCCCAGCGCGCAGGGACAGGCGATGATCAAGACCGAGATCGCGTTGAGCACCGCGAACGTCCACGACGGTTCCGGTCCAAACAGCCCCCACACGACAAAGGTGGCAACGGCAATCGCCAGGACCGCCAGCACGAACCAGAAAGCCACCTTGTCAGCCATGCGCTGCATCGGTGCGCGTGAGCGTTGCGCCTGGGCGACCAGTTGCACGATTTGCGACAGCACCGTCGCCGAACCGACTTTCTCCGCCCGGATCACCAGGCTGCCAGTGCCGTTGAGGGTCGCGCCGATTACGCTGGAGCCGAGGGACTTCTCGACCGGGACGGGTTCCCCGGTCAGCATCGACTCGTCGACATGGGAGCGTCCCTCGATCACTTCGCCGTCCACCGGCACCTTTTCGCCGGGGCGCACCCGCAGGCGATCGCCGACGTGAACGTGGCCGAGTTCGACATCCTCCTCGCCGCCATCGTCGCGCAGGCGGCGCGCAGTCTTTGGCGCCAGCCCCAGCAGGGCTTTCAGGGCAGTCGAGGTCTTGGAGCGGGCACGCAGTTCGAGCAACTGCCCAAGCAGGGTCAGCGAGACGATCACCGCTGCGGCTTCGAAATAGACACCCACGCGGCCATGTTCGTGAAACGACTCCGGGAACACGTCCGGTGCGAGGGTGGCGACGATGCTGTAGCCGAATGCCGCGCCAACGCCGATGCCGATCAGAGTCCACATGTTGGGGCTGAGGTTGCGGATCGACTGCACGCAGCGAACGAAGAACGGCCAGCCTGCCCACAACACCACCGGTATTGTCAGTACCAGTTCGATCCAGGTTCGGGTGTTCACCGGCAACCGGGGTAAGTAATGGCCGAACATCGCCAGCACGAGCACCACCAGCGTCGCCGGCAAGGTCCACCAGAAGCGACGGCTGAAATCACGCAGTTCGGGATTGTCCTCGTCGTCCAGCCCCGGCATTTCCGGTTCCAGCGCCATGCCGCAGATTGGGCAGATGCCGGGGCCATCCTGGCGCACTTGCGGATGCATCGGACAGACATACATCGTTCCCGCCGGTGCCGGCGCGGGAACGTCATCGGGTCGGCGGGTCAGATATTCGGCCGGGTCCGCCACGAAGCGCTCCAGGCAGCGCGCCGAACAAAAATGGTGCGTTACCCCTTCATGCTCGGCGTGATAGGCAGTCTGATTTGGGTCGACCTGCATGCCACAGACCGGATCAACTGCGGTTGTCCCCGCACCGGGTTGGGTGTGATGTCCGTGCTTGTCGGCGCCCGTGTGGTGATGGTGGGTGTTCATGCATCCTCCCATGACGATGACAATGGGTTGACGTCGATCGATGTGTCAGTACGTCTAACCGGCGAGGTGGGTGTGGTGTCGAGGTAGGCGTTGAACCGGGTGGCCCGCTTGCTTGCGCGCAGGCGGGCCACGATCGATCAACCGCCCATAGTGCGGCATGCCTCGGCACATCGACGACACGCCTCAGCGCACCGCTTGCAATGGTCCATGTCGTGCGCGTCGCACTGCTCGGCACACCAGTCGCAAATCTTCGCGCACAGCGCGCAGATTTCCTTCTGGAACGGACTATTGCGGGCCATGGCGTCCGCGCACATCCGGCACATGGCCGCGCACTCGATGCAACAGCCCGGACAATCGTTCGAGCTTGCCTTGCCGACCATGTGCGTAAAACAGTTGCCGCATTCGGTGGCGCAGTTGTCGCACGCGGTGATGCAGGCTTTGACAGCTTCAGTCAGGTGATGGCTCATGATGAGACTCCTCAGAGGTATCGCATGAACGGATATTTCCCCCAGGCGTTTCCGTGAGCACGCCTATTCGGTCCCGTTACGTGGCTAACCGATGGATGACGTGACCGATCACGCCTTGGGTCCGTGGGTGGTGAATACCCGCGACGATCCGTCCTGGTTGATCAGCACGACGTCATAGCGCTCGGGCGCGCCGACCTCCATGCCGGGTGAACCCATCGGCATGCCGGGTGCGGCTAACCCGCGCGCGTTCGGGCGTTCGGCGAGCAGCCGGCGGATGTCCTCCACGGGCACATGCCCTTCGATCACGTAGCCTTCAATCACCGCGGTGTGGCACGACATGGCGTCAGGCGGCACGCCGAGGCGCGCCTTTACCGCCGCCATCGGCTGATCCTGGTGCACGGTGACCGTGTAGCCCTGCGCGCGCATGTAGTGGACCCACGCGCCGCAGCAGCCGCAGGACGGATCGCTGTAGACGTCCATCGCATTCGCCGCCATCGCCGCCGGCGCGAACAGCACGGCAAACAGCAGGCTGATGCCCATACGGGGGAGCCATCGTTTCATCGTCATTCTCCTGGTCATTGTTCTGGCATGGGGGCGGTTTGCCACTGGACGGACACGATCTTCCAGCCGCCGCCGTCATTTTTTAGATTGAGCATCTCGCGGCTGTGCAGCGTGACCGGCTTGCCCTTGATCGTGGCCTGCATGGTGCTTTCGCTGCCGACCATCGCGGTATCGCCCATCGGCATCGAGCCCAGTGAGACGGGCGTAATCCGCGCGGCTTTCAGGAAGGCAATGTCCTCGTCCAAGTGGCCGCTCGCGTATTCATCACGCGACTGCGTGTTGCCGCCTTCGCTGATGCGGACGTCCGGTGCCAGCAGGGCGAGCACCGCCGTACTGTCGCCACGCTGCAAAGCCGCCTGAAAGGCCTGCGCCACGGCCTCGGCTGCCGGTACGGCCTTGGCTTTCATGCCATCCATCGACAATGGCGCTTCAGGTGCGGGCGCCGCATCGACCTGTTCATGATCGTGCCCGGCCGTAGTGGCCGCATCGGGGCTGTGCCCGGTTTCCGGTTTGGCAGGCATCCGCATGCCCTGCATGTCGGCAGCACCGTGAGTGTCTTCGTCGGTGGATCCACCATGGCTGTGGCCACCTTCGCCCATGTCCATGTCGTGATCGGCGGGAGCCCTGGCCACCATGTCCTTGTACTGCTGCGGGGTCAGGTCCGGAAGCTTTTGCAGGAAGGCGACCATGCTCCACATCGTGGCATCGTCATGGCTGCCACCCCACGCCGGCATTGCGCTCATCTTGATGCCATGCTTGATCACCCAGAATGCTTCCTTCGGATCGACCCGTACCTGCGACAGGTTAGGCGGCTGCGGATACAGGCCGGGACGAATCTCCGAGTCCTGCATGCCGGGCTTGAGGTGACAGACCGTGCACATCGCTGCGTACTGGCCGGCGCCTTTCAAGATCAACTGCTCGTCGTTGAGGTCCGGTACCGTGATGTCTTTCGAGCGGGCGCGGATGGATTGCTCGCGCAGGGTCTGCATCACCGCCTGCACCGGTTTGGTGTGATGGTCGTCCGCACCGACGTTGTAGATGCCCGAATACACGAACACCGCCGCGCCGGCGATGATGATGGCGAGCAGTGCGACGACCGCGATGCTGTAGTGCTTGACGTGTTGTTTCATGATGTTCCCTTGGTCAGAACCAGATGCGGAAGCCGGCGACCCACTGCCGGTCAAACAGGCCTCGGCCTTGCTCGCGGGCGAAGTCGGCTGTGCCGCCAAAGCGACGCGCCCAAACCACGCCGACATAGGGCGCGAACTGTCGATTGAACTCATAGCGCAGCCGCAGCCCCAGCGAGACATCAGACAAGCCGCTACCCAGCCGCCGAGCTGGATCGTCCTTGCCGTAGGCGTTGGCTTCGAATTCCGGCTGCAGGATCAGCCGTTGCGTGAAGAGCAGTTCGTATTCGGCGCGGAAGCGGGCAGCGGTACGCCCGGAAGGACCGATGTAGGCGGTGGCCTCCAGCTCGAACCAGTACGGCGCCAACCCCTGGATGCCGAACGCGGCCCACTGGCGATTAGGCCCCTCACCCGCTTCGCTGCGTACGCCTAGCTGGGTACTCCAGAACGTGGCGACGGTGTGGTTCCAGAACGCCTCGATATCGCCCTCTTCCAAACTGCCTGCGCTGCGTTCACCTTCGGTGCGCAACCAGAGCTTGTCGTAGTCGTTGCCGTACCAGCCCTGGATGTCCCACTGCTGGCCGTTGCCGTCCTTGCCGTGGAAGGCTTCCAGTTGATCAATCAGCAGCATGGCGTTGGGGGCGTTGTCGTCCATCGCGTCGTGGATACCTCCTGCCGGGCCATAGCCAACGCCAGCGGAGTAATCAGGATTTCGGGCATCCGGCGGTGGGCTGCCGCCTTGCATGGGGCCCATTGTCATGCCCGACATCGAGCCATGATCCATACCCTGTGCGGAGCCATGATCCATGCCCTGCATCAAGCCATGGTCCATGCCTGACATGCCCGGATGCTCCGTCGCTTTCATGGACTGCGGACTCATGTCGGGCATCGACGAATGATCCATTCCTGACATCTCGCCAACGGGTGCCGCCGATGTCGCTGGCTTGGCCGGCGTCGACATACCAGGCATCGCACTGTGATCCATGCTGTGCATGTCGTGGGCCGCGGGTTCCGCCGCGGTGGGAACGTCTTTCTTTCCGGTCTTTTCTTCGGGCACGTTCGTCGCCGGCTTCTGCATGCTGCTCGCGGAAGCAGGGACGACCATGCCGGGCATGGAGCCTGTAACCATGGGTGATGTACTGCTGGAGGCCGGCGCGCTCTGCGCGGCGACTGCTAGTGGTAACGCCAGCAGGAGCGCGACCAACAACACCTGCCAATGTGTGCGGCGGAGCGTGATGCAACGGTTCATCGTCATGACACGACCACCTCGCGGAACATGCCCGCCTCCATGTGGTACAGCAGATGGCAGTGGTAGGCCCACCGCCCCGGGGCGTCCGCGTTGACGCGATAGGTGACCCGCTGCGCCGGCTGCACGTTGATGGTGTGCTTGCGTGCAATGAACTGCCCGCTGGGATCCTCCAGCTCGCTGAACATGCCGTGCAGATGGATGGGGTGATTCATCATCGTGTCGTTGACCAGCACGATGCGCAGGCGCTCGCCGAAGCTGAAATGCACCGGCTTGGCCTCGGAAAACTTCTGCCCATCGAACGACCACATGAAGCGCTCCATGTTGCCGGTCAGGTGCAGCTCGATCTCGCGCTCGGGCTCGCGTGGGTCGATCGGCCCATCGAGCGAACGCAGATCGGCATAGGTCAGCACGCGCCGACCGTTGCCGCGCAGGCCGATGCCCGGATCATCGAGATTGGTGCGCGGCATGTCGACGTGCATGTCGACGCCCGGGCCGTATTCGGTGCGCGCATGGCGAACCTTCGGCATGCCGGCGGGCGTGAGGTTGCTTATGGCGCCCATGTGCATGCCTTGCGTGTCGCCCATGTCCGGCATTTCCATTCCGCGCATGCCTCCCATGTTCACGCCAGACATGGCTCCCATGCCGCCCTGCTTGCCGCCGTGCCCCATATCGCCCATCGGCATCGCGCCCATCATGTCCTGCATGCTCAGCCACACGCGCGGATCCATCGCCGGCACCTCCGCCTCCATGCCCGGACGCGGCGCCAGCGTGCCGCGGGCGTAGCCGCTGCGATCGATCGACTGGGCGAACACGGTGTAGGCGCGATCATCCTGTGGTTCCACGATCACGTCGTAGGTCTCGGCTACCGAGATGCGGAACTCGTCCACCGGTACCGGCACGATGTCCTGGCCGTCGGCGGAGATCACCGTCATCTTCAAGCCCGGAATGCGCACATCGAAGATGCTCGTTGCCGAGCCGTTGATGAAACGCAGGCGGACCTTTTCGCCGGGCTTGAAGACCCCGGTCCAGTTGCCGGCGGGCGCCGCGCCATTCATCAGGTAGGTAAAGGTATAGCCCGAGACGTCGGCGAGGTCGGTCGGGTTCATGCGCATCTCGTTCCACATCTTGCGCATGGCGAGCGCTTGGCTGAGCCCTTTTTCGCGGACATCGCGGAAGAAACCCGGCGCGGTGGGTTGAGCGAAGTTGTAGTAGTCGCTCATCTTCTTGAGTTTGGCGAAGATGTGCTCGGGGTCCTCGTCGGTCCAGTCGTTGAGCATGACCACGTAGTCGCGGTCGCTCGGATAGCGCTCGGGGCCGGCAGGCTCGATGACCAGCGGGCCGAACACGCCGGTTTGCTCCTGGAAGCGCGAGTGAGAGTGGTACCAGTAGGTGCCCGACTGGCGAACCTCGAAACGGTAGACGAAGGTCTCGCCCGGCGCGATGCCGTCGAAACTGATGCCCGGCACGCCATCCATCTGAAACGGCAGCAGGATGCCGTGCCAATGGATTGAAGTCGGCACGCGCAGGTGATTGCTCACCCGCAGATTCACGGTGGTGCCCTCTTTCCAGCGCAGGACCGGGCCGGGCAAGCTGTTGTTGATCGTCGTGGCCATGCGCGGCGCCCCGGTGTAGTTGACCGGGGTTTCGGCGATATCCAAGGCAAATTCGGTACCGCGGAGCACGGTCGGCTGCCCTGTAGAAGCTGGTTGCGCCCAGACCTTGCCGGGGCGCAACAGCCCGAGGCCGGTCACGGCACCGCCAAGGGCAACACCTTGCACAAAACGACGCCGCGTCAAATCGATCGGGGGCGGGGGGAACAAGTTCATGGAAACTCTCCAGGTGGCGATATCGCGCGTGCCGATACCGATCACTGCCAATTGCCGGATGGTCGACGCGCGACCATCGCGAGCAAAGCTCATGGAAAACGAGGGAGAGTCAGACCGCCGGTGGTCGCAACGGAGGGGCGGTATTCACCGAAGGCGCATTGCCGGGCAGCGGCGTGGCATAGCTGGCAATCATCGCGGCCGGGGCCGGGACGACAGCCGTTGAGGGCGGGATCGTCGTACTGCACATCGCCGCACAAGTACACGCGTGACCTGCCATGCCACCGCAGCAACCGGGCTGATCGTCGCAACAGGAGCGGGATCCCTGGTCAGCGAGTTGGTGATGACAGTGTTCACTGACTGCCGCAACCGTTGTTTGCATGGGATGGGAATGAGGAGCTCCCGTCATGCCCATCGGTGCAGCGGCCAATGAGTTGATGACCAACATCAACCACGCCAGCACGCCCATCGCCCGAAGGCGACGTGAGCGAGCGAGCGGACGTAACGAGAAGGTCATGGAGCGAGCTTACCCGTGTGACTTGACGTCCTCAACTCAGGAGGTGGGTTCAGATGACTCACGGTTTGCTGAAGTCCATATGCAAGGTGATCTCTGAGCTTGCCCGGCTTCCGCAGACACCTAAGAGAGCGCTTCAGCTTCGGTCTGCACGGGCGTTCGATAGCCGTTGAACGAGTGCAGACGTTGGCGATTGTAAAAGACCTCGATATGGTCAAAGACCTTGTCCATGACTTGCACATGCGTTTGGTGGCGGCGCACCGCCTGCAGTTTCCGCCGGCCAACGCCAATTCAGTGGCTAATTGCCGGGCGTAGGGTCGAGCTCAATCCTGCAGGAGAAGGCACGTGGTCAACACGAAGTTGTTGCAGTCCATGCTCGAATTCGCCCTCGATTTGAGGCGTATGCACAGCTGTGCACCGGACGCACGTATCGGGAAGCATTCCAGGCACTTGCTTCCAGAATTGGACGTCGACGCCTGCTCGCGCAGCAAGTGAGCGAAGCATTCGAAAAGGTGTCATCGCAAGATGAGGCGTTTTTATTCGCTTCATCGAGGATGTCCTGGACTTTGCACGGACCTTCGTCGTCATGCAGGCTGCGATGGAACGAGTCCAGCAAGCCGCATCGGAAAAGGCAGGGGTCCCACCTTGACGACACACCCTTTTGGGAATCAAAAAAAAAGACTAGGTGCGGAGGTGAGCGTCACCCACCTCCGCGTACCAGTTCGTTGCCTCAAACAGAATTCAGCCGCGCAACTCTGTCCTCCAAGTGACCCTGGAGGCTGGAGTCCGCTTTGGTAGTTCCCTCAGTCTTCCCACCGTGGGCGTTGCCCGGGAAGAACTCCTCGACCACGGCCGGCACGTCCTCTGCCAGATCTTCGAATGCACCGTTGGCGAAGCCCTTGCGCGCGGCTTCGTCCAGCGCACCCTGGTCAAAGCCGCAGACTCGCCGCTGTTCGTCCAACTCCCGTGCCTGTGCGATGGCTTGCTCCAACGTGAGCCCAGAGCGCACCACTAGATCGACGTAGTAGATCGGCGTCCCGTAGCTCATCGTGGTGGATTTGCCACGCAGCTTCAGTTCCAGTGGCAGGCAGGCCAACAAGCCGCCCGACACGGCGCTGAAATACTCGAGCCGCGCCGCCAGCGTGCGGATGGTGTTGAAGGACGTGGTGCGCAGCACGAAGCTACCCAGCGCATCGTCATCGCCGACGACCACGTTTAGCCTTGCGTACGCCTTGCATGCCCCTTGCGAGAACGCACAGGCATCTGGCCCCGGGCAGGGCAACGTAGCTACACCTTCCTTGCCCGCGCGCCGGCAGGTCTCACCGTTGCCCACGCAGACCGGCCGGCCCGTGGTGCGGTCAAACAGTGAATAGTCCGCCCGCAGGTTGAGGCCCGGGTCGTTGAACAGCAACCGCATCGAGATTGCGCGCAACTTCTGACCCTCGGCTTCCTTGCGCAGCTTCTCGTCCAATGGGTGCAATATCCAACCGTCGCGCCCTTGCACCTGGCTGGTCAGGGTGAACTGATCGTCCTTCTCCGGCAGGCGCTTGCCGTTGCGCTCCATTACCCGGCCAATGGATATCCGCCCGATCACCGGCGGGGTAATTGCCAAACCTTTCAACATGTCGTTGACCTCTGTCAGTTGTTGGAAGACCGCGACAACACAAACCGGCGAGAGCCGGGGCGAGTCACGGAGTACATGGCGGCAACATCCGGGCACTCGGCCACCAGTCGCTTCGTATCCAGCGCGGCGCTGTCCTTGGCTCGCTTGAATGTCACCTCGCCGTGAGCGAAGACCGCCTTACTGGCGTCGCCCATCGCTTGCTGGATCACCTGCTTGAACGATTCGGCTTCATGCTCCATCGCTTCCAGCTCACCCTTGAGCGTTGTCAGTGCATCGAAGGCACGACTAAGGTCTTCGTCGCCGGAGAAGTCCAGGCTGGTGTCGTTGCCTCGATACAGTTTCCGCAAGGCCTTCGCCGCCGATTCACTGCCATCGGCCGGCGGCTCGATGTCCTTCTCCACGTACCCCCAGAACCGGGTTTCCAGCACGACCAGACGGGCGATCACTTCGTCGTCTCGTTCGATGCGGTGGATTTCCAGTTGCTGACCGCACAGCAGCACTGCCACGTCGGCAGCGACTTTGCCGGTGACGGCCAGTTGGTGCTGCACCTGCAGTTGGACGTATTCAGGCACACCGTCCTTCCAAAGTCGCGAACCGAACTCGCCGGCGGTCTTGCACTCCAACACTTGCACGCCGGGCACGCCGACGATTTCCCTGTCGATGTTCGCCAGCATGAAGGGGAACGTCGGATGCTGGAGCACGGCATTGAGCTTGCGCACCTTGTGACCGGTGCAATCCTGGTAGGCGGTCGCCACCATCGGTTCCAGAAGGGTGCCCCAATAGCGTGGATCGTCCTGACCGGGGCGAACTTCTTCCGGCGGCGTGCGGCCGGTCTTTTCCATCCACAGTTCGAGCTGGCTCTTGTACGGGCACAGGCCCACGGCGGCAGCGGCATCCGAGCTGCCGATGCCATTACGACGCACATCGAGCCACTGCCCATAGGGCAGCTTCTTGGTATCGACCAGCCTCACGGCGGCGTTTTGTTTGTTCATCGGTTTCCTCCAGGCATAAAAAATCCCGACCGATGCATGGGCATCAGCCGAGCGGCAGGTAGTTCGTTTTTTTCGAGGTGTCGTTACCAACTGGCGCGGTAGTAAATGTCCCAGCCTTGCTCCTGCAATTGCTTGGCGTGATGCAGGACTTTCAACGTGTAATCCACTTCGCCGTCCTCCAGCGTTTCATCGACGTCGGCGGTGAAATGATCGCTGGCACTGACCGAGGCGTCGCTTGCCTGTTCGAGCTTTCCTTCCAGCTCGATCAAGGTGTCTACCGAAACGAAAGCCGGACGGCAGTCGTCGACGCCCTCCTGCACGTTGCTCACAAACCACCGGTGCAAGGCATCGAACTTGCGCCAGTAGCCCACCCGCACCGTCACCCCGCTGACTTCCAGCAGGGAGGCATCCTGGCCCGGCTTCTCCTTTGGCGGCATATAGCCGATGGCCGTACCAATGGCGCGGCGCGTCGGTTCCGTCCGTGGATCGCAGGGGGCAACGTGCCGCTTGGCTTCCAGATACATATCCAGTCCCATCGTCGATCTCCGTCAGGCCAGCAGTTTCATCGCTTCGTCCCAGGCACGCTGCTTGATCTGCGCCCCTTGGCCGAACCACGCTGCATCACGGCGGTGATCGTCACTGCGCGCCCGACGGTGGTGATCGACGAACTCGGTCACGCTGTTGACCACACCCCATGCCGTCCCTCGACTGGACGCCATCAACGCACCGCGGCCTCCGCCTTCGTACAGTGAACGGACGGTGGCAAGCGCTTGCTCGTTGACCACCACGGCCTTGCCGTCCGGCGCGGCGTAGGTGAGTACCCGACGCAACAGCCCTTCGACCGTATCGGGGTCGACGGGCCGCTCCACCAACGCCTTCATGCGGGCAACGAAGCCATCCCACGACGAAACGGTGATGCCCAACTGGCGCTTGACCACATCGGGATCGAACTGGCTTCGATGCGGCACTTTGATGGCGCCGTTGGCGTTCCCCAGCGCAATGGACAAGGTGTTGTTGCAAACCACCCGCACCGACGTGAACTGTGCCGTAGTTGCCAACGTGCCGTCGCAAGCGGTGGCCAGCAGCAAGTAGCCATCGACGCGGTCACGGCCCTTGAGCGTGGTGCTCTGACCGGTCTTCGCCAACGCCCAGAACTTGCGGCCCTCGCGCAACACGCCGGCCGTCTCCAGCTCAAAGCCATTGCAGGCCGTCAGGTCGCGATAGAACTCCAGAATCTCGCCTGGCTGCACCACATGAAAACGCTTGGAGACCACGGCCAGCGGCGCCTTGGTGTCCGAGCGGTACAGCACCTTCTGCTCCGGAAAGGCGTTGATAACGCCCATGTGGTTGTTGCCGGAGATGTAACGGACTTCGGAGGCTTCGATCTGCCAGTCCATGCCCGCCTGCTGCTTCCATGTGTCGATGGATTGCTGCGGGGCCAATCTGTTGCCAAGACCGTGCCACGGCTTTTCGCCGGCGTAGGCCATCGTTTCAACCAGATGCATTGTCGTTTCCTCGTAAGTTGGCGGCATAAACGCACAAGGCCCGGACATGCCGGGCCTTGTGCGATGTGCGTGTGTTGGGTCGGATCAAGGAGCTTTGAGGCCACCGCAGTTGGTGCATTTGATGATGCCAACCAGAACTGCCGTGGCAACGACCAGAATGCAATAGACCGTGTCAATTTTGCCGCTCATGTCGTCGGATACCCTTTGCGAACGCTGCGATGCGGAGCGTCCAGACGCGAAGCCGGAGAACATAGACTTCACATGGGTAATATGGATGTGAAATTCCGTCGAATCGGTGGCATTCAGTTTGCTGATTGTCGCGGTTCCGGACTATGGAAGCCGTTGAAATACATTGAAAGTCGTTGAAACGAAAGTGGGGTGTTCTTTGAGTGCCCCGCTTTCGTTTTGTGCCTGATTCGGGGTCGGCGGTTGTCGGAAAACTAACTCGACGTCTAGAAACTAACTCAACGGAGGGGGTCCGGAGGGGCGAGGGTGCGGAGCCCTTCCGCACTTCTTCAATCGTGGAAAGCTAGTCGTGGCGCGGCCTAACGGGTCGTCAGACTTTGGCTGCCCATGGAAGTGCGGATTTCGTACATCGTCAAACCACAAATTCGGCCTCAGTATCGCTGCGTCACCACCGCAGAGCCGCGATATGTGCGATGTAAGTGATCCTTGTTCCACGCAGGTACTGTCGGGAGTCATTGCCCAAGCTGTCCGAGAAGCGATTGGCGATTCCCTCAAGAAATGGGATGTACAGCCCAGGCTGGTGTTGCGCATCGACGAAGTCGCCGCCCAGATCGGCTTGAGTCCGTCCACCATTCGGAATCTCTTGGACTCGGAGGGGCAGTGGTTCGACCCGGAGTTCCCCAAGCCTATCCGTCTCGGAAATGGAGCTGGAGTGCGATCCGCGATCGGCTGGCGGCGTGCCGACATCCTTGGGTGGGTTGACTCGCGCCCCACCCATGAAATATCGCACCAAGTCAGCAAGAAGATCTCGGAACCTAATATCCCGTCGATCCGGAGGAAGTCCATATCGAATAACTAACCTTGGGGCAAATAACGTATTGCGAATTCAGGAACTATATCTAATAGCCATATATCACCGTTGTTAGTTTAAGACAATAACTCCATCAAGCAAGTCCATTGATTTGTGATGGAAGTAGCTGTGGGTCTACTGTCTACATTACACCAGTGATTGGACTTTAAATCAGGTCAATGCACAAATGGACAAACATATGGGGAAAAACATCGTGAACTGTGACACCGTTAGTGACGAGCATATTGAGCGCGCCATTGAAAAAGGGGAGAGGCAGCACGCGCATATCGCCAAAGGCATGTGGCACACGACAGATGGAAAAGCTGTCGTCACGGAAGACCTCGATTGGCAGATGTATCTGAGGGTTTTTGAGCGAGCGGCTAAACGATTGACCACCGGAGGCGGCGCTATGGTCGTGCCTTTCAAATCCGTACGCGGTATGGCGCATAAACTGTCAGCCCTGGGAAATGACGTGCGCTTACTGTGTGTAAACGCATTGCCATTGGTCGAGCGTGCCGAACAGGGCTTCCATATGAAGGGTCACTCCTTCCGCAAAGCAGATGGAACGATAGCCGGTCTGGCTGAAGGTGAGCCCTACACATTCATCCACGCCATACCCAACCCCCACATCACGGTGATGATCCGTGCCTGCATGCAGATCGCCGAGAAGCTGAGCGACTTCCATCCCGGCGAATGGGCAGACGTCAACGAGCCGAAGATTCGAAATGCGTTTGTCCAGGCGGCTAGGTTTGTAAAGCGCGTCTGCAATTCCAGGCGGTTCAGGACTGTGGTTCTCAATCACGAGAGGAGCGAGCGTAAGAACTTGAAGTCCTGCTGGGCTTATGCCGGCAGTCTGTTCGAGAAGTACTCAAAGCTCCTGGTACTCAGGATTGACCTTTACATCCATCCCGACAGTCACGCTTGGTCAGAGTCAGATCGTGCAGAGTGGTGCGTCAGCCAGTATCTACGTGCCTTACGGGAGAATCGCCTCATTGAACCTGACGTCAAGGGGTGGATCGTGAAGCGCGAAGGCGGTTTCCGCCGCGGCATTCATTTCCATCTCATGGTTTTCCTCGACGGCCACAAGCACCAGGAGGGCCACGTTTACAGCCAGCAGCTTGGCGAAGCCTGGACGAGCCGCTTCAGTGAAGGGAAGGGTACGTTCTTCAACTGCTGGGTACTGCGCAAGAAATACGAACACAACGCACTCGGCGTGGTGCGCATCAGTGATCGGGTCATGCTGACCGGCCTCCTGATCGCGCTGGCTTATATGACGAAGGAGGACTGCGCCCTGGAAACCGGGCGCTCGCGTAACCTCCGGCGTGGCATCATTGAGTCCAGCGATGGCCCGAAGCCGGGTGCCCCGCGAAAGACCGAGAATGATCTTTCGGTGCTCAAGAGCGTATTTTCTGATTCGCCTTTTGCTTGAGGCGAATGTCGCGAATGTCGATCGGGTAGATCGCTATAGACCAGACGGCCTTGTGTTCACCCTCGCCAGTAAACCCCCAGTCGTCTAGCCATTTACCTAAGTTGCGGGTCATCCGCATCTGGTCGTCTGGACTAACGTCCTCCCAGGGTCTCTCCTGACCGCTGACAATCTGTTGCCAGCATCGTGCTGCGTGGACAGTCAACATCAATCGTTTGCTCATCCAGTGAAGCTGGCCGAAAGCGCGAGCTTCGTTATCACTCAATACGCTGAGATCGAACTCAGCAGGAGACGGCACTCCCTGACGCTCGTTATGCTTCGTGTTGATGAGTTTCCTGACCAACTTCAGCACCCCATTGTTAAACAACCAGTCATTAACGCCGCAGGCCCTAGCTTCGTTCCGCACCCATTCTTGGACAGCAGGCTGCTGCTCCTGTACGCCTTTTTCCGGATCGTTGAAACGCGCAGCTGCGCGGCACAAGACGTACACCCCAGGCGAGGTCCCCCTTAGCCCCATTGGGTCTTCCTTCGCCCGCAATACGGTGTCCAAGGCATTCTGTTCAACGAAAACATCACGCAGCTCGATGGCTAGCGCATGCCCTGGGTCATGACCTATCCATGGCCCCCGCTTTGGCTGCCCGTCATTGGGCCGAAGGCAACATAGAGACTGCCATGGAATCAGTCGTGTGAGATGTTTCGAACCCGTCCCTGAGTCCGGCGAAAACTGGACGGCGAAAGGAAACCAGCAGACTTCCCTCCGCTCCATCTCTAGCAGCAAGCGGGCGTCCTTCGGCGCCATTGCTAGATAGATCGCATCTGGCACTATCATCGGATTCTGGATGGCTGGGATACCGGACTTCCTAGCCTTCCGCACCTGGCTAAGGTCGTAGGGCGACAGGGATCGGCTCCAGGAATTAGCGGCATCACTAAACGTTGCCGGCAGCAGCCGGATGCCATCCATGTACACCACCTTGCCCGCGGGTACACGGACGTAGAGTACAACCTCGCCATCGTGCACTAACGCAGGCAAGGTGCCGCGCATCTCGGCAGGAGATACTTCGTCTAACAGCGGCACCAGCTTCGACAGCCGCCTCGCATCGATCTCAGTCATGCGCCTCTGGCTTCCCGTTAGGCATTACGAAATCGGCCCATGCTTGCATGAGTGGTCGGCGTTGCTCCAGCAGATCCGTCCGGTGGTAGGCTGCCTCCACTTTGTTCTGCACGGTGTGGGCCAGTGCCCGTTCAGCCAAATCGCGCGCATACCCCTTCTCGCTGCACCAGTCGCGAAAGCTGGATCGGAAGCCGTGGGCGGTAGCCACACGTCCCGGTACGTCGCTAACGGCCTTCATGCGTCGCAGAAAGGCTGTCAGAACCATGTCCGACAACGGGACGCCTTTGCGTACGGACGGGAACACAAACGTGTGGTGCAGCCCCTGTTGGTGCTTGAGGAGCGCTATGGCTTGCTGAGAAAGCGGCACGCGGTGGCTTAGCTTGGCCTTCATTCGCTCCGCAGGCACCGTCCAGAGCTTGTTCTTCAAATCCACCTCATCCCACGTCATGTAGCGTACCTCGCCCGAACGGGCTGCCGTCAGGATCACAAACCCTAAGAGCTGGCGCGTGACTTCAACGCTTGGCGGCAGGTGGTCGGTCACGAACGCGGGCATCAACGCCCAGGGCATCGCAGGCTGGTGCTGTGTGCGAACCGTCTTGCCCGGTTGGAGTGGCAAGAGGTGATTCACTACGTCGACCGGGTTGGACTGACAGAAGCCGTGTGCCCACCCCCATGCCATGACCGCGTGTAGCCGTTGCTTGACCCTCCCAGCCGTCTCGGCTTTTTCCAGCCAGATGGGCCGCAGCACATCCGCGATGTGACGCGGCTGGATTTGATCAAGCGGCATAGCCCCGATCAACGGAAAGGCGTACTCGGTAAGGGTGTTGATCCATTGCTGAGCGTGCTTGGCGTTCTTCCAACCCGGTGTCAGCTCTTTGTGAAGGATTTTCGCCGCCTCGCGCAAAATGGGCATGTGTGGCTTGACTGCCTCGTTGGCTTTGGCCTCCAGTGGGTCTTGTCCGTTGGCAAGCTTTTCACGCATGAAGCGCCCCTGCTTGGCGGCTTCGGCAATGCCGATGTCTGGGTAACTGCCCAGTCCTGCGTTGCGGCGCTTACCGGTGACGGGACTGACGTAGCGGAGAACCCACTTGCCTTGCCCCTTGTGGCTGGGGGAAGGGTGAAGTGCCAGACCAGTGACTCCGCCATGGGCGAGGGGCGTGCTTCCAGCTTTGACGTTGCGAGCCTTGGTGTCCGTAAGGAGTGTCATAGACGGAGGTTCCGGGTTGGTAGCTGGTATGCCAAGCAGTATGCCATCCTGAATTGGTTGTGGCTGAGTTTGGTTGTGGCTTGTTGGGCTATGACTCGACAATAATGGCTTTACTTGGCCATTTATCTTGTATTCTGTTGGTATCCCTTGATCCTTGTTGCGTACTTTGCAGGCGGTCTCTCTCTCCGCCAGATACGCAAAGCGCCCCGAAAGGGGCGTTTTGCGTATCTGGCGGAGAGAGAGGTGTGGACGAACCCTCTTGGGTTCGACAAATTCGCCGGGAGCGAATTTGGACAGCCGAAGGCTGGCCCCGCAGCGCGCAGCGCGAAGGGGTTGGGCCCATGGATGGGCCCAACAATCCCCGCGGACCTCACGCCTCAGTGCAGCGCACCGAAGCGACGCTTTACGTATCTGGCGGAGAGAGAGGTATGGACGAATCCTCTCGGGTTACTCGGCGCATCCTGCACCTCGCCCTTCGGGCCAGCGGCTTCGCCACTGTTCGTTACAGCATCCTGCCTTCGCGAGCGACAAATTCGCCCGGAGCGTCAAGGACAGCCGAACGGCTGGCCCCGCAGCGCGCAGCGCGGAAGGGTTGGGCCCATGAATGGCCCCAACAATCCCCGCGGACCTCACGCCTCAGTGCAGCGCACCGAAAAGCGCGTGTTTTGCTGGCGGTGAAGGGGTGCGGACGGATTCTTCCACCTCACTCGACGCATCCCGCGCGCGCCTCGCCCTAAAACCAGCAAGAGTCCCCGTTCACCTCAATTTCCCGACAACCCCACGATTTTCACGCCACCTGCCCAACAATGGGAGCTTGGAAACGCGGCGATATCGCCATGAGGCCACGGCAAGGCCGGCGATGCCCCTCATCGCCCCTTCAGGTTCTGCCCTGAGAATACGATCAATTCGCTCGACGCACGCCTTGCGAATAAACACGGGGAGATGAGCCGGCGGTATCGCGGCTTGACTCGATCGTGCGTCGGTACCGCCAATGCTTCAGGAGACGGCGTCCTGACTAACGAGGTGTGGCTGACATATGCCGGGTGTATTCACTGTCTCGTTGGATCTGGAGTTGTATTGGGGCGTGCGCGACAGCCGCAGCTTCGAGGACTACGGAGCGAACCTGCGCGGCGAACGCGATGCCATTCGCGGCATTCTCGACCTGTTCCAGACCCACGGCATTCACGCCACCTGGGCCACGCTCGGGTTCCTGTTCTTCAAGGACATCGCGCAGTTGCGGCAGCAACTGCCGGGCGTATTGCCGGATTACCAAAACCAGCAGCTTTCGTCCTATCGCTACATCGACGAACGCACGTGGGGTGATGACGACCTCTACCACTTCGCGCCTGACGCGATCGAGCAGATCCTTCGTTGCCCCGGGCAGGAGGTCGGCACGCACACGTTCTCGCACTACTACTGTCTGGAAGAAGGGCAGACCATCGAGTCATTCCGCGCCGACCTGCGCGCCGCGGTGGAGGTTGCGAAGGGCGTAGGCATTCCCACCACGAGCCTGGTGTTTCCGCGCAACCAGGCGAACCCGGCCTACCTTCCGGTGCTCGACGAATTGGGTATTGCCTGTTACCGGGGCAACGAAAGGATGTCGTTCTACAAGCCGAGAAACCAGCAGGGGCAGAGTCCGCTGGTGCGCGCGTTGCGCTTGCTGGATACCTACATCAACCTCAGCGGTCACAACACCTACAGTCTGGAGGAGTGTGCGCGCAGCCGGCCGTTTGACATTCCGGCCAGTCGATTCCTGCGTCCGTGTTCGCGTTCACTCGCACCGCTGGAGAGCCTGCGGCTGCATCGCATCAAGCGCGCCATGCACGAGGCCGCGACCGAAAATCGGCTGTTCCACCTGTGGTGGCATCCGCACAACTTCGGGGCCGACGTGAAGCGCAACCTCGATTTTCTGCGGAAGATCCTGATCCACTACGACCAGCTCCGTCAGCGCCACGGGATGCAGTCGCGCAACATGGGTGAGGTCGCGGCGCTGCTGGAACGCATGCATGTCGGCTAGGGCGCGGATCGTGCTGCTCGCCGGTGATGGGTTGTCCACGCGGGTGATGTACCACGGCCTTCGGGAGGAGTTCGACGTCGTCGAGGTGGTGCTCGAAGACAAACCTTCGGCGCTCAGGATGCTGCGCCATCGCGCCCGCAAGCTCGGCGTGATGCAGACATTGGGACAACTCGGTTTCATCCTGTACAGCCGGCTGCTCGTTCGCGCGTCCCGCTCGCGTATCGAACAACTTCTGCATCGGCACGGCTTGTCGGACGCACCGATTCCCACGCAGGTGATCCGTCGTGTCGCCAGCGCCAACGGGCGCGGCGTGGCGGATCGTCTGCGCCAGCATGCGCCCCAGGCTGTGGTGGTGAACGGCACACGCATCCTGTCGAAAAAATTGTTGGCGGCCGTGGATGCGCCTTTCATCAATACGCACATGGGTATCACGCCGGCCTATCGCGGGGTGCATGGTGGTTATTGGGCGCTGGCGAACAATGATCGCGCGCATTGCGGCGTCACCGTTCATCTGGTGGACGCGGGCGTCGATACCGGCGGCATCCTGTATCAGGCGACCATCACGCCCGAGGCGGACGACAATTTCGCCACCTACCCGATCCTGCAGCTGGTGCAGGGGCTGTCACTGATGAAAGCCGCGCTGCGCGATGCCGCCATCGGGCGCATGGTTCCTCGCGTCGGCGAAGGGCCGTCGCGGCAGTGGTATCACCCCGGTTTGATCGGATACTGGAAAACGCGGCTGCGGCACGGCGTCAAGTGAGTGCGCTTGTGCGACCTGGCCGGGGTCGAGCGAAACCTTGCCGGCGGGCTGGGTGGTCGCCGTCAGCGCAGAAGCCCAAGATGAAACATCAGCCACCCGGCCAGTGCGCTCAGAACCAGACAAACAGCGAGCCAGAATCCTCGAGAATTTTTCTCCCAGACGGGCTTTTTCTTGTTGTTTCCCATGTTTTCTTGCACCAGTAACGAGCGGCAGCCGAACACGACGTGGATGGTTGCAGACGAAAGCCAATATCGTGCCAAATCAGGACACGGACCTCGTCGGGTATCGAATATTGTGGTTTCGGACACGCGAATCGGACGAATGCCGCAGTTTTTCCCCTGTGCCTGAACGAGGCCGCGGACGACCGAGTGCGTCGAATCGCATGGTAGCGCAACGATCTGACGCTTTCGCCGCGTGCCAGGTGACAAAAGCATGGCGGTCGTCCTTCCTTGGTGGCGGAAAGGGAATGCGCCCGACGAGCGCTCAAGTTGTTTGAATGCTGTGCGGGCGGATGGTCTCGGCATGCGTGGCGATCGCCGGCGGTGTCGACGCTGATCCCGCTTGGTTCAGCTATCCCGATATCGCCGCAGCGCCTTGCGGGGCAAGGCATTTGGCCGTCCAATTCATGTTGATGCCGCCATTGATCCGATGACGCTGTGATGTTCTCTTCACGTGGCGTGTGGCATTTACTATCCCATTTTTTTTCTGCCGATTATCCCTTCACATTTGAATGGTGCCATTCATATACATCCGTGTCAGGAAAATGAATTTGCGCTTTACCGATAACCTGGATTTTTAATGCGAGCTCTGAATTCGACGCGAACGTGTTGTTTAATGTTTATTCCAGGATGCCTAGTGGATCACCATCTTCGAGGCCTAATTAAACATGAAAACAACTCGCGCCTTTATCATTCTCGGATTCGTGTTGCTGGTTAACGGTTGCGTTTGGGCGCCGGGACAACGCATGCGTAGCGAGGGACTGGTTCGTGGTACGCCGACGGACAGCAGCCAGATCCAGCTGGTAACGATCACCCCGCAACTGTTGACGACGAACAACGCGACAACGCTGGCCGCCACGGTGCCGCAGGCGCTGTTGTCGTACAAGCCGGAGCCTTATCGTGTCGGCCCCGGCGACACGCTTTACATCACCGTATGGGATCACCCGGAGCTGACGTCGCCGGCGGGTTCGCAGCAGCAGACGGCCGCCAATGGCCGCCTGGTCCGGTCCGATGGCACGATGTTCTATCCCTACGTGGGCGCGGTGAAAGTCGCCGGAATGACGATCGAGCAGGTGCGCGACGCCATCAGCACGAAGATCGCCAAGTATGTCGAGCGGCCGCAGGTGGACGTCGGCGTGGTCGGTTACAACAGCCAGCATGTGCTGCTGCAAGGTGCGTTCAAGAAGACCGATCCACAACCGATCACCACGGTTCCTCTGACCCTGGGGCAGGCGCTGGGTACGGCATCGGTCAATGCGGACGAGGCCAACATGTCCGATCTGATATTGACGCGTGACGGACAGGACTATCACCTGGACCTGACCGCGCTGAGCAACGGCCACAGCATCGCGCAAAGCATCTATCTGAAGCCGGGGGATCGCCTGATGCTCCCGTACAACGATACGCAGGAGATCTACGTGCTGGGCGAGGTGCTGCGTCCACGCGCGGTCACCTTCAGGAGCGCTTCGGACATCTCGCTGACGCAGGCCCTGGGTCGCGCCGGTGGCCTCAATCCCGTCACGTCCGACGGCAAGGAGGTCTATGTCATTCGCGGTGCGAACAACCTGGAAAACACCCCGGCCAAGGTCTTTCAGCTTGACGCCCGTTCACCTTCGGCGTTCGCGCTGGGGGATCAATTCAGGGTGAAGCCGGGTGACGTGGTGTTTGTGGGTGCGGCTGGTGTGACGCGCTGGAATCGCGTGTTGAGCCAGTTGCTGCCGTCGGCCTCGATACTCAGCAGTGCGGCCAATGCGAACTACAGCGCCACTCACTGAGGCGAGGCGGTTGCCTGACGTATAAAGCGATCATCGACCGGCAGCGAAGGCTGTCGGTCGACGTCGTGCGTGCAGCTTGAGGTTTCGGAGCCGTTGGTCGTTTCATCATTTGGACGTCTATTCAGCGCAGGGACAGGCGACATTCAGTTCGTATGGCAACACGATATGAATGATTGATTGACAAAATCATCATCTAACGATGGCGGGCCTGAATCAGGATTTTCACCATGCAAGCGGCGCTGTCCAAAGATGGTAGGTTCACCGTTCGGCGTTGGCTCCGATTTGTTTCATCGGAAATGGTTGCCGGATTATCTCTTGGCTTCAGATCGCTTTCCGCCACCTAAAGGCGGCGATCCGTCAGTCCATCAAAATCAATAGATGCGGGGCGTCGGGTTTCTGGCGTGTCCGCACCACTCACAACTCGAGCTCGGCTGGACCAGGGGGATCCGTTCGAGGTTGGTCGGAGGTAGGAATGCCATGCACGAGTCGCGGCTAGTCGTTGATTGCCTGGTTGCTGCATGCACGTCGGCAATGGCCATTGTCGTGCTGCGTCGGTTCGCCGTTGTGTGGGGTCTGGTGGATCACCCTGATCAACGCAAGCAGCACCATGGTGACGTGCCCCTGGTGGGCGGGCTCGCGATCTTCATCGGCATGGCGGCGGGCGCGGCTTGCTACGGGCAGTTCCAGGGGTTTGAAATGATCTTGCTGGGTACCGCCGCCGTGCTGGTGCTGCTCGGTGCGCTGGATGACCGCTTCGATCTCAGCGTGCGGGACCGCCTGCTGATCCAGACCATTGTCATCCTGACCGTCATTGCCAGCAGCGGTGTGTATATCCATACGCTGGGGCGCATCTTCGGTCACGAAGTGACGTTGGGCTGGTTCGGTGTTCCGGTGACGGTGGTTGCCGTGATCGGGCTGGTGAATGCGTTCAACATGATGGACGGTATCGACGGCCTGGCCGGAAGCCTGGCGCTGGTGAGCATCGCCGCCATCATCCTGTTTGCCGACCCGTCACCCCTGCATGGCGTCATCGCGTTGCTGGTTGTGCTGGCCGCGGCGTCGCTGCCCTATCTCGTCGCCAACCAGGGTTTCATGGGCGGGAAGATTTTCCTGGGCGATGCCGGAAGCATGTTGATCGGGTACTTGCTGGCCTGGGCGCTGATCAGCATGAGCCAGACACCCGGCACGCAGTTGTCGCCGGTCAACGTGCTGTGGTGCGTGGCGCTGCCGGTGTTCGACACGTTTGCGGTGATGTATCGGCGCATGCGGCAGGGCAGGTCGCCGTTCAAGCCGGATCGCGGACACATCCACCACATCCTGCTCGGGTTCGGCCTGACGTCCCGCACCACGTTGGCCCTGTTGATCCTGCTTGCTACCGGCCTGGCGTTCATCGGCGCCTTCTTCAGCAGCGCGGCCCATTCGGCGGGTACCAACCTGACAACGTTCTGCCTGACCCTCGGTGTGTACGTCATCACGGTCACACATGTGTGGCTGCGCCAGGAAGCGCGTCGGCACGGGGCGGCTGATTCGCAAACCATGGTCGACGCGGGCGCCGTCGCGTCGGAAGCGACGGCCCGGGAAGTCGGAACACCCGTGCCGGAGGACGAGCTCATGTTCAGGGAGGACGACCATGCCGAGGTCTACCATTCGCTGCGGCGGTCGTCGCGTCGTTGATCACTATGGCTCGTGTGGCGAGCGGCGCTACCGGGGCGTGGCCCTCACGTCGTTGGTGTCGTTCCGCGGAACTCGATCGTTGCGCCGTTGGCGATCTTCTTTACGCTGCCCCCGACGTCGTTCTCGTACTCGAAGGAATGCTCGAGCTTCAGCCGGCCCTTGCTGATGCGCATGTCGTTGCTCGTGCTCATGAACGACATGGAGCCGGTGCGCGCGCCGCGGCTTACCACGTTCCCGGAGATCACGATCCTGTCGATGACTCTTTTGTCGTCGGGTGATCCGTCGTCGGCGAAATTGATGCACGTTGCATGGATGTCGGTGAACACGTTGCCCGCGCATACAAGGCCGTCGGCGCCAAGTACGCCGATCGCGCCCATTTGTGGACGTATGCCGCTGAACATGTTGCCGGTGATCACCGTGTTGATGGCGTTGCGGCTGGTCCGCGACGCGATGGTGCCGAGACGGATCGCGTCGCC
This sequence comes from Rhodanobacter sp. Root627, assembly GCF_001427835.1. NCBI lineage: Bacteria > Pseudomonadati > Pseudomonadota > Gammaproteobacteria > Lysobacterales > Rhodanobacteraceae > Rhodanobacter > Rhodanobacter sp. Root627. Next base: position 343,577 of record NZ_LMGW01000001.1, read on the forward strand.
GCCAGGCCCCGAGCCGGGTGGCGAACGGCGGAAGGTGCAGCAGCTGATCTGCGTCCCGCTCAAACCCTTGACCGCCACGTCGACGCGTATCGAATTGAGGAAGTCGCAATCGAGTACGCGAAGATTGTCCGGCCTGCTCGCGACGGTCTTCGCCTTGGTGGAAGAATCGATGCCCCAGTAGCAGTTCGTGAATTCGCAATCCGACACGGTCCAGTCGTGGATGTTGTCGCCGGTCTGGTGTCCGTTGAAAAACGTAATGCCCGCCGTGTTGACCGTGTCGATGTCGATGAACCTGCAACCGCTGATGGTCACGTTGCGATAGATGCTCCAGTCGTGGTCGGGTTCGAAATCGATGCCGCCCACCGAATGGGAAAGTTTTGCGTTGCCGATGTTGCGGAAGACGCAGCGTTCCACCATCAATCCATCGCAGTCGATGACGGACAACCCGTTGCGGTTGTCCTTCACCGCACCGTCGAAGACGCAGTCGCGCACCACGATGCGCTGGTTGTGGCGCTCGGTACGGGCGAGCGTGCCCGAGCCGACATACATGCCGTCGCCGCGAAAGCCGTGGAACGTCACCCGCTCGACGGTGAGGTCCGAGGTGGCATTGACGGCGAGCAGGTAGTAGAACTGCGCATAGCCGAACTCGGCCACCCGTCCGTCGAGTTTCAGGTCGTGCAGATGGATGTCGCGCATGTTGTCCGCGACCCGGTGGCTGCCGCCGTCGCGGATGTGGGTGACGAGCATGAATTCGCTGGCCAGTGACGCGTCGTAGGCTTTCAGCTGGCTGGACGGTCCTTCGCCGTACAACTCGAAGCCGGACTTGAGGTTCAGCTGCTTCACGAGGTAAACGCCGGCGGGCACGAACACCTTGTCGGCTGCGGCTATCGCGGCCTGGATGTCGCCGGTGCAGTCGTATGTGCTGTTGCCGGCGCGAAGGGCAGCGTGTTCGGAGGCGGGGAGGTAATCCAGTACGTTCGCCTGTTTCAACGGGGATGGCATGATGCGGCCTCCGGTTGTGCGACTTTCGTGGTGGGAGTGGTGGCTACGTTGGGGCCATCGGCCGAGTCTACTGCGGCAGATGCCGGGGCCATGAACCGCACATGACCCGACCGTGCGAGACGTGGCATATGGACGTCTAGACGGATGATTCAACAGATGCCTGCGACGCGGTGCAAAGCTCCGTGTAGACCGCCAGCGTGCGCTCGACCACGATGCGTTCATCGAACTGCGCTCTCGCCTTGCGCCTCGCCGCGTCACCCAGCTGGCGTGCGAACGCGGGATCATCCTGCAACCGGGCCATGGCCCGCGCCAGCGCCTCGCTGTCTCCCATCGGCACCAGCAGTCCATCGACGCCATCGGTCACTACCTCGCGACAGCCGGGCACATCGGTGGTGATCAACGGAAGTCCGCAAGCAGCGGCCTCGACCAATGTTCGCGGCAATCCCTCGCGGTAGCTCGGCAGCACCACGATGTCGACCGCGCCGAGCAGGCCGACCATGTCGTCGACGTGGCCGAGCCAGGTCAGCAGGCCTTCGTCGACCCATCCTCGTATCGTGGCCTCCGGCACGGCGGCCGGGTTGCCCGGGTCTGGCGTGCCGGCGAGCAGAGCCCGGAAGGTGCGGCCCTGCTTTCGCAGTTGCCGGATGGCGTCGACGTATTCAGCGACGCCCTTGTCCCACAGCAGGCGACTGGCCAGCAGCATGCGCGGGCATCCGTCGGTGGGTGCCTGCGGGGATATCCCGGCGAACTGCGCGCAGTTCACGCCCGAGCCGCGAATCAGCCGCACATGCGCCGGGTCGACCAGGCCGGCCTGCCGGAACAGTTCGACATCGTCCGCGTTCTGCAGGATCAGCCGCGCATCGCGACCGCCCAGCGCCAGCCGCAGCAAGCCGCGCACCACCGGCCGCAGCAAGCGCGCCTTCCACTGCGAACTGGTGAAAACGTAACCCATGCCCGCCACCGCATTCACCCGCGCGTGGATGCCGGCCAGTCGCGCCGCCAGCGAGCCGTACACGGCACACTTGATGGTGAAACCGTGGACCAGCGCGGGTTGTTCGCGCCGCAGCAGGCGCACCAGGTGCCACAGCAAGGCCAGCTCGCGCAGCGGGTTGAGGCTGCGCCGTTGCATGGGAAGGGATTCCCAGCGCAGGCCCAGGCCGCGCAATTTCTCGCCATACGGTCCGGGCGGGGAGATCAGCAGCACGTCGTAGCCGGCCCGCTGCAGCGCCAGCGCCAGCGCGCGTCGGAAGTTGTAGAGGTACCAATCGGTATTGGCGAACAGCACGGCCTTCATGAGCGTGCCCCGTGCGCCGTAGCGGTGTGGGTGCCGGCAGCGATCATGCGGATGCCCTCCGTTCCTGTTCCAGCCAGGCCTGGAACATCAGCACCGTCCACAACTGGTGCTGCCAGTTGCGGCGACCGCTCAGGTGCTCGGTCCACTTCTGCCGGATGGCGTCCGGCTGGAAATAGCCTTCGTGGCGCAGACGATTCTCATCGAGCAGGGCTTCCGCCCAGTCGCGCAGCGGGCCGCGCAGCCAGCTGTCCAGCGGTATGCCGAAACCCATCTTGGGCCGTTCGATCAGTTCCTTCGGCACATGCCGATACAGCACCTGGCGCAGCAACCATTTGCCCTGGCCGTGGCGGATCTTCTGTTGCAACGGCAGGCGCCAGGCTAGTTCGACCACGCGGTGGTCGAGCATCGGTACGCGCGTCTCCAGGCTGTTGGCCATCGCGGCGCGGTCGACCTTCACCAGGATGTCGTCGGGCAGGTAGGTTTGTGCGTCCATCGCCATCATCCATTGCGCCAGGTTGTCGGTAGGCGGCCACGCATCAGGCATGGTCAGCAGCGTGGGCGGCTCCTGCGCGCCCAGCACGACACGGGCCGGGTCCTGCCATTGGCTGGCCAGGTTGAGGAAATACGCCTGGCCGCTCGACAACGTGAGGACGTCCGCCAGCTTCTGCGCCTTGTCGCCCGGCGTGGCCAGTTGCCAACGTTTGGGCAGCAGTGGACCGATGCGCTGGAACCATCGATCCCAGGTTGCCGGCGCCACGGCGTGCAGCGCAGCCGCCGCGGCGCGGCGTGCGGGCGGTGGCAGGCGCTGCGCCTTTTCCCACGTGGTGCGTGCGCCCAGGTAGCGGTTGTAGCCGCCGAACAGTTCGTCGCCGCCATCGCCACTCAAGGCCACAGTCACCGCACGGCGGGTCAGCTGGCTGATCAGGAAGGTGGGGATCTGCGAGCTGTCGCCGAACGGCTCGCAGAAGATGCCGGGCAGTCGCGGAATCACGGCGAGCGCGTCTTCGGGCCGCACGTAAAGTTCGGTGTGTTCGGTGCCCAGGTGTCTTGCCACGGCCTTGGCGTGCACAGCTTCGTCGTAGCCGTTTTCGTCGAAGCCGATGGTGAAGGTCTTGACGGGCCGCGCGCTGCGCGCCTGCATCAGCGCCACGACCGTGCTGCTGTCGATGCCGCCGCTGAGGAAGGCACCCAACGGCACGTCGGAAAGCATCTGCGCATCGACGCTGGCGCCCAGCTGCGCTTCCAGCGCATCCGTGGCGGCAGCGTCGGTGGCGATGAGCGGCTCGCGCAGGCCCGCGCTTACCGCGTCGTTGTAGCGCCAGTACGGCATCGGCTGCGCCTCGCGCGGCGTGTCCGCCGAAATGCGCAGCAGGTGTCCGGGCCGCAGCTTGGCCGCGCCGCGGTAGATGGCATGAGGCGCGGGGACGCAGTCGTGGCGCAGCAGCAGCGCCAGCGCGCCGCGATCGATGTCCGCCCGGAATGCCGCATGCGCCTTCAGCGCCTTCAATTCCGAACCGAACAGCAGGGTGTCACCCTGCCAGCCGTAGTACAGCGGCTTCTCGCCCATGCGGTCGCGCGCCAGCGTCAGCGTGCGCTGCTCACGATCCCACAGGGCGAACGCGAACATGCCGACGCTGGCCTGCGCGGTGCGCTCGACGCCCCAGGCGGCAAAGCAGGCCAGCAGGGTTTCGGTATCGGCGTGCCCGCGCCACGGCGGTGCGACGTGCTCCGCGCGAAGGCGTTCGCGCAGGGCGAGATGGTTGTAGATCTCGCCGTTGAACACGATGACGTAGCGTCCGTCGGCCGAATGCATGGGCTGGTGGCCGGCCGGGGAAAGGTCGAGGATCGAAAGGCGTCGTTGTGCCAGCGCCACGCCGGCGGCTTCGTCGCACCATTCGCCGCTGTCGTCGGGGCCACGGTGGCTGAGCCGGGCCGACATCGCCCGCGCCTGTGCCAGCAACGCGTCCTGCGCGCCACCGTGCCGTTGCCAGAAGCCCGTCATGCCGCACATCAGGCATGCCCCGCGCGGCGCAGTATGTCCGCGAGCCGCGGCACCTGCGCGCCCAGGCTGTATTCCGCTTCGACCCGGGCACGGCCAGCCGCGCCCATGCGTTGGCGCAGCGCCGGGCTCGCGATCAGCCGCTCCAACGCGTCCCGCCACGCCGCTTCATCGGTGGCCAGTAAACCGTTTTCGCCGTGATGCACGATGTTGACGTTGACCCCGACCGGCGAGGCCACCACCGGCAGGCCGCAGGCCATGTACTGGATGATCTTGTAGCCGCACTTGCCGCGCTCCCACGGACTGTCGAGCAGCGGCATGATGCCGATGTCCATCCGCGCGATCATCGCCGCCTCGGTGGCTTCGGACCACGCCACCACCTCCGGCGTGGTGCCGTCGAACAGGTTCGCCGTTTCGGGCCGCGCGCCGACCAGCAGCAACCGCGCATGGTTCCCGGCGCAGACCTGCTCCAGTGCCGGGCGCATGTCCAGCATGTAGTGCTCGGTGGCGGGCGAGCCGATCCAGCCGATCACCGGCGGCTGGTCGTCCGTGGTATTCGCCGCTGTGTAGCGTTGCTCATCCACCACGGTCGGGATGATCTCGATCCGCGCCGCGCCCGCCTGCCGCGCACGCGCCGCGAGGTAGCGGTTGCCCGCGATCACGCAGGCCGCACCACGCATGATCCGGTCGATCTTGCGGCCCAGCAGGCGGCGCACCAGCGGGTTGGCGGACTGGTCGTACTTGTGGAACAGCGCGTCGTCGTAATCGACCACGTACGACTTGAACGAGCGCGCCAATGTCGCCTCGACCCAGTAGGGCAGGTAGGGGAAGAGCTCACCCTCGATCCATGCCAGGTCGTGTTCGCGGCGATGCAGGAGCTGCACGAAGCGCCGGCCGAAGTAACCCCAGGCACGCTTCCTGGCGGCTTCGGGGCGACCGGCATACAGCGCTTCGAGATAGGCATCCGGAAACAGTGCATGCACTTGCACGTCGATGCCGTGGTCACGCAGTGGCGCGAGGTACTGCAGGCTGCGCAAGCGCGAACTGGGGCCGCGCCGCGAATATTTGGAAAACAGCAGAACCTTGAGGCGCTTCATTCGCGGCCCTTCTTCAATGCCTTCGGATACTCGATGGCCAGCGCCACCAGCGGGATGACGTACATCCACTGGAAGACGAAGGCCTCGATGTACGGGTTGGTGTTGGTGCCGAGAAAGGCGCAGACGAAGCCGCAGAACATGAACTTGTGCCGCGGCGGCAGCCGGTGCCGATATGCCAGCCGGATCACCGAGGCCATGTACAGCACGAACGGCAAGGCGTAGATCAGCGCACCGATGATGCCGACCCGATAGATCGTGGCCAGCCACACCAGTTCGTAGCGCCAGGGGTGGACGGCATCACTGACGAAATCCACGCCCACGCCGTGGCCGGAGCCCAGCCCGCCGTTGGCAAGAATGCCGGCAAACAGCGAGTGGCCCATCCCCACGCGCGCACTGCCGCCGCCGGAGGCGAGCTTGGTCGAGACGGCGTCCAGCACGCGCGTCAGGCTGATTTGCGTATAAGCCTGCAGCAGGAACAGCGCCGTCGTCACCGCAATCAGCATCGGCACGCCGTAGCGGATCAGGCGGAAGATCGGAGATTTCTGTCGGCGGTCGGTGGTGCGCGAGGACAACATCAGGCCGAGGAACCAGCCCAGCGGTACGGCCAGGATAAGCGCCGTGCGGCCTGATGTCAGCGCGCAGACCAGCAGCATCGCCAGCAGCACCAGCCGCATCAGCCGGTTCCTGATGAGTTCGGGCGAACCGAAGAATCCACCGCACAGGAAGATCAGCGAACCATATACATGCATGGTGGCGCCGGCGAATCCCTCGGTGAGATTGACGTTGGCGCCCTCGAAGAAAAACGTCACCGCCGCCGCGCCGCGCGTGAGGTACAGGTAGAAGAACAGGCCCACGCTCAGCGCGCACAGCAGGCTGAGCACGGCGAGCCAGTCGATCAGCCGGTCGGTTCCCAGCCGTCGCAGCAGGCCATCGGCAACCAGCGTCCACAGCAGCGGCGAAAGGATGTAGATCGCCACCACCTGGAGCTGGGCCTCCTGCGGCGCGTCGTGCACGCCACCGACGACCATGTAGAGCAGGGTGACGATCACCGTGCAGGCGTACAGCGCCAGCAAGGTCCGGAAGCCGGGGCCGATGCGCAGCCCCGGCAAGGCCAGCATGGCGGCCAGCACCATCGCCGCCGCGGTGATGTCGGGGAGCGAGTTGGGCACCACCACGGCCAGCACCAGCAGCGCAAACGCCACGCCCAGAAACAGGTGGCGCACGGTGAACCGGTAGCGACCCGTGAACGACTGCGCTGCCGGTGCCATGAACACCGACGGCTCCGGCGTCAGCGCCGAATCGTTGCCGGGGTTCATGGCAACACCATGGTGGAAAGCCAGCCGTCGAGCATGTCGGCCTGGGCCGCGCGGCTGTAGATGGCGATGTCGCGTCGCGCGCCGCTGCGGTGGGGTGACAACGCGCCGCGTACCGCTTGGTAGCCGGATACGCCCGCGCCGGTGAGGATGGTCTGGCCGGCCCCGGTCCGCGCGAGGATGGCGGTGGCCTCGTTGCTCACACCCGAAACGCAGACGACGTCGGCGCCGGTAGCGAGATACTCGAACAGTTTTCCGGTGGCGCAGCTGGCGCGCGAGCCGGTCAACAGCAGCAACTTGTCGCAACGTTTCATGAGCTGCAGCGCCAGCGTGCGCTCGACCGGCCCCAACACGCTGACCGGAAAGTTGGCGCGCCGCAGCGTGGCCTGCTCGCCTTCCGTCAATTCGCCGGCAAAGATCAGGTGGCGGTTCGCGTCGGTTTCGACCGAGTCGTTCAACGCATCGACCAGGTAATCGAGGCTCCTCGACGCCGACCCGTCGCTGGCACCGATGCGCCCGAAATGGCCGATCAGCAACGTGTCGGCCGGTACCTCGCGGGCGAGGATGGCGGCGGCGCGCGTGCTGCCCACCACGTCGTCGTCGAGCGCGGCGAAGTCGTCCGGGTCGTAGCCGTTGGGCAGGATCGCCGTGGCCTTGCCGGGATAGCGTTGCTGGAAGTCATCGACCAGCGGGCCGCTTACCGACGTGACCAGATCGCTGGCGGCCACCACCCGCGCTTCGATCAACTGGCGCATCACTTTCCGCGACCAGCCGGGTTTGCCCAGCGGCTCGAAGACCAACCCGTCGCGGAAGTCCTGCAGGCAGCCGATGTGGTGCTTGCTGGACAGCGCGGCCGCGGCTACCAGCGCGTCGACCGGCGAATACGTGCCGATGACCACGCATTGCTCGCCGGCGGCCAGCTTCCTGGTGCATAGCTCGTTGGCCTTGGCCAGCGCGTGGACAAACCATGGGCGCGCATGCGAGCGACCTTCGCCCAGCAGAAACGGCAGCGGACGCACGAAGGCGGCCGCCAGCGCCAGCAGCGAAGCGGCGGCGGATGATTCGCTGCCCACGCAGCGCCCGGGCAGCGGAAAGATGGTGATGTCGGTACCCGGCGGCGTGACTGTTGCGGTCATGGCCGAGGGCACTTCGCGGGCAAAAACGAAGATGCGGTATTTCGCCGGGTCCAGGTATTTCAGCAGGCTTTTGAACCGTTGCGCGGCGATATTGCCGGCAAGGTGATGCGCCGCGAACACGAACAAATTGATTTTCTTCATCGATGAATCCTCAATCTGTCGGTGGCATCGCCATCAGGTGTGCTGGAGAAACCGGTTGATCCGCGCCCCGGCGTCGAGACGGCGCGGCGTCGCCCCGCTCACGGCAGCGCACCGGGGCCTCCTTCGGCTTGCGGGCAGGCGGGCTGCGGTTTGAGCGCCACGCGCAATGACTGGTACATGCCCATCCATTCCGCGCGGAAACACGCGAAGGCGACCGGCAGCAGGGCCAGCCAGACCAGGCTGAAATGCACCGGCAGGCGCGGGCCGAACACCAGCGTCGCAATGGAAAGTCCCACGCAGGCGGTGACGAACATGTACAGCCGCGCGCGCGGGAACGGCCGCCACACGTAGGCCGACGCTTCGGTGCGGGCCACGAAGAAAACCAGGAATGCGATCGCGTTGGCCACCACCGCGCCGGCCGCGCCGTGCGCGGGGACCAGCCACACGCTGAGCGCGACATTGACCACCAGCGCCGCGAGGGTCGACCACAGCGACAGCATGGAGCGGCGCGTGATGCCGATGCCCACGCACGTCACCTCGGAGAGGGTGTAGAGCAGCGGCTGGCCAATGCAGCACAGCATCAGGTACTTCACCTGCGCGTAGTGCGCCGGCAGCACGAAATCGGCCAGCCAGGAGAAGGCGCCCGTCAGCACCCATATCGCGCACACCACCGCCAGCGCCTGCTTGGCGATGGTGTCGACCCGCCGCATGTCCACGCCATGTGCCACCCACTTGTAGACGAGTGGCGCCCACAGCACGGTGAAGATGGTCTGGAAGACCACGCCCACGCCGGCGAAGCTCATGGAGACCGAATAGATCGCCAGCTCCGGCAGGTTGGACAGCGAGCGCAGCGTCAACGTGCTGGTGGCGTCCAGCCCCCAGTAGGCGACGCCGGCGAAGATCAGCGGCGTGCCGTAGGCGAGTACCCCGCGCACCTGTGCAGGCGCCACCGGCGCGCGTATCGCCGGGCTCCATTCGCGCCAGGTGTTCCAGCCATAGGTGATCAGCACCGACAGCAGCGAAATGAAATACGCCGCCTCCAGTTCCACGAACGTGGTGTGGATATTCGATGCGGCGATCACCGTCACCACCAGCAGGAGCAGCACCTTGGGCAGGATCTGGCTGATCGAGAACGCCGCACCGCGATCCTGCATGCGCAGGATCAGCGAGAGAAAGCGCGAGACGAAACTCGTCGCCACGCAGGCGAGCAGCAGCCAGAAGTAGGCGACATGGCCCACCCCGAACAGCCATTCGGCGATGCGGTCGTCGAACGGCGCGGTCACCAGCATCGCCAGCAGCAGGAGCGCGCTGCCTGGTGCGAAGCAGGCTTTCAGCAAGGCCGCGCGATCGGCCGATTCGTGGTACTCCCGCACATAAGCGCGGTCGAGCCCGAGGCCGAACAGCAGGACGCCGAACGAGACGGCGATCTGCACGATGTTCAGCCGACCCACGTCGGCTGGCGGAAACACCCAGGCGATCACCGGCACCGTCACCAGGCCGAGCGCGGCGGTGGCGATGGGGCCAACGGCAAATGCCAGAGCGGTGCGTAGATTCATCCGTTGATCGATCCGATGGGGCGCGTCGCAATTACCTGCCCGCCGCATGCTGGATGGCCGGTGCCGCCTGCTTCCGGCAGCGCGCGGGGCTGTCGTCGGCGGCGCCGAGGGCGGCGATGCCGGCGACGAAATCGCGGTAATTCCTGGCGGCGTCGAAGCCCGCCTCGATCACCTGCCGCGCGTTGGCGCGCAAATGCGCGTGCCCATCGGCGAAGGCGACCCGCGCCATCGCGTCGGCGATTTCCTCCGCGTCCGGTTGCGGGCCAAGCAACACACCGCAGCGCCCGGACACCAGGCTGGAGATGCCGCCCACGTCAGGCGCAACCACCGGCACGCCCGCACTCATCGCCTCCATGATGGACACCGGAACGCCCTCGGACTCGCTGGTGTTGACCAGCATGTCCACCGCTGTATCGCGATAAAGCGCCGCGACGGCGGGGTGGGGCAATTCGCCGGTGAACGTGAACTCGAGGTTGTCCAGGCCGCCCAGCTCCCGTGCTGCCAGCGCCCGGGTTTCTTCCAGCAGCGGGCCGCCGCCGACATGCGTCCACGTCATGCGGGTATCGCGGTGCCGGCCGGCGAGCAGGCGCAGCGCGCCGATCATCCGATCCAGCCGCTTCACGCGCATGCAGGACGCCACCGACACCACGTGCAGGCAACCGGCCGCGCTCGGACGGTTGAGTGCGTTGGCCAGCGGTACACCCAGCGGACTGATGCGGATGTTTTCCGCTGGCGCGCCGTAGGTTCGTTGCAGGTACGTTTTCGCTTCGCGGGACAGCGCGAAGACCGCGTCGAAGGCGGCGATGAATTGTCGCTTGAGCGGCATGTAGCCGTGATCACGGCGTGCTTCGTACAGGTCGTAACCGTGCGCGCGGGAGACGACCTTGCGCACGGCGCCGGCTTCCCTGGCGAGCACGGCGGCGCAGGCCTGGGTGTCGTTCCAGTAGCAGTAGGCCACGTCGATGCGGCCGTGGGCTTTGGCGTACCGTTGCAGTTGTGCGGCTTGTTCGAGCGCCTTGGACGTGTGCAGCAGGGCGCGGCCGATGGTGCGCGGCTGGAGCTTGCGCGACCGCCGCAGATAACCCAGCTCGCGCCAGAAGATGGCCGAACGCAGCGCCGCCAGCGCATGCCACAGACGCCCGATCCCGACGGTGCCTGCCATGCCTGTATCAACCGCAATGCGTGCCGGCACGGGCCGCGGGGTGCCTGTCGCCAGTGCAGGCAACAGGGTCACGCTGATGTCGTCGCGCGCGGCCCAGTAGCCGATCTCGTCCTCGATGAACTGCTCGCCGGGGAGGTAGGGATAGGCGTTGGTCAGGATGGCGATTCTCACGACGTCGCGGCCATGCCCGAGGTGATGATGTCAGTCACGCGCTGCTGGTAGGTGGCGTGGTCCACCTTCAGCGGAATGCTGATCTTGAAACAGCCAACCGCGGCGAGGCTGCCCGAGAGCACCCGGCGCCAGTTCGCGGTGACCTCTTCCATCGTCAGCATGGCGGTGCGCGCGGTGGCCAGCGCGTTGTATTTCTCCCAGTACAGGTGGTCGTGGAAGACGCTGTATTCGGCGCTGACCACGGCGATCGTCATGTCCACGACGTTGGCCTGGCTCAGCTGCGACAGGCGGATGTCCGGCACGTCCTCGCGCACCACGTAATACAGGCGCGACAGCGGGGCCGACGTGGAATCCACGCGCGGGTACAGGCGGTCGGGCGACATTTTGCGTCGCACGCTGGCGGGGTTCAGGCGGTTCTTGATGGCGAAGTGGGCGCGGTCGATCCAGCCGCGTCCGGCCAGCAGCTCGTGCTTCATCTGGTTGCCGGCGCAGTTGTAGCCGTAGATCTTCGGCCAGGCCATGTTGCCGTGGACGCGGCCGGTGTCGGACATGACCACGATGTCGTCGCTGACGAAGCTGGCGCCGGGATGATTGCGCAGCGCCAGCATCGCCGACGACTTGCCGGCACCGCCGGTGCCGGCAAGCAGGCAGGCGCTGTCGCCGATCGTCACTGCCGAGGCGTGGATCGGCACCATGTCGCCAAAGAAATACACCGACGGCACCAGCACCAGCTCGTGCAGGATCTGCTCGAACGCCTCGGTTTCGCGCGCGTATTCCATCGACAGCAGTTTGTGGACCACGCGCCGCATCCCGCGGCGACGCCGGATGGCAACCTCGACATTGAGGCAGCCGTCGGCGGAGCGTTCCCAGCAGACGTCGACACCGGGAAACACGGTGCGCATGCCGTGCTCGAAGGCTTCATGCACGCGCGGGTTGATCGCCGTGGGACGGCGCGCCTTCACGGCGTCGACGATGCGGATGTTCACCTCGGGCGCGCGGCCGGGCGCGTCCGCATACAGGCTCAGGCTTTCCGCCAGCGGCGCCTCCAGGCTCGTGTCGCAGGAAAAGGCATAACACTTTCCGAAAATGATTTTCTTCATGCAGGACAAACCCGGCGCGACGGCAGATGGGAGAGGACCGACGCCAGCGCCGCCACGATGGACTGCTGCTGATCGGCGCCCAGGTAGGGCGACATCGGCAGGCTGATGACCTGCTCCGCGAGGGTGTCGCCCACCGGCAACTGCCGTTTGCGATCGGCCACGGCCGGCTGCCGGTTGAGCGGCAGCGGGTAGTGCACGGCGGTGGGGATGCCGGCCTGCTTCAGCCGCGCCTGCACCTCGTCGCGCTCGGGTACCCGCACGGTGTACTGCGCCCAGGCGCTGCGGTTGTGCGTTTCGACGAAGGGGGCGATCGCCAGCTCGGCGTCGGCGAACAGCCGGGCATAGGTCTGCGCCACCTGCTGGCGCAACGCGATCTCGTCGTCGAGGATGTCCAGCTTGGGCAGCAGGATCGCCGCCTGCAGCGTATCCAGGCGGCTGTTCACCCCCACGCGTACGTGGTGGTAGCGCCGATCCTGGCCGTGCCGTGCGATCTGCCGCACGAGGCGGGCCAGCTCCGCATCGTCGGTCAGCACGGCGCCGCCGTCGCCGTAGCAGCCCAGCGGCTTGGTCGGGAAGAAACTGGTACAGGCCAGGGTGCCGAGGCTGCCGCTGCGGCGGTTCTTGTAGCTGGCGCCGAAACTCTGCGCGGCATCCTCGATGACCGCGATGCCGTGTTTCGCGGCGATCGCGTTGATGGCGTCGAAATCGGCGCACTGGCCGTACAGCGAGACCGGAATGATGGCCCGCGTGCGTGGCGTGATGGCCGCTTCCAACAGCTCGGGATCAAGGTTGAAGGTGCGCGGGTCGACGTCCACGTACACCGGTTTGGCGCCGAGCAGCGCCACGGTTTCGGCAGTGGCGATATAGGTGAAACCCGGCGTGATCACCTCGTCGCCGCGACCGATGCCCAGCGCCATCTGCGCGATCTGCAACGCATCGGTGCCGTTGGCCACGGCGATGCAATGCGCCACGCCGGCGTAGTCGGCCAGCTTTTCCTCCAGCTCGCCCACTTCCGGGCCGAGAATGTACTGGCCGTGCGCCAGCACGCGGGCGATGCCCGCGTCGAGGCGATCCCTGATGCGCGCCTGCTGCGTCCTGAGGTCGATGAAGTCGATCATGCTGCCGCCTCCTGCCGCTGCAAGGTGCGCCCATCAAGCACGTAACGCGTGCCGGTGTGCGCGCAGACATCCTCGGCGTGGCCTTCCAGTGGAAGGTTCAGTTGCTCGCCGAATTCACTCATCCAGCCAACCTGCCGCGCCGGCACGCCGACCATCAAGGCGTAGGCGGGCACGTCCCGGTTGATCACGGCGCCGGCGCCGACGAAGGCGAACTCGCCGATCGTCACGCCGCAGACGATGGTGCAGTTCGCACCCAGGGTGGCGCCCTGGTTGACCACGGTGTCGCGGAATTCGTTCTTGCGTTCGATCAGCGAGCGCGGGTTGTACACGTTGGTGAACACCATGCTGGGGCCGCAGAAGACGCCTTCCTTCAGCGTCACGTTGTCGTACACCGACACGTTGTTCTGGATCTTGCAGCGGTCGCCGATGACGACCTTGTTGCCCACGAACACGTTCTGCCCCAGTGAAACACCGCTGCCGATGCGCGCGCCGCCGCAGACATGGGTGAAGTGCCACACGCGGGAGCCGGCGCCGATCTGGGCGCCCTCGTCGACGATCGCGGAGGGGTGCAGGTAATAGTCCATGCGGCTCTCTCTTCAGGCTTGCCGTGCGAGGAAGGGGTGCGCTTCGCCAGCGCGGGGGGCGGGCTTGCCGTTGCGGATGGCCGACACCGTTTCGATGGCGACGCGGTTTTCATCCAGGCCGAAACCGCGTCCGGCGAGGATCTCCTCGTAGCTGCGGTTGTGCAGGTCGGTGAAGCCGCCGGAGAACTCGATCTCCTGGCCATCCACGGTGATCGAGCGGTAAGTGCGCTGGCCCGCTTCGCGCAGTGCGGCCGGCACGTCCTCGATGTCCACCGACAGGAACCAGCGCACGCGGGCGTTCTGGTATTCGAGATAACCGGCAGCCTTCGTCTCGCTGTCCAGGTGCACCACGTTCATCTGCAGCGCGCCGAAGATGTGGTGCAGCATGTCGAAGAAGTGCACCCCGATATTGGTGGCGATGCCGCCGGATTTTTTCGGGTCGCCCTTCCAGCTTTGCAGGTACCAGTGGCCGCGCGAGGTGACGTAGGCGAGATCCACCTCGTGCTTGTGGTCGTGCGGGCCGTGTTGCACCTGCTCGCGCAGGGCCACGATGGCCGGGTGCAGGCGAAGTTGCAGGATGGTGTTGACCCGCTTGCCGGTGTCGCGCTCGATGTCCTGCAGGCCGTCGATGTTCCAGGGGTTGAGCACCAGCGGTTTTTCGCAGATGGCATGGGCGCCGGAACGCAGCGCGAAACGCATGTGCGAGTCGTGCAGGTAGTTGGGCGAGCAGATGGCGACGTAGTCGATCTGGCCGCCGTTGCCGGCACGTCGGCGCAGGTCCACGTGGCGGTCGAAGCGTTCGAATTCGGTGAAGAAATCGGCGTCGGGAAAGTGGCTGTCGATGACACCGACCGAGTCGTTGGGGTCGAATGCAGCCAGCAACTGGTTGCCCGTGGTCTTGATGGCCTGCATGTGGCGGGGGGCGATGTAGCCGGCGGCGCCAATGAGGGCGAAGTTCTTGGAGCTAGGCATGGATGGTCCTGCGTGTTGCGTGATCCCTGTTTTTGTTCTTGCGCGCGTTGCTGCGGCAGGCGTCATCTCGACGGCAGGCCGACGCCGTAATAGGCGTAGGAGTAGTAGCCCCGGCTGCGCTTCTCCACGGCATTGAAGATGGCGCCCTTGAGCGGCACGTTGTTCTGCTCGAAACGCTGCCTTGCCAGCGCGATCTCGCGCGCCTGGTTGATGCCGAAGCGCACCACCAGCAAGGCGGTGCCGGCGTGATGGCCGATGATGGCGGCGTCGGTCACCGCCAGGATCGGTGGAGTGTCGATGATGATCAGGTCGTACAGCGGTTTCAGGTGTTCGAGCAGCGCGGAGAAGCGGGCGTTCATCAGCAGCTCGGAGGGGTTCGGCGGCAGCTTGCCGCGGGCGATGAAATGCAGGTTCTCCATCAGCCCGACCTGACGCGTCGCCGCCGCCAGCTCCGCCTGGCCGGTGATCAGTTCGGAAAGGCCGACCTCGGCCCTGCCGCCGACCAGCTTGTGCAGCGAACCCCGGCGCATGTCGCCGTCGATCAGCAGCACCCGCTGGTTGCTCTGGGCCACGACGGTGGCAAGGTTGGCCGCGACAAAGGTCTTGCCGACGTCCGGGCTGGAGCCGGAGATCATGAGCACGTTGTTCTTCGCTTCCAGCCGCGCGAAATGCAGGCTGGTGCGCAGGCTGCGCAGGGCTTCGGTGGCCAGGTCCGCGGGCGCGTCCATGACCAGCAGGCGCTGCTTGCCCCGCCCATGCAGGCGCATGTTCTGCTGCAGCGTCTGCTCGCGCGGGCTGATCGGAATGGTGGCGTACACGGGCAGGCCGATCTTCTCGATGACGGCCGGGTCCTCGATGCCGCGATTGAGCATCTGCCGGATGAATACGAAGACGAGGGCCACGAAGGCGCCGAGCAGCGTGCCGCCCAGCACGATGATGGTTTTCCGCGGCCATACCGGTCGCGTGATGTCCACCGCCGAGCTGTCGATGATGCGCACGTTGCCCACCGTGCCGGCACGCGCGATATCCAGCTGCTGGGCCTGGTTGAGCAACCCGGTATAGGTGTCGTTGCTGACCTGCACGTCACGCTTCAGCTTCAGCAGCTGTTGCTGGGTATCGGGCAGGTCGCCCACCCGCTTGTCGATGCCGCCCTTTTGCGCCTCAAGCTGGCCGATCTGCTGGACCAGCGCCTTGTACGCCGGATGCTCGGGCGTGTACTGGCGCTGCATGTCCGCCAGCTGCAGGCGCAACTTCTGGATGTTGGACTGTATGTCCACTTCCTGATCCAGCAGCCCCTGGGTCTGCATGCTGATGTCGACCGAGTGCGCCTTGATCTGATACGCGTTGAGCGCGGCGGTGGCCCGTTCCAGGTCGCGGCGCACGTTGGGCAACTGCTCCCGCACGAACTTCAGGCTGTTCGCCGCTTCGGCGGAGTTGCGGTTCACGTCCTGCTGCACGTAGAGCTCGCCGACCTCCTTGAGCACGTTGGCGGCCAGCTGCGGGTCGGGGTTGTCGTAGGTCATCTTGAGGATGCCCGACTCCTTGCCCTCCTCATTGACGTTGATGGCGCTCTGCAGTCCGTTGATCACGGTCAACCGGCGATGACGGAACACGCGGAACTGCGTGCCCGGGTTCGCCACCAGTGTCTGGACCTGCATGGTCACGCCGTGGCCGCTGGAGGTCTGGCCAAGCTTGCCGGAGACCAGGACATTCTCGTCGGCATCCACCAGCTCGTAGGCACCGTTCCTGCCGGCGATCAGGGTGAGCGGCTGATCCAGCAGGCTGTCCGGAACGTCCAGCTGGAAAATCTCCAGCTTCGAGCCGCCCCAGTCGTATTCGACCTTGTTGAACAGGGGCGGGGACACCAGGCCGGGGTTGCTGGCCGCATATTTGCGCGCGAAGTACTTGCCGATGATGGGCATGCGCCGCGGGTGCGCCTCGATGGCCAGCTTGAGCTCGTCCACCGCGGCGCCAAGCACCATGCGCGAGGTGATCAGCGCGGTTTCCGTCGTGGCTTCGGGGCTGGACGCCCCCAGGGTCTGGGTCAGCGCGCTCAGCCCCGGCAGGCTGGGCACTTTCTGCTCCACCTGCACCACCGAGGTGGCCTGGTAGATCGGCGTCGTCAACATCGCGTAGGCGATGCTGAGCAGTACGAATACGCCGGTGATGATGCCAATCAACCATTTGTGGTCGCTGAGGGTGCCGAGCAATTCGCTCAGGTCAATCTCGTCATCGCGCTGCACAGGGTCTTGAATGGCGGCCATAGGGGCAATCAACTCGTGGCATGGGTGGGAATTACAAATAGGGCTCCCAACTGCTGACACCCTGCGTGATTATCTGGTGAACATGTTCGAATGCGGCTCGGTGTTGTCGATATGGGTCGGGGATGTCACTCCCGTTCAACCATTTGTCGAGTAGATAGACCTTTCCATTGATCTCCGGCGAAAATTGAATCATTGCGCCCAAATGGCTCTTTTCCATACCCAGGATCAGGTCGGCCTCGCGCAGCATTGGCGGCGTCAATTGCTGCGCCCGATGCATGCTGCCGTCGATGCCGTCCTCGGCGAGCAACTGCAGGGCATTCGCGTCCATGGGCCTGCCCACGAGTGCGCCAATCCCGGCGCTGCTGAAACTGACGTCGCGCGATTCCATGCGCTGGCGAAACAGGTATTCCGCCGTCGGGCTGCGGCAGATATTGCCCATGCAGACGATCAGTACACGTTTGAACACAATATCGAAGCACTCCCGCAGTCCGGGTCAGGGTCGATCAGGCGCTAGACGTGGCGGAGTCATGCTTCATTCCGTCCCTGTGAAGCATTGCAAGGAAATATATGGCTTGCCAAAGGCCTGCCATTGTCGATGCATGCAAGTTTGGTAATTAGGTGGGTTCGACGCCAACAAGATTGGTGGTGCCAGCTTGATTATCTTGTTGTCTCACGTTGAATAAGAAGTGGATGCATTGTTGCAAGGCCGTCTTGTCATCGCGTGGCTGAAATGTGGTCTTCGATGATTGCATGGTCGAACGGTCTTACAGTGAATGTAAGCCAAATGATCCATTCAATAGTCATGATTAGTGTGAATACAAATGTGAATTCACATGTCGATTACATCGGTTATGTCACGCCTGTACGGCTCGGCTTGGCGGGAACGTTGCGTGAGGACGTTCAGACGGCTGAACGCGCGTCGCGCAGCGGTGAATGCGCGGTGTCAGGCGGCGTGATCGCGCCGGCCTGCGGGCACGTGAACAGGGCTGATGGCGGGCGGCTCGAGGCCATCACGCGCCCAAACAAAAACGCTCCACGCCACGAGGGCATGAAGCGTTGTTTGTCGACATGAGTGGTGGAGCGGATGGGGATCGAACCCACGACCTTCGCATTGCGAACGCGACGCTCTCCCAGCTGAGCTACCGCCCCACGTAAGCGGCGAATATTAGCAGCGCATTCCGGATTCGCCAAGCATCATGATCATGCGGGCAGCAAGGCCGGCAGCTGGTCGTGCAGCACCTCGCGCCGCCAGCCTTCCAGGAATTCCGGCCATTCGGTGGTGACCACGTATTCTTCCAGCACCTTGCGCGGGCACAGCAGGCCCGATGGCAGATCGAGGGCGGTGGCGCGGTCGTCGACCTCCTGCTTCATCGCCGCCAGCGCCTTTTTCGCGTTGCCCTGGGGGTGGGCGGGGATGCGGGCGGTGGCGGCGATCTCGTCTGCCTCGACCGGCTGGCTCATCAGCTCGAACAGTTCGCTGCGCTGGGCCGAGCGCAAGGCGCGTTGGCCGCGGCTGCGCTGTTCAAGATCGGACAGCGTGGTGGCCGGCTGCGCTGCCAGGCTCAGGGCCAGCGTGTCATCCATCAGCCAGGGGCGGGGGCGATCGAGGTTGCGCGCACTGCGGTCGCGCCACAGCAGCAGCCGTCGGAGCAGCGCCTGTTTCTCCCGCGGCCATTCGGCGGCGGCGCGCAGGGCGCGTTGGGGTTGCGGGTCACCGTCGCGATGGCTGGCGCGACGCTTCAGCCGCTCGCAGTCCTCGGCATGCCAGGCGCTGCGGTCGCGCTGTTGCAGGCGTTCGCTCAACTGTTCGTGGATGGTCTTCAGGTAGACCACGTCGAGCGCGGCATAGGCGCGTTGCGAATCGGTCAACGGGCGCTGCAGCCAGTCGGAGCGGGTTTCGCCCTTGTCCAGGTCCACGCCCGCCAGTTCGGCAACCAGCGCGCGGTAGCTGATACCCAGGCCCATGCCGACAAAGGCGGCGGCGATCTGGGTGTCGAACAATTGCCGCGGGCCGTCGGGCAGCAGGGGCGCCAGCGTTTCCAGATCCTCGCTGGCGCTGTGCATCACGGTGACGGCCGTGCCGTCGCCCAGTCGCGGCTGAAGTGCATCGCCGATCTCGAATGCCAGCGGGTCCACCAGGGCATGCCGACCGTTCCATCCCAGTTGCAGCAGCGCCAGTTGCGGATGGAAGGTATTGCGACGCATGAATTCGGTATCGACGCCCACTGACGCCGCGACGGGCAGTGCGTCCAGCCACGCCTGCAGTGCATCGCGGTTATCGATCCATTCGGCGTCAGCGGTGACGGGCAAGAGCATGCAAGATCCTTGATGTGCTGCGGGCAGGATGTGCGACGGGCAGATTGCCCTGCCAGCAGTTTGTGCCTAAGGTGAGCAGCGCACCATAACAGGCCGCCCCGAGGACGCCCAACCCATGCCAAGCAATACCGTCTTGCGCCGCCAGCGCGCCATGGGTGGCGCGCTGGGTGTACTGGTGCTGGCGTTCGCGCTGACTTATCACTTTTTTCCGCGGCTGTTTCACGTCACTCCCGAACAGACGACTCCGCGCGGCATGTCGCTGGGCGGCCCCAACGCGGGGCAGCAGCAACGCGAGCAGGTACCGGCGATCGCCGAGGTCAATGCCGGCCCGCCGATGACGCTGGCGCCGGCCAGTGTCATCGCCGCGCGCATGAAACATGGCAACGCCCATCTTCCCGAGCAGTTGAGTGAGGACCCACCGGCGGTGCGCGCACTGTTGGCGCGGGCCACCAAGGCGTTGCGCGCCGGCGAGCTGGTGGGCGCCAAGGAAAGCGCCGCCGCGTTGTTCACCCAGGCGTTGAAGGAAAAGCCGGACAGTCGCCGCGCCGCGCAAGGCCTGTTCGATGTGCGTGCGCGGCTGGTGGCGCAGATCGGGCAGGATATTGCCGTGGGCGACGCCGAAGGCGCGGTGGAATTGCTCGATGCGCTGCGCACGCTGCCGCATGCCAGCGATGACGTGGCGCAACTGGAAACCCAGCTGAAGACGCTGCTCACCATGCGCCCGATGCTGGCCAAGGCGGCCAGCCAGTTGCAGCAGGGCAAGGCCGATCAGCCGGCGGGTGACAGCGCGCTGGATACCTATCGCGAAGTGCAGAAGCTCGATCCGCAGAACGCGGTGGCGGAGCAGGGTATTTTCCAGGTGCAGCGCGTGGTGCTGGATCGTGCGCTGGCGGCGGTGGCGCAGAACAAGTTCGACGAAGCCGACAAGGAACTGGCGCGGGCGGCCGAGATCCACCCCGGCTCGCAGCAGTGGCAGGACGTGAGCAAGCGGGTCGACGACATTCGCGGTCAGCGCGCCAACGGGATACTGGCCCAGGGGCGCTCGGCGCTGGATGGCGGCAATCTTGCGCTGGCCGAAAAGCTGGCGCGGCAGGCGCGTGACGTCGATCCCCACCTGTCGTCGCTGGACGAGTTCGACGAACAACTGGTCAACGCGCGCCTGTACGCAAGCTACCGCCCGGGCCAGGTGTTCAACGACCACTACATCGACTTGCCAGGCAAGACGCCGACGATGGTGGTCATCCCCACCGGCAGCTTCCAGATGGGTTCCCCGGCCAGCGAGCCCGGTCACAACGATGCGGAAACGCCGCAGCATGCCGTCACCATCGCGACGGGTTTTGCGATGGCCCGCAGTGCGATCACGGTGGCGCAGTTCCGCGAATTCGTGCGTGCGAGTGGCTATCGCCCCGACTCCGAGAAACTCGGCGGCGCCAGTGTCTACGACGAGCGCAGCGGCACCATGCGCGACGATGCCGATGCGAGCTGGGAGGACGACTACGCCGGCCACAAGGCGGCGGATGACCTGCCAGTGGTCAATGTTTCCTGGAACGACGCCAGCGCCTACGCGGCTTGGCTGGGCGAGCGCACGGGCAAGATCTATCGCCTGGCGAGCGAGGCCGAGTTCGAATACGCGCTGCGCGGCGGCACCACGACGCGTTACTGGTGGGGCGACGGCACGCCGCGGAAGACGGTGGAGAACCTAACCGGGTCGGGCGACCACTCGCCCAGCGGCCGGCGCTGGAGCCATGCGTTCCGCGGTTATCGCGACGGCTATTGGGGGCCGGCGCCGGTGATGAAATTCGCACCCAACCCGTTCGGCTTGTACGACATCAACGGCAACGTGTCGGAGTGGGTCGCCGATTGCTGGCACGACAACTACAACCGCGCACCGGTGAATGGCGGCGCCTGGATCAACCCCGGTTGCACGGCGCGTGTGGTGCGCGGCGGTTCGTGGGGCAGTTCGCCGGATCAGGAGCGCTCGGCGTATCGGCAGGGCGTGGACGCCACCGTGCGCAGCGGCAGGGTGGGGTTCCGGGTGGTGCGCGAGCTGTGACGTCGCCGCTACCCATGGCCTGCCGCATCTGCAAAAATGACAACCCCTGTCGTACATGCACGCTGGTGGAATCCACCCGCTTGCAGTTTTTTACGGAGGTGCCATGACTCCCGAGATGATCATTGCGTCGCGACCGCACCCCGTCCGCTGCGGACGTTTCGACGCGACGCTCTCGATATGTGGCTCGTCCACCGTTGCAACCGGGCACGACGCATGACGGCGCCTTCGCGAACCCTGCCACCGCAAACCACCCCGCCGCGGCGCATCCTGCTGGCGGAAGACGAGATGCTGGTGGCGATGCTGCTCGAAGACATCCTCATCGACCAGGGCCACGCGCTGATCGGTCCGCTGGCGCACCTGGACCAGGCGTTGCAGGCGGCGCAGCACGAAGCGTTCGACCTGGCCATCCTGGACGTCAACCTCAACGGTCAGGAGATCTACCCTGTGGCGGAGGTGCTGATGGAGCGCGGCATCCCGTTTGCGTTTTCCACCGGCTACGGCGTACAAGGCTTGGCGGAGCGCTGGCAGAAACATCCCACGTTGCAGAAGCCCTATCACCGCGACGAGCTGTACCGCATGGTCGACGAGCTGGCGCTGGCCGGCACGCTGAAGGGCGCCGCTTCGGAAGCCTCCAGGAGCTGAGTCCGCCCGCGAAACACCTGACACGAAAAAGCCCGCGCGAAGCGGGCTTTTTCGTGTCAGCGCATCCAGCGAAGAACGCTGGATGCCATCATTGGTACCGGTGATAGGACTCGAACCTACACGACATCGCTGCCAGCGGATTTTGAGTCCGCCGCGTCTACCATTCCGCCACACCGGCATGTGAGCGACGCATTATGCCGGGTTAGTTGGGCGCGGTCGAGCCCCGTCAGCGGGTCAATCCGCGCGCAATCGGTCGAGGAAGCCGCCGATGGCGCGGCTGTAGTTTTCGATGTCGACCAGGAACGCGTCGTGCCCCTGTGGGGAGTCCAGCGCCACGAAATCCACCGTGGCGCCAGCCGCTTCCAGGCCCTTGGCGATTTGCTCCTGCTGCTCCAGCGGGAACAGGATGTCGGTGCTGACGCCGATCACCATCGCCCGCTCGATGCGGATGCGTTGCAGCCCTTCGTGCACGCTGCCGTTGCCGTATTCGGCGATGTCGAACCAGTCGCTGGCGCGCGACAGGTAGAGGTAGCAATTGGGATCGAAGTGGCGCACGAAGCGTCGAGCGTGCCCTTCAAGATAGGACTCGACCTGGAACTCGCGGCCGAACGGATCGTCGTCGCGCTGTTCCGGGTCGAGCCGGATGCGGGCGAAGCGGCCGTTCCATTCCATCGCCGAGCGGTAGGTAATTACGCCCAGCTTGCGGGCGATGCTCATGCCGATGTCGGGGTAGCGGTCGCCGTCCTGGGCGTGGATGTCGTAGCGGCCCTCGTCCCAGCGCGGGTCCAGCCGGATCGCCTCGCGCTGCAGCGAGCGGATGGCGATGGCGAACGGCTGCGCCTGCGGTGCGGTGTCCACGCTGATGTGCGCGCGCGCGCCGCCGGGGTGCAACAGCATATAGGCCAGCGCGCTCATGCCGCCCATCGAGCAGCCGATCAGGCAGGCGAGCTGGTCGATCCCCAGGCTGCTGACGGTGGCGTGCGCGGCTTCGGCAACGTCTTCCAGTGCCAGGTCGGGGAAGTTCAGCCGGTACGGTTCGCCGCTGGCCGGGTCGATCGAGGCCGGGCTGGTCGAGCCCTTGTCGCTGCCCAGCGAGTTCACGCAGATGACGAACCAGTGCGTGGTGTCGATCGCCTTGCCCGGCCCGATCATGCCTTCCCACCAGCCGGGGGCGGGGTCGTTGGCGGACGAGGCGGCGTGGGCGCTGGGCGACAGGCCGGTGAGAATCAGCAACCCGTTGTCACGCGCCGCGTTCAGCTCGCCCCAGGTTTCGTAGGCAACGCTGGCGCCGTGCAGTTCGCCGCCACGCTTCATGCGAAACGGTGAGGGCAGGGCGAAGTAGCGGCGCGCGTCGCGCGCGGTGGCGGGGCCTTTCATGGATGCACCCTGTCGATGACGAGGGTGACCGGCGTGCGGCGGTTCACGTCGACGATGCCGGCGCTGCCTTCCAGATCACCTGCGCTGGCGATGGGCTGGCCGTCGTGGCTGATGCGCGCGCCCACTTCCACCTTGGTCGCCGACGACAGCCGCGCGGCAGGCGTCATCGCCATGGCGTCGGTCAGGGTGACTTCGAGTGGCAGTTTGCCGGCGTCGCGCTTGACCGCGGCCAGCGGCATCGGCGGACCGCCCGCGGCGCGGGCGTAGACGAACACGACGTCGCCGGGTTTCAGCTTCTTTTCCAGCGCCGGTGCCAGTGACACCTGCACCCGCAACGCGGGTTGCTCTGCGGTTGCCGCGGCGCCGACCGAAGACGCGCCGGCCGGCGATTTCCCGGCGCGGGATTCCGCTACCCCGATCTGCATGGCCACCGCTTCGGCCACCTTGGAGCCTGGCTCCAGCTGCGGCTGCAGCACCCGCCAGGTGGCGGCGGCGTTGCTGTAGTCACCCTGCTGGAACTGGCCGATACCGAGCAGCCACAGGCCGCGCTGGCTGTCTGGCTGCAGCGATACGGCATGCTTCAGCAGCTCCAGCGCGCGGCCGGTGATCTGGTGGTCGCTGCGCGCCATCGAATCAGCTTCGGCCCAGCCGACCATGGCCTCGGCATTGTTGGGCGCGAGCTTGAGCACGTGGTCGTAGGCGTCGCGCGCGTCCGCGGGGCTGTGCAGCATGCTGTTGGTCTGCGCCAGCACCATCCAGCCCCGCACGTCATCGGGCTGCTCGGTCAGGTGCGTGCGCAATTGCACCAGCGCCTGCTCCATGCTGACCGGCGCCTGGGCCTGGATGGTATTGAGCGCCACCGGCGTTCCCACCATCAGATAGAGGCTGGCAGTGCCCAGTGGCAGCACCAGCGCGATGACCAGGGCCAGCGCGAAAACCGCGCGTGGCCGGGTGGACGTGCGGCCGTGTCGCATCAATGGCAGCAGCAATACAGCCAGCGCCACGGCGATCATCGCCGCGGCGGCGATGTAGAAAGCGATTTTCACCAATCATCCCCGTTGTCGATCGAGGGGCGTGGCCCCGACGATCCATTGGCCGGCATGCGGCCGCGTTTGCGTATGGCCACCAGCACCACGCCGGCGCCACCGAGCAGGATCAGCAGCGGACCAAACCACAACAGCCAAGTGCCGCGTGTCAGCGGCGGGTCGTACAGCACAAACTTGGAATACCGAGCCACCAGGTACTGCTTGATCTCGTCGTCGGTCTTGCCCTGCTGCATCATCTTGAAGATCTGGTTGCGCAGGTCCCGCGCGATCGGTGCGTTGGAGTCGGCCAGCGTCTCGTTCTGGCACATCGGGCAGCGCAGCTCATGGGTGAGGTGCTGGAAGCGCAACTCCTGCGCGTGGTTGGCGAACGGCATCGGCTCGATCGCCTGGGCGTGCGCAATTCCGGCGAGCAGCAAGAAAGCCACCAGCAACGGCCGTAGGAGCGCACCCTGTGCGCGAAACACGTCGCCGTATCGCAGGGCTTTTCGCGCACAGGGTGCGCTCCTACGGAACAGACGCATCACGGGGTCTCCTTGCGCAGCGCCGCGATGGCCGGCTTCAATTCCTTCGCCACCACCTCCGGCGTAAGCGGCCCGATGTGCTTGTAGCGGATCACGCCGCGCGCATCGATCAGGAAACTCTCCGGTGCGCCGTAGACGCCGAAATCGATCGCGGTCTGGCCGGGTTCGTCGGCGATCACCACGGCGTACGGGCTGCCATGTTCCGCCAACCAGCGCTTGGCATCGGCCGGCGCATCCTTGTAGTTGTAGCCCACCAGTTGCACGCCCAGCGTCGGGCCCTCGGCCTGCAGCACCGGGTGCTCCACGCCGCATTCGATGCACCAGCTGGCGAACACGTTGAGCAGGTAGGGCTTGCCCAGCAGGTCGGCCTTGCTCACCGTCTGCGTCGGCTCGTACAGCTTGGGCAGGTTGAACGCGGGTGCGGGCTTGTCCAGCAGCGGCGTGGGGATGGCGTTCGGATCGTGCTGGGTGTTCCACCAGATGCCGAAGCCGAACAGCGCGGCCAGCAGCATGAAGCCGATGAAGGGCAGCAGCCGACTCATGCGCGGGTTTCCTGCAGGCGCGTTTCGATGGCCGGCTCCGCACGGGTGACAGTGCGCTTGAGGCGGAAGCGCTTGTCGGCGGCGCAGACAAAGCCGCCCAGCATCATCAGCAGGCCGCCGGCCCAGATCCAGCGCACGAACGGCTTGTAGTACAGCCGCAGCGACCATGCACCGGCGATGTTGCCCGCGTCCATCGGCTCACCCAGCGCCACGTACAAGTCGCGGGTGATGCCGGCATCCACCGCCGATTCGGTCTGCACCTGGCCGCGCGGATAGGTGCGCTTCTGCGGGTGCATCACGGCGATGTCCTTGCCGTCGCGGGTGACCGTGACCACGCCCTGGTCGGCGCGCCAGTTCGGCCCGGTGGTGCGGTGGGCGCCGTCGAAACGGAAATCGTAGCTGCCGATGTGCTGGGTCTGCCCCGGCGCCATGCGCACGTCGCTGGTGACGCTGAGCGATTCGGACAGCAACACGCCGACCACGAATACCGCCACGCCGAAATGCGCCAGCAGCATGCCGGCCATCTCGGCCGGATAGCGGCGGCCACGCGGTACTTCGCGCCAGCGCTTGTACGCGTACAACAGCACGCCCACGCCGATCCACACCGCCGCGGCCACGCCCACGATCGCCTTCATGTGACCGTCCACGAAGAACGCCGCCACGATGGCGCAGGCCAGCGCGGCGATGGTCACGCGCAGCAGCATGCTTTTCAGCATGCCGGCATCGCCCTTGCCCCAGCGCAGGAACGGGCCGAACGGCAACAGCAGCACCACCGGCAGCATCAACAGCGGGAACAGGAAACCGAAGTAGGGCGGGCCCACCGAGATGCGGCCCATGTGCAGCGCGTCGCCGATCAGCGGGAACAATGTGCCCAGCAGCACCATCGCGGCCGCCACCGCAAACATCAGGTTGCCGATCAGCATCGCCGTTTCGCGCGACAGCAGGTTGAACGGCTTGCCCGCGGCGACCTTGGGCGCGCGCAGCGCGTAGAGCAGCAGCGAGCCGCCGACGATGATGGTCAGGAAGGCCAGGATGAACACGCCGCGGCGCGGGTCGGAGGCGAAGGCGTGCACCGAGGTCAGCACGCCCGAGCGCACCAGGAACGTGCCCAGCAGGCTCAGCGAGAACGCGAAGATCGACAGCAGGATCGTCCACGCCCGCAGGCTGCCGCGCTTTTCGGTGATCGCCTGCGCGTGGATCAGCGCCAGCCCGACCAGCCAGGGCATGAAGCTGGCGTTTTCCACCGGGTCCCAGAACCACCAGCCGCCCCAACCCAGCTCGGCATATGCCCACCAGCTGCCGGCGACGATGCCGCAGGTGAGAAACGCCCACGCCACATTGGTCCACGGGCGCGCCCAGCGCACCCATGCCTGTTCCAGTTCACCACCCAGCAAGGCCGCGATCGAGAACGCGAACGCCACCGAGAAGCCCACGTAACCCATGTACAGCATCGGCGGGTGGAAGGTCATGCCCGGGTCCTGCAGCACCGGGTTCAGGTCCGCGCCATCGCCGGGCATCGGCAACAGCCGTCCAAACGGATTCGAGGTGAAGATGATGAAGGCGAGGAAACCCACCGCGACCAGGCCCATCACGGCCAGCACGCGTGAAGCGAAAACCTCGGGCAATTTCTGGCTGAATGCCGCCAGCGCCACGGTCCACACATTGAGGATCATGATCCACAACAGCAGCGAACCCTCGTGCGCGCCCCACACCGCCGCGATGCGGTAATACCACGGCAGTTCCAGGTTCGAGTTGTCGGCCACGTACTGCACCGAGAAATCGAAGCGCAGGAACGCCCACACCAGGATGCCGAACGCGATCGCCACGAACACTGCCTGTCCCGCCGCCGCCGGCCGCGCCACCGCCATCAGTGCGCGATTGCCACGCCACGCGCCGATCAACGGCAAGACGCCCTGCGCCAGCGCCAGCAGCAAGGCGAGGATAAGCGCGAGTTGGCCGAGTTCGGGGGTCATGGGTTTGTGCCGGGAATGGGGAATGGGGAATAGGGAATGGTCAAGAGCAAGGCGCTCCGCCGCTTCGGCGTACTTCGGTGCAGGAAGTGGCAACAAGAGTTGGCATACATGGCTTTTCCTATTCCCTATTCTCTATTCCCGATTCCCGGCTTTCTCGATTCCCGGCTTCTCGGCATGTGCCTTCGCCATCGCGTCCTTCAGCTCCTTGGGCATGTAGGTTTCGTCATGCTTGGCCAGCACTTCGGTGGCGATGAAGCGGGCGTTGGACATGTGGCCGGTGGCGATGACCGACTGGTTGTCGCGGAACAGGTCGGGGAGGATGCCGGTGTATTCGACCGGCATGGCGCCGCCGGCGTCGACCACGGTGAACGTCACCTTCAGCGAATCGCTGCTGCGCTGGATGGAGCCGGCCTTGACCATGCCGCCCAGGCGGAATGTCGTGTAGCTCGCCGCCTGGCCCGACTGCACCTGACTGGGCGTCAGCAGGTAGTTCATGTTGTTCTGCAGCGCGTACACGCCCAGGCCGGCAGCCACGGCGGCGGCCACGGCAACCAGTACAACGATGGTGAGTCGGCGCTTGCGGGTGGGATTCATGATGCTCACTGACCGTCGATGGCGGCTGGTGGTGTGGGAGAGGAACCGTTGCCGGCCTGTGGCTGGCGGGCGCTTTGACGGGCAAACCGGGCGCGAAGTTCACGCAGCAGACGCTGCCGGCGCAGACGCGGCGCGATCGTGTCGGCAATCAGCACGATGAAGAACACCGCGTAGGCGGGCCACACATAGGCGGCATAGCCACCCATCGCCAGAAAGCTTTGCACGGCATTCATCGCGCGTCCTCGTCCTGGGCAATTTGCCGCACCCAGTCCTTGCCGCCTTCCAGTGAAAGCAGGTCGGTGCGCGCACGCCGGAACAGGCTGGCGGCGTAGTAGAACTTGGTGGCCAGGGTCATCGTCAGCAGCGGCCACAGCATGTCCCAGGACATGGTGGATTTGCCGAACACGTTGACCGTGCTGCCCTGGTGCAAGGTGTTCCACCAGTTCACCGAGAAATGCACGATCGGCACGTTGATGATGCCGATGATGGCCAGGAAGGCCGCGGCGCGCGCGCCTTGGCGGCGATCCTCGAAGGCGCGATAAAGCCCGATCACGCCGAGAAACAGGAACAGCAGCACCAGCTCGGAGGTGAGCCGCGCATCCCAGGTCCACCAGGTGCCCCACATCGGCTTGCCCCACAGCGAGCCGGTGACCAAGGTGATGAAGGTGAACGCCGCGCCGATCGGCGCCGACTCCATCGCCACCACTTCGGCCAGCTTGATCCGCCACACCAGCGCGATGAACGAGGCCACGCCCATCACCGCGTAGATGAACATGCTCATCCACGCGCTGGGCACATGGATGAAAATGATGCGGTAGGCATCGCCTTGCTGGTAGTCGGCGGGCGCAAGCACCAGGCCGCCATAGAGCGCGATCGCGCCCAGCAACAGGGCCAGCGTCATCGCCCACGGCTGCAGCGTTCCGGCGAAGCGATAGAAGGTTGGCGGCGAGCTGAGCCGGTGCAACCAGAGGGGGATCCAGTTAGCCATAGGGATCACGAATCCAGGGCAATACGAAGGGCCGCGGCGCAAGCCAGCGGCGCCAGCACCACAGCCAATACCAGTGCGGCGGCAAGCCAGCTGATCGGTGCCAGCCAGGGCAGACCCTGCTGGGCGGCAGCTACCGCGCCCGCGGCGAAAATCACGGCCGGCACGCACAAAGGCAGCAACATCAAGGCGAGCAGCATACCAGAGCGCCGGGTGCCGACCGTCAGCGCAACCAGCACCGCGCCCAGCAGGCTGAGCAGTGGCGTGGCCAGCAGCAAGGCCAGCAACAACACCGGGATGACCGGCGCGGGCAGGTGCAGCAGCGCCGCCATCAGCGGCGAAATCACGATCAGCGGCAGGGCGATGGTGAGCCAGTGGGCCAGGATCTTCATGCCCAGCATCAGCGCCAGCGGTTGTGGTGCCAGCACCAGTTGTTCCAGCGAGCCATCCTCGATGTCGCTGGCGAACATCGCATCCAGCGCCAGCAACATCGCCAGCAACACGGTGACCAGCACCACGCCGCCCGCGATCCGCTGCAGCAAGGTGTCCTCCGGCCCCAGCGCGAACGGAAACAGCATGGTGACGATCAGCGCGTACAGCACCGGCATCGCGATATCGCCGCGGCGACGCCAGGCCAGCGTCAGGTCGCGGCGCAGCATCGCGGCGCAGGCGGTGGTGAGGCTTGGCCGGCTCATGATTCTGCTCCCTCCCCTGCTTGCAGGGGAGGGTTGGGGAGGGGTACAGCTTTTCCGCGAAGCGCGACCCCCTCCCAACCTGCACTCGGGCCATCCATGGCCCTCGCCCTTCGGGTGGCTGACGCCGTGCAAATCGGCAGTCCTACCGATTTGTCCCCTGCGAGCAGCGCGAGGAGCCTGCGTCCGATGTGCCGTGCATTAGCCATGCATGCGGATCCGTCGCGGCTCACCGCCGTGGAAACTCACCGTGCCATGGCTGGTCACCATGGCGGCGCCACCGGCCGCGGTGTGCCGCTCCAGCATGTCGTTCACCAGCGCGATGCCGGCACGGTCGAGGTTGGCGTAGGGTTCGTCCAGCAGCCACAGCGTCGCCGGCAGCATCGCCAGCCGGGCCAGCGCCGCGCGCTTCTTCTGCCCGGCCGACAGGCGGCGCACGGGTTCGTCCTCGTAACCTCGCAGGCCGATCTCGGCGAGCAGGGAGGCGATGTCCGTGCCATCGCGGGTGCCATGCAGGCCGGTGGCGACGCGCAGGTTCTCGCGCGGGCTGAGGTCGGCCTTGAGGCCGAGCTGGTGGCCGAGGAACAGGATGTCGCCGGCGCAGAGGTCGCGTTGCAACGCTTCACCGCGCCACAGCAACTCGCCGGCACCCAGGTGGAGCAGGCCGGCGAGCATGCGCAGCAAGGTGGTCTTGCCACTGCCGTTGTCGCCCTCGACCAGGGCCAGCTCGCCCGTGTGCAGCTGGAAATCCAGCGGCGCGAACACCGGTTCGTCCTGGCGATGGAAACTCACGGCCCGCGCTTCAAGCAGGGGCGCAACGGTACGGGCGGCAGTCATCTCCGTGATTGTCCGCAATGGTGTGGCCGCTTGTCCATGCGGCGCAGTGCCGCTGAGAGGTTGTGCTTCTCAACCTCTCAGCTCGGCCATGGAATGGCCGGACGCGGATCGGTCACGTAAGTGACTGATCCGCGTGAGCGGGTCCGGGCATGTACCGGGCCTGCGATAGAAGAAAACCACAGGAAGTGGTTTTCTTCACAAGCTCTGAGTCAGTCCAGCGCGCGCAACGTGGCTGCGCCTTCGGCCGCGCCGTGCACGTAGGCGAGTTGCCCGTGCGTGCGGGCCAGCTGGTCCAACGTTGCCACATCGGGGCCGATCGCGAACAGACTCGGCTCGCTCCAACCGCTGTTGCCCACGCCGATGGCCGGCAACACGATGCAGCCGGGCAGCGCCTGCAGTTCGCTCAGCAAGTCGCGCTGGGCGGCGAGATTCTCGGCGGGCGGACGTCGGCGCGCCTGCGGGTTCCAGGCGGTGATGAAGGCCCACGAGCGCCCCTTCACTACATCAACCAGTGCGCTCGGCAAGGGCAGGTCGACGCGTATCGTGGCCCAGCTGACGGTGTCGATGCAGACGTTGTAGGCAGTGGAGCGGAAGGCTTCGAGCAGGGCCTCATCCATGACGCAACTCCGGCAGTGGCGCCAGGGTGGAACGGAGACGTTGTGCGGCGGCATCGAGGTCGATCGCCGCCACGCTGCTGTTCTCGCGCAGCAACTGTTCCAGCAGTGCGTCCTGGGCTTGACCGCGTTCGAGTGCGTAACGGTAGGGAAGATGGGTAAAGGTCACCATGCGATAACGTGCCATGTAATGGGTGGGAATGCGTGCGGCCAGCAAGGCGCCGAGCTCACGCTTGGCAAGATAATGCGGATCGGCCACCGAGTCGCGCATTTCGATGTAGTTTTCCAGCGCCATGCGGGCGATGGCGTCGGCGTTGGGTTGGCGCTGGCGCTGGAATTCGGCGAATACTTCGGCGTGGTCGTCGCGCGCTTCGGCCAGCAGGTTGGCCAGCACCACGGTGTCTTCGAAGCCGCAATTCATGCCCTGGCCATGGAACGGCACGATCGCATGCGCCGCATCGCCGATCAGCAGGGCGCGGCCATCGAGGTGCCAGCGTTGCAGATAAAGCGTGGACAGCGTGCCGATGGGGTTGTGTTCGAAATCCTCGGCGAAACGCGGCATCAGCGGCAGCAGGCCGGGGAACTGTTCCGTGAAGAATGTGGCCGCTGCCGCGGCATCGGGCAGGGTGGCGAAGCTTGGCGCGGCACCTTGGCTCGGCAGGAACAAGGTGACCGTGAAACTGCGTTCGGTGTTCGGCAACGCGATGCACATGTAGCTGCCGTGCGGCCAGATGTGCAGTGCGTTCGGCTCCAGCGCGAAGCCGTCGCGGCCGTCACCGGCTTGCAGCACGGCCGCGGGCAAGTCGCTTGCGGGAGGGATTTCCAGCTCCTTGTAACCGTGATCCAGCGGCTCGACCCGCTCGCCCAATGGCGTGTGTGCGTTCATCGCGGCGCGCAAGGCTGAGCCGGCGCCATCAGCGCCGATCAGCAGGCCGGCCGACAGTTCGCGCTCGACGCCGTTGGCGTCCGCCAGCCGGATGCGCTGCCGGTCGAAGTCCACGGTGGTCAGCGCCTGGTCGAAGTGGAACTTCGCGCCAGCGGCTTCCGCCGCATCCAGCAGCAAGGTGTTCAATGCGCCGCGCGAGACCGACCAGATCACTTCGCTGTCGTCGATGCCATAGCGCTGCAGGCCGTGCTGGCCATCGCGGTCGTGCACCATGCGCCCGCGCATCATCACCGCGCGTTGTAATACGTCGTCGGCGAGTCCGGTGCTGCGCAAGGCGTGCAGGCCGCGTTCGGCCAATGCCAGGTTGATCGAGCGACCACCGAGGAATCCCGCCTGGCGCGGATCGGGTCGCTTCTCGAACACATCGACCGCAAACCCGCGCTGCGCCAGTTGCTGCGCCAGCAGCGCGCCAACCAGGCCGCCGCCGATGAGGGTGATGGGGTGTTGCGACATGCGGCGATCCGTGGAGGGAATCCGCCCACTGTTCCGCAAGCGCGCTCAGACTGCAATGCCGCCGTGGACGCCGTTCGTGCCGCCCGTCTGTGGATGGATCGGCGTGGTGCTCAGAAGCTCATGAAATAGCCGCCGTTCACCGGCAGGTTGGCGCCGGTGATGTAGCCGGCGTCGTCGGCGGCAAGGAAGCATACGGCGCGGGCGATGTCGGCGGGCGAGCCGAGCCGGCCCACCGGGATGCCAGCGATGATCTGTGCGCGCACCTCTTCGGCCACGGCGGCCACCATTGGCGTATCGCAATAACCGGGCGAGACCGTGTTGACGGTGACGCCCTTGCGTGCCGTCTCGCGCGCCAGCGCCATGCTGAAGCCATGCACGCCGGCCTTCGCGGCTGAGTAATTGGTCTGTCCGAACTGGCCGGTCTGGCCGTTGACCGAGCTGATGTTGACGATGCGGCCGAAACCACGCGTGGTCATGCCCTCGATCGTGTTGCGGCACATGTTGAACACGCCGTCGAGATTCACCTGCATCAATTCGTGCCACTGCTGCGGTGTCATCTTGCGCAGGCTGGCGTCGCGGGTGATGCCGGCGGCATTGACCAGGATGTCCACGCCGCCATGCTGTTGCTCGATGCGGGCGATCAACTGCTGGCAATTGTCGAAGTCGCTGATGTCGCCCGGTTCGAACGTGACCGTGCCGGCGACGTCCGCCATTTCCTGACGGAAGGCGGCGATGCGTTCGTCGCGTGCGGCCAGATCGACGGCGATCACCTGCCGACCCGCCTGCGCCAGCTGACGGCAGATCTCACTGCCCAGGCCACCGATGCCGCCGGTGACCAGCGCAACGCGTTTCGGGGAAGTCGCTTCGTTCATGGGGTGCTTTCCACGCGTGATCATGCCGCAAAGCAGCACGAATCATGCTGCAGTTGCGATAGGGGAAATCGGGTGCGCAGCACGCGTCGCGTGCTGCGCGGGTAACACGGATCAGCCGGCTTTCTTGCCGCTGCGGCTGGTGCTGCCGGGCGGGGTCGGAACGACCTGCGCGGCGGTGTTCATCAGGCCTTCCTGCATCGCCTTCCACGCGGCCATGTTGCGCTCGGTGAGGTCGTTCAGGGTGTTCCAGGGCGTTTGCCCCATCAGGCTGTTGAGCTGGCTGCGGAACTGTGTCTGCTGGTCGAGAAACACCTGCAGGCTGCGCTCCAGATAAGGCCCCATGAAGCCTTGCAGCGAATTGCCGTAGAACCGGATGATCTGGCTGAGCAACTCGGGTGACAGCATCGGCTGGCCCTTGTCCTCGTGCTCGGAGATGATCTGCAGCAGGACCGAGCGGGTCAGGTCCTCGCCACTCTTGGCGTCCCTGACTTCGAAATCCTCATTGTCGAGCACCAACTGACGGATCTCTTCCAGCGTGATGTAGCTGGAAATTTCCGTGTCGTACAAACGACGATTCGGATACTTCTTGATGATGCGTTTGGTTTGTGCCATGCAGAACAAGCTAACAGAAGGTATTGCATTGCACCAGTTCCAACGGGGTGGTCCATGTTGCACTTGCCGAACGCAGCAATTGGTGGTTGGTCAATGACCTGCAGCGCCGCTGGCGTTGCCAAAAGGTGGCTTGGCGAGCCACAGCAGCGGGATCATCGCCAGGAACATCACGGCGCATACCAGGTACACATCGTTGACCGCCAGGGTCAGCGCTTCGCGGCTGATCAACTGCTCGACCACGCCCAGACTTTGCTGCAGTGAGAAGCCGCCGTGCTGCAATTGCTGCAGGAAGCTGTCGGCCGCCGGCGCGGCCGGCGTGATGTGTTCGGTCAGCACCGCATGGTGATAGTCGCCGCGGTGCTGCCACAGCGTCACCGTGGCCGCGGTGGACACGCTGGAACCCAGCGTGCGGCAGAAATTGGCCAGGCCCGACGCGCTGGCAATCTGGTCCGCTCCCAGTCCCGACAGATACATCTGGTTGAGCGGGATGAAGAAGCACGCAATGCCGATGCCCATCACGAAGCGCGGCCATACCAGGGTGGAGAAGGAGGCCGAACTGTCGAAGCTGGCGAACCAGAACGAGGTGGCGGCGAACACGATGAAGGCGAACGTCACCACTGCACGCAGTTCCAGTCGCTGGATGTTCGCGCCGATGATCGGTGCCATCAGGAACGCCAGCACACCCACCGGCGCGCTGGCCAGGCCGGCCCAGGTGGCGGTGTAACCCAGGGTGATTTGCAGCCACAGCGGGAACACCACGTTGATGCCGAAGAACGCCATCATGCCCAGCGACAACGCCACCACCGCCACGGTGAAGTTGCGACTCTTGAACAGCGACAGCTCGATCACCGGATGCTTGGCGTACAGCTCCCACACGATCAGGAACGTCAGGCACACCAGCGCGGTGATGCCCAGCGCCAGGATCATCGGCGAGGCGAACCAGTCGTTGTCGTTGCCGTTGTCCAGCATGAATTGCAGCGCGCCCACGCCCACCACCAGCAGCACCAGCCCGATCACGTCGATCGGCATCTTGAAGGTCTTGGTTTCGCGCTTGCGCAGCAGTGTCCAGGTGATGATCGCCGCCAGCGCGCCTACCGGCACGTTGATGTAGAAGATCCATGGCCACGAGAAATTGTCGGTGAGCCAGCCGCCCAGGATCGGTCCGAAGATCGGCGCCACCACCACCGTCATCGCCCACAACGCCAGCGCGATGCCTTGTTTCGCCTTCGGGTAACTGGCCAGCAGCAGCGACAGTGACAAAGCCACCATCGGGCCGGAACCGGCCCCCTGCATCAGCCGGCAGATCACCAGCATCGGCATGCTGGTGGCCAGGCCGCACAGCATCGAGAACAGCACGAACAGCAACACCGATCCCACGAAGGTTTTCACTTCGCCGAAGCGGCGCGCCAGCCAGCCGGTGAGCGGCTGCATGATCGCGCTGGCCAGCGCGTACGAGCTGATCGTCCAGGTGCCCTCGCTGGGGCTCACGCCCAGGCTGCCTGCAATGTGCGGCACGGACACGTTGACGATCGTCATGTCCAGCACCTCCATGAAGGTGCTGAAGGCGACGGCGATGGTCAGCAGCACCAGCGCGCCGCCTTGCAACGGCTTCAGTGGCTGTGCGTCATCGTTGGGTGTGGCGGCCATGCGGTCGACCCGGTTCAGTGGATGTCGTCGGGGAGATTGGCGCGGATGACCTGTTCGGCTTCCGCGTCGGCCTTGCTCGCCATCTGCTCATAGACGGTGGTTTGCGCCACCGGCTGGTTCGCCGGCGTCGCCGCCAGCACGCGCCCATCGTCATTCGTGATATCCACCGTGACCGTGGTGGAGAGGCCGATGCGCAGCGGATGCTTGTCCAGCTCGGTGTTGTCCAGCGAGATGCGTACCGGTACGCGCTGCACCACCTTGATCCAGTTGCCGGTGGCGTTCTGCGCCGGCAACAGCGAGAACACGCTGCCGGTGCCGGCGCCCAGGCCGACCACCTTGCCGTGGAACTCCGCGTCGCTGCCGTAGGTATCCGATTCGATCGTGGCGGGCTGGCCGATGCGGATGTGGCGCAGCTGGCTTTCCTTGAAGTTGGCCTCGATCCACAGGTTGTGCAGCGGCACCACGGTCATCAATTGCTGCCCGGGTTGCACGCTGTTGCCAAGCTGCACGCTGCGCTGGGCCACGTAGCCGGACACCGGCGCATAGATGGCGTTGCGTTGCGCCGCCACCCAGGCAGCGCGGAAGTTGGCACGCGCCTGCATCACGGCGGGGTTTTTCGCCACGTCGGTGCCCGCGATCGCCGCGTGTGCCGCGTCCGCCTGCGCCTGGGCCGCGGTGACGGCAGCGCGGGCCTGCTCCACGCCATCGCGCAGATGCTGCACCACCTCGGGCGACTCGGCGTGCGCGGCCAGCAGGGGCAGGTGGCGTTGGAGGTCGGCTTCGGTTTTCTTCAGATCGATCCGGCGGGCCGCGAGCTGGGCGTCGGCGCCACTGGCCGAGCTGGTCTGCTGGCGCACGCCGCGCACGGCCTGCGCCAGCGCGCTGCGTGCCTGCTGCAGGCGAACTTCCGCATCGGTGCTGTCCAGCTTCACCAATACCTGGCCGGCTTCCACCCGCTGGGTGTCGTCGGCCAGGATCGCCACCACGGTGCCCGGCACCTGTGCCGATATCGCCACCTGGTTGCCGCCGACGTAGGCGTTGTCGGTTTTCACGCGGGTGGATAACACGAACAACCACAACAAAAACCAGCCGATACCGGCCAGCACGAACACGGCGCCGACGATCAGCAGAGCGCGCCGGCGTTTGCGCGGGTCGGTGGCCGCCATGCCGCTGTCGCCGGCCTGGGATGACTTGTCGGACTCAGTGGCGCTCATGATCGGCGGCTCCGGTAATGGGGGAAATGGGGGCAGTGTGCGCGGCGGCGGCGGGTGTGCCGGCACGCCGGTAACCGCCGCCCAGGGCCTTGATCAATGCAAGGTCGTTGCTCAACGCCTGCGCCTGCAATTGCACGGCGGCATCACGCTGTTGCAGCAGTTGGGCTGTCGCGGCGAGGCTTTCACGGGCATCGCGCACGCCCTGGCGGCGACGGGCTTCGGCGTTGGCCAGCAGTTGCCGGTTGGCATCCACTTCGGACTGCTGGGCTTGCCGCCGTGCCGCGATCTGTTCGGCGCCCAGGGCCTGCGTCGCCACTTCACGCGCGGCGGTCAGCACGGTGCTGTTGTATTGCGCCACGGCGCTGTCGAGCTGGGCTTTGCTCAAGCCGTAATTGGCCTTGAGCGAGCCGCCGTTGAAGATGGGCAGATGCAGGGCCGGCGTCAGCGCGAACGTGCGGCTTCCGGCGGTGAGCAGCTTGCCCATGTCGATGCTGGACAACCCGGCCATGGCGGTAATGCCGATATCCGGAAAGAAGGCCGCCCGCGCCGCATCGGTTTTCTTCAACGCCGCTTCCACCTGCCATCGGCTGGCCGCGATATCCGGTCGGCGGGCAATCAGGTCGAGGCGGGCGTCGGCGGGAATGCCGCGCACCACGCTGGGCAATGGGCGCGAGTGCAGTTCGGGCAGTTGCTCAGGGGCGATCCCCAGCAAGGCGGCGAGGGCCACCTTGCGGATCTGCGCCGAGCCATCGATGGCAATGCGCATGCCGCGGATGGCGGCCACCTGCGCCTGCGCCCGCTGTGCTTCGTCGGGGAGATCCACGCCTTGTTTCACGCGCAATTGCGCGATCTGCGCCAATTGCTGCTGGGTGGACAGCAACCGATCGATCAACTGCAGCCGCGCCTGGTCGGCCTGCCAGCCGAAGTAGGTGTCGGCGACGGCGTACTGGATCGCCAGCGCGGCGGCACTGCGTTGCGCTTCGGCGGCGTGGGCCTGGTCCAGCGCTGCTTCCACCGTGGCGCGCTTCTTGCCCCACCAGTCGAAATCGTATTGAAGCTGCAGCCCGATGTCGGCCTGATTGTACCAGGTGAAACCCAGAAACTCGGCGGGGATCAGCCCGTGCTCGCTCATCCGCTGGCGCGATACCTGCGCATTGCCGTTGATCGACAAGCCCATCTGTGCGGCCGCCAATCGCACCGACGCCTGGGCACTCTGCACTCGGCTCTGGGCCAGGGCGATATCCGGCGACTGCCGCAGCGCGCAATCCATCAGGCCATCCAGCTGGGGATCGTCGTAGTGGCGCCACCATTGCGCCGCGGGCCAGCCGGCGCGGGCGGGTGCGTTCAGGCCGGCCAGTGGCACGTCGTCGCGCAATACGGGGTGATCCAGTTTCGCGGGCGCCCGCGCGCACGCGGCCAGCGCCAGCACGATCGTCGCGGTCAGCAATGGCCGGCCGCGGAGCAGGGCATGCTTCATCGAATGTCCTTCATGGATGGGAGTGCTCGCTCAACCGGTCGAGGTTGCCGGCCAGTTTGCGCAACAGGCGGTCGAGGTGGCGTTTATCGGTGGCGCTGAAGCTTTGGAACATGGTGTCGATGCGGGGAAACATCGGCGGCAGCATCTCTTTCACGAAACGCCGGCCGGCAGCGGTGATGCGGATCACCACGCGCCGCCGATCCGCTTCGCTGGCGCCGCGCGTGATCAGGCCGCGCCTGGCCAGTGCGTTGGCGATGCGGGTCATGTTGGTGGCGCCCTGGGTGGCGAATTCGCACAGCTCGCCTGGCGTGGAGCTGCCATCCGGTCGGCTGTACAGGATCATCAAGGTCAGGAATTCGCTGTGGTTGAGCTTGTGCGGCTTGAGCTTGAACGCCAGCTCCTGGTCGATCCCTTCGCCCACCATGAGCAGCAACCGGCACAACCGTGCCTCGACGGCCGGCATCGTGGGGATGATCTGGCTGACGCGGTCGATGCCTTCGTCCATCAGATCGATGCATGTTGTCAGCTTGGCCATTTCACCAGCGGATATTTCATCGGTGAAGTAAACATAGCAAGGTGTGACGAATTCGTGCAAACGCGCCGGTCAGGCGTTGCGCTGCGCCAAGCCGAACAGCCGGTGGGCATTGGCGGTGGTGGCGGCAGCGATCTCCGCCTCGGATTCGTCGCGCAGCGCGGCGATGCAGCGCAAGACGTCCGCCACCCGCGCCGGCTCGTTACGCTGCCCGCGATGCGCCGCATCGGGTTGGTCGGGAGCGTCGCTCTCCAGCAACAGGAACTCCAGTGGCATGTGACTGACGATGCGGCGCAGGCGCTGTGCACGTTCATAGGTCACCGGGCCGCCGATGCCGAGGCAGAAGCCGATGTCCCACAAGTGCTGCGCCTGCTGCTCGCTGCCCGAAAAGCTGTGCACCACGCCGCGCAGGCCGCCGACGCGACGCAGGGTGAGGATCACTTCCTCCAGCGCGCCGCGCGCGTGCACGATGACCGGCAAGCCGCGTGCACGCGCGATGTCCAGCTGGCGCGCAAAGATGCGCCGCTGCAGATCGTGGTCGATACCCTCGACGTGAAAATCCAGGCCGATTTCCCCCACGGCAACGGCGTGGTGGTCGTCCAGCCATGAAGACAGTGCGTCCACATGTGCGGGCGCATCCTCGCCAAGGAACATGGGATGCAGGCCGTAGGCGGGGTGCGTCCGCGGGTAGTTGCTGCACAGGTCATGGATGTGCGGCCAGCTGGTTGTGTCGGTGGCGGGTATCACGACGTGGGCAATACCGGCTTCGGTGGCCCGCGCCATTACCGCATCGAGATCGGATTGGAATCGTCCGTCATCCAGATGTGCGTGGCTGTCCACAATTTCGATCATGGTTTTATCCAGAAGGGCCCGAACTGCGAATTCGATGTGAAAATGAGGCAGGGGTGCAAGCTAGCCCCGATTCAGTTGATTCAATGTTCAATGGAAACACGGTTATGGCGACGCATGGGCGTCCCCGGGGATCGTCGTTCAGGACAGTCGTTCGAAAACAACCGTTAAAACAGAGGAGAGGGTCTGATGAAAAGTTTGACGATCAATGCACTCACCATCGGTATGGCCGCGGCGTTGTCGCTGGGCCTGTCCGCCTGCAACCGCAATGCCGACGCGGGCACGTCCGCTGACGGCGGCACGGCAGCCAGCGGCGCCGCGGCCCAGGCGGAGGCTGACAATTATGCGCGGGTGGTGAGCGTCGATCCGGTACGCAAGACCGTCAACAACCCCAAGCAGGTATGCAAGGACGAAGTGATCACCCACACCACGCCACCCAAGGATGAGCACCGCATTGCGGGCACCGCGATCGGTGCCGTGGCTGGTGGCCTGCTGGGCAACCAGGTCGGTGGCGGCAAGGGCA
The DNA here is from genome assembly GCF_001427835.1 of Rhodanobacter sp. Root627. Taxonomy (NCBI): domain Bacteria; kingdom Pseudomonadati; phylum Pseudomonadota; class Gammaproteobacteria; order Lysobacterales; family Rhodanobacteraceae; genus Rhodanobacter; species Rhodanobacter sp. Root627. The sequence goes on from NZ_LMGW01000001.1 coordinate 383,803, forward strand.
AGACGCTGGCGACGGTGGCCGGTGCGATCGGTGGTGGTTACGCCGGTAACCGCATCCAGGCCAGTCGTCAGCACGCCAACACCACGTCCACCGTGGAGCGGCACTGCGACACCGTCAACAACACCAGCACCAAGCTGGTGGGTTATGACGTGCGCTACGAATACAAAGGCGTTACCCGCACTGTCCGCATGGATCACGATCCCGGCGATCGCGTGAAGGTGGAAGAAGGTGTGACGGCGGTTTCCGACGCCCGCTGAGTCGATCGAGGTCATCGACCGGAAGGCTTTTTCCCTGAGGAGTGATCGACATGAATGCACTATCGAGCAAACTGGCGCTGGCAGTGGCCATGGCTGGCGGTCTCGCAATGGCTGGATGCGCCACCCCCTACAACAACAGTGGTAACTACGGTTATCAAGGGCAGCCAACCGGACAAAGCAGAAACGCGCGCTGCAACAACTGCGGCGTGGTGCAGGAAGTGCAGCAGGTCTACACCCAGGGCAACAGCAGCGGCGGCACGCTGGGCGCCGTGATCGGTGCGGTCGCTGGCGGCGTGCTGGGCAACCAGGTCGGCAAGGGTGATGGCCGCAAGGCGGCGACAGTGGCCGGCGCGGTGGCCGGTGGCGTTGTCGGCAACCAGGTTGGCAAGCGCAGCGGAAGTGGTGACGTGGCCTACCGCATCGTGGTTCGGCTGGACAATGGCCAGTACGCCACGGTTACGCAGCGGGAGAACCCGGACGTGCGCAACGGTGATTACGTGCAGGTACGTGGCGATCACGTTTACCGTCTGTAATCATCCTTTGGTATGGACGTCCAGACGTCTGGACGTCTGAAAAACAAAAGGCCCTCATTCGAGGGCCTTTTGTTTTTGTTGCGGTTCGCAGTGTCAGTTGACGGCGTAAAAACGATGCTCGCCGATGGTTGTGCCTGCGCGGTTGACCGACCATGTCGGAGTGATGGCAACGGTGGCGAAATGATCGGCACGCGGCACCAGCATCTTTCGTTCGGCAACGGGCAACTGCCAGTTCTGGATCGAGCGCCCGGCGATCTGCCATGCCTTGTGGAAGGCTTCCAGATTGGTGATGTCGAACGAACCCGGGGTCGTGGTGGTGGCGAACTGGTGGGGCGCCGTGACGACCTTGCATACGGTGTCGCCCCAGCGCCCGCGTTCGCGTCGGCGCATGGCAACTTCAGCGACCGCGAGCTGGCCGAGTGTCGGTTCGCTGCGTGCTTCCAGGTAGACCGTGGTCGCCAGGCAAGCCTGGTCCGCAACGGGTTGCGGTAACAAGCTGGTGAGCCACAACAGCATGGAAAGTTTCATGGATCTGCCTCCAACGTGCTGTACGCGCAGCCTTTCAGGCCTGACACGCCGTTGCGGTGGACGGGCTGGCAGGCCGTTCCACCTGGATTGATCGCCAACCGGTGTATGCGGTTGAACGTTTTGCCACGGGTTTGTGGCGGGTCGAGCGGCGGGGTCATGCCGATCGGTGATTGCTGCAATGGCGCTGCGCGTGCCGTAGGGCCGTGTTGCCTGCAACTGCCAGCTGTGGCGTCAGCTGGGTATTCCATCCGGCTTTGGGCCGGGTCGCGCCGATCCGGATTCATCCGGTTCGTCGCGTACATCGGCACCCCGTTTTCCGGATGCCGCGGTAATCGATCGGCGGAGCCTAGTGGCGGATTTCGCTAAAGGCAAGTGCCGCGATGTTCCGTTCAGCGTGTCCTCACATTCCGTCGACATCGTTGAAAAACGCAAATAGACGTCTGGACGGCTGATGTTTCAGGCGGGCCAGCGTTCGATGGTTGTCATCAGTAATGAGTCGTCGCCGTCGCCCAGCGTGATGTTGTCGTCGATGGCGTTATCGACGACGTCATCGCTGAGCACAACCAGTGCTTCGATGGTGTCGCCATTGACGACGTTCAGTACGATGCCGACTTCCTGTTCGCCACGACGCAACGTTTCGCCGGGGGCGATGGCACGCGATGCCGTGACGCTGCAGAGATGGCGTTTGCAACCGCCACGAAAATGTAGCCGCGCCACGATTTCCTGACCGGGATAGCAGCCCTTGTCGACGGCGACGGCCTGCAGCCGTTGCAACGACAGCATCGGTGCGAGGCACTTGTTCAAGGCCTCATCGGGCAACCATGGCCAGCCAAGCTTCAACTGCACGGGTTGCCATTGCACGTCGCCGGTCGTCGTGGACGGCACGATGCGCAAGGCGTGCGAGCCACAGCCCAGCGATATGGTCTCGCCTTCGATATGAACATCGTGCAGCGTCTGTGCTTCGCCGGTGGCCAGGGCGGCGGCGGGTGCTTCGCGAAGCGTTACGCGTGAACGGAAGACGAAGCGGCGCAGGCCGTCGGCCATGTCCGCTGCCTTGCCGCCGCGCAACAGCAGAAGCAGTTTGCCGTCAGCGATGCGGGCGAGGTGAAAAAGGGCGCGCACGCGTCCCTGCGGATCGAGCCACGCACCGAACGCCCATCGGCCAACGGCCAGTTCATTCACCTTGCTGCTGAATTGCGCATGCGCAAATGCAACCGCATCGGGGCCTTCGATCAACAGGGTTTGGGCGTCGCGGGTATTTGATGGCATAGGTCGTCGATGTGTGGGCGTGCGTGGCGCGACACAAGCGTTCGCCCGCGGTGCGGGGCAGGGGTCCAGGTTGTGCTGGTTTTGCGCAAGTATTAACCTTCGCTGGCTAACAAGACGACCATGTCCGAAACCCATCCCCCAGCACCGTCCTCACCTGCATCCGCTCCGGCGGAGGCTGTTGTGCCGGCGAAACCGGATGCGGACAAGGCCCCGCCGGAACGGCCGGCGCCGGATCCCACCCGCTACGGCGATTGGGAAAAGAACGGGCGCTGCATCGACTTCTGAATTCCGCTGTGGCGTTGTCGCCGCTGGCAGCGGCGGTACGGCACGGACATCAGCGATTCCACACAGGATAGCCGCCATGGCAGATATGCAACGACCGCTCTCTCCCCATATCCAGGTCTATCGATGGCAAGTGCAGATGGTCAGTTCCATCTTGCATCGCGCCACCGGCATCGCCTTGTCCGTTGGCAGCCTGGTCGTGGTGGGAGGCTTGCTGGCGCTGGCCGCCGGCGAAGAACAGTTCGGCTGCTTCAAGACCGTCGCCGGCAACCCGCTGGGGCTGGTGTTGCTGTTCGGCTGGAGCTGGTCGCTGTTCTATCACCTGTGCAACGGCATCCGTCACCTGCTGCAGGATGCCGGCGCCGGCTACGAGATCGTGCAGTTCGTGCGCTCGAGCTGGTTGTCAGCGACGGGCAGCATCGTGTTGACCGTGCTGGTCTGGGCCTATGTGTTGATGGCCGGAGGTGCGGCATGAACGCGAAGAGTGATGTCGTGAAGGATCGCCGCCATCCGCTGAAGGCCGCACGCGGCCTGGGTTCTGCCAAATCGGGCGTGGACCATTGGTGGGTCCAGCGTGTAACCGCCGCGGCGCTGGTGGCGCTGGGCATCTGGTTCGTGATCCTGGTACTCGGTCTGCTGCATGCCGACTACGCCACCGCGCGCGCTGCGGTGGCACGGCCGTGGAATGCGCTGCTGCTGATCGCGTTCGTGCTCACCATGTTCTGGCATGCGGTGCTGGGCCTGCAGGTGGTGGTGGAAGATTACGTGCACACCCGCTGGAAGGAAGTGGTGCTGTTGGTGGCGATCAAGTTTCTCGCCGTGCTCGGCGCGCTCGCCAGCGTGCTGGCCGTACTGCGCATTGCGCTGACCCCTTAAGACGAATACGCGAGGCCGCCATTTCATGGAAAGCTACAAGATCCAGCAGCACCTTTATGACGCGATCGTGGTCGGCGCCGGCGGTGCAGGCCTGCGCGCCACCTTCGGTCTGGCCGAGAAGGGCCTCAAGGCCGCCTGCATCACCAAGGTTTTTCCCACCCGCTCGCACACGGTGGCCGCGCAGGGCGGTATTTCCGCTGCGCTGGGCAACATGGGCGAGGATGACTGGCGTTTCCATTTCTACGACACCGTCAAGGGTGGCGACTGGCTGGGCGACCAGGACGCGATCGAGTACATGTGCAAGCACGCACCCGAAGCGGTGATCGAGCTTGAGCATTACGGCGTGCCGTTCTCGCGTACCGAGGAAGGCAAGATCTACCAGCGCCCGTTCGGCGGCATGACCACGCATTACGGCAAGGGCACCGCGCAGCGCACCTGCGCCGCGGCCGACCGTACCGGTCACGCGATCCTTCATACGCTGTACCAGCAGGCGCTGGCACACGACGCCACGTTCTTCGTCGAATACTTCGCGATCGACCTGATCTTCGATGAAGAAGGCGTTTGCCGCGGCGTGCTGGCGCTGGACATGAACGAGGGCACGCTGCACTTCTTCCGCGGCCAGGCCGTGGTGCTGGCCACCGGCGGTTACGGTCGCGCCTATTTCAGTGCCACCTCGGCGCATACCTGCACCGGTGACGGCGGCGGCATGGTGCTGCGCGCGGGCCTGGCGTTGCAGGACATGGAGTTCGTGCAGTTCCATCCCACCGGCATCTATGGCGCGGGCTGCCTGATCACCGAAGGCGTGCGCGGCGAAGGCGGCTTCCTCACCAACTCCTCCGGTGAGCGCTTCATGGAGCGCTACGCGCCGAACGCCAAGGATCTGGCCTCGCGCGACGTGGTCAGCCGCGCGATGACCATCGAGATCCGCGAAGGCCGCGGCGTGGGCGAGCACAAGGACCACATCTTCCTCAACCTCATGCATCTAGGCCCCGAGGTGATCCACGAGCGGCTGCCGGGCATTGCCGAATCGGCGCGCATCTTCGCCGGCGTGGACGTCACCAAGGAGCCGATCCCGGTGTTGCCCACCGTGCACTACAACATGGGTGGCATCCCCACCAACTATCACGGCGAAGTGGTGCAGAAGCGCGGCGACGACGTGGATGCGATCGTGCCTGGCCTGTTCGCGATCGGCGAGGCGGCCTGCGTCTCCGTGCATGGCGGCAACCGGCTGGGTTCCAACTCGCTGCTGGATCTGGTGGTGTTCGGCCGCGCGGTGGCGCATCGCTGCGCTGAACTGATCGAACCCGGCGCGGCGCACAAGGATCTGCCCACCAACGTGCTGGATAAGTCGCTGGCGCGCTTCGACGCGCTTCGCAACGCCGATGGCGGCACGCCGACGGCGCAGATCCGCATGGCCATGCAGCGCACGATGCAGAAGGATGCGGCCGTGTTCCGCACCGGCGAGACGCTGGCCGAAGGCAAGCAGAAGATCTCCGAAGTGTTCGACATGTTCCAGGACGTGAAGGTCAGCGACCGTTCGCTGGTGTGGAACTCCGACCTGATCGAGACGCTGGAGCTCTCCAACCTGCTGGCGCAGGCGGTGGCGACCATGCATTCGGCCGAGCAGCGTCCGGAAAGCCGCGGCGCGCATGCGCGCGAGGATTTCCCCGAGCGCGACGACGCCAACTGGATGAAGCACACCCTGGTGTGGGTGGATGAAGCGGGCAAGTCGCGCTTCGATTTCCGCCCGGTGCACATGAACCCGATGACCGATGAGGTCAAGGCCGTGCCGCCGGCGAAACGCGTTTACTGATCCTGCGTTTGCAGGTGGCATCACATCACACGTTGCGCGGCCGGATAGTGGTTCCGGCCGCCGAACCGAAGGGTCGAGGACATGGGTGAATTCGCGCTACCGAAGAATTCCAAAATTCAGCCGGGCAAGCATTACCCGGCGAAAGATGCGAAGAAGCCACGCACCTTCCGCATCTATCGCTGGTCGCCGGACGACGATCAGAACCCGCGCATCGACACCTACGAGGTCGATCTGGCCGCCTGCGGCCCGATGGTTCTGGACGCGTTGCTGAAGATCAAGAACGAGATCGATCCCACGCTGACCCTGCGTCGTTCGTGCCGCGAAGGCATCTGCGGCAGTTGCGCGATGAATATCGACGGCACCAACACGCTGGCGTGCACCTGCGCCATTGCCGATGCCGGCAAGGGTGGCGGCGACGTGAAGATCTACCCGCTGCCGCACATGCCGGTGGTGAAGGATCTGGTGCCCGACCTCACCCATTTCTATGCGCAGTTCGCTTCGATCAAGCCGTGGATCCGCACCCAGAGCCCGGCCCCCGATCGCGAGCGCCTGCAGTCGCCCGAAGAGCGCAAGAAGCTCGACGGCCTGTACGAATGCATCCTGTGCGCCTGCTGCTCCACCAGCTGCCCGAGCTACTGGTGGAACGGCGACAAGTACCTGGGCCCGGCGATCCTGCTGCAGGCCTACCGCTGGATCGTGGACTCGCGCGACGAGGACACCGGTGCGCGCCTGGACGACCTGGAAGACCCGTTCAAGCTGTATCGCTGCCACACCATCATGAACTGCACGCGTACCTGCCCGAAGGGCTTGAACCCGGCCAAGGCGATTGCCGAGATCAAGAAGCTGATGGTGGAGCGGCGCTCGGCATGATCCCTTCTCCCCGTTTGGGGAGAAGAAGGTGCCCTAAGGGCGGATGAGGGGTGGGTGCTCGCGGGAAAGTCGATCGAAGGGCGGTTTTTTGATGGTGGCTCCGCGCAAGATTGTCCCCCTCTCCTCAATCCTCTCCCCAGAGGGGAGAGGAAGCAAAGGCGGCTTCGCGGCGTTTCCTCATTGGAGCGCCCTCTCCTCAATCTCTCCCCGGTGGGGAGAGGAGGCAAACGAGGCGCTGCGCGCGGATTTGTTATGAATAAGGGCAGACTCCAATGGCGTGCCCGCCGAGGCACTCGCGAACTGGACGCCTTGTTCGGCGGCTGGCTCGACGAACGTTTCGACAGCGCCAGTGAGGCCGAACAGCAGGCGTTCGACGAGTTGCTCGACGTGCAGGACCCGGACCTGTGGGACTGGGTGATGGGCCACGCCAGGCCCGAGCGGCCCGACTGGCAGGCGATCATCGATGACATCCGCGCCCGCCATCGGCTTTGAATACGCACCATCGCGACTGCTGCGACGCTCCCTGATGGTGGTCGCGGCACTGGCCACGCTTGCCGTCGCGCTTTCGGGCCTGGCCATCAGCCTGAAGCTGATGTTGATTGCGGCGGTGGTGCTGGCCACCTGGCAAAGCCTGCAGCCTGCAGCGCAGTCGCCGCTGGCCGCCGCGGGTTGGGATGCCGAAGGCGACTGGACCTTGCGCACCGCCGATCACGAGGACATCGCCGCCACGCTGGCCACGTTCCGCGTGTTCGGCGGCTTCATCCTGTTGCGTTTGCTGACGGTGGAACGCGGCATGCAGATCCTGCTGCTGGCGCCGGACAACAGCGATCGCGATATTCGTCGTCGTCTGCGCATGCGTCTGGCCACCGTGCAGCCTGGCGAAGCACTGCCGCGAATCTGACTGGCGCGCAACGTGTCACAACCCCGGGTTTCGGCGCCCCTGCCGCCGCTGTGCGCCATGCGCTAACGTATACCGTTCCGGCGGCCGTCCGTATCGGCTTTCCCTGCCGCTCCCACGAATCAGGTTGCCATGTTCCGACCGTTAGAACTCTTCATCGGCCTGCGCTACACGCGTGCCAAGCGACGCAACCAGTTCATCTCCTTCATCTCCACCGTATCGATCGTGTGCATCGCGATCAGCGTGATTGCGTTGATCACGGTGATGTCGGTGATGAACGGCTTCGACTACCAGATGCGCGCGCGCATCCTGGGTGCGATCTCGCACGCCACCGTGTCCGGCGTGAACCAGAGCATGGAGGACTGGCCGCGCGCACTGAAAGTCGCCAGCACCAATCCGCATGTGCTGGGCGCCGCGCCGTATGTGGAAAGCGAGGCGATGTTGCTGGCGCGGCGTTCCAGCGGTGCGCTGGTGCGTGGCATCGAGCCTTCGCTGGAACCCAAGGTGGTCGACATCGACAAACACATGGTGGAGGGCTCGCTCGATGCGCTGAAGCCGGGCAGCTGGAACATCGTGCTGGGCAAGGAGCTGGCGATGACGCTGGGTGTCAGCGTGGGCGACCGCGTGACCATGGCCGTTCCCGAATTGCGCGCCACACCGATGGGCGGCGTGCCGCGCATGCGCGGTTTCCATGTTGCGGGCGTGTTCGAGCTGGGTATGGAGCAGTTCGATTCGGGCCTGGCGCTGGTCAACATGAGCGATGCCGAAAAGCTCAACAGCCTCACCGGCCCCACCGGCATCCGGCTGCGCCTGGACAATCTTTTCAATGCCCGCCCGGTGGCGCGCGAGCTGGCCGATCAGCTGGGCCAGGTGTATCGGGTGCAGACCTGGATGGACACCAACGCCAACCTGTTCGCCGCGCTGTCGATGGAAAAGATGGTGATGTTCGTGATCCTGTCGCTGATCATCCTGGTGGCGGTGATCAACCTGATCTCGATGCTGATGATGCTGGTCACCGACAAGCAGGCGGACATCGCGATCCTGCGCACGCTGGGTGCCACGCCGCGCAGCATCATGGGCATGTTCATGGTGCAGGGCGTGCTGGTGGGCTTCGTGGGAATCGGTTTCGGGGTGGGGCTGGGCTCGCTGTTGTCGTGGAAATTGCCCGGCATCATCAAGTGGATCGAGCACACCTTCCACGTGACCTTCCTGTCGCCCGACGTTTATTACATCAGCGAGGTCCCCAGCCGGCTGGACTGGCATGACGTGGGCTGGGTCGCCCTGCTCACGTTTACGTTCTCGCTGCTGGCCACCTTGTATCCCGCGTGGCGCGCTTCGCGCACGCAGCCGGCGCAGGCGCTGCGCTATGAATAAGGCCGTCATGAATTCCACGACTGAAAACGTGCTGCGCGCCAGCCACGTCGCCAAGACCTACCAGGAAGGCGGCTTGCGCACCGACGTGCTGAGCGACGTCAGCTTTGAACTCAAGCGCGGCCAGACGATGGCGATCGTGGGCGCGTCGGGCTCGGGCAAGAGCACGCTGCTGCACATCATCGGCGGGCTCGATACCTTGAGCGCGGGTGAGGTGGAGGTGGATGGACGCCTGCTGTCCACGCTGTCCGATGCCGAGCGCGGCCGCGTGCGCAACCGTTCGCTGGGTTTCATCTACCAGTTCCATCATCTGCTGCCCGAGTTCACCGCGCTGGAAAACGTGTGCATGCCGCTGCTGATTCGCGGCACCGCGATTGCCGAGGCGCAACGCCAGTCGGCCGCGCTGCTGGAGCGGGTGGGGCTGGGCAAGCGCCTGCAGCACAAACCCTCGGAGCTTTCCGGCGGCGAACGCCAGCGCTGCGCGGTGGCGCGCGCGCTGGTGACGCGGCCCGCCTGCGTACTGGGCGACGAGCCCACCGGCAACCTCGACGAAGACAACGCGGCGCAGGTCTACGGCCTGATGCTGGAGCTCAACCAGGAGATCGGCACCAGCTTCGTGCTGGTGACGCACGACACGCGCCTCGCCGCCCGGATGGATCGCACGCTGGTGTTGCATAACGGTATGTTGCAGGAAAAAACTGCCACCTGACCGAAAAGGCCACCACGCCTGTGGGAGCGACTTCAGTCGCGATGCTTCTGCTCTGGAACCCCAAAGCAAGAGCATCGCGACTGAAGTCGCTCCCACTTGAAGGCCGCTCCGACAATTGATATCCCATGCCAAGGCGGGGGCCTACACGTCTTTCGTCCGCTGTGTGGTTGGCGTCGCGCTACGCTCGTTGATCCGACCGCATGGAGCGCAGCGTGGCAAGAATGGGGGCAATACCCGCGGCAAGTATGGGTCTCGCCTTGCTGGTGGGCGTACTGGTCGTCCAGTGGTTGCCGTCGTTGCCGCCCCGTTGGTTCGCGCTTCTGCTGTTGGCTCTCGCCTTGTTGTTGGCGTGGCGGTGGCCACAGGGGCGGTGGGTCGGCTGCATCCTGATCGGTGTGGCGTGGGCGATGTTTCGCGGCGGCCTGGCCGTGGATGCGCGCCTGCCGCGTTCGCTGGAAGGCCGCGACCTGATCGTGATCGGCACCATCGTGGACCTGCCGTTGAAGCGCGATTACGCCAGCAGCTTCGAGTTGCGGGTGGATCGCGCCACGCTGGATGGTCGGCTCCTTCCATGGCGCGGGCGCGTTGCGGTGAGTTGGTACGACGATCCGCCAGTGCTCCATCCCTGCAGTCGCTGGCGCCTGCAATTGCGCCTGAAACGGCCGCGCGGGCTGCTCGATCCGGGCAGCGCGGACAGCGAGCGCACCGCGCTGCAGCGGGGCATCGTGGCGCATGGTTATGTGCGCGACGATGTCGACAATGCGCAGCTCGGCAAGCCCTCCTTGTGCGTGGATGGTGCCCGCGATGCGATCGCCCGTGGCATCGCGGCGCGGGTGCGCGACCCGCATGATGCGGCCCTGTTGCGCGCGTTTGCCGTAGGCGACACGCGTGGCTTGCAGCAGCGTGATTGGGCGGTGGCGCGTGCCAATGGCGTATCGCACCTGATCGCGATTTCCGGCTTCCATGTGGGCGTGGCGGCGGTGTTCGGGCTGGGCCTGGCGACGCTGCTGTATGGCCTGCTGCCACAGTTGGGCCACCGCTTGCCGCGGCCGCAGGCGCAGGCGGCCGCCGCCTTGCTGGCGGCCACGATCTACGCCGCGCTGGCGGGGTTCGGCCTGCCCACCGTGCGCACCTTGCTGATGATCGCGGTGGTCACGCTGGCCCGCTGCGGGCGACGCGGCAGCACCGGCGCGCAATCGCTGGGGCTGGCCATGCTGGCGATCCTGCTGGTCGATCCGCTGGCCGTGCTGGCGGCGGGATTCTGGCTGTCGTTCGTGGGTGTGGCATTCCTGATGTTGTGCCTGCAGGCGCGCGGTCGCGGGCTGCGCGCGTTTCTGCACGAGTTGTCGGCCGGGCAGATGGTGATGACGGTGGGGCTGTTGCCGTTGAGCCTGTGGTTCTTCGGGCAGGCCTCGCTGGTGGGCGCGTTGTCCAACCTGGTCGCGGTGCCGCTGGTCAGTTTCGCGATCGTGCCGTGTGCGCTGGGTGGCACGCTGTTGTTGGGGTTGTGCCCGCCTGCGGCCACGCCAGTGTTGTGGGTGGCCGCGAAGCTGGCCCATGCGCAATGGTGGTTGTTGGAGCAGACGGCTGCCTGGCCTGGCGCGCAGTGGTATCTACCTTCGGTACAACCCTTTGCATTGTTGCTGGCACTGGCCGGCGCGCTATGGTTGTTCATGCCGCGCGGTGTGCCGCTGCGCTGGCTGGGTGCACTGTTGTTCCTTCCGCTGCTGTATCCCGCGCTGGCGCCACCGCCGGCGGGTGCGTTCCGGGTGTGGGTGCTGGACGTGGGGCAGGGCCTGTCGGTGTTGCTGCGCACGCAACACCATGTGCTGGTTTACGACGCGGGCGCGCGTTATCCCTCGGGTTTCGATCTGGGCGAGGCGGTGGTGTTGCCGGCGATGCATGCGCTGGGCATCGGCGAGCTCGACATGCTGATGATCAGTCACGGTGACAACGATCACGCGGGCGGTGCGGAAACAGTTGCCACGGCGTTCCCGCAGGCAACGCGCTACGCCGGCGAACCGTCGCGGATGCAGATCCCGATGCAGCAATGCGTCAGCGGGCAGTCCTGGCGCTGGGATGGCGTGGATTTTCGCGTGCTGAACCCGGCACCCGGCCAGGGTGATCGCGACAACGACAGTTCCTGCGTGCTGCTGGTGCAAGGTCCGCGCGGCCGTCTGCTGCTGGCCGGCGACATCAGTTCGCGGGTGGAGCCGCAGGTGGCTGCGGCGGTCGGGCTGGGCATGGCGCCGTTGCTGGTGGTGCCGCATCACGGCAGCAAGACCTCGTCCAGCGCGGCGTTCATCGCCGCGATCCATCCACCCCTGGCGGTGGTTTCGGCCGGTTGGCGCAACCGTTTCGGGCATCCGAAACCCGAGGTGGTGGCGCGCTATGCGGCGGCTGGCGTGCCGCTGTTCAATACCGCGACCCAGGGCGCCATTCCGCTGGAATTTCCGGCCGATGCGCCCGCGCGGCGCGAACCGGGCTGGCGTTTGCGTCAGCGCCGCTACTGGCGCGAGTGAGCCACTTACTGCCACCTGTGCCGCAGTCGGGCGAAGCGGGACTGCTATCATGCGCGCTCTCGACAGGTCGTCCGATGGGGGCGCAACGTGCTGGAAATCCTGATGGCTGGTGGCTGGGCGATGGTGCCCATCCTGATCTGTTCCGCGGTGGCGCTGGCGATCGTGCTGGAGCGTTGTCTGACGCTGCGCCGCAAGGCCGTGCTGCCGCCCGGGTTGGGTGAGGAGGTACGCCAGTGGGCGCGCGCGGGACAACTGGATCCCAACCATCTGCAGACGCTGGCCAACGGCTCGCCGCTGGGCGAACTGCTGGCCGCGGCGCTGGCGGTGCGCAACCGTCCGCGCGAGCTGATCAAGGAGCGCATCGAGGACACCGGCCGCCATGTGGTGCACCGGATGGAGCGCTACCTCAACACGCTGGGCACGATCGCGCTGATCGGCCCGTTGCTGGGCCTGTTCGGCACCGTGGTCGGCCTGATCCGCATGTTCATGGAGGTGATGGGCGGCGGTATTGGCGACCCGGCAAAAATGGCCGGCGGCATCGGCGAGGCGCTGATCTGCACCGCATCGGGCCTTACCGTGGCGATTCCCGCGTACGTGCTGCATCGCTATTTCCGCTCGCGCGTGGCCGGTTATTGCGTGGATATGGAAAGGCAGGCCACCGCGCTGCTGGACGACCTGACCCTGACCACGCCCGCCGCCACGCCGCGGCCACGCCGCGCACCGGCTCCTTCGGCCACGGGCGCGGGCTGAGGTCACCACGATGCGTATCGGCAACGACCGTCGGCAGGACGATTTCGAGATCAACGTGATCCCGTTGATCGACGTGCTGCTCACCCTGCTGATGTTCTTCGTGCTCACCAGCACCTTCATCCAGCACTCGCGGCTGCAGGTGACCCTGCCCAACGCCAGCACCTCCGATCGCGACATGAACGCGCCCACGCTGACCGTGATGATCGATCGCGAAGGCCGCTTCTATGTCGGCAGCGACGAGGTCATGGGCGAGGGCATCGACCCGCTCAAGCAGGCCATCACCAGCCATGCGGGCAGTGACCGCGAGCGGCCGGTGACGATTCGCGCCGACGCCAACACGCCGCACCAGGATGTGGTGACGGCGATGGATGCGCTGGGCCAGCTCGGCTTCAGCCGGCTGTCGATCGCCACCACGCCCACGGCGACGGGCGCCACGGAGTGAAGCACCGCCCGGCCATGGCACCGGTGGCCGACAGCTGGGGCGTCTATCGCCGGCTGCTCGGTTACACGCGACGGTACTGGCCGGTCGCGCTGGTGGCGGTGGTCGGCATGCTGGTCGACGGTGGCGGGCTGGCGCTGTTCACCGGCCTGCTGCAGCCGATGATCGACACGTTGTTCACCCGCAAGGACCCGTACCTGATCTTCTGGATGCCGATCTGGATCATCGGGATCTTCCTGGTGCGTTCGTTCGGCACATTCGTCAGCGATTACGGCGTCTCCTATATCGGCCGGCATGTGGTGCAGGCGATGCAGCACGATGTCTTCGACGCCTATCTGCGGCTGCCCGCGCCTTATTTCGGCAGCGAGCCCTCCGGCGAGCAGGTTTCGCGCGTCACCTATACGAGCGAGCAGGTGGCCGCCGCTTCCAGCAGCGCCGCGAAGATTGCCATCACCGACGGTTTCACCGTGATCGCGATGCTGGGCGTGATGCTTTATTACAGCCCCTATCTCACGCTTTCGCTGCTGGTGATGGTGCCGGCGATCGCGCTGGTGGCCACCGTGGTGAGCCGCCGTTATCGCCAGATCAGCCGCCGCATCCAAGGCACCATGGGCTCGGTCACGGGCACGGTGGAGGAGTCGGTGGGCGCGCATCGCGAGGTGCGGATCTATGGCGGCCAGCAGCACGAGGCGCAGCGCTTCGACGAGATCACCCGCCACACCCGCCGGCTCAATCTGAAGATCGCCGCCACCAATGCGGCGTCCAGTTCCACCGTGCAACTGGTGGCCGCGATGGCGCTGGCGGCGCTGGTCTACCTGGGCACGCGACCGCAGGTGCTCAACGTGATGTCGCCGGGTGTGTTTTTCTCCGTGCTCACCGCGATGGGCACCATGCTGCCTTCGCTGAAGCGCCTCACCAGCGTGCAGGCGAACATCCAGCGCGGGCTGTCCGCGGCCGATGACATCTTCCAGGTGATCGACCTGCCGCCGGAAGTGGACCAGGGTGTTCGCGAGCTGTCGCGCACCCGCGGTGACCTGCGTTTCGAGGCAGTGCGGCTGGTCTACCCGCGCAACGGTTTCGAGGCGCTGCGCGGCGTGGATCTCCACTGCGCACCAGGTAGCGTGACGGCACTGGTGGGCCGCTCGGGTAGCGGCAAGAGCAGCCTGGTGGGCATGCTGCCGCGCTTCTACGAACCCAGCGCCGGACGCATCGTGCTCGATGGCGAGGACTACCGCGATTACACGCTGGCCTCGCTGCGCCGGCAGATTGCCTGGGTCGGCCAATCGGTGGTGCTGTTTGACGACACCGTGGCCAACAACATCGCCTACGGTGAACTGGCTGGTGCCAGCGAGGCGGAAATCATCGCCGCGGCCGAGGCGGCCAATGCGATGGAATTCATCGCGCGCATGCCCGAAGGCATCCATACCCGCATCGGCCAGAGCGGCAACATGCTCTCCGGCGGCCAGCGCCAGCGCATCGCGATTGCGCGGGCGATCCTGAAGAACGCGCCGATCCTGGTGCTGGACGAAGCGACCAGCGCGCTGGATACCGAATCGGAGCGGCTGATCCAGCAGGCGCTGCAGCGATTGATGCGCGACCGCACCACGTTGGTGATCGCCCACCGCCTGTCCACGGTGGAGGATGCCGACCAGATCGCGGTGATGGATCAGGGCTGCATCGTGGAGCGCGGCACGCATCCGGAATTGATCGCACTGGGTGGCCACTACGCCGCACTGCACCGGATGCAGTTCAGCGAGCAGACCATCGCCCAAGGCAGCGACTGAGGGTTCGTCATGGCGCTGGTCGACACGCTCGAAGCGGCCTGGTACGGCGATGCCCGCGCCCCTTGGTGGACGCGGCCGTTGGCGGCGCTTTACAGCACGGTCATCCATCTGCGCCGGGCGCTCTACCACCTGGGCTGGCTGCGGCGCGTGCAACTGGATGCGCCCGTGATCGTGATCGGCAACATCAGCGTGGGCGGCACCGGCAAGACCCCGCTGACGATCGCGGTGGTCGAGGCGCTGCGCACGCAGGGTTATCGGCCGGGCGTGGTAAGCCGCGGCTATGGCGGCAGCCAGCGCGAGCCGATGTTGCTGGGCGACAAACCCGATCCGGCGCAGGTGGGTGACGAGCCCTGCCTGATCCACGCCAGCGGCGTGCCGGTGGCGGTGGGGCGCGATCGTCCTGCCGCCGCGCAGTTGCTGCTCGACGCCGGCTGCAATGTGCTGGTTGCCGACGACGGCCTGCAACACTACGCCCTGGCGCGTGACGTGGAGATCGGCGTGGTGGACGGCACCCGCCGCTTCGGCAACGAGCGCCTGTTGCCCGCCGGCCCGCTGCGCGAACCGATGCAGCGCTGGGAGCGATTGAATTTTCGGGTATGCAACGGCGGCACGCCGGTAGCGGATGAATATCCGATGCGGTTGCGCGGCCAGGTGGCGATGTCGTTGACCGATGCGCGCAAGCAACCGCTGCGCGACTTCGGCGGCCAGCGGGTGCATGCGGTGGCGGCGATCGGTCACCCGGAGCGCTTCTTCGACAGCCTGCGGGCGGCGGGTATCGAGGTGATCGCGCATGCGTTCGCCGATCACCACGCCTTTGCGGCGGCGGAGCTGGATTTTGCCGATGGCCTGCCGGTGTTGATGACCGACAAGGATGCGGTCAAATGCCGTGCGTTCGCCCAGCCGCACTGGTGGCGCGTGCCGGTGCGCGCGGAGTTGCCGGCGGCGTTTTTCAAGGCGCTGGCCGCGCGCATGAGCCGGCTGTCACGCCACTGATTCACCACCCACAAGGACGGTCCGCACCAGCGCGCCGCCGATCCAGTAACACAGCGCCGCCGGCTGCTTCACGTTCCATATCACCAGGTCGGCCCGTTGCCCCGGCGCCAGCGTGCCGCAATCGTCCATGCCCAGCGCGCGCGCCGCGTTGACGGTGACGCCGCGCAGCGCTTCCTCCGGTGTCAACCGGAACAAGGTGCAGGCCATGCCCGCGGCCAGCCGCAGCGACAGCAGCGGTGAAGTGCCGGGGTTGCAATCAGTGGCGATCGCCATCGGCACGCCGTGCTGGCGCAGCAGGTCGATCGGCGGGCGCTTCGTTTCGCGCAACGCGTAGAACGCGCCCGGCAGCAACACGGCCACCGTGCCGGCGACGGCCATCGCCCGGATGCCGGCTTCGCCGAGGTGTTCCAGATGGTCGGCGGAAAGCCCGCCGTATTCGGCCACCAGCGCCGCGCCGTCCAGGTCGGACAACTGCTCGGCGTGCAGCTTCACCGGCAGGCCCAGTTGCTTCGCGCGCTCGAACAGGCGGCGGGTTTCCTCGCGGCTGAAACCGATGCTTTCGCAGAACGCATCCACCGCATCGACCAACCCTTCGGCGGCCAGCGCCGGCAGCATGGTGTCGCAGACCAGGCCCACGTAGGCATCGCGCCGGTCGCGGTATTCCGGCGGCAACGCATGCAGGCCCAGGAAGCTGGTGCGCACGCTGATGCCCAGTTCGCGGCCGATGCGCCGGGCCACGCGCAGCATGCGGCGCTCGCTGTCCAGATCCAGCCCATAACCGGACTTGATCTCCAGCGTGGTGACGCCATCGGCCAGCAGCGCCTGGGCCCGCGGTAGGGAGTGGGCGAACAGTTGCTCCTCGCTGGCGGCGCGGGTGGCGTTGACGCTGGCGACGATGCCGCCGCCGGCGCGGGCGATCTCCTCGTAGCTGGCGCCGTTGAGCCGCAAGTCGAATTCATGGACGCGATCGCCGCCGAACACCAGGTGGGTGTGGCAGTCGATCAGGCCCGGCGTCACCAATGCACCGTCCAGCGATTCCACGGTCACCGCCAGGGCACCGGGCGCGTCGGGCAACGCCTCCATGCGACCCAGCCACGCGATGCGGCCATGATGCATCGCGATGGCGCCGTGCTCGATCAATCCGTATGGCGCATCGCCGGCAAACGTGGCCAGTGTGGCGTTCAACAGCAGCCGATCCCAGCGTGATTCGCTCATGGTGGTGCGGACTCCGTGGCTGACTCAGGGCTTGTGAAGAAAACCACGTCCTGTGGTTTTCTTCTATTGGGTGTCCGATGGTTGGCGGCGAGCCGCGTTTTCGCCGGGTGCGGCCGGCTCCTCGAAGGCGCTGGTGCGCCCGACCGGCGTGGATTCGCTGTCGGCGTCATCGGCGTCGTCATCGCTTTCGGCGGCCGGGTGGCGCGTGGCGTGGCGTTGTTCGTAATCCTGCACCATGCGCTCGGCGAAATCGCGATAGACCGGGGTAGGGCAGAACAGCGATGCGGCCGCGCGGGCCAGCAGGCAGGCGGCCATGATCGGTATCACCATGTCCTGGTTGTCGCAGAGTTCCATGGCGATCACCGCCGAGGTCAGCGGTGAGCCGGTGACGCCAGCCAGGTACGCGCTCATGCCCAGCAACACCACGGCGGCGGCGGGTACGTCCGGCAGGAACTGGGTGATGTTCTGGCCCAGGCCGGCGCCGACCGCCAGCGCCGGCGAGAAGATGCCGCCCGGGATGCCAGCCCAGTACGACACCACGTTGGCCAGCAACTTGGCGATGCCGAAGGATTGCCCCGGCGTGTTGACGGCGTCCTGCACGATGGCGCGGGCCTGGTCGTAGCCGGTGCCATAGATGGCGTTGTGCGAACACAGCCCCAGCAGCGCCAGCGCCAGTCCGCAGCCCACTGCAAACGGCACAGGCCAGCGCGCGCGCAGGCGTCCGATCCGGGCCAGCGGACCGTGACGGCTGAGCAGGATCAGGCGCGCGAACAGGCCGCCAAGCAGGCCGCAGATGGCGCCGGTAAGCAGCACCGCCAGCCAGGCGCGCCCCAGCGGCAGGCTGGCCTCGACTTCGCCGAAATACGAGTAATTGCCCATGATGCCCAGCGAGACCACGCCGCCGATGATCACGGCCGTCAGCAGCAAGCCGCTGAAGCGATGCTCGAAGGTGCCGGCCAGTTCCTCGATCGCGAACACCACGCCGGCCAGCGGTGTATTGAACGCCGCCGCGATGCCTGCCGCGCCACCGGCCAGGATGAAGCGCGAGGCCGCCTTGGGATCGGTGAAGCCGAAGCGGCGACCGATCGAATAGAACAGCGCTGCACCCACATGCACGGTCGGCCCCTCGCGGCCGATCGAGGCGCCAACCGCCAGCGAGATCAGCGTCAGCACCATCTTGCCCACCGCGATTGGCAGCGACAGCATGCGCGCGCGGAAGCCCTCGTCCTCGATGTGCAGTGTGCCGATGACCTGCGGAATGCCGCTGCCGCGGGTCGCGCGCAGCCGCCCTTCGGTCACCCACGCCAGCAGCCCGAACACCAGCGGAGTGAGGATCAGCGGAATCCACACGCCGAACGCGAGGATGCGCAGGAACAGGTGGTACGACCACACACTGGCCTTGGCAAACAGGATCGCCGCCAGCGCCACCAGCACCGCACCCACCCACAGCACCAGTCGCCGTTTCCACTGGTGCGGTGCGAAGAACTCGTGGCCAAGCAGCGCCTGCAGGCGTGGATTCGACGAGGTGGCCACGGGTTCGGGAGAATCATCCATCGCGTGATTATCGCAGGCTGGCGTGGCCGGCGAGGTGGAGGCGCGTGTGTACGATCAGGTGGCGCCGGGAAGCGTGCGCCAGCGGGTCTCGTACAGATCGAAGCGGCGGTCCTTGAGGTTGGTCACCGCGCCCGCGTTGCGCGCGCGGGCCAGGCCTTCCAGGCGCAGGTCGGCAAACAGCACGGTTTCGATGTTCGGCGTCGAATCGGCCGCCACGCCATCGCGGGCGAAGCCGAAATCGCTGGGCGTGAGGATGCAGCTCTGGCCGTACTGGATATCGAAATTGTTGACGCCGGGCAGGTTGCCCACGTTGCCCGACATCACCACGTAGCACTGGTTTTCGATCGCCCGCGCCTGCGCGCAGTACCGCACCCGCAGGTAGCCTTCGCGCACGTCGGTGCAGAACGGCACGAACAGGATCAGCGCGCCCTGGTCCACCAGGTGCCGCGCCACCTCCGGAAACTCGCTGTCGTAGCAGATCATCACCCCGATCGGCCCGCAGTCGGTCAGTACCGTGGCCGCGCTCTCGCCGCCGCTGATGTTCCACACATTGCGTTCGCTGGGCGTGGGGTGCAGCTTCTCGCGCTCATGGATCGAGCCATCGCGCAGGCAGATGTAGCAGACGTTGTGGATGTCGCCGTTGGCCTGCTCGGTGGGGTGCGTGCCGGCGATGATGTTGATGTTGTAATGGACGGCCAGACGGCTGAACAGCTCCTTCACCTGCGGCGTGTAATGGCTCAGCTTGCGGATCGACTCCACCGGCGACAACTCGGTGTTCTCGATCGACAGCAACTGCAGCGTGATCAGCTCGGGGAAGGTGACGAAGTCGGCGTTGTAGTCGGCAGCGATGTCGGTGAAATACTCGACCTGGGTGGCGAATTCCTCGAACGAGGCAATGCGCCGCTGCAGGTATTGCACCGACGCCACCCGCACGGAATCGGGCAGGTGCTGGGTGGAGGGGATGGAAGGCACGTCCGGCTGGTTCAGCAAGCGCGGATTGCGCCACACCAGGTGCACGGCGAAGCCCAGCGATTCATGGTCGGACGGCACGTAGGCACGCAACAGCCCGATCATCTCGAAACCGTTGGACAGCTGGAAACTGAGCGTGGGATCGCGCCGCTGCCCGTCCAGCACCGCCTGCACATACGCGTCGGCGCTGCCATAACGAGTGATGTATTTGGCCAGCCCGGGAACGCGCCCGCCGAACACGATGCCGCGCAGTTTCAGGTCGGTGCACAACCGCTTGCGTGCGTGGTACAGCCGCTGGCCGATGCGCATGCCGCGGTAATCCGGATGCACCACCACTTCCATGCCGTACAGCCAATCGCCATCGGGCTTGTGCCGCGAGGCCATGCCGCCGCCGGTGATCTGCATCCACGTATGCGGTGCCAGCGCGGTGGCCTCGTCGATGCGGAAGGTGGCGCAGTAACCCACCACCTTGCCCTCGTACTCGACCACGAACTGGCCCTCGGGAAAGTGCGTCTGCTGGGACCGCAGCATCTCGCGCGAATGACCCCATTCGTCCGAATAGACACGGGCGGTGAGGTCGGCCAGTTGCGGCACGTCGGCCAGCACGGCCTGGCGCAGCGTCAGTTTTGGCGTGTTTTCATTGGGTTTCTTGGCCATACGGCGATTATGCACAGCGCGTTCCACGTGCGGGTGAAGATCGGTCGACGCCGCTACACTGCCGGCGATGCCTGTGGAGTCCACCGATGACTGATCACCATGGTTCCTATCGGGCCGGCCACTTGTGGCGGGCCGACGGCTGGCAGCAGGCGGCCACCTTCGGCGTCGACGGCGGGCGCGTGGCGCGCGCTGCGGACGCGACTGGCGAAGCCCTGGGTGACTGGGTGTTGCCCGGCATGCCCAACCTGCATTCGCATGCCTTCCAGCGCGCAATGGCAGGCTTGGCCGAGCGGCGTGGCAGCGCCGACGACAGTTTCTGGAGCTGGCGCGAAACGATGTACACCTGCGCCGTGGCGATCGGCCCGGACGCCTTGCAGGCCATCGCCGCCCAGCTTTACGTCGAGATGCTCAAGGCTGGCTACACCCAGGTCTGCGAGTTCCACTACCTCCACCACCAGCCCGACGGCACGCCCTACGCGCAGCCCGAGATCATGTCGCTGGCGCTGATCGAAGCCGCCCGCGAAGCCGGCATCGCGCTGACCTTGCTGCCAGTGCTTTACATCAGCGGCGGTTTCGACGGCCGTGCGCTGACCGCGCGCCAACGCCGCTTCGGCCACACCGTGGACAGCTATCTGCGGTTACTGGAAACGCTGCGCCGGCATCAGAGTGACGACCTGCGCGTCGGCATCGCCCTGCACTCGTTGCGCGCGGTACCGGAACACGCCATGCGCGAGGTGCTGGCCAGCGACGACGCGAAGGAAGCGCCGATCCACATCCACATCGCCGAACAGATTGGCGAAGTGCAGGATTGCCTGGCCCTGCGCGGCGCACGGCCGGTGGAATGGCTGTTCGACCATGCGGACGTCGATGCGCGCTGGTGCCTGGTGCACGCCACCCACCTCACGGCGGCGGAGACCACGCAGCTTGCCCGCAGCGGCGCGGTGGCCGGCCTGTGTCCCACCACCGAGGCCAACCTGGGCGACGGCCTGTTCCCGCTGGCCGCGTTCCAGGATGCCGGCGGCACGCTGGGCATCGGTTCGGATTCGCACATTTCGATCTCGCCGGTGGAGGAGTTGCGCTGGCTGGAATATGGCCAGCGTGTCGTCACGCGGCACCGCAATGTCGCCGCCCGGCAGCCGGGCGACAGCGTGGCCGAAACCCTGTGGCGCGCGGCGTTGCGCGGTGGAGCGCAGGCGTCCGGGTTTGCGGCCGGCGAACTGCGCGAAGGCGCGCGGGCCGATCTGATTGTGCTGGACGAAACGTCGCCGCTGCTGGCGGGGCGTGATGCGCGCGCGTTGCTCGACAGCTTCATCTTTGCCGGCAACACGCCATTGGTGCGCGATGTGTTGGTGGGTGGCTGCTGGCAAGTGCGCGGTTTTCGCCATCGCGATGAGGAGCGCATCGCCGCGCGCTACCGGCGCACCGTGGCACGACTCTCGTAACATGATGTAGGAGCGACTTCAGTCGCGATGCTCTTGTCGGATGTATCGAAGAGCATCGCGGCTGAAGCCGCTCCCACAGGGACATGCGGTCAGGCCGCGGCCATCCAGGCGGTCGTATCATGGGTCGGATGGAATCCCCCACGACGCCTGTTTCCGTCGCTGCGTCAGCCCCACATGACGCGGCGCACGCACCCTTCATCCACCACGGTACGCCCGCCTTCCGCCAGACCAACCTGGCGCTTTTCGCAGCCGGGTTTGCCACGTTCGGCCTGCTCTACTGCGTACAACCGCTGATGCCGGAATTCAGTCGCGACTATGGCGTGAGCGCGGCGGGCAGCGCGCTGTCGCTGTCGCTGACCACCGGCGTGCTGGCGGTGGCGATGTTGTTCGCCGGGGCGTTGTCGGACGCCTGGGGGCGCAAGTCGGTGATGGTGGCGTCGTTGCTGTCGTCGGCGCTGCTGGTGCTGGTGACGGCGGTGATGCCGAACTGGACGGCGCTGCTGGTGGTGCGCACCTTGCTCGGTTTGACCCTGAGCGGATTGCCGGCGGTGGCGATGACGTACCTGGGCGAGGAAATGCACGTCGAATCGATCGGCCTGGGCATGGGGCTGTACATCAGCGGCAGTGCAGTCGGCGGCATGGGCGGGCGGTTGATCACTGGCGTGCTGGCGGACTTTTTCGGATGGCGCGCCGGTGTCATGGTGGTTGGCATCATCGGCGTGCTGGCCGGCGCGATCTTCTGGCGCGCGCTGCCGCCTTCGCGGCATTTCGTGGCGCAGCCGTTGCGCTGGCGGCTGGTGGTCGGCCGCTTTGCCGGCATGTTCCATGATCGTGGCCTGCCGTGGTTGTTCGTCGAGGGTTTCTTGCTGCTGGGTGCCTTCGTCACCGTCTACAACTACCTGGGCTATCGCTTGCTGGCGGCGCCGTACAACCTCAGCCAGGCGGTGGTGGGGTTGATCTTCGGCATCTATCTGGTGGGCACGTTCAGCTCGGCGTGGATGGGCCACTTGGCCGGCAAGCTGGGGCGGCGCAAGGTGCTGTGGACGGCGTTCGCCCTGATGCTGGCCGGGGTGGCGTTGACGATGTGCCGGCCGTTGCCGCTGATCATGTTGGGCATCGTGGCGGTGACGTTCGGCTTTTTCGGCGGCCACTCCATTGTCAGCAGCTGGGTGGGGCGGCGTGCCGGGGCGGCCAAGGCGCAGGCGTCGTCCGTGTACCTGTTCTGCTACTACATGGGTTCGAGCGTGGCGGGCGCCAGCGGCGGGCTGTTCTACGCATCGCACGGATGGAACGGCGTGGCTTTGTTCGTAGGCGTGCTGGTGCTGGCCGGGTTGCTGATCGCGCTGCGGCTGGTGCGGCTGGCGCCACTGGTGAACGTGGCGACGCCGCCCACGCCGATGAGCCGGGGGGCGATGCCCTGAGAGCAGGGAATCGGGAATGGGGAATCGGAGAAGCGCGGGTCAGCGCGGCTTGGCGGGTTTGCCCAAGGTCAGGGAGATCTGTGCGGTACCCGGTTCGCTGGGCAGCAGTCGACGTACGAAGCCGAGCTCCTTGCACAGTTCCAGCATGGGGCGGTTTTCCAGCAGCACGTAGCCCCAGATCTCGGCCAGGTTGCGGCGGCGGCAATCGTCCACCAGACGCTGCATCAGCAGCGCGCCCAGGCCCAGGCGGGTCCAGTCGTGCTCCACCAGTACCGAGAACTCGGCGTTGTTGGCGGACTGGTCGACGTAGATGCGGCCGACGCCGCGCATCTCCGCCGGCGTGGTGGATTCGTCCATCAGCACGAAGGCGGTTTCCAGCGCAGGATCGACCTGGCACAGGCGCTGCGCCATCAGCGCGGGAAGCTCCGACATGGCATGCAGGAAACGGCGCCGGATGTCCTCCGGCGACAGTCGCGAGAAGCAGCGTTGCAGGGCAGCCACGTCGCCCGGCTCGATCGGGCGCAGTACCAGTTCGCGGCCGTCGCGGGTGGCGACGTGTTCGCCACGCGGATCGTCGTTGGCGGGGCGGCGGGCGAAGCGCTCGCTGCTGCGCGGTGGCAGCGGGGCGAAACGCAGCGGCGCGGAATACGTGATGGCAAGGCTCATGGGGAACGTCCGTACTTTCGCGTATTGTGTGCAATGCAGCATGAAATTGCAATGTCACTACAAGGCGTGACGAGCCAGATATGCTGCCGATTTGCTGCAATACGGAAAGGTTTGAGCAGCGCCGGCGCGTTACCAGATGAGGTCGTCGGGCACCTCGAACTTGCTGTAGAACGCATCGTCCGCGTCGGGCGTGCCGCCCGGTGCGGGCTGGCCGTGATCGAGCACGATCACCGTGGCATCGCGCTCGTACACCTTGTCGGCCGCCACGCGCGGCAGCAATTCGTAACCCTGGCCGTGGCGCACGATCACCAGCGTGCCGGCGGCCAGTTGCGCGCGCAGCGCCTCGTTCACCAGCACGTCGCGGATGCGGTCGCCATCGGTAAAGCGGTAGGCGATCTCGCCCTCGCGCTTCACCTTGTGCGCGTCCACGATCTGCTGCACCTGTGCCCGCGCCTCGGCAGCGCGCAACTGCGCATTGCGCTCGGCGGCGATGGCGCGGTCGCGCGCGGCCTTTTCCGCCTGCAAGCGCTGCGCTTCCAACTGTTCGGTGCTCGGCGCTGACGGCTGCTTGCCCTTGTGCTTTTTCGCCTGCTCACGCACCGCCTGGGCCACCTGGTTTTTCTTCACCAGCCCGGCTTTGAGAAGTTGTTCTTGCAAAGGGTTGCGCATGGGTCGCTTGCTGGCGTCGGAGGCCGCCATTGTAACGTGCCGCCTGCGACCGGCCCTGCGGCGTCAGGTCACGCCGGTCAATCCGCGTTGTCGGGCTCGAAGAAGCTCCACTTCACGTCGGTGAAACGGGCTTTCATCGCCGCTTCCACGGTGTTGATCGACGCGATCAGGGCCTGATCGCCGGATGTCCGCTGCATCCGCGCCTTGATCGCCACCATCACGTCCGGGCCCATCTGCAGGGTGATCAGGTTCAGCACCTCGGCCACTTCCGGACGCTGGCGCAGGAAGTCGAGCAGTTCCTCGCGACGACGGGGTTCCATGCCCTGGCCGATCAGCAGCGCCTTGACCTCGATGGCCACCAGTACGGCCACCACGATCAGCAACACGCCGATGGCGATGGTGCCGGCCGCGTCGAACATCAGGTTGCCGGTGAGCATGGTGGCGCCGACGGCGAGCGCGGCCAGGCACAGGCCGACCAGCGCGGCCAGATCCTCACCGAAGATCACCAGCAACTCGCTGGAACGGGTCTGGCGAAACCACGTCCACAGGTCCTGCTCGCCGCGGGCCTTGTTCACCTCCTGCAGGCAGCCGCGCATCGAGAGGCCTTCGGCGATGATGCCGAAGCCAAGCACGCCCAATGCCAGCCACGGCCATTTCAACGGTTCGGGATGGCTCAGCTTGTGCACACCCTCGTAGACCGAGAACATGCCGCCCACGCTGAAAAGCAGGATGGCGACCAGGAACGACCAGAAGTACAGCGCGCGCCCCCAACCCAGCGGGAACTCATCCGACGGCGGCCGCTTGGCCTGGCGGATACCCAGCAGCAACAGGCCCTGGTTGCCGCAATCGGCCAGCGAGTGCACGGCTTCGGCCATCATCGCGCCCGAGCCGGTAACGATGGCGGCGAACAACTTGGCCACGAAGATGGCGAAGTTGGCGCCCAGCGCCAGGAAGATTGCTTTGCGTGAGTTGGCGTGACCGGACATGCGTATCCATGCGTGGGAGTGGAAGCGAGGGCGGCAATTCTAGCGTCGCCCGACGGCTCTCAATCAATGCGTCAGTCGTGGACAACGGACTGGGGAACGTTGTCCCGACAGCCTTCGTCAGCGTATTCCCACGCCCAGCCCCACGCCGAAATGCACGTTGCTGTGGCCCTTGCGCATTTCCTCCGCGGTCCACACGTGCGACTCGTTCACGGTGACCAGCGGGAACACGTAGCTGGCTTCGCCCACCTTGCCGCTGCGGCTACCGTTGAGCGTGCCGCTCAGCGTCATCAGGGCGCCCGGCGGATAACTGAGCGGTTCGACATAGCCGGGCATCACCGCGATGAAGCGACCGTTGCCGGTGTCGTTGGCCTTGGGTCGCTGGGATGAATCCAGCGGGTAGGCCAGCAGTTCGATCTCGCTGTGATCGGCCAGGTTGCTGACGGCCACTACGCGGCCACCCCAGATCAGGCTGTTGCCGGTATACCGCTCGGGCGACTGCGCCACCTGGGCCGGCGTGGCGGCGATGGCGCTGGTGGTGTTCTTGTAGATCGGCGCCGGAGCGCAGGCGGCCAGCGCGAGCGCCAGCAGCGGGGCGGAAAACAGCAAGGAGCGGGCGGCGATACGCATGGTCGAACTCCTGTGGCGTGACGGCGTGGTTTTCGCGGACAACGGTATGGCGCAACGTGTGGCGGAAATGTGTGGCGACGGCTCAGCGTGGGCGCGACGGGCGCTCGCGGATGGACAGGCGCGATGCGGGCAGCGGGCTGGGTGCCGGCGGCTCGGCGCCTTCCTGCAGGATCCAGTCCAGTCGCGTCGTGGCCGGTTTGTCCTGCGCCAGCAGCTCACCCAGGGCGCGCAGCGGTTCGCGCAGCACGTCGTCCAGGTTCCACGGCGCGTTGAGGATGGCCATGCCCGAGCCGTTGAGGCGCAGCGGGGAATCGTCCGGGTGCACCAGCAATTCCACCCGCAGCACGCGACGGGCGCCGATGCGCTGCAGGCCACGCAGGAACGGTTGCACCTGGCTGCGCAGCTTGATCGGGTACCACACGGCATAGATGCCGGTCGGCCAGCGCTGCAGCGCGGTCTTCAGCGCCTGCTCGATCACCTTGTATTCGGCTTCCTGCGCCTCGTACGGCGGATCGATCAGCACCAGGCCGCGCTTTTCCTTCGGTGGCAGCAGGGCTTTCAGCGCCTCATAGCCATCGCGCTGGTGCACGTGCATGCGCGGGTCGCGGTGCAGCAGGTGGCGCAGTTTGGTCGCTTCCTCCGCATGCAGTTCGCACAGTTGCGCGCTGTCGTTCGGGCGCAGCAGGCGGGCCACCTGCAGGGGGGAGCCGGGGTAGAACTTCAGCCCGTCCTCGTTGCCTTCGCCCGACAGGACACCGGCGCGCCAGCGTTGCAGCAGTGCGGGGACTTTCTCGGCCGGATGCAGCCGCGTGATGCCGTCCTTGTGTTCGCCGGTCTTGCGCGCCTCGAAGCCCTCCAGCGGGTAGTTGCCACTGCCGGCATGGGTATCGATGTAGCAAAACGGGGCAGGTTTGGCCTGCAACGACTCGATCAGCGCGTGCAGCACGGTGTGCTTCAGGACATCGGCGAAGTTGCCGGCGTGATAGGCGTGGCGGTAATTCATGGGTGGTCACGGCAGGCGGGGAGTGGCCCAGTATAGGGGCGCGGACCAATCCTCTCCGTGACTTCACATGCGTGAAGACGCGTGTTTCCGGCGCATGGCACGTTACCTGCTTACACGGCACGTCTGCCTTTGGCTGAAGTGAAGGGATGGTTGATGAGGTTGTCCGGGCGCCGTCTGCTGCTGGCGATGGTCGCGCTGCTTTTGCTGGCAGGCGCGCCGCTGCGTGCGCAGCAGTATTCACTGCAGAACTACGACCGCAAGGCCGGGCTGGAAAGCCTGACCATCACCGCGCTGCTGCAGGATCGGCGCGGCTTCGTGTGGGCGGGTACCGAAATGGGCCTGT
This sequence comes from Rhodanobacter sp. Root627, assembly GCF_001427835.1. Taxonomy (NCBI): domain Bacteria; kingdom Pseudomonadati; phylum Pseudomonadota; class Gammaproteobacteria; order Lysobacterales; family Rhodanobacteraceae; genus Rhodanobacter; species Rhodanobacter sp. Root627. The sequence goes on from NZ_LMGW01000001.1 coordinate 411,249, forward strand.
ACCGGTTCAACGGCGGCAATTTCGAGCGGATGGGCGTTGCGCAGGGATTCGACAAGGGTGAGTACGTCACTACCATGGCGCAGGACCCGCGCGACGGGCTGCTGTGGGTGGCCACCCAGTCGGGGCTGCGACGGGGTGATGGCATGCATTTCACCAAGGTCGAGCCGAACGGCCAGCCGCTGGTGGTCGATGTTGGGCGCCCGCTGGTCATGTTGGATGACGGGCGCGTGCTGCTGGTGCGCAATGACGTGCTGATGGCGCTTTCGGGCGATGGCCGAGGGAAGGATGGCCAAGGACAGCCCTGGCGATTGCAGCCGATGTTCGACGCGGCGCAGCTCGCCGCACTGCCGGCGTTGCGTCGCATCACCACCGCCTATCTGGCGCAAGGCCGGTTGTGGCTGGGCTGTGGCACGGCGGTGTGCAGCCTCGATGCGTCCGGCCATGGGCAAGTCGTGTTGCACGGGCCGCGGCAGGGTGTGCCCGCGGATGGCTGGATGGGCATGCTGCTGGATCGGGCGGGCAACCTGTGGCTGCGCGGCACGCGGCATGTCAGCGTGCGGCTGGCCGGGGCGACGCGTTTCACCGCGCGTGACCTGCCCGAGAGCGCGACCGGCGTGGTCAAGGACGATGGCCGTTTCGTCGAAGACCGCCAGGGCCGCGTACTCACCACCGTCAATCATGGGCTCGCGCGCTGGAGCGACGCGGGCTGGACGCTGATCGACAGCCGCAACGGCCTGCCCGACATCAACATCAACGCGTTGATGTTCGACACGCAGGGAAGTTTCTGGCTGGGCACCTACGGGCGCGGCATCGCGCGCTGGGCCGGTTACGGCACGGTCGAGGGCTGGGGAGAAACACAGGGCATGCAGGGTCTGCCGAACTGGTCGATCCTGCGTGCCGACGCCACCCACATGTGGTTCGGCAACGAATTGGGCGGCAGCGTGCTGGAGCACGGAAAAACCCGGCTCCAACCCTGGCCGGTGCGCATCGATCCATTGCCGCGACAGGCGCTGTCGCTGGCCAAGGCGGCCGACGGCGGCATCTGGATCGGTTTGTACGATCACCGGCTGCTGCGTTTCGACCCGGCCAGCGGTCGCACCCGGCTGGTGGCGCGGCTGCCCGCTTTCATCAAGACGCTGCGCGTCGATCGGCAACAGCGTCTGTGGATCGCCACCGTCAACGGCATCTACTACCTCGATGGCGAAGACGCCGCCGTTCAGCGCGTTGCGGCGGCGCAGACCACCGATCGCCAATGCTCCGACATTGCCGAGGGCGACGATGGCACGCTGTGGTTTGCCTGCAATACCGGCGTGCTGCGCTATGCCGATGGGCAATGGAGCCGCATGCAAACCCGCGGCAAGGGCCCGGTGGCCGGGTTCAGCGCAGTGGCGGTGGATGCCGATGGCAGCCTGTGGCTGGGCGCCAATGAGCCGGGTGTCTGGCGCGCGTCGGTGCAAGGCGACCAACTGGATATTGCCCCGATCGTGGACGCCTGGCTGGACAACACGCTGGCGTATTTCATCCGGCGCGATCAGCGCGGATGGATTTGGGTGGGCGGTGGCGGTGGCGTGGATATTTTCGACGGCCGCTACTGGACCCACCTGTCACGCGATGAGGGCCTGCTGTGGGACGAGGCCGACCAGAACGCGTTTTTCGAGGATACCGACGGCTCGGTGTGGATCGGTTCGCCCGTCGGCGTGAGCCACATTCTGCATCCGCAGGAGATGGTCGCGCGCAGCCCGCACACGGTCGCCATCACCTCGGTGACGCAAGGCGACGCGCCGGTGGAAGCGGGCGGTGAGGTGAGCATGGATGGCCACGCCGCGCCGCTGACCGTGCGCTATGCCGTGCTGGGTGGGTCCGCCAACGGCAATCCGCGTTTCCGTTACCGGCTCAGCGGGTCGGACTGGGTCGACACGCATTCGTATGTCATCAATTTCACCGGTTTGTCCTCCGGCAACTACCGGCTGGAAATCCAGGCGTTGGACGACGACCATCGCACGACCTCGGCGTCGACCTATGTCGATTTCCACATTCCACGGCCGTGGTGGGAAATGTGGTGGGTGTACCTGGTCGAAATGCTGTTGCTGGCGCTGTTGCTGGCCATCATCTGGCGCTGGTATTCGCGCCGCTTGCTGCGCCAGAACCGTCAGCTCGAAGCCCTGGTGAGCGGGCGCACGGCCGAGCTCACCGAGGAGAAGCGCGAGCTCGAACGCACGCGTGCCGAGCTCTACCAGCAGGCCACCCACGACAGCCTCACCGGGCTGCACAATCGCCGCGCCATTCTGGAACGCCTCGCCGCCCGGCTGGAGTCGCCAGGGCGGCATGCCGCCGGGCTGGCGGTGGGTCTTGTCGACGTCGATCACTTCAAGCGCATCAACGATACGTTCGGCCACCAGGCTGGCGATGCCGCCTTGCTGACGATCGCCCAGCGCCTGCAGTCGCAATTGCGCGATGGCGACCGCGTGGGCCGCTATGGCGGCGAAGAGTTGCTGGTGGTGTTGCCGAACATCAGCCGGAAAGCGGCGATCGAGCGCATGGCCACCATCCAGTCGGCGGTGAGTGCCCAACCGCATCGCTGGGGCGCGCAACACTTCACGGTGACGCTGAGCATCGGCATGGTGTGGATCGGCGACGAAGCGGCGTCCGTCGAAGACGTGATCCGCCGCGCGGATACCGCGCTGTACCAGGCCAAGCACCGCGGCCGGGATCGCGTGTCGGAGTTCATGTCCGGTTGATGCGCCGGTACGGTCCGGCGGCTCAATCCACCATGCCGTGATGCTCGGCTGTGGCCAGCAGCTCCGGCTGCTTGGTGGCGCGTTGGCGCCGGTGCAGCAACGGGTGCACGAACACTGCAGCCAGAATCACCACCACGCCCGCATAAAATCCGTGATCCAGCTCGCGCTGCTCGCCCAGCAGCACGATCGCCAGCACGATCGCGTAGACCGGTTCCAGGTTCGTCACCATCTGCGTGCCGAACGCGCTCATGTGCCGCAACGCCACCAGCGCCAGTGCAAACGGCAACAAGGTGCAGCCGAACGACAGCACCAGCAGCAACAGCGAATCATGTAGGCCTGGCAGCACGAACGCCGGCCCGGCGTGCGGCAGCAGCGGCGCCAGCGCGGTGAGAAACACCGCGCCGGTACCCAGCTCGATGCAGGTCACCGTGAGCGGGTCGCCATGATCCACCAGCCGTTTGTTGAGTGAGCCGAACAAGGCCACGAACAGCGCCGACAGCACACCGACCGCCAGGCCAATGCGCATCTCGTGCGGCACGCCACCGACCACCAGCGCCACGCCCGGCACCACCGCCACGCCAATCAGCAATTCGCGCGGGTCGAACCGGCGCCGTGCCAGCCACGGTTCGATGAACGCCAGAAACACTGGCCCCAGCGCAATGCAGGTGGCGCCCACCGACGCGTTGGACAGCTTGATCGCGGCGTAGAACGTGAGCCAGTGCAGCGACACCAGCACGCCGATGCCGGCGTAGGCCCAGCGCAACCGCGCCGGCATCGCGCGCAAGCCGCGCCACACCCGCGGCATCGCCAGCAGCGCCGCCGCCACCAGCACCATGCGCCACCACACCAGCGGCAGCGCGGGCAGCGTGATCAGCTTGCCCAGGATGGCGGTAAATCCCCACAGCACTACGCAGAAGTGGATCTGCAGGCGGGCCCGGCTGACGGCTTGCATGGGGATTTCACAGGGAGAGGTGGCGGCATTCTAGCGCCTGGTCTGGCGGGTTGGCGGCCTTTTGTGGGAGCGACTTCAGTCGCGATGCTTCTGCTCTGGGACTACAAAGAAAGAGCATCGCGACTGAAGTCGCTCCCGCCGGTCTGGCCGCTATTTTGTGCCCTTGGTCGACGGCATCTTGCCGGATTGCCGAAGCTGTTCCAGCACCGCGCGGCAGGTGTTCTCGCCTTCCTCGTCGTGGCTGGGCGCAATCAACGCCAGCAGCGTGGCGGCCGGGGCCGCCACCACGCCCAGCGCGACTGCGCCGGCGCCACGCGCCAGCAGCGGGCCGGCCTGTACGCCCACGTCCGGATTCTTCAGCGTGCCCTTGACGTAGAGCGGCGAGCGTAGCGACAGGATGCGAAAACCCTTGGTGTGGGGTTTGACGTCCAGATCGAGTTGCTCGGTGGCGAAGTTCACCGTGCCGTCCACGTTGATCACCGCGTCGCTGGTGTCGAACACGAACAGCCGCATGTCGAACAAGCCGTCCTTCGCCGCCATGTCGGCGGCGGCGCAGTTGATCTGCACCGTCTTGTCGCCGAAAAGTTTCGCGATGATGACGTTGCCCACGTTGAGGCCGGCCGTTTCCAGCAGGGTCTTGCTGATCGCACCGTCATTCATCAGCAGCTTCAGCTCGCCGTCGGCGCTGCCCAGCAGCGCGGCCACCGAATTGCCATGCGCCTTCAGCGCGGCGTCGCCATTGATTTCGCCGAAGCTGGTGCGCATCGGTTCGAAGGTGGGAAACAGTTGTTTCAGTTTCAGGTGGCGTGCGTTGAGATCGATCGCGCCCTGCATCGGCGACTGGCTGCCATCCAGCATCAAGGTGCTTCCGACGCTGCCGCCAGCCAGGCCGAAGCGCAGCGGGTTGAGCCGGAGCAGGCCATCGTTCAACTGCAGGTGCGTGCTCAGCGAATCGATCGGCAGGCTTTCGCCGTGCACGATGCGATCGGCGCTGAACTTCACGTCCGCGTCCATCGCGCGCCAGCGATCCGTGCGGAACGGTTCCATCGGCAGCAGCTTGCCCGCCGGTTGCGCGGTGGCGTCACCACGCCGCTGCTTGGATGCGTTCGAATCGGCACCGATCAGCGGCGCCAGGTCGGCAAACTGCAGCAGCCTGGAATGCAGGTCGCCGCTGAGCTTGGGCCGCTCGCCGCCGGTGACGAACAACAGGTTGCCGGCCAGGTCGCTGCCGCCCACGCGGCCGCGGAAATCCTCGTAGCTATAGCGGCTGTTGCCCTTCTTCAACGTGGCTTTCAAATGGCCCTCGGTGGCGTAGGGCGGCGTGTCGGGCAGGGTGATGCCGGTCAGCGGATAGAGCTTGGCCATGCTGGTGCCGGAGAACCACAGCCGCACGTCGAGCGCGCCCAGATGCATCGGGTCGGTCAGCGTGCCGACCAGCGCGATATGGCTATCGCCGATATGCGCGTCGGCCTGCAGCGGAAACGGCTCSCTGGCGTCTTGCAGCGCCAGCACGCCGCCAGTCTTGCCGTGGCCCTTGGCCGGGTTGCCCTGGTAAGTTCCGGTGGCCGTCCAGCCAAACAGATAAGCGGTGGAAGCGCGCGGCTTGCCGATCTTGTGGTCGGCGTCGTCCTTGTCTGCGCTGATCGCCAGGGTTTTCTTCGCGGCGGCACCAACCGTCTTGCTGGCTTGGTCGCGCGCTTCGGTGGATTGCTGGGCCACGATCTGGTCGTACGGGATCGCGTCCTGCAACGGCTCGATCGCCACCTTCAGCTTGATGCTGCTGACCGCGTCATCCAGTGTCACGTTGCCGCGGTCGAACCCGATCGTGCCCAGGTTCAACTGCCACGCCGATGGCGCACTGCTTTTCGGCAGGGTGAAGTCCCACGTGGCACGTGACTGCTTGTCGCGCTGCAGGTCCACGGTCGGTTGAACGAGTTGCAGCCACGGCACGTCGATGCGATGCGCCAGCAGCGGCAGCGGCGACAACCGGAAGCGCAACGCCTGCAATGTGGCGAACCGCGGCTGCTCGGCCCATTCGGGGTTGGCGATGGTGATGTCGCGCGCAGTGAATTCCGGCCACGGCACCCACGCGGCGATCCCGCCGCCACCGCGCTCACGCTTCCAGTCCACGGTGAGGTCGCCATTGATGGCGAACGGTCGCCCGATCGCCTGGCTCACCTTGTCGTTGATGAACGGCTTCAGCCGGTTCCAGTCGAACAGCGCGATCACGATGACCAGCACCACGATCAGCGCCAGCAGCACGCCCACGATCCAGGCCACGATTTTCCGGCTGCGCGTCATCGCCATCTCCTGTTGCCGGCCGCCGGCGAATGTGCCGCGGCCTGCACGAAGTCAACGAATAGCGTGTGGCGTGAAAAAATTACGTGGTGAAGGGATGGGCGTGCTCAGGGGGGATTCATCACGGCGCGGTGAGTGGTGTGCAGCGTTGATGCTTCGGATTGCATGAGCCCTGCAGGAGCACACACCGCGCGCGATGCTCAGGGTCTCGGTAGGAGCGACTTCAGTCGCGATGCTTTTGGCTCGAGAGCCACACACAAAAGCAAGAGCGTCGCGACTGAAGTCGCTCCTGCAGAGATCAAAAGCATGGTGCACAGGAAAGCTGAGCAGGCCGCCATCACTCGCCGGGAGCACCACTGGCGATGTCCCTGGCAGCGGTTTCCAGAATGGCCGCCACGCGCTGCGCCTCGGCCTTGTCCCAGCGGGTGCCGCGCATAAGCAAGGCGTACTTGAGCGTGTGCATCGCCTTGCGCACCGTCATCGGTGCGGACATCTTTGCGGCCATGCGGGCGCTCTGCTCGGTGCGCGAGGTCACCGCTTCCACTTCGGCGCGGTTCTCGTCGAGAAAGCTGCGGCCCTCGTCGGTGATCGCATAGAGCTTGCGGTTGCCGGTGGTGTCCTCGACCTGTGCGTAGCCCAGTTCCTCGAGCATCGTGAGGGTGGGGTAGATCGCGCCGGGGCTGGGCGAGTAGTGGCCGTGGAACATCTCCTCGATGATGCGGATCATTTCGTAGCCGTGCCGAGGCTGTTGTTCGATCAGCGCCAGCAGCAACAGCTTGAGGTCACCGTGGCCGAACATCCGGCCACCGCCGCCCCGCCGGCCGCCGCCACGCATGTCGTCCCATCCACCGAAGAAACCGCCACCGCGGTGGCCGCCGAAACCGGGGCTGGCGTGGCGCTCGTGGCCGGCGTGCCCGGCGTGACCGCACCAGTCGACGTGGCGGCGATGATGCATGGCGCGAAAGAAGTGGTGCAGGCCCATGATGAGTTCCCATTCGTATCAAGAGTGTTCTACGATATATCGCAAGAATGTCTTGAACAATACCCCGGCGGTCGATTTCCCCGGGCCGCCTTCGCGCCGGCACCACGCCTTTTCGCATGAAATGGCATGCTCGCCCGGTTGCCACATCAAGGATGCCGAATGCCACGTGAGTACAGCATGGGAGGGCGGGTTGGCCGTGGCGCGGCGCAGCCGGGCAGGCACGGTGAGCCGCCGCCGGCGCAGAGCCTGCGCGAGCGGTTTGCCGCGTTGCGCAATCTGCCGCCGTTCCTGAAGAGCATCTGGCAGACCAGCCGGCTGCTCAGCACATCCAGCATCGTGCTGCGGCTGCTGCGCGCTCTGCTGCCGGTGGCCACGTTGTATGTGGGCAAGCTGATCATCGACGAGGTGGTGCGTTTGCTCGCGATCGGCAACGTGCACGCCAGCGTGGGCGACTGGCTGGCCAGTGGCGTGCTCGATCACCTGTGGCTGCTGCTGGCGCTGGAGTTTGCGCTGGCGGTGGGTGCGGACATCCTGGGCCGCATCGTCTCGATGATCGACTCGCTGCTGTCGGAGCTGTACGCCAACAGCACCAGCATCCGGCTGATGGAACACGCCGCCTCGCTGGACCTGGAGGATTTCGAGGACGCCGACCTGCAGGACAAGCTGGACCGCGCCCGCCGCCAGGTGGCCGGGCGAAGTTCGCTGCTGTCGCAGCTGCTGGGCCAGGCGCAGGACATGGTCACCATCGCGAGTTTTGCGGTGGGTCTGCTGGTCTACGCGCCGTGGCTGATCGTGCTGCTGCTGATCGCGCTGGTGCCGGCGTTCCTGGGCGAGTTCCACTTCAACGCGCAGAGCTACGCGGTGAATTACCAGTGGACGCCGGAGCGGCGCGAACTGGATTACCTGCGGCAAGTGGGTGCCAGCGCCCAGAACGCGAAGGAGGTGAAGAGCTTCGGCCTCAACGCCTTCCTGATCGAGCGCTACCGTGTGCTGTCGCAGTCGATCTATGCCGCCAACCGGCGCATCGCGCTGCGCCGCGCGGGCTGGGGCGGCTTGTTCACCACCGTCGGCACGATCGGCTATTACGCGGCCTACGTGATCATCGCCTACCGCACGGTCAGCGGCGATTTCAGCGTGGGCGATCTCACCTTCCTGTCCGCCTCGTTCCGCCGCCTGCGCAATCTGCTGGAAAGTCTGCTGGTCGGTTTCTCCCAGGTGGCGGGGCAGGCGTTGTACCTCGACGACCTGTTCTCGTTTTTCCGCATCGAGCCGGAGATCCTGTCGCCGCCCAATCCGCGGCCGTTCCCGCAGCCGATCCGCGAAGGCTTCGTGTTCGAGGATGTGGGCTTTCGCTATCCGGAGGCGGAGCGCTGGGCCGTGCGCAATCTCAGTTTCACCTTGCGCGCCGGCGAGGTACTGGCGCTGGTGGGCGAGAACGGCGCGGGCAAGACCACGTTGGTGAAACTGCTCTCACGCCTGTACGACCCCGACGAGGGCCGGATTCTTCTGGACGGCCATCCGCTGGCGGATTACGACCTCGAGGAGCTGCGGCTCAACATCGGGGTGATCTTCCAGGATTTCGTGCGCTACTACCTCAGCGCCGCCGACAACGTGGCAGTGGGCCGCATCGACGCCCGCGAGGATCAGCCGCGCATCATCGAGGCCGCCCATCGCAGCATGGCCGACGAGGTGATCGCGAAACTGCCTCAAGGCTACGAGCAGATGCTGGGCAAGCTGTTCAAGAGCGGCGTGGACCTGTCCGGCGGCGAGTGGCAGAAGATCGCCATCGCCCGCGCCTACATGCGCGATGCGCCACTGCTGATCCTGGACGAACCCACCGCGGCGCTGGATGCGCGCTCGGAGTTCGAGGTGTTCCAGCGCTTCAAGGAGCTGTCGCAGGGCAAGACCGCGGTGATCATCTCGCACCGCTTCTCCACCGTGCGCATGGCCGACCGCATCATCGTGCTGGATGGCGGGCGGATCGAGGAGATCGGCAGTCATGCCGACTTGCTGGCCGCGAATGGGCATTACGCGGAGTTGTTCGAGTTGCAGGCCGCGGGTTATCGGTGAGGGGCCGGGATTCGGGATTGGGGATTCGGGATTTGCGCGCTGCGGCCGCCGGACCTTTTGTGCGAGAGGCTGGCTGTGGGAGCGGCTTCAGCCGCGATGCTCTTGGCTCTTCCGAAATCCCCAATCCCCAATCCCCATTCCCCAATCCCCAATCCCCAATCCCCAATCCCCAATCCCCAATCCCGTAAAGCATCGCGACTGAAGTCGCTCCCACAGAATCAGCGCGGGGCCGTTTTCACCTCGCGTACCGGCGCCTCGATGCCGCACACATCGAGCTTGCCCACGGGCGTGGGATAGAACGCGTTGTGGCCGTGGCGCTTCGCGTCGATCAACGCGGCGAAAGTGGGGCTGTCGGTACGCAGCACTTCAATGGGAACGCGCTCGCTGGCGGGCACATCGGCGGCCAATCGTACGGACGTGATCGGCACGCGTTGCACCGGTTTCGTATAGAAGCCCATCGGTTCGGCGCCGCGCGGCAGGGCGGACAGCAGTGGCATGCCTTGCAGGACGCGGCCGGCGATGGCGAGGTTGTGATCCAGCCGGCGTGGCGCCTGGCCGATCACCGCATACAGCGAACTGCCGCTGCCGGTTTCCGGCGCCACGTCGCGCGCCACGCCCACCATGCCGTAGCAATGGATCAGCCACTCGCGCCCGCTGGCCGGGTCGCGCCCCACCGGGAAGCCTTCGGAGAAACCCACTTCCGGCGCGTACACGTCGCCGTCGGTCAACGGCGTCCACGGCAGGGTCGGGTCGATCGCGCGGCTGAATTCCGGCGGCAGCGTGGCCTTCGCGCTGCCCAGCGAGTGCAGCTTGCTCTTGTCGCCGGCGTCGTCATCGTTGGGGTCGCCCCACTGGGTGACGAAGTTGTCCTGCACCCGCACGATGGCCAGCCCGTCGAAGTAGTGCTCGCGCACCAGGGTGCGGATGTTCGCCGCATGCAGTGGCGTGAAATCCGGCGCCAGCTCGATCACCACGCGCCCCTGCGGCAATTGCATATACAGCAGGTTTTCCGGGGCGGGCGTGCGCCATTCGGCGGGTTGCGAGCGGGCCAGCAATTCGCTGGCGGTCGGGGTGGCTTTCTCGGCGGCGAAAGCCGGCATGGCGGCAATCAGCGCGAGTGCGATCGTGAGGTGGCGGATCATGCGTAGTCCAGTGGGTGGCCGAAGGGGCGTGGCCTCGCTGGCGGTGAGTTCACCGCCCCGCGCGAGGCCTTGCGTATCGTAGGCCCGGTTCCCGTCGGCGTGCATCGTCCGCGGCAAGCGGCGAGGGGTTCTACAGCGCCTCGGCCACCGCCACCGCGTCCGCACCGGCCGGAATGCGCAGCGGGCACGAGGGATCGTTCACCGCACGCCACACCGCTTCGGCCACATCCTGCGGCGTCGTGATCAGCGATGACTGCGCCATCCCGGCGAAGATCTTCTGCGCGAAATCGACGTACGGCGCCGGGAAACCCTCCCGCATCAGGGACCGCGCATTGTCGCCAAAGGCCGTGTCCGGCGCCCGTCCCGGCAGCACCAGGTTCACCTGCACATGGAACGGCTCCAGCTCCAACGCCAGTGATTCGGTGAACGCGTTGATGGCCGCCTTGCTGGCGGTGTAGACGGAGAGCAGCGGCAACGATTTCAGGGTGACGCTGGAGGTGACATTCACGATGCGTCCCGCCTGCCGTTCGCGAAACTGCGGCAACACCGCCCGCGTCATCGCGATCGTGCCCAAGGTGTTGGTTTCGAAGACGGCGCGGGCGATATCCATGCTGGTGCCTTCCAGCGCGTTCAGCACGCCGATACCCGCGTTGTTCACCAGCACATCGATCGGCCCGGCTGCATCCACCGCCTCGGCAATGCTTTGCGGATCGGTGACGTCGAGCGCGAGCACGCGCAGGCGCGCGGAGCGGGGCAGCACGTCCTGGCGCGGCGTGCGCATGGTGGCGATGACGTTCCAGTCGCGATCGAGAAAATGGCGGGCGGTCTCCAGACCGAAGCCGGATGAGCAGCCGGTGATCAGGACGGTTTTCATGGTGACTCCATAAGTGGTGGGTGGAGTCGAAACGATAGGTGGCTGCGGATGGACTTGCTACAATGGCGAATCCATTTTTCTTTCGCAGGAGTCCGACATGGTCGATCCGTTTGCGGAGATTGTCACGCTACTGCAGCCGGCCGCCCGTTTCTCCAAGGTCGTGGTGGGCGCCGGTCGCTGGCGTGTGCATCGCGAGGAACTCGGGCAACCGTTTTACTGCGTGGTGATTGACGGGGCATGCCGTCTGACGGTCGACGGCGACGCGCCGATGGCGCTTCGCGCGGGCGATTTCGTGCTGATACCCGCCGCACAGCAGTTCACCATGACCAGCCAGGAGCCGCTGGCACCGGGAGACATCGACGCGCCGCCCGCGCCCTTGCCCGATGGTGAATTCCGGCTCGGCATACCGACCGGCGCGCCCGATGTCCGGTTGCTGGTGGGCCACTGCAGTTTCGGTTCGCCGGATGCGGCCCTGCTGGTTTCGCTGCTGCCGCGACTGGTGCACGTGCGCGACGACCACCGGCTGGCCACCGTGGTGCAACTGGTTGCCGACGAATCCCGCGCCGGGCGCCCCGCGCGCGATGTTGTTCTCGCCCACCTGGTGGAAGTGCTCTTCATCGAAGCGCTTCGATCCGCCGCCGTCACGGCCGCATCACCTGGCCTGTTGCGCGGCCTTGCCGATGTGCGCCTGGCCGGGGCGATACGACAGATGCATGAAAACCCGGCACGTCCGTGGACGGTGGCCCAACTGGCGAAAGCGGCGGCCCTGTCGCGCTCGGCCTTCTTCGAGCGCTTCAACCGCACCGTCGGCGTCGCCCCGATGGCCTATCTGCTGGCCTGGCGCATGGCCTTGGCCAAGCAGCTGCTGCGGCGCCGGGAAGGCGCGTTGACCGACGTGGCCGGGCGCGTCGGCTACAGCTCCGCCAGCACCTTCAGCGTGGCCTTCGCGCGCCACGTCGGGCAGTCGCCGATGCGCTATGCGCGGGTGGCGGTGGCAGCCGGCCCCGGGTAGGCGGGGCACCTGACATGGTGATGGCATGTCCTGACAGGAAACCTATATGCCGCGGTGAAGCTTTTTGTATCAACTATTCTGTGCGGGCATAGGTTGCCGCCTGGAGAGCACCATGATCCAACCTGACGCACGCCGTCTCGGCATCACCCGCCTGAAAACCCGCCACTTGTCGCTGCTGCTGTACCTGCACGAACACCGCTCGGTGTTGCGCGCCGCCGAGGCCGCCAACATGACCCAGCCGGCTGCGTCGAAGATGCTGGCGGAGATGGAAAGCCTGCTGGGCGTGCCGCTGTTCGAGCGCCACGCGCGCGGCGTGGAACCGACGCGCTACGGTCAGGTGCTGATCCGGCGCGCGCGTTCCGCCTTGTCGGAGATCGGCCGCGCCCAGGACGAGATCATCGCGTTGAGCAGTGGCCGCATGGGCCAGGCGTCGATAGGCACGGTGGTGAACCCGGGCACCAACCTGGTTCCGCAGGCCATTGCGATGGTCAAGCGCGACTGTCCCGACATCCTGATCAAGGTGGAGATGGATTACAGCCGCCCGCTGGTGGCCAAGCTGCTGGATGGCCAGCTGGACATTGTCGTGGGCCGGATCATGGGGCCGGAAGGGGCGGGTGAGCTCGATTTCGAATCGCTGGCCGACGAGCCGCACGCGGTACTGGCGCGGGCCGACCATCCGCTGGCACACCAGTCGCAGATTACCCATGCGGACCTGGCCGCCTACGGCTGGATCATGCCGCCACCGGGCAGCGTGCTGCGTTCGCGACTGGACATGGTGTTTCTCGAACACGGCCAGCCGCCACCGCAGAACATCGTGGAAACCGGTTCCCTGCCGATCATCGTCCACCTGCTGCGCAACAGCGACATGCTGACCGCGTTGCCGCCGGAGTCGGTGCAGTTCTACCTGCAGATGGGGCATATGTGCGTGCTGCCGATCAACCTGGGCGTGCGCATGGAGTACTTCGGCATCGTGCGCCGACGCAACCACCAGCTGTCGCCCGGCGCCGAGCGGGTGCTCGAGGCCTTGCGGGCGGCGTCGCACAAGCTCTACCAGGCACGCAGCGGTAGCCATTGGCCCGGTGTTTGAGCGGTCGGGATGTATTCCCTTTTAATATGGTTAATGGCCAATATTTCATTGGTATGGCATGGCGCCCGGCTTCTACCCTGCAGAAGGCTGCCGCCAACGGGCAGCCATAGCCACCGCTGGTTGATCGCGCGCGCCACTCCGCAAGGGTGACCGTTGCGAAAACCCCTCGGGGAAGGTGACGACGACCGCAGCGGAGGGGCTGCGCCGGCGTTGCTTCCAGCGGGCACACCGGTGTCAACGCACCGATCAAATCAGAATTTCCGGGGAGGAATATTCATGTCAATGCGTCTTGGCCGCTCTGCGGCCGCTTATCGTGCACGCCGTGTCACCAGGCTCGGCCTGCAACCCACGGTGCTGGCATTGGGCATCGCCCTCGTGCTCAGTGGCCCTGTACATGCGCAGGACACCACGCAAGACACCACGCAAACCACGTCGCAGGATGGCGCACAGCAAAAGACCGCGCAGGAAAAGAAGCAGGCTACCGAGCTCAGCGCGGTCAGCGTCACCGGCATCCGCGCATCGGTGGAGCGGGCGCAGGACATCAAGCGCTATGCCGACACCTTTGTCGATTCGGTCACCGCGCTGGACATCGGCGCACTGCCGGACCGCAGCGTCACCGAGACGCTGTCGCGCATTCCCGGCGTCACCATCGACCACTTTCTTTCCGTCGGCGATCCGGAGCATTTCTCTGCCGAGGGCAACGGCGTGCAGGTGCGCGGCCTGACCCAGGTGCGTTCCGAACTCAACGGCCGCGACAGCTTCTCCGCCTCCGGCGGCCGCAACCTCAGCTTCCAGGACGTGCCTTCCGAATTGATGGGCGGCGTGGACGTCTACAAGAACCAGACCGCCGAGATGATCGAGGGCGGCCTGGGCGGCACGGTGAACCTGCGTACGCGCATGCCTTTCGACTTCGAGGGGCAGAAGGTCAGCTTCTCGCTCAGCGAAAACTACGGCGACTTCGTCAAGAAGTACAAGCCCTCCGCCTCGGCGCTGTACAGCAACCGCTGGAAGACCGACGCCGGCGAGTTCGGCATCCTGGTCGATGTGGCCCACTCCGAGCTGGCCACGCGCACCGATGGCCTGTTCGTGCGGCCGTTCTTCAAGAACGCCAACACCGACGTGGATGGCGACGGCACCGGCGACGAACTGTGGCTGCCCCGCGGCGCCGACTGGCGCGCGTTGCAGTACGAGCGCAAACGCGACGGCGCCTACGTGGCCTTCCAGTGGAAGCCCAACGACGACATGGACCTCGCCGCCACCGTCTTCCAGAGCCGCTATGACGAGCTGTGGAACGAGGATGCGATCTTCGTCTCCAACGACCCGACCCAGGTGGCGCTGGACACCAGCCAACCATACGACCTCGACGGCAACGTGTTCCAGTCCGGCTACCTCACCCAGCCGGGCGGCGTGCCGATGGGCACGGACATCCGCGCCTCGCACCGCAAATCCAAGACCACGGATTACGCGATCAACTTCAAGTGGCGCATCGCCGACAACACCGAGTTCTCCACCGACCTGCAGTACATCAAGGCCGATACGCGGGCGCTGGACTCCACCATCGCGCTGGGCGTCAACGTGCCCTACATCGACGTGGGGCTGGGTGGCGTGCCCTCCATCGGCGTGGATCAGGGCTTCACCACCAACCCGGCCAACTACTACTGGGGCTTCACCATGGAAGACGTGGTGAAAAACCGGGCCGACGAGTTTGCCTGGCGCGCCGACATCAAGCAGAGCTTCGACAGCACGTTCTTCCGCTCGATCAAGGCCGGCGTGCGCACCACCACCCGCAAGGCCACCAATATCGACACCGGCTACAACTGGCAGCCGGTGTTCCAGACCTGGATGGCGTGGTGGGCAGTGCCCACCGACCAGATGCCTTCGCTGGATCTGAACGACAAGGTCAACTCCGACCTGGTGCACCTGGACACCTTCGACAACTTCTATCGCGGCGGCGCCGGCGTGCCCGGCGCGTTCTACGCCCCGGTGCTGGCCACCGCGCTGGGCTATCCGGGCAGCTACCACGCGATCCACGATGCGGCCAGCCCGTATTACGTCCCGGGCAGCGGCTATGAGAACGGCTTCGCCGAACGCGAGCCGGGCGGCGAGTACACCAACGACCAGCACGAGAACACCCGGACCGCGTACGCCATGCTCAATTTCGGCGTGGACGAATGGCGCTTCGACGGCAACGTGGGTGTGCGCGTGGTGCGTACGGAGAATGAGGCCAAGGGCTTCCTGATCTATCCGAACGTGGCTTATGCGCCTTATCTCGGCAGCGGCCAGTCCGAGCCGATCAACGCCAAGAACGCCTACACCGACGTACTGCCCAGCCTCAACGCGAGTTGGGAAATGGCGGACAACCTGATCCTGCGCGTGGCGGCGTCCAAGGCCATCGCCCGTCCCAACTTTGGCGACATGCAGGCGTACCAGATGCTCACCGCCGGCACCAAGCAGGGCGTTACCGCACCCACCGACGGCAGCAGCCTGCCGGTTTCGCAGCTGGACCTGGCCGGCAGCTCCTACGACAACCCGTACCTGAAGCCGATGCGGGCCAACCAATACGATCTCTCGCTGGAGTGGTACTTCGACCCCGATCACGGCGGCATGGCATGGGCGAATTTCTTTTACAAGGACGTGAAGGACTATTTCCGCCGTGAAGCCCGCCAGGTGGCTTTCCCGGGCGCGGACGGCAACAGCTACGACTACCTGATCACCCGCCCGGTCAACGTGGGCAAGGCCAAGATCCAGGGCGTGGAGCTGGGCTGGAACCAGTTCTTCGATTTCCTGCCGGGCGCCTTCAGCGGCCTGGGCATGTCGGCCAACTACACCTATATCGACAGCACCACCAAGGTGCCCAACAGCTCGGACACCGTTCCGCGTGACACGGATGGTTCGTTGTTCGGCACGCTTCCTGCCGATGGCCTGTCGAAGAATTCCTTCAATGTGGCGGCGTTCTACGAGAAGGGTCCGTGGCAGATCCGCCTGGCCTACAACTGGCGCAGCAAATACCTGCTCTCGGTGGGCCCGAACGGCTACAACGGCGGCGACGGCGGCATCGACTGGAAACTGCCGGTGTACAGCGACGACTTCGGCCAGCTCGACGGCTCGATCTTCTACAAGTTCACCGAGCACCTGCAGCTTGGCCTGGAAGTGAACAACCTCAACAACGCCGAGCAGCGCACGATCATGGACCAGAACGGCGCCGGCAGCCGCGTCACCTCGTGGTACGTGAATGATCGTCGCTACGCGGCGACGCTGCGGATGACGTTCTAGGCGGGGATGTTTTCGGGGGCGCTGGGAAAGAGCGCCCCCATTCGCCCTGCGGGCACCTTCCCCCGTTGCACGGAGGAAGGAAGCCTTCAGGCTCCTCGAAACAGCCAGCTTCCTTCCCCCGCTCGCGGGGGAAGGTGCCCGACAGGGCGGATGGGGGCACTCCACCGATAGAGCCCCCTCAAGCTCGCAGCCTCACCAAACCACCACCTCACCAAACCGGTCCAGATACTCCAAGCCAGGCTTGCCCTGCTTGCCGATGACCACATCCACGATGTCCGGAACGGTTTCCTCCATGCTGAACCGCGCATCCGGCCCGCCGAGGTCGGTGCGGATCCAGCCCGGGGCCATCAACAACAAGGCGCGCCGTTCACCCGCATGGCGGGCGGCGTAGCTGCGCATGCACTGGTTCAGCGCGGCCTTGCTGGCCCGATAAATTTCACGCCCGCCCTTTTCGTTGTTGCCAACGCTGCCCTGGCCGGATGACATCACGCCGATCAACCCCGTGACGGTCACCAGATCCTGCAGCGCTTCGATGACACGCATCGGGCCGAGTGCATTGGTCACCATCACCTCGAC
Source organism: Rhodanobacter sp. Root627 (assembly GCF_001427835.1). Taxonomy (NCBI): domain Bacteria; kingdom Pseudomonadati; phylum Pseudomonadota; class Gammaproteobacteria; order Lysobacterales; family Rhodanobacteraceae; genus Rhodanobacter; species Rhodanobacter sp. Root627. The sequence goes on from NZ_LMGW01000001.1 coordinate 428,253, forward strand.
GAACTCCTCCGTCGAGACATCGGCGATCGTCTCATCCTGATGCTTGTTGGCTGTGCCGGCATTGACGAACAGGATGTCGAAGCGGCGCGAGGCGAAGCGGTCATGCAGCGCCGCCATCTGTTGCGGCGCCATGATATCGAGACAGGCGATCTCGACCCGGCCCGGGTTTTCATCCGCCAACTCGTGCAGCAACGTACGACCCGTTCCCCGAACCGTGCCAACCACCTGCCACCCTCTATCCAGAAATTCGGTAGCCATCGCATGCCCCAGCCCGCGCGATGCGCCGATGATGAGCACGCTGCCGCCGGTGGATTCAGCTGCCATGATTTTCTCCGCTTGATGTAGACCGCGGCGATCGTGGCAGGTGAACAGGGAAGGCGCCAGACGCATCAGATGCAACCCATGGTTGTGTGCAACGCCATGTATTACGGGCTGGATGACTTAAGCTCGCCGCATGGAAAACGTGGATTTGAATCTTCTGGTTGCACTCGACGTGTTGCTTGCCGAGGGCAGTGTTACGGCTGCAGCGCGCCGTCTCGGTTTGAGTACGTCGGCGATGAGCCGCACGCTCACGCGCCTGCGCGCGGCCACCGGCGACCCGTTGCTGGTGCGCGCGGGGCGCGGACTGGTACCGACGCCCTACGCGGCATCGCTGCGCGATCGCGTCCATGCGTTGACGCGGGAGGTGCAGACAACCCTGCGGCCGCGCAACGATCCGCTGGACGTCGCCGCGCTGGAGCGCACGTTCACCATCCGCGCCAACGAAGCCTTCATCCAGTTCTTCTCCGTGCCGCTGTGCGCCGCCATCGCGGAAGCGTCTCCACGCGTTCGCCTGCGCTTTGCGCCGAAACCGAACAAGGACGCCGCGCCATTGCGCGAAGGTCTGATCGACCTGGAGATCGGCGTGATCAAGTCGGCCGCACCGGAGATGCGCAGCCAACTCCTGTTCCATGACCGCTTCGTCGGCGTCGTCCGCACAGGGCATGCCCTGTTGGCGGGGCGTAGCGTGACCGCCAGGCGCTACGCCGCCTGCCGTCACGTGGTCGTGTCACGAAAGGCAAACGTCGCCGGCCCGGTCGATGACGCCCTCGAAGCATTGGGACTGCATCGCACGATATCCGTCGTGGTGCCGGCACACGCCGATGCGATGCGGCTGGCAAGTCATTCCGACCTGGTAGCCCTGGTGCCGAGTTTCTGTCTCGGCCATGGCCTCGCGAACCATCCGGCGATGACAGCCGGACTCCAGAGCTTCGAACTCCCGGTGCATACGCCGGAAATAAGCATCTCGGCCCTGTGGCATCCGCGAATGGACGCCGACCCGGCGCATGGCTGGCTGCGGCAGATGGTGACGTCTTTGTGCCGCGTGGCTTATCCAGACGCTTGAAACCAACGGGACATTCGCTGCGCCGAGGCAGGTCTTGAGCGATGGAACTGTTGTGCGGCGAGCCGCCATCAATTCCTTGTTGTCGCTGCCCACCCAGTTCGCTTCTTCTCGTTGTCTGGATCGCAGTTTCGGCGTAGTTTTGGCGGCTTGGCTGAATCCCCGTTGAGCGTTGCCAATGCGGGTGGGGCGCGACCGCAGGCCGAACAAATCAAGGGGACAAACATGTCGAGATTCTGGGACAAGCCGCAAACGCTGGGGCCTTCAGCGGGGCTGGTGCAGCAGCACTTCGTCAAAGCGCGGCAGACGGAACTCTACCGGCGTGATCCGGCCCTGGAGGAGCGCATCAAGGTGATTCTGGCAAAAGAGTTGCCCGGGGTGGATATGAAGGGCGACAAGTGGCTGGAGGTCTACCACAAGATCCAGAAGCGGCTGCAGAGCTCGGAGCTCACCATCAACTTCAAGGCCGACGCGTGGTTCACCGAGGAAAACAACTACGACTCCTACACGCAGACCTACGAACGGAACAGCGCCGCCCTGGGCCGCGGCGTGCTTGCATCGACCGCCCAGGATCCCGCCGCCGTTCGCGCCAGGGTCGATGATGTGGTGACGTTGCCGAAGGCCTGGAATGGCCCCGCCCGGCCAAGCCAGCCTTCACCGGGCGCTGTCACTCGCCGAGGCTTGATGCCTGGCCTGCAGAGCGGCCAGCGTATCCGGAACCAGATGGCGTTTGGTCGCCAGGACCCGCATCTGCAAAAGGATGTCTACGCCGACGACTTTGGCCAGCAGATCGCGACCACCATCGAATCCGGAAACCCGTACTTCAATCCCAAGACCAAGCAGGTTTTCGCGGCACTCAATTGGGCCTTCAGGCCCAACGGAAGCTCAGTGTCGTACGGGCACAGTTTTCTGGTCCTCAATCCCAAGTTCAAGGTCAATGCACTGTATTTCCCCGGCGATACGTTTTACAGCGAGTCGCTGGGCCAGGATACGAGCCTGCAGGTGCCCTATGGCACGCTCGGAGCCATCATTGCCACCAACACCAGCGCACAGTACTTACCCGACCTGGTGAAGACCTGCTACTACGGCAAACAATTGGGCAACACGACCGATGTGTACAGCCTGCTTGAAGCGCACGTGTTCTCGGCGCTGCCGTTCAAGGGCAACATCAAGGAAGTATGCGTGGCGATCCAGCGTGGGACCACGATTTACCGCAATGCGCAGAAATTTTCTGAAAGAATCGGCGCCAAGCTTTCGCTGGTAGCTTCCAGCGGGTAAGGGAAAAGCGGGCCGCGCGACCGATCGCCAATCGTGTGGGCGTTCTCGATCACCACCAGCGGATTGGGCACGTCGCCCGCGAACGGGCCCGGTGCACGGCAGGGCAGGCGATCTTGTCGACCACATCATGCCCTTGGTGACCTTGCCGAACACGGCTAACCCCAGCTCAGCCCGCTCGGGCTACCCACAAAATCCAGCCCGCGGTTGTCGACCAGGTTGAAGAAGAATTGGGTGGTGCCGGAGTTGGGATCGGCGCCGATCAAACCGCGTGCCCTCAGCACGCTATTCGTACTCGTGTTCTCGCTCAACGCGCTCAAGAGTTGATGCCATGGTGAGCGCACGCATGACTTCCGGCTCATCCACTATGCATAACTTCATACTATCGTTGACTCCACCATGTTCGGTGGGGAGGGCCAACTTGTGGATGACAATGCCAACCAACTGAAGAAATTCCAGAAGGAGCTTTCCAGCGGGACGGTATCGCTGGTGCTGCTGGCGATTCTGGGGCAGGCGCGCCGGCCCATGTATGGCTACCAGATCGCCAAGCAACTGGAGGCATCGGGGGAGGGCGTGCTGGCGGGCAAGCAGAGTGCGCTGTATCCGGTGTTGCGCAACCTGGAGGCAGCGGGGTTGCTGGCCAGTGAGGTGGAGCCGTCCATCAGCGGTCCGCCGCGGCGCTATTACCGCATCACCAAACCGGGACGCGAGGCCTTGCGTGCCTGGGCCGCGGCGTGGCGTGCCACGCGCGATTGTGTCGACAACGTTTTGCAAGGAGGGGTGTCATGAGTACGCCACACAGCATCGTCGAATACCTCAGCCAGTTGCGTGCTGCCTTGCGTGGCGCCGACCCGGCGTTGATCCAGGATGCGTTGTATGACGCCGAGGAGCATCTACGCGCGGAGCTGGCCGATCAGCCTGGCCGTGACGAAGCGACCATGCTGGAACAGGTGGTGGGCAGCTATGGCGCACCGGATGAAGTGGCCGAAATCTACCTGGACCAGGAGGTCACCATCCAGCGTGCATTGCGCCCGCCACCGGTACCGCGGCGGCGCTCGCTGATCGGGCGTTTCTTTGGTGTGGCGGTCGATGCGCGCACCTACGGCGCCCTGTTCTACATGGTGCTGGCGTTAGCGACCGGCATTTTCTATTTCACATGGACGGTGACCGGGTTGGCGTTGTCGGCGGGGTTGTCGGTGCTGATCATCGGGTTGCCGTTCATCGTGTTGTTCTTCGGCAGCGTGCGCGTGTTGTCGTTGGTGGAAGGGCGCATCGTGGAGGCCATGCTCGGTGTGCGCATGCCGCGCAGGCCGGTGTATCCCACGCAGGGCACGACGCTGATGCAACGGATCGGCCGCATGTTCAGCGATGTGCATACCTGGACCACGCTTTGCTACATGTGGCTGATGCTGCCGCTGGGCATTGTCTATTTCACCCTTGCCGTCACCCTGCTCGGCGTCGCGATGGGACTGGTCGCGTTTGCGCTGGCGCTGCTTTTCCGCAACGACTGGCTTGGCGGGCTGTATGTGGACCACCGCATCATGATCGATTGGGGATTTGGCCCGCACGCGCCGGGCTGGGGTGATGCGCTGGTCGCGAGCGTGGTCGGTGTCTTGTTGTTGTTCGCCACGTTGCACCTGGCGCGGGGAGTCGGGCGGCTGCACGGGCATCTGGCCAAGCACATGCTGGTGCCGCGCGCGGCCGATTGAAGCCGCCGCGTCGGGAGAAGCGTGCGCGCCTTCAGAATTCGTCGGTGAATTCGATGCCGGCATCCAGCTCGTGGGCGATCGCCTCGGCGCTGCCGCGAACGGTGTCGGCAAGCTGGTCGTTGGGTGCGTCGACCTCGATGCGGTACAGCTGGGCTTCGCTGTCGCTTATCGAATCGCTGGAGCTGGAATCATCGCGCATGCCGGTCATCAGGTCGTCGATTTCCTCGACGTGTTCGATGTCGTTGATGCCGTGCAGGGCGGCGATCATGGCGTCGGCGTCGGCACGGCCGCCGGTCAGGCGAAAGCGAACCATGGGCATGGGGCGATACTCCGGTTTTCGGTGGAGCCCCGATGCTGGTCAGCGGCGCGTATGCGCAAGGTGATGCCGTTGGGATGGCGTCAGTCGGCGCCCAGGCCGTGCAGCGTGACGCCGTTGTCGTCGACCTTCAGCACCGAGCCGTGCTCGTACCAGTCGCCCAGCACGATGCGCTCGGCCGTTTGGCCGTCCAGTTGAAACCGGTGCACGGCGGGGCGGTGGGTATGGCCGTGGATCAGTCGCGTCACGCCGGCCTGGCGCATGCTGTCGGCGACGGCTTCGGCGTTGACGTCCATGATGGTTTCCATGGTGCTGCCGGTGTGGGCGCGACTGTCCTCGCGCGCCTTGGCGGCGAAGGCGCGGCGCGCGTCCAGCGGCATCGACAGGATCTGCGCCTGCCACTGTGGCGTGCGCACTTGCTGGCGCACGGCCTGGTAGGCGACGTCATCCGTGCACAGCACGTCGCCATGCATCAGCAGGGTGGGCTTGCCGTGCAGGGTGTGTACGGTGCCGTCATCCAGCAATTCGAAGCCGGCGCGGTTGGCGAAATCCTGGCCCAGCAGGAAGTCGCGGTTGCCGACCATGAAGTACACCGGTACGCCGGCGTCACGCACACCGTGGATGGCGCGGGCGATGCGGGCAGGAAGTTCGGCGTCGTCGTCGTCGCCGATCCACGCCTCCACCAGGTCGCCGAGGATGTACAGCGCGTCGGCCTGGCGCACTTCATCGCTGGCCAGATAGCGCTCGAACAGTTCGGTGATCTGTGGGCGGGCGGGGTCAAGGTGCAGGTCAGCGATGAACAGGGTGGTCATCGCCGATCAACCATTGGCCGGTTTGGCGGATTTCTTTCCCTTGCTGGCAGCCGGTTTGGCGGGCGCCGCTTCGGCTGGCGCCGCGCTGCTGGCCGCCGGGGGTGGCTCTTCGCCGATCACATGGGCGTTTTCGATCACCACCAGCGGGTTGGGTACATCGCCCGCGAACGGGCCCAGCGCGCGGGTGGGCAGGGCGGCGATCTTGTCGACCACATCCATGCCCTTGGTGACCTTGCCGAACACCGCGTAGCCCCAGGTCAGGCCGCTCTGGCTGCCCACGAAATCCAGCCGGCGATTGTCGACCAGGTTGAAGAAGAACTGGGCGGTGCCGGAGTTGGGATCGGCGCCGCGCGCCACTGCCACGGTGCCGCGCAGGTTGGACAGGCCGTTGTCCGCCTCGCTGGCCACGGCCGGGCGCGTGCGCTTGGGCTGCAGGTCGCGGGTGTACAGGCCGCCCTGCACCAGATAACCGGGGATCGCCCGGTGCAGCAGGGTGCCGTTGTAGAAACCGTCGCGCACGTACTGCAGGAAATTGGCCACGCTTTTCGGTGCCTTGTCCGGGTACAGCTCCAGCGTGATGTCGCCCTGGGAGGTTTTCAGCAGCACCTGCGGAGGTGGCGCGGGGGCGGTCGTTGCGGGTTCGGCTGGTGATGCGGGCTTGGCCGTTTGTGCCTGCAAAGACAGCGGCACGATCAGCAGGAGGGCGGCGAGAACGGTCTTGAACATGGGCAATCAACGTTTTGGGACGTGCCGGCCATGATACGCGGCAGGCTTGCTGGAAGGCACGGGCGCAGGGGATTGATCGGCAGGAGGTTGCCTGGGTTGGGTGGGGAGAGCAAAAGCTGCCTTGTCCCCAGCCCTCCCCTGCGCTGCAGGGGAGGGCTGGGGAGTCGATCAGCTACGGGTGATTTCGAGGGTGAGGCCGAGTTCCGTCATCGGCGCCTGCTCGTGCTGCAGGTCGGCTTCGCTCAGCGGGTGCTGATCGAGCCAGCTGGCGGGAAGTGCCAGCCGCAGGCGCTGGCGCGTGGCGGTCAGGCGCATTGGCGGCAGCGACTCGGCGCGGCGGGCGCGACGGAACAGCACGGCTAGCCGCAGCAACGCGGTGATATGGCGTGCCAGTTGCCGGTAGCGCTGTGGCAGCGCGGAGACCACGCTCTTGTCCGGCTTGCGCCGGTGCAGTTCGACCACCGCGGCCAGCAGTTGCTGCTCCTGTCGCGAGAAACCGGCCAGGTCGGCGTGGCGCAGAATGTACGCCCCGTGGTGGTGGTGCTGGCTGTGCGCGATAGCCAGGCCGATCTCGTGCACGCGCGCAGCCCAGGACAACCACTCGCGCGCATCGGCGGCCAGTTTCCAGGGCTTGGCCGCCTGGTCGAACAGATTCAGCGCGGTCGCTTCCACCCGTCGTGACTGCGCGCGATCGACGCCGTAGCGGGCGGCCAGGGCGTCGATGCTGGCGGTGCGCGGGTCGCTGCCGCCGGCGCGGCCCAGCAGATCCCACAACACGCCTTCGCGCATCGAGCTTTCGCAAACCTGCAGGCGCTCGATGCCCAGTGCGGCGAAAGCAGCCTCGAATACCACCAGGCCGCCGGCGATCACCGGCACGCGTTCCTCGACCAGGCCGGGCAGCTTGATCGCGTTGATGTTGCCCTGTTCCAGCAGCACATCGCGCAGTGAAGCCAGCGCTGCGGGAGTGATGCCGTCGTCGGAGAATTTCATCGCCTGCACCACCGCGCCAATCGACTTGGCGGTGCCCGATGAACCGAACGCGTCGCGCCAGCCCGATTCGCGGAAATCCTCGGCAAACTGCTGCAGCAGCACGCCGATGTCGCTGGTGGCGCGCTGCCAGCGCTTGCGGGTGAGCTTGCCGCCGGGGAAGAAGCGCAGGGTGGAGGCGATGCAGCCCGCCTGCACGCTCTCGGTGTGCAGCGGCGCCAGGCCACGACCGATGATGAACTCGGTACTGCCACCGCCCACGTCGATCACCAGCCTCGGTTCGCGCGAGGCGGGCAGGTCGTGCGCGGCGCCGAGGAAAATCAGCCGGCCCTCCTCACGCCCGGAGACAATCTCGATCGGGTGCCCCAGCGCCGCCTCGGCCGCGGTCAGGAAAACCTGCGGCGACGCCAGCCGGCGCACGGTGTTGGTGGCGACCGCACGCACCCGCAGGGCCGGAAGCCCGGCGATGCGCTGGCCGAAACGGGCCAGGCAGGCCAGCGCGCGGGTACGGTGGGCGGCGTCGAGCGAACCGTCCGCACGCAGGCCGGCGGCCATGCGCACGGTGTCGCGCAGGCGGTCGATCACGCGCGGTTCGCCGTGTTCGACCCGGGCCACCACCATGTGGAAACTGTTGGAACCCATGTCCACCGAGGCGATCAGTTCGCCGTCGCGAATGGGGGTTTGTTCCGCCGGGCTCAAGCGCGTACTCCGTGGGGTGCCGGGCGCGCATTCTCGCACGCGGATGGCGCAACGCAGCAATAGCCGCTCATGCGCAGAACCGCTGCAGCAAGGCCCGCTGGGCGCTGTACGGCGGATCGTCGCCGGGTTCGGCGCGGACGTAATGGCCATCACTGTCGAGCAGCCAGGCCTGGGTGTTGTCGGCCAGGCCGTTCGCCAGCGTTTCCTCGAACACGCGGGCGGCCAGGTCCGGGTCGAGGATGGGAAAGGCGATCTCGATGCGGCGCATCAGGTTGCGCTCCATCCAGTCGGCGCTGGCGCAATACAGGTCGGGGTCGCCATCGTTGGCGAACCAGTACACGCGGCTGTGTTCCAGGAAGCGGCCCACGATGGAGCGCACCCGGATGCGTTCGGAAATGCCGGGCAGGCCAGGCCGCAGGGTGCAGGCGCCGCGTACGATCAGGTCGATCTCCACGCCGGCCTGCGACGCGCGGTACAGCGCGCCGATCACCCGCGCGTCGTTCAGCGCATTGAGCTTGGCCACGATACGGGCCGGGCGGCCGGCGCGGGCGTGCTCGGTTTCGCGCTCGATCTTCGCCACCACGCTGGGGTACAGCGTGAAGGGCGAATGCAGCAGCCGTTTCAGCTCGATCACCGGCCCCAGGCCCGACAGCTGCTGGAACACCTTGTGCAGGTCCTCGCCGATTTCCGGGTTGGCGGTCATCAGGCCGATGTCGGTGTACACGCGGCTGTTGCCCTGGTGGTAGTTGCCGGTGGACAGGTGCGCGTAACGGCGCAGGACCTCGCCCTCGCGGCGCACGATCAGCAGCATTTTGGCGTGCGTCTTGTAGCCCACCACGCCATACACCACCTGCACGCCGGCCTCCTGCAGGCGCGTGGCCAGGTGGATGTTGGCCGCCTCATCGAAACGCGCGCGCAGCTCGATCACCACGGTCACGTCCTTACCGTGGCGCGCTGCCTCCACCAGCAGGTCGACCAGCGGCGTGTCCTCGCCGGCGCGGTACAGGGTCTGCTTGATCGCCAGCACCTGCGGGTCGACCGACGCCTGGCGCAGCAGGTCGATCACCGCGCCGAAGCTCTGGTACGGGTGGTGCAGCAGCACGTCGCGTTGCGCGATCAGGTCGAACTTGTTGTGGCTGGCGTCCAGCGCGGGCGGTGTGTGCGAGACGAAGTGGGGAAACTTCAACTCCGGCCGGTCGACCCACTCGTAGATCATGCCCGCGCGGATGATGTTGACCGGGCCGTCGCAACGGTAGACGTCCGCTTCCTCCAACTGGAAATTCCGGGTCAGCATGGTGGTGATCGACTTCGGACAATCGTCGGCGACTTCCAGCCGCACCGGCCGCGCATAACCGCGGCCGATCAGCTCCTCGCTCAACGCCAGCGCCAGGTTCTCGATCTCCGCCTCTTCCACCATCAGCTCGCTGTTGCGGGTGACGCGGAACTGGTACGAACCCACCACCTTGAAGCCCGGAAACATCAGGTCGACAAACGCCTGCAGCAGCTCGGCCAGGAACACGAAATGGTCGCCCTCGCCGCATACCTCGTCGGGCAGGCGGATGATCCGCGGCAGCGAGCGCGGCGCCCGCACCAGCGCCATGTGACCCTCGTGGCCGAACGCATCGCGCCCCTTCAGCACCACCGCGATATTCAGTGTCTTGTTGAGGATGCGCGGGAACGGATGCGACGGGTCCAGCCCCAGCGGCGACAGTACCGGCAGCACTTCGTGCTCGAAATAACCCTGCAGCCAGCGGCGCTGGCGCGGCTCCCACTGCTGGCGGGTGAGGATGTGGATGCGCGCCGCATCGAGCTGCGGGCTGAGTTGCTCCTGCCAGGTGGCGTATTGCAGCGCCACCAGGTCCAGCACCCGGCTGCGGATGCGCGACAGCAACTCGCCCGACAACAAGCCATCCGGCCCCGGCGCGGCGGAGCCGTAGGCGTGGTGATGCTTGAGCATTGCCACGCGCACTTCGAAGAATTCGTCCAGGTTGCTGGCCACGATGCTGAGGTAGCGCAAGCGCTCCAGCAGCGGCACGGTGGCGTCGCGCGCCATCGCCAATACCCGGAAGTTGAATTCCAGCGCGGCCAGCTCGCGGCTGAAAAACAGCTCGGGGGCGGACCAGTCCACGTCGGCGGGAACAGGGGGAGTTTGATCGGGCATACGTGCATTCTGGCCCATGTACCGGCCCGGCACATCCGGGCGGCGAATTACGCTCGCGCGGGTTTCCGCACAGGCGCGCCACGTGGCATCAAGCGCCCTCCGGCGGCAACAGGCGGGCGCGTCCGAAATGGCAGACGAAGGTGGAGCCGATGCCGGGCGTGCTGTCGATCTGCAATCGCGCCTGGTGCAGGTTCAGTACGTGCTTGACGATGGACAGGCCCAGGCCGGTGCCTCCGCTTTCGCGCGAGCGGCTGGACGACACGCGGTAGAAACGTTCGGTGAGGCGCGCCAGGTGCGCGGCGGGAATGCCGAAGCCGGTGTCGCTGACCGAATAAAGCGCGCCCTCGGGCGTGCGCTGCCAGCGGATCGTGATGCTGCCGCCCTTCGGCGTGTAGCGCACCGCGTTGCTGACCAGGTTGGACAGCGCGCTATGCAGGTCGCGTGGCGAACCGAGCAGGTCCATTCCCGCAGTGGATTCCAGCGCGATCTGGTGCCGCCCCTGGCTCAGCGCCAGCGCCTCCTTGTGCACGATCGCCAGCAGCGCGGCCATCGGCACGCGTTCGTCGGTGACCTCGTGCTGGGTTTCCAGCCGTGACAGGGTGAGCAGGTCTTCCACGATCTGGCCCATGCGCCGGGATTGTGAGCGCATCTCGGTCAGCACCGGTGCCAGTTCGGGCACATCCTCGGGATCGAGCAGTTCGAGGTAGCCGTGGATCACCGTCAGCGGCGTGCGCAATTCGTGCGACACATTGGCCACGAAATCGCGGCGGATCTGTTCGAGCCGGCTGATGTGGCTGACGTCGCGCGCCAGCAACAGTTGCTGCTGATCGCCAAACGGCAGCAGGTCGACGCTGAGCTGACTTTCGGGTTGGCCGGGCGCGGTGACTTCGTACGGCAGTCCACTGCTGCCTGGATCCAGGCATGCGGCCAGCTCGGTGCCGGCCATGCGCTCGGGCCAGCGCACGGCGCGGTCGGTCGGGCGGTGCAGCCCCAGCAGTGTTTCCGCGGCCCGGTTGAACCAGCGGATGCGCTGATCCTTGTCCAGTATCACCACTGCGTCGGGCCACTGGCGGGCGGTGGCATGCAGGTCGCGCAGATGGCTGGCCAGCAGGCGCGACTTGCGCGGCGCGGATACGTCGACGGTGGTTGTCGTTTGTGTCGAGCGAAGGATGTGGATCAGCAACACCAGGATTTCGACGATCGCGACCAGGGCGATGCCGGTCATGACGCGCCCGCCCGCCAGCCAACCGACCAATGCGCCCGCAACGAGGCCGGCGAGGAGCAGGGCAGGCAATTGCCAGAACGGTTTCGTGGAAGGCATCGGGCGTTTCAGTCCGGTGGCGCGGAAGAGTGCATCAGGCGCGGGTGGAGAAACGATAGCCGCTGCCACGCACCGTCTGCACCAGGTCGTCGAGCTTCCACGGCTCCAGCGTCTTGCGCAGGCGGCGGATATGCACGTCGACCGTGCGCTCCTCCACGTAGACGCTGCCGCCCCACACGTGATCCAGCAGTTGCGCGCGCGAGTAGACGCGTTCGGCGTGGGTCATGAAGAAATGCAGCAGGCGGTATTCGGTGGGGCCGATAGGCACCGGATCGTCACCGGCAAACACGCGGTGGGCGGGGCCATCGATGCGCAGGCCGCCGCCTTCCAGCATGCCGTCGCCATCATCGCCATGGCTGCGGCGCAGCACCGCCTTGATGCGGGCGATCAGCTCGCGGGTGGAAAACGGCTTGACCACGTAATCATCCACGCCGGCCTCGAGCCCGTTGACGCGATCCACTTCCTCGCCGCGCGCGGTGAGCATGATGATCGGTATCTCGCGGCTCAACTCTTCCTTGCGCCAGCGCCGCGCCAGCTCCAGCCCGCTGGTCCCGGGCAGCATCCAGTCCAGCAGGATCAGGTCGGGCACCCGTTCGGCGATGGCCAGTTGCGCCTCGCGCGCATCGCCGGCCATGGCCGCGTCCATGCCGGCCTTGCGCAGGGCAAAGGCCACCATGTCACGAATGGATGCTTCATCCTCGACGATGAGAATACGTTTGTGCACGGTTCTGCCGTTGGCTTGTGACGGGGATATTTCAGGGGATGAATGTTACGTGGGGATGACAACAGGCGCGTGAATGTTGCGGGCTGCCGCAATCACCGCACTTCAGCGTTGTACCTTCGGGCCCCCCGGTGTGGCGATGCAAGCCAAACAAAGACCGCAAACGCTACGCCTCAGCACCGAAAGATGCCGTAATCCCCTCTCCCCTGCGGGGAGAGGGCAGGGAGAGGGGGACACGCTGCGGGGAAGCCGCAGCGAAGTTGCCCCCAAGACGCCGAAAAGCTGCAGTACAGGTCTTTCCCGCGAGCACCAGCCCCCTCTCCCCAACCCTCTCCCCCGCAGGGGAGAGGGGGTTACGGTGCCTTCGGGCTCAGTTCGCGTTGTGCAGGCTGGTTCGAAAAATTTTCCGCCCGCTTATTGGCCGCCATCAGGCCGATCCGCCGTCTGGATCTTGCGCTTGTGCAGTTCCAGCACCAGCGGCGTGAGTTCGGCGATGCGGGCCTGGATGCGGACGCGGGCGTAGTAGTCCAGGTCGTCGCGCTTGAGCAGGCGCTTGAGTTGTTCCATCGCGTCGAAAGGGCGGCCCGAGTAGTAGCTGGCATCCGCGAATGCTTCGCCTGCGCGCTCGGTGTCGCCGGCTTTCTCACAGGCGCGGGCGTAGGCGGTGTAGAGCTGTGGCTCCACCGCATTGCTCAGCAGGGGTCGCAACAGTTCCGCGGCGGTCGCCGCCTGTGCGGGCGCGCCACCGGTGGTGAGTGCCTGGGCGTACGCCAGTGCCACCGCGCGATTGCGTGGCGAGTGCAGGTTGAGCTTTTCGTAGAGGGCCAGCGCGGCGGCGCGCTGGCCAGCCTGGAAACGGGCGTCCGCCATCGCCAGTTGCAGGATGAGGTTCTCCGGCTGGTTTTCGATCAACGGCTGCAACTGCGCGATGGCCTGCGTGCCATCACCACTGCGGGTGAGCGCCAGCGCGTAGCCATAGCGCGTGGCGAGCGTGTCGAAGCCGCGCTTGTCGAAATTCGAGCGGTAGCGCAGCGCTTCCTTGGAGGCGTCGCCAGTCAGCACGCGCAGGCGCTCGCGCATCAGCGCATATGTTTCGCCACGCTGCTGCGCCGAGGGGCTGAACAAGGTGGTGACATCGTGCACGAACGGGATCGGCGCGGTGGTGCTTTCCCACTGGCTCTTGACCAGGGTGCTGCCGCTCGGCCGCAGCTTCTGTGCGGCGATCAGGCCGCCCGCGCGCGACTTGGCGTCGCTGATGCGGGCCGAGGTCACCGGGTGATCCTGCAGCATGCTGGGTGTATTGCCCATGCCGCCTGTGTTGGCGCTGAGCACGTCCTGCATGTGCGAGAAGAAACCGGCCATGCCGCGCGGGTCGAAACCCGCATTGGCCAGGGTCTGGATGCCGGTGCGGTCGGCCTCGACCTCATCCTTGCGGGTGAAGTTGATCGACCGTTGCGCGATCAGCCCCTGGCCGCCGGCCAGCACCGCCATCGGCGCGTCGCCGGCATTGTTGGCGGCGCCCGCGGCAAGCGCGCCCAGCAACACCAGCGCCATCAGCGGGGCATCCTTGCGCGATGCCTCGAAGGCCCGTTCCAGATGGTTCTGCGTGATGTGGCCGATCTCGTGCGCGATGACGCCGGCCAACTCGCTTTCGTTGCGGGTGATTGCCACCAGGCCTGCGTTCACCGCCACGTACCCGCCCGGCGCCGCGAAGGCGTTGATCTCCGGGTCCTTCACCACGAAGAACGAAAAATGCTCGTCCGGCTTGGCACTGGCGGCAACCAGCCGGAAGCCCAGGTCGTTGATGTAATCGTCCACCAGCGGGTCGTCGACCACCATGTCCAGTGCGCGCATCTGGCGCAGCATGGAGGCGCCGTAGGCCTGCGCTTCCTGCTTCGAAATCAGTGCATTCGCCGAACTGCCCAGATCCGGCAGGCGAACGTTGTCCTGCGCCATCGCCACCGGCGCAAGCAAACCCGCGCACAGCAAGGCGCGAGTCAAGGCGGACAGGAGGCGTGGAGCGCGGCGGTGTGCTGGCATGGTCATGAGGGGTCGACAATATCATTCAGACCACTTGGTGAGGGCGCGGTTCGCGCCGCGCGGCTACCTGTACATGCTTGATTTGGCTTCGGCGTGGACGCATGTGTGGGCTGAACCATTTTGACCGTCCCCTGGAGCGCCGTAATGCCGAAGATCGAGATCTACTCCACTGCCGTCTGCCCTTACTGCGTGGGCGCCAAGAACCTGCTCAAGTCGAAAGGGCTGGAGTGGCAGGAAGTGCGCATCGACACCGACCCGGTGCAGCGCGACGCGATGCTCCAGCGCAGCGGCGGGCGCCGTACCGTGCCGCAGATTTTCATCAACGACCAGCACGTGGGCGGCTTCGACGACCTTGTCGCCGCCGACCGCAGCGGCAAGCTGGCGCAACTGCTCGGTGACGCCGCGTGAGCGACGATCGACTGGCCGAATTCACCGCCTTCCGCCAGCGCATGAACGAGCGCATCCTGGCCGAGGACAACCAGGTCGTGCGGCGCTTCTTCGCGCTGGACACGCAAACCTACAAGGCCGGCGCGCTGGACGTGAAGACCAAGGAGATGCTGGGCCTGGTCGCGTCGCTGGTACTGCGTTGCGATGACTGCATCAGCTACCACGTGGCCCAGTGCAAGGAAGCCGGCGTGGAGCGCGATGCGTTTTTCGAGGTGTTCAGCGTGGGCCTCGTGGTGGGCGGGTCGATCGTGATCCCGCACCTGCGCCGGGCCGTGGATCTGCTCGACCAGCTGGAGCAGGGCAGCGCCGACACGGGCGCCGCGGGTTGCCCCGACCACGCCTGACCCTGCGGGATCATGCAACGCTGCGTGCGAGTATTTTCAAGGCGCTGCGCCTGCTTCGCGCTGGTGGCGGCCACTCCTATCAGCGATAATTGATGGGTTTCGCGCGACGTCCGGTCCGGATGTCGCGTATCCCCATTCGAAGGAGTTTCCCCCATGAGCAACACAATCGCGGTGATCCCGGGCGACGGCATCGGCCCCGAGATCATGACCGCCACCTTGCGCGTGCTCGACGCGCTGGACTGCGGCCTGAAGTACGACTTCGTCGACGCCGGCATGGTGGCGCTGGACAAGCACGGTGACCTGCTGCCCAAGGCCACGCTGGACAAGATCGCCGAGCACAAGGTCGCGTTGAAAGGCCCGCTGACCACGCCGATCGGCGGTGGCTTCACCTCGGTCAACGTGACCCTGCGCCGCCATTTCGACCTGTACGCGAACGTGCGCCCGGCGGTGAGCTTCCCCGGCACCAAGTCGCGCTACGAGAACATCGACATCATCACCGTGCGCGAGAACACCGAGGGCGCGTACCGCTCCGAAGGGCAGACGCTGTCCGAAGATGGCGAAATCGCCGAGTCGGTGGCGCGCAACACCCGCAAGGGCAGCAGCCGCATCGTGCGCTACGCGTTCGAGCTGGCGGTGAAGAAGGGTCGCAAGAAAGTCACCGCGGTGCACAAGGCGAACATCCTGAAGACCAGCTCGGGCCTGTTCCTCAACGTGGCGCGCGAGATTGCCAGGGAATACCCGCAGATCGAGTTCAACGAGATGATCGTGGACAACACCTGCATGCAGCTGGTGATGCGTCCCGAGCAGTTCGACGTGATCGTCACCACCAACCTGTTCGGCGACATCCTGTCCGACCTGTGTGCCGGCCTGGTCGGCGGTTTGGGTTTGGCCCCGGGCGACAACATCGGCGAGCACGCGGCGATCTTCGAAGCCGTGCACGGCTCGGCGCCGGACATCGCCGGCAAGGGCATCGCCAACCCCTGCGCGCTGCTGCTGGCCGCCGCCGACATGCTCGATTACCTGGACATGGTGGCCAAGGGCGACCAGCTGCGCCAGGCGATCCGCGACACCATGACCAACGACCGCGACAGCGTGACGCCGGATATCGGCGGCAAGGGCAGCACCGACAGCTTCGCCGATGCCCTGGTGAAGCGCATCAAGGGCTGAGGATTTTCTGGAAATCCCGTTCTTGCTTCCCCCGCGCAGCGGGGGAAGCTGCCCGAAGGGCTGATGGGGGCGCTTTTTTTGGCGGCCTGGAAAGCCAGCGCGGCTTTGTCGCGCTCCCCCTTCCGCCCTCCGGGCACCTTGAACGAATGCCTTCCATGGCATCCGATCTTCGGGCAGCTTCGCTGCTCAAGATGGCAGTCCTGCCATCTTGTCCCCGTAAACGGGGGAAAGGAACTGCCTGGGCTTTTTTCGTGGTTGGGGCTCAGTGCTTGGGCGGCTGGTACGAGCCCGGCATGCTCTGGAACGGGATCGCGATGCGGTTCCAGGCGTTGATCAGGATCACCGCCATGTTCAGGTCGCCCAGTTCCTTCTCGCTGAACTGCGCGCGAGCCTGCTCGTAGACCTCGTCGGGTACGCCGTGGATCGGGTCGAGCCGGGTCACCGCCTCGCACCAGGCCAGTGCGGCGCGCTCGCGGTCGCTGTAGAACGGCGCTTCGCGCCACGCCTGCAACACGTACAGGCGCTGCTCGGTTTCGCCGGCGGCGCGGGCATCCTTGCTGTGCATGTCCAGGCAGTAGGCGCAGCCGTTGAGCTGCGAGGCGCGCATCAGTACCAGTTCGATCAGGGGGCGTTCGATGCTGCCGGTTTGCAGGTATTTGACCAGGGCGAGCAGCGGCTTGATGGCGTCGCCGGTGGGGGCGGAGGATTGACGCGATGACATGGGGAACTCCTTGGTGGTGGATGCGGCCGAGGTGGCCGTTCAATACAAGGACGCAGAGCCTTTCGATTTTGTGACAGCTGCCAGCCGGGCCAGTTTTCCGGGGTGGCGCAAGGCGTGGATGGCGCTGATGCCGGTGCCGTCGTCGTCGATCCAGCTGGCGCTGATCAGGTTGCCGTCGTGCCAGCTGAGCAAGGCGGGCGCACCGTTGAGCGTATGGATTTCATGACACACGCCATCGGCCTGCTGATGCAGTGCGATCTGCAGATACAGGCGAGCCAGCCGTTCGGCCCCGTGCAGCGGACGCAGCGTGGCGGTGACCAGGCCGCCGCCATCGGAGATGTGCACGGCGTCCTCGGCGAACAGCGCGCGCAAGGTGTCGATGTCCGGTGTGCGCAGGGCCTCGGCGAAACGCTCCAGCAAACGATGCTGGCGATGGTGGTCGGGTGCGCCCTGGCGCGGACGTTCATCGCGCAGGCGTTGCTTCGCCCGATGCACACGCTGGCGGCAGGCGTCCTCGCTGATGTCCAGCATGGCCGCGGTTTCGGCGTGGCTGTAATCGAAGATCTCGCGCAACAGGAACGCGGCGCGCTCGTCGGCGCTGAGCCGCTCCAGCAGCACCAGGAAGCTCAGGGTGAGGCTTTCGGCGCGCTCCAGCCGCGCCTCGGGCTGGTCGGCGTCGGCCAGCAGCGGTTCGGGCAGCCACGGGCCGGGGTAGTGCGCGCGCTCGGTCTTGGCCCGACGCAGGCGATCCAGCGCCAACCGGGTCGTCACGGTCACCAGCCAGGCTTCGGGGTCATTCAGCGCATCGATGTCCTGCGCATCCCAGCGCAGCCAGGCATCGTGCAGCACGTCCTCGGCATCGGCCGGCGTGCCGAGCATGCGGTAGGCCAGCCCGAACAGGCGGGATCGATGTTGCTGGAACAGCGCGGTTTGCGTGTCCAAAGGTTTTCTCCGTCAAAACATCGAGGACGCGCGACGGCCGCGTCGTGTGACGGGATCAGTGAAACAGCGGCCACGGCGCCAGGAAGATCAGCCACATCAGGAACAGGATGCCGACGTACTTGGCGGCCTTGTACAGTTTCCGGTGGCGGCGTTTGAACTCCGTCTTCCAGCGGTGGGTGGCGCCCTTGCGCTGGCTGAGCGCATACAGGCGGTTCACGAAGCCGGTTTTCTCGGCGCCCGTGTCGCTGTTGGGTGAGGCGGTGATCTTGCCCATGAACGCTCCGACGCGATGGTTGATTGCGCTCATCCAGCGCGTGCGCAGCGGGCGCTCGACATCGGCAAACAGGATGACGCGGGTCTGGTCGGTCTTATTTTCCACCCAGTGCACGAAGGTCTCGTCGAACACCACGTCCTTGCCGTCGCCCCAGGCGTGCTCCTCGCCGTCGACGAAGATGCGGCAGTCGCGCGAGTTGGGCGTGATCAGGCCCAGGTGATAGCGCAGCGAGCCGGCGAACGGATCGCGGTGCGGGTTGAGTTTGCTGTTGGGCGCCAGCGTGGCGAACATCGCCGCCTTGATGCCGGGGATGGCGTTGAGCAGTTCCACCGTCTTGGGGCACAGCGCCTGCGCCGACGCCAGCGGCTCGCCGTACCACTTCAGGTAGAAACGCTTCCAGCCCTGCTTGATGAAGCTGTTGAAGCTGGCGTCGTTGTTGGCCGTGGTGCCGCGGATATGGCCGGCGTCGGTCAGATGCAGCGCCTCGTCACGGATGGTCTGCCAGTTGGCCTGCAGCAGATCCAGCTCCGGAAAGCCGCGGCGATCCAGGATGGGTTTCGCCGGCACCGCGGAGAACGCGTACATCAGCAGGTTGTATGGCGCGAACACCGCCGAATGGTCCACCAGCTGACGATCGAAGCGTAGCCGCACGCGCCCGCGCAGGTGCACCAGCAGCACGCACAGCGCAAAGAAAACGAAGATGGCGAGCAGAATGAGACGGGGCGTAAGGATCATGGCAACGCGAGCAGCCGTGGCAGGGATTTCGGAGCCTGCCATTCTACGCGTTTGCCGGGCCCCGGCTCGACGCCACCCGATTCCCCATGCGGTGTTCAGCCGCGCGAGTCAACCGCAGGATTCAGGGACGAAGCGTGGCTTTCATGCGCCGCGCAGCGAGCAGATCGTCCGGCTAAACTCCGACCACCCGAATGCGGAGCAGGCCGATGGCGACACCGAAAGAATCCAAAAGCTCTCCGATCGACCCGGCATCCACCTCGGAAAGCCGGTCGAGCTCACACCCGCAGCTTCTCTGCCTGACGCCCTTTCTCGAGCGCTGGATCAACTCGGGCGAGTCTTCGGCGGGCGTCCCGTCGTCTTCGAGAATCGAACCTCCGAGGTCTTCGACTTCCAAGGCGTAACGCTCCGCGACGGGACGCTCACGCTCAGCGCGGAATCCGATGCACTGCTGATGGCGATTGCTGCCCATGGGACCTTGCACCAGGTGCGCAAGATCCGCCCCGATCTTTACCGGGACCTGGCGGGTGAAGTGCGCCAGCAGGGGCGCCTGCCTACACGGCCACCCTGAAAGAGTGCGTCAAGGCTAATGGCGAAGAGGCGCTGACTGCCGACTCCATGGGCGACGCGATCGCCGACCCGGACTTCCTTTTCCGGATCCCCGATCCCCAATCCCGGCTTACAGCGTCTCCGCCGCGAAATCCGCCAACCGCGAACGCTCGCCACGCCGCAAGGTGATGTGTGCCGAATGCTCCCATTGCTTGAAGCGGTCCACCGCGTACGTGAGGCCGGAGGTGGTTTCGGTGAGGTAGGGCGTGTCGATCTGCTCGACGTTGCCCAGGCAGACGATCTTGGTGCCGGGGCCGGCGCGGGTGATCAGGGTTTTCATCTGCTTCGGGGTGAGGTTTTGTGCCTCGTCGATGATCAGGTAGCGCGACAGGAAGGTGCGACCGCGCATGAAGTTGAGCGAGCGGATCTTGATGCGCGAGGCGAGCAGGTCGTTGGTGGCCTGACGACCCCAACTGCCGCCGTCCTCCGGGTTGGCCAGCACTTCCAGGTTGTCGGTGAGCGCGCCCATCCAGGGCGTCATCTTTTCCTCTTCGGTGCCGGGCAGGAAGCCGATGTCCTCGCCCACCGAGACGGTGGCGCGGGTCATGATGATCTCGCGGTAGCGCTGCTGGTCCATCACCTGGGCCAGGCCGGCGGCCAGCGCCAGCAAGGTCTTGCCGGTGCCGGCGTTGCCCAGCAGGGTGACGAAATCGATGTCCGGGTCCATCAGCGCGTTGAGCGCGAAGTTCTGCTCGCGGTTGCGCGCGCCAATGCCCCATACGTGGTGGTTGGCATGCGAGTGGTCATCCAGCAACACCAGCGTGGCGGTATCTTCGCCGACTTCCAGTACGCGTAGCTCGATGCCGCCTTCGCCCGGCATGTACAGGCATTCGTTGGGGTACCACTCCTCGCTTTCGTGGCGGTCGAGGCGGTAGTAGGTGCGTCCGCGCTCGGTCCACGATTCCACTTCCGGATGCTGCTCCCAGAAGTATTCCGGCAACGCCTCCACACCGTTGTAGAGCAGCGAGAAATCGTCCAGCGCGCGATCGTTCTCGTAATCCTCCGCGGTGATGCCCTGGATGCTGGCCTTGATCCGCAGGTTGATGTCCTTGGTCACCAGGATCACGGTGCGGTCGGGGTGCTGCTCGTGCAGCTCGATCACCGCGGCCAGGATCTGGTTGTCGGCCTTGCCGTGGCCGTTGCTGACGCGCTGCTGGAAATACAGCCGGCCCACCGCCGATCCGCGCTTGAGCTTGATGCCGGCAGGGTTGGTCAGTTCCAGCCCATCTGACAGGTCATGCTGCTTGCCGCGCTCGATCAGCTCATTGAGGAAACGGCTGACCTGGCGGCCGTTGCGCGACACTTCCGACGCGCCCTTCTTCTTCTCGTCCAGTTCCTCC
Organism: Rhodanobacter sp. Root627; assembly: GCF_001427835.1. Classification (NCBI taxonomy): domain Bacteria; kingdom Pseudomonadati; phylum Pseudomonadota; class Gammaproteobacteria; order Lysobacterales; family Rhodanobacteraceae; genus Rhodanobacter; species Rhodanobacter sp. Root627. Next base: position 448,977 of record NZ_LMGW01000001.1, read on the forward strand.
AGCACGGTCATCGGGATGAAGACGTCGTGTTCCTCGAAATGGAACAGCGAGGTCGGGTCATGCAGCAGAACGTTGGTGTCCAGAGCGTAGATGCGCTTGCTTCCGGTCATGCGGAAGAATCCTCGCGGGTGGTGGGGGAGGGATCGCGATGCTGCGGTCGCGGGCGGAGAGGCGTGGCGTGCCACGCCCGAAAAAGCGATGCGGGGTGCGCGCTCACGCGGCCGGGATGGCGTCGAGCACTTCCTGCGCGTGGCCGGCGACTTTCACCTTGCGCCATTCCCGTGACAGTTTGCCGTCGGGGTCGATCAGGAACGTGCTGCGTACCACGCCCATGTGGCGCTTGCCGTACAGCACCTTCTCGTGGATCACGTCGAACGCCTTGCACCAGGTTTCGTCGGGGTCGGATACCAGCGGGAACGGCAGCGCCTGCTTTTCCGCAAACCGGGCGTGCGAGGCGACGGCATCACGCGACACGCCGACGATCTGCGCGCCGCGCTGGCGGAATTGCGGGTGGAGGTCGCGGAAATCCTGCGCCTCGGTGGTACAGCCGGGGGTGCTGTCCTTGGGGTAGAAGTAGAGGACGACCCACTGGCCCTTGAGGCTGGCCAGTTTCAGTGGCTCGCCGGTGCCGGTAGGCCCGGTGAGCGGTGGGACTTTCTTGCCGATTTCGGGCATGGACGCTCCATCGCGGCGGAGGCCGCATGGCCCAAGACTAGCGCTTGCCGTACGGCGGATGACAGACCTTGCCAGCGTGGATGGTTCGCGCGATGCTCGGCGCTTGTCCGGCCATCGGGCAACCGCTCCTGCGTTGCCTCAACTCGGGCATAGGGCAACTGCTCCATGCATTGCCTCAACTCGGGCATCCATGCCCTCGCCATGCCCTCGCCATGGCCGGGCTGAGAGGTTGAAAAATCACAACCTCTCAGAATTTCACCGGGTCCATGATCGCGTCCAGGTTCAGCCCGTCGCACAGTTCGAGAAAGTCGTCGCGCAGCGCGGCGATGTGGATTTCCGAAGGGATGCCGATGGTGAACTGGGCCTGGAACATTTCCGCGCCGGTTTGCATGGCCTGGTAGTGGGTGGAGTTCAGCTGCTCCACGCTGATCTCATGCTGGCTGAAAAATTCCACGATGCGCGCCACGATGCCGGGGCGGTCGGCCGCCACCACTTCGACCAGATACGGCAGCAGATGCGAGCTGTTTTCGCGAGGTCGGGTGCGGTAGTGCACCAGCCGCAGGCTTTCGTCACGTGCCAGCTTGGTCAGCGCCGATTCCAGCTTGGCCAGCGCATCCCAGGCGCCGGTGGCAAGCAGCATCAGCGAGATTTCCGTGCCGATCGTGGCGACCCGCGCCTCGGCCAGGTTGCAGCCGGCATCGGCGATGCGTCGTGCCAGCGTCAGCAGCGGCGATTGCAGTGCCGGCGTCAGTACCTGGATCAGCAGTTGCTCGTCGGCGCCCGCGCGGACGGAAGAAGCGGAAGAAGATTTCAAGAGGTTTGCCCGTGGGAAGTCCGCATGGTGCGGAATGACTCCGTTCGAGCTTACTTGCCCGTCTGGCGAGCCCGCAAGTAACATAGACGGCTGATTGCCGGGCGGGACGTGTCTTGAACATTCGTGGAAGCATCTGTGCGTTGGTCACCCCGTTTACTGCTGATGGCGGGCTCGATCTGCCGGCGTTCGGCCGCCTGCTCGACTATCAACTCGAGGGTGGCACGCGGGGCGTGGTGGTGGCCGGTTCCACCGGCGAAGCGCACATGCTGGAGCCCGAAGAGTTCGACCGCCTGCTGACGTTCGCCGTTCGTCATGTGAACGGCCGGGTGCCGGTGATCGCCGGCACCGGTGAGGCGGGCACGGCCAAGACGGTGGAAGCAACCCGACGCGCGCAGGCACTTGGCGCCGATGCGGCGCTGGTGGTGGTGCCTTACTACGTGCGTCCAACCCAGGAAGGCATGCGCCGCCATTTCCTGGAAGTGGCCGACCACGGCGGCCTGCCGCTGCTGCTGTACAACGTGTCCATCCGCACGGCCTGCGACATGTTGCCGGAAACCGTTGCCCGTCTGCGCGACCATCCGTCCATCATCGGTATCAAGGAAGCCCGCGGCGATGCGGAGCGCATTCGCGCGCTTGCGGAACTTGCGGGCGAGAATTTCGTCTACCTGTCCGGTGACGACGCTACCGCCACCGACGCCATGCTCGCCGGGGCAAACGGTACCGTCTCGGTGGTGGCCAACCTGGTGCCCAAGGCGTTCCGTGCACTTTGCGACGCGGCGGTCGGCGGCGACAGGGAGGCGACGGCGCGTTGCTTTGCCGTGTTGGAGCCGTTGTTGAAGGCGCTCAATTGCGCGCCGAATCCGATCGCGGTGAAGGCGGGGTTGCCCGAGCTGGGGCTTGGTCTGGCGTTGCCGCGGTTGCCGCTTGTTGAATTGAATGAAGGCCCGGAACGTGTCCGACTGCGCCAAGCACTGTCCAGTCTGGCATCCTTGGCCACTGCTGCCTGAAGCGCTGCGGCGTTGCGGCGGCCCGATCCTTCCACGGAATCCCATTACATGAAGAAAACCTCGCTCCTCGTCACCGTGCCCGCGCTTGCCCTCTGCGGTTTGCTGCTTGCCGGTTGCGGCATGTTCCGCTCGCACAAGGCATGGGAGACCGCCGTGCAGGAATCGCCGCTGGAGATTCCGCCGAACCTGGACACGCCATCGGCTACCGCGGCGCTGAACATTCCGCCGCCCGGTGCCAACCAGCCGACCGCCAATGGCGCCAGGGCCTCCGTCGGACCCACCGCCGGCGAGATTTCCGACGGCTTCATCACGTCCGGCCCGATCGATACGGTCTATCAACGGGTCGGGCAGGCACTGCAGGACGGCAAGGTGGGCAAGGTGCTCAGCCACGATGATGCCGCGCACAGCTACACGGTTGCCGTTGCCGGTGCCGCGAAGAAGCGGGGCTTCTTCGGCCGCATGTTCCACCGCGAAAAGCGCAGCGATGCCACCGCATCGGGCGGCGCGGCGCAGCAGGTCGTGGTCACCGTGGGTGACAGCGGTACCTATGGCAGCGAGGTTCGCGCCAAGGGTGGCGTCAACGCCGTGGGCAAGGTCATCGATTCGCTGAAAGCGAAGCTGACGGACTAAACCCGGCCAGGCACCACAAAAAAAGCCGCCCTCGGGCGGCTTTTTTCATGGATGAGGTTTGCTCAGCGCTGCAGCAGCGGGAGCTTGCCCGGCTTGCCGTCCCACTCGCTGGCGTCGGCGGGGGCGTCCTTGCGCTCGGTGATCACTGGCCAGTCGCGGGCCAGTTCGGCGTTGAGCGCCACGAACGCTTCCTGGCCGGCGGGCACGTCGTCTTCGGGATAGATCGCGTTGGCCGGGCACTCGGGTTCGCACAACGTGCAGTCGATGCAGTCGTCGGGATCGATGGCGAGAAAATTGGGGCCTTCGCGGAAGGCATCGACCGGGCAGACTTCAACGCAATCGGTGTACTTGCACTTGATGCAGTTGTCGACGACGACGAAAGTCATGAACGCGGGTCTGCTTTGAATGGAACGGCGCTCGAACGAGTGTGTCGATCGAGCGCTCTTGTGAAGAGTGCGGTCATGGATGACCGCTTCTGGTCCAGCCAACGTCACGTTGGTCCAGTTGTCGGAATCCTCTCCAGACAACAGCAATCACGGAGGATTGCAAAAGCGAAGTGGTGCTCCCTACGAGGTTCGAACTCGTGTTCCCGCCTTGAGAGGGCAGTGTCCTGGGCCACTAGACGAAGGGAGCGTTCTCTTGCGAGGCGCGCTAGTATAGCGAAATTGTTTCGGGCGGCAATGCCTCGCAACCGGTCATTCGTCCACGCCGCCGCAAACTCGCTGGTTGCCGTGGGCAATCGGGCGTCCAATGCATCGGCGGCGCATCGGCGGTATCGAGCGCCCTGATTGTTATAGTCATGGGTGCCATGCACCTGGAAGGATTCTGACCGCTTGAACCTCGACTCAAGAACCAACGCCCCATCCGCGCTGAAGATCATCCCGCGCGATCAGCACATCATCTCGCGCAAGAACATCAGCAAGGCGGCGCTGCGCGTGCTGTATCGCCTGAATGAAGCCGGCTACACCGCCTACCTGGTCGGCGGTGCCGTGCGCGATCTGCTGCTGGGCCTGGCGCCGAAGGACTTCGACGTGGCCACCAGCGCCACCCCGGACGAGGTGAAGCACCTGTTCCGCAACTGCCGCCTGATCGGCCGTCGCTTCCGCCTGGCGCATGTGGTGTTCGGCCCGGAAATCATCGAGGTTGCGACTTTTCGGGGCCTGGGCGAGGAGGGTTGCGAAGGCGACCGCAGCATCGTCGACGGGCGCATCGTGCGCGACAACATCTGGGGCACGATCGAGGAGGACGCGATCCGACGCGACTTCCGCGTCAACGCGATGTATTACGACATCAGCGATTTCTCCGTCCGCGATTACGTGGGTGGCATGCAGGACCTGCACGACCGCGTGCTGCGCCTGATCGGCGATCCGGAAACACGCTATCGCGAAGACCCGGTACGCATGCTGCGCGCGGCACGACTGGCGGCCAAGCTGGACATGCACATCGACGCGGCAGCGATGGCGCCGTTCGAGGCACTGGGGCCGCTGCTGGGCGATGCCGCGCCAGCGCGCCTGTTCGATGAATCGCTGAAGATGTTCCTGAGCGGAAACGGGCTGAAGAGTTTCCACATGCTGGAACAGTGCGGCCTGCTGAAGTTCCTGTTTCCCGCCACCGCGCGCGCGCTCAAGCGCGGCGATGCCGCATTGCGCGCGCTGGTCGAGCACGGCCTGGCCAACACCGATGCGCGGGTGCGCGAAGGCAAATCGGTAACGCCCGCGTTCCTGTTTGCGGTGCTGTTGTGGGGCGAGGTGCGCGACGTGGCGCAGCAACTGATCGGCCGCGGCATCGAGCGCACCGATGCCTGGGCGCGCGCGGCGGCACAGGTAGTTGGCGAGCAGTGCCAGCGCGTGGCCATCCCGCGCCGGTTCACCTTCACGATGGAGGAGATCTGGTCGCTGCAGCCGCGGTTCGAACAGGTGCAGCGCAAGCGCGTGTTCCGCCTGATGGCGCACCCGCGCTTCCGTGCCGCGTTCGATTTCCTGCTGCTGCGCGCGGACGAATCGCCGGCGACGCTGCAACTGGGCCAGTGGTGGGCGCACGCCCAGCAGTTGCCGCCCGATGTGCTCTCCGCGGCCTTGCCGGTCGGCGGTGGCAATGCGGCCAGCGACCCGGTCGCCGCTCCCGCCGGCAAACCACCGCGTCCGCGGCGGCGTCGGCGCAAATCGGGTAACGCGGGATCGGCGTGACCCGCGCCTTCATTGCCCTGGGCAGCAACCTGGGCGATCCGCGCCAGCAGGTGCTCGATGCGATGGATGCGCTGCAGCGGCTGCCGGACAGCCGGGTGCTGCAGCGCTCGCGGCTGTATCGCACGCCGCCGTGGGGTGTTCTCGACCAGCCGGATTTCATCAACGCCGTAGTTGCCATCGATACCGGCTTGTCGCCCCATGTCTTGCTCGATGCCCTGCATGCGATCGAACAGCAGGCCGGCCGCGTTCGACTTGAGCGCAACGGCCCGCGCACGCTGGACCTCGATCTGCTGTACATGGATGGCGTCCGCATCAACGACGCACAGCTGACCGTGCCCCATCCACGCATCGCCGAACGCGCCTTCGTGCTGCTGCCATTGGCCGACGTGGCGCCCGAGCTGCAACTGCCAGCCGGGACGGTGGCGGAGCTGTTGGCGCGGATCGATATTCACGGTTGCGTAGCGCTGGCTTGAGGCAAGATCGCGATCCGCCGGATAATTGCCGTTTGACCGCCGCAGGAAGTGCCGTGTACGTACAGAATGCCGAAGCCCCGCCGCGCAAGCCGGTCACCGTGCCGGGTCTGCATGCCATGAAGGCGGCTGGCCAGCGCATCGTGATGCTTACCGCCTACGACACCAGTTTCGCCTGGCACCTGGAAAACGCCGGCGTCGATATCGCGCTGGTGGGCGATTCGCTGGGCATGGTGGTGCAAGGCCACAGCAGCACCTTGCCGGTAACGCTGGACCAGATGGTCTACCACACGAGCGCCGTGGCGCGCGGGCTGTCCGCCACCATGCTGGTGGCCGACCTGCCGTTCATGGCCGACCGCGACACTGTGCACGCCATGGAGGCCGCCGCGCGCCTGGTGGGCGAGGCGGGTGCCGCGATGGTGAAGATCGAGGGCGCCGCGCCGCATGTGCTGGAGATCATCGAAGCCCTGACCGCGCGCGCGATTCCCGTATGTGCACACCTGGGCCTGACCCCGCAGTCGGTGCACAAATTCGGCGGCTTCCGCATCCAGGGCCGCGACGAGGCCGCCGCCGACCGCATCCTCGCCGAGGCGCTGGCCGTGCAGGCCGCCGGCGCCGCCTTGCTGGTGCTCGAAGGCGTGCCTACCGCGCTGGGCGAGCGGGTGACCGGCGCGCTGCAGATTCCGGTCGTCGGCATCGGCGCCGGCCCGCATTGCGACGGGCAGGTGCTGGTGATCCACGACATGCTGGGCATCACGCCGGGCAAGCGACCGAAATTCAGCAAGGATTTCCTGGCCGGCAGCGGTTCCGTGGGCGCCGCCATCAGTGCCTACGCCGCCGACGTGCGCAGCGGTGCCTTTCCCGGCCCTGAGCATTGCTTCAGCTGACTGACGGAACCGACCCATGCAAACCGTCCAGGACGCCGCTGCACTCCGTGCCACCATCCGTGGTTGGCGTTCACAAGGCCAGACGGTGGGCTTCGTGCCCACCATGGGCAACCTGCACGCCGGGCATCAATCGCTGATCCGGCTGGCACGTGCCCGCGCCGACAAGGTGGTGGCCAGTGTGTTCGTCAACCCGACCCAGTTCGGGCCGAACGAGGATTTCGAGCGCTATCCGCGCACCCTGGCGCAGGACAGCGCCGCGCTGACCGAGCAGGAATGCGACCTGCTGTTTGCGCCGGAAGTGGCCACGCTGTATCCGTTCGGCCCCGCCAGCACCGTGCTGCTGCGCGTTCCCGAGATCACCACGATGCTGGAAGGCGCGCATCGCCCCGGCCATTTCGATGGCATGGCCACGGTGGTGTGCAAACTGTTCAACCTGGTGCAGCCGGATCTGGCGGTGTTCGGCCAGAAGGATTTCCAGCAGCTGAGGGTGATCGAGCGCATGGTGCGCGATCTTTCGCTGCCGATAAAAGTGGTCTCTGCGCCGATCCTGCGCGCCGACGACGGCCTGGCGCTGAGTTCACGCAACCAGTACCTGTCGCCGGAGGAGCGGAGCCGCGCGCCGTACATCCACTCCACCCTGCTGCAGATGCGCGAGCTGCTGGACGCGGGCCACGCATGGCAAGCGGTGGAGCAGGCGGCGCATGCACGCCTGGTACGTGCCGGTTTTGCGCCGGATTATGTGGTGATCCGTGATGTGGAAAATCTGGCTGAACCCAGCGGCCAGGTCGGCGAGCGGCTGGTGGCGCTGGTGGCCGCACGGCTGGGCAGCACGCGCCTGATCGACAACCTGCTGCTCGACTGATACCCGAAACACGCCCCGTGCCAGACGTCGTGTTGCGACGCAGCGACGCGCGGGCCGTATAATGCCGCTTTACGCAGCTCCTGCTGGAACAGAACGTCATGCAACTGAACATGCTCAAGGCCAAGATCCATCGCGCCACCGTGACCCACGCCGAGTTGCACTACGAGGGTTCGATCGCGATCGATGGCGTGCTGCTGGATGCCTCGGGCATCCGCGAGTACGAGCAGATCCACGCCTGGAACGTCAACAGCGGCCAGCGCTTTGTCACCTATGCGCTGCGGGCAGAAGAGGGCTCGGGCATCATCTCGGTCAACGGCAGCGCCGCGCGTAGCGCGCAGGCGGGCGATCTGGTGATCATCGCGGCCTTCGTGCAATTGAGCGAGGCCGAGCTGGAAACGTACCAGCCGACCCTGGTCTACGTGGGTGCGCACAACCGCATCAGTCACACCAATCGCGCCATTCCCAAGCAGATGGCCGAGGTTTCCTGAACCAGCGCGTGACTTTACCCGCGCTGCCGCGCCAGCGCCCAGGCCACATGCTCGCGCACGACCGGCGAAGGATGATCGGCCCGCGCATTCAGCGCCTCCACAACCTCGGTTGAGCGGGGCGCGTTGCCCAGCGCCACCGCGATATTGCGCAGCCAGCCGTCGTAACCGGTGCGGCGGATCGCCATGCCCTCGGTGCGCTTGAGAAATTCCTGTTCGGTCCAGCCGAACAGCTCCACCAGCTTCGCACCGTCCAGGCTGTGCCGCGGCGCGAAATCCGGTTCGCTGGTTTCCTGCGCAAACTTGTTCCACGGGCAGACCAACTGGCAGTCGTCGCAGCCGAAGATGCGGTTGCCCATCGGCGCGCGCAGATCCTCGGGGATGCTGCCCTTGAGCTCGATCGTGAGGTAGGAAATGCAGCGCTTCGCATCGAGCTGGTACGGCCCCAGGATCGCCTGGGTCGGACAAACGTCGATGCAGCGGGTGCAGCTGCCGCAATGGGCGCTGGCCGGCGGGTCGACCGGCAACGGCAGGTCGGTGAACAGCTCACCCAGGAAGAAATACGAGCCGGCGCGGCGATTGATCAGCACCGTGTGCTTGCCGATCCAGCCCAGCCCCGCGTTGCGTGCCAGTGCCTTCTCCATCACCGGCGCGGAATCCACGTACGCCCGGTAGCCGAAATCGCCGACAACGCCCTGGATGCGCTCGGCCAGCTTCTGCAGCCGCCCGCGCATCAGCTTGTGGTAATCGCGGCCCAGTGCGTAACGCGAGACGTAGCCCGCCTGCGCATCGCCCAGCACATCCCACGCATTGGCGGTGCCGGGCGGGATGTAATCCATGCGCACCGAGATCACCCGCTGCGTGCCCGGCTCCAACTCCGCCGGTCGCGTGCGCTTGCTGCCGTGGCGGGCCATGTACTCCATCTCGCCGTGATGGCCCTCGTCGAGCCAACGCTGCAGGTGTTGTTCGTCCTCGTCGAGGTTGACGCCGCTGATGCCGGTGTTGGCGAACCCGAGCTCCCGCGCCCAGCGCTTGATGTCGCGGGCCAGCGCGGCAAAGTCGGTGGTGGAAGGGACATCGGCGGCGGACATCCGGTCATTGTAAATCGTGCGCAGGCTTATAATTCGCCGATGCCTACCTCACCGCACCGTGCCCTCTATACCGTCGACCAGGTGCGCGCGCTGGAGCGTGGCGCACTGGACGCCATGCCCGTCAGCAACCACGAGCTGATGTTGCGGGCGGCCCATGCCGCGCTCGACAGCCTGCGCCGGCACTGGCCGCAGGCGGCACGGATCGCCATCCATTGCGGCCCCGGCAACAACGGCGGCGATGGTTTCCTGCTGGGCGTGCTGGCGCGCGAGGCGGGGTTGCAGGTCGATGTGGTGGTGCTCACCGAAAGCTCGCGTGGCGAGGCGGCGCAGGCACGCGCTGCGTGGGAGGCCGCCGGCGGAAGCGTGCGGCTTTGGGATGACAGCGAGGCGCTGCCTGAGGTCGATGTGCATGTGGATGCGATGTACGGCATCGGTTTCAACCGTGCACCGGCTGCGGCGGAGGCGGCGCTCATCGAAGCGATCAACGGCAGTGTCACGCCCGTGCTGGCACTCGACCTGCCGTCCGGTCTGTCCGCCGACAGCGGCGATTGTCCCGGCGCGGTGATCCGCGCGGATGTCACCGTCACCTTCATCGCGCACAAGCGCGGGCTGCATACCGGGCGTGCCGTCGATCAGGTCGGCACGCTGGAGCTGGCCACGTTGGGCGTGCCGGCCAGCGTTTATTCGTCGCTTCAGCCGGATGCCTTGCTGCTGGTCGCCGAGGCGCTGCCACCGCGCGCCCGTCATGCGAACAAGGGCGACAACGGCCATGTGCTGATTATCGGTGGCGATCACGGCATGGCCGGTGCCGCGCGGCTGGCAGGCGAGGCCGCCTTGCGCGCTGGCGCTGGCCTGGTCAGCGTCGCCACGCGCGCCGAGCACGTGTTTGCGCTGAACGCGGCGCGGCCGGAACTGATGGTGCATGCCGTCGACGGCCCGCAAACGCTGGAACCGCTGCTGGAACGCGCCAGCGTGCTGGCACTGGGGCCGGGGCTGGGCAAGAGCGCGTGGGGCCACGCGTTGTGGCTGACCGCGCTGGATGCCGGCAAACCGACCGTGCTCGATGCCGACGGCCTGAACCTGTTGGCCCGCGAACCACGCGTGTTCACTACGCCCACGGTGATGACGCCGCATCCCGGCGAGGCGGCGCGGTTGCTTGGCGTAACCGTCGACGCCATCGAACGCGACCGTTTTTCCGCCGTGTGCGAGCTTGCCCGCCGCTATGGCGCGGTGGTGGTTTTGAAGGGTGCGGGCAGCTTGATCGCCGATGCAAATGGACGTCTGGACGTCTGTCCGTGGGGCAACCCCGGCATGGCGTCGGGCGGCATGGGCGACCTGCTCACCGGTGTCGTCGCCGCCATGCTGGCGCAAGGGTGTGAGCCGTGGGAAGCGGCCTGCCTGGCCGTGGGCTTGCACGCGCGCGCCGGCGATCTCGCAGCGCGGCAGGGCCAGCGTGGCCTGTTGGCGGGCGACCTACTCGATCCGTTGCGCACCTTGGGCAACGCGCTGCCTGATGGGGTTTCCTCTCATGGTTGATTCGCCGGAGAGCGCCTGGAACCTGCCCGACGAAGCCGCCACCATCGCTTTTGCCACGCGTGTGGCAAAAGCGATCCACGAAGGCGTGGTGGTCTACCTGCACGGTCCGCTGGGTGCCGGCAAGACCAGTTTCGCGCGGGCGCTGTTGACGGCCCTGGGTGTGGGTGAGCGGATCAAGAGTCCCACCTACAGCCTGATCGAGGGTTACCACGCGCAGGCGATGCCGGCGTGGCATCTGGATCTTTATCGCATTGCCGATCCGGGCGAGCTGGAATGGCTGGGCCTGGACGCGCTGGCCGACCCTTCCGCGCTGGTGCTGGTGGAATGGCCCGAGCGCGGTGCCGGCGCGTTGCCGGCAGCGGATGTGGCCCTGCACTTGGATTACGCCGGCGATGGGCGCCGCGCCGCGTTGCAGGTTTTCACCGCCCGCGGCGAGCGTCTGCGGCGCCGTTTACGTTAAGTCCGCGTTTTCGTTCGAAATTATGCAGGGCGGCCACGGTGGTCGATCCGTGCGAAATGCGCCACTTGCGTCCGATAGCTGGACATTCCCTGACAAAGCAACCGCAGGTTATGGATATTCAAGGGAAAACCTCTTGCAATCCGCAGGCGCGTGCGTTTCAATGCGGGCCATGGCCGGTTACCTGAACAGCATCGTTTTTCGTGGCGCGATGGTTGTCGCGGCGCTCGCCGTGGCGCCGACAGGTGCCGTTCACGCGGCCAATCTCGAAGGTGTTCGCGTCTGGGCCGGCCCGGAATATACCCGCGTGGTGATCGATGCGACCGGGCCGCTGCACTACAAGATCCGCCAGAAGGGTGGCGAAGTCCTGGTCGATTTGCCCGACAGCGGCTTCAGCCGCAGCTTTTCCGATCCGGCCGCGCAAGGTTTGCTGCGCGGCATGAGCCATGCCCGCATCGGCAAGAACCTGCAGCTCACGGCCAAGGTTCATCCGGACAGCCACCTGAAGAGCTTCGTGCTGGAACCGCGCAAGGGCGACAATTACCGCCTGGTGCTCGACCTTTATCCCGACAGCGCCACGGCTGATCGCGTCGTCACTACGGCGGCTGCGCCCAAGGCCGCATCGGAGCACAGCAGCCGCGCATCGACCCAGCAGGCCGCCGCGTTGCTGAACGGCCAGCGCGCGGTGGTGGTGGCGATCGACGCCGGCCATGGTGGCAAGGATTCCGGCGCCCACGGCCCCGGTGGCACCCAGGAAAAGAACGTCACCCTCGCGGTGGCCCGTGACCTGGCTGCGATGATCAACCGCCAGCCCGGCATGAAGGCCGTGCTGACCCGCAACAGCGATTTCTACATCCCGCTGAAGCAGCGTTACAAGATCGCGCGCGAGAACAACGCAGACCTGTTCGTCTCCATCCACGCCGATTCGTTTACCAGTGACGACGCCAAGGGCTCGTCGGTGTGGGTGTTGTCGCCGCGAGGCAAGACCAGCGAGGCTGCGCGCTGGCTGGCCGATCGCGAGAACCGCGCCGACCTGATCGGCGGCACCACGCTGGATGACAAGGACGACGGCCTGGCCAAGGTGCTGCTCGACCTGCAACAGGGCTGGGCGATGCAGGCCAGCGATGTGGTGGCCGGCAATGTGTTGAAGGCGCTGGCTCAGCTCGGCCCGACCCATCGCGGCTATGTGGAAAAGGCGAATTTCGTGGTGCTGCGCTCGCCCGACGTACCGTCGATCCTGGTCGAGACGGCGTTCATCAGCAATCCGAAGGAAGAGCGCAAGCTGCGCGACCCGGCACACCAGAAGCGGCTGGCGGCCGCCGTGATGGGCGGGGTAAAGAACTATTTCGAATCCACGCCGCCGCCGGGCACCTGGTTTGCGGCGCAGGCTGCGCAGCGCAGTGGCGTGCAGTTGGCGTCGACCGGCAAGTCGACCACGTCATCGTCCACGCGCGCCGACGCGGGTGTGCGCGATCTGCACAAGGTCAATCGTGGCGAAAGCCTGGGCAGCATCGCGCGCCAGTACGGTGTGAGTGTCAGCGCGCTCAAGAACGCCAACCAGATGAGCAGCGACACCGTGCGCGCCGGCGTGATGCTGGCCATTCCCACCAGCTGAAACACGACAGCAAGGCCGAACGGTCGGGCAGTGACGTTGTTCGCTGCTAAAGTTGGTGGATGACTGCCATTCGCCTGCTACCCCCCGCACTCATCAATCAGATCGCCGCTGGCGAGGTCATCGAGCGGCCGTCGTCGGTGGTCAAGGAACTGGTGGAAAACAGCCTTGATGCCGGCGCTCGCCGCATCGAGGTGGACATCGAAGCCGGCGGTGCGCGATTGATTCGCGTACGCGACGATGGTGGCGGCATCCCCGTGGATGAATTGCCGCTGGCGGTGGCATCGCACGCCACCAGCAAGATCGGCAGCTTCGACGATCTGGAACACGTGGCCAGCATGGGCTTCCGCGGTGAGGCGCTGGCGTCGGTGTCGTCGGTATCGCGCTTTGCGCTGACCTCGCGCGCCAGCGGTGAAGATGCGGCGTTCCGTATCGAGGTCGATGGCGGCAAGTTGCAGGCGGCGCGCCCGGCGCAACACCCGCAGGGCACCAGCGTCGAAATCCGCGACCTGTTCTACAACGTGCCGGCGCGGCGCAAGTTCATGCGTGCCGAGCGTACCGAATTCGCCCATATCGACGACTTGCTGAAATCGCTGGCGCTGGCCCGCGATGGCGTGGAATTTCGCCTCAGTCACAACGGCAAGCCCGTGCGCATCTGGAAAGCTGCCAGCGACGAACGCGCGGCGCTGCAGCGCGTGGCCGAGGTGCTGGGCGAGGAGTTTCCCGCGCAAAGCCTGCGCATCGACCATGCGGCGGCGGGGCTGCATCTGTCTGGCTGGGTCGGCCTGCCCACGGCGTCGCGCGCCCAGGCCGATTCGCAATATTTCTACGTCAACGGGCGGCTGGTGCGCGATCGCATCGTGGCCCACGCGGTGCGTCAGGCGTATGCCGACGTGCTGTTCCACGGCCGGCATGCCGCGTTCGTGCTGTACCTGCAGCTCGACCCCGCCGGCGTGGATGTGAACGTGCACCCGGCCAAGCACGAAGTGCGTTTTCGCGAGCAGCGGCTGGTGCACGATTTCCTGTTCCGCACGCTGCACGAGGCGCTGGCGCAAACCCGTGCCGGGCTGGGGACGTTGCCCGCGGCCGAACCCGAGCTGGCCACCGCGACGGGGTACGCCAGCCCGGTCACGCCATCCACCGGCAGCGCGCCAGCGTGGCCGGGCCAGTTCAGCCAGAGCCGTTTGAGCCTGGGCGTGCGCGATGCACCGCTGGCCGGCTACGCCGCCTTGCTGGGTGAAAGCCCCTCAATGCCCGCAGCCCCGTCGATGCCCGCTGCCGATGACAGCGAGACGCCGCCGCTGGGTTTCGCCATCGCCCAGCTGAAAAGCATCTTCGTGCTGGCCGAGAATGCGCACGGCCTGGTGCTGGTCGACATGCACGCGGCGCACGAGCGCATCACCTACGAGAAGCTGAAATCCGGCCGCGCCAGCAGCAACCTGCGCTCGCAGATGCTGCTGGTGCCGCTGTCCATCGCGGTCAGCGCGAAGGAAGCGGCGGCAGCCGAGGAACATGCCGACGCGCTGGCCGAGTGGGGGCTTGAGCTGTCGCGCAGCGGTCCGTCCACCGTCGTGGTGCGGCGCATCCCCGCCTTGCTGGAAGGTGCCGACGTGGGCCAGCTCAGCCGCGATGTGCTGTCGGAGCTGGCCCAGCACGGCAGTTCGCGTCGCCTGCAGGAGCTGGAGAACGAGCTGCTTTCGACCATGGCCTGCCACGGCTCCGTACGGGCCGGGCGTCGGCTGACGCTTCCCGAAATGAATGCGCTGCTGCGCGAGATGGAAGCCACCGAGCGCTCCGGCCAATGCAACCACGGCCGCCCGACCTGGACCCAGCTGAGCCTGGCGGAGCTGGACAAACTATTCATGCGCGGGCGCTGAGCCTGACATCTGGATCAATGATGAAACGTTTCATGCTTTTCGCCGCCACCGCCATCCTGGGAGTCACCGCCGTGCACGCCAACAGCACCGATCACCACCGCGACGTGGAGCAATGGCGCGCCGACCGCGTGGCGCGGCTGACCGCGCCGGCCGGTTGGCTGAGCCTGATCGGGCTGGAGTGGCTGCAGCCGGGCGACAACCGTATCGGCAGCGCCGCCGACAACGACATCGTGGTCAGCGCGATGCCCGCGTATCTAGGTGTCGTCAACCTGCGCGCGGATGGCAGCGTGCATCTGGCGCTTGCCGCCGACAGCGGCGCGTTGATCGATGGCAAGCCGCTGCGCGAGGCCACCCTGGTCGACGACGTGCAGGCAGGCGAGGGCGCGCCCACCCTGGTGAGCATGGGCACCGTCAGCTTCCTGGTGATCGATCGCGAGGGCCGCAAGGGTCTGCGGATCAAGGACACCGAGGCGCCGACGCGGCGCGACTTTGTCGGCATCGATTATTTTCCGATCGACTCCGCGTGGCGCATCGAAGCCGACTGGGTGCCGGCGAGCGCAGGCCAGACGCTGGAGATGGGTACCGTGATCGGCACCACCGAGAAATACCCGGTGCCAGGCACGGCGCGCTTCAGCCGCGACGGCAAGACATTCGAGATCCTGCCGGTGATCGAAGTGCCGGGCGACGCGCAGTATTTCGTGGTGTTCGCCGACCGCACCAGTGGCCGCGAAACCTACGGGGCGGCGCGATTCATGTACATCGACCCGCCGAAGGACGGCAAGGTCACGCTCGATTTCAACAAGGCCTACAACCCGCCCTGCGCCTTCACCGCGTTCGCCACCTGTCCGCTGGCGCCGCCGGAAAACCGGCTCGATCTGCGCGTTACCGCCGGCGAGAAAAACTACCGCGGCGGGCACGCCGATTAGTTGTTGTTGTCCGCCGGCGGGCCCAGTCGGTCCAGCTGCGGGCTGGCGGTGAAATCGCGCTTGCTGCGCTGGCTGTCCAGCGTCTCGCCGGTGACCTGGAACCAGGTGTTCTCGGCAATATTGGTGGCGTGGTCGCCGATGCGCTCGATGTTCTTGGCCATGAACAACAGGTGCGTGCACGGCGTGATGTTGCGCGGGTCTTCCATCATGTAGGTGAGCAATTCGCGGAAGTAGCCGGTGTAGGCGTCATCCAGCACCACGTCGTTTTTCCACACCCGATGGGCGCTCTCCACGTTGCCATCGCGATAGGCTGCCAGCACGTCACGGGTGGCGGTGGCCGCCATTTCGGCCAGGTGGCGCAGACCGCGGGTAGGAGCGACGGGCGGGGCCATCGACAGCGGGATGGATCGCTTCGCCACGTTCGCCGCGTAGTCGCCGATGCGCTCGATGTCGGAGGCGATACGCAGCGCCGCGAACACATTGCGCAGGTCGCCGGCCATCGGTGCGCGCAGTGCCAGCAGGCGCACCACGTCGTGGCTGATGGCCTGTTCGAGCTGGTCGATCGCCTCGTCGTTGGCAACCACGTGTTGCGCGGCGCGTTCGTCGCGCCGTTCCAGTACGTCGATCGCCGCTTCCAGCTGCGTCACCGACAGTTCGCCCATGCGCACGATCTCGCCGGTGAGGCGACCCAGTTCCGCGTCGTAGCTCTTGATGATGTGGTCTTTGCCGGTGTTCATGGGTTGCCTCGTATGTTTTTTTCCCTCTCCCGCTTGCGGGAGAGGGTGCCCGAAGGGCGGGAGAGGGAGCGGGCGGAGCGCGGGGCTGCAGGTTGCGCTGGCCCTCTCCCCAGCCCCTCTCCCGCAAAGCGGGAGAGGGGCTTTATCAGCCGAACCTGCCGGTGATGTAATCCTCGGTCTGCTTCTTGCCCGGCTTGGTGAAGATCCTTTCCGTCGGCCCGAATTCCACCAGCTCGCCCAAGTACATGAACGCGGTGAGGTCGGAGCAACGCGCCGCCTGCTGCATGTTGTGGGTGACGATGACGATGGTGAATTCGCCTTTCAGCTCCTCCACCAATTGTTCGATGCGGCCGGTGGCGATCGGATCGAGCGCGGAGGTCGGCTCGTCCAGCAACAGCACTTCAGGCTTCAGTGCGATCGCACGGGCGATGCACAGGCGTTGTTGCTGGCCGCCGGAAAGCCCCAGCGCGTTCTGCTTCAGCTTGTCCTTCACCTCGTCCCACAGCGCGGCGCTGCGCAGCGCCTGCTCCACGCGGTTTTCCATGTCCGGCCTGGACAGCTTCTCGTGGTGGCGGATGCCGTAGGCCACGTTCTCGAAGATCGTCATCGGGAACGGCACCGGCTTCTGGAACACCATGCCGACCTTGCTGCGCAACCGGTTCAGCGAGTAGCCGGGCGCGAGGATGTTTTCGCCGTCCAGTTCGATCGAGCCTTCCGCGCGCAGCTTCGGATAGATCGCGTAGATGCGGTTGAAAATGCGCAGCAACGTGGACTTGCCGCAACCGGAAGGCCCGATGATCGAGGTGACCTGCTTCTCCGGCACGTCCATGTCGATGCCTTTCAGCGCATGGAAATCGCCGTAGTGAAAGTGCAGGTCGCGCACCGTGATCTTGGTCGCGGCGGCTGACGCGGCGGGCGCGGAATCAGTCATGGGATACCTTGGTACGGGAAAGGATCAGGCGGGAAACGAGGCTCAGCAGCAGTACGAACATGGTGATCACGAACGCGCCAGCCCACGCCAACGCGTGCATGGATTCGCCCGGGTCGTTGGCGTACTGGTAGATGATCTGCGGCAGGCTGGACATCTTCTCCATCGGGTTGATGGCCATGAAGTTGTTGCCGAACGCGGTGAACAGCAGCGGTGCGGTCTCGCCGCTGATTCGCGCCAGCGCCAGCAGCACGCCGGTGACGATGCCTGAGCGCGCAGCGCGGATCAGCACCTGCACGGTCAGTTTCCATTGCGGCACGCCCAGCGACAGCGCGGCCTCACGCAGCGTGGCGGGCACCAGCCGCAGCATTTCGTCGGTAGTGCGCACGATCACCGGCAGGGCGATCAGCGCCAGCGCCACGCCGCCGGCGAAACCGGAGAACGTGGTCGAGCCGTTGGTCAGCGCCGTGCTGGGCAGCACGATGATGGTGTAGACGAACAGGCCCATCACGATCGACGGCGCCGACAGCAGGATGTCGTTGAGGAAGCGGATGGATTCGCCGAGCTTGGTGCGGTTGGCGTATTCGGCCAGCCAGGTACCGGCCAGCACGCCGATCGGCGTGGCGATGGCGATGCCCACGAAGTTGATGATCAGGCTGCCGACCATCGCGTTGGCAAGGCCGCCGTCCTCGCCGTAGGCGGTGATTTTCGTGAACAGTTTCAGATCCAGCGCGCTGATGCCCTGGCGCAGGGTTTCCCACAGGATCCATGCCAGGAAAGCCAGCCCGACCAGGGTGGCCAGCGTACTCAGCAACATCGCCAGCGCATTGGTGATGCGGCGGCGCAGGTACAAGGCGTTCATGCGGCGTCCCCCCAATCCTTGCAGGAGTCAGCTCGCAGGCGATGCTTCCGCGAATCCCCCATCTCGAATCCCGAATCCCGGCTATCCATCATCGCCCCTCCTTGCTGGCCAGCCGTCGCAACATCAGCCGCGCGATCAGCAGCACGATGAAGGTGACCACGAACAGCAGGAACGCCAGCGCCATCAGCGCCGACTTCTGCAGGCCCACCGCTTCACTGAACTGGTTGGCGATGGCGGAGGCGATGGACGTGCCCGGATCCAGCAGCGACGACGACAGGCGCATCGAGTTGCCCAGCACGAAGGTCACCGCCATGGTCTCGCCCAGCGCGCGGCCCAGGCCCAGGAAGATGCCGCCGATCACCGCCGAACGCGTGTACGGCAGCACGATGTTCCATGCCACTTCCCACGTGCTGGAACCCAGCGCATAGGCCGACTCCTTCAGCGGCGTGGGCACGGTCTGGAAGACCTCGCGCATCACCGACGAAATGAACGGGATGACCATGATCGCCAGCACGATGCCGGCCACCAGGATGCTGGCGCCAAAGGGGTAATCGCTGCCGAACAGCTTGCCGACGACGGGCACGTGTTCGGCCACCCATGACAGCTGGCCATCATCGGGTTTGTTGCCGAGGTTGTTGGTCAGCCAAGGCTTGAGGTGTTCGGCGAAGAACGGGGCGAAGATGAAAAGCCCCCACATGCCGTAGATGATCGAGGGGATGCCGGCCAGCAGCTCGATCGCCGATGCCACCGGCGTGCGCAACCATGCCGGCGCCACTTCGGAAAGATAGAGCGCGATGCCGAAGCTGATCGGCACGGCGATCAGCAGCGCGATGAACGAGGTGGCCAGCGTGCCGTACACCGGCACCAGTGCGCCGTAGACGTCGTTGCCCGGGTCCCACTCCGAACTGATCAGGAAGTGCCAGCCGAACGTGGCGAACGCCTCGCGCCCACCCCACAACGTGGCACTGGCGGCGCCCAGCAGCGCGGCCAGTACGATCAGCGCACAGCCCTTCAACAGCCAGCGGAACAGCCGCTCGTGGCGGGCATCGCGGCGGGTGCGCTGTTCGAGGATGTCGGTGGATGACGCGATGGACATGGACGGACTCGGTTGATGCGTGGTTGGGCAGTACTGCCACACCGTTCGCCCTGAGCGCAGGCGCGGAGGGAGCGAAGCCGAGGGGAGGACGACTTCGCAACGCTACGCTCAGGGCGAACGATGCGGCGTGAAGCTGACAGCACGGTGGGGCGCATCGTTTGCAGCGATACGCCCCACCGCGCCGCGGAACCTCAGTGCTTGAACTCGGCCGCCCAGTACGCCTCGATCTGCTTCACCAGGGCCGCGGGAAGCGGCACGTAGTCGAGATCACTGGCGGCCTTCTGGCCGTTTTCCAGCGCGTACTTGAAGAAGTCGAAGGCCGTCTTGCTGTTGCCGGCATTCTTCGGCGTCTTGTACATGATCATCCAGGTGGTGGCGGTGATCGGCCACGCCTTGGCGCCGGGGGCGTTGGTCATGATCAGGTTGAAATCCTGGGTGCTGGCCCAGTCGGCCGTGGCCGCGGCGGCGGCGAAGCTGTCCGCGTCAGGTGCCACCACGTTGCCGGCGGCGTTCTTCAGGTCGGTCCAGCTGAGCTTGTTCTTCACCGCGTAGGCATATTCGACGTAGCCGATCGAACCCTTGATCTGCTTCACGTACTGCGACACGCCCTCGTTGCCCTTGCCGCCCACGCCGGTCGGCCATTCCACCGCCGTGCCGAATTTCACCTGGCTGGCCCAGGTCGGGCTGACCTTGGACAGGAAGTTGGTGAAGTTGAACGAGGTGCCCGAACCATCCGAGCGGTGCACCACCGTGATCTTGCCGGCGGGCAGCTTCAGGCCGGCATTCAGCGCGGCGATCTTCGGGTCGTTCCAGTTGTTGATCTTGCCCAGGAAGATGTCGGCAAGGGTGGTGCCGTCCAGCTTGATCTGGCCCGCCTGCACACCGGCGATGTTGACCACCGGCACGATGCCGCCGACCACGATCGGGAACTGGCCCAAGCCGAATTTCTTCAGGTCTTCCGCCTTCATCGGCGCATCGGACGCGCCGAAATCGATGGTGCCTTCCTTGATCTGCGCGATGCCGGCGCCGGAACCGACCGACTGGTAGTTGAGGCGGTTGCCGGTCTGCTCCGCGTACGCGGCCGACCACTTGGACATCACCGGGTAGACGAAGCTGGAGCCGGCACCGGTGATGTCGGTGGCCTGGGCGGCCATGCCGAATGTCGAGGCGACGGCCAGCGTCGCCACGGCGGCGAAGCGGATGGGAGTTTTGCGAAGGGTCAACACGGTTAGCTCCTTGGAAGGACGTCAAAGGTGACGGCGTCATTTCAGGTCTTTCGTGTTGCCATTGGATGATGCGAATGTTGCAGGAGGATGACAGTGGGGTTTGGGGCAGGGAAGACGACGCAGGGAATCGGGAGCGAAAAGGGCGCCGCACCGCCCCTCAAGCCACATTCAGACCGCTGTGTGCCTGCTCGAACAACTCCATCTGCCGCCAGCGGTTGACCACGCTGCAGAACAGTTCGGCCGTGCGCTCGGCGTCATAAACGGCCGAATGGGCTTCGCGGCTGTCGAATGGATGGCCGGCGGCCAGTACTGCCTTGCTCAATACGGTCTGGCCATAGGCGAGTCCGCCAAAGCTCACCGTGTCGAAACAACTGAAGGGATGGAACGGGTTGCGCTTGTGTCCGCAGCGGCGCACCGCCTGGTTGAGAAAGCCCAGGTCGAACGCGGCGTTGTGGCCCACCAGGATCGCCCGCTGGCATTCGGCGCCGCGCACCGCATCGCGTACGGCTTGAAAGATGAAGTCCAGCGCCAGCCGCTCGGCCAGTGCGCCGCGCAGCGGGTTGTACGGGTCGATGCCGGTGATTTCCAGCGAACGCGGATCGAGATTCGCGCCGGGAAACGGCTCCACATGTGTCGATACGGTCGGCTGCAGCCGCAGGTAACCCTCGGCGTCCATTGATAACGGAACCGCCGCTATTTCCAGCAAGGCATCGTGCTGCGCATCGAAGCCGCCGGTTTCGACGTCCACCACCACGGGCAGGAAACCGCGGAACCGCTCGGCCATGCGCGGTGTTTTGCTGTTCGGGATTTGCATCGGCGAAGCATATCAGCCGAGTGCTTCAACGCGGGTTGCGCCGCCTGTCGCCGTACTGTCATCAAAACGGCATCGCGCTGTAAAACGCGCACGTCAATCTGTCATGGCTGCTTGTCGCGCACCCCGCAATGACGCGGGCGTACGGCGAAAACTTTCCCACCTATGACGGAGTACACCATGCGTTGCAGATTGATCGCGGTAGCCATTGCGGCCGGCTTGGGCCTCGCCAGTTTCAGTTCCATCGCGGCACCGCAGGCGACCAACAGCGGCGATGTGGCGTTGCTCAGGGCACAACTGGCCGACTTGCAGGCGAAGGTCGATGCGCTGGAACAGCGTACCGATGCGCAGTCCGACATCAACGTCAGCACCGGCCAGGCGGTGGAGAAGGCGACCAACCTGACCAGCGCCAGCGACAAGAAGCTTGCGGCGCTGGAAAAGGTGGTCAACAACACCAAACTGTCCGGCAAGATGTACTTCGACTTCACCAACATCGACCAGAAAAACAGCGACACCGGCAAGACCGACGCCTCCGGCATCGGCCTGGATGTGAAGCGCTTCTACCTCGGCGTCGATCACAAATTCAGTGACATCTGGTCGGCCAGCCTCACCACCGACTTCAATTACGCCAGCAGCGACGGCCAGACCAGCGTCTTCGTCAAGAAGGCGTATGCGCAGGGCAAGTTCAGCGATGCGGCGGTGCTGCGCATCGGTTCGACCGACATGCCGTGGATTCCGTTCGCCGAGAAGTTCTACGGCTTCCGCTATGTCGAGAACACGCTCACCGATCGCCTGAAGTATGGCAACTCGGCTGACTGGGGCCTGCACATGGGTGGCGACCTGGCCGGCAAGACGGTCAACTACGCGGTGTCGATGGTCAACGGCCGTGGCTACAAGAATCCCGGCCGCAGCAAGGGCGTGGACGTCGAGGCGCGCGTGGGTTTCGTGCCGTTCGACAACATGGTCGTGGCCGTCGGTGGCTACAGCGGCCATCGCGGTCAGGAAACCGAAAACATCAACGCGACCAACACCGCCAGCCGCGGCGACCTGATGGTGGCGTATGCCAGCGACGCGTTCCGCGTTGGCGCCGAGTACTTCACCGCGAAGAACTGGAACAACGTGCTGAACCCGATCTCCGACAAGGCCGATGGTTACTCGCTGTGGGCCAGCGTGGCGGTGGCCGACGGCGTGAACCTGTTCGCACGCTACGACAACGCGAAGCTCAGCAAGGATCTGGACAAGGGCAACAAGGACGTTTACTACAACGCCGGCGTCGAATTCCAGGTCACCAAGGGCTTCAAGCTGGCAGGCGTGTGGAAGCACGAAAATGCCAAGAAGACGGTCACCGCGCCGGTGCCGCTGCACGTGCAGAGCGTGAAGACCAACGAGATCGGCGTGTTCGGCGAACTGTCATTCTGATGCAACACGTCCCGGGCAAGTTGTTGCCCGGGCGTGGTGGCTGACAACGGACGGCTATCGGAAAGGAGTTCGACCCAGGGAAGGAAAAACGGCGGGCATTGCCCGCCGTTTGCTTTTGGGAATGCCGTGCGCAAAAGCTCTCGCGAATCCCGAATCCCGAATCGCGAATCCCGAATCCCGAATCCCGAATCCCGAATCCCGAATCCCGAATCCCGAATCCCGAATCCCGAATCCCGGCCCTAAACCGTCTTGTCTTTGTACCGGCACAAATCGCGTATCACGCAATTCGGGCAATCGGGTTTGCGTGCCTTGCATACGTAGCGGCCGTGCAGGATAAGCCAGTGATGCGCGTCGAGCTTGAACTCGGTCGGCACCACTTTCTCCAGCTTGTCCTCGACCGCGCGCACGTCCTTGCCTGGCGCCAGGCCGGTGCGGTTGGCGACGCGGAAGATGTGCGTGTCGACCGCGATGGTCGGCTCGCCAAAGGCCGTATTCAGCACCACGTTGGCGGTCTTGCGGCCCACGCCAGGCAGCGCTTCCAGTTCGGCACGGCTGCGCGGCACCTCGCCGTGATGCTGCTCGATCAGCAGGCGGCACAGCGCGATGACGTTTTTTGCCTTGGCGTTGAACAGGCCGATCGTGCTGATGTACTTCTTGAGCCCGTCCTCGCCCAGCGCCAGGATCGCCTGCGGTGTATTGGCCACCGGGTACAGCTTCTTCGTGGCCTTGTTCACGCCCACGTCGGTGGCCTGCGCCGACAGCACCACCGCCACCAGCAACTCGAACGGCGTGGTATAGACCAGCTCGGTTTTCGGATGCGGGTTGAGTTCGCGCAGGCGCGAGAACAGTTCGATGATGTCGGCGCGCTTCATTGGCGGGATGGCCCCTGTTTTGCGCGGGCGCGGGCCAACGCCGCCAATACCGGGTTGGTCTCGACCGCGACCTTGCGCGCCGCCAGCTCGGCCTCGCGCTGTGCCTGTTCGCGCGCCAGTCGTGCCTCGCGCCGCTGGAAATGCTCGCGTGCGGTATCGGCATGGGCCACGTCGCCGGCCTGCGCCAGCGGCATCGGTTCCAGCACGATGCAGTCGACCGGGCAGGCGGCCACGCACAGTTCGCAGCCGGTGCAATCGTCGGCGATGACGGTATGCATCAACTTGGCCGCACCCACGATGGCGTCGACCGGGCAGGCCTGGATGCATTTGGTGCAGCCGATGCAGTCGGCCTCCACGATGCGGGCCAGCGTGCGCGGCTTATCGATGCCGTGGTCGGGATTCAACGGCAGCACGGGCTGATCGAGCAATGCGGCCAGCTTCGCGATACCGGCCGCGCCACCGGGCGGACACTGGTTGATCGGCGCCTCGCCACGGGCGATCGCCTCGGCGTACGGCCGGCAACCGTGGTAGCCACATTGCTCGCACTGGGTTTGCGGCAGCAAGGCGTCGATGCGGTCAGCCAGGGTGTCGATGGGCGCACTCATGCGAAAGGGTTGGAGCGGGAATAATGGGTGGTCACTGCGGTATTGTCCCGCAACTTTCATCCAACGGAGCGTGCCATGAAATCGTCGTATCTCGCGTCCCTGCTGCTCGCTGCCGTGCTCGGCGCCGGCGGCTCGATCCTGCTCACCCATTCGACATCCGCGCAGGCGGCAACGCCAACGGGCGACACGATCACGGTATTCGTCGATGCGACCTTCGGCTTCCGCAAGACGCACATGGCCGACAAGCTGACCAAGTCGCATGCGGAATACGCCGCCCGCGGCTATCGCTTCGTGGCCATGTCGCCGTACAGCGAGAACGGCGATCTGGTGGGTTTCTTCGTGACGTACGCGAGGTGACAGCCCTGCAGGAGCGCACCCTGTGCGCGATGCTCTTCGGCACGTACAAAAAAGCATCGCGCACAGGTGCGCTCCTGCAACGCTCGATTCAGCGGACGGTGGCGCCGGGCTGGGCGCCCTGGTCCGCGTCCAGCAGGAACAGGTCGCTGCCGCCGTTGCCGGCGGACAGGATCATGCCCTCGGACAGGCCGAAACGCATCTTGCGCGGCGCCAGGTTGGCGATGAACACCACGTTGCGACCGACCAGCTTTTCCGGTTCGCCATAGGCGGCGCGGATGCCGGAGAAAATCTGCCGCGTGCCCAGTTCGCCGGCGTCCAGTTCGAAGCGCAGCAGCTTGTCCGAGCCTTCCACGAATTCGCAGGCCCGCACCTTGCCGATGCGCAGGTCGAGTTTGGCGAAGTCGTCGATGGAGACGGTGGCGGAATCCTGGGCTTCGGGATTTGCGGCAGGCTTGGGGCTGTCGTTCATGGGCTTCTTCTTTTTATCGGCAACGGGTGCTTCGGCAGGCGTGGTGCCCAGTGATTCCTTCGACGC
The DNA here is from genome assembly GCF_001427835.1 of Rhodanobacter sp. Root627. Classification (NCBI taxonomy): domain Bacteria; kingdom Pseudomonadati; phylum Pseudomonadota; class Gammaproteobacteria; order Lysobacterales; family Rhodanobacteraceae; genus Rhodanobacter; species Rhodanobacter sp. Root627. The sequence goes on from NZ_LMGW01000001.1 coordinate 473,940, forward strand.
TTCCACCATCGCCTCGATGCGCTTGGGATCGAGCCGGCCCAGCAGCGGTTCGAAGGCGTTGATGGTGTGGCCGAACAGGGTGCGGCGGGCATCGTCGAAATCGGCGATCGGCGCGGCCAGGAAGGCTTCCGCCGCGGCCACGGTGGTCGGCAGGATCGGTTTCAGCAAGCCGGAAAGCAGGCGAAAGCCGTGCAGCGCCAGCGTGCAGACTTGCTGCAATTCCTCGCGTCGCGCGGCGTCCTTGGCGATCACCCACGGCGCCTTGGCCGCGATGTAGCCGTTGACCAGATCCGCGATGGCGACGAAGCGGCGGGTGACGTCGGCGAACTCGCCGGTCTCGTACAGCGCGTCGATGCCGTCGTAGTGCGACAGCAGCTCCTGCCACAGCGCGGCTTCCTCGGCGCCAAAGTGATCGGCCAGCTTGCCGTCGAAGAACTTTTGCGTGAAACCCGCGGTGCGGCTGGCGATGTTTACCCACTTGCCGATCAGGTGCGAGTTGATCCGTTCCTCGAACGCCTTCAGGTCCAGGTCCACGTCGACCGGCGCGTCGTTGAGCATGGTGGCGAAGTAGTAGCGCAGGCATTCCGGATGCAGGCCCGCGTCCAGGTAGGTGCGAGCCTGGATGAAGGTGCCGCGCGACTTGGACATCTTGGCGCCGTTGACGGTGAGGTAGCCGTTGACGTGCAGCGCGGTCGGCGTGCGGAAGCCGGCGCCGTGCAGCATCGCCGGCCAGAACAGGCCGTGGAAATTGATGATGTCCTTGCCGATGAAGTGGTGCATCTCGGCGGTGCTGTCGGCGGCCAGGAAGTCGTCGAACTTCAGGCCGGTACGGTCGCACAACGCCTTGAAGCTGGCCAGGTAGCCGACCGGCGCATCCAGCCACACGTAGAAGAACTTGCCCGGCGCATCGGGGATGGGAAAGCCGAAGTAGGGCGCGTCGCGCGAGATGTCCCAATCCTTCAGACCGCCATCCAGCCATTCGCGCAGCTTGGCGCTGACGCCGCTGTTGGCCACCGGCTTGCCGTCGGTGAATTTGCCCGCGAACCAGTCGCGCAACAGCGTCTCGAACTTGCCCAGCTCGAAGAAGTAATGCTCCGAATCGCGCAGCACGGGCGTGGCGCCGGACATCACCGAATACGGGTTGATCAGGTCGGTGGGCGCGTAGGTGGCGCCGCAGTTTTCGCAGTTGTCGCCGTACTGGTCGGGCGTGCCGCATTTCGGGCAGGTGCCCTTGATGTAGCGGTCGGGCAGGAACATCTGTTTTTCGGGATCGAACAGCTGCTGGATCGAGCGGCGCGCAATGGAGCCGCCATCGCGCAGGCGCGTGTAGATCAGCGTGGCCAGCTCGCGATTCTCGTCCGAATGCGTGGTGTGGTAATGGTCGAACGCCACGCCGAACGCGGCGAAATCCGCCTCGTGACCCTGGCGGATGCCGTCGATGAAAACCTCCGGCGTCACACCGGCTTTTTCGGCGGCCAGCATGATCGGCGTGCCGTGCGCGTCGTCGGCGCAGACGTAGATCGCTTCGTTGCCGCTCATTCGCTGCGCCCGCACCCAGATATCGGCCTGGATGTAGCCCAGCAGATGGCCCATGTGCAGCGGGCCATTGGCGTAGGGCAGGGCGTTGGTGACGAGGAGGCGGCGACTCATGGTGTGCGGTTTCCGGTGATGACTGCACATTATGGCATGGCGTTTCCACCGTTCCGAACGCGTATGCCGCGGTCAACGATGGGCGCGGATTGCGTGTCGATGCGCAGCTGTCTACATTGTGCCGCTTCGCTGTTGATGGAAATCTCGCAATGCAGACAAGGGTGCCCATGGTCACCGACGGGCCACCCCTCGCAGCGGCGACTCGCGCCACGCGACTCACGTTTCTGGTGTCGGGCATCGGCATGGCGGCCTGGGCGCCGATGGTGCCGTATGCCAAGGCGCGCCTGGCGCTGGACGATGCGACGCTGGGCCTGGTGCTGCTGGCGTTTGGCGGCGGCTCGATGGTGGCGATGCCGCTGGTCGGCATGCTCACCGAGCGCTTCGGCAGTCGACGGGTGATCGGCATCGGCGGCTTGATGTTGTGCACGGCGTTGCCGTTGCTGGCGCTCGCCCCCGGCATCGTGTCGCTGGCGTTGGCGCTGCTGTATTTCGGCATGGCGCTGGGTGCCGTGGATGTGGCGATGAATGCGCATGCGGTGGAAGTGGAGCGGCGTGCGCAACGGCCGTTGATGTCCGGCTTCCACGGCTTGTTCAGCGTGGGCGGCTTGAGTGGCGCCGCGGGCATGAGCGCGCTGCTGGCGCTGGGTTTGCCGCTACTGGCTGGCGCGCTGGTGATCGCGGGCTTGATGGCGTTGATCGTGATCACCCAATGGCGCCACCTGATCGGCCTGATCGCCGCCGCGGCCGGGCACAGTGCGGCGTTCCGCTGGCCGCGTGGCCTGGTGCTTTTGCTGGGCCTGGTTTGCTTCGTCAGCTTTATGGCCGAGGGCGCGATGCTGGACTGGAGCGCGGTGTTCCTGCGTGATTTCCGCGGCGTGTCGGTGGCGTCGGCAGGCTTGGGCTATGCCGGTTTTTCGGTGGCAATGGCGTTGGGTCGGTTGACCGGCGATCGCACGATCGCGCGCTTCGGCCCGGTGGCCAGCGTGCGTGTCGGCGCGGCCACGGCGGCGGCAGGTTTGCTGGTCGCGGCGGCGGTGCCGTGGCCGGCTGCCGCCATGCTCGGCTTCGTGCTGGTGGGGCTGGGTGCGGCGAATATCGTGCCGGTGATGTTTGGCGCGGCGGGCCGGTTGCCCGGCGTATCGCCGGCGGTCTCCATCGCCACGGTGACCACGCTGGGTTATGCCGGCTTGCTCAGTGGCCCGGCGCTGATCGGCTTTCTGGCCCACGCCAGCAGCCTGCCGATCGCGCTGGCGGCGGTGGGCGGTCTTTTGATCATGGTTTCAATATCGGCGCGGGTGGTGCGGTGATGAACAGGGAAAACAGTTTCGACACGGTGGTATTCGACCTGGGCGGGGTGCTGATCGACTGGGACCCGCGCTATCTGTACCGGCGCCTGTTCGATGACGAGGCGGCGATGGAGCGTTTCCTGGCCGAAATCTGCACGCCGCTGTGGAACCACCAGCAGGACGCCGGCCGTTCCTGGCACGAGGCCGTGGCCATGTTGAGCGCGCAACATCCGCAGCACGCGGAGCTGATCGGTGCGTTCCACACCCGCTGGCCGGAAATGCTGGGCGGTGCCATCGCGCCGAGTGTGGCCATACTGGATGAACTGCGCGGTCGCGGCCTGCGGTTGTACGCGCTGACCAACTGGTCGCGGGAAACATTTCCGATGGCGCGCGAGCGCTACGAGTTCCTGCGCTGGTTCGACGGCATCGTGGTGTCGGGCGAGGAAGGCCTGGCCAAGCCCGACCCGGTGATTTTCCAGCGCACGATCGAGCGCTTCTCGCTGGTTCCGCGGCAGACGATCTACATCGACGATGCGCCGCGCAATGTGGCGGCGGCGTTCCAGGCCGGCATGCACAGTTTGCGGTTCCAGGATGCGGAAACGCTGCGCGCACAGCTTTGCCGCCTCGGCGTGCTGGCGCCAGCGGCGGCCTGAGACTCGTGGCAAAAAAAAGCCCCGGACCGGCCGGGGCTTTTCATTCGTGCGGGCAAGGTTTCAGTCCTGCCGTTCCCAGGTCTGCGTGCGGCCCAGCAGCGAGAAACCGATATAGCCGTGCACGTCGAGTTTCTGGCCGTCGTCGCTGACGGTCAGCTTCACCTTGTACGTCTTGCCGTTTTTCGGATCGAGGATCTTGCCGCCGTCCCATACGTCGCCATCCTTGCTGACGCCCCACATGATGTTCATGCCTTCGATCGGCTGGTTCTTGCGCTCGCCGCTGCACTTGTCGCACACCGGATTCGGGCCGTCATCCGACTGCAGGATCTTGATCACCTTCGCCTGCAATTCGCCGTTGGTTTCGGTGATCTGCACCAGCGACTTCGGCTTCTGGGTGTTGTCGTCGATGGTTTTCCAGGTGCCGACGGGCGAGGTGTTGGCGGCGAAGACGCTGCCGGCGGCCAGCAGCAGGCCGGTTGCGAGGGTGAGACGAAAAGCGTGTTTCATGGCGTTTTTCTCCCGTACGAAAGCGTATGGAAGCGAGACTGGCGTTGATCCGTGGGGGCGTCAAGCTGCATTGCGCAAAGCACCGGCCGGCATCCGCAGCCGGCATGGCACCAGTGATCTGCATCAACGGGTGCGCGCGGGGGCGCTGGCATAATGGGCTGTCCCCATCATCACTTCGAGTTCCCATGACCCAAGCTACCGACGCGCTGGTGCGCCAACTTCTCGGCGACCTGATCGACTCCCACACCGGCGCGCCGCTGGCCGACAACGTGCGGGCGGTAGGTGTCGACGGAGCGAGGGTCTCGGTGGATATCCAGCTGGGCTACCCGGCCGCTACAGCGATCGACGACCTTGCTGCGCGCGTGCGGCAGGCGCTGGAAGCGAACCCGGCGATCGAGTCGGCGGCGGTGTCGATCACCAGCCGCGTCCACGTGCACAAGGTGCAAGGCACGCTGGGCCCGCTGCCCAACGTGAAGAACATCATCGTGGTGGCCTCGGGCAAGGGCGGCGTGGGCAAGTCCACCGTGTCGGCCAACCTGGCGCTGGCGCTGCAGGCCGAGGGCGCGAAGGTCGGCGTGATGGACGCCGACATCTACGGCCCCAGCCAGCCGACCATGCTGGGCGTGCACGGCAAGCCGGCGTCGCCGGACGGCAAAAGCATTATCCCGATGCAGGCGCACGGCATGCCGGTGATGTCGATCGGTTTCCTGGTGGAAGAGGACACGCCGATGATCTGGCGTGGCCCGATGGTGACCCAGGCGATGATGCAACTGATCACCGACACCCGCTGGGAACAGCTCGACTACCTCATCATCGACCTGCCGCCCGGTACTGGCGACATCCAGCTGACGTTGTCGCAGAAGGTGCCGGTGGCCGGCGCGGTGATCGTCACCACACCGCAGGACATCGCCCTGCTGGATGCCCGCAAGGCGCTGAAGATGTTCGAGAAGGTGGAAGTGCCGGTGCTGGGCGTGGTGGAGAACATGGCTACCCACGTGTGCTCCAACTGCGGCAACGAGGAGAACATCTTCGGCGAAGGCGGCGGCGAGCGCATGGCCACGCAATACGGCGCGGCCTATCTTGGCTCGCTGCCGCTGGATATCCGCATCCGCGAGCAGGCCGACGGCGGCAACCCCACCGTGGTGGCGATGCCCGAGTCCGACCTTGCCGCGCGCTACCGCGAGATCGCCCGCAACGCGGCCGGCCGGCTGTCGCGCCAGCCGCGCAACAAGTCGTTGGGCCTGGGCAAGATCGTGGTGCAGGGCGCGCCCGCTGCATGACGGCGCCACGGCGCGTGTTGTGCCTCTGCGGCAGCCTGCGCCGGCTATCGTCGAACCGCGCCGCGCTGCAAGCGGCGCAGCAACTGGCGCCACCGACGCTGCAGCTTGTGTTGTACGACGGCCTCGGCGCGCTGCCGTTGTTCAATCCGGACGATGAAGTCGATCCGCTGCCGCCTTCGGTGCTGGCGCTGCGTGCAGCCGTCGGCACCGCTGATGCCTTGCTGGTCGCCTGCCCGGAATACGCCCACGGCGTACCTGGCGCGTTCAAGAACCTGCTGGACTGGTTGGTCGGCAGCCTGGAGTTTCCCGGCAAGCCGGTGCTGTTGCTGAATACGTCGGCGCGCGATTCGTATCATGCGCAAGCGTCGCTGGCGGAAATTCTCTCCACCATGTCGGCGCCACTGCTGACCTCGCAACCGTTGACTGTGGCGCTTCCGGGCGCTGGCTGCACAGCGGCGCAGGTACTGGGCAGCGCTGATCGCTGCGCGGAATTGCGGGCGGTGCTGGGCATTCTGGCCACGGCTATTTAGACGCGCAGTCGCGTTGGTTCTTGTGGGAGCGGCTTCAGCCGCGATGCTTCTGCCTCTGGGCTCCACAGCAAGAGCATCGCGACTGAAGTCGCTCCCACAAGCCCGCTGCGCTGGCGCAGCAGCACTCCTACCATGTATTTTTGCCGCTTTGCGCCCGGTTTGACCGGGCCGTCCCGACCGAACCGGAGACAGCGTGAGCATCAAACCCGACAAGTGGATCCGCCGCATGGCCGAGCAGCACGGCATGATCGAGCCGTTCGAACCCGGCCAGGTGAAGGTTCGCGACGAGCAGCGGCTGATCTCCTACGGCACCTCCAGCTACGGCTACGACGTGCGCTGCGCGCGCGAGTTCAAGGTGTTCACCAACATCAACTCCACCATCGTCGATCCGAAGTCGTTCGATCCGAACAGCTTCGTGGACGTGGAGGCGGATGTCTGCATCATCCCGCCCAATTCCTTCGCGCTGGCGCGCACCATCGAGTACTTCCGGATCCCGCGCAAGGTGCTCACCATCTGCCTGGGCAAAAGCACCTACGCGCGCTGCGGCATCATCGTCAACGTGACGCCGCTGGAGCCCGAGTGGGAAGGCCACGTGACGCTGGAGTTCTCCAACACCACCCCGCTGCCCGCGAAAATCTACGCCAACGAGGGCGTGGCGCAGATGCTGTTCCTCGAATCCGACGAGGAATGCGAGACCAGCTACAAGGACCGTGGCGGCAAGTATCAGGGCCAGCAGGGCGTGACCTTGCCGCGTACGTGAACGAAACACGCCCGGTGGTCCGCAGGACCGCCGCCGGCCGCTACACTTCGCCGGTGCAACGATGATTTTTCAGGAGAGTCCGATGATCCGTTTTTCCATCCTGCTGACCCGAATTGCCGCCATGGCCTTGCTGGGCAGTGTGGTATTGCTCGCCGGTTGCAGCCTGGGTGGCACCAAGGAGGACGTCAGCACCAACGCCATGCGCGGGCAGTTCGACGCCACCATCAAGGCATACAAGAACGGTCAGTTCCTGGTCGATGGCGCGGTGCTTTCCGCGCTGGATACCGGCAGCCACTTTGCCTACCTGAAAGACCAGGGCAAGCTGCCCAAGACCGTGCTGCTCGAGCGCAGCGACGACTCCAAGATCCGCAAGCAGCACCTGCAGTACATGGCGCGGATGCAGGATGACTACAAGTTCACGGTGTATTTCGATGACGACGGCACGCTGAAGCGGATCAACCCGATCGAGACCGAGGCCCGTCCGCTGCAGGAGACCCACGCGCCGGTGCAGATGAACAAGCAGCAGCGCGGCAAGGATGCGGCCGGCAAGGATTTCGATCCCAATCCGCGCCCCTGAGTCGCTCCCCGCAGCAACGAAAGCCCGCGCTCAGTCGCGGGCTTTTTCGTGCCCCCAGTGCTGGCGCAGCGCCGTCAGTCGCGCCGTCGCCTCGTCCGGCTGGTAGGGCATGGACGTGCCATGGCCCCACACCGGACCGGGCCAGGCGTCGTCGCCTTCGCGACGGGCCACCACGTGTACATGCAGCTGCCGCACCACGTTGCCCAGTGCGCCGATGTTGAGCTTGTCGCAGGGCGCCACCGAGCGCAGCGCGGCGGCGGCCTGGTCCACCTCCCGCCACAGCCTGGCGCGCTCGTCATCGGCCAGGTCGGTGACTTCGGCCAACCCCGGTTGGCGCGGCACCAGGATGAGCCAGGCGTAGCGCGCGTCGTTCATCAGGCGCACCTCGCACAACGGCAAGGTGGTGACGGCAAACGTGTCGGCGGCGAGCCGCGGGTCGAGTGTGAAGCTCATGCGGCGGCCAATTGCGTTGCGAAGAAATCCAGCGTGCGCTGCATTGCCAGCTTCGCGCTGGCCTCGTGGTAGCTTGAGTTGCCGTCGCGGTTGAACGCGTGATCGGCGCCGGGGTAGGTGAAGGTTTCCATCTGCGGCAGGGCATCGCGGTGTTTGGCAACTGCCTCGGGCGGGATGTTGGGGTCCTTCTCGCCGAAGTGGAACATCACCGGAGCCTTCGGCGTTTCATGCAGAAACGGCAGGTTGCGCGCGCCGTAGTAGCTCACCGATGGCAGGCCCAGGCGCAGCGCCGCCAGCAACGCCACCGTGCCGCCCCAGCAATAGCCGACGGTACCGATCTTTCCCGCCGAGGCGATGGATTCGGCCGCACTGGCCACATCTTCCAGCGCGCGCTCCAACCCCAGTTCGGTGACCAGCGCCTTGCCCCGGGCGGCGCCGCCACGGTCGTAGGCCAGTTCCACGCCGGACTCCAGCCGGTCGAAGAACGCCGGGGCGATCGCCACGTAACCGTGTGCGGCGAAGCGATCGACCACATCGCGAATATGCGCGGTCACCCCGAAAATCTCCTGGATCACCACCAGGCCACCCTTCGGCTGGCCCTGCGGCCGCGCCAGATAACCGCCGATGCACTGCGTGCCGGAGGTGGGAATGTTGATGGGCTGACCCATGGCTGGCTCCTGTGGGGAAAAGGGGATTCTAGGCCTCGGGCGGGGAGGGCGTGGCATGCGCGACGGGGAATGACGCATGACCCACCGAGGCTGCCCTCGGCGCCATGCCTCATTCCCGTATAATTGCCTGTTGCCCCGCAGTTCCACGGTATCGACGCCCATGTCCCAACCTTCCCACAAGATCGGTTTCGTCAGTCTCGGCTGCCCCAAGGCGCTGGTCGATTCCGAGCGCATCCTGACCCAGCTGAAGGTCGAGGGTTACGAGATCGTGCCCAGCTACAACGCGGCCGATGCGGTGGTGGTAAACACTTGCGGCTTCATCGACGCGGCGGTGCAGGAGTCGCTGGATTCCATCGGCACCGCGCTCAACGAGAACGGCAAGGTCATCGTCACCGGCTGCCTGGGCAAGCGCGAGAGCCTGATCCGCGAGGCGTACCCCGAGGTGTTGTCGGTCAGCGGCCCGCAGGACTACGCCAGCGTGATGGGCGCGGTGCATGCCGCCTTGCCGCCGCAGCGCAACCGCTTCCTGGACATCGTGCCGGACACCGGTGTGAAGCTGACGCCCAAGCATTACGCGTATCTGAAGATTTCCGAAGGCTGCAATCACCGCTGCAGCTTCTGCATCATCCCGTCGATGCGCGGCAACCTGGTCTCCCGCCCGGTCGACGAGGTGCTGATCGAGGCGGAGAAGCTGGTGAAGGGCGGCGTGAAGGAGCTGCTGGTGATTTCGCAGGACACCAGCGCCTACGGTGTCGACGTGAAGTACGCCGAGCGCGATTGGCGCGGCAAGACCTACCGCACGCGGATGACCGAGCTATGCGAGGGCCTGTCCGAACTGGGCGTGTGGACGCGGCTGCACTACGTCTACCCGTACCCGCACGTGGACGAGCTGATGCCGCTGATGGCGGCCGGCAAGATCCTGCCGTACCTGGATATCCCGTTCCAGCACGCCAGCCCGCGCATCCTGAAATTGATGAAGCGCCCCGGCAACATCGACAAGACGCTGGAGCGCATCCAGAACTGGCGCAAGGTGGTACCGGACCTGACCATCCGCAGCACGTTCATCGTGGGCTTTCCCGGCGAGACCGACGCGGAGTTCCAGGAGCTGCTGGATTTCCTGCGCGAGGCTGAACTCGACCGCGTGGGCGCCTTCACCTATTCGCCGGTCGACGGCGCGAAAGCCAACGAACTGCCCGACCCGGTTTCCGAGGAATTGAAGGAAGACCGGCTGGAACAATTCATGGCGGTGCAGGCGGAAATCTCCGCCGCGAAGCTGCAGCGCAAGATCGGCCGCACGATGAAGGTGCTGGTGGACGAGGCCGGCGCCGACGGCGCGGTGGCGCGTTCCGCCGCCGATGCGCCCGAGATCGACGGTACGGTGCTGATTGCCGACGGCCAGCAATTGAAGCCGGGCCAGTTCGTCGACGTCGTCATCGAGGATGCCGGCGAACACGACCTGCATGCGCGGCTGGCGTATCCCGCGCTGAAAGTGATGTAAGGCCGCCGCGTGCGTTACGTGGCGCCACCGCGCGGCACGGTGGATCCGGCGACGTTCGGCCGGCCGCCGCTGTCCCTGTGGCGTGACTACGCGGACCTGATCGAGGGCGCCGAATGGCCGTCCATCGATGCACTGAACCGCCGGCTGCCTCCCGGCGAAACCCATCGCTTCGTGGCGCAGACGCCCCAATTGCTGGCCGACGGCCAGCACTACGAACAACGCATCGCCGAACACGGCGCCATCGCCACCCGCGAAGGCAACTGGCACGACCTGCTCAATGCGCTGGTGTGGCTGCGCTATCCCGCGTTGAAGCAGGCGTTGAACCACCGCCAGATGGACGAGATCGCCCGCATCGGCCCCAAGCGGCGTTCGCGCGCGCAGTACGCGATGACCCATTTCGACGAAGGCGGCGTGATCGTCGGCCTGCGCGATCCGTCGCTGCTGGCGTTGTGGGACGCGCACGATTGGTATGGCCTGTTCTGGCGCCGGCGGCAAGCTTGGCTGGATGGCTCGATCCGTCTGGCGCTGTTCGGCCATGCTTTGCTGGAGCATGCCTTGAACCCCGACAAACTGCTGGTGGGCAAGGCGCTGGTGTTCGATACGTCCCGCGTTGGCGCTGACGTGGATCTCGTCGCCGCCGGTACCGACATGATCGCCAGCGGCCGCTGGTTGAACGACCCGCTGGAGCTGCGCCCGCTGCCGCTGGCCGGCCTGCCAGGCTGGCGCCAGGACAATGGCGACGAGGCTTTCCATCGCACCACGGCGTGCTACCAGTCGCGCCGTGAGGGGCGGCAATATCCGCCGGCCTGGTGCTTGTCGCGCCAGGGCCGCGGATAACGTCCGGTGGCGATGGCGGCTTGTAGTGGACTTGGCGGGGGTCGTCAGGTTCACTGTCGGTGATGAAAGCTGCGCCACCGGCTGGCTTGTCGCTGGATAGCGAACAACGCGCTGCGCTCATTTCGACCCTACCATCCAATGCCGCGCAACACGTGGGAGACGACATGGCTACCGACCAGGATTTTGCCGACTACGTGGCGGAGCAGGTGGCGCTTGGCGATCGCCTGAGCCGCAAGCCGATGTTCGGCGAGTACGCGTTCTATGTGGACGGGAAGGTGGTGGGATTTGCCTGCGACAACAGCTTCTTCGTGAAGCCGTCGGCGGCGGGCGACGCGTTCGTGCCGACGCTTCCCCGCAAGCCGCCGTATCCCGGTGCCAAGGATTACCTGGTGGCCGATGAGCTGCTGGATGATTCCGAGCAGATCCAGCGCCTGATCCTGCAAACGGCGGCGTTGATGCCGCTGCCCAAGCCGAGGAAGCCTGCGGTGGCGCGCAAGTCCGCCAGGTGACGCGATGGGCTGCGCGCTCAGGCGTTACGCGTCGTAGCCGACGTCGACCACGATGAACTGCGTGGGGCCGCCTGGCAGCGCGGCTTCGAATTCGTCGTCCAGCCGTTTCTTGAGCACCGCGCGGGCCATGGGCGAGTCGATGCTGATCCAGCCGAGTTTGGCGTCGGTTTCGTCCGGGCCCACGATGCGGTAGCGGGTTTCCTCGCCGCTGGCCGAGTTTTCCAGCGTGATATGTGCGCCGAAGAACACCGCCTCACGGTCGGCGGGAGCGCCTTCGGCGACCTTCAAGGCGGGGATGCGCTTGCTGAGGTAGCGCGCGCGGCGATCGATCTCGCCCAGTTGTTTCTTGCGGTAGGTGTACTCGGCGTTCTCCGAGCGGTCGCCTTCGGCCGCGGCCGCCGCCAGCGCCTTGACCACCTCGGGGCGCACGGTATGCCACAGGTGATCGAGCTCGGCCTTGAGCCGCTCGAAGCCCTCGCGGGTGATGATCGCGGTGGAGCTGGGTGAGGGTGGGCGCCAGCGACTCATGCGGCGCCGACCAGTTGCCGTCGCTGGGCGTCGATCTCGCCGCGCAGCGGATGCTCGGGCCATGTCGTGGCCAGCCGGTCGAGCAGTGCGGCCGCGCTGGCGTGCTGGTCGGTGTGGGCGGCCAGGGCGCGCGCCGCCAACAGGCCGTAGTGCGGTGCCTGCGGGTCGCGCGGCCAGTGCGCGAGATAACCCTGGCCGAGGTGGATCGCGAGGCGGCTCATGCCCACGCGCGCGGCCAGATCGGCCAGACCGCCGCAGGTTTGCGGGTCGTCCGGGATGAAGCCGGTATCGATGCCGATGCATTCCTGCAGCACGCCGAGCGCGCGGCGGGATTCGCCCTGGGCGATCAGCGCGGCAATCCAGATCTGGCCATGTACCAGCAGGTCGTCGCGCAGGCCTTGCCGGTGCAGCAGTTCGCGGTAGGTCTGGTGGACGGCCGGCGGCGCCGCATGTTCGCGCAGCCGGCCGGCGAGTTGCCGCAAGGCCGCCATTGGGTCATCGATGGCTTGCTGGCGCGCCGCTTCGATCAGGCTTTCGTCGGCGTCCTGACCCGATGCCCTGGCCAACGCCGGTGCTTCGGGAACCATGCCGAAGCGTTCGTGGCGCTGGTGGATCATCGCGCCCATGAGATGAAAGGCGAGCAGGATCAGGTAGGTGTAGGCGAACGCGAACAGCGGCAGCGCGAATACCCGCGGCAGCTGGGCGGTGGTGACCGAGGCGATCACGATCAGCACGCCGAGCAGCAGGTTGATCGCCACGGGAATCAGGTAGGCGGCACCGAAGGCGCCGATGACGCGCAGCCAGTTGAGCGGGTTGATGGCCAGCGCGAGGTTGCCGTCGAACGCCAGCGACATGTCGATCGCCGGCAGCACCAGTGCGGCCAGGATAAGCACCGGCCACAGCAGGCTCGGGAAGAACACGATGGACACCACGCACAAGGCCACCACCAGCAGGTGGATCGCGGTGAGGCCCCAGCCGCTGGCGCTATTGCCCTCACTACCCACGTCCGGCGGATCGGCGTAGCCGTTGGCGGTGTGCTGCATGCAGTCGGCGGCATAACGCCAGGTGGCTGCCCAGACCAGTGCGCTGGCCAGCGCGCCCACGAAGCCAGGGAGCAAGCCGACGTAATGGACCAGCGCCAGCACCACACAGGTGGCCAGCGCGGGTCCGCGCAACGGATAGCCGAAGCCGTCCTGCAAACGCTGCGCGAACGGCGTGTCGGCGGCGACGATTTCGACGCGTGGCATGGCGCTCGCCCTGCCTACCGCTTGCCACCGAAGATGCCGCCCAGCACGCCGCGCAGGATCTGCCGGCCGAGCTGGCTGCCAGCGGTGCGCACCATCTGCTTGCCCATGGTTTCGATCATGCCCTGGCGGCGTTTGGTGCCGAACAGCGCGTCGTGCACGGCGCCGCTCCAGCCGCCTTCTTCTTCCTTTGCCGCGCCCTTGGCCGGTGCGTTGGCCGCCACGACGGCGGCATCGGCGGCCTTCTCTTCGGTGCGTTTGGCCAGCATTTCCGCAGCCGATTCGCGATTGACCGTGGTGTCGTATTTCGCGCCGACGGGCGAGCGCTGGCGGATGGTGGCGCGCTCGGCCTCGGTGATCGCGCCGATGCGGCAGCACGGCGTGGTCACCAGCACCTGTTCCACCGGGGTGGGCACGCCGCCGTTGGCCAGGGTCGAGGCCAGCGCCTCGCCCACGCCGAGCCTGGTGATCGCCTCGGTGACGTCGAGCTTCGGATTGACGACGAAGGTTTCCGCCGCCGCCCTGACCGCCTTCTGGTCGCGCGGCGTGAACGCGCGCAAGGCGTGCTGGATGCGGTTGCCGAGCTGGCCCAGGATGTTGCCGGGCACGTCGTCCGGATTCTGCGAGCAGAAATACACGCCCACGCCCTTGGAGCGGATCAGCCGCACCACCTGTTCCACCCGCTGCAGCAGGCCGGGCGAGGCATCGTCGAACAGCAGGTGCGCCTCGTCGAAGAAGAACACCATCTTCGGCTGGTCGAGGTCGCCCACTTCGGGCAGCTGCTCGAACAGCTCGGACAGCAGCCACAGCAGGAAGGTGGAGTACAGCCGCGGCTTCATGATCAGCTGGTCGGCGGCGAGCACGTTGATGATGCCGCGGCCGCTCATGTCCTGGCGCATCAGGTCGGCCAGCTCCAGTGCCGGCTCGCCGAAGAACTGGTCGGCACCGTCGCTTTCCAGTTTCAGCAGCGCGCGCTGGATCGCCGCGATGCTCTGCGTGCTGATCAGGCCGTACTGGGTGGACAGCGCCTTGGCGTTCTCGGCGGCGTAGCTGAGCAGGGCGCGCAGGTCGGCCAGGTCCAGCAGCAGCCAGCCCTGGTCGTCGGCGGCCTTGAACACCACTTCCAGCACGCCTTCCTGGGTATCGTTCAACTCCAGCACGCGGCCGAGCAGGGTGGGACCCATCTCGCTGACGGTGGCGCGCACCGGGTGACCGAGCTTGCCGTAGATATCCCAGAACACCACCGGGTTCGCCAGCGGTTTCCAGTCGGCGAGCTTGAGCCTGGCCAGCCGCGCCTTGAGCTTGTCGCCCGGTTCGTTCGCGGCCATCGCCAGGCCGGCCAGATCACCCTTGGCGTCGGCCAGGAAGCAGGGCACGCCGAGCCGCGAGAAACCTTCGGCCAGCACCATCAACGAGACGGATTTACCGGTGCCGGTGGCGCCGGCGATCATGCCGTGGCGGTTGCCGTAGTGCGGGTCCAGGCTGACGCTGGCGCTATCGTTGCGGCCGATCAGGATGTTGGTCATGGATGTCGTCCGTGGGTGGTCGGTGGATTGTAACCATGAGCCCCGCGCCACCGGTGAAGGGTTTGAGTCGCGGCGCTGCGGCCGCTATGGTGGCCGTTTTGCGGATGAAGTCTGTGAGCTTGTCGTACCCTTTGTTTCGCCCGCTGCGCGCCGCACCCCTCCTCTTCATGCTCGGCCTCGCCGCCGCCTGCTCCAGTACCGGCGGCAGCAAATCCACCGCGCCGGTAAATGCGCTCTACGGCCAGCTCGACCTGGCCAGCAAGGGTTACGAAACCGCACTGCAACAGGCGCGTGCCGGCGACGATGCCGCGTCGCAGAAAACGCTTACCGCGGCGCTGGACCGGCTGAAGGAATCGGCGGCCCATTGCGGCAGCACGCCGGGCTGCGACCCGCAGCGGTTTTTCTCGGTGTTCGACCGCCTGCTGCGCTTGAAGGACGGCAGCTTCCTGGGCGACGAGACGCTCGGTGACGAACCGTCACCCACCCTGGCCGACGGGGCCGGCGGCGTTTCCGGCCTGCCCGAAGCGCAACGCAGCGTCACGCTGCTGCGCGGCCAGAAGCTCAGCGAGCTGATCGCCATGAACGGTGCGGTGAAGGCGGCGCTGGAAATGTGGCTGACCCAGTGGCGGCCCAACCTCATCGACGCCTACGTCAACTACCAATACCTGCGCTACCAGATGTGGCCGCAATACGAGAAAGCCGATCTGCCCGAGGCATTGCTGTTCGGCATCATGGCGAAGGAGTCCGGCGGCAAGGTCAATGCGATATCGCGCTCGGGCGCGGCCGGCCCGCTGCAATTCATGTACGCCACCGGTCTGCGATTTGGTCTGGGCACGGAGAACGGCTTCGACCTGCGCTTCGACCCGGCGCAGTCGGCGCGTGCCAACGCCGCGTACATCAACGAGCAACTGAAGATCTTCAACAACAATCTGGAGCTGGTGCTGGGCGCCTACAACGGTGGCGAAGGACGCATGCGCCGACTGGCGGGCGACAGACCCGACACCAGTTTTTACGACCCGACGATCTACAACAAGCTCTCGCGCGAAACACGTGAATACGTGCCCTCGGTGCTGGCGGCGGCGTGGCTGTTCCTGCATCCGGACAGCTACAACCTGCGTTTCCCGAAAATCGACGGCGCCGCTGGCGCGGTGACCTTGAAGCGCTCCGCGTCGCTGGCTGAACTCAGCGTCTGCCTGGGCTCGGCCGGTGGCATGGAGGAGGGCTGGTTTCGAACCCTGCGCAACCTCAATCCGCGCTTGAATCCGCAGGAAACCCAGCCCGCCGGCGCGCGCGTGCAACTGCCGCGGCTGCTGGAAGAGCCCTATGCATCGCGCTGTGTCGAAGGGCCGTGGCCGATTCTCGCCGCCGACCTGCACCAGGCCGTGGCGCCAGCGGTGCAGGCGCCACCGGCACCGGCCCGGGCTCCGGCGCGTGCCACCGGTACACGCAATTACAAGGTGCGTAACGGCGACACGCTGATAGGCATCGTGCACCGGCTGCATTGCTCCAGCGTGCGCGAGCTGGCCGAGCTCAACGGGTTGCGGCATCACCGCATCCGCGCGGGCGACGTGCTCAAGGTGCCGGTTTGCCGCTAGCGGAAACCGGGGCTATTGCCTGGCCTGTTCGCTGACCGCCTGGCGGTTCAGGCGGCGGCCTTCACCCGCGACTGGCCGACCGTCCTGACGGGTTCGGCCTGCGTTTCCTTCAGCTCGCGCAACAACTGCAGCAGCAGGCGATGTTGCGGCAGCAGGCGATTGCCGGGCGAATGCTTGGTTTCGTGGTACGCCACCGCCAGCCACAGGGCGATGCCGCGCAAGGCGACTTCCAGATTGCCCGAGCGCGCCCGTTCGTAACCGATGCTCGTGCCTTGGCCCCAGGGCAGGTAACGCGCCTCGGGCGAGGTGCCGTGCAGGTGCGGGAACTCGCTGCGCGAGGCCTGGCCCAGCTCGCGAAGGGTCAACAGCCCGAGACGTTGACGATGGCGACGCGAGAGCGCGCGGATGCTGCGTTCGATGTCATGCCATTGGCGGCCAAGCTGACGCGCACGCAGCAGCGTGATGAGTGGGCTGAACATGGAATGGCTCCCCTTCGGCTGAACCGGAAGGGCGAGCATAGCCAGCGAAGCTCGCCAATTGCGCCTAAAACGTCACAAATCGACGTTCTGCGTCAGCATTTCAGCCGTGAAGATGATCAGCCCGCCGCCAGAGTACCCAGCCGCTCGCCCACCTTCACCGCCTGCTGCGATGCCAGCGGATCGAGCGCCGCCGCCCCCGGCGGCAACAACACGATGACAGTGGAGCCCATGTTGAAGCGCGCCATTTCGGCGAAGCGGTCCAGCGTGATGTTCTGGCCCGCGAACGACTTGCGCCCGATCGCCGATGCGTACGGCGGGATCACCAGCCCATCCCACACCGTCGCCACCGACGACACCAGCACCGCGCCGACCATGATCACCACGAACGGCCCGTGCGCGCCCTCGAAATGGCACACCAGCCGCTCGTTGCGGGCGAACACACGGGGGATGGCTTCCACCGCGAACGGCGCCACGCTGAAGATGCGGCCAGGCACGTGCACGGTTTCCTTCAGCGTGCCCTTCAACGGCATGTGCACGCGGTGGTAATCGCGCGGCGACAGGTAGACGGTGGCGAAACTGCCCGAGCGGTAAGCCTCGGCATCCTCCGCGCTACCCAGCAGCTCGGCGACGGTGTAGTCCTGTCCTTTCGCCTGGAAGATGCGCCCGTCGACGATGGCGCCGGCCTGGCTGATGCGGCCGTCCGCCGGAGAGAGCAGGACGGAAGGGTCGGCGTCGGCGTGGCGCGCGTCGGGGCGCAGCTTGCGGGTGAAAAATGCATTGAAGTGCTGGTACGCCAGCGCATCCGGCTGCACCGCCTCGGCCATGTTGACGTTGTAGCGGCGCACGATCTGGCTGATCAGGAAATTCTTCCACGGCGCAAAGGTCCAGCGCGTGGCCCAGTAGACCACCCGCGACAGCGCGCGGTGGGGCAGGATGTACTGCACGAATACGTTGAAAGTCATCCGGGCAGTATAGATGCGAAGAAGTGAGGGTAGAGGAGTGAAGAGTGAGCAATTGGCGGCCGGATGCGCCTTTCCGAAATGTGGATGCTGCACTTCAGGTTGCGCGCTTCCGCGACGGCTTCATGGCGTCGCTGCAGGTGAGGCCGACTGATTCGGCTGGGCGGTCTGGGGCTGAGCCTGCTGCCTGGGCGTGAGTTGCTCCTGGTATAGCTGGAACTGCTGCATTGCTGAGGACCACCGAGCACCGCTTTGTTCCATGGACGTATTGACCTCGGAGGTCGATACATTGGCGTACGAGGCCAGGATTGCACCGAACTGGCCAGGCGGCATTTGCGTTGCCCAGAGGCGACTCCCATTGTTGCCAAGTGTGATCCGATCGATCCTCTCCAGCCCGCTGGCCCTGGCTGACACGGTCAGGGCCGACGCCAGGTTGTCGCTCATCTGGTCGGATGGTCGACCTAGTTGCTGATCCAGGCGATACACGTGATTGCGTGCCTGTTGAAACAGCGAATGGTCAGGGTGGGTTGGGTCATCCAGGCGGAATGGCAGTTGGGAGGGATGTGGTGTGTCTCGCACCTGCACTTGGTCGTCGAGTGTTCGCCGCGTCATCGGGCCCACGACACCGTCCGGTGTGAGCTGGTGGTCGCGCTGGAAAGATGCGACCGCAGCCTTGGTGGCTGGACCAAAGGAGCCATCTGGTTCCAGGGTGTAACCCAGGTGTGCCAACTTGCTTTGCAACTCGGTGACAGACGTGCCGCTGCTGCCGGCACGCAAAGTGTTGCTGCTGCCCGCAGCAGAAAGGTGTCCAGTACGTCCATCTCCCTGATCGGGCAACTCCCGTCCCTCGGACAAGGCGATCAGTTCGTCTTTTTCATTCGCCGCACGATCAAGGATGGACTCGCGCACCTTTGGCGACGAGCTTCTGAAGTAGACATCGTTGTGGGCGATCTTGTAGTCCTGAATGGCGACGACGATATCCTTGTCCGAAAGTTGGGACAGGCTGTAGTTATCGCCATAGGCGGCCTTGAGGCCACCCTCGAAAATCCCTTTAGTTAGCCCTCTGTATTGAACGGATGTACTGAATAAAGCCTCCTGGATAGCTGGTCCCCGGTCGGTCAAGTCGATACCGGAATCTTTTAGCCGTTGCACCTGTATGTCGTAGTGGGTTTCCTTGATGAAACGGGTTTGATCCCTGCCGAAATCCGGGTCGTTGTTGGCGAGGGTTCGCCACTTTTCGTCGAATGCCGGTGTGTTTGGCGTCAAGCCACGAAATTCATCCTTATAGGAGGAGGTGTTGAGATACTCGCTAATCGTCCCGGATTTGGTGGAAAGCTGGTACGTGCCATAGGAAACACCGCCGTGATCGCCTCTGCCTGTCGAGATGGTGGCAGGCCCAGCGCCTTCATGCCGCTCCGAGATTTCGCCCAAGTGATATTCGGCGTCGCTGGCCATGCCTTTTCCTTCTGTGGCTTCGTCTGGAAAAAAAGCGGTTCATTACTGCACAAACAATCTCGCTTCAAGGTCCGATGCCTGTTTCCCGGTTTCGTCGACTTTGCAACTCAGTCCGTCGAGTTCCGGCCTCTCGATTCCGTCAACCACTGCCGAGCAGCGATTGTCGCGATATTGAATCCATATCTTTTCTTCGGCTTTGAGTTTTGCTTGAAGCGCTGAATTGAGTTTTGCCATGAGGGCGTGGTACGCCTTGTTCAGGCGTTTGTCCTGATAGTCCAGCTCGTCGGCTAAACAGGTGCGTATGGGCGCCGTTGCCGATTGCGCTTGATCCAGGCATCGATCAAAGGAAGGGCGCAACCCGTACATGCGTGAGATCACTGCCTGGTCATCCCGTGGTTGGGATGTTGCCTCGCTCAAGCCGGGCAAAAAGAGCATCGCCAGCACAGCACCAAGCACGATTCGTTCAGTCTTCATCAAAGTCTCCCAGTAGGGCCGTCGGGTCACTTACGACACGCGCTTTCGGCTCGAGATGAGTACCTTAAAGCTCGCGGGGTGGAATGTTGTGTAGGATTTTTCCGAACTTTCGACCTACTGGCGCCTATCCCAACGGCTGGAAGGGGTGGATGGGGCGGGGCGTTTGTCGTTCGGCTACTGGCTACTGATCCAGACGGTATCCGGGTTTTAGCGGGGGTGGCAAAAACCGTTGTTCAAGACTCCCCCGTAGGGGGCGAAGGACTCGTCGCGAGATGGATGGCAGGTATGGATTTTCACTCGCCTGACTCCCTCACGACTCACCCCTCCCGTATACTTTCCGGTCCTCCCGCCGTTTGGCATGCCATCGTGACCACCGAACTCGCCTCCATCATCGACTTCATCCGTTATGGGGCCAGCCGGTTTGCCGCCGCCGAGCTCACTTTCGGCCACAGCCACGACAACCCGATCGACGAGGCCACGCATCTGGTGCTGGCGAGCCTGCATCTGCCGCCGGATATTCCGCCTGCCTATGGCGCAGGGCGGCTCACTGCGGAAGAGCGCGCGAATGTGCTGTCGCTGATCGAGCGGCGCGTCAGCGAGCGTCTGCCGGTGGCCTACCTGGTGGGCGAGACCTGGTTCGCGGGGCTGAAATTCAAGAGTGATCGTCGTGCGCTGGTGCCGCGTTCACCGATCGCCGAGTTGATCGAGTCGGGTTTTGCACCGTGGCTGGACGAGCGCCCGGTCGAGCGCGCGCTGGACCTGTGCACCGGTTCGGGCTGCATCGGCATCGCCATGGCTGAGTACAACCCGGACTGGCAGGTCGACATCGTGGACATCAGCGACGAGGCGCTGTCGCTGGCGCGCGAGAACATTGCCTTCCAGCATCTGGAAGGCCGCGTCAACGCGATCCAGTCCGATCTTTTTGCCGGCGTGGCGGATCAGCGCTACGACCTGATCGTGTCCAACCCGCCCTACGTCACCGAGGACGAATACGCCGCGTTGCCCGGCGAGTACGCGCACGAACCCAAGCTCGGCCTCACCTCCGGTGCGGACGGGCTGGACCTGTGCCTGCGCATGCTGGACGAGGCGGCCGATCACCTCACCGACGAGGGTCTGCTGATCGTCGAGGTGGGCGAGAGCGAGCAGGCGCTGGCGGCGTTGCTGCCGCAGGTGCCGTTCGTGTGGATCGAGTTCAAGGTGGGCCAGATGGGTATCTTCGCGCTGGAGCGGCGTGACCTGTTGGAGCACGCCGAGGCGATTCATGCCGTAGCCGCAGCACGACATGCGTGATGGTTATTTCCGCCCGGACGGCTCGTGTGAAATGATGGCAAGTTGATTTTCCCGGTGCACCCGCCGGTTCCCGACGGGTGGCCGACCTTTCGAGGCAGTCGCGACCGTGTCCAGCAATGCGTTTGGCAAGCTCTTTACCGTAACCACCTTTGGTGAAAGCCATGGGCCGGCGATCGGTTGCGTGGTCGATGGTTGCCCGCCCGGGCTGGCGCTGGACGCGGAGGAATTCCGCCACGACCTGGAGCGCCGTGCCACCGGCCGCAGCCGCTACACCTCGCAGCGGCGCGAGGCGGACGAAGTGGAAATCCTCTCCGGCATCTACGAGGGTCGCACCACCGGCACGCCGATCGCGCTGCTGATCCGCAACACCAACCAGCGCAGCAAGGACTACGGCGACATCGTGCAGACCTTCCGCCCGGGTCATGCCGATTACACCTACTGGCAGAAATACGGCATCCGCGATCCGCGCGGCGGCGGCCGCTCGTCGGCGCGCGAAACCACCATGCGGGTGGCGGCCGGCGTGATCGCCAAGAAATGGCTGGCCGAACATCACGGTGTGCGCGTGCGCGGCTACATGGGCCAGATCGGCGACATCACGCCCGACGCCTTCGACTGGGACGCGGTCGAGCAGAATCCGTTCTTCTGGCCGGCCGCCGACCAGGTGCCGGCGCTGGAAACCTATATCAATACGTTGCGCAAATCTGGCGACTCCGTCGGCGCGCGCGTCAACGTGGTTGCCGACGGCGTGCCGCCGGGCTGGGGCGAGCCGATCTACGGCAAGCTCGATGGCGAGCTTGCCTCGGCGCTGATGTCGATCAACGCGGTCAAGGGTGTGGAGATCGGCGACGGCTTCGCCGCGGTCAGCCAGCATGGCAGCGAGCATCGCGACGAGATGAGCATGGACGGCTTCGCGTCCAATCACGCCGGCGGCATCCTGGGCGGCATCAGCAACGGCCAGCCGGTGACGGCGTCGATCGTGCTGAAGCCCACCTCCAGCATCCTGGTTCCGGGCCGCAGCGTGAACCTGGCCGGCGAGCCGACTGAGGTGGTCACCAAGGGGCGCCACGATCCCTGCGTGGGCATCCGCGCCACGCCGATCGCCGAGGCAATGATGGCACTGGTATTGATGGATCAGGCGCTGCGCCATCGCGCGCAATGCGGCGATGTGGGCGTGGTCGAGCCGCGCATCACCTCATGACGGCGAGGCGACACACATGACGGCCAGGCCACGCGTGTGGGTTTCGCGCCCCACGTTTCCCGATATCGTCGCCCGCCTCGACCCGCATTTCGACGTTGTGGCGGAGCCGCGGGAGGTGATGTTTTCTGCGGCCGAGCTGGCCTCGAAGATCGCCGATTGCGATGCCGTCATCGTCGGCCTCAAGGAGCGCATCGGCGCCGCCGAGGTGGCCAAGGCCCCGCGTTTGCGCATCGTCGCGAACCTGGGCGTGGGCTACGACAATCTTGATCTGGCTGCGCTCACGGCCGCCGGCGTCGCCGCTTCCAACACCGCCGGCGCGCTGGACGAGAGCGTGGCCGATTTCACCTGGGCGATGCTGCTGGGTGCCGCCCGCCGCATGGGCGAGGCCGAACGCTGGCTGCGCGCCGGCCAGTGGCACGGAACCCGTTTCACCGACTGGCTGGGCATGGATGTGCGCGGTCGCACGCTGGGCATCCTGGGCATGGGCCGGATCGGCCAGGCGGTGGCGCGGCGCGCCGTCGGCTTCGGCATGCAGGTGATCTATCACAACCGCTCGCCGCTGCCGCAGGCGCTGGAAAGCGAATGCCGGGCGCGTTGGGTCGACAAGGGCGAGTTGCTGCGCAGCTCCGATTTCCTGGTGCTGGCGTTGCCGCTGACGCCGGAAAGCCGGCATGCGATCGGCGCCGCCGAACTGGCGCAGATGAAACCCACCGCGGTGCTGGCGAACATCGCCCGCGGCGGCATCGTCGACGACGCGGCCTTGGCTGATGCTCTGGCGAAACACCAGCTCGCCGCGGCGGCGCTGGACGTGTTCGAAGGCGAGCCGGTGGTGAACCCCAGGCTGCTGGAACTCGACAACGTGCTGCTCAGCCCGCACATTGCCAGTGCCAGCCCCGATGCGCGCCGCGGCATGACCACGATGGCGGTGGACAATGTGCTGGCGTTGTTCGGACACGGTCCGCACGCCGGCCATCCGCCCACGATTCTCAACCCCGAGGTGCTGGCTGCAGCCAGCCCGACCACCCACCCCTGAGCCAAGAACAGCATCCATGAGCAAGAAGAGCAGTTACAAGGTAGCAATGGTCGGCGCCACCGGCGCCGTGGGCGAAACCGTGCTGGCGATCCTCGCCGAGCGTGATTTCCCGATCAGCGAGCTGGTGCCGTTGGCAAGCGAACGCACCGCCGGCAGCGAGGTCACGTTCGCTGGCAAGAAGATCGTGGTGAAAAACCTGGCCGACTACGATTTCGAAGGCGTGGACATCGCGTTCTTCTCGGCCGGCGGCTCGGTCAGCAAGGTGCA
Organism: Rhodanobacter sp. Root627; assembly: GCF_001427835.1. Taxonomy (NCBI): domain Bacteria; kingdom Pseudomonadati; phylum Pseudomonadota; class Gammaproteobacteria; order Lysobacterales; family Rhodanobacteraceae; genus Rhodanobacter; species Rhodanobacter sp. Root627. Next base: position 497,196 of record NZ_LMGW01000001.1, read on the forward strand.
CGCGCCGCGCGCGGCTGCGGCTGGTGCGGTGGTAATCGACAATACCTCGGAGTTCCGCTACCAGGACGACATCCCGCTGGTGATCAGCGAGGTCAACCCGCACGCCATCGCCGAGTACACCAACCACGGCATCATCGCCAACCCGAACTGCTCCACCATGCAGATGCTGGTGGCGCTGGCGCCGATCCACCATGACGTGGGCATCGAGCGGATCAACGTGGCCACCTATCAATCCGTTTCGGGCGCAGGCCGCTCGGGCATGGACGAGCTGGGCAAGCAGACCGCCGCGCTGCTGAACTTCCAGAGCGCGGAGCCGCAGAAGTTTCCCAAGCAGATCGCGTTCAACGTGATCCCGCACATCGACGACTTCCAGGCCAACGGCTACACCAAGGAAGAGATGAAGCTGGTGTGGGAAACCCGCAAGATCCTGGAAGACGACACCATCCAGGTGAACCCGACCGCCGTGCGCGTGCCGGTGTTCTACGGCCATGCCGAGGCGGTGCACATCGAGACGCGGGCCAAGATCAGTGCCGAGCGCGCTCGCGAACTCCTGGAGCAGGCGCCGGGCGTGGTGGTGCGTGACCAGCGCGAGGCGGGCGGCTATCCCACGCCGGTCAGCGATGCAGCCGGCACCGATCCCGTGTTCGTGGGCCGTATCCGCGAGGACATCTCGCACGAACGTGGCCTGGACATGTGGGTGGTGTCGGACAACATCCGCAAGGGTGCCGCGCTCAACGCAGTGCAGATTGCCGAAGTGCTGATCGCCGACTACCTGTAAGCGCACCACCGCAGCCGTGCCCACCGTGAACTGCAGCCAAGCGGATTCGCGGTGGGCATTCTGCTTTCTGCAGGGCGCCGATAGCCCGCGGCCCCAGGCGAATGCGCCGCTTTCCGCCGTGCGCGGCACCGCCCTGACCGGGCCATGAAACCGGCGCGGGCGGTGGCGAAGGGCTTCGTCATCGGTATTTCCGGTAACGTCGCGCTACGGCATGGGCGAGAACGCGTAACAGAAATGTGTCGCAAGTATTCGACCTGCCTATTGTTGATTGGCCAGTTTGTAACTTAAAGTGGCATGCGTTTCGAGAAGCCGCCGGTATTGGCGGCCATATGAAAGTGCCAGGTTTGTTCGGGGGAACACGTGATGAATCGTTCGTTGAAGTGGTCGGTGCTGATGGCGCTGGCCCTGGGTAGCAGCCAGGTCATGGCGCAAGGCAGTGGGCAGGCCGGTGCGCTGGATCTCGGCCAGATCCAGGTCAAGTCGGCCCTCGGCCAGCCCTTGCTGGCGGAAATCCCGGTGCATTCGAGCCATCCGGCCGACCTGCGCAACCTCAAGGTGCAACTGGCCTCGGGCGAGGATTTCGCACGGGCCGGCATCGCGGGCGGTCGCACGACCTTGCCGCTCGAATTCAAGGTTGTCGACCTCGGCAACGGTCGCCAGGTGATTCGCATCACCAGCAGCACGGCGGTGGACGATCCCTACCTCGACCTGCTGTTGCAAGTCGATGGGGCCGCTGGCAAGAGCGTGCGCGAGTACACGCTGCTGCTCGATCCGCCAGGCTCGATCGCCGGTGCCCCGGCGTACACGCAAGCTCCGGCGCCGGCGCCGCGGGCGGCACCCGTACATCGCGCGGCACCGGCCGCCGCCGCACCTGCAGCCGCGCCCGCACCTCGGGCGAACGCGGCGGCCAATGGCAACTATGGTCCGGTCCAGCGTGGACAGACCTTGTCGACGATCGCGCGCAGCGCGGTGCCCGACGCGGATGTGCACCAGGTCATGCTGGCATTCAAGCGCGCCAATCCCGACGCTTTCTACCGCGACAACATCAACGCGCTGAAGAGCGGTGAGGTGTTGCGCGTGCCCACGCGCGAGGAGATTCAGTCGACCGAGCGTGCGGCTGCCGTCGCCGAAGTGCGTCGCGAAAACAGCGACTGGCGCGCCACTGCCGCCAGCACGCCGACCACCGTGGCCGATGCGGCCACGCGTGCTTCCACCAGCAGCGCGCCGGCCGCCAGCCAGGCGTCGTCGGCCGATCGTCTGGCGCTGGTTCCGGCCAGCGCAGGCAAGTCGTCCTCGGGTGCCGATGACAAGGCATCGGCGGCGCTCAAGCAGGATCTGCTGCGCAGCCAGGAAAGCATTGCCAACCTGCAGCAGCAAAGCGGCGACCTGAAGGATCAGCTCAAGGAGCTGGCCGACATCAACAGCAAGAACAAACGCTTGCTGGCGCTGAAGGACAACCAGATCGCCGAATTGCAGGCAAAACTGGCCGCCGCCGGCCAACCGGTGGAGGGCGCGCCGAAGAGCGCCGCCGTCGTTGCGGCGCCTGCCCTCGCGACCACGACCAGCGCCGCGAGCAAGGCCGAACCCGCCGCCCTCGCACTGGCTGGCACCGCCGCTGCCAAACCGACACCGGCACCGGTCACCGCTGCATCCACGGCAATGACCACGGCAATGACGGCGCCGGCAAAGACCGAAGCCCCCGCCAAGGCCAAGCCGGCGGCGCAGCATCCTGCGCCCAGGTCGGCGTCCGAGGCGGCCGAGGTCGAGCAGCCCTGGTATATGCAACAGGTGGCGTGGCTCGCCGCGGGCGGCGTTATCGTGCTGTTGTTGTTGCTGGCCTTGCTGGGTCGCCGCAAGAAAACCGTGAAACTGCCGGCAGCGGCGGCATCGTCATCGCTGGCCGACCGCTTTGCGGCGGCGCCCACGGATGAATATGGCGGCGATGATGTCGACCAGAACGAATTGCTGGATCAGCTGGCCGAGCACCCGGATGACGTGAGCCTTCATCTGGAGCTGGTGAGCCTGTATTACTCGCGCCGCGACGTGGAGCACTTCGAGGCGGCGGCGGAGGCGATGCATGCGCATATCGCCGATCCGCAGCAGGAGGAATGGCAGGACGTGGTGCACATGGGCGAGGATCTTTCGCCCGGTCATCCGCTGTTCGCCGCTCACGACGACATGCCCGCCGATGATGAGACCCAACTGCGTCCGGCATTCGATATCGACCATTACGGCGAAGAAACCGAGTTCGCGCCGGTGGCCCCGGCTTCGCCGAAAAAGGTGAGCGAGTACAACTTCAACTTCCAGCTCTCGCCGACGCCTTCGGCGTCGGAGTCGCCCAAGGCGCCTTATACCGAAGTGCCGCCGGCGGATGAATTTGCGTCATTCCAGTCGGAGGACGACATCCTGCCTCCGTCGCCCGCCGCCGAGTTCGAACCACTGGACATCGGTGAACCGGCCGCCGACGAACCTGTTTCCACCTGGAAGTTCGATGGTGATGAAATGGCCGCTCCGGCCGAGTCGTTCGATCACGATGCGGGTGCCGAACCGGGCGAATTCAGCGACGACCCGGTCGACACCAAGCTCGATCTGGCCCGTGCCTACATGGACATGGGCGACGCCGATGGCGCCCGCGCCATGCTCGACGAAGTGCTGCGGGAAGGCACCCAAATGCAGCGCGACGTGGCACAGCGGTTGTCCGACAGCCTCAGCTGAGCGGGAATCGCGCATGATGCAACGGGCCGGCTTGCCGGCCCGTTGTCGTTGGCGTACTGCTAACCTTTGTTGTTTTCTTTCCGGCTTCACACGTCATGCGCATCGCCCTGGGCATCGAATACGACGGGACCGATTTCTTCGGCTGGCAACGGCTGAAGGAAGGTCCCAGCGTGCAGGCCCGACTGGAACAGGCGCTGTCGCGGGTGGCCGATCATCCCGTGGAAGTCAGCTGTGCCGGACGCACCGATGCGGGCGTGCACGGGCGTTGCCAGGTGGTGCATTTCGACACGCCGGCGCAGCGGGACATGCGCGGCTGGGTGCTGGGCAGTTGCTCCAACCTGCCGGACAGCGTGGCGGTGTTGTGGGCGCAGCCGGTGGCGGACGATTTCCATGCGCGCTACGCCGCCCGCAGCCGGCGCTACCGCTACCGCATCCTCAACCGTCCCGTGCGGGCGGCACTGGAAGCGCGTTACGTGACATGGGAGCGCTTGCCGCTCGATGCCGCGCGCATGCACCAGGCGGCCCAGGCGTTGCTGGGACTGCACGATTTCAGCGCGTTCCGCGCGCTGTCCTGCCAGGCGAAACATCCCCATCGCACCGTGTTGTCGGTCGATGTGCGGCGCGATGGTGAATACGTCACGCTGGAGATCGAGGCGAACGGTTTCCTGCATCACATGGTGCGCAATATCGTGGGGTCGCTGCTGCTGGTTGGACGTGGCGAGCGGCCGGTGGAATGGATGGCCGAACTGCTGGCCGGATGCGACCGCCAGGTGGCCGGTCCCACCGGCCCGGCGTCCGGCCTCACGTTTATCGGGCCGCGCTACGAGGCCCGTTGGGGCCTGCCACCGGAGGTAAGCCAATGACCCGCATCAAATGTTGCGGCATGACCCGCGTCGAGGATGCGCTGCTGGCGGCGCGCCTGGGCGCCGATGCCATCGGCGTGGTGCTTACCGCGCGCAGCAAGCGCCGCGTGGCGCTGGATCAAGCCGCGTCGATCGTGGCTGCGATGCCCGCGTTCGTCACCACGGTGGCGTTGTTCATGGACGACGATGCGGAGCTGGTGCAGCAGGTGCTGCGCGACGTGCGTCCGGACCTGCTGCAATTCCATGGGGACGAAACCGACGCCTGGTGCCAGCAGTTCGGTCAGCCTTTCCTGAAAGCCGTGGCGATGGGCGAGGGCGCCGCGGCGTTGCCGGCGTTGCAGGCTTATCCGCACGCTCGCGGCTTGCTGCTGGACGGTCACGGTGCGGGCGAGGCCGGAGGCAGCGGCAAGACCTTCGACTGGTCGTTGATACCGCCGGATATGGGGGCGCGGTTGATCCTGGCCGGAGGGCTTTCGCCCGCGAATGTAGCCAGCGCGGTGCGCGAGGCGCGGCCGTGGGCGGTCGACGTCGCCAGTGGTGTCGAATCGTCGCCGGGCATCAAGGACCCCGTCAGGATGGCAGCCTTCATCCAGGCGGTACGTGAGGCGGACGCTGACCGCTAGGGCGTGTCAGCCCCTGGCCAGCTCGTTCGCCAGCCACGCCGCCAATGCCGGCGCGCGTCGATCGTGTCGGCGACCGGGTACGGCCAGGATCCAGGCCGCATCGGTCGGCACGAATTCCCATGGCGCCAACAAACGACCGGCAGCCAGTTCGTCGGTGACCAGCGGCGCGGGCACGATGGCGACGCCGAGGCCTGCGATGGCTGCTTCCAGCAGGTAATAGAGATGGGGAAATCCCTGCCCTGAAGGCGGCGAGCCTGGCAGCTTCGCCGCACGTGCCCACTCGTGGGAAGCTTGCGGTCGCGATGCGGTATGCAGCAGGGGTTCGTCCAGCAGGCAGGACGCGGGTTGGCCCTTCAGTTTTGGCCAGCCGCTGTAACCCGGACTGACCACGGGGCCGACGGTTTCCGGCGCCAGCACCTCCACCTGCCAATCCTTCGGCCACGGCGGCGCGGCCAGCAGCAACGCGGCATCGAGGCCGTCCAGCGCATGCGGCAAGTCTTCCAGCGCCGACAGGTGCAAGGGGATTTCCGGCAGGTCGTGGCCCATGCGCTCCAGGCGCGGAATCACCCAGCGCGCCAGCAGGCTGCCGGAGCAGCCGAGCACAAACGGCGTGCGTGTCTGGTCACGGGAAATCTCGACGCAGACATCGCGGAGCTGGCCGAACGACAAGGCGGCGGCGTCCCTCAGACGGAGGCCCGCCGCGGTCAGGCTCACGCCACGTCCCTGGCGTTGAAACAGAGGTACGCCCAGCTCGGCTTCCAGTGCACGGATCTGACGGCTGATCGCGCCGTGCGTCACGTGCAGTTCGCTGCCGGCGCGGCTGATGCTTTCCAGTCGTGCTGCGGCTTCGAACGCGCGCAGGGCGTTCAGTGAGGGGAGTTCCCGGGCCATTCGTATGTGTGAGTTTTACTGACAGGTTGCGTGCGATCTTATCGCTTTTTGCGGCGCCGGTGCTGCGCTATGGTGACGCTTCATCTCCGTCACATCGAGCTTCAACATGCCCACCATCGACGACTTCCACGCCTGGCCCGACGAGCTCGGCCGCTTCGGCAACTACGGCGGCAGCTACGTTGCCGAGACGCTGATGGCGCCGCTGGCCGAGTTGACCGAGGCCTACCTGCGCCTGCGCAAGGACCCCGAATTCATCGCCGAACTCGACCGCGACCTGAAGTATTACGTCGGTCGGCCCAGCCCGATCTATCACGCCGAACGCCTGTCGCAGCACGTGGGCGGGGCACGCATCCTGCTGAAGCGCGAGGACCTGAACCACACCGGCGCGCACAAGATCAACAACACGGTCGGCCAGGCGTTGGTCGCCAAACGCATGGGCAAGCCGCGCATCATCGCCGAGACCGGCGCCGGTCAGCACGGCGTCGCCAGTGCCACGGTCGCCGCGCGGCTGGGCCTGAAATGCGTGGTCTACATGGGTGCGGTGGACATCGAGCGGCAGAAAATGAACGTCTACCGCATGAAGCTGCTGGGTGCTGAAGTCGTGCCGGTGACCTCCGGTTCGAAGACGCTGAAGGACGCGTTGAACGAGGCGATGCGCGACTGGGTTACCAACGTGGCCGACACCTTCTACATGATTGGCACGGTGGCCGGTCCGCATCCGTATCCGCTGATGGTGCGCGACTTCAATGCCATCGTGGGCCGCGAGGCGCGCGCACAGATGCTGCAGGATTACGGCCGGCTGCCCGACGCGCTCACCGCCTGTGTCGGTGGCGGTTCCAACGCGATCGGCCTGTTCCACGAATTCCTCAACGATCGCGACGTACGCATCGTTGGCGCCGAAGCGGCCGGCGATGGTATCGAAACCGGCCATCATGCCGCGTCGCTGGCGGCGGGCCGCCCCGGCGTGCTGCACGGCAATCGCACCTACGTGCTGTGCGACGACAACGGCCAGATCACCGAAACCCATTCGGTCTCCGCTGGTCTGGATTACCCCGGCGTCGGTCCCGAACATGCCTTCCTGAAAGACGCCGGCCGCGCCGAATACGTGGGCGTCACCGATGACGAAGCGTTGCAGGCATTCCATCTGCTGGCGCGCACCGAAGGCATCCTGGCCGCGCTGGAATCCAGCCACGCGGTGGCGCAGGCGATCAAGCTGGCGCGCGAATATCCGAAGGACGGCCTGGTCCTGTGCAACCTGTCCGGCCGCGGCGACAAGGACGTGCACACCATTGCTGCGCGCGAAGGAGTGGAAGTATGAGCCGCATCGATTGCCGCTTCGCGGCCCTGAAAGCCGCCAGCCGCACCGGTCTGATTCCGTTCGTCACCGCCGGTGATCCGTCGCCCGAGCACATGGTCACGCTGATGCATGCGCTGGTGGAGGGCGGGGCTGACCTGATCGAGCTGGGCGTGCCGTTCTCCGATCCGATGGCCGATGGCCTGGTGATCCAGCATGCCAGCGAGCGGGCGATCGCCAAGGGCGTCGGTATCGGCGAGGTGCTGGGCTGGGTGGCTGCGTTCCGCCAGCGCGATGCAGAGACGCCGATCGTGCTGATGGGTTACCTCAACCCGGTCGAGATCCATGGCTACGCGCGTTTCGCGCAGGAGGCCGTGCAGGCCGGCGTGGATGGCGTGTTGCTGGTCGATTGCCCGCTGGAGGAAGCGGCCGTCTTGCAACCGCTGCGCGATGCCGGCTTGCAGCAGATCCTGCTGGCGGCGCCGACCACCGCACCGGTGCGGATGGAGCGGTTGTGCGAGGCCGCGGAGGGCTTCCTGTATTATGTGTCCTTTGCCGGGATCACCGGGGCAGGGCAGCTCAGCACGCAGGATATCGCGGGGCGCGTGGCTGGCGTCCGGGCCAGCGCCAAGGTACCGGTGGCGGTGGGTTTCGGCATACGCGATGCACAGAGCGCGAAGGAAATCGCGGGGTTTGCCGACGCTGTGGTGATCGGCAGCGCGCTGGTCGCGCGGTTGGCGGGAGCCACCGGGCCGGACGACATCGCCGGCCGGGCGAAGGATTTCCTGCAGCCGATCCGGGCAGCGCTGGACGCACACTGAGAGGTTGTGATTTTTCGACCTCTCAGCCCGGCCACGATGGCCGGTCGCGGATCGGTCACGCAAGTGACTGATTCGCGTGAGCGCGTCCGGGCATGTACCGGGCGCGCGATGGAAGAAAACCACAGGACGTGGTTTTCTTCCCAGCTCTGAGCGGTCATCTGGCCGCTTCAGGTCAGAAACGTTTGAGGTGTTTGCATGAACTGGTTGCAGAAAATCATGACGCCGCGCACGCGGCCCCAGAGCTCCACCGCCGGCAAGGGCTCGGTGCCCGAGGGCGTGTGGGAGAAATGCGGTGGCTGCGGCGCGGTGCTGTACCGGCCCGAACTCGATCGCAACCTGATGGTGTGCCCCAAGTGCGGCCATCACCATTACATCGCGGCGCGCACGCGGTTGCGTGCGCTGCTGGATGAAGGCTCCGGCCAGGAGCTGTGGGCCAGCATGGAGCCCACCGATCCGCTGAAATTCCGCGATTCGAAAAAGTACCGCGACCGCATCATCGCCTCGCAGAAGAAGACCGGCGAGAAAGACGCGCTGCTGACCATGAGCGGCAAGCTGAAAGGTCGCCCGTTGATGGTGGCGGCGTTCGAGTTTGCCTACATGGGCGGCTCGATGGGTTCGGTGGTGGGCGAGAAATTCACCCGCGCCGCCGAACGCGCGCTGGCCGACAAGAGTGCGCTGGTGTGCTTCTCCGCCACCGGTGGCGCACGCATGCAGGAGGCGCTGTTCTCGCTGATGCAGATGGCCAAGACCTCCGCCGCGCTGGCGCGCCTGCGCGATGCCGGCGTGCCGTACATCAGCGTGCTGACCAACCCCACCACCGGCGGCGTCTCGGCCAGCCTGGCCTTGCTGGGCGACATCAACATTGGCGAGCCGAAGGCGTTGATCGGTTTTGCCGGCCCGCGCGTGATCGAACAGACGGTGCGCGAGACGTTGCCCGAGGGCTTCCAGCGTTCGGAGTTCCTGGTCGAGCACGGCGCCATCGACATGATCGTCGACCGCCGCGAGATGCGCGACAAGCTGGCCGACCTGCTGGGCATCCTCGGGCGCGAACAACGCGCGGCCTGACCGCCACGTTGTCGCCATGCGATGCCGCCTTCGGGCGGCATCGTCGTTTCCGCACACGGGTTTTCCACAGCGGTTGTGGAAGCAGCTCGGTAAAGCCTGTGGACAAGCCGCGGCCACGGCTTTTGCATCAGCCACTTGCTACGCATTGCGCAGGAAATGAGCAGCGGCTTTCCACGCGGCGTCGCCAGCGCGGTGCCAGTTTTCCACAGCCGTTGTGCGCCGCTTCTGTACAAGCCTGTGGACAACACCGACGCGTCCTTTGCCGACAATCACTTGGCACGGCGTGTCGATGTTTTGCCCAGTTCGCGATACTTCATCGCGAAGTTCTCCACAGCGATTGTGGACCGCCGTTGGTAAAGCCTGTGGACAACCAGTCTATGTGTCTGAGCGCAAAGGAACTGCCGACGGCGTGCGCAGTTGCTGACCAGGCGAAGGGCTCAGGTCAGTGATTGCATCACCCACAGCGACGCGGTGCCGAGTCCCCCGCCGATGGCGATGGCGGCGAGTACATCGCTGGGATAGTGCAGGCCGAGAATCACCCGCGAGGCGGCGACCAGTGCGGTGAAGCCCAGCAACAGGGACGCCATCGGCGGATACCAGGCCAGCGCCACCACGGTGAAACTCACCGCCTGCAAGGTGTGCCCCGAAGGGAAACTGAACTCGTCCAGCGGCGGCACGTGCGCGATCACGCCGGGGCAGGAGCGGTAGGGCCGGGGTCGGCGCGTCCAGCGTTTCAGCAGGCGGTACAACAGCAGCGCGGCCAGCCCGGTCACGGCCATGTGCGCAGCGGCGATGAGGCCGTCGCGTCCACCGAACAAGGCCAGCACCGCCATCAGCGTGTACCAGAACACACCGTCGCCAAGGCGGCTGATCGCGCCGAAGAACAAGCCGACCATGCGCCGAGCGCCCCAGCGGTTGGCCGCCACGCAGACGCGGCGGTCCAGTGCAAAACGTGGCCCGAGCAAAAGCTCAGGCGTGGGCGATGGTGGTGGCGTGCTCATGCAGGTTCTCCTCGGCCATCTCGCGCAGCAGGGTTTCGAAATCGCAGATCACGGCCTCGGGCGACAGGCCGGCCATGCCGACGTGGGCGGCGCGGCCCATGTATCGGATCAGCGCCGGATTGCTGGCCAGCTTCACCGCCGCATCGGTGAAGGCCGGTGCGTTGCCCGGCTCGATGCCATAGCCGTTGATGCCGTCGACCAGGTGTTCGCGCGCCGCACCCTGGGCATAGGCGACCACGGGCAGGCCGGCAGCCAGCGCCTCGAGGATCACGTTGCCGAAGGTTTCGCTGAGGCTGGGGAAGGGAAACAGGTCGGCGCTGGCGTAGTGGCGTCCCAGCGCTTCGCCGCGCTGCACGCCGGCATGGATGAAGTCCGGACGCGCCGCCATCAGCGCGGCGCGGGCCGGGCCATCGCCCACCCACACGTAGCGTGCCTGTGGCAGTTGCTGCTGGATGGCGCGGAAGGTATCTATCGCCAGGTCGAGGTTTTTCTCCGGCGCGATGCGTCCCACGTAGAGGACCACGGGCGCCGACGCATCGACGCCCCACGCGGCGCGCAGGCTGTCGTCGCGTCGGGAAGGATGGAACAGCTGCGTGTCCACCGCCCGTCGCAACAGGCGCGCATTGGAGATGCCCATGCCGTGCAACTCCCGCACGAGCGCGTGGGTGGGCACCAGGGTGGCGGCCGCCCGCTGGTGAAAGCGGCACAGGTACGCGCGAACCCATGGCGTGAGCATGCCCACGCCGTAATGCTCGGCGTAGTTGTCGAAGCGGGTGTGGAAACCGCTGCTCAGCGGGATGCCCAGGCGGCGCGCCGCCCGCATCGCCGACCAGCCCAGCGGGCCTTCGGTGGCGACGTAAACCGCGTCGGGTCGCCGCAGCTTCCAGTGCTGATTCAACGTGCGCCCGGCTGGCATGCCGAAGCGCAAGCCGGGGTAGCGCGGCAGGGCGCCGCCGCGCACCTCGAGTACATCGATGCCGGGTTCGTCCTGCTGCGGTCGCGCCTGGCGCGGGCGGATCAGGTCGACATCGTGGCCGCGCGCTGCCAGGCCGGCGGCGAGGCTGTGGACGGTCAGGGCCACGCCGTTGATTTCCGGCGGATAGGTTTCGCTGACGATACCGATACGCATGACATGCCCCGTGCTGGCTTGGCCCAGCTTCGCGGGGCGGCGTTGCGTCGGCATGGCGGGGGCATGACATCACGGTGACGCCAGACGCGAGTGCGGTTTCTTTGGCGGCGACACTGCGCCTACACTGGCCGTTGTCATCATGCCTGGAGAATGAATGTGAAACGTATCCTGCTTGCGCTTGCCCTCACTGGACTGGTCGGTTCCGCGATGGCCGTCGATGCGCCGGGCTTGCCCGTCACCAAGGCGCCCGCCGGTGCCGAGGTCTACATCATCTCCCCCAGCGATGGCGCCACCGTGGGCCAGGATGTCACCGTGCGCTTCGGCCTCAAGGGCATGGGCGTGGCGCCGGCTGGGGTGGCCAAGGAACACACCGGCCATCATCACCTGCTGGTCGATGTGACCGAACTGCCCGCCGCCGGCAAACCGATCCCCGCTGATGCCCATCATGTCCATTTCGGCGGCGGCCAGACCCAGACCACGCTGAAGCTGGCGCCCGGCACGCACACGCTGCAACTGGAGCTGGGCGACCAGAACCACGTGCCGTTCGATCCGGCCGTGGTGTCGAAGAAGATCACCATCCACGTGAAGTAAGCCATCGCGTCGGTTATCGGTGGCGGATCGGCTAAAATCGGTGGCTTCATCCCCACCTTGCCGATGCCACCGATGACCGTACGTACCCGCTTCGCTCCCAGCCCCACCGGTTTCCTGCATATCGGCGGCGCGCGTACCGCGCTGTACTGCTGGCTGGAATCGCGTCGTCGCGGCGGCGAATTCGTGTTGCGCATCGAGGACACCGATCGCGAGCGCTCCACCGACGCGGCGGTGCAGGCAATCCTCGATGCCATGCACTGGCTTGGCCTCGATGCGGACGACGGCCCGTACTACCAGACCCAGCGCCTCGATCGCTACAAGCAGGTAGCCGATGAACTAGTCGCTGCCGGCAAGGCCTATTACGCCTACGAGACCAAGGCCGAGATCGAGGCGATGCGCGAGGCGGCCATGAAGGCGGGCGAGAAGCCGCGCTACAACGGCTATTACCGCGACCGCAACGAACCGCTGCGTGACGACCCGAACCGGGTGATCCGTTTCCGCAACCCCGCGGAGGGTTCGGTGGTGTTCGACGACAAGGTCAAGGGCCGCATCGAGTGGGCCAACAGCGAGCTGGACGATCTGGTGATCTTCCGCTCCGATGGCTGGCCCACCTACAACTTCGCGGTGGTGGTCGACGACATCGACATGGGCATCACCGAGGTGATCCGCGGCGACGACCACGTCAACAACACGCCGCGGCAGATCAACATCTACAAGGCGCTTGGCGCGACCGTGCCGGAGTTCGCGCACCTGCCGATGATCCTGGACAAGGAAGGCAAGAAACTCTCCAAGCGCACCAGCGCGGTCAGCGTGATGGAATACCGCGTCGACGGTTTCCTGCCGCACGCGATCCTCAATTATCTGGTACGTCTGGGCTGGTCGCATGGCGACCAGGAAATCTTCTCGCGTGAGGAAATGATCGCGCTGTTCGACATCGCCGACGTCAACAAGGCCGCCTCGCGCTTCGACACCGAGAAGCTGGCCTGGCTCAACCAGCACTACCTGAAAACCGACGAGCCGCAGACGCTGGCGGCCGAGTTCGAATGGCATCTCGCGCAGGCCGGCATCGACTTCAGCCAGGGTCCGGCACCGACCGACGTGATCGTGGCGCTGCGCGACCGCGTGCACACGTTGAAGGAAATGACCGAGCGCGCGAAGATCTGGTACGCGCCGATCGTCGAGTGGGACGAAAAGGCGGTCGCCAAGCATTTGAAGAACGATGCGGCACCAGCCGTGCTGGAAGCGGCGAAAGCGTTGCTGGCCGAATGCACCTGGCAGCCCGAGCCGATCCACGACGTGATCGCGCAGGTGGCCGCGAAACTCGACCTGGGCATGGGCAAGATCGCGCAGCCCTTGCGCGTGGCGATGACGGGCACCCAGGTGTCGCCGTCGATCGAACACACCATCTATCTCGCCGGCCGCGCCGAGGCGCTCAAGCGCATCGATGATGCGCTGGCGTTGGCGCGGGGGTGAGTCTTGGTGTGGGCGGGGGTTCGAGGGAACGCGTGCCCCCATCCGCCTTCGGCACCTTCCCCCGCGGGCGGGGGAAGGAAGCAGCAGGTTCGCCGCGAGCCCCTTGGTTTCCTTCCTCCGCCAGGCGGGGGAAGGTGCCGAAGGCGGATGGGGGCGCTCTCCGCTTTTCCAGGCAAACTCCATGAATGACCTGCTCGCCAAGGCACTGCAAGGCGTCGACCCCGACGCCCCGGGGGCGTTCTGGCAGATCTTCGCCAATCTGTTGCATTTGGTACCGTGGGCAGCCATGTTCTGGTGGAACCTGCTTTTCATCGCCATCGGCGCCCTGCTGGGCCGCTGGCGGGGACGCACGGCGGAAGGCGTGGCGTGGGCGGCGGTGCTGGGACCGATCGGCTGGCTGGTGATCCTGTTCAGGCATCGCCGAAAACAGCGGGTCCTGCCGCCACCGCTGCCGCGCTGAACCCCGCCGCCGGCACTATGATCGACAACGAGGTGAATCAACGTGGCACACGAAGGCGCCGACATCCTGCACACCCACCCGCATCATCACGATGCGAAGGGTTTTGTGCATGCGGTCGAAGCGGCCAGCCAGGCACGTGGCCTGCGCCTGACGCCGCTGCGCAAGGAGGTGCTTGAGCTGATCGCCAGCGAACACAAGCCGATCAAGGCCTACGACCTGCTTGCCCTGCTGCGCGAGAAGCACGGCAATGCGGCGCCGCCCACGGTCTACCGGGCGCTGGATTTTCTGCTCGAGAACGGCTTCATCCACAAGCTGGAGTCGATCAACGCTTTCGTCTCCTGCCATCACCCCGATGAAGCCCATCAGGTGCCGTTCCTGATCTGCGATGTCTGCTCCAGCGCGCAGGAAGTCTGCGATGAACGCGTGGCAAGCCTCATCGAGGCCCAGGCCAGCGCCTTCGGTTTTCGCCCGCAAGCGCAAACGCTGGAAGTGCACGGGGTCTGCAAGCGCTGCCTCAAGCTTTGACCGCCCGCGTTGTTGTAGGGGCGACTTCAGTCGCGATGCTCCTTTCCCGCCGGTCCAAAAATGAAGTGGCGCTCAGTAATGTTATAAAGTAACATTACCGCACAGGCAGAAGCGGCCATCTCCGGCAGCGCCCGGCAACTCGATGAATTCCGAACAAGCGAGCAAAACCCGGTGGTGGCACATGGCCGACCGCGTCGGTGCGGTTGCATCGTTCCTGTGCGCGATCCACTGCGCGCTGTTGCCCTTCATGATCGCGGCCTTGCCTTTCCTCGGCATGGAATTTCTGGCGGACCATCGCTTCGAGCGCGGCTTCGTGATGTTTGCCTGCGTGCTTGCGTTGCTGGTGCTGGTGCGAGGTTTCCGCCGGCACCGGTGGTCGCTGCCGTTGCTGCTGGCCGCGCCGGGGCTGGGCCTGCTGCTGCTCGGCGTGACGTATGCCGAGAGCTATTCCATCGTGCTGCACAGTGCGCTGGTGACCTGCGGCGGCTTGCTGCTGGCCGCGGCGCATTTCATCAATCTCCGCCGTGACCACCGCAGCGATGGCCATGTGCATGGTCCCCAGTGCGCGCACTGAGCGCCGGTGATTCTTCAAGCTCCCGCGCGGGCGGTGAGAGTGATTGTGTAACGGCCGGCCCGCTTTCTAGCATGGGCGCATGAGCCACCCGCACTCCCACGATCACAACCACGCACACGATCACGATCACCCGCACACCGTGACCACGGACCGCCGCGGAAAACTGATGTGGGCGCTGTGCCTGACCGTGGCGATGACGCTGGTGGAAATCGTCGGCGGCTGGTGGTCCGGCTCGCTGGCGCTGCTGGCCGACGCCGGCCACATGGCGGTGGATTCGCTGGCACTGCTGCTGGCCTTCATCGGCGCGCGGATGGCAGTGCGCCCCGCCGATGCGCGCCGCAGTTACGGCTACGGCCGGATCGAAGTCCTGGTGGGCTTCGTCAACGCGCTGAGCCAGTTCGCGCTGGTGGGCTGGATCGTCTACGAGGCCGTTGTTCGCCTGCGGCATCCGACGCCGATCCTTTCGGGGTTGATGCTGGGCGTGGCGATCGCCGGGTTGCTGGTCAACGCGGTGGTCCTGCGCACGCTGCACGGCCACGCGCACGATGACGTGAACATGGCCGGCGCAAGCCTGCACGTGCTGGGCGATCTGCTCGGCTCGCTGGCGGCGGTGGGTGCAGCGCTGGCCATACGCTGGTTCGGCTGGTTGTGGGCCGACCCGGCGTTGTCGCTGGTCGTGGCGGTGTTGCTGCTTGGCAGCGCCTGGCGGTTGCTGCGCCGTTCGTCGCACATTCTGCTGGAGGGCGTACCCGAGGGGCTGGATACCGCCGCCGTGGAGGCCGCCTTGCGCGACGCCGACGACGCCATCTGCGATGTTCACCACCTGCATTTGTGGCAACTGGCCTCGGGTTCGCGGATGGCCACCGTCCACGCCGAGCTGCGCGAGGATGCCGACAGCGCCCGGGCGATGCGGGCGATCAACGACGTGCTGCGCGAGCGCTTCGGCGTGCAGCACGTGACCGTACAGATCGACACCGGCGGTTGCCTCGACCGCCACGGCGGCTGCGCCGAACATGTACCGCACTAGAACCCGGCCGGGGCTTCGTGGCTATGGCCGGCGTTGCCGCGCTGCTATGATTCAAGCCTCCCCACGATACGCATCAAGGAGTTTCCATGGGCAAGGGTGATCGCAAGACACGGCGCGGCAAGACCAACCGCGGCAGCTATGGCAACAGCCGCGCGCACACCGCGCAGCCGGCAGTGGTCGGCGCCAAGCCGACGGTGACCAAGCCGGCGGCGGCCAGGAAGGCAGCACCGAAGAAAAAGTCGGCCTGATCTTCACCTGACGAAAGCCCCACCCCGGTGGGGCTTTTTCGTTTGAGGCCGTGTCTGGCGGGTTTTCCCGACACGCGCATCCCCGTTTTCAACGCTTGCCGCACTGCGGCACACTGCGTATGATGCCGACCCAACGTATTAACGCGTTAGTACATTATGAAGCGTCGATCGCGGGATCCCGAGACACCCATCGAGTCCGCCGAGCTCAGTCTCTGCGAGGCGTTGCTGTCGCTGAAGAACGCCGAGGAGATGGCCGCCTTCCTGCGTGACCTGTGCACGCCATCGGAACTGGAAGTGCTGGTCGACCGCTGGCGCGTGGTGCCGCACCTGCTCGAAGGTGTGTCGTATCGCGAAATCCATGAGCGCACCGCCGTCAGCATCACCACGATCGGGCGGGTGGCGCGTTATCTCAACCAGGGCAGCGGCGGCTATGTGGCCGCCGCCGCCCGTGCCGCACGGCGACGGGCACAGAAGAGGACAGAGGCATGAAGGAACGTGACCGATTGCGGATCGCGATGCAGAAATCGGGCCGGCTTACCGAGCCCGCGCTGGATTTGCTGCAGCGTTGCGGCCTGAGCTTCCGCCAGAGCCGCGACAAGCTGTTTTGTTTCGGTGAAGGCGAACCGGTGGATTTGCTGCTGGTACGCGACGACGACATCCCGTCGCTGATCGCCCAGGGCGTGTGCGACCTGGGCATCGTCGGGCGCAACGTGCTGAACGAATTCCAGCTCACCGCTGGCGAGGAAAGTCCGCCGCTGGCGGAATTGCGCCCGCTGGGTTTCGGCCGCTGCCGGTTGTCCATCGCGGTGCCGCAGGAGTTCGAATACCAGGGCCCGCAACATCTCGAAGGTACGCGTATCGCCACTTCGTATCCTGGGTTGCTGGCTGCGTGGTTGCGCAAGAACGGTGTGGATGCCGGCGTGATGACGCTGGCCGGCTCAGTCGAGATCGCCCCGCGCCTGGGCACTGCCGATGCGATCTGCGACCTGGTGCAAAGTGGCGGCACGCTGGTGGCCAACCAGTTGCGCGAGACGGACGTGCTGCTGGAAAGCGAAGCGGTACTGGCCGCCGCCGGCACACCACCGGCCGATGAGCGCGGCGACATGCTGGAGCTGCTGCTGAAACGCCTCGACGGCGTGATCCAGGTGCGCGAATCGCGCCTGCTGCTGTTGCAGACCTCGCGCCAGACCCTGGAAGCGGTCACCCGGCTGCTGCCGGGCGGCCCGCAGCCGACCCTGATGCCCGTGGCCGGCCAGCCCGACCAACTGATGCTGCAGGCGCTGTGCGCCGGTGAAGTCAGCTGGCGCCAGCTGGAAGAAATCAAGAAGGCCGGCGCGCGCGAGATGTTCGTGTTGCCGGTGGAAAAAATGTTGGCGTGAATCCGAGAGGTGCGTTTTCAACCTCTCGGCCCGGCCACGGATGGCCGGACATGAAGCAGTCACGCAAGTGACTACTTCATGTGAGCGCGTCCGGGCATGCACCGGACGTGCGATAGAAGAAAACCACAGGAAGCGATTTTCTTCTCAAACTCTGAAGCTGGGTATTGAACGATGAAACAGCTGGACTGGAATCAACTGGACGAATCCGCACGGCGCGAGGCGCTGGCGCGTCCCACGCAGTCACGCACCGACGACCTGAGCGGCGGCGTGGCACGCATTGTCGCTGCCGTGCGCGAGCGCGGCGACGATGCCTTGCGCGAATTCAGCGCCGCCTACGACGGCTGCGCGCTCGACGCACTGGAAGTGACTGAGGCCGAGTTTGCCGCTGCCGAGGCTGCGCTCGATCCCGCGCTGAAGGCGGCGATCGACGAAGCGGCCGCGCGCATCGAGCATTACCACCGCGCCACCGCGTCGAAGCCGGTCGCCGTGGAAACCGCGCCCGGCGTACGGCTGGAGCGCATCGTGCGGCCGATCAATCGAGTGGGCCTGTATGTGCCCGCCGGTACCGCACCGCTGCCGTCCACCGCCTTGATGCTGGGCGTACCGGCGCGGGTGGCCGGTTGCCGCAGCGTGGTGCTGTGCTCGCCGGCGCGCGCCGATGGCAACTGCGACGCGGCGGTGTTGTACGCCGCACGCGTTACTGGCGTGCATCGGGTGTTCAAGATTGGTGGCGCACAGGCGATCGCGGCGATGGCCTATGGCACCGCCTCGGTGCCGCGCTGCGACAAGCTGTTCGGGCCGGGCAATGCCTGGGTCACCGAAGCCAAGTTGCAGGTGTCGGTGGACGCCAACGGTGCGTCGATCGACATGCCGGCCGGGCCTTCCGAAGTGCTGGTGATCGCCGATGAGCAGGCCAACCCGGTATTCGTCGCGGCCGACCTGTTGTCGCAGGCCGAGCACGGCGTCGATTCCCAGGTCATTCTGCTCACCCCGTCGAAGGCCATGATCGAGAAGGCCGCCAGCGAGGTCGAGCGGCAGTGTGCGCAGTTGCCGCGCCGCGAAATCGCAGAGAAGTCGCTGGCGCAGAGCCGCCTGATTCTGGTGGATTCGCTGGTGCAGGCGGTGGAAGTGAGCAACCGTTACGCACCGGAGCACCTCATCGTGCAGGTGCAGGATCCGCACGCGCTGCTCGACGGCATCGAATCGGCGGGCGCGGTTTTCCTGGGCGAATGGGCACCCGAATCGCTGGGCGATTACTGCAGTGGCAGCAACCATGTGCTACCCACCTATGGCCATGCGCGCAGCTACAGCGGCGTGTCGGTATCGAGCTTCCAGAAGCAGATCACCGTGCAGGACGTCAGTGCCGCCGGCCTGCGCGCCATCGGTCCCTGTGCGGCGACGCTGGCGGCGGCCGAACAACTGGAAGCCCACCGGCGCGCCGTGACCTTGCGGCTGGCCGCACTGGATGCGCGCGAAACGACGGAAGCATCGGCATGAGCGTGCTCGATCTGGCGCGGCCGGAAATCCGCGCGATGCAGCCGTATTCGTCGGCACGCATGGAAGCCAGCGGCGGCAAGGTTTTTCTCAACGCCAACGAATCGCCGTGGACGCCGCAAGGTGACGACCTCGGCTGCAACCGCTATCCCGATCCGCAACCCGCGGCGCTGATCGATGCCCTGGCCGCGCTCTACGGCGTGCAGCGCGACCAGCTGCTGGTGGGTCGTGGTAGCGATGAGGCCATCGACCTGCTGGTGCGTGCGTTCTGCCGCGCGGGCGAGGACGCGATCCTGATCCAGCCGCCCACGTTCGGCATGTATGCGGTGTGCGCGCACATCCAGAACGCCGCCGTGATCGAGGTGGCGCTGGCGGCCGATTTCACGCTGGACGTGGATGCGGTGCTGGCGGCGGTGACGCCCGCGGTGAAGCTGGTTTTCATCTGCTCGCCGAACAACCCGACCGGCCAGACGGTGCCGCGCGCTGCCGTGGAACGGTTGGTGCAGGCGTTGGCCGGGCGCGCGGTGCTGGTGGTGGACGAAGCCTACGTGGAGTTCGCGGAGGCGGGCAGCGTGGCCGACCTGATCGGTCAGTACGACAACCTCGCCATCCTGCGCACCTTGTCCAAGGCCTGGGCGCTGGCCGGCGTGCGCGTGGGCACCTTGCTGGCGCACGCCGACGTGATTGCCTTGCTGCGTCGGATCATGCCGCCGTATCCGTTGCCGTTGCCTTGCGTCGCGGCGGCGCTGGACGCGTTGTCGACACCTTCCATCGCGGCCGAACATATAGCGATCATCGACGAACAGCGTGGCGTGATGCGCGCGGCGCTGGCGCGGGTCGCCGGTGTGCGCGAGGTACTGCCGTCGCAGGCGAATTTCCTGGCCGTGCGTTTCGATGACGCCGGCGCGGTCTACCAGCGCCTGCTTGCCGCCGGCATCGTGGTGCGCGACGTGCGGCGCTATCCCAACCTTGCCGATGCGCTGCGCATCACCATCGGCACGCCGGCGGAAAACGCCCGCGTGCTGGCCATTCTCCAGGGAGGTGCGGCATGAGCCGCAAGTTGCTTTTCGTCGATCGCGACGGTTGCCTGATCGAGGAGCCTGCTGACGAACAGATCGACAGCTACGAGAAGCTCGCGCTGTTGCCGGGCGTGATCGCCGCGCTTCAGCGCTTCGTCGGCGCGGGCTACGAACTGGTGATGGTGACCAACCAGGATGGCCTGGGCACCGACAGTTTTCCCGAGGCGCATTTCAGCGGCCCGCATGAACTGCTGCTGCGGATACTCGCGTCGCAGGGCGTGCGGTTCCACGAGGTGTTGATCGACCGCAGCTTTCCGCACGAAGGCCTGGATACGCGCAAGCCGGGCATCGGCCTGATGCGGCATTACCTCGCCGACGACAGCTGGAGCCGGGCCGCGTCGGCGATGGTCGGCGATCGCGAAACCGACCTGCAGTTTGCTGCCAACCTGGGCGTGCGTGGTTTCCGGGTGGGGCCGCAAGGCGTGAGCTGGACGGAGCTGGCGCACCAGTTGCTGGATGCGCCGCGTACCGCCACGGTCACCCGCAACACCAAGGAAACCCGCATCACCGTCAGCGTGAACCTGGACAAGGTGGCCGAGCCGAAGGTGCACACCGGCCTGGGCTTCTTCGACCACATGCTGGAGCAGATCGGCAAGCACGGCGGTTTTGCGCTGGAGCTGCGCTGCGATGGTGACACCCACATCGACGATCACCACACCATCGAGGATTCCGCGCTGGCGCTGGGGCAGGCCATGAAACAGGCGCTGGGCGACAAGCGCGGCATCGGCCGCTATGGCTTCACGCTGCCGATGGACGAGTCGCTGGTCAGCGCCGCACTGGACCTTTCCGGGCGGCCGTACTTCGTGTTCGAGGGCAGTTTTCCGCGCGAGCGTGTGGGCGACATGGCGACCGAACTGGTGCCGCATTTCTTCCGCTCGCTGTGTGAAACGATGGGCGCGAACCTGCGCCTCACCGTGCAGGGCGAGAATGCGCACCACATGATCGAGGGCTGCTTCAAGGCGGTGGCGCGCACTTTGCGCCAGGCGATCCGTCGCGAAGGCAACGAGCTTCCCAGCACCAAGGGCACGCTGTAATGAGTGTCGTGCTGGTCGATGCCGGCGGCACCAATATCGGCTCGGTGCGCTACGCGCTGCAGCGCCTTGGCGTGGATGCCGCCTTGACGGCGGATGCGGCGGCGATTCGTGCGGCCGACAAGGTGATCCTGCCCGGCGTAGGTGCCGCCGCGCCTGGCATGGCGCGCTTGCGCGAATTGGGGCTGGTGGATCTGCTGCGCTCGCTGACCCAGCCCGTGCTGGGGGTATGCCTGGGCATGCAACTGCTGTGCGAACGCTCGGCCGAAGGCGATACCGAATGCCTGGGCCTGATTCCCGCGCCGGTGTTGCGCTTTGTCGAAGCCCCCGGGCTGCGCGTGCCGCACATGGGCTGGAACCGCCTGGAAACAACGCGGCACCATCCGCTGGTGGATGGCCTTGGCAGCGACGACCAGGCGTATTTCGTGCACAGCTATGCGGTGCCGGTGGGCGATTACACGCTGGCCACGGCCGACTACGGTGGCGCGTTTTCCGCGGTGATCGCGCGCGGCAATTTCCACGGCATGCAATTTCATCCCGAGCGTTCCGCCGCCGTGGGGGCGCGGCTGCTCGGTAATTTCCTCAAGCTATGACGGCGTTCTCATGACGAGTTTTGCGGTGATTCCCGCGATCGATCTGCGCGGTGGCCAGGTAGTGCGGCTGAAGCAGGGCGACTATGCGCAGCAGACCACCTATGCCGCCGACCCGCGCGAACTGGCCTGGAGCTATGCGGAGGCGGGCGCGGACTGGCTGCACCTGGTTGACCTCGACGGCGCCCGCTCGGGCAACCTCGACAACCTGGCGGTGATCCGTTCGATCGCCGCCAGCGGCATGCGTATCCAGGCCGGTGGTGGCGTGCGTGCCGAAGAGGATCTGCACCGACTGTTCGATGCCGGCGTGCACCGCGTGGTGCTCGGCAGCGTGGCCATTCGCGATCCCGACCAGGTAGCGCGCTGGCTGGACAATCACGGTGCCGAACGGCTGGTGATCGCGCTGGACACGCGCCGCATCGGCGATCGCTGGGCTTTGCCCAGCGCCGGTTGGACCGAAGTGGAAACACGCACGCTGGACGAGCTGGCGCCCTGGTATGCCGAACGCGGTGCGCGCCACCTGCTGTGCACCGACATCGATCGCGACGGCATGCTGGCCGGGTTCAATCTCGACCTCTACCGGCACCTCAGCGAAAGCGTGCCGCAACTGGCGTTGCAGGCGTCCGGGGGCGTGCGCTCGCTGGACGATATCCGCGCCGCCCGCGACGCTGGCGCACAAGGCGTGATCCTGGGCCGCGCGCTGCTGGAAGGTCGCTTCACTTTGGCGGAAGCACTGGTATGTTGAGCCGCCGGCTGATTCCCTGCCTGGATGTGCGCGACGGCAAGGTCGTCAAGGGCGTGCGTTTCCGCGATCACGTGGTGATGGGCGAAATCGTGGAGCTTGCGCTGCGTTACCGCGACGAGGGCGCCGACGAGCTGGTGTTCTACGACATCACCGCCAGCCCCGAGGGACGCAGCGTGGATCGTGGCTGGGTCGAGAAGGTGGCGCGGGCAATCGACATTCCGTTCTGCGTGGCCGGCGGCATCCGTTCGGTCGATGACGCGCGCGCCGTGCTGCATGCGGGCGCCGACAAGATCTCGGTGAACTCGCCCGCACTGGAACGGCCCGGACTGATCGACGAACTGGCCGCCGCATTCGGCGTGCAATGCGTGGTGGTCGGCATCGACTCGCTGCGGGACGCCGACGGCGAGTGGCGCGTGCGCCAGTACACCGGTGACCCCAGCAAGACCCAGGCGCTGCCGCGCCGCACGCTGGACTGGATGACCGAGGCACAGCAACGCGGTGCCGGCGAGATCGTGCTCAACTGCATGGGCAGCGACGGCGTGCGCCGCGGCTACGACCTGGAGCAACTGCAGGCCGCGCGCGCGATCTGCAACGTGCCGTTGATCGCCTCCGGTGGCGCCGGTAAACCCGAACATTTCCGCGACGCCTTCGTCGAAGCCGACGTGGACGGCGCGCTGGCCGCCAGCGTGTTCCACTCCGGTGCGATCGCGATCCCCGCATTGAAACACTATCTGCACGAGCAGGGCGTCCCGGTACGCCTGTAGCACGAGGAATCACAGCGATGAGCGATACCACCGATACCAGCCGTCTCGATTGGTCCAAGGGCGAAGGCCTGCTGCCGGCCATCGTGCAGCATTGGTTGAGCGGCGAAGTGCTGATGCTCGGCTACATGAATGCCGAGGCGCTGGCCGAAACGCAACGCAGTGGCCACGTCACCTTCTACAGCCGCAGCAAGCAGCGCCTTTGGACCAAGGGCGAAGTCTCCGGTCACGTGCTCGACCTGAAATCGGTCCGCATCGACTGCGATGCCGACACCTTGCTGATCCAGGCCGACCCGCACGGCCCCACCTGCCACGAAGGCACCTCAAGCTGTTTTGGCAACGGTGACGACGTGCGTCCGCCGCTGGGCTTCCTGGCCGAACTCGATGCGCTGGTCGCGCAACGCCACGCCGACCGCCCCGAAGGCAGCTACACCACGAAACTGTTCGACGGCGGCATCCGCCGCATCGCGCAGAAAGTGGGCGAAGAAGGTGTCGAGACCGCGCTGGCGGCCGTGGCGCAGGGCGATGAGGAACTGCTGGGCGAGGCCGCGGATCTGGTGTTCCATCTCACCGTGACCTTGCGCGCACGAGGTTTGTCGCTGGCGGATGTGGCGAAGGTGCTGGTCGCGCGGCATCGCAAACCCTGACCGCGAGAGGTTGGCGGCCGCTCAGCCGCCGCAACCACCGCAGCATATCGTGGGCAACTGAACCACCTGGTCCGGCGCGATCGTCCAGCCCGTTCGCTGCATGACGTCGATCAGATCCTCGATGGTCACGAACGACGAGATGCGCAAGGTCGAACCGCTGGGGTCGAGATCGACGAGGGCGTTCGAGTCGACATCGAACATGGCGTCTTCGACGGCTTCGAGTTGCGGGCGTGTGTCGGTAATGGCGATGTGGAATTCCATCGTTGTGTCTCGCTCATGAAATCCTTGGGTTACTGGGCCGATCTTCATCGAGCCGGGCGGCCAGCGTCTTGATCCTGATCAGGTTTCGCCGCGGGTGCGACGATCCGGCGCGGGAAGCTTGCCCGCGCTTGACCGGCGTCAATGAGGGAGCGGGTCGGTACGTCGACCATTCGCGCAACGCTCATGGCGACGCCGCACCCAGGCTCCAGTGCGGCACTGCAGGCCTTTTGCAATACTAGGTGGCGCGCAGCGGGAAGCTTTCGGCCCTGCGATTAACTCAAGACAGAAGATCCATGAACCCGATAGATTTTCATTCCCTGCTCGATCCCGGCACATCCGGAGAACCGCCGGCACCGGCGGCATTGAGTGGCCGTGAACTCCAGGAACTGGTGAGCCCGCTCGATGCCGGGGAGTTCGTGGATTCATTTTTCTCGCGCACGTCGGTGAGCGTCAAAGGACATCCCGGAAAATTCGACCATATTTTCGGTTGGGCGAGATTGAGGCAGGCGCTTTCGCGCGGAAAGGCGCTGGCCGGTACCAGCTACAACATAAAAGCGGCCTTTACGCGTGGTGAGGAGGCCGGAAGTTCGCGGGGCATGATCGACGCGGACCATAACCAGGTCGCCGACTTGCTCAACGCGGGCGCGACGATCTGCATTACCGATATCCACCTGGCCGATCCCGTGCTTTGCCAGTGGGCACAAGCCGTGCGCGCGCAGCTCAATTTCAATGGTCTCGTGGGCGCCAATTGTTACGTCTCGCCCGACGGTTCGGGGCTGCCCACGCATTACGACAAGCGGGTTGCCACAAGCATCCAGATCGCCGGCAGCAAGCGCTGGCGGTTCTCCATGAAGTCGGCCAAGCCGTGGCCGCTCGAGAATGCCGTGTATCAACCCGGCATCAGTGCGGATGTCGGCACGCTGCCCGAACATATGGAGTTTGGCGAGGTGGAGCTCAATCCCGGCGACTTGCTCTGCCTCCCGGCCGGGGCCTGGCATTCGGCGCGCGGCGTGGGCTATTCATTGGCGCTGAATGTCTATTTTTCGCCCCGTAATCTGTTTTTTGACCTCGGACCGCTGGTTCAGCGGCTCTCGATGTCGAGCGAGAAATGGCGAGGTGGGCCGCCTGCCACCCTGGAGAAAGCCCGGGGAAGCATGCCGGACGCGGTAGCTGCGTATATCAGCGAATGCCTGGACGAAATCAGCAAGGTGGCCGCCGAGCCCTGGCTGAAATCGCTGAAGCAGGAGCCCTTCACGGGATGGAAGGCGGCACCGCTGCTGCCGGTGCCGAAGATGGCACCGGATCAACGATTCAGCGTGTCCGCGTCACTGCGTTTTGTCCAGGTGCAGGACGACATCGTCGTGCCGTGCGAGACCGGCGTGCTCAAGTTTCCCGTCGCCATGGGGCCGGTACTCCAGCAGCTGTCGTCCCAGGTGGGGAGCTTCACCATCCCCGACGTTCTGGCATGGCAACGGGACCCGGGTGGTCCGGGGCGTGACGAGATGCTGTTCGCGCTGAAAATGCTGTACGAGCACGGCATCCTCAGGATGGAATAACCCGCCCATCAGGGCGCGCGACAAGCCACGCCATTGGCCGAAGGGTAAGTCTCGCCCTCGCGCAGCGGCGAGAGCCACGCGTCGTGCATGCCTTTGGTCCACCACTGCCAATGATCGCCCACGTAACGCGCGCCGTCGGCCGAGATGGCGATATGCAGGTGGTGGGTGTTTCCGTCGAGCGTGACCACGGCGGTGGCGGTATCGGGGTAGCTGGCCTGTACCTTGCGGCCGTCGTCGCAGGCATAGGAAAGCACCGGCGCTGCCACGGCGCGGAATGGCGTAAGCGTATAGGTGGTCGGCTTGCCACCGGCGCCGCACAGGTGGCCGGTGAAGGCCGTCGAAACCTTTTCCCCGCCGATGGCCAGATCGATGAGGGCAGGGGATTCGCAATGCCCATCCTCGTAGACATTGCCGGACACCCAACGCATCTCGCTTTCCACGGCTGCGCCGGGTGCCAGCCGGATCGTCGACGACGCGGGCGCGGCGGATGGCTGCGCGATGATGTCCACGGGCCGCTTATCGGCGTCGGTCAGCACAAGCTGCGGTTGCGCGGGGACGATGCACGCAGCGGTTCCCGTATTGCGCACGACCAGCATGGTGCCGGAGTGAGACATGCCGTTGAACTGGCCGTCGCCACTGTCGACGCTGAAGCCCAGTTGCGATGCGCGGCACGCGTTGGTGGCAGCGGCAGGGGTCGGGTTGGCGACCGGTGCGTGCGAGGAGCATGCCGCGATCGTGCATAGCGACAGCAAAACCAGCACTGCGCGAAATACCGTCGTTGATGCCGCAAGCTGCGTTTTCATGTGCGCACTCCGGTGAAATCAGCGGCTGAAGCTAGCACGCGTGGTCGTGGCGGCAGGTGAAGCATGCGGCGGGTCGGGAGGCGCGCACTCGATCAGTGCGCGATGTTTGCCGAATCCGTTGAGCGGGTTGCCGGCGCGAACGGAACCTCCGTTCCGGGCGCGACGCCCTTGCGCCACAGGTCCAGTTGCGCGGTGATGCCCTTGCCGACATCGATCTGCGGCTCGGATGGCGTGAGCTTGTCCCGATTTTCCCAGCCCGCGATGGTCGTGCTGGCGCGCTGGAAGGCATCGATGAAATTGTCGGTGTGGTTCAGCGCACCGACCAGCCAGGCCTTGCCGAAATAGGTGATGTCCGAATCGCTGCCGCAGCCGAACGAGCTGCGGTCGCTGCGCGCGGCGGTGATGACCAAGGTGCCATCGCCACGCAGCGGCGGCACGAATCCGCCCGAATAACAGGCATTCACCACCACGACTTTCCAGCGGAAGGCATGCTCGTGCAGGATGCCGGCGAGGTCATTCGCGCCGATCTGGTCGAGCGGTACGGGATCCATGTCGACCAGCAGGTAGTGGTCCTCGCTACCGTGGCTGGTGACGTAAAGCATCAGGATGTCCTCCGGATGCATCACGCGGGCGAGCCCGTCGAGCACTGCCTCGAGGTTGCTCCAGCTGGCCAGCGGGCGCGTGCTGAGCGAGGCGGGGTTGTTCTCCAGCACCAACGTGTGGGTGGCGGCGCCGAAGCGGGCGGGAAACAGCTTGGCGGCGTATTCGACCTCGTTGCGAAAGACGTCCTCGCTGGCGTCGCCGGCAAAGGCCACCAAATAGAGGTTCGGCTTGCCGTCGATGCGCGGCGTCAGTTGCGCCAGCGCGTTGCGGACCAGCTGTGGTTGCGCGTAGATGAGTTGTTCGGGTGACGGGCCGCCAGTGGGCCAGCGATCGTCGGCAACGGGTTCCGTCGCCACCGGCGCCGCGACGACGGAAGTCGCTGGTGTTGCACCAGGGGGATGTGCCGCCGTCACTGCGAGTGTGGCCGGCTGCCACCAAGTGGTCAGCCAGACACCGGCGACGAAAGCGAGCAGGGCGATCAACAGCGAGCGCATGGTCAGCCTTCCGCTAACCGTCAGAGCGCGATCGCGTCGAAATCGGCAAAGACCGGGTGGTGGGGCTGGGCGGGTGCCTCCAGTGGCGGGCGCACCAGCCAGCCGGTCTGGAAACCCGCTTCCCGGGCGGCATCGAGTTCCTCGACGATGTCGGACAGGAACAGCGTGTGTTGCGGCTGCTCGTCGATCGCCGCCGCGATGCGGCGATAGGATTCCGCCTCGCGCTTGGGTCCGGTTTCGGTGTCGAAATAGCCGGCGAAAAGCGGCGTGAGATCGCCCGCTTCGCTATGCCGGAAAAACAGCTGCTGTGCGGGTACCGAGCCGGACGAATAGACGTAAAGACGCAGGCCGTCGGCGCGCCATTGGCGCAGGCGGGCGGCGACCTCGGGATACATGTGGGCAACGTAGTCGCCGGCTTCGTAGCCGGCCTTCCAGATCATGCCCTGCAAGGCCTTCAGCGCGGTGGACTTGCGGTCCTCATCGATCCAGCGCAGCAGCAGTTCGATCACTTCCTGACGGCTGGCTTCGATGAAACCTGCTTCCTTCGCCGCCTCATGCAGCCAGTGCTGCACGTCGGGCTGGTCGGCATGGGTTTCGACAAAGGCCGGCAAGCGCTTGCGGGCGTACGGAAACAACACGTCGCGCACGAAGGTGATGGCGCTGGTGGTGCCTTCGATATCGGTGACGACGGCGCGGATTTCGATCATGACCTTGACCACGGGGAACGGCTGACCAGCATAAACGACTGGCACCGTGGCGAGTAACCGCGCGCGTTCACGGCAGCGGCAGCGGCGTCATCCGCGGGAATCGAGTGGCCAGGTCGGTGCCGGTGAACTGGGCGACCCAGCCTTCCTTGTTGGTGAACAGGCGGATTGCCACGAAGTACGGCGATTCGCTCATGTCGAACCAGTGCGGGGTGCCGTCGGGCACGCCGATGAGGTCGCCCTTTTCGCACAACACGTCGTAGACCTTGTCGTTGATGTGCAGGGTGAACTGCCCCGCGCCGGCCACGAAAAAGCGCACCTCGTCCTCGCTGTGGGTGTGCTCGCTGAGGAATTTCTGGCGCAGCGTGGCGCGGTCGGGGTGGTCGGGCGTGAGGCTGATCACGTCCACACTCTGGTAACCCTTTTCCGCCATCAACCGATCGATGTCGCCACGGTAGGCGGCGATCACTTCGTCCTGGCTGGCGCCGGGCTCGATCGGCTGGCTTGCCTCCCAGCGCTCGAAGCGCACCCCCACCTTGCCCAGCTCGCGGGCGATGGCGGCATGGTCGCGGTACTCGGCCAGCGCGGATTGCGGTTGTGCCTCGTCGAAAATGCGCAGCTGACTCATGATGACAATCTCCTCAGGTCCATTTCGCATTCGAGCAGGAACTCGAGCGCTTCGAGATGGCGGCGGGCCTCGGCCATGTCGCGGCCCCAGGTGTAGATGCCGTGGCCGTCGATAAGGTATGCGTGCAAGGGTTTGCCCGCATCCAGCCAGGCATCCACCTGGGCCACCAGATCCGGCATGTGCTGGGTGTTGGGAAACACCGGGATCTCCAGCACGCTGTCGTGGCTGGTGTAGCCGCTGATGGCTTTCTGCAATTCCCAGCCCTGAAGCTGGATGGCGCCGCGCGCGGCGTAGAGCCGCGATGCCACGCTCTGGGTACGCGAATGCGTATGCAAGACGGCGGTTATTTCCGGCCAGCGCCGGTAGACCTGCGTGTGCAGCGCGGTTTCGGCGCTGGGCCTGGCCGTGGTGCCCACCGCGTGGCCGTGAAGGTCGATCAGCATGATGTCGTCGCGGCCGAGGTGGCCCTTGTCGCGGCCGGAGATGGTGATGGCCGCATGTTCGTCGTCCACCCGCATCGAGAAATTGCTGCTTGTAGCCGGCGTCCAGCCAAGCGCCGCCAGTCGCCGCGCGGCCTCGGCGATGGCGTCGGCGCGGCTGTCGAACAGGCTTTGTGGCATCGCGGCGGGCAGCTGCTGGGTCATACGGTTTGGCCGTCCAAATGAATCGGCATCATACCACGGGGCCTTTCGCGCCAAGGGCGTAATGCGAGCCATTCGCGCAAGTCAGGAAGCGTTGAGGTAAATGGCGTGACACTTCCGCGATCCGGTGCAGGGTGCGCCGGTCACCTCGACGGAGACTCTGCCATGTCGAAAGAAAACGATATCGAATCGCGCCGCCACTTCCTGAAAATCGCGGCGGGCACCACCGCGGCTGCCGTGGTCATGGGCGGCTTGCCGCGCTTCGCACGCGCCGCCGATCTGCCGCCGGTGAGCCCCACTGATCCGACCGCCAAGGCGCTGGATTACGTGGAGGACGCGACCAAGTCGACCAATCCGAAGCACAAGGCTGGCGACGTGTGCCACAACTGCCAGTTCTACACGGCCACCAATACCACCGGCCGTGGACCTTGCCAGTTGTTCCCCGGCAAGTCGGTCGATGCGAAGGGCTGGTGCGTTTCGCATACGCCGAAGAAAGCCTGATCGCATAGCTCCATTCAAAAAAGAGGCCGGCTCGAAGGAGCCGGCCTCTTTTGCATGCGCGCTTGCAGGCAGCGCAATCGCAAACAGGGAATGGGGGTGGAGCCAGAGAAAGTGCTGCCCGACACGCCAGGTTGAGGAGCTGACCCTGCCTGACGTGCCGGGCGGCGATCCGGGGCCCACTGCCAAGTGATCAACCCGCGGATCGCCATGATACCCCCGCGTGAGCCCGTTGGGGCAATCTCGGGCGGAATTCTCCGGAAAAATATTTCGTTAAATTCTTCTAAAACAGACACTTGCAGCATATCTCTGAGGCTGCATCCGATATCTGGCAATGGTCGGTGCCAACTGCGCGCGGGCGCCATAATTGGGCGAAATTTGCGTCTTTTAGACGCTGTTACGTGCCATTTCCTGCTGATGCAGATGGCTGTGCCGGCGCCCGTAGGCGAAGTAGATCACCAGCCCGATCACCGTCCACAACACCATCAACCCCCAGTTGTACCAGGCCATGGTGGCGAGCAGGGCGGCGCAGCTGAGGATGCCCAGGGAGCAGATCAGCGGCGCCCACGGCACCCGGAACGTACGCGGCAGTTCCGGCCGTGTTTTGCGCAGGATCCACACCCCGGCGCAGACCGCCATGAAGGCGATCAGGGTGCCCATCGAAACCAGGTCGCCCAGCACGTCCAGCGGGAAGATGGCTGCCAGCAACGCGATGCCGGCGCCGGTGATCAGCGTGTTCAGGTGCGGCGTGCGATAGCGCGGATGGATGCGCGTGAACACCTTCGGCAGCATGCCGTCGCGGCCCATGATCATGAAGATGCGCGGTTGGGCGATGATCATCACCAGCACCACCGACGCCAGCCCCAGCATCGCGCCCACTTCCACCAGCCAGCGCAGCCAGCCCAGCGCGGGATGACCCTGCAGTGCGGTCACCACCGGCTCGTTGGTGCCCAGCAGCGTGTAGGAACTGAGCCCGGTCATCACCGCGGCCATCGCGATATACAGCACCGTGCAGATGGCCAGCGAAGCGAGGATGCCGATCGGCAGGTCGCGCTGCGGGTTGCGCGATTCCTGCGCCGCCACCGACGTGGCCTCGAAGCCGATGTAGGCGAAAAACACCATCGCCGCACCGCGCAAAACGCCGCCCCAGCCGTACTTGTAGTGGCCTTGCGATTCGGGGATGAAGGGGTGCCAGTTGGACGGGTCGACATAGCGCCAGCCCACGACGATCACCAGCGCGATCAGGCCGACTTTCAATACCACCATGGCCGCGTTGGCGAGGCTCGATTCGCGGATGCCGACGTAGCAGAGCCAGGTCAGCAACAGCACCAGCACCACTGCGGGCAGGTTGAACAGCGCGCCGGTGGCGATCAGTTGATGATCGGCGGTGAATGCCAGCGGTGCGTTGGTCAGCGCCGCCGGCAGGCTCAAGTCCATGTTGAAGGTGTGGCCGATATGGTCGAGCAGGCTCAGGAAATAACCCGTCCAGCTCACCGCCACCGCCGAGGCGGATACGCCGTATTCCAGCACCAGGTTCCAGCCGATGAACCACGCCACCAATTCGCCAAGGGTGGCGTATGCATAGGAATAGGCGCTGCCGGAGACCGGGATCAGGGTGGCGAATTCGGCGTAGCACAGCGCGGTGAACGTGCTGCAGATGGCTGCCAGCAGGAACGACAGGATCACCGCCGGCCCCGCGTGATCGGCGGCCGCCTGGCCCGTGATGACGAAGATGCCGCCACCGATCACCGCGCCGATGCCCAGTGCCGTCAGCCCCATCGGGCCCAGTGTGCGGCGCAGGGTGGGGCCGTTGGCGTCGTCGGCATCGCTGAAATCGGTCTTGCGGGCGAGCAACTGTTTGAGCATGGCAACTTGTCGTCGGGAGCGGATGGTTGTTGCGCCGCGTGCGCGACACGTCGTGTGTGAGCGGCCGGCGTGGTGCCGGCCGCCGCGTCTCAGCGCGCGCCCTGGCGCAGTTTGCTGTGGCGGTAGCCGTAGAAGCCGTAGATCAGGAAGCCGATCACGATCCAGCTCACCAGCAGCGGCCAGCGCACTTCAAACGCCTGCCAGAACAGGAACAGGCAAGCGACCGCACCCAGCGGGCAGACCAGCCACGGCAGCGGCACGCGGAACGCGCGCGGCAGCTCCGGCCGCGTGCGGCGCAGCACCAGCACGCCGATGCAGACGGTGGCGAACGCCAGCAAGGTACCCATAGACACCAGGTCGCCAAGCACGTCCACCGGGAACAGGCCGGCCAGGATGCTGGCGATCACGCCCACCATGATCGTGCCCACGTACGGGGTGCGGTGTTTCGTGTGCAGGCGGCCCAGCGCCTGCGGCAGCAAACCGTCGCGCGACATCGAATAGAAGATGCGCGGCTGGCCCATCAGCATCACCAGGATCACCGAGCTCAGGCCGGCCAGCGCCGCGAACACCACCAGGATCTTCAACGCGCCCAGGATGTAGCTGGAGGGGCTGCCGGCGGCCACGGTGCCGAGTACATAGTTGATCGCGGTGGCAACCGGCTCGGGCGTGTTGAGCATGCGGAACGGCGTGGTGCCGGTCATCACCGCAGCCATCGCCACGTACAGCACGGTGCACAGCAGCAGCGAGCCGAGGATGCCGATCGGCATGTCGCGCTGCGGGTTCTTCGCCTCGCCGGCGGCGGTGGAGACCGCGTCGAAACCGATATAGGCGAAGAACACCAGCGTGGCGCCGCGGTAGATGCCGCTCCAGCCGAACTTGGAGCCGCCCTCGTTCTCGGGGATGAACGGATGCCACAGATCGGGGTTGATGTAGTTGAACATCACGATCAGGAACAGCAGGATCACCGACACCTTGATCGCCACGATGATCGCGTTGACCGTCGCCGACTGCGTGATACCCATGTAGCAGAGCCAGCTGATCGCGCCCACGATGATGATGGCCGGCAGATTGATCAGCGCGCCGGTGGTGACCAGCGCGTGGCCGCCTTCGGCAAACGTGAGTGGGGCCGAGGACAGCGCCGCCGGCAAGGTGAAATTCAGGCCGGTCATCGTGCTGAGCATGCGCAGCAGTTCGCCGAAGTAGCCCGACCACGCCACCGCCACGGTGGATGCCGCGAACAGGTATTCCAGCACCAGCGCCCAGCCGACGAACCAGGCGACCACTTCGCCCAGGGTGGCGTAGGAATAGGAGTAGGCGCTGCCGGAAACCGGCAGCATCGCGGCGAACTCCGCGTAGCACATGCCGGCCAGGCCGCAGGCCACGGCCGCGATCAGGAAGCTGAGGATCAGCGCGGGGCCGGCGAACTGCGCCGCCGCCGTGCCGGTGATGGCGAAAATGCCCGCGCCGATGACCGCACCCACCCCGAGCATCACCAGGTGTCGCGCCGTCAGGACGCGTTTGAGGGTGACCTCGCCTTCGGCGCTACCCTCCACCGGCTCGCCCGCGTCCACATGGGGCATGGCCTTGATGGGATGGGTGGCAAAAAGATTTTTGATCATCAAACGCCCCTTGGCATGAGTGCGTCCGCTAGTGCGCTGCAGCAGTGCGCGACGCGGGTGCGGAGATGCGAATAGTGGGCCAACATAGCCGAGCGTTGGGGGTTGTACAAGCTGGATTCAGGCCCTGCGAAGGCTTGCTGCAGCGCACTTTCATGAACCGGACGGATGACGATGCAGGCACCACAAAACTTTCTGATCGAGTCGCTGCGTCGCTACCGTGACTTATGGCAGGGGGAGGAAAAAACCGTCGCGCAATTCGAGAATTTCCTGCAAAGCCACCCCGATGTCTTCGATCGGAGCCACACCGTGGCGCACTTCACCGGCTCGGCATGGCTAGTCAGCGGCGACGGCGAACGGGTATTGCTGATGCATCACCGCAAACTTGACCGCTGGCTGCAGCCCGGCGGCCATGCCGATGGCGATTCCGACCTGGCAGGTGTGGCCTTGCGCGAGGCGCAGGAGGAAACCGGCGTGCCGGGTTTGCGCGTCGAGGGCGGCATCTTCGATATTGACCGCCATCGCATTCCACTGCGCGGAGCCGAGCCGGAGCATTGGCACTACGACGTGCGCTACGTGGTGCGGGCCGGGGGCGATGAACGCTTCGTGGTCAACAGCGAATCACGCGCGCTGGCATGGCGGCCGGTGGTGGAAGTGGCTACTGATTCCAGCCTTGAGGCCTCGCTGCGCCGCATGGCGCAAAAATGGCTGGCTCGCGAGTCACTGTAGGAGCGACTTCAGTCGCGACGCTCCTGATTTTCATGAGTCTCAAGGAAAGGCGTCGCGACTGAAGTCGCTCCTGCAAAAAAGCAGGCCTACGCGTATTTCGCCGGCGCCGGATTAAGGTGTCCGCAAGCCGTACATGTGCGCGCCTCGACCGAGCCGTAGAAGCGATCAAACACCGGCGGGAAATCGTGCTCGATGCTGTCGAGCACGAAGTACTCCTCGAACAGGGTGTGGTTGCAGTGCTCGCAGAACCACAGCAGGCCATCCTTTTCATTGGCGAGGCGACGGCGTTCGATCACCAGGCCGATCGATCCGGGCATGCGCTGCGGCGAGTGCGGCACGCGCGGCGGCAGGTAGAAAACTTCGCCGGCGCGGATCGGTATATCGCGCGGTTGGCCCTCGTCCTGCACCTTCAGGATCATCTCGCCTTCCAGTTGGTGGAAGAACTCCGGGCCTTCGTCGTAGTGGTAGTCGGTGCGCGCGTTGGGGCCGGCCACGATCATGATGATGAAGTCGCCATCGACGATGCACTTGTTGCCCACCGGCGGTTTCAGCAGATGGCGGTGTTCGTCGATCCAGCGTTGCA
This sequence comes from Rhodanobacter sp. Root627, assembly GCF_001427835.1. Taxonomy (NCBI): domain Bacteria; kingdom Pseudomonadati; phylum Pseudomonadota; class Gammaproteobacteria; order Lysobacterales; family Rhodanobacteraceae; genus Rhodanobacter; species Rhodanobacter sp. Root627. Next base: position 531,982 of record NZ_LMGW01000001.1, read on the forward strand.
GGTTGAGTGGTGGTAGCAGGGCCATGCGTAGTTCCCGAAGAATAGGTCAGCGCCGAATGCCACTTGTCTGATGGTCATCCGGCTCCCAAAGCCGTTCGCGCTGAGCGTAGTCCGCGCAGCGGGCGGAGTCGAAGCGGTGCCCGGTTGGGGCGGCCCAGGCGGCGTGTCCTTCGACTCCGGCCTTTGGCCTACGCTCAGGATGAACGGATCTTTCCAGGTAAATCCGATGGCAGCTCAATGACACGTGCGTCGGCCAGGTATCACGCGTCGACCCAGCGCCCGCTTTGGATGACCTGCTCCAGCCGCGCCTGCTCGTTGGCCACGTCGAAGCCTTCGGCGGCGAGCCAGTCGTCGTTGTAATACGTCTTGCGATAACGCTCGCCGCCATCGCAGATCAGCGTCACCACCGGTCCCTTTTCACCGCTGGCGCGCAGCTCGCACATCAGCTGCAGCGCGCCGACCAGGTTGGTGCCGGTGGAGCCGCCGCAGCGGCGACCCATCAACCGCTCCAGCACCCGCAACGCCGCCATGCTGGCGTTGTCGGGTACGCGGATCATGCGGTCGATCACCCCACGGATGAACGACGGCTCCACCCGTGGCCGGCCGATGCCTTCGATGCGCGAACCGCAATCCAGCCGCAGCGAGGCGTCACCGCTGTTGAAGTAGTCCATGAACACGGAGTTTTCCGGGTCCACCACCGCCAGCTGGGTGCCGTCGCTGCGGGCGGCGCCGTAGCGGATGTAGCGGCCGATGGTGGCCGAGGTGCCGCCGGTGCCGGCCGAAACCACGATCCAGCGCGGCACCGGATCGAATTCGCGCTCCATCTGGCGGAAGATCGATTCGGCGATGTTGTTGTTGCCGCGCCAGTCGGTGGCTCGTTCGGCGAAGGTGAACTGGTCCATGTAGTAGCCGTCGGACTCGCGTGCCAGTTGCTCGGCGGCACCGTAGACATCGGTGCCGTCAATGAGATGGCTGCGTCCGCCGAAGTGCTCGATCTGCGCGATCTTGTCGCACGAGGTGCGCCGCGGCATCGCGGCGATGAAGGGCAGGCCGAGCAGGCGGGCGAAGTACGCCTCGGAGATCGCGGTGCTTCCGCTGGAGGCCTCGATCACCGGCTGGTCTTCATGCAGCCAGCCATTGCAGATCGCGTACAGGAACAGCGAACGCGCCAGCCGGTGCTTCAGGCTGCCGGTGGGGTGCGCGGATTCGTCTTTCAAATACAGCGGAATGCCGGGGAACGCGGGCAGATCCAGCCGGATCAGGTGTGTATCGGCCGAACGCGCCGCCTCGGCGGCGAGGATCTCGATGGAGCGGCGGGTCCAGCTGGGCATGATGCGATGGCCTGCGGTTCGTGTTGTGTTTTTGCGGCGCGGCCCTTCGACTTCGCTGCGCTACGCTCAGGGAGAACGGTCTGGGGACTACGCATATCTAGAGCCGCTCTCCCTGAGCGTAGCGCAGCGGTCGAAGGGCAACCTGACGCAGGTCAAACCTCCAGCGTCGCCAGGTCGCCTTTCTCTTCCAGCCACGCCTTGCGGTCGCTGGCGCGCTTCTTCGCCAGCAGCAGATCCATCACGCGCGCGGTGCCGTCTTCCTCGGCGGTGGTCAGCTGCACCAGCCGCCGGGTGTCGGGATGGATGGTGGATTCGCGCAACTGCGGCGGGTTCATTTCACCCAGGCCCTTGAAGCGGGTGGTGCTGACCGCGCCCTTCATTTTCTCGCGCTCGATCCGCTGCAGCATCGCCACCTTTTCGCTTTCGTCGAGGCAATAGAACACCTGCTTGCCCACGTCGACGCGGAACAGCGGCGGCATCGCCACGAACACGTGGCCCTCGCTGACCAGCTTGGGGAAATGCTTGAGGAACAGCGCCGACAGCAAGGTGGCGATGTGCAGGCCGTCGGAATCGGCGTCGGCCAGGATGATCACCTTGCCGTAGCGCAGGCCGCTCAGGTCGTCCTTGCCCGGGTCGCAGCCGATCGCCACGGCCAGGTTGTGCACTTCCTCGGAGGCCAGCACCAGGGTGGATTCCACTTCCCAGGTGTTGAGGATCTTGCCGCGCAACGGCAGGATCGCCTGGAACTCCTTGTCGCGCGCCTGCTTGGCGCTGCCGCCGGCCGAATCGCCTTCGACGAGAAACAATTCCGTGCGGGTGAGGTCGGTGGCGGTGCAGTCGGCCAGCTTGCCGGGCAGGGCGGGACCCTGGGTGATCTTCTTGCGCACCACCTGCTTGGAGGCTTTCAGGCGCGCGCTGGCCCGCTCGATCGCCAACTGGGCGATGCGTTCGCCGATCTCGGTGTGCTGGTTCAGCCAGATGCTGAAGGCGTCGTGGATCACGTTCTCGACCATGCCCGCGGCCTGGCGCGAGGAGAGCCGCTCCTTGGTCTGGCCGGCGAACTGCGGATCCTGCAGCCGTGCCGACAGCACGAACGAGAGCCGCTCCCATACGTCTTCCGGCGCCAGCTTCACGCCGCGCGGCAGCAGGTTGCGGATGTCGCAAAATTCGCGGATGGCCACGGTGAGGCCGCTGCGCAGGCCGTTGACGTGGGTGCCGCCCTGCGCGGTGGGGATCAGGTTGACGTAGCTCTCCTGCACCAGCTCGCCTTCGGGCAGCCAGGCCAGCGCCACGTCCAGGCCTTCGGTGTTGCGGGCCACGTGGTGCACGAACAATTCGGCGGGCAGCGCCTCGGCGCCATCGAGTTCGCCGCTCAGATAATCATGCAGGCCGTCCTCGTAGTACCACTCGATGACTTCGCCGCTGGCCGCGTCGGTGAGCTTCACGTTGAGCCCGGCGCACAGCACCGCCTTGGCGCGCAGCAGGTGCTTCAGTTTGGGCAGCGAGATCTTGGGCGAGTCGAAGTATTTGGGGTCGGCCCAGAAGCGCAGCGTGGTGCCGGTGCGCTTCTTCGGCACGCTGCCGAGCAGCTCCAGCTCGCTGGCGCGGTCGCCGTTCTCGAACGCCATGCGCTGCTCGTTGCCGTCGCGGCGGATGGTGACCTCCACCCGCGTGGATAGCGCGTTCACCACCGACACGCCCACGCCATGCAGGCCGCCGGAGAAGCTGTAGTTGTCGCCGGAAAATTTGCCGCCCGCATGCAGCCGGGTGAGGATCAGCTCGACACCGGGGATGCCCTCGTCGGGATGGATATCCACCGGCATGCCGCGGCCGTCGTCGCTGACTTCCACCGAGCCATCGGCGTGCAGGGTCACCTCGATGTGGCTGGCGTGGCCGGCCAGCGCCTCGTCCACCGAGTTGTCCACCACCTCCTGCACCAGGTGGTTGGGCCGGCTGGTGTCGGTGTACATGCCGGGCCGGCGCTTGACCGGATCCAGACCGGAGAGGACTTCAATATCGGCGGCGTCGTAGCGATTGCTCATGGGGCGATGACTGTGAAAGGTAACGGAGCAGGATGGGCGGCAGGGGCGGGCGGGTCAAGGGCGGGAGCAGGAGTTGTGTCGCCATCTCCCGCCGCTCGCCACTCACTTCCGGGTTTCACCTCAACGGTTCGCAATGTCGATGCAGCCAGGCCAGGTCGTCGCCATCCAGCAGCGGGCTCAGGGCGGCGCGTACGGTGGCGTGGTAGTCGTCCAGCCAGGCGCGTTCATCGGGGTTGAGCAGGGCCGGCTCCAGTGCGCGGCGGTCGAACGGACACAGGGTCAAGGTCTCGAACGCCAGGAATTCGCCGAATTCGGTCTGGTCGGCGGCGATCACCACCGCCAGGTTTTCGTGGCGGATGCCGTGACGGCCGGGCTTGTACAGGCCCGGTTCGATAGAGCTGATCATGCCCGGCTCCAGCGGCACCAGCGCGCCACCGGCCGAGGGCGGACGGATGCCGTGCGGACCTTCGTGCACGTTGAGGAAATAGCCCACGCCGTGGCCGGTGCCGTGGCCGTAATCCATGCCGCTGGCCCACAGCGGTGCGCGCGCCAGTGCATCCAGTTGCGGGCCGCTGGCGCCCTTGGGGAAGCGGGCACGCGACAGCGCGATCATGCCCTTCATTACCAGGGTGGCGTCGCGCCGTTGTTCCGGCGTGGTCTCGCCCAGCGCCAGCACGCGGGTGATGTCGGTGGTGCCGCCCAGGTATTGACCACCCGAGTCGACCAGCAGCAGGCCTTCTGCTTGCAGCATGCTGTGCGCCTCGGGCGTGGCGCGGTAATGCGGCAACGCGCCGTTGGCCAGGTAGCCGGCGATGGTGGCGAAGCTTTCGCCGATCCAGCCCGGCTGCGCCGAACGCTGCCGGTGCAGCAGCGTGTCGACATCCAGTTCGGTGAGCGACTCGCCGGCGCCCAGCCGATCCTCCAGTTCCCGGAACGCGCGGACCAGGGCCACGCCGTCACGGCGCATCACTTCACGGATATGGTCGAGCTCGGCCGTGGTCTTGATCGCCTTGAACGCGGTGCTGGGGTTGGCCGCCTCGATGCGCGGCGTATGCGCCGGGATCGCTGCAGCGATGGCGCTGACCACGCGGCCGCTGTCCAGCAGCAGCTTGTCATCGGCACTCAGGGCGCCCAGGGCGCCGGGCAGGTCTTCGTAAGGCTCGATATCGATGCCGTCGGACGCCAGTTCGGCAATCAGCGCATCGTCGAGCTTGGCCCGGTCGACGAACAGGATGGCGCGGCCTTCGGCCTCGACCAGCAGGTGGGCCAGGAACACCGGGTTGCACTCGACGTCGCTGCCGCGAAGGTTGGTCAACCAGGCGATGTCGTCCAGGCTGGATAGCAGGTGGTGGCTGGCGCCCTGCGCGCGCATCGCCTCGCGCAGCCGCGCCAGCTTGTCGGTACGGGGCACGCAGGCGTGGACGGGATCATGCGCAAACACCGGTGCCTGCGGCAGGCTTGGGCGGTCGGGCCAGATCGCACCGGGCAGGTCAAGGTCGATGCGCACGGTGGCACCGCCGACGGCCAGCTTCCGCTCGATCTGGCGCTGGTTGTTGACCGAAAGGCTGTCGCCGGCCACGGCCAGCACGTCGCCCCGCTGCAGTTGCTGCTGCAGCCACGAAAGGTGATCGGGCACACCGGCCACGCGCTCCTTCATCAGGGCGATGCCGCTGCCGGCCAACTGCTGCCCGGCTTGCGAGAAGTAGCGCGAATCGGTCCACAGCCCCGCCTCGGTGGCGGTGACCACGAGGGTGCCGGCCGAGCCGTCGAACCCGGACAGCCAGGTTCGCGCCTGCCAGTGTGCGGGCAGGTACTCGGACAGGTGAGGGTCGGCGCTGGGGACGAGCACGGCGGCAACGCCGTGTTGCTGCATGGCGGCGCGCAAGGCGGCCAGGCGGGTCGGTACGGGCTGGTTCATCGCTGAATATTAGCAGCCGCGTCAGGTCCATCGGCCGCGCGCGGCCGGGTCGTCGCGTGGGTTTTGTCATGCCAGCTGAATCTTTCGTCAGTAATTTGCGCTGATCCCTCGCGGCTGGACGCTGATGCCGCTAAAATGCCGATTTCCAGCACGGCTGAATTTCATGACCCCCCTGATCTTCGTCACCGGCGGTGTAGTGTCCTCGCTTGGCAAGGGCATCGCGGCGGCGTCACTCGCGTCCATTCTTGAGGCTCGCGGGCTCTCGGTCACCATGATGAAGCTCGACCCCTATATCAATGTCGATCCGGGCACGATGAGCCCGTTTCAGCACGGCGAGGTCTATGTGACCGACGACGGTGCCGAGACCGATCTTGACCTGGGGCATTACGAGCGCTTCATGCGTACCCGCCTCACCGGCAAGAATTCCATCACCACCGGCAAAATCTACGAAAGCGTGATCCGCAAGGAGCGCCGCGGCGATTACCTCGGCGCCACCGTGCAGGTGATCCCGCACATCACCGACGAGATCAAGCACTGCATCCACGAGGCCACGCGCGGTTTCGACGTGGCGTTGGTGGAGATCGGCGGCACCGTGGGCGACATCGAATCGCTGCCGTTCCTGGAGGCGATCCGCCAGCTGCGCGTGGAGCAGGGTCCGGAGAAAGTGGTGTTCATGCACCTCACCCTGGTGCCGTATATCAAGGCCGCTGGCGAGATCAAGACCAAGCCGACCCAGCATTCGGTGAAGGAGCTGCGCTCGATCGGTATCCAGCCGGACATCCTGCTGTGCCGCTGCGAGGACGCCCTGCCGGAGGCCGAGCGCCGCAAGATCGCGCTGTTCACCAACGTGCCCGAATCCGCCGTGATCAGCGCGCCCGATGTCGACGTGATCTACAAGATGCCGCTGTGGCTGCATAGCCAGGGGCTGGACGACATCGTGGTGAAGCGGCTCGGCCTGGATGCCGATCCGGCGGACCTGTCCAGCTGGCAGCGCACCGTCGACGCCGTGGAGCACCCGAAGAACGAGGTCACCATCGCCATCGTGGGCAAGTACGTGGAGCACAAGGACGCGTACAAGTCACTGGCCGAAGCGCTGCGCCATGGCGGCATCCGCCAGCAGACGCGGGTGAACCTGGACTGGATCGACTCCGAGCAGATCGAGGCCGAGGGCGCCGCCGAAGTGCTGGGCAAGGTCGACGCGATCCTGGTGCCCGGTGGTTTCGGCAAGCGCGGCTTTGAAGGCAAGGTGTTGACGGCCAAATACGCGCGCGAACACCGCGTGCCGTACTTCGGCATCTGCTACGGCATGCACGCGGCGGTGGTGGATTTCGCCCGCAACGTGGCCGGCCTGACCGACGCCGACTCCAGCGAGAACGACCGCAACACCGCCAATCCGGTGATCGGCCTGATCACCGAATGGACCACCGCCAGCGGCGAAGTCGAGCAGCGCACCGACCGCTCCGACCTGGGCGGCACCATGCGCCTGGGTGCGCAGGAATGCCGACTCAAGGCGGGCACGCTGGCGCGCCAGCTTTACGGCCAGGAAGTGGTGCGCGAGCGCCATCGCCATCGCTACGAATTCAACAACCGCTACCGCCAGTCGTTCGAGGATCAGGGCCTGGTGATCTCCGGCAAGTCGATGGATGACCTGCTGGTGGAAGTGGTGGAATTGCCGCCGCAGAAGCATCCGTGGTTCCTGGCCTGCCAGGCCCATCCTGAATTCACCTCCACACCGCGCGACGGCCATCCGCTGTTCAGCGACTTCGTCCGCGCGGCCGCCGAATACAAGGCCGTGCGTGAGGGCGAACCGTTGGCCGCCCAGGCCAGCGCATGACGCGGTCTTGCCTATTGATCGGGAAATACGTCCTATGAAGCTTTGCGGATTCGATATCGGGCTGGATCAGCCGCTGTTCCTGATCGCCGGCCCCTGCGTGGTGGAGTCCGAGCAATTGCAGCTGGACACCGCCGGTACGCTGAAGGAAATCACCAGCGGGCTCGGCATCCACTTCATCTTCAAATCCAGCTTCGACAAGGCGAACCGCTCATCGGGCGAAAGCTTCCGCGGGCCGGGGCTGGAAGAAGGCCTGCGTATCCTGGGTGAAGTGAAGCGCCAGATCGGCGTGCCGGTGCTCACCGACGTGCACGAATACACCCCGATGGATGAAGTGGCGTCGGTGGTCGACGTGCTGCAGACGCCGGCCTTCCTGTGCCGGCAGACCGACTTCATCCAGAAAGTGGCGCGCGCCGGCAAGCCGGTGAACATCAAGAAGGGCCAGTTCCTGGCGCCGTGGGACATGAAACACGTGGTGGCCAAGGCCAAGGCCGCCGGCAACGACAGCATCATGGTCTGCGAGCGCGGCGCCAGCTTCGGCTACAACAACCTCGTCTCCGACATGCGCTCGCTGAGCGTGATGCGCGACACCGGTTGCCCGGTGGTGTTCGACGCCACCCATTCGGTGCAATTGCCGGGCGGGCAGGGCGCCACTTCGGGCGGCCAGCGCGAATTCGTGCCGGTGCTGGCGCGCGCCGCCGTGGCGGTGGGTGTGGCCGGGCTGTTCGCCGAGACGCATCCCGATCCCAGCAAGGCGCTGAGCGATGGCCCCAACGCATGGCCGCTGGACAAGATGAAGGCGCTGCTGGAGACGCTGCTGGAACTCGACGCCGTCACCAAGCGGCATGGCTTTCTCGAACAAGGCGTGTAGGCATCCGGCCGCGCGCGAATTCGCCCCTACAACCCACAGACCATTCAACTCGACCAACGGAAACCGCATGAGCAACCAGATCACCCGCATCCACGCCCGTGAAATCCTCGACTCGCGTGGCAACCCCACGCTGGAAGCCGAAGTCACGCTCGCCGACGGCGCGTTCGGCCGCGCTGCGGTGCCCAGCGGCGCCTCGACCGGTTCGCGCGAAGCCGTTGAACTGCGCGATGGCGACAAGTCGCGCTACGGCGGCAAGGGCGTGAAAAATGCGGTGGCCAACGTCAACGGAACCATTGCCGACACGCTGAAGGGTTTCGATGCGGCGGACCAGAAAGGGCTGGATGCGAAGCTGATCGCGCTGGACGGCACGCCCAACAAGGGCAAGCTGGGTGCGAACGCGCTGCTCGGTGTTTCGATGGCCGCAGCGCATGCGGTGGCCGCGTCGCGCGGCGAGCCGCTGTGGAAGTACCTGTCGAAGGACGGCAAGCCCGGCGCCCTGCCGGTGCCGATGATGAACATCATCAACGGCGGCGAGCACGCGGACAACAACATCGACGTGCAGGAATTCATGGTGCTGCCGGTCGGCCTGCCCAGCTTCGCCGAAGCGCTGCGCGCCGGCGCCGAGATCTTCCACGCGCTGAAGAGCGTGCTGAAGGGCAAGGGCCTCAACACCGCCGTCGGCGACGAGGGTGGCTTCGCGCCCAACCTGCGCTCCAACATCGAAGCGCTCGATACCATCCTCGAAGCGGTCAACAAGACCGGCTACAAGGTGGGCAGCGAGATCCTGCTGGGCCTGGACGCAGCAAGCTCGGAGTTCTACAAGGACGGCAAGTACGACCTGGCCGGCGAAGGCAAGAAATACAGCTCGGCCGAGTTCGTCGACCTGCTGGCCGGCTGGGCCAAGCAGTACCCGATCATCACCATCGAGGACGGCATGGCCGAAGGCGACTGGGACGGCTGGAAGCTGCTGACCGACCGGATCGGCGATTCCGTGCAGGTGGTGGGCGACGACCTGTTCGTGACCAACCCGGTGATCTTCCGCGAAGGCATCGAGAAGAAGATCGCCAACTCGATCCTGATCAAGGTGAACCAGATCGGCACCCTGTCCGAAACCCTGGAAGCCATCGCGATGGCCGATGCGGCGAAGTATTCGGCCGTGATCTCGCATCGCTCCGGCGAAACCGAGGACACCACCATCGCCGACATCGCGGTGGCCACCACCGCCACCCAGATCAAGACCGGCTCGCTGTGCCGCAGCGATCGCGTGGCCAAGTACAACCAGCTGCTGCGCATCGAGGAAGCCCTGGGCAGCGCCGCGCGCTATGCCGGCCGCGACGCGTTCCCCAACCTGACGCGCCTGCCCGGTTGACGGGAGTCACGACATCCCATGCTGCGCTGGGTTGCCCTGATCCTGATCGTCACGCTTGTCGGGCTGCAGCTGAAACTGTGGTCCGGCAGCGGTGGCGTGCGCGAGGTGGACACCTTGCGTGTTTCGTTGAAGAAGCAGACTGACGAAAACGCGCGGCTGGTCCAGCGCAACCAGGCGCTGGCGGCCGACGTGCTGGATCTGAAGCATGGCGAGCAGGCGGTCGAGGCGCGTGCTCGCAACGAGTTGGGCCTGATCAAACCCGGCGAGACGTTCTATCAGGTGGATGAGCGGCCGGCCACGGCGGCCAGCGTTTCGCTGCCGCCCCCGCCGCCCGCTGCGCCACCCGCGGGCGCGCAATGACCGGCGCGCTGTGGTGCGTGGTGCCGGCCGCCGGGCGCGGCACGCGGGTGGGTGGCATGTGTCCCAAGCAGTACCTGCCGCTGGCGGGTCGACCATTGATCGAACACACGCTGGAGCGTCTTGCCGCACACCCGCAAATCGCCGGCCTGCTGGTGACGCTGGGTGCGGATGATGCGCGCTGGCCGGGTATCACCGAGCTCAACGGCAAGCGCGTGATGACGGCCCCGGGCGGTGCCGAACGCAGCGACTCGGTATTGGCCGGCATCGACGCGTTGCCGGCCACGGTGGGGCAGGACGACTTCGTGCTGGTGCACGATGCGGCACGTCCCTGCGTGCGCCTGGCCGACATCAGCGCGCTGATCGAGCAGGGATGTGCGAAGGATGGTGGCCTGCTGGGTGCCCCGCTGCGCGACACGTTGAAGCGCGCCGACGCGGCCGGCTGCAGCGCGCAGACGGAGCCGCGCGATCAGCGCTGGCGCGCGTTCACGCCGCAAATGTTCCGCCGTGGTCAACTGGCTTCGGCCTTGCGCGCGGCGGCGAAGGACGGCCGCGCCGTAAGCGACGAGGCCATGGCGATGGAATTGGCTGGTTACGCCCCGTTGCTGGTGGAAGGCGCCGAGGACAACATCAAGGTCACCACCGCGGCGGACTTTCCGCTGGCGGCGTACCTGCTTTCAAGGATCGTGACATGAACGCAATCGCGAGGGACTCTTTCGCGCTTTCACCCGGCATGCCGCGATGAGGATCGGGCAGGGCTTCGACGTGCATGCGTTCGGCGAGGGCGACCACGTCATGCTGGGCGGCGTGCGCGTGCCCCATGAGCGCGGGCTGGTGGCGCATTCGGATGGCGACGTGGTGATCCATGCGCTGTGCGACGCGATTTTCGGCGCACTGGCACTGGGCGACATCGGCACGCATTTCTCGCCGCGCGACGAGCGTTGGCGCGGTGCCGACAGCCGCCAGTTCCTGCGCCACGCCGCCCAGTTGATGAAGCAGCAGGGCTACAGGCTGGGTAACGTGGATGTCACCGTGATCGGCGAAGCTCCGAAAGTCGGCCCGCACGTGGCATCCATCCGTGAATGCCTCGCCGCCGATCTCGGCTGCGACGTCGGTCGCATCAGCGTCAAGGCCACCACCACTGAAAAACTCGGCTTCTGCGGCCGGGGCGAAGGGATTGCCGCGCAAGCGTGCGCCCTGCTGGAGCACGCGTGACCGAGGTAGAAGCCCGCAGCGCCGCCAGCCGGCTGCACGACCAGCTCGACGTCATCGTCGAGTTGCTGCATCGGCACGAGGCGGACGGCCGTCTGCCCGCGGATGTGCTGGTGGATCTGCGCCAGCAGCTCGACGAGCTGCATCCGGCGGACATCGCCTTCATCCTCGAATCGCTGCCGCTGGATGACCGTCTGGCGATCTGGCAACTGGTGAAGGCCGATCGCGACGGCGAGATCCTGCTGGAAGTCTCCGACGCGGTGCGCGAATCGCTGATCGCGGATATGGATCGCCACGAGATCCTTGCCGCCGCCGAGACCCTCGACGCCGACGAACTGGCCGACCTGGTCGAAGACCTGCCCACGGCGATGCTGCCGGAGCTGATGGCGGGCCTGGACGCACAGCAACGCGAGCAGGTGCAGTCGGCGCTGTCCTACGAGGACGACCAGCTCGGCGCGCTGATGGATTTCGAGATGGTGACCATCCGCGAGGATGTAAGCCTGGAAGTGGTATTGCGCTACCTGCGCCGCTGGGACGAACTGCCGGCGCAGACCGACAAGCTGTTCGTGATCAACCAGGACAACCTGCTCACCGGCGTGCTGCCGCTGCACTGGCTGCTGGTCAACGCGCCGGACAAGATGGTGAGCGACGTGATGGCGCCCGACGTCAACACGTTCCACCCCGAGAACGACGCCTACGAAGTGGCGCAGGCGTTCGAACGCTACGACCTGGTGACCGCCCCCGTGGTGGATGACAACGGCCACCTGATCGGCCGCATCACCATCGATGCGATGGTCGACGTGATCCGCGAGGAAGGCGAGAGCGAGGCGTTGAGCCGCGCCGGTCTGCGCGAGGAGGAGGACATCTTCGCCTCGGTGTGGGCCAGCTTGCGCAACCGCTGGTCGTGGCTGGCGATCAACCTGGTGACCGCGTTCATCGCGTCACGGGTGATCGGCCTGTTCGAGAATTCGATCGAGCGGCTGGTGGCGCTGGCCGCGCTGATGCCGATCGTGGCCGGCATCGGCGGCAACTCCGGCAACCAGACCATCACCATGATCGTGCGCGCGCTGGCCTTGAACCAGATCACCGCCGAAAGCGCCAAGCGCCTGTGGCGCAAGGAACTGACCGTGTCGCTACTGAACGGACTGATCTGGGGCGGCGTGATCGGCGTCGTGGCGTGGTGGCTTTACGACAGCCTGTCGCTGGGCCTGGTGATGACCGCAGCGATGACGTTGAACCTGTTGCTGGCCGCGTTCGCCGGCGTCGGCATTCCCGTGCTGATGACCCGGTTCGGGCGCGACCCGGCGCTGGGTTCCAGCGTGCTGATCACCGCGATGACCGACAGCGGCGGCTTCTTCATCTTCCTCGGCCTGGCCTCGATTTTCCTGATGTAACGCAGCGTCCGCTGCCTGCACCACGCACTCTGGATATTCATGTCCGAACTCCCTTACGCCTGCGGCACTCCACCCTTGACCGCGCGGCTGCGTGCCAGCCCGGAGGATTTTCAGGTGGAGGAAATCCTCGGCTATGACGCCGACGGCGCCGGCGAGCATGTCCTGTTGTGGGTGGAGAAACGTGGCGCCAATACCGACTGGGTGGCCCGCGAGCTGGCCCGGTTCGCCGGGGTGGCACCGGTCGCGGTGGGTTACGCGGGCCTGAAGGATCGCCACGCGGTCACCCGGCAGACGTTTTCCCTGCAACTGGCGGGCAAACCCGATCCGGATTGGTCGACCTTCCCGCATGCGGAAGTGAAAGTGCTGGCGGCCACGCGTCATTCGCGCAAGCTCAAGCGCGGCGCGTTGCGCGGCAATCGCTTCGTGCTGGTGTTGCGCGAGGTGCAGGGTGATCGCGAGGCGGCCGAACAGGTGCTGCAGCAGATCGCCGCGCGCGGCGTGCCCAACTATTACGGCGAGCAGCGCTTCGGCCGCGAAGGCGGCAACGTGGCGCAGGCGCGGGCGATGTTCGCGGGGCGCAGGGTGGAACGCAGCAAGCGCTCGTTCCTGTTGTCCGCCGCGCGCTCGCAGATCTTCAACGAGGTGCTGGCCGCGCGGGTCGAGCGGCAGGCGTGGGACACGCCGCTGGCAGGCGAGATCTGGTCGCTGGCCGGCTCACGCTCGTGGTTCGGGCCGGAGCCTTTCACCGCGATGCTGGCCGAACGCCTGGCCCGCGGCGACATCCATCCCTCGGGTCCGCTGTGGGGGCAGGGCGAACCGCCCACGCAGGATGAAGCCGGTGCGCTGGAGCGCGAGATCGGCGCCGCGCACCAGGACTTGGCCGAGGGGCTGGCGGCGGCGCGCATGGATCAGGAGCGCCGCCCGCTGCGCTTGCTGCCGCACGATCTGAAGTGGCGCTGGCTCGCTGACGACGCGCTCGAGCTGGTCTTCGAATTGCCCGCCGGCGCCTACGCCACCGTGGTGGTGCGCGAACTCGCCGCCGTGATGTAGGAGCGATTTCATTCGCGCTGCTCTTTTGCCTTGGAGCCCCAGAGCAAGAGCATCGCGACTGAAGTCGCTCCCACCATCCGTATGGCGCAGCTTTCCTCTAGCGCTTGAGCAAAACGACTACCGCGCCCGTGCCGCCCAATGCCGGCCGCGCCGATGCGAAGGCGATCACATCGTCCCGTCGACGCAGCAGGCGATCGGTGAGCGCTTTCAATACCGGACCCGCTGCGCGCGAACGCAAACCCTTGCCGTGCACGATGCGCACGCAGCGCCAGCCTTCCCGTCGCGCCTCGGCCAGAAAATCCACGATGCTGCTCTGGGCTGCGGCGGCATTCATCTGGTGCAGGTCGATGTGATCCTGCACGCTGAACTGGCCGCGTTTGAGTTGCCGCAGCAGCCTGGGTGAATAGCCGTCGCGCAGATAGCTCAGTTCCTCGCCCACTTCGAGGGCGGCAGGGTCGAAGTCGAGCTTCAGCAGATCGCCTGCCACCGCCGCCTCGTCGGCCTCGAACATGCGTGGGTAGGGCGCCGGCTTTGCCGCCGCCGGGGGCGCGGCCACCGCTTCGAGCGGCCGCGTGCCGCCGATCGCCTCGCGAAACAGGCGGCTGTCGTCATCGCTGATCGGCGCGGGCTGGCGTTTCATGCGGCCATGGTAATGCGTCGCACCGCGGACCGGCGCCATGTGAATGCGTGGCCTCGCTACGGTAGACTTGAACGCTTGGAGCGCATCGCGCTGGATAAACGTTTCTGGTGGAAATTTTGCGGCCCGGCAGCTTGCCCGGCTCGTCCCTCCCACCGGTTCGGCGGCTGCAGCTCAACGGTTTCCTACGGATCAGCATGCGAGTTCTGGTAAGCAACGATGATGGCGTGGATGCACCGGGCATCCGCGTGCTGGCCGATTGCCTGGGCACGGTCGGCACCGTGACCGTGGTGGCGCCGGACCGCGACCGCTCCGGCGCCAGCAATTCGCTGACCCTCGACGCGCCGGTGCGTGTACTGCCTATGGGCGACGGCTATTACCGCGTGGCTGGCACGCCCACCGATTGTGTCCATCTGGCGTTGTCGGGGCTGCTGCAGGATGAGCCGGATATCGTGGTGTCGGGCATCAACAACTCGGCCAATCTCGGCGACGACGTGATCTATTCGGGCACGGTGTCGGCGGCGATGGAGGGGCGTTTCCTGGGGCTGCCGGCCATTGCCGTCTCGCTGGTCAGCAGCGACCATCAAGGGACGCATTACGAATCGGCGGCGCGCGCGGTGCTGTTGCTGATGCAGCGCTTGCTGGTCGATCCGCTGCCGGCCGATACGATTCTCAACGTGAACGTGCCCGACCTGCCGTGGAAGGAGATCGCCGGTTTCGAGGTCACCCGGCTTGGCCGCCGCCATCGTTCGGCGCCGTCCGTGTTGCGGGCTGACCCGCGCGGCCGTCCGATCTGGTGGATCGGGCCGGCGGGCGAGGTTGATGATGCCGGGCCGGGGACGGATTTCGATGCGGTGCGCCGTGGCTTTGTTTCGGTCACGCCCATCCACGTGGACCTGACCCGGTTCCAGGCGCTGGAGAAAGTCAGCAGCTGGATGCAGGCGCTGACCGATGATCTGGCGGACGGATCCGCCACCCAACATGAGGTTGTTTGAACGGTGAATCCCTATCCTCTGCCCGCCGCGGCCTTCAAGGGCGAAGGCATGACTTCGCAGCGTGCGCGCGACCGGCTGGCCAACAGTCTGAAAGATGCCGGCATCCGTGACCCGCGCGTGATCGAAGTGATCCGCAACACGCCGCGGCATCATTTCATCGACCAGGCGCTGCATGCGCGCGCCTACGAGAACACGGCGCTGCCGATCGGCCACGGCCAGACCATTTCGCAGCCGTGGGTCGTGGCGCGGATGACCGAGGCGCTGCTGGAATCGTTCGACGCGAAAGAGGGCATGCCGCGCAAGGTGCTGGAGATCGGCACCGGCTCGGGCTACCAGGCGGTGGTACTGGCGGCGCTGGTGCCGCAATTGTTCACGGTGGAGCGGATCGAGGAGTTGCTGCGCCAGGCGCGGCGACGTTTTCGGCAGCTCGGGCTGCCCAACGTGCGCTCCAAGCACGACGACGGCAAATTGGGCTGGGCCGACGAGGCGCCGTTCGACGCCATCATCCTCACCGCTGCAGGAGATACCGTGCCCACCCGCATTCTCGACCAACTGACCCCCACGGGCGTGCTGGTGGCACCGGTGGGTTCGCCCAGCAGCCAGACGCTGATTCGCCTGCGTGGCGACGGGCAGGGCGATTTCATCCAGGAAGAACTGGGTGCCGTGAGTTTTGTGCCCCTGCTTGGCGGGATCGGCTGATGCGCCTGTTCGAGCGGCTTTACGCCCGTGCGCTGGTGTGGGCGCGCGAGCCGCGCGCGGTCTATTACCTGTCCGGCCTGAGTTTCGTCGAGGCGTTCATCTTCCCGATTCCGCCGGAAGTGATGCTGGCACCGATGATGCTGGGCAAGCGGCAGCGGGCGTTCCATTTCGCGAACATCAGCCTGCTGTTCTCACTGCTCGGCGCGCTGGTGGGCTATCTGCTGGGTCACTGGGCCTTCCACGCCCTGAAACCCGCGCTGGAGGCGCTGCATTTCCTGGCGCCGATCGAGCACGGCGTGGAGGTGCTGCGAACCCAGATGGCAACCCATCACTGGGGCATGTTCGGCGTGCTGATCCTGGCCGCCCTGCAGCCGGTGGTGCCGATGAAATTCATCACCTGGGCGTCGGGTATCGTGGGTGTGCCGATCCTGCCGTTCCTGGCGTGCATGGCGCTGGGGCGAGGCAAGCGGGTCTGGTTGCTGGCTTTGCTGATCCGCTTCTTCGGTGATCGCGCCGAACGCATTCTGCACAAGTACATCGAGTGGTTCGGCTGGGCGGCGCTGATCGTGCTTGCTGCATTGTTGGGATGGTGGTTGTTGCGTTGAACCGGCGCATCATGAAAAGGAGTGGACGGCTCGTTATGCTGATGACCATGAATCGAATGCCGCACTTGTTCTTCGTCTCGCTCGCGACGCTGGCCCTGGCCGGTTGCGGAACCATGCGCAGTTCGGTGGTGTTCGAGCCGGCCGCCGGCCAGGCCCCCACGAAAGCTCCCGCGGTATCGACCAAGGCTCCAGTGGCATCGACGGTTGCGCCTCCGGCCCGCACGCCCATTCCGGGTGGCACGTACGTCGTGGCGCATGGCGACACGCTGTATTCGATCGCATTCCGCAGCGGCGTCGACTTTCGCGATCTGGCCCAGTGGAACGGTGTCGCCGCGCCGTTCACCATCTGGCCTGGCCAGACATTGAAACTGTCGCCCCCGGCAGCCGCCGCCGCGCCGGCCGCGCCGTCGTCACCGCCGCCAGCTACGGCTGTGGCATCGGCACCGGTATTCCAGACGATTCCGCCGGCTACCGCCACGCCTGTGCCGGCCACGACACCAGTCGCGGGGGCGGTTGGGGCCGGTACGGTTCAATCGGCCACGGTTGCCGCCGTACCTGTCGCCGGTGAGGCTGCGCCGCCGAGCCTGCCCCCGGCGGCTCCGCCTGCTGCCGTGGGTGCCTCGCATTCGGCCGGCGGCATCACCTGGCGTTGGCCGGCATCAGGTTCGGTAATCAAGCGGTTCAAGGCCAGCGATGCCATTCCAGGCATCGAGATCGCCGGCAATTCGGGCGAACCCGTGCGCGCGGCAGCGGGCGGCGTGGTGGTCTACAGCGGCAATGGACTGGTGGGCTACGGCGAGCTGGTGATCATCAAGCACAGCGACAGCTATCTTTCCGCCTATGGCCACAACCGCAAGCGGCTGGTCAAGGAAGGGCAGCACGTCAGCGCAGGCCAGCAGATTGCCGAGATGGGCTCCACCGGCGCCAGCCGCAACGAGCTGCAGTTCCAGATCCGCAAGGACGGAAACCCGGTGGATCCGTTGAGGTACCTGCCGGCGCAATGATCGCCGCCGGCGCCAGGCTGGCGGTCAGGAAACCGTGGCGGCGCCACCAAGAATGAACGCGGCAAGCACCCGGCGCCCTTCACCGGCCAGCAGGTTGTATGTGCGTGCGGCCGCCGCATTGTCCATCACCTCGATACCCACGCCCTTGCGCAGAAAACCGGCCATGAAGGCCGCGGCAGGAAAGACCTGTCGCGCCCCGGTGCCCAGCAGCACCAGCTCCGGCTGCAACGCGAGCAAGGTCTCGACGTGATCAGCCGCAAGCG
The DNA here is from genome assembly GCF_001427835.1 of Rhodanobacter sp. Root627. Lineage (NCBI taxonomy): Bacteria > Pseudomonadati > Pseudomonadota > Gammaproteobacteria > Lysobacterales > Rhodanobacteraceae > Rhodanobacter > Rhodanobacter sp. Root627. The sequence goes on from NZ_LMGW01000001.1 coordinate 549,560, forward strand.
CGCTGGCGTTTTCCACCGGCCAGTTTTCGACAACCTGGTTCGGCGCGAGCAGGAAGCTGCGCTGCAGTTCCCGATCGGCCAGGGTGATGGCGCCGACGTCCACGTGGCGCACGTAAAGGTAATCGTCGGGGCGATCCAGCGAGAGATCCATCGGATCCTCCTGCGTTAACGGGGCAAGGCGATTTTGGGCTCGTCGGCGTTGCGGCGAAACAGCACCACGACGTGACCGATCTGGTGGATCTTTTCGGCCTGCGTGCCGCCGGTCAGCACATCGATTTGTGCCTGCCGTTCGTCCTTGTCGCCGCCGGACAACTTGACCTTGACCAGTTCGTGGATATCCAGCGCCTGGTTCAGCTCCTTCACCACCGCTTCGGTGGCTCCCTTGTTGCCGAGCAGGACCACGGGGCTGAGGTCATGCGCAAGGCTGCGCAGGTAGCGGCTCTGCGAGGATGAGAGGGGCATGCGGGGTGGCCGATTCGCGGTGGGGGAACCGCAAAGGGTATCATGCGCCCTCCAGCTCCCCACAAGTGACCATCGACGACATGGCCCGCAGCAAGAGCAGCGCCGTCTGGCTGCGCGAACATTTCAAAGACGAATATGTGAAGAAGGCCCAGGCGGCCGGCTTGCGTTCGCGCGCGGTCTACAAGCTCGAGGAGTTGATCGACCGCGACCACCTGCTCAAGCCGGGCATCAACGTGGTCGATCTTGGCGCCGCGCCAGGCAGCTGGTCACAGTTGGTGCGCAACCGGCTCGGCGACACCGGCAAGGTGCTGGCGCTCGATATCCTGCCCATGCAGAGCATCGCCGGCGTCGATTTCCTGCAGGGCGATTTCCGCGAGGAATCCGTCCTGCGCGAGCTGGAATCGCGTCTGGAGGGGCAGAAGCTGGATCTTGTACTGTGCGATCTGGCCCCCAATATGAGTGGTGTGGCGCTGGCCGACCAGATTCGTGCCATGGTTCTGGCTGAGTTGGCGCTCGATTTCAGCAAGCAGTGGCTCAAGCCAGGCGGCTCGTTCCTGATCAAGTTGTTCCAGGGAGCCGGATTCGACGTTTACCTGCGCAACTTGCGCGCGGAATTCACCCGCGTAACGATGCGTAAACCCAAAGCCTCGCGCGCCCGGTCGCGCGAGGTCTACGCGCTGGCGGTAGGCCGCAAGCCTTCCGCCGCGTCACCGGCGAGAACCGTGCATGAATGAAACAGCGAAAAACGTGTTGCTCTGGGTAATCATCGCGGTGGTGTTGTTCACCGTGTTCCAGAGCTTCAGCCCGCGCGGCGCGGCCTCGTCCGAAATGCCATACAGCGGCTTCGTGCAGAGCGTCGACAACGGCAACGTGGCCAGCGCCACGATCAGTGCCGATCAACCCGCCACCATCAGCGGCAAGCTGAAGGACGGCAGCCCGTTCCGCACCGTTGCGCCGATGCTGGGCTTTTCCACCAACGAGGTGGTCAAGCAGATGCAGGACAAGGGCGTGGAAGTGCGCCAGGACCCGGCCGAGGGTTTCTCGCTGATCGGTTTGCTGGTGAGCTGGCTGCCGGTGTTGCTGATCGTGGGCGTGTTCATCTGGTTCATGCGCCAGATGCAGTCCGGCGGTGGCGGCCGTGGCGCGATGAGTTTCGGCCGTTCACGCGCCAAGTTGCAGGGTGAGGATCAGATCAAGGTCAACTTCAGCGACGTCGCCGGTTGCGACGAGGCGAAGGAGGAGGTCGGCGAACTGGTCGAGTTCCTGCGTGATCCGGGCCGCTTCCAGAAGCTGGGCGGCAAGATTCCGCGCGGCGTGCTGATGGTCGGCCCCCCGGGTACCGGCAAGACCCTGCTGGCGAAGGCCATCGCGGGTGAGGCCAAGGTACCGTTCTTCGCGATCTCCGGTTCCGATTTCGTCGAGATGTTCGTCGGCGTCGGCGCCAGCCGCGTGCGCGACATGTTCGAGCAGGCCAAGAAGCATGCCCCGTGCATCATCTTCATCGACGAGATCGACGCCGTCGGCCGCCATCGCGGCGCCGGCCTGGGCGGTGGTCACGACGAGCGCGAGCAGACGCTGAACCAGTTGCTGGTGGAGATGGACGGTTTCGAGGGTACCGAGGGTGTCATCGTGATCGCCGCCACCAACCGTCCCGACGTGCTCGATCCGGCGTTGCTGCGTCCGGGCCGCTTCGACCGCCAGGTGGTGGTCGGCCTGCCCGACGTGCGCGGCCGTGAGCAGATCCTCAAGGTGCACATGCGCAAGGTGCCGATCGCCAATGACGTCGACGCCATGACCATTGCGCGTGGCACGCCGGGCTTCTCCGGTGCCGACCTCGCCAACCTCGTCAATGAGGCGGCCCTGTTCGCGGCGCGCGAGAACGCCCGCGAGGTTCGCATGAGCCATCTGGACAAGGCGCGCGACAAGATCCTGATGGGCAGCGAGCGGCGCTCGATGGCGATGAGCGAGGACGAAAAGAAGCTCACCGCCTATCACGAGGCCGGGCACGCCATCGTGGGTCGCCTGGTGCCCGAGCACGATCCGGTCTACAAGGTCACGATCATCCCGCGCGGGCGCGCGCTGGGCGTCACCATGTACCTGCCCGAAGGGGACAAGTACAGCATCAACCGGGTGGCGATCGAATCGCAGCTGTGCTCCCTCTACGGTGGCCGCGTGGCGGAGGAGTTGATCTTCGGCGCGGACAAGGTCACCACGGGTGCCTCCAACGACATCGAGCGCGCGACCAAGATGGCGCGCAACATGGCGACCAAGTGGGGTCTTTCGGACGAGCTTGGGCCGATTACCTATGGCGAGGACGAGGACGAGGTGTTCCTCGGTCGTTCGGTGACCCAGCACAAGAGCATCTCCAACGAGACCGCCAGCAAGATCGACGAGGTCGTGCGCAGCATTCTCGACCGTGCGTTCGCGCGGACCAGGGAGCTGCTCACGGCGAACCTGGACAAGCTGCACGCCATGGCCGATGCGTTGCTGCAATACGAAACCATCGATGCCCACCAGATCGACGACATCATGGCCGGGCGCATTCCCGGTCCGCCCGCGGACTGGAGCAGGAACAACTCGACCGGCAGCACGCCGCCACCGCCTCCGCCAAGAGGGGATGCCGGCCAGCCGGTGGGCAACGTGGGCGATCCCGCGACGCAGAACAGGGCCGGTATCGACGATTGAAATGGACGGCCAAACGGGCGTGCTTATGCTGGCGTGCCCGCTGACCCGCTCGGCTATTCACGCGCCACGATCGTGGTTGTGCAACTTCGGTACGTTTAGGCCGTGACGTGCCTCCATTTCAGCGACGTCGAATGACGCGCAATAAAAAAATTCACGAAAAAGGTTGACGCAAGACGACGGAATCTGAATAATTCCGCTTCTCGCTTCACCGCCTCGGTGTCCCAAACACGGCAGCGGTGAGATGAAAATTTTTTTCAGTGCGCCCGTAGCTCAGTTGGATAGAGTACCTGGCTACGAACTAGGTGGTCGGGAGTTCGAATCTCTCCGGGCGCACCATTTTTATACTGTTGGATGAGGTGCTCGCACCTCGGTGCCTTTCACGAACGGAAGTGCTTTTGCCGATTGTTGAAAGGGGCTCCAGATGTCATGGTGTGCTTCGACACGGATTGACTGGGCGAGGCGTCACCCGTAACAATTCAAGGCTTCGGTGTTTGATCAGCCGGGGATTCGAAAGCGGGGTATAGCTCAGTCTGGTAGAGCGTTGCGTTTGGGACGCAAAAGTCGGGGGTTCGAATCCCTCTGCCCCGACCAGCGATACGTTCTGCCATAGGGACTGCGCCTGTAGCTCAACCGGATAGAGCATCGGCCTTCTAAGCCGACGGTTGCAGGTTCGAGTCCTGTCTGGCGCGCCAGTTGCAAGATTTATGGTGGATGTAGCTCAGCTGGTTAGAGTCCCGGATTGTGATTCCGGTTGTCGTGGGTTCGAATCCCATCATCCACCCCAGTTTCAAACCCGGTTCCGGCGTCACGTCAGTTCATGGGCCGTTAGCTCAGTTGGTAGAGCAGTTGACTCTTAATCAATTGGTCGAAGGTTCGAATCCTTCACGGCCCACCAATCAGAACAGGCACCTCACGGCGACGTAGGTGCCTGTTTTTTTATATGTGGTCCAGCCCATGGCAGGGAATTCGACGGAGGCGGGCGCAGCTGTCGTCGGGCGCGAAGGCGCGGCCTGCAAGCGGTCTGGCGTGCTTGTGCTGCATGGTGCGGCAACCGTAAAATGGCCCGTTATCCAGCGCCTGAATGCCATCGGTGGACAAGGGGTGGTGGCGGTATCCGGGTCGACGTTGACCGGTGCGCCGGGGCAAGGTTTTTGTTGCGCCAGTTGCGGCAAGGCGAGAGTGGCGGAATTGGTAGACGCACCAGATTTAGGTTCTGGCGGTTAACCCCGTGGGGGTTCGAGTCCCCCCTTTCGCACCATGCCAAGCTGGTTTTTTTCATTTGCGGTGGCACAGCCGCCATGGTGCCTGTGGCAGGCCCATACATCAGGTAGTACCAGGAGACGTCATGCAGGTTTCGGTTGAGAACATCGGCACCCTCGAGCGCAAGCTCACGGTGAAGTTTCCCGCGGAGCGTTTCGATTCGCAGGTGAGCGCACGTATCGCGGAAATGGGCCGCACCGTGCGCTTGAAGGGCTTCCGTCCGGGCAAGGTGCCGGTCGCGGTGATCAAGCAGCGCTTCGGCAGCCAGGTTCGTGGTGAGGTGCTGTCCGACCTGATCGGCAGCACGTTGCGCGAGGCGGTGACGCAGGAAAAACTGCAGCCGATCGCGAACCCGGCGATCGACACCACTGGCGTGCCGGAAAACGGCGAGATTGCGTACACCGCCACGTTCGAGATCATGCCCGAGTTCCCGGTGGTCGATGTGGCCGCGCTGGAGATCACGCGCACCGTGGCCAGCGTCACCGATGCCGATATCGACAAGATGCTGGAAACCCTGCGCCAACAGCGCCGTAGCTTCGAGGACGTTGCCCGTGCCTCGATCGAGGGCGATTTTGTGATGTTCGAATATGCCGCCAAGGTAAACGATTACCGCTTCCCGGCGGATGGTCTGGAGCGGGCGGGCAGCGTGCTTGGTTCGGGCACTTTGTTCAAGGCGCTGGACGACTCCTTGCTTGGCCGCAGTGCCAACGACGAATTCGAGGCGGATGTCGCGTTTCCCGCTGATTTCCGCAACCCGATGCTGGCTGGAAAGACCGCCAAAGTCAGTTTCAAGATCATCAAGGTGCAGGCGCAGAACCTGCCCGAGGTCGACGGTGAGTTTGCCAAGCTGTTCGGCATTGCCGACGGCAACCTGGAGACGTTCCGCAAGGAAGTGCGCGCCAACCTCGAGCGGGAACTGAATGCCGCGTTGATGGGCCGGTTGAAGTCCGAGGTGGCGGAGAAAGTCGCCGAAGCGCACAGCAATCTCGACGTGCCGCCGATGCTGGTGCGGTCGGAGGCGCAGAACCTGGCGGCCAACAGCGTGCCGCGTGGCGAGCAGCCGTCACCGCAGCTGATCGAGTCGGCCATGCCGATGGCGCGCAAGCGCGTGATCGCAGGCTTGCTGATGAGCGAGATCGCCCGCAAGCAGGAGCTCAAGATTGACCGTACCCGCGTCGCCGAGCAACTGGCGGCGATTGCCTCGACCTACGAGGAGCCGGAAAAGGTCATTGAACTCTACAACGGCGACCCCCAATTGATGTCCGGGCTGCAGAATCGCGTGATGGAAGACCAGGTGGCCGAGTGGGTGGCTGAACACGCCAAGACCACCAGCCTGGATCTGAGTTTCGACGAGGTAATGCGCCCGGCAGGTGCCTGATTCCACCGGTACCGTTCCAGTCCGGCCCTGATGTATCGGGCCGGATGCCATACTGTCAGGCACATCACCCGGAGAGCTGCTAATGGCCATGGATCAGATCCAGAACCTCAATTTGGTACCGATGGTCGTCGAGCAGACGGCCCGTGGCGAGCGCTCCTACGACATCTATTCACGCCTGTTGAAAGAGCGCGTGATTTTCCTGGTTGGCGAGGTCAATGACCAGGTGGCCAACCTGCTGGTTGCGCAGATGCTGTTCCTGGAGTCCGAGAACCCCGACAAGGACATCCAGTTCTACATCAACAGTCCCGGCGGCGCTGTCACCGCCGGCCTGGCGATCTACGACACCATGCAGTTCATCAAGCCGAGCGTCAGCACGATGTGCATCGGCCAGGCCTGCAGCATGGGCTCCTTCCTGTTGATGGCCGGCGCCAAGGGCAAGCGTTATGCGCTTCCCAACTCCCGCGTCATGATCCATCAGCCTTCCGGCGGTGCGCAGGGCCAGGCGACCGACATCGAGATCCAGGCGCGGGAAATCCTGTATGTACGCGAACGCCTGAACAAGTTGTACGCGGAACATACCGGTCAGCCGCTGGCGAAAATCGAGCTGGACATGGAGCGCGACCGCTTCATGGACGCGAACGAAGCCAAGGCTTACGGCCTGATCGATGAAGTGCTGGAAAAGCGCGCCGGCGAAACGGTGAAATCGGCCTGATTCCCAGCACCAACCTTATTGTCACGGGGTAGGGCTCCGCGTCTGCAGGCAGACGCGGAGCCCTGTGGTATTCTCGCGACGCATTCAGATTGACCAGCGGGATCGAAAGTATGAGTGACGACCGGCAGGGGCGTTCCAGCGACAGCGGCAAGATTCTCTATTGCTCGTTCTGCGGCAAGAGCCAGCATGAAGTGCGCAAGCTGATCGCGGGTCCATCCGTATTCATCTGTGACGAATGCGTCGAGCTGTGCAACGACATCATCCGCGAGGAGCTCGAGGAAAAGGCCGCTTCGGGCCGCACCCAGCTGCCCAAGCCGCGCGAGATCCGTGAATCGCTGGACCAGTACGTGGTGGGCCAGTCACGCGCCAAGAAGGCGCTGGCGGTGGCGGTGTACAACCACTACAAGCGGATCGAGTCGCGCCAGAAAAGCGACGACATCGAGCTGGGCAAATCCAACATCCTGTTGATCGGCCCCACCGGCTCGGGCAAGACGCTGCTGGCTGAAACGCTGGCGCGGCTGCTCAATGTGCCGTTCACCATCGCCGACGCCACCACGCTGACCGAAGCGGGCTATGTGGGCGAGGATGTCGAGAACATCATCCAGAAGTTGTTGCAGAAGTGCGACTACGACGTGGAAAAGGCGCAGTCGGGCATCGTCTACATCGATGAGATCGACAAGATCTCGCGCAAGAGCGAGAACCCGTCGATCACCCGTGATGTCTCGGGTGAGGGTGTGCAGCAGGCCTTGCTGAAGCTGATCGAGGGCACGCTGGCCTCGGTACCGCCGCAGGGCGGGCGCAAGCATCCACAGCAGGAATTCCTGCAGGTCGACACCAAGAACATCCTGTTCATTTGCGGCGGTGCCTTTGCCGGGCTGGAAAAAGTCATCCAGCAGCGCTCGGAGACCACCGGTATCGGCTTCTCGGCGGAGGTGCGCAGCAAGGAGCGCACTGAAAACCTCGGCAAGGTGCTTGCTGATGTCGAGCCCGAGGATCTGGTGCGGTTCGGCCTGATTCCCGAGTTCGTCGGACGCCTTCCGGTGGTCGCCACGCTCGATGAGCTGGACGAGGCGGCTTTGGTGAAGATCCTCACCGAACCGAAGAACGCCGTCACCAAGCAGTTCAAGAAGCTGTTCGAGATGGAGGAGGTGGAGCTGGAGTTCCGCCCCGAGGCGTTGCAGGCGATCGCCAAGAAGGCGCTCAAGCGCAAGACCGGCGCCCGTGGCTTGCGCACCATCCTCGAACAGGTGTTGCTGGAAACCATGTACGAGCTGCCCTCGCTGGAGCACGTGAGCAAGGTTGTGGTGGATGATGCGGTGATCAACGGCCAGGCCGAGCCCTACCTGATTTATCGTGGCAATCTGCAGCAGCGCGTGGCCAGCGACGGTAACGACGCAGCCTGATCGATACCCCGTGAAAAAAAGCGGCCCCGGTGAGTTACCGGGGCCGTTTTTTTGGGTACGGTGGCATGGAAACCTTGTGCATCGCGCCGGATGCCTCCACTTGACGTGTCATGGGCCCCGGCGCAGTGTCGGAGCCAGTATGTCGATTCACCAGGAACTATTTTTCGATGGCCAAGACCGTCCGTAAAACCGAATTGCTGGATGCGCTGCCCGTGCTGCCGTTGCGCGACGTGGTGGTGTATCCGCACATGGTCATTCCATTGTTTGTCGGCCGCGACAAATCGATGCGCGCGCTCGAACGCGCGATGGAAGGCGAACGTCAGATTCTGCTGGTAGCGCAAAAGAGCCCGGATATCGACGATCCGGAAGCCGCCGACCTGCACACGGTCGGTACGCTGGCTGGCGTGCTGCAGCTGCTCAAGCTGCCTGATGGCACGGTCAAGGTGCTGGTCGAAGGCCAGTCACGGGTCACCATCGAGGACTGTCGGGAAGCCGACGGCATGCTGGTGGCGCGTTCGCGCACGATTGAGCCCGTGTACAACGCCAAGGAGCGCGAGCTCGACGTGGTGTCGCGCACGTTGATCTCGTTGTTCGAGCAGCTCGTCAAGCAGAGCCGCAAGCTTCCGCCCGAAGTGCTGGCCAGCCTGTCCGGCATCGAGGAGCCGTCGCGCGTCGCCGACTCCATTGCCGCGCATCTTTCCGTGCGCATGGCTGACAAGCAGAAGGTGCTTGAAACCGCCGACGTGGCGCAGCGGCTGGAGCTGCTGATCGGCCTGGTCGACAGCGAGATGGATCTGCAGCAGGTGGAGAAGCGCATCCGCGGCCGGGTCAAGACCCAGATGGAAAAGAGCCAGCGCGAGTACTACCTCAACGAACAGATGAAAGCCATCCAGAAGGAGCTGGGCGACAACGAAGAGGGCACCAACGAAGTCGAGGAGCTGCAGAAGAAGATCGAAAATGCCGGCATGCCCAAGGCCGTGCTGACCAAGGCGCGGCAAGAGTTCGGCAAGCTGAAGCAGATGTCGCCGATGTCGGCGGAAGCGACGGTGGTGCGCAACTACCTCGATTGGCTGGTCGGTGTGCCGTGGAAGAAGCGCAGCAAGGTGCACAAGGACCTGCGCGTGGCGCAGGAAGTGCTGGACGCCGATCATTTCGGGCTGGAAAAGGTCAAGGACCGCATCCTCGAATACCTGGCGGTGCAGCAGCGCGTGGCCACGATGAAGGGCCCGATCCTGTGCCTGGTCGGTCCGCCGGGTGTGGGCAAGACCTCCCTGGGCCAGTCGATCGCGAAGGCCACCAACCGCAAATTCGTGCGAATGAGCCTGGGTGGCGTGCGTGACGAGGCCGAGATCCGTGGTCATCGGCGCACCTACATCGGCTCCATGCCGGGCCGCATCGTGCAGAACCTGACCAAGGTCGGCACCCGCAATCCGCTGTTCATGCTGGACGAGATCGACAAGATGTCGATGGACTTCCGTGGCGACCCGTCGTCCGCGTTGCTCGAAGTGCTCGACCCGGAACAGAACCACGCCTTCAACGACCACTACCTGGAAGTCGATTTCGACCTGTCCGAGGTGATGTGGATCGCCACCGCCAACTCGCTGAACATCCCCGGCCCCTTGCTCGACCGCATGGAGGTCATTCGCATTCCCGGTTATACCGAGGATGAAAAGCTGGGGATCGCGCAGCGGTATCTGCTTGCCAAGCAGTTGAAGGCGAACGGCCTCAAGCCCGAGGAACTGCAGGTGGACGAGGAGGCGCTGCGGGACATCGTGCGCTACTACACGCGCGAGTCCGGTGTGCGCAACCTCGAGCGTGAGATCTCCAAGATTTGCCGCAAGGTGGTCAAGGAGCTGACCCTGGGTGAAGTAACCAAGGCCAGGAAGGCGAAAACAAAAAGCGCGAAGCCCCAGAAGAAAGCCGTTGCCGGTGTCGAAGTGACGTCGGCGAATCTGGACCATTACCTCGGCGTTCGCCGTTTCGATTTCGGCCGCAAGGAAATCCAGAACGAGATCGGCCTGGTCACCGGGCTGGCCTGGACACAGGTCGGCGGCGAGCTGCTCAGCATCGAGGCATCGATTGTTCCCGGCAAGGGGCGGTTGGTGAATACCGGGCAACTCGGTGATGTCATGAAAGAGTCGATCCAGGCGGCGCTGTCGGTGGTGCGCGCGCGCGTTGATCAGCTCGGCATCGATCCCGAGTTCCACCAGAAGCTCGACGTGCACATCCACGTGCCGGAGGGCGCCACGCCCAAGGATGGCCCGAGTGCCGGCGTGGCGATGTGCACCGCGCTGGTGTCCGCCCTCACCAAGATACCGGTGCGTTCGGAGGTGGCCATGACCGGCGAAATCACCTTGCGTGGACGCGTGCTGCCGATCGGCGGGCTGAAGGAAAAATTGCTGGCGGCGCTTCGTGGCGGCATCACCACGGTGATCATTCCGGAAGACAACAAGAAGGATCTTGTCGACATGCCGGCAAACATCACCACGTCGCTGGAGATCCATCCGGTGCGCTGGATTGACGAAGTGCTCGACATCGCGCTGGAGCGTCCGTTGCAGCCCAGCCAGGCGGTCGATTCCGAGGAAGCTCATGCGTCCAAGGAAGGCGCGCCAGCGGAGGACGGCGCCGAGGTCCATTCGCGCACGCATTGAGTTGTTGGCCGGTCTCCATGGCCGGCTCCTGTTCACCTGACAAGACGGCGGGCCATGCTGAATCGGCATCGTTCGCCGTTTGCTTTACGCATCATTTCGTGCGCTGTATTTCCGCGAAAACGCTTGCCGTGACTTGTGTTGCGAAGTTCGGCAACGCACTGGTATAAAGGCGGAACCGCAGATTTCATGCCCACCGCGGCGATTCCGGTTGCGACACGGCACCTGGCGCGAGCCAATCATCCACGCTGGCGTTGTTTCGTCGAAAACGAACCGCGCCGGTCGAAAACTAGGAGCTTCTCAATGAATAAAACCGATCTGATCAACGCCATCGCCGAAAAGGCCGAACTGACCAAGGCCGATGCAACCCGCGCGCTCGAAGCGTTCTTCGAGACCGTGCAGAAGACGCTCAAGAGCGGCGAAGACGTTTCTGTCGTCGGATTCGGTACTTTCACCGTGCGCGCGCGTGCTGCCCGTACGGGTCGCAACCCGCGGACCAACGAAATGATCCAGATCCAGGCGTCCAAAGTGCCGGCGTTCAAGGCTGGCAAGACCCTGAAGGATGCCCTAAACTAAGCGGCTGACGCTTGGTTCCGGGTGCTTAGCTCAGCGGTAGAGCGTCGCCCTTACAAGGCGGTGGTCGTAGGTTCGATCCCTACAGCACCCACCAGAAATGCGGAGCGGTAGTTCAGCTGGTTAGAATGCTGGCCTGTCACGCCGGAGGTCGCGGGTTCGAGTCCCGTCCGCTCCGCCACAGTTCACAAGGGCGCCCGTGTGGCGCCCTTGTTTTTTGGCACAAGGCTTCGTCAAGGCGAGGCTGATCATCAGGCGGCGTGTGATCGATGTTCTTGTAGCATCGCACGCGGGGGTAGCCTGGTGTTCGCATCGCGCTTCATGCGCCTACAACCACGTTGCGGGAAGATTCCAATGCTGCAGGCAATGCGTAACAAAATGCATGGATGGCCAGCCATCATCCTTCTGGGCATTTCCGTTTTCGCCATGTCGTTTTTCGGCATGGAAGGCTACCTGACGTCCAGCAGCGACATGTCGGTGGCAAAGGTCGGCAAACATGAGATCAGCCAGAACGACATGCAGGATCGGCTGAACCAGTTGCGGCAGCGCGCCAACGCGGAGCAGGGCGACCAGTTCGATACCAGCATTTTCGAAAAGCCGGAAATGAAACTGCGCGTGCTGAATTCGATGATCGATCAGCAGTTGCTGCTCAAGGCCAACGATGATTTCGGGCTGCGGGTGTCTGACCAGGCCGTGCGCGATTACATCGCATCCATCCCGGCGTTCCAGGTCGATGGTCATTTCGACCCGACGTCCTACAGCGCGGTGCTGGCCAGCCAGCGCAAGACGCCCGAAATGTTCGAGGCCGAGGTTCGCTCCGATCTGGCCGTCCAGTTGCTCCCACGCGCCATCGATGCCAGCACCATCATTCCCGCGGCCGACGCCGAACGTTTCCTGGCGCTGCGCATGCAGCGTCGCGATGTCCGCTATTTCCTGTTGCCGCGTCCGACGATTTCCGACACCAAGGTGACCGACGAGCAGATCGATGCCTACTACAAGGCGCATCTGGCCGACTACACGGACCCCGAGCGTGTTTCGGTGAAATACATCGAAGTGAACGGTGCGGATCTCGCGTCGGCATCGGCCCCCAGCGACGAGGAACTGCGCAAGCGCTACGCCGATGAGAAGCAGCGCTTCGTGCAGCCGGAGCAACGCCTGGTTTCGCACATCCTCATCGACGTGCCCGCCAACGCCACGCCTGAGCAGCAAAAGGCCGCCCTGGCCAAGGCCAACGATATTGCCGCCCACGCGACTCCCGAGGATTTTGCCGAGCTGGCCCGCAAGGACTCGCAGGACCTGGGCTCCAAGCGCCAGGGCGGCGACCTGGGCTGGTTGGAGCGGGGTGTGACCAATCCGGCGTTCGAGTCGGCCATGCTCGCCATGACCAAGGGCCAGATATCCAAACCCGTGTTGTCGCCGGAGGGTTACCACATCATCTGGCTGCGTGATGTTCGCAGCGGAGACGCCAAGCCTTTCGAGGAAGTGCGCGACACGCTGGTGAAGGAGGCGACGGCGGCGGACAAGGATCGGTTGTACAACGAAGTGGCGGGCAAGCTTTCCGACAACACGTATCAGAACCCGTCCTCGCTGGAGCCTGCTTCCGAGGCCCTGAAGCTGCCGATCAAGGAAACGCCCCTGTTTTCCCGCACGGGTGGTGAAGGCATCGCAGCCAACCCCAAGGTTGTCGCCGCTGCGTTCTCGGATGACGTGCTGGCCCAGGGCAACAATTCGGGTTTGATCGATCTGGGGGGCGACCACTCGGTGGTGATCCACGTCGACAAACATTTGCCGTCGACGCCGCGGGCGTTGGCCGATGTGCGCGACGACGTACACGATCGCATCATCGATGAACGTGTCGCGGCTGAAGCGAAGACGCAGGCGCAGGCGTTGCTGGCCCGCTTGCAGAAGGGCGATTCGATGGACGACGTAGCCGCTTCCTCGAAGCTCGATGTGACCACCGTCAAGAATGCGCTGCGCGTCCAGGCGGATCTGCCGCCATCGGTCCGTGACCGCGCGTTCCTCTTGCCGCACCCGGTCGATGGCAAGCCGCAGTACGCCTCGGTCGATATGGACAAGGGCGTCTACGCTTTGCTCGCGGTGGACAAGGTGCAGCCCGGCGATCTGTCCGAGGTGACAGCCGACCAGCGTGAATCGCTGCGGCAGCAGATGGCGCAGGCCTACGGTGCCGAAGCGACGAGCGAACTGATCGAGATTTTGCGGTCGCGGACCGAGATCAAGATCAACAAGGAACGCCTGTAACCTGATCCGTAGCCTTGCCGCGAGGCCCGGCAGTGGACAAAGTTGAAAAGGAAAAGGCGGCCATGGGCCGCCTTTTTCGTGGTGTCGTTTATTGGCGAGCGTGCCGGTCGCCGTCGAGGTGGCTTGCGCGTTCGGCCAGCCACGCTGCGGATCGTCCACTCAGTGGGCGCTGCCCACTTTCAGTACCAGGCCGGGCTTGATCGAATGTCCGCGCAGGTGGTTCCAGCTCTGCAGTTGGTCGACGCTGACCGAATAGTGGCGGGCAATGCCCCAGAGGCTGTCGCCGGGACGGACGGTATGGTGGCGCGGTGACGCGGCCGATGGCTGGCTGGTGCCTGCGCTACCCGCCGAAAGCGATGCGGCTGGTTCACGATCCGCGTCTGCGGTGGAGGCCTCGTTGACCAGTGCGGTGCGAAACTGTCGTACGTGCTTCGCAGGCAACACCAGGTAGGACGCCGCCTGGGCATCGATGCTGTCGCTGCGGAATGCCGCATTGAGGTGCTTGAAGCGATCGACCGACATCCCCGCGTGGCTGGCTGCGTCCGTGATCGACAAGGATTGATCGACGGGCACCTTGACCAGCTGCCGTTCGGGCGGCAGCGCCGGCAGGGTCACGCCGAATCGCGCCGGTTCACGCACGACGCAGGCAATGGCCAGCAGTTTGGAGAGGTGTTCACGAGTCCCGCGACGAACCGGCAGCTCGGGTATGGCTGGCAGTTCGGTGGGTGCGCCGTGTTTCTTCACCAGCTTGCGCACCGCGAATTCGCCCGCGTTGAACGCGTAATCGGCGAGCCGCCAATCGTCGAATCGCCGGTGGTATCGCTGCAATTCTTTCATGACCGCGTGCGTTGCCGCGGGTACGTCCAGGCGTCCGTCGTAGTTGTCGTCCACGCGCAGGCCCATGGCGCCCGCCGTGGCCGGCATGATCTGCCACATGCCGGCAGCCCGATTCCGGTGCCGCCCCGGCACGGGCTGGAAATGACTCTCCACCCACGGCAGCAGCACGAACTCTCCGGCGACGTCGTACTGGTCGGCGACCTGTTGCACATAGATCAGGCGTGGCAGTACCGCGCTCAATTGGCTTTCGAACTGCTTCGGATGGCGCGTGTAGGTACGGGCCCAGGCGGTGATCGTCGGATCGGCCGCGCAATCGGCCATCTCGAAACGGCTGCGCAGTTGTTGCCATACATCGATCGGCGCTTGTGGCGCGGTTTCCGATGGCGGGAGCAGGCGGCTGCCATCGGTGGCAACCGGCGTGGTGACCACCGGGTGACGGGTCTTCTGCGAAGGGTCGGTGGCGCAGGCTGTCAGCACCAGCGTCAGCGTGAGCGGTAGTAGCCGCCGACTCATGCGGCGAACGTGTTCTTGGCGTGGCGCAACGCGGCGAAGCGGGCAACGCGGTCGCCGCGGCCGTCATGGTGTTCGCACCAGCTCGATACGTCGTCGCTATCCACCCGCAGGAAGGGATTGGTGGCCAGCTCGCTGGCAAGCGAGACCGGCACGGTGGGCAACCCCTGCGCCCGTAACTGGTCCACTTCCTGGCATCGGGCCGTGAGGGCGGCATTGGCCGGTTCAACCGTATGCGCGAAACGTCCGTTGGCCTGGGTGTATTCGTGGCCGCAACAGACCAGAGTGTCTTCCGGCAGCGTCGACAAGTGGTCCAGGGATGCCAGCATTTGCGCGGGCGAGCCCTCGAACAGGCGGCCGCATCCGAGACTGAACAAGGTGTCGCCACAGAACACGATGCCCGCGCCGACGTAGGCGACGTGGCTCAAGGTGTGGCCGGGAATGGCGATGGTGTCGAATTCAACACGGGGCGCCGCGAACTCGATGCGCTGGCCGTCCGCGACGGGATGCGTGGTCGCGGTGATGCGCCCGTCGTCGGGGGCGTAGACGGGCACGTCATGTTGCGATGCCAACGCCGCGGCACCGCCGATGTGGTCCAGGTGATGATGCGTCAGCAGGATCGCGCGCAACTGCAGACCGTTCGCGACCAGCGCGCCTTCGACCACCTGTGCCTCGCCCGGATCCACCACGATGGCGTCGCCTGCGTCGTCATGCAGAAGCCAGATGTAGTTGTCGGAAAGCGCCGGTAGGGGGATCAGGTGCACGATGAACTCCACAGCGTTGGGTGATCCGGAAACCGACGTGCAGCCTTCCGAGGCGGGAAACGCCCGACTATAAGGGGGCGGCGCCGGCATCTCGTTAGCCTTGTGTTAAATGGTTTCTACCGTTCAGTTGCACCCACGGCCTCCGCCGCCGGCATGGTTGGCAGCAGCTACACTTCACGGATAGATGAGTCAGGACGTACGCATGCTTCATCGCGATCACCGGATCTACAGCAGCGCGCCTTTGCGGCAGCTGGCCGATGAGCAGACGCGCGCGATGTTGCCGGATATCCAGCGCAGTGCCGGCGCGTGTGCGTTGTCGCTGGGCGCTTCCGGCGATGTCGTGGTTCCCTCATTGCCGATGATCGGCGGCTGGACCCGGATGTGGATCGCCGCGGGCGGTTATCGCGGCGATGTGTGCGCCGCGATCGACGCACCGTTGCCCTTTCTGGATGAAGCCTTCGATGTGGTGTTGCTGCGCCATGCCCTTGAGGTCGTGGCTGAACCCTCGATCCTGCTGGGCGAAGCCATGCGCGTACTGGCACCGGGCGGCGTGCTGGTGGTGACCGGGGTGCATCCCGTGAGCGGCTGGGCGCCCTGGTTCTATTGGCGATCCGGTGGCACGCGGATACTGCGGTTTCCGGGGCAACTCGGCAGGCGGCTTGAACGCCACGGGCTGGAAATCGAATGGACGCGGCGGGTGGGTGGGCCGTGGCCCAGTGACGCGCCCGGGCATGCGGCATCGTTCAACCCCTGCGGCGGTGGCTACGTGATGATGGCGCGGAAAAGGTGTCGCAGGGCGACGCCATTGCGCATACTCCCCGCCCCAACCCGACTGCACGTTGCCAGTGGAAGGCTTTCACCCGGCACGCGACGCAGTGCGGTTTCGTGATTTCAATTCATAGCGAGCCATGATGAGCGAAGTGGAAGCATTTACGGACGGCGCCTGCCTGGGCAATCCAGGCCCCGGTGGCTGGGCGGCACTGTTGAGGGCGAAAGGCAGCGAACGCATGATTGCCGGCGGCGATCCGGCCACCACCAATAACCGCATGGAGCTGATGGCGGCGATCGGCGCGCTGGAGGCACTGAAGCGCCCCTGTCAGGTCGTGCTCACCACCGATTCGCGCTACGTGATGCAGGGCATCGAGCAGTGGATGCCGAAGTGGGTGGCCAATGGCTGGCGCACTGCGGACAAGAAGCCGGTGAAGAACCAGGATCTGTGGCAGCGCCTGTCGGCGGCCGCGGCATCGCACCAGGTGCGCTGGAAGTGGGTACGTGGGCATAACGGCCACGTCGAGAATGAACGGGTG
The DNA here is from genome assembly GCF_001427835.1 of Rhodanobacter sp. Root627. NCBI lineage: Bacteria > Pseudomonadati > Pseudomonadota > Gammaproteobacteria > Lysobacterales > Rhodanobacteraceae > Rhodanobacter > Rhodanobacter sp. Root627. The sequence goes on from NZ_LMGW01000001.1 coordinate 566,358, forward strand.
GATCAGGCGGCGCGCGAGCAGGCCGAGTTGCTGCGGGTAAGCGCATGAGGCAGGTCGTTCTCGATACCGAAACCACCGGCTTGGAAGTGCGCCAGGGCCACCGGCTGGTGGAAATTGCCTGCGTGGAGATGGTCGAGCGCCGGCTCACTGGCCGTTATTACCAGACTTACCTCAACCCTGACCGCGCCATTGATGAAGGTGCGCGCATGGTCACCGGCATCGAAGACGCGTTCCTGCTGGACAAGCCGCACTTCGAGGACGTGGCCGAGGAATTCCTGGCGTTTATCGATGGTGCCGAACTGGTCATCCACAACGCCAGTTTCGATATCGGCTTTCTCGATGCGGAACTGGCGCGCCTGGGCGAGCAGGCCGGGCGGGTAGGCGACCGCTGCGCCGTGCTCGATACACTGAAAATGGCGCGGGAGCTCTTTCCCGGCCAACGCAACAACCTCGATGCCTTGTGCAAACGGCTGGGCGTGGACAACTCGCGTCGCGATCTGCACGGTGGCCTGATCGATGCGCAGTTGCTGGCCGACGTCTATCTGGCCATGACCTCGGGCCAGGTCGCGTTCGATCTGGGTTTCGAGGACGAAGCCGATACGCGCAGCACAACGGTGGCCGTGCCATTGTCACTGCAGGAGCGACCGCGCGTGCTCCGTGCCTCAGCGGAGGAAGTGGAAGCGCACCAGAACCGGCTTGCCGCACTGGACAAGAGTGCAGCCGACGGCAGCCTGTGGCGCCGGCTTGCGTCGCCGCAGGCCGAAACCGTCGAGCAAGGCATCAACTGATGCGTGCGAGGATCGCGGTGATGTTGTCGCTGCCACCGCCGTCCAGCGCGCCAAGCAGCAGTTGATCGACGCATTCCTGCGCGGCCAGGTCCGTGCGCGCCACCAGCCGGCCGATGGCCGCGTCGGTGACATCCTCGGTGAGCCCGTCGCTGCACAGCAGAAAGCCCATGCCGGGAAGGGCGGTGCCGCGATTCATGCCGATGTGCAGCTGATCCGCCGCCGTCACGCCCAGCGCCTGGGTCAACACATTGCGCTGCGGATGTTGCGAGGCCTGCGCGGGATCCAGTTGGCCCGCTTCCACCAGCGCCTGTACCAGCGAGTGGTCATGGCTGATCTGGCGCAAACCCTGTTGCCATAGATAGATGCGGCTGTCGCCCACCCAGGCAACTTCGTAGCTGTCGCCGATGATCCGCAACGCGGCAATGGTGGTGCCCATGGGGAGTCGATCGCCATTGCCGCGCGTAAGCGCCAGCAATCGTTCGCCGGCACCTTGCACGGCTTCGATGAGCCCATGCCCGCGCGTGACCAGGTCGACCACGGCATCGCGCACCAACGCCGAAGCCACCTCACCGTGCTGGTGCCCACCCATGCCATCGGCTACCAGAAACAGGCCCGACGAGGCGTCGGCGTAATACGTGTCCTCGTTGCGCGTGCGGCGCAGGCCGACGTGGGTAGCGTGTCCGAATTCGATCATGGCCGTTCAATGGGGGCGAGCCGTCGCAGCATGCCGCAAGCGCGGTGTGTTGTCACGACAGATGGGCTCGCGTATGATTCCCGGCTCGCATGAGCCACCATGCGCCCCACTGGAGAGGTGGCAGAGTGGTCGAATGTACCTGACTCGAAATCAGGCGTAGGTGAATAGCCTACCGAGGGTTCGAATCCCTCCCTCTCCGCCAGACAATCCCTCCCTCTCCGCCAGCCACGCACGTCCTTCGACTCCGCTGCGCTACGCTCAGGACGAACGGATTTCTAGGCCTAAGGCTAGACTCAACCCGCCTTCTTCTTCGCCAGCCGCAACCAGGTATCGACCACCGTATCCGGGTTCAGCGACAGCGACTCGATCCCCTGTTCCATCAGCCACTCGGCGAGATCCGGGTGATCGCTGGGTCCCTGGCCGCAGATGCCGATGTACTTGCCCTTGGCGCGGGCGGTCTTGATCGCCATCGCCAGCAGTTTCTTTACCGCCGGGTCGCGCTCGTCGAACAGGCTGGCGACGATGCTGGAATCGCGGTCGAGGCCAAGGGTGAGCTGGGTGAGGTCGTTGGAGCCGATCGAGAAACCATCGAAGATGTCGAGGAATTCATCGGCGAGCAGCGCGTTGGAAGGCACTTCGCACATCATGATGACCTTCAGGCCGTGCTCGCCCTGGACCAGTCCATTGCGCTTCAGCACCTCGATCACCTTGCGGCCCTCACCCAACGTACGCACGAACGGGATCATCACCCACACATTGTCCAACCCCATCGTTTCACGCACGCGCTTCACCGCCTTGCACTCCAGCGCGAAAGCGTCGGCGAAGCTGGGATCGACGTAGCGGCTGGCGCCGCGAAAGCCGATCATCGGGTTCTCTTCGTGCGGCTCATAGCGCGTGCCGCCGATCAGCCCCGCATATTCGTTCGACTTGAAATCGGACAACCGCACGATCACTGGCTTGGGATGGACCGAGGCGGCGATGGTGGCGATGCCTTCGGCCAGGCGGTCGACATAGAACTCGACCGGACCGGCATAACCGGCGATGCGCTCGTCGATCTTGGCCTTCGTCTCGGCGTCCTGCTTGGCATATTCCAGCAGCGCCTTCGGATGCACGCCGATGTGACTGGCGATGATCATTTCCAGGCGGGCCAGGCCGATGCCCGCGTTGGGCAGCATGCCGAAGTCGAAGGCGCGCTCGGGGTTGGCCACGTTCATCATGATCTTCAGCGGCGCCTCGGGCATGTCGCCCAGGTCCGCGGTGATGCGTTCGAACTTCACGATGCCCTCGTAGATCGTGCCGGTGTCGCCTTCGGCGCAGGACACGGTGACGTCGGTACCGTCGGGGATCAGCTCCAGCGCGTTGCCGGTGCCGACAACGGCCGGCACGCCCAGTTCGCGGGCGATGATCGCCGCATGGCAGGTGCGGCCGCCGCGATTGGTGACGATGGCCGACGCGCGCTTCATCACCGGCTCCCAGTCGGGATCGGTCATGTCGGCAATCAGCACGTCACCGGGCTGCACCTTGTTCATGTCGGACAGCGAACGCACAACGCGGGCCTTGCCGGCGCCGATCTTCTGGCCGATCGATCGGCCCTCGGCCAGGATCTTGCCTTTTGCGCTCAGGTGGAAGCGCTCGAGCTGGGTGGCGTGAGAGCGTGATTTCACGGTTTCCGGGCGCGCCTGCACGATGTAGATCTTGCCGGTGTGACCGTCCTTCGCCCATTCGATGTCCATCGGGCGGTCATAGTGTTTCTCGATGATCAGCGCCTGCCGCGCCAGCTCCTGCACGTCCTCGTCGCTGATGCAGAACCGGTTGCGCAGTTCGGCAGGCGTGTCTTCCGTGCGCACACGTTCGTCGGCCGCATCGGAATAGACCATGCGCAATTGCTTGGCGCCAAGGTTGCGGCGCAGGATGGCCGGCTTGCCGGCGTTCAACGTCGGCTTGAAGACGTAGAACTCATCCGGATTCACCGCGCCCTGCACGACCATTTCGCCCAGGCCGTAACTGCCAGTGACAAACACCACGTCGCGGAAGCCCGACTCAGTGTCCAGCGTAAACAACACCCCGGACGCACCCACGTCCGAACGCACCATCAACTGCACGCCGGCGGAGAGGAACACCTCCTCGTGCTTGAAACCCTGGTGCACGCGATAGGCGATGGCGCGATCGTTGTACAGCGAGGCGAAGACTTCCTTCACCGTGTGCAGTACGTCGTTGATGCCGGCCACGTTGAGGAAGGTTTCCTGCTGGCCGGCGAACGAGGCGTCCGGAAGATCCTCTGCGGTGGCCGATGAACGTACCGCCACGGCGATGTCGCTGGCGCCGGCGTCCTTGCACAGCGTGGCGTACGCGTCGCGGATTGCCTGCTCGAGTTCGGCGGGCAGGGCGGTGTCCACGATCCATTGGCGGATTTCCTTGCCGGCAACCACCAGCGCGTCGACGTCATCGACATCCAGCGAGGTCAGTCGATCCTGAATTCGTTTCGCCAGGCCGCTTTTCTCCAGATACTGCTGGAAGGCCTCGGCGGTGGTGGCGAAACCGCCCGGCACCGACACGCCCAATCGGGACAGGTTGCCGATCATTTCGCCAAGTGAGGCATTCTTGCCGCCTACCTTGCCAAGGTCGGTCATGCGCAGCGCATCGAGCCAAAGCACCAGATCGTTCAAGGGGATCTCCTGAAGGCTTTCGTGTGACAACGGGAAGGGTGCAAACTGACCAGAACGGTCGGCAAAGGAGTGGTATTGTCCGCTGCCGGTCGTGTGCAGCACAAGAAGACCATTGTCGTTGATCCCCACTCCAACTGCATACCAGTCAGCCTTGATGCAGTAAGTACAATGATTTACTCGCAACTTATGGCGTCGTAATAGCGGTCATGACCAACCGGGAGCAGGCATGCAACGCACGGTTTTCTTCATATCCGACTCCACTGGTATTACCGCGGAGACGATCGGCAACAGCATCCTGACCCAGTTCGAGGGCGTCACGTTCGACAAGCATCGCCTGTCGTTCGTGGATGACGCGCAAAAGGCCGAGGCCGCCGCGGTGCGGATCAAGACCCATTACGCGCAGAGCGGGCAGCGACCGATCGTGATCAACACGATGGCCGAGCCGGCCTTGTGCGACATCGTCGCGGCCAGCGGGGCGTTGATGATGGATGTGTTTGCGCCGTTCATCGGGCCGCTGGAGGACGAGCTGGGCGCCAAGCGCTCCGGCGCGGTCAACCGCGCGCACGGCATGGTGGACTACGGCAAATACGAGGCGCGCATCAACGCGACCAACTATGCGCTGTCGCACGATGACGGCATCGACGTGAACTATGCCGACGCGGATCTGGTCCTGATTGGCGTGTCGCGTTCCGGCAAGACGCCCACCTGCCTCTACATGGCCTTGCACTATGGTGTCAGTGCCGCCAACTACCCGTTGACCGAGGAGGATCTGGACCGGCTGGAATTGCCGGCGCTGCTGCGTCCTTACAAGTCGCGGTTGTTCGGCCTCACGATCGAGCCGGCGCGGTTGGCGCAGATCCGCGAACAGCGCAGTCCGGGCAGCAAATATGCGACCTTGAAGCAATGCCGCTGGGAGCTGGACCAGGCGGCCCGGCTGATGCGCCAGGCCGGCATCCCCAGCCTCAACACCACGCACGTGTCGATCGAGGAAATCGCCAGCAAGATCTTTTCCCGCTTCGGTATCGAGCGGACCATGTTTTGAACGCAGGGTTTTGAACGCAGGAGTTTCGTGACAACGATGAGTGCCGTACTGGACAGCCGAACCAACTTGTTGCCGGGGCGCTTTGGCTTCCTGATGGGGCTTTATGCGGAAAATTACCATCGGCTGACGCGGCTGTTCGCGCCGCAGCAACTTGAGCCCGGCCGCTACCTGTCCAACGTGGATGACGGCTTGAACGTGCATCTCCATGTGCAGGAGTGCCATCCGTATACGCTGGAGCTTGAGCTCACCTACGATTTCGTCGACGCCCATACCGGCCAGCGTTCGCCATCGGCGCAGCTGCGCATGTATACCGACGCGCACGTGGCCGAAGCGATGCATTGCCATCCCGGGCGACACCTGTGGCAGGTGCTGGGTCCGTTCGCTCCGGCGCATACGGTGTTCCAGCATCGCCTGCGCATGAACGGCTTCCTGTCGCGCTGGCTGGAATATCTGGCGGAGCAGGGGCATTCGACCGGTACGCTGGAGCGCGATCCGGCGGATACGATCGGCTGAGTGCGAAACGGTCGCGCACACGAATCGCGCGCAACAAAAAACCCGCGCAAGGCGGGTTTTCCGTTGTGTAGTGGCGGAGCGGACGGGACTCGAACCCGCGACCTCCGGCGTGACAGGCCAGCATTCTAACCAACTGAACTACCGCTCCACATTTTGTTTTACAGCGTGTACGTTCCAGCGTTGCGAGCCAACTTGGCGTCCCCACGGGGATTCGAACCCCGGTCGCCACCGTGAAAGGGTGGTGTCCTAGGCCTCTAGACGATGGGGACAATTCAAGTTGGTGGAGCCAGGCGGGATCGAACCGCCGACCTCCTGCATGCCATGCAGGCGCTCTCCCAGCTGAGCTATGGCCCCGCCGCTGGAAGCCCGGAAGAATAGGTCCGAGTGTCATATCCGTCAAGCATTTTTTTCACATCGGCGTAGCCCCGCGAACTGCATCCGGCAACTCGGTCCTCCGGCTTGTGCTTTCGCGAACGAATAGTGAGCGGGTGTTCGTTTAAGCTGGGAAATCCCGCGGCGTTGAAGAGAAGGCATGCACGAAATCGGTTTCATCCGCGACCTGGCCATGGTGATGATCGTGGCCGGTGCCACCACGATCCTGTTCCAGCGTCTGCGGCAGCCTGTATTGCTGGGCTACATCCTCGCCGGCGTGCTGATCGGCCCGCATACCCCGGGTGTGCTGGTGGCGGACCCGCGAGCGATCGAAGACATTTCCAACCTCGGTGTCGTGTTGCTGATGTTCACCCTGGGGCTGGAGTTCAGCGTGCGCAAGTTGCGCCAGGTGGGCGTGGGCGTGCTGGTGGTCGCGGTGGCCGAGGTCGGGTTGATGCTGTGGATCGGCTTCGGCATCGGTGAGTTGTTTGGCTGGAAGGGCATGGACTCGCTGTTCCTGGGCGCAATCATCTCGTTGTCATCGACGATGGTGGCCACCCGCATGCTTTCCGAGGGTGGGCAGCGGCACCACCCGTTTGCGCAGTTGGTGGTGGGCTTGCTGGTGGCAGAGGACATGCTGGCGATCATCATGCTGACCCTGCTGACGGCCGTAGCCATCGGTGGCTCGGTGCAGGCGGAAGCGGCGTTTACGCTGATTGGCCACCTTGGCCTGTTCGTGATCGTGGGCATGATCCTGGGGCTGCTGTTGCTGCCGCGGCTGGTGGATTACGTGGCCGGTTTCGGTCGTGACGAAACCTTGCTGGTCAGCGTGCTGGGCATCTGTTTCGGTGCCAGCCTGCTGGCGGCGTGGATGGGTTTCAGCGTGGCCCTGGGCGCGTTTCTGGCGGGTGCCATCGTGGCGGAATCGCGCAGCGTCGCCCGCGTGATGCATCTGGTCGAGCCACTGCGCGACATGTTCGCGGCGCTGTTCTTCGTGGCTATCGGTCTGAAGATCGACCCGGCGATGCTGCTGCATTACGTCGTGCCCGCGCTGTTGATCGCCGGCGCGGTGATCCTGGGCAAGACGCTGGCCTGCAGCGTGGGCATTTTCGCCGTCGGTCACGATGCGCGTACCTCGCTGCGCGCCGGCCTGGGGATGGCGCAGATCGGCGAGTTCTCCTTTGTGATCGCCACGTTGGGTTTGTCGCTGGGCGTGATCAGTGACTTCATCTATCCGATCGCCGTGGCGGTGTCGGTGGTGTGCATGGCGGTCTCGCCCTATCTGAACCGTTCGGCCGACAAACTCGCCAACGGACTGACCCGGATAACGCCACGCTCGGCGCGGTTGCTCGCCACCAGTTACAGCGGCTGGCTGGCCAACCTGAAGCCGGTCAATGAGAACGCGGCGCTGGCGGCGATCTTTCGCCGGTTGTTGTGGCATATCGGCATCAACGTGCTGCTGGTGGTCACGCTTTTCATGCTGGGTGCCTACGTCAATGCGCATAACTGGGCGTGGTTCTCGATGGTCGGCATCGGGCGCGAATTGCGCCACACACTGATTTGGGCGACGGCATTGTTCCTGTCGCTGCCGATGCTGATCGCGGTGTACCGCAAGGCCGAGGCGCTGGGCATGCTGTTGGCGGAAATCGGCATCAGCGAGCGCTTTACTGGCGCCTATACCCAGCCGATGCGCAACGTGCTGGCGCGGATCATTCCGCTGGTGACTTTGCTGGCGCTGGGGGTGCTGGTCAGTGCGTTGGGTTCGACCATCCTGCCGCCGCGTGGAGTGGCGCTGTCCCTGGCTCTGCTGGGTGTGGTGCTGGCGGTGGTGATGTGGCGCAACCTGGTGCAAATGCACGCGCGCCTGCAGGCGGCGCTGAAGGACACGCTCGACAAGCCGGAACACACACCCTGACCGTGGTGGCGGTCGGCGGCATGTGAAATCGGTGTCATGCCGAATGAACCTTTACCGTTGCCGAAGGTCGGACGTTTGCATCGTTGCCAAGACCGGACAGGAACCGCACAATGCGTGGCCTGCCTCCATCGGGGAGGCCCGGATGGTGACGCCGGCATATTCCATGACGAGGGAGTTTCGAATGAAGCAATTTCTGCGTCCCACGCTGACCGCCACTGCGCTGGTCGTTGCGTTGGGCATGACGTCGAGCGTGTTCGCTCAGGCTGCCACCGGCGCCGCCGGCACGGTCGACAAGGCCAAAGCCAGCTACGTGATTGGCTACCAGATGGGCGAGCAGGTGCCGCCGATCATGCGCGACGAGCTGGATCCGACCGCCGTTGCCAACGCCGTCAAGGCTGCCATGCTCGGCCAGAAGCCGACCATGACCGACACCGAGGCCAAGCAGGTTCATGACGCGTTCATGGCCAAGATCCAGGCCAAGTACAAGGTCGAAATGGACAAGCTCGGTGCCAAGAACAAGGCTGAAGGTGCCGCGTTCCTGGCCAAGAACAAGTCCAAGCCGGGTGTGAAGACCACGGCTTCCGGCCTGCAGTACGAAGTGATCACCCAGGGTAGCGGCCCGCGCCCGGGCGCGAACGATACGGTCGAGATCAACTACACCGGCAGCTTCATTGACGGCCAGGTGTTCGATGCCTCTTCCAAGCACAACCCGCCGGGCGCCGCCAAGATTCCGCTGGCTGGCGTGATCCCCGGTTTCCGCGAAGGCCTGCAGTTGATGCAGGCGGGTGGCCATTACAAGTTGTACATCCCCTCGACTCTGGCCTATGGCTCTGAGCCGCGTCCGCCGATGCCGCCGAATGCCACGTTGATCTTCGACGTGACGCTGGTCAAGACCGGCCCGACGCCGGCCGGTTCGGGTGCCTCAGGCGGCTGATCGCCTCCCAGGTCCCGCGATGGCGACATGGCAAGGGCGCGAAGCGATTCGCGCCCTTTGCTTTTCTCGATAGGCAACAAGGGTCACGTTGCCGTCGGCAGCCGGCTAGAATAGTCGGCTCGGTTCCAGGGAATTCTTCTTTAGCGATGAAACTCACGATTTTTGGCACCGGTTATGTAGGCCTGGTAACGGGCGCCTGCCTCGCGGAAATGGGCAACCAGGTGATATGCGTCGACATCGACGCATCGAAAATCGAGCGCCTTCAGCGCGGTGAAGTTCCCATCTACGAGCCGGGCCTGGAGCCCATCGTGCGGTCCAATGGCGCCGAGGGGCGGCTTGGATTTACCACCGATGCGGTGGCCGCCGTGGCCCATGGCGAGGTCATTTTCATTGCGGTAGGGACGCCTCCGGACGAGGACGGCAGCGCCGACCTTCAGTATGTGCTGAGCGTCGCCCGCACCATCGGGGCGCATCTCGACCGGTACGCAGTGGTGGTGAACAAATCCACCGTTCCCGTGGGTACCGCCGACCGGGTGCGCGCCACCATTTCGCAGGTATTGGAATCGCGTGGCGTCGAGGTGCCTTTCGACGTGGTTTCCAACCCCGAGTTCCTGAAGGAAGGGGCTGCGGTGGAGGATTGCCTGAAACCCGACCGCATCATCGTCGGCGCTTCAAGCGAGCGCGCAGTGACGGTGTTGCGCAGCTTGTACGCGCCGTTCAACCGCAGTCACGACCGGATGGTAGTGATGGACGAGCGTTCGGCCGAGCTGACCAAGTACGCCGCCAACGCGATGCTGGCGACCAAGATCAGTTTCATGAATGAGATCGCCAATATTGCCGAGCGGGTCGGTGCCGACGTGGAACTCGTGCGTCAGGGTATCGGCTCCGATCCGCGCATCGGTCACCATTTCATTTACCCGGGCGCCGGTTACGGTGGCTCGTGTTTCCCCAAGGACGTGCAGGCGCTGGAGCGGACCGCGCGCAGCTATGGCTACGACGCACGCCTGCTGGCGGCGGTCGAGGCGGTCAACCACGATCAGAAGGCCAAGCTATTCGAGTTGATCTCGCGCCACTTCGATGGCCAGTTGGCGGGCAAGACGATCGCGCTGTGGGGTTTGGCATTCAAACCCAATACGGACGACATGCGCGAAGCGCCGAGCCGGCGACTGATGGAAGCGTTGTGGCAGGTCGGTGCCAAGGTGCGTGCGTTTGATCCGGAAGCACGGGCTGAAACGGCTCGCCAGTACGGCGAGAGGGACGACCTGGTCCTGTGCGAGCACGCCTACGATGCGCTGCAAGGCGCCGACGTACTGGCCATCGTCACCGAATGGAAGGCGTTCCGCAGTCCCGATTTTTCGCGCATCCGCGGCCTGTTGAAAACCCCGGCCATTTTTGACGGGCGCAACCTCTATGAACCATCGACGGTGGAGGCGGCGGGGCTGGCGTATTACGGCATGGGTCGCGGGCGCAGCCTGCAGGTGGCGAAGTGAGTAACGACGGGCTGGAGCAGCGGCTGGCCGAGCTGGAAGTGCGGCTGACCTTCATCGACGACACCGTCGAGGCGCTTGCGGTGGCTGATGCTGATCAGTCGCAGCGCATTGCGGCGCTGGAACGTGCGGTGCGCGAGCTGCGCGGCGAGTTGATGTCGGTACGGCTGGGCCAGGCGCCGGACCCGCACAGCGAGCCGCCACCGCCGCATTATTGATACCGATCGAGATTTCCGACCATGGCCGATTCCCTGCGCGACCAGTTGCTGAAAAGCGGCATCGTCAAACAAGTACGCGAAGAAAAACGCCCCGCTGCCCCATCCGCCAGGCCGGCGCAGAAAGGCAGGCCGTCGAAGCCGCCACGCCACCGCTCACCTGCCGCCGATACCGATGCCGACGGCATCAATCTGGCGCGTGCGTATGCGATGCGGGCGCAGACCGAAGCCAGCGAGCGCAAACGTGCCGAGCAGGAGGCAGCGGAACAGGCGCGTCTGCGGCGCGAGCAGAAGCAGAAGGTCCAGCAGTTGCTGGCGGGGAACGCGCTCAACAAGGCGGATGCCGACCAACCACGCAATTTCGAGTATGGCGGCAAGATCCGCCGCATCTACGTCGATGCGGCACAGCTGACGGCGCTCAATGCCGGCGAGCTGGGCGTGGTGCAGCAGGGTGGTCGCTACGTGCTGGTAAGCCGCGACATCGCCGAGCAGGTCAAGGCGGTAGACGCGAGGCAACTGGCGCTGCTGGTCGATCCCGCTGCGGCAGGTGTCGGCGACGATGGCGTGCCCGACGATCTGATGTGGTGAAGCGGCCTGGAACAACCGGCGCGCCGCGCCGGTAATCCAGTCTATGCGTCGGCCATGAGTGTCGCGCTGGCACTGACCGCCAGGGCCGGGTTGTCCCAGCCTTTCTTGGGCATGAAACGTTCGCCGTGGCGTTGCGCCAATTGCTCCAGCTTCTGCTTGAGCTTGTCCACGCCTTCGCTGCGCGCGTACTGGATCGGGCCGCCGCGGAACGGCGCGAAGCCGGTGCCGAAGATCACGCCCGCGTCGAGCAGGTCGGCGTCGTCGACCACGCCCTCGTCGAGGCAGGCGATCGCCTCGTTCACCATCGGCAGGATCATGCGCTCCTGCAGGTCCGGCGGGGTGACGTAATCCGGGTCGACTTCGGGTTTCTGCGGCTTGCCGTCCTGCCAGACATACAGGCCCTGGCCATCCTTCTTTCCGCGCTTGCCGGCGCCGAGCCGGTCATCCAGCCCGGGCGGAAGTTCCAGCCCGAGGAACGGCGCCAACTCCTTGCCGACCGAGGCGCAGACATCGAGCCCTACAGTGTCGGCCAGTTCGATCGGGCCCATTGGCATGCCGAATTTCTTCGCCTCGCGATCCAGCACCGGGCCGGGTACGCCCTCGGCATACATGCGCATGGATTCGAGCAGGTACGGCATCAGGATGCGGTTGACCAGAAAGCCCGGCGTGCCCTTTACCGCCACCGGCAATTTGCCGATCGCCTTGCAGAACGCCAGCGCGCGCTTCTCGATCGCCGGATCGAGCCGGTCGTGACGCACCACTTCCACCAGTGGCATCTGCGCGACCGGGTTGAAGAAATGCAGGCCCAGGAAACGCTGCGGCGCGGTCAGCCCTTCACGCAGCTCATTCAACGGAATGCTGGACGTGTTGCTGGCAAGTATTTCGTCGCTTTGGAACTGCGGCTCCATCGTGGCGTACAACGCACGTTTGGCGTCGGCGTTCTCGTAGATGGCCTCGATCGCCAGATCGGCCTCCGCCACGCCGCTGCCTTCCACGTCGGCGCGCAGGCGCTGCGCGGCCGCGGCGATTTTCTCCGGCGTCTTGAGCTTTTTCTCGTACAACGCATGGGCGCGGTCCAGCGCCGGTTGCACGTATTTCATCTCGCGATCCTGCAGCGTCACCTGGAAGCCCTTCAACGCAGCCCACGCGGCGATGTCGCCACCCATCACGCCCGCGCCCACCACGTGCACGTGCTCAATGCCGTGCTCGACGCCGGCGCCCTGGTTCTTGAGGCGCTCGCTGAGGAAGAAGATGCGGATGAGGTTTTGCGCCGTCGACGTTTCGGCCAACTTGGCGACGGAACGTGCCTCCAGCTTCAGCCGCTGACGGATATCTGGCCCACCACGCTTCCATACATCGATCAAGGCGAACGGCGCGGGGTAGTGCTCCTTGCGCACTTTCGCGGCCGTCTGCTTCAGCACCATCGGCGCCAGGATCTGGCGCACAGGCCATAGGTTGCTGGCCCAGGCCTTGGCGCGTCGTGCCAGCGGGCGAGCGGAAGGGCGACGCACCATGTGACGCGCCTCGGCCAGCAATTCGTCGGCGCTGGCCAGGCGATCGACCACGCCCAGGTTCAGGGCGCGTCGGGCGGACAAGGGTTTGCCTGTCAGCATCAGCGGCAAGGCGTCGGTCGCGCCGATCAGCCGCGGCAAGCGCGCGGTGCCGCCCCAGCCGGGATGGATGCCGAGTTGCACTTCGGGCAGCGCGATGCGGGTTTTTTCGTCGTCGACGGCGATGCGCTGGCGGCAGGCCAGAATCAGTTCGGTGCCGCCGCCCATGCAGGCGCCGTGCACGGCCGCCACCGTGGGGCAGGGCAGGCGCGCCAGCGCTTCATAGATCCGCTGGCCGTTCTCGATGTTCTCCAGCACCGTGCCGCGCCGGGCGTAATCCTTGAACTCGGTAATGTCCGCACCGACGGCGAAGCCGGCGGCCTTGGCGGAATGAATGATCACCCCGGCCGGGTTCTCGATCGCCAACCGTTCGACGATCTGCCCCAGCTCGTCCAGCACGGCACCCGAAATGGCGTTGACGCTGCTGCCGGCGCGGTCGAGGGCGAGGGTGACGATGCCGCTGTCGTCCTCGTTGGCTTTCCAATGATTGAAGCGTAATCCTTCGAACATGGGATCTGCAGACATGGCTTGGGAATGTCGAACCTTACCGTTCCATCGCCGTGAATGCGAGACTCATCCCTCGTCGATTCGGGCATCGCCGGACGAAGGGGCGAGGGCGAACGCGGGATCGGTCAAACGTTAATTTTTTGGCGGCGGCTGTTGTCGGCAGGGATCCAAAAAAGTGCGCGCGGTGGCTGGGCGATGGCGCGCGCACCGGGCTAGACTTGCGGAGGACCTGGTTGCCGCACCGGCGGGGATATCAATGACGAGACGCATGCTGTGGGCACAATGATCTTGCCGATGGATACTGCATCGTCGCAGGCTGGCACCGAGGTGTTCGAACAGATCCTCGGCGCGTCCAGCGGCCTGGTGCTGCTGCAGAGCGAGGATTGCCCGGGCTTGCTCGAACAGTTCCGCTCGATCGCCCGCCACACCGGGCAGGCGGTCTACCTGTGGCAGCCGGACACCGGCCTGGGCAGCATGCGTGATGCGCACGTGCGCGTTCCCGATTGCCAGCGCCTGGGCAATGCGCTGCGTTTCATGCAGCAAAGCCTGCATTTCGGCGTGTACGTGCTGGTTGGCCTGGAGTTGCCGCTCTCGGCGATGGACGACACCTTGCTGCGTCAACTGGCACGCATGCCGCAGGGCCACCTGCGTCGCGTGGTGCTGGTGAACGCGCCGCCCGCGCTGGCCGAGCACCTGGGTACGCTGGCGGTGCACCTGCGCAGCGACGACAGCTCACCGCGTCGGCTGCGTCTTCGCGATGGTCGCTGGCTCATATGAGGGCTTGCGCATGATGGCCGGCGTCCTGATCGTGGCCGAGCAGCGCGAGCTGCGCCGGCTGGTGTTCGACGCGCTCGACCAGGCGGGCTACGCGCAGATCTACAGTGCACGCGACATCACCCATGCGGCCATCCTGCTGGAGGGACGCCCGCCCTTGCAGTTGATGGTGGTCGTCATCAAGGGTGATGGCGTGCAGGGCTGCGCCTCTTGCGGGCAACTGCGCCAACTGCCGGCGACCCTCGACGTGCCCTTGATGGTGATAACGACCGACGAGGCACCGCTCCATCCCGATCATTGGCCGGCTGGCACCGTGGACTGGTTGCATGCCTCGCGCGTTACCGCGGAACTGTTGCCGCGCTGGCGCCGGGCCAGCGCCCTTGCTGGCGCGCCCTTGCCGGCGCTGCCGCAGGTGCCGCTGCCGGCGCCGGCTGGCGACCGTTATGCGTTTCAGGAAGACGACAGCGAATGGCTGATCGCCGAGTTGTCTGCCACCTGCCCGCTGCTCGAGGTCAGTTCCGCCGTGATCCGGCACAGCCGCCTGCCGGCTGATCATTGGAAGGCACGCCCGCTGTCGCAGGTGCTTTCCTTCGAGGGCGTGACGATCGAGCAGGTGATCACCGAGGCCAATCGACGCTGGTATCCCTGCCAGCGCCGTTCGGCCGAAGGCAGCGATACCGGGCAGGCAAACGCGCGGCTGGTAAGCCACGACGGGCACGATGCGGTGGCGTTGATCTTCCGCAGCGATCGCGCGGATCTGCGCGCCGAGGCGGCGCTGTCGTTGCTGTCGCGCATGTTTGCCTCGACCAATGGCGTCGATGCGCAAACGGCGGCGGCGCGTTTGCTGTTCGATGAACTCGGCCTCGATTACCTCGCGGTCTGGTCGTTGCCTTCCGGGAGCGCCGGCATACCGGTGCAGCAACTACAGTTGTGGAACGGCCCCGAACCAAGCTGGCCGCCGCCTGCGGCGCAGCCTTCGCTGGCCCAGGTATTGGCCGGCGGCACGGTGAACTACCGGCACGATGCGCGCAACCAGGTGGCCAACGATCCACTGCTGCAGGTGCTGGGCCTGACCGACTTCGCCGGCATGCCGCTGTACGACGAGCGGCATACCGTGCTGGGTGCCATGCTGGCCGGCAGTCGCCGTGGCTTTGGCGCGGCGGGCATCGTCGAACCCGTACTGCATTGTGCCGCGGCGCGGTTCGCGCAAATGCTGGAGCTCGGCCTGACCCGCGAGCAGGGTCGCAGCGAAGGTCTGCTCGACGCGCTCACCGGTCTGCCGAACCGCTTGCTGTTCAACGACCGACTGGAAACCATCATCCGCGAGGCGGTTCGCAACGGCGAATGCTTCGCCGTGCTGTTCGTGGATCTGGACCGCTTCAAGGCCGTCAACGACAGTCACGGCCATGCCGCCGGCGATGCCGTGCTTCGCTCGGTATCGCGGCGCCTGTGCGGCAGCGTGCGCGCGTCCGATACGGTGGCGCGCTATGCCGGCGACGAGTTCACCGTGGTGCTGCGCCACATCGTGAAGAACGATGACGTGCTGCGCGTGGCGGAGAAGATCGTGCAGGTGATGGAGACGCCGCTGTACCTCGACGACGGCACCGAGCTGCAGATTACCGTTTCGATGGGCGTGAGCTTTTTCCCGGACGACGCCAGCGACGCCGAGACCCTGCTCAAGCACGCGGACGAGGCGATGTACGCGGCCAAGCACCTGGGCCGCAACAACTTCCAGATCTACGAAGTCAGCCCGGAATACGCGCAGGAGCACGGCATGGCGCTGAAGACGCGCCTGCGCCACGCCGAGGGCAACGGCGAGCTGCGCGTGGTCTACCAGCCGCAGGTGAACACCGAGACCGAGGACATCGTCGGCATGGAGGCGCTGCTGCGCTGGGAGCACCCGGAGCTTGGCACCATCAGTCCCGCGGTGTTCATTCCGCTGGCGGAGGAAACGGGCCTGATCGTGTCGATCGGCGAGTGGGTGATGCGCACCGCCTGCCGCCAGGCACGGGAGTGGGAGGAGCGCTACGGCTTGCGCCTGCGCCTTGGCGTCAACCTCTCGGCGGTGCAGTTGATGGAGCCGCGCCTGCTCGACACGGTGGCGAAAGTGCTGATGGATACCGGGCTCGATCCCGACCTGCTGGAGATGGAGGTCACCGAGAGCATCAGCATCAAGGAAGCGCCGAACCTGGTGGAGAACCTGCACGGACTGCATGAACTGGGCTGCCACATCGCCATCGACGACTTCGGTACCGGGGCCGCTTCGCTCGACTACCTGCGACGCCTGCCCGCCGACCGGATCAAGATCGACCAGAGCTTCGTGCGCAACATCGGCGTGGACCCGGATGACGAGGCAATCGTGCGCGCCACCATCGAGATGGCGCACCGGCTGAAGCGTGCCGTGGTGGCCGAGGGCGTGGAGATCGAGCAGCACCTGGAATTCCTGCGTGCCCACGGTTGCGACGAGTTGCAGGGCTACCTTTTCTGCCGGCCGGCCACGCCGGTCAGCTTCGGCAACCTGCTGGCCGAGCGGCAGCGGCTGCTGAGCACGCGAGCCACCGAGCCCGCCTGAACGGACGGATGGCGGGGGCCAACGTTTTTTCCACAATCAATCCGGCGCGCGACATTACACTGTGCGGCGCGCAAGCTGAACTTGTGCGGCGGGCGTCGGTCTGAGCTGCGCGTTCGGCTCCCACAGTTTCGCAGCGGATGACGGCATTGATGATGGATACGGCCCGCATGGGCGAAAACGAACTGGACAAGGCGCTGGTTGAGCGCGTCCAGAAAGGGGACAAAGCCGCCTTCGATCTGCTGGTGCGCAAATACCAGCACAAGCTGATCGGGCTGGTATCGCGCTACGTACGCAGCCACGCCGAATGCGAGGACATCGCCCAGGAGGCGTTCATCCGCGCGTGGCGCGCCATCGGCTCGTTTCGCGGCGACAGCGCGTTCTACACCTGGCTGTACAAGATCGCGGTAAACACCGCCAAGAACCACTTGGTGGCCGCCGGCCGGCGACCGCCCACCGACGACATCGATGCCGATGACGCGGTGTTCATGGCCGGCTCCCAGCGCATGCACGACAACGCCACGCCCGAGCGCGAAATGATGCGCCAGGAAATTGAACAATCGGTGTTCTCCACTGTCCAAGCGTTGCCCGAAGAGCTGCGTACCGCCATAACACTGCGTGAAGTGGATGGCCTCAGCTACGAGGAAATCGCCGAGGCGATGGGCTGTCCGATCGGTACGGTGCGGTCACGCATATTTCGGGCACGTGAAGCGATCGATGAAAAACTGCGGCCACTGTTGTCGGACCGCGAGGACCAGACATGAATCAGGCAGGCATGAACCCGGAACACCGCGAGCAACTCTCGGCCGCCATTGATGGCGAATTGTCGGCGGAGGAGCTGCGCTTTCTGCTGCGTCGCCTCGACCATGACGCCGCGTTGTCGCAGGCGTGGTCGCGGTATCACCTGGCCGGCGATGGCGTCCGGCGGCAAATGCCGCCGCTGGCGTCGGCCGGCTTTGCCGCGCGTGTCATGCGGGCCGTCGAGCGAGAATCGGCCGCGGTGCCGGCGGCAGGCGCACGCCGCCATTGGCTGCATTGGTCGGCCGGCGGCGCCATAGCCGCCAGTGTGGCGGTGGCCGCATTGCTGCTGGTGCAACCGGCGGGTGAAACGGGTCGCGTCGAAACCGCCGCGGTCGATTCGGCGGGCGTGACCACATCGTCCGAGCATGCCGCGCTGCCGTCCTCGGCGGTGCCGGCCACGGTTCCACCGTGGTTGAGCGGCAACTCGGCCGAGTTGTACAGCCAGCGCGCGTCGGCCACGCTGGGTGTGCCCGGCGACGGCAATCTGGTGCCATATGCCCGCGACGGGACGCCGATGCATCGCTACCGCACGCTCGACAACCACGACGGCAGCTATCTGCTGTTGCTCGATCCGCAGCAACAGCGCGATACCGCGAACAGTCGCGCATTCCCGCGCTGACCGGCGCCCGCGTGTTGCTCTCCGCGGACTTCCTGTTTTCACGCGTCGCCGGTTCGTGATCCGGCCGACGCGGTTGCTGGCGACCGGTCATGCCCCGACCGGTCGCGTATCCAGCTGTTTGCCCACTCCCAAGGAGGAATCATGAATCGATCCATCTTGCGCGTTGTCGCGTGCCTCGCGCTGACCGGCTTTCCCGCGTTCTTCGCGGTGCAGGCGCAACCGGCCGCTGCTGCAGGCCTGCCTGATTTCACCGGGATCGTTGAAAGGAATGCACCCGCCGTGGTGCATGTCGAGGCGAAATACACTGGCGCGAATGATCGCCGCCGTGGTGTGGTGCCGGGCCCGGGCCAGGCAGATGATCCGCAGGCCGAATTGTTCCGGCGCTTCTTCGGCATGCCGATGATGCCGTCGCCGCAGGAGCAACGGCATACCTCGCTGGGGTCGGGCTTCATCATTTCCGGCGATGGTTACATCCTCACCAACAATCATGTGGTTGAAGGCGCGGACAAGGTCACCGTGCGGCTGCAGGACCGGCGCACGCTGACCGCCAAGGTCGTCGGCACCGATCCGACGTATGACATCGCGCTGCTGAAGGTCGACGCGGGCGGCAAGTTGCCGACGGTGAACATCGGTGATTCGCGCAGCCTGAAGCCCGGCCAGTGGGTGCTGGCGATCGGCTCGCCGTTCGGCTTCGACTACACCGTGACGCAAGGCATCGTCAGTGCGGTGGGCCGCAACCTGGGCCAGCGCGACCAGCCGTACACCTCGTTCATCCAGACCGACGTGCCGATCAACCGCGGCAACTCCGGCGGCCCGCTGTTCGATCTCGCCGGCGCCGTGGTGGGTGTGAACTCGCAGATCTATTCCAACACCGGTGACTACCTGGGTGTGTCGTTCTCGATCCCGATCGACGTGGCGATGAACGCCGTGCAGCAGATCAAGAGCAAGGGCTACGTGTCGCGCGGCATGCTGGGCGTGATGGTGCAGCGGGTCGACGACGACATGGTCAAGGCGTTAAAGCTGGACAACGGCGTTGGCGCGGCGGTGGCGGCGGTGACGCCCGACAGTGGCGCGGAGAAGGCCGGCGTGCAGCCTGGCGACATCATCCTGACGTACAACGGCCACGTGCTGCAGCAGGCTGCTGATCTGCCACCGCTGGTCGGCATGACCAAGCCAGGCACCACGGTTCCGATGGAGATCCTGCGCAACGGCAAGAGGCAGACGCTCAAGGTCACCATCAGCGAGGCCGAGCGCGACAAGAACGCGGTAGGTGCAAGCACTGGCGGCCCGTCGTCCGCCAGCAGTGGCTCGGCGGCACTGGGCCTGACCGTACAGCCGCTGGACAACGACACCCGCAAGCAATTGGGGCTGAAGTCGGGGCAGGGCGTGGTGATCGGCGAGATTACCGGTCCGGTGGCGGCGCAGGCCGGGTTGCGTGCGGGTGACGTCATCCTGATGGTCAACCAGAAACGGATCGGCACGGTTGGCGAATTCCATGACGCCACCAAGGACGTGAAGCCCGGCAGCACGGCCTTGCTGCTGGTGCGTCGCGGCGAGCAGAGCAACTTCGTGGGGTTGACCGTGCCCGACGGGAAATAAGCGCCACGTTCCACCGCTTTCACGCGCGGGCGCCATCCGACCGGTGGCGCCCGTCGCGTTTCCACGCTGGCAGATGCCGGTTCCATGCGATAATGCCGGGTTCGCGCCGCCATACCGGTGACGCGCGCCTGCGCTCCCCGCATGGCGACAAATCCCCTCGTTCGGCAGGCCAGCAGCGTTCCATGGAATTGATTCGCAACTTCTCCATCATTGCCCACATCGATCACGGCAAGTCGACGCTGGCCGATCGCATCATCCATCTCTGTGGCGGCCTGGCCGACCGCGAGATGGAAGCCCAGGTGCTGGACAACAACCCGATCGAACGCGAACGCGGCATCACCATCAAGGCACAATCGGTATCGCTGCCGTACACCGCGCGGGATGGCAAAACCTATCAACTGAATTTCATCGACACGCCGGGCCACGTCGATTTCTCCTACGAAGTCAGCCGCTCGCTGGCGGCGTGCGAGGGCGCGCTGCTGGTGGTCGATGCGGCGCAGGGCGTCGAGGCGCAGTCGGTGGCCAACTGCTACACCGCGGTGGAGCAGGGGCTGGAAGTGATTCCGGTGCTGAACAAGATTGACCTGCCCACGGCCGACGTGGAAAAGGTGAAGGGCGAGATCGAGGCTGTCATCGGCATCGACGCCACGGACGCGGTGGCGGTCAGCGCCAAGACGGGGCTCAATGTGGTTGAGGTGCTGGAGGCGATCATCGCCCGCATCCCGCCACCCAAGCCGCGCGACACCGATCGGCTGCAGGCGCTGATCATCGACTCCTGGTTCGACAACTACCTGGGCGTGGTGTCGCTGGTGCGCGTGATGCAGGGCGAGATCAAGCCCGGCGACAAGCTGCTGGTGATGTCCACGGGCCGCAGCCACGAAGTGGGCGAGGTCGGTGTGTTCACGCCCAAGCGCAAGAAGCTAGCCAAGCTGGGTGCGGGCGAAGTGGGCTGGATCAACGCCTCGATCAAGGACGTGCACGGCGCGCCGGTGGGCGACACCCTGACCCATGCCGGCAAGCCCGCCGACAAGGCATTGCCCGGTTTCCAGCACATGCAGCCGCGCGTGTTCGCCGGCCTGTTTCCGGTGTCGTCGGATGACTACCCCGCGCTGCGCGAGGCGCTGGACAAATTGCGCCTGAACGACGCGGCGATGTTCTTCGAGCCCGAGTCGTCCGAGGCGATGGGCTTCGGTTTCCGCTGCGGCTTCCTCGGCATGCTGCACATGGAAATCGTGCAGGAGCGGCTGGAGCGCGAATACGACCTGGACCTGATCACCACCGCGCCCACCGTGGTCTACGAAGTGCTGAAAAGCGACGGCACCACGATGCTGCTGGACAACCCGGCCAAGCTGCCCACCAACACCAGCCTGATCCAGGAAATCCGCGAGCCGATCATCGTGGCCAACATCCTCACCCCGCCCGACTACATCGGCAACGTGATCACCCTGTGCGAGGAAAAGCGCGGCGTGCAGCGTTCGATCCAGTACCTGGCCACCCAGGTGCAGATCAGTTACGAGCTGCCGCTGGCCGAGGTGGTGATGGATTTCTTCGATCGGCTGAAGTCCGTCTCGCGCGGCTACGCCTCAATGGACTATCAGTTCGAGCGTTTCGAGGCCGGCCCCTTCGTGCGCACCGATGTGCTGATCAACGGCGATCGTGTCGATGCGCTGAGCCTGATCCTGCATCGCAGCCATGCCGACCGCAAAGGCCGCGAGCTGGTCGAGCGGATGAAGGACCTGATCCCCCGCCAGCAGTTCGACGTGGCGATCCAGGCGGCCGTCGGCGCGCAGATCATTGCACGCTCCACCGTCAAGGCGCTGCGCAAGAACGTGCTGGCCAAATGCTACGGTGGCGACGTCAGCCGCAAGAAGAAATTGCTGGAAAAGCAGAAAGAAGGCAA
Source organism: Rhodanobacter sp. Root627 (assembly GCF_001427835.1). Taxonomy (NCBI): domain Bacteria; kingdom Pseudomonadati; phylum Pseudomonadota; class Gammaproteobacteria; order Lysobacterales; family Rhodanobacteraceae; genus Rhodanobacter; species Rhodanobacter sp. Root627. The sequence goes on from NZ_LMGW01000001.1 coordinate 587,951, forward strand.
AAAGCGCATGAAGCAGGTCGGGCGGGTGGACATTCCGCAGGAAGCTTTCCTTGCCGTGCTGAAAGTGGATAAATAGTTTGGCCGGGATTCGGGATTGGGGATTCGGGATTCGGAGCGCAGCAGCTCTTTCGAATCCCGAATCCCCAATCCCGAATCCCGGCTCCTAATGGAGCCCCACATGGAATTTGATTTCTCGGCGATCCTGCTCGGCCTCACCGTCCTGTTTGGCGTGGTGTGGGGGCTTGACCGGCTGTTTTTGTACAAGCAGCGCAAGGCGCGGCTCGATGCCGCGGGTACGGAATACAGCGACCCGGTACCGGTGGACTGGGCGCGCTCACTGTTCCCGGTGGTGCTGGTGGTGTTGCTGCTGCGCACGTTCGTGGCCGAGCCGTTCCGGATTCCGTCCGGCTCGATGATGCCCACGCTGGACGTGGGCGATTTCATCCTGGTCAACAAGTTTGCCTACGGCCTGCGCCTGCCTGCGTTCAACAACAAGGTCGTGGACCTGGGCGAGCCGCAACGTGGTGATGTGGTGGTGTTCCGCTTCCCCGGTTTCCTGTGTGACGACGGCACCGGCAAGCTGATCCGCAGTGGCGATCCGGGCTGCAGCGATCCCCACGCGAAGGTGCCCAGCCAGAACTGGATCAAGCGCGTGGTGGGCCTGCCGGGCGACTCCATCGAAGTGCATGGCGCCGATCTGCTGATCAACGGCAAGCCGGTGCAGGCCGAGGAGATCGGGCCGTACACGGGCAACCCGCAGCGCGCGGAGGACCGCCTGATGCTGGACATGGGCGCCACCGTCTGGAAGGAGCACCTGGGCAAGGTCAACCACATGATCGCGCGCATGCCGGCCTACAACATTCCCAACCCGATCCCCAACGCCAAGGTGCCCTCGAAGGTGCCGGAAGGTTGCTACGTGGTGATGGGTGACAATCGCAACAACAGCGAGGACAGCCGCTGGTGGGGCTGCATGCCGGAGAAGAACCTGGCCGGCAAGGCGTTCCTGATCTGGATGAGCTGGAAGGGCTGGGGTACCGGTGGCGTGGACTTTTCCCGTATCGGCACGGTCATTCATTGATCGGTGCCCCGGATTCGGACGTGCCATTGGTGCGAGAATTCGCCGGCATCGCCGATCCCGGCGAGCATTGGGGTTTCGGACTGCATATCGGGCAGGCAAGCCGCGCAGGCGGCATAGCGAGGGGACTATGAAATCGAGGCAATCGGGCATCACCCTGATCGGGTTCCTGGTGATTCTGGCCGTGGTGGGCTTTCTGGGTTACATGGCGATGCGGCTGGCGCCGTCGTACAGCGAATACATGGGCGTGGAGAAGGCGATGACGCAGATCTCCACCTCTGGCGTCGATGGCAAATCGCTGGACGACCTTCGCCGCGAACTGATGTTCAAGATGAACTTCCAGTACGTCGACGACGCCACCATCCAGCCGTCCGACATCACCCTGGTGCGCGACCGCGACGGCGGCCCGACCCAGTTGCGGGTGGCCTACGAGAAGGTTGTGCCATTCATGTACAACATCGATTTCCTGCTGCACTTCGACAAGAGCGTGCCGCTGCAGGGCAATCCGAACCAGTAACCGGCCAGCGCATCCCTTGGAATTCAATTACCGTTTTCGCGATCGTTCGCTGGCCGAGTTGGCGTTGACCCATCGCAGCATGGGCAAGCCCAACAACGAGCGGCTGGAGTTTCTGGGCGACGCCTTGCTGGGTGCGATCGTCGCCGAAATGCTGTTCGAGGCGCACCCCAAGGCCAGCGAAGGCGAGCTGTCGCGGTTGCGTGCGCAACTGGTCAGCGGCCAGGCGCTGGCCGTGGTGGCGCGTGAATTGTCATTGGGCGACGAGTTGAAACTGGGCACCGGCGAGTTGAAGACGGGTGGCTTCCGCCGCGAGTCGATCCTTGCCGACGCGTTCGAGGCGATGGTGGCTGCCGTGTACATGGACGGCGGTTTCGACGCATGCCGTGAAACCGTGCGTGGTCTCTTCGGTGAACGCATCGCGGCCTTGCGCCGGTCATCCAAGGACGCCAAGACGCGCCTGCAGGAATGGCTGCAGGCCGGCGGTTGGCCGCTGCCGCATTACGAGCTCGTCGCCAGCCACGGCGAAGACCACGCCAAAACCTTCGATATCCGCTGCAGCGTCAGCGAGCCGATGGCATTGGTCGCCGAAACCACCGGCCCCAGCCGTCGCGGCGCCGAGCAGGACGCCGCCGAGATCGTGCTGGCGCAATTGCTGGATGGGCAGCGCAAAGCCTGATCCACGTTTTCACCATCCCCCCGGAATCCGCTCCACCGCCGCACCATCGCGTGGCGGCGGCTGCCATTTCCTTTGGCGACAAGGCATTACACTTGCCGTCCAACTTGCCGAGCACTCTGTCATGAACCACGAACTGGATCCCGCCGCCGTCCTGCCGCACGAGAATTATCGCTGCGGCACGGTGGCCCTGGCCGGCCGGCCGAACGTGGGCAAGTCCACCTTGCTCAACGCGTTGATCGGCTTTCGGCTGTCCATCATCAGCCCGCGGCCGCAGACCACCCGCCACCGCATCCTCGGCATCAACACCACCGAGGCGGGCCAGATCATGTACGTGGACACGCCGGGCCTGCATCGCGGTGCCAAGCGCGCCATGAACCGCAGCTTGAACCGCGCCGCGCGCTCGGCGATCAGCGATGTCGACCTGGTGGTGCAACTGATCGAAGCCGGCCGCTGGACCGACGAAGACGAAGCGCTGTACGCCGCGCTGGTCGAGCAAACCACGCCGCGGCTGCTGGTGATCAACAAAGTCGACCTCAACAAGGACAAGACGGTGATGCTGCCGTTCGTGGCCGAGCTGGTGGCCAAGCACAATTACGACGAGATCCATTACGTCAGCGCGCTGAAGGAGCAGGGCCTGAAGGAGCTGGAGCAGGCCATCCTGAAACGCCTGCCGATCCAGCCGCCGGTGTACGGCGAGGATGAGGTTACCGACCGCAGCGAACGCTTCCTGGCGGCCGAAATGGTGCGTGAGCAGTTGATGCTGCGGCTGGATCAGGAGCTGCCGTACGCCACCACGGTGGAGATCGAACGGTTCGAGGATCGCCCCGACGGCATCGCCGAAATCCACGCCATCATCTGGGTCGAACGCGACGGCCAGAAAGCCATCGTGATCGGCAACGGCGGCGCCCAGCTCAAATCCATCGGCAGCAGCGCCCGCCGCCACATGGAGCGCATGTTCGAACGCAAGGTGTTCCTGAAGCTGTGGGTGAAAGTGCGCGAAGGCTGGGTCGACGACGACAACATGCTGCGCAAGTTCGGGTATACCGATTAGCCGGGATTCGGGATTCGGGATTCGCAGGAGCCTGCCAGCCCGAGCTTTTACAAATCCCCAATCCCGAATCCCCAATCCCGTCCCAAGCCATGCGCCTCGAACTGCAACCCGCCTACGTCCTGCATTCGCGCCCGTACCGGGAGACGTCGCTGTTGCTGGAATGCCTGACCCGCGATCAGGGGCGGTTGGGTGTGGTGGCGCGTGGAGTGCGGGGGGAGAAGACGCGTTTGCGCCGGGCGCAGCTGGAGCCGTTCCAGCCGCTGGCAATGGGGTTGCTGCTGCGCGGCGAGTTGGCCACGCTGACGTCGGTGGAAACCACGGGTACGCCGCTGCGGCTAATCGGGAATGCCGGGCTGGCGGGGCTTTATCTCAACGAACTGGTGGTACGCCTCAGCGAACGGCAGGATCCTTCGAGCGCGTTGTTTGATGCCTATGCACTGGCGCTGCAGCGGCTGGCCACGGATGAGTCGCTGGCCTGGAGCCTGCGCCGCTTCGAGCGCGACTTGCTGCAGGCGATGGGTTACGCCCTGCAGCTGGAGCATGATGCGGAAACGGGCGAGCTGCTGGAGCCGCAGGCGCATTACGAATACCGGGTCGAACAGGGCGCGGTGGCGTGCCTGCCGGGTCGCAGGCATGTCCTGCGTGGCAGCGACCTGCTGGCGCTGGCGCACGACCGCATGCCGGACGACGAAGGTCTGAAAGCGCTGCGCGGCATGATGCGCGAGGTAATCCGTTTTCATCTCGGTGGCGGCGAGTTGCGCGCCTGGCGAGTGCTCGGTGGCACCACCTCGTGGCGCTGATGGCCGGGGTCAGGCATCCAGCGCCAGCAGGGTCGCGTCCAGTGCCTGGTTGAAGCGCTGCAGGCTTGGCGCGATGTCCATGGACGCGTGGGCGAGCGCTTCCTGCAACGCCACGGTTTCGGTCGACAGCATGGCGGCGCCACAAAACCCGCAGGACGACCGCAACCGATGCAGCCGTTCGGCAAGCGCGATGCGGTCGACGTCCATGTTCGCGAGCTCGTCCTTGAGCCGCTCCAGTTCTCCCCGCAACAACCCGCGCAGCGCCTGCATGGTGACCGGGTCGCCGCTGGCAAGCAGGCCGGCCTGATCGTCAAGCGGTGGGGTCGGGTGGTTGGCCAGCGATCCCAGCAACCGTTGCAGGTCCACCAGCTTGCAGGGCTTGACGAGTACCTCGGCGAAACCGGCCATCAGCAACGCCGAGCGTTCGCTGGGCGCCATCTCGGCACTGCTTGCCACCGCGATGGCGTGCCGCGAACGGGCCCGCGCATCCGATCGCAGCGTCGACAGAATCTGCAGCGCCCCCGCGCCGGGCATGCGGCAATCCAGCAACAGCAGGTCGAAAGCCCGGTCGCGGGCCAGCGCCAACGCCTCGATGCCGTCGGCGCAGGTGACCACGCGGACATCCAGCCGGCCCATGCCGTCCGCCAGAAAGCGGCGGCTGGCCGGGTCGTCGTCCGCTACCAGCACATCCACGCCGGTGGCGTGAAACGGGAATGAAGACGGGGCGGTGACGGTGGCGGCCATGACGAAATCCATATCGTTCAGCTGAGTTTGGCAGAATGGCCCGACATGCGTTTTTCATCAAGCCATCTTCTGCTGGTTTTTTGCCTGCTGTTTCTTGCCGGCGGCTGGGCTGCGCCCGCGCGTGCGGATGTGGTCTTCGCGGCCCGTTCCATCAGCGTGCCGGGGGTGAAGCTGTCGACGGTAACGGTGCGTCTCAGCGATCGTGCCGATGGCGGCATCCACCTGCAGTTGAGCGCGAAGCAGGCGGATGTGGCGGCCATGGGCTGGCGCAAGGTTGGCCTGGCGCTGGATGGCGACCTGCAGCGCGACGCGCGCATGCGCTGGGTTCTGGATGGCCAGCTGCAATTGCGTGGCGCCCCGGGCGGCGCGCTGGGCGATGCCACGCTGCGGCTGGTCACCAGCGAGACCACCAACACCATCCAGGTCGACATCGAACAGGGCAAGGCAAAGGCCAGCGCCGCGCTGCCGCTGGATCAACCCACTCACGCGCAGATCACGCTTACCCAGTTGCCTGCCACCTGGCTGCAGGGTTTGCTGGGTACCGTGTGGTCCGGGAGGCCCACCGGTGGCCGGCTGGATGCCGAGCTGGCGCTGGATGTGCGTGATAGCGGCCTGCAATCCTCCGGCCAGTTCAGCCTGGCCGGCGTGGGCTTCGACACTCCCGCCGGCACGCTGGCTGCCGAGGGCCTGGGTGGCTCGGGCCGGTTCGGGTTGGACACGACGAGAGTGCCCTCGCGCATCGACCTGGACGCCAACCTGCGCGGCGGCGAATTGCTGCTGGGGCCGATCTACGCCAGCCTGCCGGATCATCCGGTGCAACTGGGGTTGAACGCCACCGCCCAGCAAGGCGCCTTCGCGCTGGAGCATCTACGCGTGAACGACGCCGATGCCCTGCAACTGGAGGGCGCGCTCGCTTTCGACGCGAAGGGCGAATTGAAGCAACTCAAGCTCGACCGGCTGCATGCGGCGTTTCCGGCCGCCTACGAACGCTACGGCCGTGCGTGGCTGGCCACGATGGGTTTGCGCGATGTGCAGTTGAGCGGGCAGTTGAACGCCAGCGTGGACATGCGCGCGAACGGCTTGCGCGCCTTCGCCTTCACCACCGACGGGCTGGATCTGACCGAGGCGGATGGTCGCATCAGCGTGAATGACCTGCGCGGTGGACTGGACTGGGTCGCATCGGGCGATCGTCCCGCCACGACACTGCAATGGAAGGGCTTCAAGTTCTATCGACTGCCGGTGGGCGGCACGCAATCGCGCTGGCAAAGCCGCAACGGCGCGCTGGCACTGCAGCAGCCCATCGACATGGCCTTGCTGCAAGGCCAGTTGCATCTGGGCGAATTCAGCTGGCGCCCGGCCGCGGCCAGCGGGCAACGGCTCTCGACCGCGCTCAACGTGACCGGGGTCGATATGGCTGCCTTCAGCCAGGCCATGGGCTGGCCGAAATTCCCCGGCACCTTGGGCGGCGCCATTCCCTCGCTGAAATGGGTGGATGACCGGGTCGAGCTGGCCGGAGGACTGTCGGTGAATTTGTTTGGCGGATTTGCCGACATCACCGATCTTTCGCTGCAGCAGCCGTTCGGCAACAGCCCGATGCTTGCCGCCGACATCAAGCTGAGCCAGCTCGACCTGGGCGCCATCACCAGCGTTTTCGACTTCGGCAGCATCACCGGCAAGCTCGACGGATCGATCGACGACCTGCGCCTGGTCAACTGGCAGCCGGTAGCCTTCAAGGCACGGTTGCTGGCCGGTGACGGTGGCCGCATCAGCCAGCGCGCGGTGAACAACCTCACGTCCGTCGGTGGCGGTGGCATCGCCGCCGGCTTGCAGGGCGCGGTGCTGAAGCTGTTCAAGACCTTCGGCTACAAGCGCATCGGCCTCAATTGCACCTTGCAGGGATCGGTCTGCCGGATGAGCGGCCTTGAGCGCGAACAGGGCGGATACACTATCGTGGAAGGCAGTGGTTTGCCGCGATTGCAGGTGATCGGCCACCAGGCCGAGGTCGACTGGCCCACCCTGGTCCGCCGCCTGAAGGAAGCCATCGCCGGCAATGCCCCGGAAATCCGCTGATGCTTCCCCCCCCACACCCCAGCCGGAGTTGCCGCATGCGCAAGCTCGTATATCTGATCCTGACCACCGTGACCGTGGCGCTGGTCGGTTGCGTCACCATCAACGTGTATTTCCCCGAAGCGGCGGCGCAGAAAGCGGCGGACCAGTTCATCGGCAACGTGCTCGACGGCACCGGAAAGGCACCTGCCGAACCGAAGAAGGAAACCCCGCCCCCCGGCAACGGCCCGCAGCCGTCGGCGATGCTGCTGGACTTGCTGATTCCCGCGGCTTACGCCGCCGATGCGCCCAACCTGCAGATCCAGAACGCCACCACCGAGGCCATCCGTGGCCGCATGCGCGCACGCGTGCAGGGTGCGCTGGGCGGCCTGCTCGACAGCGGCGCCGTGGGCTTTACCAACGACGGCCTGGTCGCACTACGCGATGCCGCCAAGGTGCCGCTGAGCCAGCGTGCGCAGGCGAATGCCACGGTGGCTGACGAAAACCGTGATCGCAACGAGTTGTACCGCGAGATTGCCCAGGCCAATGGCCATCCGGAATGGCAAGACCAGATCCGCACCACCTTCGCCAAGGGCTGGGTCAAGCACGCACATGCGGGTTGGTACTACCAGAACGCCGCCGGCGCCTGGCAGCAGAAATAGCCGCCGCGGTCGGTGCCGCCGATCTGAGATAATCGGCGGCCCACCGCTGCGGCCCGATGCGTTTTCATGTCCCGATCCAACTCCGTTCCTGCCACTCCCTTCGAAGCCACCATCACCGACCTGAGCCACGACGGCCGCGGCGTCGCCCGCGTGGACGGCAAGGCGTTGTTCGTCAGCGGTGCCTTGCTGGGCGAGCAGGTGATGGTGCGCCTGCGCAAGCGCCACCGCCATTTCGACGAAGCGGAAGTGGTCGAAGTGATCACCCCTTCGTCGCATCGGGTCGAGCCGCGCTGCCGGCATTTCGCCGAGTGCAGCGGCTGCTCGCTGCAGCACCTGGACGCCGAAGCGCAGATCGCGGCCAAGCAGCGCGTGCTGGCGGAAAACTTCGAACGCATCGGCAAGGTCGCACCGCAGCAATGGTTGCCGCCGCTCACCGGCGAGCCGTGGGCGTATCGGCGCAAGGGCCGCCTGTCGGTACGCCACGTTCTGAAGAAGGGGCGCGTGCTGGTGGGCTTCCGCGAGGAGGCGAATCCGCGTTTCGTGGCCGACATCCAGCAGTGCGAAGTACTGCATCCGGCGATTGGCCCCAAGGTGGGCCTGCTGGCCGAACTGATCAACGGGCTGGACGCGGTCGATGCCATCGCGCAGATCGAATTCGCCGGCGGCGACGACACCATGGCGCTGGTGTTCCGCCACCTGCAGCCGCTGGGCGAGGGCGACCTGGCCGCGCTGACCGCGTTCGGACAGCAGCATGGGTTGGCCATCTACCTGCAGCCCGGCAACAACTCCAGCGTGCATCCGCTGTGGCCGGCGCAGCCGCGGCTGGCGTTCCGCATCGCCAGCGACGACGCGCGCTTCGCCGATGTGGAGCTGGAGTTCGAGCCGCTGGATTTCGTGCAGGTCAACGCCAACATGAACCAGCGCATGGTGGCGCACGCAATGGCGCTGCTCGATCCGCAGCCGACCGACCGCGTGCTGGACCTGTTCTGCGGCCTGGGCAACTTCACCCTGCCGATCGCCCGTCGCGTGGCCGAGGTGGTAGGCGTGGAAGGCGAGCACGGCCTGGTGCAGCGGGCAGCGCAGAACGCCGTGCGCAACGGCATCGACAACGCCACCTTCCACGTCGCCAATTTGTTTGAAGACCAGCGCGCCAGCGACTGGGCGCGCACGCCGTGGGACAAGGTGCTGCTCGATCCGCCACGCGCCGGTGCCGACCAACTGCTGGCCTACCTGCCGCATCGCAAGACGCGACGCGTGGTGTATGTCTCCTGCCACCCGGCCTCGCTGGCACGTGACGCCGGCATCCTGGTCAACCAGCATGGATTCACGCTGGCATCGGCGGGCGTGATGGACATGTTTCCGCATACGGCCCACGTGGAATCGATCGCCTTGTTCGAACGTTGAGGCTGATCACCCCCGGCCGCTCGCCCTGAGCGTAGGCCCGCAGGCCCGAAGTCGAAGGATGCTGGGGAAGACGCTTCGACTTCGCGACCTGCGGTCGCTACGCTCAGCGTGAACGGTGGGGTTGATGCGTTGCCCATTACCTCAACCGAAGCACGCCAAGTGTTTTCCCTCCCTCTCCACTCACGCCAACTCCAATGCCGATCGAGATCGAACGCAAATTCCTCGTAGCCACGGATGACTGGCGCGCCGCTGTCGAGCACAGCGAGCCGATGGCGCAGGGCTATCTGGTGGGCGCGCAGGCGCTGCGCGATGGCAGCGCGCGGGCCTCGGTCCGTGCGCGGCTGGCCGGCGAGCAGGCGTGGCTCAACATCAAGGCCGCCACGCCAGGCATCGCGCGGGCCGAGTTCGAATACGCGATACCGGCAGGCGATGCCCAGGCCTTGCTGGAGACCTTGTGCGACGGCGTGCTGCAGAAAACCCGCCACCATGTGCGGGTTGATGGCGTACTGTTCGAGGTCGATGAATTCGAAGGCGAGAATCGCGACCTGGTGGTCGCGGAGGTGGAACTGCCGGCGGTCGATGCGCCATTTCCCCGGCCACCGTGGCTGGGTCGCGAGGTGAGCTCGTTAGTGCGCTACTACAACGTCAACCTGATCGCGCATCCGTACCGGCAATGGTCGCCGGCGGAACGTGCCGCCGAGGATGCCGCATGCTGATGATCGGCGTGGCCGCGCTGGAGCTGGCCGAGCACGAGAAGCGCTGGCTGAGCGAGCCCGGCGTGGCTGGTGTGTTGTTGTTTTCGCGCAACTACCAGTCGCGCGATCAGCTGTCCGCCTTGTGCGACGCGATTCGCGAGGCCGGCGGCGACGACATGCTGATTGCGGTGGATCAGGAGGGCGGTCCGGTACAACGCTTCCGCGACGGCTTCACCCGGCTTCCGCCGCTGTCGGCGATCGGCGAGCGCTACGCGCACGATCCGCACGAGGCGGTGCGCCTGGCCGAGGAGCACGCCTGGGTCATGGCCAGCGAGCTGCGCGCCAGCGGCGTCGATTTCAGTTTTGCACCCGTGGTGGATCTGGCTCGCGGCAATGCCGCGATCGGGCTGCGCGCGTTCCATGCCGAGCCGGCGGTCACCGCCGAACTGGCGCAGGCCTATGTGCGCGGCATGCACCTGGCCGGCATGGCCGCGGTCATCAAGCATTTCCCCGGCCACGGTTCGGTGGCCACCGATACCCACAAGGCCGCGGCGATCGACCCGCGACCACTCGAACGGATTCTCAGCGACGATCTGCTGCCCTTTGCCGAATGCATCGAGGCGCGGGTGGAAGCGGTGATGATGGCGCACGTGACCTATCCCGCGGTGGACACGCAGCCGGCGGGCTACTCGCGCGTCTGGATCGAGCGCATCCTGCGCGGCGAACTGGGCTTTACCGGCGTTGTCGTCAGCGACGACATCAGCATGGCCGCCGCCGGCGCGGCCGGTTCCGTGGGCGGCCGCGTGCAGGCCCATCTGGATGCGGGCTGCGACCTGGTGCTGGCCTGTTTCCCCGACGTGGTCGACGAGGCCATCGCCGCGGTGCAGGGCAGGGAGACAGGCCGTGCATCACTGGCCAGCCTGCGTGGCGCCATCGCCGCTGGCTGGGACGGACTGACCGACAACCCGCAGCGCGATCGCTTCGTTGCGCGGATCACTGCTTTGCATGCCGGGCCGGGAACAGGGAATGGGGAATCGTAGAAGCGAAACCTGCGCTGCACCGACCACCCCCGATTCCCATGGAGACACTTATGAGCCCTTCCGTACCTTCCCTTGCCGTCGCGCTGGCCAACGCCGAACTGCTCTATGAGCGGGCCACGCTGGAGAGCGTGATTGCCGACATGGGTCGGCAGATCGACGTGGCGCTGGATGGCGAGCGGCCAGTGTTCCTCACCGTGATGAACGGCGCGCTGGTTTTTGCCGGGCAGCTGGCGCTGGCGATCCGCACCGATCTCGAATTCGATTACGTGCACGCCACCCGCTACCGCGGCGACACCGCCGGCAGCGAGCTGATGTGGTTGCGCGAGCCGCAGGTGTCATTGCGTGATCGCATCGTGCTGCTGGTCGACGACATCCTCGACGAAGGTCACACCCTGAAAGCCGTGCGCGACGACTGCTACCAGCGCGGCGCAAAGAAGGTGCTGATCGTCAGCCTGTCCACCAAGGATCACGATCGCCTGGTCGACGGCATCGCGTCGGATTTCAACGGCGTCGTCCTGCCCGACCGCTACGTCTTCGGCTACGGCATGGACTACCACGAACAGGGCCGCAACCTGCCGGGCATCTACGCGCTGCGTGATGAATAACTCCTCCCCCTGCCTCGCAGGGGGAGGTCGGGAGGGGGTGACGCTCTTGCGTTTGACTTGAAGATCAAAAGCTACCCCTCCCCAGCCCTCCCCTGCGAGCAGGGGAGGGAGCAAAACCACCATCTCCACACGGACAACACCATGTCTCATTCCGACCACACACCCATCGACCTGGCCGTCATCGGCGGCAGCGGGCTCTACCAGTTTTCCGGGCTGGAAAACGCCACGCGCCATGCCGTGAAGACGCCGTACGGCGCCGCATCGGGTGACGTGGTGGTCGGCGATTTCGTGGGCCGGCGGGTGGCGTTCCTGGCGCGCCACGGCGAGTCCCACAACCTGCCGCCGCACCGGGTCAACTACCGCGCCAACGTGTGGGCCTTGCACAGCCTGGGCGCGCGGCGGGTGGTCGGCGTCAACGCTGTGGGTGGCATCCGCGCCGACATGGGGCCGCGGGTGATCGTGGTGCCCGACCAGCTCATCGATTACACGCACGGCCGCGACACCAGCTATTGCGATGTCGAGGGCGCCGAGGTCAGGCACATCGATTTCAGCGAGCCGTACACCGAATCCCTGCGCCAGTCGCTGCTGCAGGCGGCGCGCAAGCGCGGCGTGCCGGTGATCGACGGCGGCTGCTACGGTGCCACCCAGGGGCCGCGGCTGGAAACCCGCGCCGAGATCGCCCGCATGAAGCGCGACGGCTGCGACTTGGTCGGCATGACGGGCATGCCAGAGGCCGTGCTGGCGCGCGAGCTGGGGCTGGACTACGCCTGCCTGGCGCTGGTGGCCAACCATGCCGCCGGTTGCGGCGACGAGGACGAGATCAGCATCGAGGAAATCTTCGCCCATCTCGCGGCGGCCACGGCCGAGGTGCCCGGGCTGCTCTCAACGCTGCTGGAAGATTGACGATATCCGCCCGCTCCATACGGACGGCCGAATGGCAGGTTGCGCTTTGCCCTCGAACCCGCTGATACTTTTCCCCGCACCAATGCGGGGAGCCGAAGGATACGGTGGTTCAGCGCACAGATCTGGTGCATCCAGCCCCAGGAGCGTGGGCGGTAGAAATCTTCCGGGCTGCAAAAGCGGCAGCGTGGTCCATATTTCCGCCGGTTCTTGACCCATGGAACCACCATGGGTCGGCGAAACGGCGAAAATCTGTCCTCACACTGCCACTTTTCGCCTCGAAAGTTTCCACCACCCACACTCCCCAATTGCAGAGGTCGACGCATGAGTTTCGGTACGGTCAAGTGGTTCAACGACGCCAAGGGTTTCGGTTTCATCGCGCCCGAGGACGGTGGGGATGACGTATTCGTCCATTTTTCAGCGATCAATTCCAAGGGCTTCCGCAGCCTGCAGGAAGGCCAGCGCGTGCAGTTCGAAGTAACCCAGGGCCCGAAGGGCGCCCAGGCATCAGCCGTCGAGCCAGCCGTCGCCTGATCGGCAGGCGAGGGTTGTGCAGCAAGATTGAAACCCCGCATCCTGTGCGGGGTTTTTTCTTTCCGCGCGAGCCCGCCGCCGCTTTTCTCCCTCCCCTGCTCGCAGGGGAGGGTCGGGGAGGGGGCGCTCTTCAGGCTCGCCTACAAACGGGACCGCGCCATGCCCAACCGCAGAAACTTCCTGAAAACCTCCCTGCTGGGTGCGTCGGCGTCGATGCTGGCATGGGGCGGTCGGCTCGGCGCGGCTCCCGCCCGCCGTAGTACGAAGGCCGCCGCGGCGCGGGTTGTTTCCACCTGGGATTTCGGCATCGCCGCCAACCAGGCGGCCTGGGGAATCCTGGGCAAGGGCGGCAATGCGCTGGACGCGGTCGAGACCGGCGTGCAGGTGCCGGAGTCGGACCTGAAGAACCACAGCGTGGGCAAGGGCGGTTATCCCGATCGCGATGGCCACGTCACCCTCGACGCCAGCATCATGGACGCCGATGGCAGTTGCGGCGCCGTGGCCGCGCTCGAGCACATCGAACACCCCATCTCGGTGGCGCGGCGGGTGATGGAACGCACGCCGCATGTGCTGCTGGTGGGCGAGGGCGCATTGCAATTCGCGCTGGAGCAGGGTTTCAGCAAACAGGATCTGCTCACGCCCGAAGCCGAGCAGGCCTGGCGCGAGTGGTTGAAGACAGCAAAATATCAGCCTTCGATCAACAGCGAAGTGCGCGATTACGGCACGGGCCTTCCCGGCGGTGCGCACAACCACGACACCATCGGCATGCTGGCGATCGACGCCAACGGCCGCATGGCCGGCGCCTGCACCACCAGCGGCATGGCCTGGAAACTGCGCGGCCGCGTGGGCGACAGCCCGATCATCGGCGCCGGGCTGTACGTGGACGGCGACGTGGGCGCGGCCACCTCCACCGGCGTGGGCGAGGAGGTCATCCGCAACGCCGGCAGCTTCCTGGTGGTGGAGCTGATGCGCCAGGGGCGCTCGCCGCAGGAGGCGTGCAAGGAGGCGGTGATGCGCATCGTCCGCAAGCGCCGCGAAGCTTCCAAAACGCTGCAGGTCAGCTTCCTGGCGATGAACCGCGACGGCGAAGCCGGCGCGTACGCGATCCAGCACGGCTTCGCCTACGCCGTCTGCGACGCGCGGAAACAGGATGGGCTGGTTCCCGTGCAAAGCGTCTACAGCACCAGCTATTCATGATCCTGGAAATCGCCGCCAACTCGGTCGCTTCCGCGCTTGCCGCGCAGCAGGGCGGGGCCAACCGCGTCGAGCTTTGCACGGCGCTGGAGCTGGGCGGCCTCACGCCATCCCACGCGCATATCGCGCTGGCCCGCGACCACCTGCGCATCCCGCTGTACGTGCTGATCCGTCCGCGCGCCGGTGATTTTCTCTACACCGATCTCGAGTGCGAAACGATGCAGCGCGATATCGAAAGCTGCGTGTCGCTGGGCTGCGATGGCGTGGTGCTGGGCGTACTCGATGCGGATGGGCGGGTGGACAGCACACGCTGCCGCGCACTGGTCGCCGCCGCCGGGACACTCGGTGTCACCTTCCATCGCGCGTTCGACCTCAGCCGCGATCCCGCGCAGGCATTGGAAGATATCGTGGCGCTGGGTTGCGAACGCATCCTCACCTCCGGCACCTGCGCCAGCGCGCCCGACGGCGCGGCGTTGATCCGTGACCTGGTGCGCCAGGCTGCGGGGCGCATTGCGGTGATGCCCGGTGCCGGCATCAACGCGCAAAACATCGCCGCGCTGGCACAAGCCACCGGCGCCCGCGAATTCCACGCCTCCGCCAAGCAACAGCAGCCTTCCGGCATGCGCCACAAGCGGCCAGCGCTGGGCGACATGGAAGGTGGCGAACTGCGTAGCGACGTCGAGCAGGTGCGTGCGTTGGTGGAAGCCCTACGGGCATTGGATCCTTCGGCAACACCGCGTTAGCCAGCGCGGAAGTCTCGCACTTCCAACCCCGTTCCCCCTGAGCGTAGCCGCCCCGCGGCGAAGTCGAAGGGCGCCTCGCAACAAGGCCCCACTATCCGCAGCCGCGTCGCAGCACCAGCCCAAAGCGATCCCTACCGCAGCGCATGGATGCCCCGCTTGGTTACTATGGCCCATTGCCAAATAACTGCTGGAGCCATCGCGTGATCATCAAGCCCAAAGTCCGCGGATTCATCTGTGTCACCGCTCACCCGGTCGGTTGCGAGCGCAACGTGCTCGAGCAGATCGAGATCACCAAGGCCGCGGGCCACGATGCGAGCAAGGGACCGAAGCGCGTGCTGGTGATCGGCGCCTCCACCGGCTACGGCCTGGCCTCGCGCATCACTGCCGCGTTCGGCTACGGCGCCGCCACGCTGGGCGTGTTTTTCGAAAAGCCCAGCAGCGACGACAAGACCGGTACCGCCGGCTGGTACAACTCCGCTGCGTTCGACAAGGCCGCCAAGGCTGCCGGCCTGTACAGCAAGTCGATCAACGGCGACGCCTTCGCCCACGAAACCCGCGCCAAGGCCATCGAGATCATCAAGAACGAGATGGGCGGCCCAATCGACCTGGTCGTCTACTCGCTGGCCTCGCCCGTGCGCAAGATGCCCGACACCGGCGAAGTCGTGCGCTCGGCGCTGAAGACGATCGGCGAGCCGTTCCACAACACCTCGGTCGACACCAACAAGGACACCGTGATCGAAGCCACCGTCGAGCCAGCCACCGAGCAGGAAATCAAGGACACTGTCACCGTGATGGGCGGCGAAGACTGGGCGCTGTGGATCGACGCGCTGAGCAAGGCCGGCGTACTCGCCGACCACGCCAAGACCATCGCCTACAGCTACATCGGCACCGAAATCACCTGGCCGATGTACTGGCACGGCACGCTTGGCCAGGCCAAGCAGCACTTGGACAACACGGCGAAACAATTGCGTGACCGTCACCCCGGCCTCGAAGCCTACGTCGGCGTGATGAAATCCGTCGTCACCCAGGCCAGCGCCGCCATCCCGGTGATCCCGCTATACGTGTCCATCGCCTTCAAGATCATGAAGGAGCAGGGCATTCACGAGAATCCGATCGAACAAGCCAACCGCCTCTTCCACGACCGCCTCTACCGTGCCGACGGCGCTCCCGCCCCGACTGACGACGAAGGCCGCCTGCGACTGGACGACTGGGAACTGCGCGACGAAGTGCAGGACGCCTGCACAACCCTCTGGCCCACCGTCACCACCGAAAACCTGCGCGAGATCACCGACTACGCGGGGTACAAGCATGAGTTCTTGAAGTTGTTCGGGTTTGATCGCGACGACGTGGATTACGACGCCGAGGTTGAGGCGGATCGGCGGTTTGATTGTTTGGAAGGCTGAGGCCGCTGCTGCGTACACCAACACCTGTTCCCCGGAAATGGCCATGTGTACGTCGTTGACGTATGTGCGCCACTGGCGTAGTGTTTGCTTATGATCTTTGTTGAAACACCCCTGTTCACCAGTCAGATCAAGTTGCTACTCAGCGACGATGACTATGGGGTGTTCCAGCGCGCGCTGGCCGAAAACCCGCAGGCGGGTGATGTCATTCCGGGTACGGGTGGCCTGCGCAAGGTCAGGGTGGCGGCGAAGGGACACGGCAAGAGCGGTGGTGCGCGGGTGATC
This sequence comes from Rhodanobacter sp. Root627, assembly GCF_001427835.1. Lineage (NCBI taxonomy): Bacteria > Pseudomonadati > Pseudomonadota > Gammaproteobacteria > Lysobacterales > Rhodanobacteraceae > Rhodanobacter > Rhodanobacter sp. Root627. Next base: position 604,322 of record NZ_LMGW01000001.1, read on the forward strand.
TACTACCACTTTGTGTCCGCTTCGCGCATTGGTCTGTTGTTCGTCTATCCCAAGAACGAACAGGTCAGCCTGACGCCAGCGCAGAAACTGGCGCTCAGGAAAATCATTGAGCAGTGGAGGTAATCGTGGACGCCAAACATTTCGCCAGTCTCTTCGAAAGCGTGACGCAGATGGACGAGATCGTCCATGGCGTGAGGGAGCCCTCGCGCGAATTCCATATCGATGCCATCGAAGTGGCAGGTATCCGCAAGGCCACGGGCCTGTCACAGGCCAAGTTCGCCACGCTGATCGACGTACAAGTCGGCACGCTGCGTAATTGGGAGCAAGGTCGGCGCGAGCCAACCGGGCCTGCCAAGGCGTTGCTGCGGGCTATCAGCAGGGATCCCAAAAACGTCTTGCAAGCACTGGCTGGCTGATGAGGTGAGGGGGTGGTGGAAAGGGCATTCTTGAGCATACCGATCGCGTTGCTGACACCTGTTATCTACTGGCTTGTGTACCTTGCCGCTATGCAACTGAATTTCCCGGTCTGGTTACGCACAGCACTTCTCGGCGCGGTAGCGGGGGGCGGCTTCGCTCTGACCATGCGAGTGATCGCAGGCGCCACGACTCTGCGGCCCAAAAGCTAGACGGTCATGGCACCTGACATCGTAGTGGGACAAGCCGACACGCCGGGCTTCGTTGAGATTGCTCGGGGTCTGTTTCGCGAGTATGCCGAGGCAATCGGCACGGACCTCGAGTACCAGGGGTTTTCCGAAGAGCTTGCCGCTTTGCCCAGCCCGTACATACCGCCGCGCGGCGCGTTGCTCATTGCTCGGGTGGAAGCGGTGGTGGCCGGCTGCGTGGCCATGCGGCCATTGACGGAGGAAGTGGCGGAGATGAAGCGCCTCTACGTTCGGTCGGGTTTCCGCAGCTCCGGCCTCGGTCGCCTGCTCGTGGAGGCCGTCGTGAAGATCGCGAGTGGCGCAGGCTACAAGGAGCTTCGCCTGGATACATTGGCCAGCATGGGGGCGGCTCACGCACTGTATCTTCGCCTTGGCTTTGTCGAGATTCCGCCCTACAACACGTCGCATCTGCCGGGAACCCGCTTCTTCTCCCTCAAGCTTGCCGCCTGAGCGCCGCAAGGGACTTCCGATCATTCGGCGATTGAATTGCCGGGAATGCCGAAGCAGTCATGCCGCGGCAGATCCAACGATAAGTTTGGCGACTTGGGTGCTGCTCAATTCCACGAGGATCTTCCATGACCAACCGCCAAGCCACTTGCCGTTGCGGAAACCTCATCATCCACACCCGCGGCGAACCGGTCCGCGTATCCATCTGCCATTGCCTCGCCTGCCAGAAACGCACGGGCAGCGTGTTCGGCATGCAGGCGCGGTTTCCGCTGGATGCGGTGACGATCGAGGGGCAGAGCAGGGAATACGCCCAGGCGGGCGACAGCGGCGCCGTCGCCCGCTTCCGGTTTTGCGGCGACTGCGGCGCCACCGTGTGCTGGGAGAGCGACGGGGTGCCGGGGTTTGTCACCGTGGCAGTTGGTGCGTTTGCGGACCCGGGTTTTCCGCCGCCGCAAGTGTCGGTTTACGAGGAACGGAAGCATTCCTGGCTGGGTTTGCCGGACGAGATGGAGCACTTCGATTGAAGCGCGGCCACCGGTGAGCTAGCAGCGGCGGAGCACTTTCTGCTGACTGGCGAGGAAGCTCGTCATCCATCGACGAAGCGGCCAGCGCGGAGTTGAATGGCGCATTCGCGATTGCCTTGAATGCCACCCATGCCCGATGCTGCGCCAGTCGCAGCGTGGGCTGCCGGGGGCAATTCGATGACCGATCATGTTGCGGAGGCCGCAGGCCTCGATCCGCCTGCAGCGCGTGTGTTGCCGCGGCGGCATGTGGTCGCGGTGGCGTTGGGCAATGCGCTGGAGTTCTATGACTTCATCACCTATGCCTTTTTCGCGGCGCAGATCGGTCGCACGTTTTTCCCCTCGGATCGACCGGGCGTCAGCCTGCTGGCTTCGCTGGCGACGTTTGGTGCGGGCTTTCTGACCCGTCCGCTGGGCGCGTGGGTGATTGGGCGGATGGGCGACCGGCGCGGGCGCAAGCCGGCGATGTTGCTCTCGTTCGGGCTGATCGGCATCGCGGTGATCGGCTTGCCGCTGACGCCTTCGTATGCGGCCATCGGCCTGTGGGCGCCGGCGTTGGTGGTGGGGTTCCGGTTGCTGCAGGGGTTTGCGCTGGGTGGGGAGGTGGGGCCGAGTACGGCGTTTCTGATGGAGGCGGCGCCGCTGATGCGTCGTGGCTTCTATATCTCGATGCAGGCGATGAGTGCGGATGCGGCGGTGCTGGTGGCGGGGCTGGTGGGCGTGCTGCTGGCGCACTGGCTCAGCCCGGCGGCGCTGGATGCGTGGGGCTGGCGCGTGGCGCTGGGGCTGGGCGCGGTGATCGTGCCGTTTGGCTGGTTCATGCGGCGCAGCCTGGTGGAGACACTGGATGTTGCCGCCACTCGGGCCGCGACTGCGGCACCATCATCCGGCCCGCGAATGCCCGGCTACCGGCGCGTGGCCCTGCTGGGCTTGGCGATGCTGGCGGCCGCGACCACCACCAACTACGTGCTCGACTACATGACCACCTACGCCAGCATCACGCTGGGCATGCCCGAGCGTCTGGCGCTGGGTGCCACGGTGATGGTGGGTTTGTGCGGGCTGGTGTGCGATCCGCTCAGTGGCTGGCTGTCCGACCGGATCGGCCGCAAGCCGGTGATGGTGGTGCCGTGGGTGGTGTTGCTGCTGACGATCTTCCCCGCGTTCTGGTTGCTGGGGCGCGAGCGTTCCAGCATCGCGTTGTTCGGCATTACCGCGGTGTTGACGATCGCCTCGACCTTGTCCACCGGCACAGTGCTGGTGGCGGTGACGGAATCGTTGCCGGCTCACGTGCGCTCCGGCGGGTTGGGGATGATCTATGCGGTGGCGATCTCGGTGTTCGGCGGCTCCACCCAGTTCGTGGTGGCATGGCTCACGCAGTTGACCGGCAGCGCGCTGGCGCCGGCCTGGTACATGATCGGTGCGGTGGCGGTGGGTTTGCTGGCGATCACGCAGATGCCGGAGACGGCGCCGGTAAAGCGCGTGCGGAAAGCGCCGATGGCAGTGGCCGAAGCAGCGCCATTGGCGTAGGCGCGAACCAGTGAACGTAGCGCTTCGCGGTGAAAACTACCCGACCAGTCTGCTGCACCGGCGCGTGTCTCAGGCGGGCAGCGCGTCTACCGGCACAGCCAGACCGCGCTTGAGCGTGTCCAGCGCCACGCGCGTGCGGAGGCGTTTCACGTTGGCGTTGGCGGTGACGAGGCGTCGCATCAGCGCGTCGTAATCGTCCACGTCCCGCGCAGTCACGACCAGCACATGGTCGTCATCGCCGGTGCGGCGAAGAACGACAGCAGCCCGCCCGAAACGATGAATGTTCGCGCTCAATCCACTGGCAAAGTGCCGGTGTTGATCGACGACGACGCGCCGCCATTGTTCGACTTCAGCGTGTCTGCGAATACCTGGAAGACCTGGGCAACGGCGCGAAACGGATTCCATCCGAACACAGTGCGCGCTTTCGGACCATGGCCGACGGCCCTGGCAACAGGCATGGCGACGCTGGCATCGCTGCGCGCCTGGCGGCGCTGTGTCCGATGTCCGCAGGGGAAGTGTCCGCGGACGGCTATTCATTTTCGACGATGGGCGAAAACAGCGTGGCAGCGCGGTTTTCAAGGCGTATTGGCGTTGGCACGACGTTTGCCATATCGAGCCTGAAAGCTTCATTCCTCATTCGATGGAGAGCCGCCATGAACCTCAATCGCGAAACCATGCTGTTGCAGAGCCTGTTCGGCGCCTGCGTCCTGATTTGCACGATGACCCTCGGCAGCATGCTGCTGATGTAGGCGGTCGATCGCGCGTAATACCGGCTACACGCCGGCGTGGGCCGGACTCGTCCGTCCCGTTTCACAGCCGTGGCCAAACCCCTGGTGCGCCCGTGCTTTTTTCTCCCCCACAAACCTAGGACATGATCCATGAACAACATTCTTTCGTTCCGTTCTGCCTTGCATCGCATCGCCCGTGGTCTGGCTTCGGCCGGTGTGGTTGGTGCGTGCGCCGTGGCCGGTATCTCGACCGCCAGCGCACAGGCCACGGCAGGCAAAGTGTTCGGCAAGGCGCCGGCGGGCTACAGCATCACGGTGCACAGCGATACGACGGGTATCGGCCGCACGGTAAAGGCGGATGCGGACGGCCGCTACTCCGCGGCTCAACTGCAGCCCGGCAGGTACACGGTCACGCTGAAGCAGGATGATCAGCCTGTGGCCAAGCATCTCAACGTACCGGTGACGGTGGGCCGCGGCATCGAAGTGGATTTCAAGTGCGGCGAGATCAAGTGCGACGAGCCTGTCGCCACGAAGTGAGTCCTGGCGTACCAAGGTGCGCCTGGTGACGAGGAGAGGCCCGGGAGCCGCCGGGCCTCTTTTCACTGGCATGGACTGTTGGGATGGGCGCCGTGGAAAATCGAGCGACCTCGCGCGCGAGCATGCGCGCGGGTTTGCCGCGCAGCTCAGTGCAGCTGCACTTCCACCATCGCCTGCGGCGCCTGATAGACATCGGGGAACAGCTCTTTCAGGTGCCGGACCATCGGCGCGTCGTTGTACATGATGTACAGATTGTCCGGATGCCGTTCGGCGTAATGCTGGTGATAGGCCTCGGCGCGATAGAAGTGCTTCAGCGGCACCACCTGGGTGACGATGGGTGCGGTGTACGACTTGGCCGCGGTCAGTTGCGCGATGTAGTCGGTAGCGATCTTCTTCTGTTCGGGGCTGTTGTAGAAAATGACCGAACGGTATTGCGTGCCGCTGTCCGGGCCTTGCCGATTCAATTCGGTGGGGTCGAAGGCCACCGAGAAGAACACCTGCAGCAGCTGGCCGTAGGTGATCTGGCTGGGGTCGTATTTCACCTGCACCGATTCGGCGTGGCCTGTGCCGCCTCCACTGACGATGTTATAACGGGCCGTGTCGGCGCTGCCGCCGGCGTAGCCTGCGGTGACCTGGCGCACGCCCTTGACGTGCTCGAACACCGAGGACACGCCCCAGAAACAACCACCGGCGATGACCGCGGTCGCCTCACCGGGCATGGTGGGTTTGCTGGCGTCGACCGTGGGAGCCGGTCGGCGGGTAGCGGTGATGGCGGCGGAAGCGCTCTGGCACGCGCTGAGGGCAAGCATTACGGCGGCGGCAAAAGGAGCCAGTCGAAAAGCAGTGCGACGAATCATGGTGAACCTCGCTGGCGGGGAGTCAGGCGGCGGCTCCGGGCAGAGCACCTCCGTTACCTGTCATTCGTCGCGGCGGTGGCGGTGGTTACGCGTGATCTGGGGGGGAGCCTCGTCCGGAACGCCTCGCCTTGGCTATTGGCTGCGCGGCGGGATAGGCTGCGGATTCCTTCGTTTCCTGTTTGCACATGACCACGACACCACTGCAATGGGGCATCCTGTCCGCCGGGCACATCGCCCGGAAATTCGCCACCGATCTTCAATCCTCCCGCAACAATCGCCTCGTGGCCGTGGCTTCGCGGCATGACGCCGATGCCGCGGCCTTTGCCAATGAGTTCGATGGTGTCCGCGCCCACGGCAGCTATGCAGCGCTGCTGGCCGACCCCGAGGTGCAGGCCGTCTACATTGGCACGCTGCATCCCTGGCATGCCGAGTGGGCGATCGAGGCCGCGCGCGCGGGCAAACATGTGCTCTGCGAAAAACCGCTGGCGCTGAACCTGGCCGATGCCCAACGCATGATCGCGGCCGCGCGCGAACACGGCGTGTTGCTGATGGAAGCCTTCATGTACCGGTTCCATCCGCAAACGCTGAAGATCGCGGAGCTGGTGCGGTCAGGGCACGTGGGCGAAGTGCGGGTGATCCGCGCGTCGTTCAATTTTGCCGCCGACTTCGATCCGGGCCATCGCCTGTTCAACAAGGGCCTCGGTGGCGGCGCGATTCTCGATGTCGGTTGCTATCCGATGTCGTTCGCACGACTCATCGCCGGCCAGGCCAGCGGGCGGACTTTCGCCAACCCGACGGCCCTCCATGGGGTGGGTCGGATTCACTCCGTTGCGCAAACCGATGAGTTTGCTTCCGCCGTGGCGAGCTTTCCCGGCGGCGTGCTGGCCGAACTTTCCTGCGGCACCACGATCCTCGACGACCAGTCCGCGCAGATCTACGGCACCGACGGCTGGATCGATGTACCCACCCCGTTTCTACCCGGGCAGGGCGGCCGCGACGAGGTGATCTGGCTGCATAAGCGGGGTGACGCCACGCCGGAAAAAATCGCCATCGACCACCTTGCCCATGGTCTCTACACCTACGAAGCCGACGCGGTCGCCGAGGCTGTCGCGAGCGGTGCCACCGAAGTCCCGGCGATGACGTGGGACGACACGCTCGGCAATATCGCTGCCCTTGATACGTGGCGCCGGGCGGTTGGCGTGAAATACGATGGTGAATAGAAGAATGCGACTTGACCATGAGCGGTCCTGCCCAAGGTGTACGCTCGGCCTCTGAAAAACGACACACGCAATGTTCCCGATGGACCAGGAATCGCCATTTATGCGCGCAAGGATCGAAAAGTACGTCCGGATCGTTCTGATCGTTATGAGCATCCTGGCAGTGAGCGGACCAGTGGCACTCGGTGTGGGGATGATGTTCATCACTCTGATCTTTTGTGACTCGGGGCCCATTCAGAAGTGTGCCGAAGTCGGTGTGATGTTTCTTGGGGGATTTCTCTTCTGCGCCGCATTGCCGGTGCCGGCATTGATTGCGCTATTTCGTAATAAGAACTCGCTCGGCTGGTACTTACACGTCTATCCGCTGCTGATGTTGGTGTTAGCTTTCGTCGCTTACCACATCAGTGCCTCCCATTCGCTTGGTGTGGCGAGATTCGGTTTCGAGTACGCATGTCTTGCACTGGTGGCGTTTGCTCACGTTGCGCTCCGATATACGGACGTGGAGCATGACAGGCCTGCGAATGGGCCATCTGGGATTCCTCCTGCCCGATGAGGAAAAGCTCCTGTCGACGACCGGAGGAAGAGACAGGGTGATGCAACTCGGCAAAGGTGCCGTAGCTGCGTTAAGTCAGAGTGGCCACGGCCAGCAGCGCCAGGCTGCGCCCCACCTTGTAACGCTGGCGCACGCAATGCATCAGCAGGCGTTTGGCAAAACGGCGGTGGTGCGTGTGCAGCAGGCACCGGGCCATCCAGTATTGCGCGTCGTTGAGAGCGTCTTTGTGCAGATTCGCATAGGCGGCCAAACGCGCGGGAAAACGTCGCGCCAGCGTTCGCAGAATGTACACGTGACGTCGCGGCATGGCGGTGGCGGGGCGGGCCCTGGATATCTGGTCCCCTCGCCCGGCATCGCGCCGGAAACCGTCATAGTCGATATAGCCTCCGATACCCTGCAGGCACATCCGGGCGAAGAATTCCCAGTCGTTGTAGAACCGGAAGTGCTCGGTGAACGGTCCGGCACGCACGATGGCATCGCGGCGAATGATCAGGCCGCTCAGCAAAAACAGATCGCCGCGGATGATCGCCGGGAAATAATCACCGTAGAGCAGGGTGGCGTGGCGTTGCGGGCCATCCAGGGTCAATGACTGGTGGACGAGCGGGGCGCTGTGGAAGCCGGCATGCGACCAGCCGGGCGCGTCTTCCGCCACCACACGTGAAATCAGGGGATGAGATGGTGAAGGCAGGGTGCTGCCCTCGACGCTGAGAAAGGCCAGCTCCGGGTGTTCCGCAAAAATCTGTTCGACCACCGTCAGCGTGTGCGCCAACCACAGATCGTCGGAGTCCAGGAAACAGACGAGCTCACCGCACGAAGCCCTGAAGCCGGTGTTGCGCGCGGCGTTGGTGTATTCGCGCGCAGTGGTGATGACGCGAACGCTGTCGTTGGCGGCATAGCGTTGATGGATGGCATCAGCCAGGCCATCGGTGGACCCATCGTCGACCACGATGATCTCGATGCGGCGTGGGTGATGCTGTTCGAGTATCGAGTTGACGGCGCGCAGCGTGAGTTCGCGGCGGTTGTGGGTCGGGATGATGACGCTCAACCAGCATGATGGCGCCTCTGCGCTCTCGACGGTGGTGGGCTCGGACGTCATGTGCGTCGTCATCGTAGGTACCTGGTTGGAATGCGACGCGTCACTGCCGATTGGCACGCGCCGGCGACCTGTAGAACGCGAAGGTTCGTGAGCAGCGCCCGTTTACGCTTGGTCGCACCCGGAGACCGGAGAGCGGCATCCGCCGATTTTTCTCTCCGTCATGTGAAGCTTCAGGTACGGCCGTCGTCGGATCGTACATCGCAAAATGTGTTTGTTCGCGCAGACTTAAGCTCTAGAACGACGTGGCCGAACGACATATGGCGGCCGCTGTGAGACGGTCTGGTGGATCACCACAAAATGGATGCGACCCGGTCCACGGACCATCCGTGACCGCGGCAGGCACGAGATGCAACGAATCGGCGAGAATGCCGTTCGCGACTTTTTTTCAGGAAAGGAGAGACACGTAAATGAAAACCCGGATACTGGGAAACACCGGCTTTGCCGTCAGTGAAGTCGGCCTTGGCTGCTGGCAGTTTGGTGGCGATTTCGGCCCCATCAACGAAGCCACCGTCGACGGGATCATCGACGCTGCGCAGGAAACAGGCATCAATTTCTTCGACACCGCCGATGTGTACGGCGATGGGGCGAGCGAGCGTTTTCTGGGTGAGCGGCTGGCCGCGAGCAAGCCGCGCCCGTTCATTGCCACCAAATACGGCCGCGCCGCGGATACGTATCCGAACGGCTACTCGCTCACCAGTCTGCGCGACCGGATCAGGACCGCGCAGGATCGGCTGCGTTGCGACAGCATTGATTTGCTGCAATTGCACTGCGTGCCGCTGGCGTTGTTGCAGCGTGGCGAGATCTTCGACTGGCTGCGTACCGTGCAGCAGGAAAAGCTGATCAAGTTCTTCGGTGCCAGCGTCGAGACGGTGGAAGAGGGCCTGGTCTGCGCGCAGCACGACGACGTCAGCTCGCTGCAGGTCATCTTCAACGTGTTCCGGCAGAAGTTGCTGGACGAGCTGTTGCCCAAGGCGCAGGAAAAGAACATCGGCATCATCGTGCGGCTTCCGCTGGCCAGCGGCATGCTGAGCGGCAAGTACAACAGCAACACCCGCTTTGCGAGCACGGATCACCGCAACTACAACAAGGACGGCCAGGCGTTCAGCGTGGGCGAAACCTTTGCGGGTATCCCGTTCGAGAAAGGCATCCAGCTTGCCGATGCGATCACGGCGAAGACGCCCGAGGGTTACACCACGGCGCAAATGGCCATGCGCTGGATCCTCGACCATCCCGCCGTCACCACGATCATCCCCGGCGCCAGCCGCGCCGAGCAGGTGCGCGAAAACGCCAAGGTCAGCGCGTTGCCGTCACTGCCGCAGGCCTTGCATGACGACCTGGCCGCGTTCTACCGGAACGAGGTGGCGCAGCATATTCGCGGCGCTTATTGATCGGAAGCCGGTGCCGTCGGCTTGAATGCGCATCCTCAAGCCGACGCCGCCTTGGCCTCGATGTAGGCACGCAAGCGCTGCGCATCTTTCGCCTTTACCGGGTTGAACACGATCATCCCCAGGTCCGATCGCCCGTCGACGCCAAAGGCGGAGAACTCGAGTTCCAGCAGACCCAGCTCCGCATGGCGCAGGCGTTTGACGCCTTCGCCATAGGCGTGGACGTCGTTGGCCAGCCACAGTTTTTCGAATTCGGGACTGAGCCGGGACATCTCGTCCACGAACCGGTCGATTTCCGCGCCCGCACCGGCGCGGGTCGCGTCCGCACGAAAGGCGCCCACGACGAAGCGGGCCACCCGTTGCCAGTCCGGCTGTGCGGCGCGTACCCGGGAATCGGAAAAGAGCAGGCGCAGGATATTGCGCTCCGACGGAGGCAGTTTGCTGTAGTCGGTAAGCACAGCTGCCGCGGCGCGGTTCCAGGCAACCACATCCCACAGCGCGGTCTTGACGATCGCCGGGCTCGCCTCCAGCGCGTCCAGCACGCGTTGCAGGCGTGGCGTCACGCCCTCGGTGGCCTTGTAGCGAACCCCGGGCGGATGACCGAGGCCGAGCATGAAGAGATGCTCGCGTTCGGACTCGGTCAGCATCAACCCGTCCGCGATGCGGCCCAGCACTTCGGCCGACGGTGCGCCGCCGCGCCCCTGTTCCAGCCACGTGTACCAGGTGGGACTGATGTTGGCGCGCTGGGCGACCTCTTCCCGGCGCAGGCCCGGCGTGCGCCGACGTCCGCCCGCGAAGCCGAAGGTCGCCGGGTCGAGGCGGGTGCGGCGATCCTTCAGATAGGTGCCGAGATGATTGGCGGTGGTCGCGGGCATGGGCGTTCCTGTTGGTTTTTATACCAGGATAATGCAACTACTTTACCCGTATGTTTTGGGGCATAGGATCGTTTCGACAACCCAACAAGAGACGATTCCCATGCGTATTTTTCTTACCGGCGCCACCGGATTTATCGGCTCGCGCATCGTGCCGGAACTGCTGGCGGCCGGTCATCAGGTGGTGGGCATGACCCGCTCGGAAGCGGGCGCCAAGGCGCTCGTTGCCGCTGGCGCGGAGCCTTACTTCGGGCTGCTGGAAGACCTGGACAGCCTGCGGCGTGGTGCGGCAGACGCCGACGCGGTGATCCATACCGCGTTCGACCACGATTTCGCCCATTTCGTGGCCAACTGCGACAAGGACGCGCGGGTGATCAAGGCGCTGGGTTCGGCGTTGGCGGGATCCTCGCGACCCCTGTTGCTGACTTCGGGCACGGGTGCGGGAAGCTCGGCGGCGGGCCAGCCTGCAATGGAGGACGTCTTCAACCCGGAGCATCCCAACCCGCGCATGGCAACGGAACTGGCCGGTGCGGAAATGCTGGCCGCCGGCGTGGCCGTGTCGGTAATGCGGCTGCCGCAGGTGCACGACACCGTTCGCCAGGGCCTCGTCAGTCCGCTGATCGAGATCGCCCGCGAGAAGGGCGTGTCGGCTTACGTTGGCGAGGGACTGAACCGCTGGCCCGCCGCGCATGTGCTCGATGTGGCCAGGCTGTACCGGCTGGCGATCGAGAAGTGCAAACCCGGCGAGCGCTATCACGCCGTCGACGAGGAGGGCGTTTGCGTTCGCGACATTGCGCAGGTGATTGGCGCGGGCCTGGATGTGCCGGTCAAATCGATCGACGCCAGTGAGGCGCCGGATCATTTCGGCTGGCTGGGTGGCTTCGTGGGCCTCGATCTGTCCGCGTCGAGTGCGTGGACGCGGCGCGTGCTGGACTGGCATCCGACCGGGCCGAGCCTGATGGACGACCTCAAGCACATGGATTATTCGCGTCGGGACTGAGCGGACGCAGCAGCGCAGTCCTCATCCGCGCGCCAGCCGCTTCGTTCGAGAAAGCTGGCCGCGTTGTCGTTGTTGACGTTGAGGATGTCCTGGATCGCGCGCGGCTTGTCGCTGGCGTGCGTGTAGTAGGCGCGCGCAATGCGGTAACCCACCCAGTAGCCGAGGTCGCCCGGCGCCTCGGGTGTGCCGGGGCCGTTGTACAGCCAGTGGGACATGTCGGTATCCATGGCGTGCGTCTGGAAATCGCGTTCGACGCGGCAGGCCTTGTCCTGCGTCCAGCGCTTCAGGTGGACATTCAGGACTTCGCCCGAGGTCAGCTCGCCGATGAATTCGGCGCCGCCTTCCACCAGCGAGGCAAACAGCACGGTGGCATTGGCTGGCGGAGCCACCTGTGCCGCCGGCTGCTGCACGTGCACGTATTCGTGGGCGATCAGGTGCACCAGCCGCTGGGTGATGTCGGGGGTCAGCCAGTTCGATCGACAGATCACTTCGAGGCCGATGGTGACGCCGTTCGAGGTGGTGGTGCCGCCGGTGTTGTTGCGGCCGATGACGATCGTCACCGGTGGAAACGTCGCCTGCGGATCGAGCTTGGTCAACGCAGAAAACACCTGCCGCAGCTGGTCGCGCGCCGCCGGAAGCATCGGTACGCAGCGGCGTGCGTCGCGAAAATCCTGCGGCGACTTGGCGATGGCATCCGCAAGTTTTTGGGCGGAGGAAATCCGCGCCGTCACGAATTGCTGCAGGCCCGGTGACCCGGCGTCGAGGTAACCCGCCTGGAGCGCCGCGGCCGAGGGTTTGCCTTCGGCCTTGTCGTAGACCGCATAAAAGCGCGCGACATCGTCGATGCGCACCACGGGTTGTCGCGTGGTGATGGAGGATTGTTCGGGTGGGATCGCGGCGTGTGCGAAGGTGCTGGACAGTACAAGCAGAAGCAGGAGAATCGATCGGCGCACGTGGAGTCCTGGTGGCGTGGATTTATTCGCGTGCATGTTATCCGCAATAAATCCTCCTACCTGATCCCTTCCCCCGCTGCGCGGGGGAAGGTGCCGGAGGCGGAAGGGGGCGCGCGGCCTAGCCGCGCTGCTGCTTTCCGCACCGGCCAAAAGCGCCCTCATCCGCCCTCCGGGCACCTTCTCCCGCGCAGCGGGAGAAGGAACAGCTCACGCTCAATACGGGTGCTGCCGATAAAACAGCTCCAGCTGGCGGTAGACCTTCGGCAGATGCTGGCGCAGCGCTGCGGGCGTTTCGAAGAACTGCTCGCTGGCTACCGCGAAGAATTCGGCCGGGTTTTCCAGGGCGTACGGGTCGATCGGCAACTCGGCGCCGTTGCGGTGCGCATCCTTCAGGCGATCCCAGGCGTTGGAGAAAACCTTCCACCACACGCGGTGGTCCATTCGCCGGTGCATCGGTGGGAAGCCGTTGGCGTCGCCATTGAGCATGTCGAGTTTGTGCGCCATTTCGTGGATGACCACGTTGTGGCCGGGCGTCTCCCCGATGTGCAGCACGTCTTCCCACGACAGGATCACCGGGCCGCGGCCCCACGCCTCGCCCGACAACACGGCATCGGACTGGTGGACCACGCCCGCGTCGTCCATGTGCGAGTGGCGCGGGATGAAGGCGGCGGGGTACACGATGACGCTGTGCCAGCCGTCGTACCAGTCCAGGCCCAGCTTCAGGATGGGCAGGCATGCGTGCGTTGCCAGCAGTACGCGATCAGCGTCGTCCAGTTCAACCCCTTCGACCGGCTCGATGGATTTGCGGTGCAGAAACAGCGTGGCCAGCACGCGCAGCGTTGCCTGGTCGGAAGCGCCCAACCGACGTGCCGGCGCACAGCGCTGCAGCGCCTTGCGCCAGAGGTCTTCGGCAATCGGATGCTGCGCGACGACGCGCCGCTCGCGCCAGTTTCGGATGAGCTTGAACATGGATGCTGCCAACGTGTTCGATCAGACACTCATGGCTTCGGTGCAGCGCTTTTGCAAGCCTGCGCACCGATCGCCGCACCCTGACATCTGCGTCGAGGATGAAGCCGTGTGTGGTGGTGGAAACGCGATGCGGAGAATCCGCCTCGGGATGCGTGGCTGGTGCCTCTGCAGCCGATGGTCAGCAGCCCATGGCGCCGCCTCGCATCCCCCGCATGAAACATGTGGTGAACCGGCTCAGGTCGAGTGGTTCACTGCGTGATGCTAGATCACGCGAAATGCCTGCTGTCGCGCAAGACCATTGCGGTAGACGGGACGGCTGGCGTAGGTGCCCGTGGTGTAGCTGCTGTCGCGCATGCGTGAGCGACGGTGCGGGCGGTGGATGAAAAAGCCCTCGGGCAGGTGGACTGCGCGATTGACGGGTGAATCAGAGGTCGTGCCAGACCGCTTGGCCCGTGGGCTACGGTAGAACAGTGACATGATTGAAGTTTTGATTTTGTGCCTCCTTTTTTTCCTTTGTTTACAGTTATTTGCAGCGCGATTGTAGCATGTCTGGCAGGCCGGGGCCCGGTTGCTTCGGGGCGAAACCACGCGGTGCGACAAAAGGCCCCGCATACGCGCGTGTCAGGCCTGTGTGGTGCGGCGTCGAAAAGCGCGCAGCGAGCCGGCGACGGCGAAGAACAACCACACCGCCAGGCTCACATACACGCCCACGTCCGGGATGATCTGCAGGAAATCCAGCTGCAGCGCCTGCGCCAGTTCATACGTGGCCACGGTGTACATACCCACCGGAAAAACGATGTCCCAATCGTCCGCTTCATAGCGCAGCGGCACATGCCGCCAGGCGTATCGCCAACCTTCCAGAAGCAGCAGCAACGGTATCCACCAGGTGGCGGTCGCCCAGAAGAACAGCGTGAAACCTTTCACGAACGGCAACAGCTGCGCCAGCGAACCCGATGCCGGGATATGCCGCACCAGCAGGCTGCCGGCCAGCGCGGTGACCGCCAGCGCACCCATGTTGATCCAGTACGGCGGGGTGAAATCGCGGGCACGCAAGGGGAAAAACACCAGGCGATATACCACCAGCGTGATGATCAACAGGTACAGCGCCGCGCCCAGCAGGTACAGGCAAAGCGCCGTGAACAACCATGCCGGGCTGAGCGGCGACACGCTGGCCGTGCGCAGCACCAGCAACACGGCCAGCGCCTGCGTTGCCACCACGGCCACCAGCCAGCCGCCGTTGATGCTGCGGGTAAAGCCGGGCTTGATGCGCGCGGTGATGGTGGCGGCGAGGAACAGGTAGACCAGGCCGATCCAGCTCAATGCGCCGACCGCCAGCAAACCATCGGCAAGCCGGGGCAGGGACACCACCAGCAGGCATTGGCTGCCGAGCACGCAGGTACCCGCCGCCAGGGTAAGAAAGCCCGCACCCCGGCCGGGGCTCACGAAATCGGCCAGCAGCTCGCGCGGAAAGTGCAGCAGGCGCAGCACGCTCATCACCAGCAGCACGGCATACGCCAGCAGATTCAGGCCAAACAACGCTTGCGCCAGCAGGGCCATGCCGTGCTGGCTGACGTCGACGGACACGATGCCGGTGGCCATCACCAGCGCGAAGCAGCCGGGATTCAGACGGCGGATTCGCGAGCGCACGACCATCGACAACGCGTTCGGATGCATGGGCTTCTATGCCGTGGGGCCGGGGCAGGCCGGTCGGGAAAGCGGCATCCACGATGCCACGGTCTTCTTCAACGTGGCGCGATGGAGAACGCCTGGTTCCACGTTGCCCATGATCCGTCATGGCATGGTAACGTTATCTACCATGATCGCGGCGGAAGGTGGTTGGGCTGGGCCGTCCGGCGATTGCGCAAGCGCTGCTACTTTCTGCAGGCTCCTGATCGGGCCGACGCCGACTTTTCCGGGGAATGTTCCATGTCTTTCTTCCTGCGATTCCTGTGGCTGATTGTCCTTGGCGGTTGCATCGTGCCGGCCGCGCTGGCCGCTGACGGAACGGTGGTTTTCCAGCAGCCCGGTTTTCCCGCGGCCGATACGTCGCCGGTGCCCACCGCGGCGCTGGCGGCAGGATTTCCCGACGCACGCATGGTGAACGCGGCACAGCTCGAGGCGGCGCTCGGCTCGGCGCAGACGAAGCTGCTCGTGCTGCCTTATGGCTCGACCTATCCCGAGGCGGCGTGGCCGTCCATCCTGCGTTACCTCGACCGCGGTGGAAACCTGATCGTGCTGGGCGGCAAGCCGTTCACGCGGGCGGCTTATCGCGACGGCAGCAAGTGGCGGTTGCGCGAGTCCAGCGTGGCGGCGTCGCTGGAGCTTTTCATCCAGGGTTGGCAGGCCACGCCCGGTTCGCAGGCGCTGCAGTTCGAGCCGAATGCGGATGTGGCGCCGGCGCTGCCAGCGTTCGGCTGGAAGCAGGCGTGGAGTCCGGTGATCCGCCTTTCGGTGGTGATGGACCCCAAGGACACGGCGGCCAACAACGGCAGTGAGGATGCCTTTCTGACCACGCTGGCCTGGGGCGCGCGCGATGGTCACAAGCTGGCGGCGCCGGCGTTGCTGGTCGATCACGTGCAGCATCGTTTCGTGGGCGGGCGCTGGATCTTCCTGGCCTGCGATCCGGACGGTGATGCCTTCTCCAACTCCCACTTGCTGCAGCGACTGCAGGCGCTGGCGTTGCGGCAGGATGACCGCTTCACGTTCCGCCCGCGCATGCCGCTGTTCGTGCAGGGCGAAGCGCTGCAATTCCAGTTCGAGCCGGCGCGTGGAACGACGGTAGAGGCCGGCGACACGCTCAAGGTCAGCGTGCATGCGGACACCGGTGCGGCCCAGCACTACAGCTTCAAGGCCGATCCCACGCAGCCCGTGACCTTGCCGAAACAGGCGGCCGAAGGCGCGGGCCTGCATGTGGTCGAGGCCACGCTGGAGCGCAACGGTGCGCCGGTGTGGACGTATCGTTCGGGCTTCTGGATGCGCGACCTGGCGTATCTGCGCAGCGGCCCGAAGCTCACCGTCAACGGCGATTATTTCCAGCTCGACGGCAAGCCGCTGCCGGTGGTCGGCACCACCTACATGGCGGGCGATGTCGATCGCGACTACCTGCGCAAACCCAATGTGTGGGTGTGGGACCGGGACCTGAAACAGATCCGCGCCGGTGGATTGAACATGATCCGCACCGGCATCTGGTCGGCCTGGAACCGGTTGGTGAACCCGGACAAGTCGGCCAGCGAGGCGACCCTGCGCGCGGTCGAGGCCATGCTGATGACGGCGCGGCGAAATGACCTTCCCGTGCAGTTCAACCTGTTCGCCTTCCTTCCCGAGACGTTCGGCGCCGGCAATGCCTATCTCGATCCGGCCGCGCTGGCCATGCAGGATCGCTTCGTCCATTCGCTGGTGCAGCGCTTCCACGACGTGCCGTTTCTGCTGTGGGACCTGATCAACGAACCCAGTGCCAACACCAACTTGTGGAAGACGCTGCCGCAGGGCGACGCTCTGGAGCAGCAGGCGTGGCGGCGCTGGCTGAAGCAGCGTTACCCGGATCAGGCCGCGCTGCTGGCGGCGTGGTCGGAGCCGTCGTTCGGCAAGGGGCGGGCGCTGCAGTCGAAACCGGACGTGGCGCCGCCCGAGGCAGGTGCCGCCGATCCGTTCGCCTTGCCCGTCGCCGGTGCATTCGATCCGGATGGCGTGCGCGCCGGCGCCAATCCGCTGAAGGTCTACGACTATTACCTGTTCACCCAGTCCGTCTTCAAGGACT
Organism: Rhodanobacter sp. Root627; assembly: GCF_001427835.1. Lineage (NCBI taxonomy): Bacteria > Pseudomonadati > Pseudomonadota > Gammaproteobacteria > Lysobacterales > Rhodanobacteraceae > Rhodanobacter > Rhodanobacter sp. Root627. Next base: position 621,403 of record NZ_LMGW01000001.1, read on the forward strand.
GGGTGAAACACATGCGCGCCACGCTCCGCGACGCCGGCTCCAATCAATTGGTGGTTGTGGGTCAGGAGGAGGGCGGCGTGGCGACGCGCTTGTCGCCAGCGTTTTTCTCGCCGCTGGTGGATTTCACCACCACGCATCTGTGGTGGGATTTCGACAGCGCGTTGTGGGCGGGCCTGTCGGCGAAATTGCCGGGCCAGCCAATGCTGATCCAGGAACTGGGTGAGCAGCGGCGGTTGGATCAGCGCGACCGGCTGCGCTTTTCTCCGCAGATCGAGGGCTGGCAACTCGAGCGCAAGATGGCGATCTCGTTCGCCCAGGGCGCGGGCGGCATCGAGTGGGTGTGGAACGTCAACGCCCGCATGGCCAACGACAACGAGACACCGATCGGCGCGATCCGCGTGGACGGCACCGAGAAGCCCGAGGCACGGGTGCTGGCCGGGTTCGCCCGTTTTGTGGCGGCAAGCCCGGCGAGCTTCACCCGCATCGAAGCGCCGGCCGTCACCATGGTGACCTCGCAGTCGCTGCTCTACAGCGGCATGCGCGACCTGGCCATGGCGACCCAGAAGAAATCGCTGCGCGCCTTGGCCTACGACACCCACACGCCTGCGCGGTTGCTGCCCGAGAATCGGCTGGCCGAACTCGGTCAGCCGAAACTGGTGATCCTGCCGGCGGCGCAGGCACTGACCGACGACGCATGGCAACACCTGCTCGACTACGTGGCCGACGGTGGCTGCCTGCTGGTGTCCGGGCCGGTGCAGCGCAACGAGCACTGGCAGGCGGTCGACCGGATGGCCCCGTTGAAGCTCAAGGCGGACGTGTTCCCCGTCGCGGTACGGCAATCCACGCTGAGCTTGCCGGGTCGCGACCATCCGTTGCAGGTGAGCTATCCCGCCAGCGTGCAGCAGGCGCCGATTGAAAGCATGCGGTTCGACGACGGCGCCTCGCTGAAGGTCGTGCGCCACGGCAAGGGCAAGCTGATCTGGGTGGCCGATCCGGTGGCGTTCGCCGAGGGCTACGACACGCAGGCGGCGCTGTATGCGTGGGCGCTGGCACAGGCCGGTGTCGCTCCCGCATTCACCCAACTGCAGCCGCTGTCGCCGGGCGTGCTGGCGTTCCCCACCGTGCTCGACGACGCCGTGCTGTACAGCTTTGCCTCCGATTCGCTGCAGGACCAGACCGTCGACATCAAGGACACCGTCACCGGCGCGAGGATCCATTTCACCCTCGGCGCGCAGCGTGGCGCGATGGTCTTGCTCGATCGGGCGAGCGGGGCGGTGCTGGCTTCCTACAACGCGGGGACGCAAGAGCCTGCTGCAGCGAAGTAGTGCGCGTCGGATGAGCAGCTTGTTCGCGGCGGATGCTGCGTCGCCGCTGCTCATCGCTACGTCTGGCACGGGAAGCTTGCGGGCGACACCATGTAACCTTGTCGACGGCGGCCGATCCCTGCCGCCGTCACCTTGTGCCCGAACCGTCCCCATGCCTCCGCTCCATCGTCTGCCTGTGTTGCAGGCACGCCATGCTCACGGGTCCGATGCTTTCGTTCGTCGGCGGCGTTCGCCGTGCGTTCGCGGCGCGGCTTTCATCGGGTTGAACGGCGGCCACGCGCCAATGGAGTTGTCAGGCACGCAATGAACCGCATGTTCCACTCGTTGAGGAATTACAACTACCGGCTGTGGGCCGCTGGCGCGCTGGTGTCCAACGTGGGCACCTGGATGCAGCGCATCGGGCAGGACTGGCTGGTGCTTACCGTGCTCACCCAGCACAACGCCACGGCGGTGGGTACGGTGATGGCGTTGCAGTTCGGGCCGCCCTTGCTGCTGTTGCCGTTGTCCGGTTTCGCCGCCGACCACATGGACCGGCGCAAGCTGCTGATGCTCACCCAGGGCGCGGCCGGCCTGCTGGCGTTGGGCCTCGGGCTTGTCACCCTCACCGGCGTGGTGCAGCTGTGGCATGTGTATGGCTTTGCATTGTTGCTCGGTTGCGTGACGGCGTTCGACGCGCCGGCGCGGCAGGCGTTCGTGTCGGATCTGGTCAGCGACGACGACCTGGCCAATGCGGTGGCGCTGAACTCGGCCTCGTTCAACGCGGCACGCATGCTCGGCCCCGCCGTGGCGGGCGTGTTGATCGCCGCGGTGGGCGAGGGCTGGCTGTTTGTGATCAACGCCGGCTCCTACGGTGCCGTGCTGATCTCGCTGGGGTTTCTTCGCCTGCACGAGTTGCTGGTCGAGCCGCGGCCACCACGCACGCGCGGCAGCCTGCTGGCCGGCTTTCGCTACGTGGGCCAGCGTCCCGACCTGATCGCGGTGCTGGTGATGCTTTTGCTGCTGGGCACGTTCGGTTTCAACTTCGCCATCTTCATCTCGACCATGTCGGTCACCGTGTTCCATGGCGATGCCGGCCAGTACGGCTTGCTGACCTCGGCGATGGCAGCGGGCACCATGTGCGGCGCCTTGTTCTCGGCCAGCCGTCCGTTCCCCGGCATGGTGCTGATGGCCGTGTCCGCGGGCGCGTTCGGCATCGCCGTGGCGGTGGCGGCAGTGATGCCCAGCCCGTTGCTGTTCGCGATCTTGCTGTTCTTCGTGGGCCTGGCCGCACTCACCTTCATGACCGCCAGCAACTCGATGATGCAGCTCACCACCGAGCGCACCATGCGCGGCCGGGTGCTGGCGCTGCGCATCGCCGTGGTGATGGGGGGCACGCCAATCGGGGCGCCGCTGGTGGGTTGGGTGGTCGACCGTTTCGGTGCGCGCTGGGCGTTGGGTGTCGGTGCGCTGGCGGGGTTGGCGGCGGCCGCGGTAGCCATCACCTATCTGGTCCGACATCGGCGCTTGCGCTTTTCGATGGCGGGCGGGCGCCCGCGTTTGAGCATCCATCCGACACCGGCGGATGTGACCGCCGTTCGCGTGGCGGCAGGCGAACGCGTGACCTGAGCGCTGTGCCGGCGCGTTGGCCTTCCCGGTCCATGCCCTTACAGTAGGGGGCGGTTTTCAGTGTGACGGAAGGGCTTGATGGGTGATTTGAAGGCTTTGTTGGCACCGGCGTGGGTGCATACCGTGCTGGGTGGCGTGGCGCTGCTGGCGGTGGCCTGGTTGGTGGCGTGGCTGGTGCGTCATGTGCTCGTGCGGGTGATGACGACGGTGAGTCGGCGCACGGCCTGGCACTGGGATGACGCACTGCTAAAGCGCGGCGTTTTCCGCCGGCTGGCGCAGGTGGCGCCAATGCTGGTCCTGCATCGCGGCATCGGCTGGGTACCGGGCGTCCCCGTGCTGGTGGATACCCTGGTGTCGACGCTGACGATGGCGCTGGTCGCGCTGTATGTGGTGCTGGCGCTCAACGCCGCGCTGTCGGCGCTGGAGGATCTGTACCAGGCCAGCCCGCGCGGGCGCGAGCGCTCGATCAAGGGCTACGTGCAACTGGTCAAGATTTTCGTGTGGCTGATCGGTGGCATCGTGATCATCGCGGTGCTGGTGGATCGCTCGGCGCTGTCGCTGCTGGCCGGGTTGGGTGCGGTGTCGGCGGTGCTGCTGCTGATTTTCAAGGACACCATCATGTCGGTGGTGGCCAGCATCCAGCTGAGCTCCAACGACATGCTGAAAGTGGGCGACTGGATTTCGTTGCCGGACGACAACGTGGACGGCGACGTGGTGGAGATCGCCCTGCACACGATCAAGGTGGTCAACTGGGACAAGACCATCAGCACCGTGCCCACCTGGCACCTGATCTCCAAGTCGTACCGCAACTACCGCCACATGTACGCCACCGGGCGACGCATACGGCGGGCGCTCAACATCGACCTGACCAGCGTGCGGTTCCTGAAGCCCGAGGAGATCGAGCACCTGCGTCAGTTCAAGTTGATGGACGGCTATTTCGAGCGCAAGCAGGAGGAAATAGCGCAGTGGAATGCCGCCGAGGGCGAGGCGGGCAAGTTGCCCATCAACCAGCGCCGGCTCAGCAACATCGGCAGTTTCCGCGCCTACATGCAGGCCTATGTGCTGGCCCATCCCGGGGTGAACACCGACCTGTTCTGGGCGGTACGGCAACTGGACCCCGGCCCCACCGGCCTGCCGCTGCAGATCTACGGTTACACGGTGGATACCGGCTTTGTGGCGCACAACAACGTGCAGGGCGACATCTTCGATCACCTGATCGCGATCCTGCCCGAGTTCGGCTTGTCGCTGTTCCAGCAGCCGACCGGCGCGGACATGCGCGCCGGCCTGCATCGCGTCGACGCGGAAGGTGCGGCAGTCACGGCGTAGCGATAACGGATGCCGGCGCGTCAGGTGAAGCCGGCTTCGTCTCCCGCCTATGCGCCGGGACCATCGTGCAGCCCGGCGAGGAGGCGCTCGCGCAACCAGCGGTGGGCGGGATCGTCGTGCACGCGCGGATGCCAGGCCATCGCGTAGTCGAAGGCGTCGAGCGCAAAGGGCAGGGGATCGATGCGCAGCGAAAAACCCAGGCTGCGCAGGAACGCGCTGGGCAAGGTGGCCACGGCGTCGGAGCTGGCCACCATGCTGGCCGCCTGCGTATACGTGGCCACCGTCATGGCCACGCGGCGTTGCTGCTGCAGGTTGGCCAGCGCATCGTCGATGATGCTGGAGAACTGGCCGGCGGGTGAGATCAGCACGTGCGGGCGCGACGTATAGACGGCCATGTCCATGGGCGCCAGATCGTCATGCCGGCGGGCCACACAGAAGTCGTCGCGAAGCAGCAGCCGTTGCTTCAACGAGGGCGCCACCATGCGCGCTGCCCCGAGGTAGAGATCCACGTCGCCGCGCTCCATGCGCGGCGCCATGTTGGCGTAATCGGGCGCGATGCAGCGCAGACGGATTCCCGGCGCCTCCCGCAACACCGCCTGCGCCAGCGGCCGCACCAGCGCCGAAAAGGCATTGTCGTTGGCGGCGATGGTGAAGGTGCGGGCATCGTGCTGCGGGTCGAACGCGTTCGCTGCGATGGCAGCGTTCAAGCTTTGCAGCGCAGCGCGAAGCGGCGCCTGCAAGGCCTCGGCGCGTGGCGTCAGGACCATGCCACGACCATTGCCCGACGGAATCAGCAACGGATCGCCGAACCATTCCCGCAATCGCGCAAGCTGGCTGCTCATCGCCGACTGGCTGAGGTTCAGACGGTTGGCGGCGCGGCTGACGTGCTGCTCGTCGAGCAATACGTCCAGCGACAACAGCAGGCCGATATCGGCGCGTTTCATATCCATGGGTTGGATACCGGGTATGCAAGCGGGGCGCTAACGCTCATCGCGCGCGGGCCCCCATCGTAGTGCACTCCCTCTCTCGGATGCCGCCATGACGACCGAAAGCACGATCTATCGCGTGGGCAACGCCCACATCACCCGCATCACCGACCGCCTGCTCACCACGCTGCCCGGCCCGAAGGTTTTTCCCGACTGGAGCGAATCCGCCGTCGCCCCGTGGCGCGACGCCATGCACCCGGAAATGCTTGCCGATGACGACCAGACCCTGATCATGAGCGTGCACAGCTGGCTGATCCGCATCGATGGTTTGGTCGTGCTGGTCGATACCGGCATCGGCAACGGCAAGTCGCGGCCGTTCAACCGTGTCTTCGACCAGCTCAATACCGGCTACCTGCAGCGGCTGGCCAACGCAGGCGTGCGCCCGGAGGATGTCGACCTCGTGCTGCTCACACACCTGCATGTGGATCACGTCGGCTGGAATACGCGCCTCGTCGATGGTTGCTGGCAGCCGACGTTTCCGAACGCGCGCCATGTCTACGCGCAGGCGGAAGAGGATTTCTACGCTACGCCGGCCGCCGCACCGCGCCGCATGATCTTCGACGACAGCGTGCAGCCGCTCATCGAGGCGGGGCTGGTGCAACGCCTGGGCGATCGTGGTGGAGAGATCGAGGCGGGTTTCCGCTTTCATCCCACGCCGGGCCACAGCGTGGGCCACATGTCGATCAGCCTGACCTCCGGTGGCGAGAGCGCACTGTTCGGTGGCGACGTGATGCACCACCCGCTGCAACTTCACCATCCCCACTGGAACTCCGTGTTCTGCGCCGATGGCGAGCAGGCGCGCCGATCGCGCGCGTGGGCACTTGACGCCATCCGCGACGGCAGCCTGTATTTCAGCTCGCATTTCCCCGGCACGTCGGTGGTGCGGGCGGATGCGCATGCCGAAGGTGGTTGGGCGTTTGTCTGATCGCGATGTTTCATCGCAGTTTTTCGCGCTAGTCTCAGCGTTTCGACCTCACGTCACGCCGGAGTTTTGCGATGAATCTGCGCCACTGGTTTGCGCTGCTTGCCTGCACGGCGATGCTTGGCATGGCCGACACGGGCATCGCTGCCGAAGTGCCGTTGAAGGTCATGACGTTCAACGTGCGCGTACCGGTGGACACCGGCATGAATGCCTGGGCGAACCGGCGCGAGCTGATGGTGAAGGTGATCCTGGCGGAGCATCCGGACGTGTTGGGCACGCAGGAGCTGACCGAGGAGCAGGGCGAGTATCTTGCCGCGCATCTGCCGGGCTACGCCTGGTTCGGGCAGGGGCGCGACGGTGGCAGCAAGGGCGAGCACATGGGCGTGTTCTATCGCACGGACCGTTTGCAGGTGGAACGCTCCGGTGATTTCTGGCTTTCCGACACGCCCGACGTGCCCGGCAGCAGGACCTGGGGGCAGCCTTACCCGCGCATGGTCACCTGGGCACGGTTCCGCTTTCGCGAGGGCGGCGGCAGCTTCGCGTATTTCAATACGCATTTCCCGTATCGGCTGGAGGACGTGCATGCACGGATGCTGAGCGCCGACATGATCCTGAAGCGCATCGCCGGGCTTCCCGCCGACGAGCGAGTGATCCTCACCGGTGATTTCAATTGCGGGCCGGAGACGCCCGTGCACCGGCAACTGACCCGCACGCTGCAGGACGCGTGGCTGACATCGCCGCACCGCACCGGCCCGGACCGGACCTTCCACAACTTTACCGGCACGCCGGACCGGCGCATCGACTGGATATTGAGTCGTGGCTTCCGGGTTTTGGACGTCCAGACGGTGGACGCGCATGAAGGCCCGCGTTATCCCTCCGACCATTTCCCGGTGGTGGCGCAGTTCGGTCGCTGACGGGCGTGGCGCCTTTCTTTTCATAATCTCCACATCGCTCGTGGTGTCTTGTCGCCGTTGCTCATGGGCGGCGCGTGTATGCGCTCCCCGGTGGCCGGCGACGGAACGGTAGCTCCGCCACGTTTGCCGGCATGCCGGATGCGGGACGCGAAGCCGTGCGCAACAGGTGCCGCGCGCCAGGTCTGCTTGACGCCGCTGACAAGGTCCACCGACAAGAAGGGCGTCCATCATGAAGTCGCGTTGTGCATTGCAGGGATCCCTGGCGCATGCCCGTTTCCGTCCATTGGCCGTTGCCTGTGCAGCGGCACTGCTCGCCATCACCGGCATGGAGAGCGCATCGGCGCAGACAACGTCGGGTACACCGCCGACGGCGAGCACCGGCACCACCACACCGGTGCCGCAGAAAGCCGGCGATGCGAACACCGGCGACACCAGCGCCGCGTCCACAAGGCCTGTGAAGAAGCCTGAAAAAACGGTGACCGACATGAGCCAGGTGGTGGTCACCGGCATCAGCGGCAGCATCGCCAGCTCGATGAAGACCAAGGAGGATTCGAACAACATCGTCGAGGCCATCTCGGCCGAGGACATCGGCAAGCTGCCCGACGTCAGCATTGCCGACAGCCTCGCGCGCGTGCCCGGCCTGGCCACCCAGCGCGCCGATGGCCACGCCAACGCCATCTCCATCCGCGGCCTGTCGCCCGATTTTGCCGGAACCACGCTGGATGGACGCGAGCAGGCCACGGTGGGCGAGAACCGCGGCGTGGAGTACGACCAGTACCCGGCCGAGCTGATCAATGGCGTGACCATCTACAAGACACCCGATGCCAGCCTGATCGGGCAGGGCCTGTCGGGCACGGTCGACCTGCACACCATCAACCCGCTGGATCTGTCGAAGCGGACGTTCGTGTTCAACCTGCGCGGTGCGCACAACAGCAACGGCTCGATGAATCCCGGCACGGGAACAGGGACCAGTGGCCACCGTGCCAGCTTTTCGTACGTCGACCAGTTCTTCAACCACACCCTGGGTATTGCGCTGGGCGTGTCCATGGTCGACCAGCCGATCCAGGAGCGGCAGTACCAGGCGTGGTGGTGGAGTGCCAACAACGGTACGGCCGGCATCGACCAGAACTGGGGTGGCCCGCATACGCCGGGCATGCCGGACAACGTGATCTCGCAGGAAGGCATGCAGCTGCGCGCGCAGTCGCAGAAGCAGAAGCGCAATGGCGTGATGGCCGTGGTGGAGTGGGCGCCGAACGACGTGTACTACTCCAAGCTGGACATGTACTACTCCACCTTCAGCAAGCGCCGCTACACCAACGGCGCGCAGTGGTCGAGCAGTCCGTACGACCATGTGTCCTACGACAACGTGCAAACCGCGCCGGGTGAGCCGCTGCCGATCGTCACCTCCGGCACGATCCTCGGCGTCGCGCCGATCCTGCAGAACGAATACACCCGGGAGCACGACAAGCTCTATTCCATCGGCTGGAACAACAAGCTGTACCTGGGCGACTGGACCTTGATGGCCGACCTGTCCTCATCCAGCGCGCGGGTGAAACTGCACGACGCCTACCTGTTCAGCGGTCTGGCCGATGGCGGTTTCACCAGCGTGGATTTCGATACGCCGGCCGCATTCGGCTATCCGCATTTCACACCCGGCGTTGATCTGGCCGATCCGGCCACGATGGTGTTCACCGACCCTGGCAGCCCGTGGAGCGATCCGCCCGGCTATGGCTACAACGGCCGCGACGAGTTCGACCACCAGGACGACACCATCCACGCGTTCCGGCTGCAGGCCAGCCGTCCGCTGGGCTGGATCTTCAGCGACATGGACGTGGGCCTGGCCTGGTCGGACCGCACCAAGACCAAGCATGCGGACGTCTATTTCGCCTACCTCAACGGCAACGGTTCCACCAGGGAGACGTACCAGGCGCACCTCAGCGCGCCGGTCGACCCGGCGATGCTGTATCGCCCCACGTCGCTGGGCTACGGCGGCATCGACGGCATCCTCAATTACGACGTGCTGGGCGCGTTGTACGGCGGCCAGTTCTATCGCGTGCAAAAGAACGGGCAGGGCGACTGGAGCCGCAACTACACCGTCGAGGAAAAGGTGCCGCTGGCCTACGTGAAGTTCAACCTCGACACGCACCTGGGCAGCGTGCCGCTGCGCGGCAACCTGGGTGTGCAGTTCGTGCGCACCAAGCAATCGTCGAGGGCGCTGCAGACCAATGGCGATGCACTGGTCGGGAATATCAGCGATGGCGCCTCGTACAACAACGTGCTGCCCAGCCTGAACCTGGTGGCGGAGATCGGCGAACGCCAGTACCTGCGACTGGGGCTGGCCAAGAGCATGGCGCGCGGTCGCATCGATGACGAGAAGGTGGCGACGTCGGCGCATGTGTCGCAGATCACCAACGGGCCCGGCGCGGGTCAGGTCTTGTGGTCGGGGAGCGGCGGCAATCCGCAGCTGCGCCCTTACGTGGCGGTTGGCACCGACCTGTCGTGGGAGAAGTATTTCGGCAAGGCCAGCTATGTGGCCGCGGCGGTGTTCCACAAGAACCTGCTGAACTACATCTACAAGCAGACCGTGCTGGATTACGACTTTTCCAACTACACCAACGACAACCCCACCCTGGTGCCGACCAGCAACATCGGCTCGTTCACCACGCCGCAGAACGGTACCGGCGGCAAGATGGACGGGCTGGAATTGTCCGGTGCGCTGGAAGGTGGGCTGCTGGCGAGCGCACTGGAAGGGTTTGGCGCACAGGCCAATTTCTCGCTGACCAACAGCTCGATTCCGAAGTCGTCCATCTCGTCCATTCCCGGCGGCCCCAAGACCTTGCCCGGGTTGTCGCGCAAGGTGGCCAACCTGGCACTGTTCTACGAGCGCTACGGCTTCTCGATACGCGTGGCCGAGCGCTACCGCTCATCGTTCACCGGCGAGGCCGTGGCGCTGTTCGATCAGCTGGGCTACACCAAGATCCGGGCCAACCGGCAGACCGACCTGCAATTGGGCTACGCGTTTACCGACGGCAGCCTCAACGGCTTGTCGCTGCTGCTGCAGGTCACCAACCTCACCAATTCGGCGGATTCGACCGTGCAGGTGTCCACCCTGGCCAACAACGCGCCGCTCACCCGCCCGTTGGAATATGACACCTGGGGGCGCACCATCCTGTTCGGCATCAACTACAAGCTGTAGTCTGGAGGGCTTGCACGCGAGTTTTTGACGGGTCGAAATGAGAGTCCCCAACGATCGGTGCCTGATACGGGGGTTCGACCGTCGCGGGTGCCGGAAACATGATGGATGCTGGCGCCAGGCAGCCATCGGCTGTGGTGAGTGCGCTGGCCATGGATGAAAACCAGGGGGTAGGGCGCTGGACGCCGTTCCTGTCGGTGATCCTGCTGACGCTGCTGGCCATGACGGGGCTGCATTGGCCGCGCCCGCCGCTGTTCGCGAACATCACTGCCAGTGTGTTGCAGCCGACTGGCGTGATGGTGCATGTGTGGGTGAGCACCGCCGATCGCCACCTGCGCCTGGCGCGGCAGTTCGACGTGATGGCTGGTGAAAACGATGCCAGGGCGGCGCCGGCCGATGTGATCATCGACCCCAGCCGCAAGTACCAGACCATGGTCGGTTTTGGCGCGGCGCTGACGGACTCGTCGGCCTGGCTGATCCAGAACGCGATGAGTGCCTCGCAGCGGAGCGCGCTGTTGCAGGAGCTTTTCGGGCCGCCGCCGGGGCTCAACTTCCGGATGCTGCGCGTCACCATCGGCGCGTCGGATTTCTCGCTGCAGCACTACACCCTGGACGACATGCCCGCCGGCGAGATCGACCCCGGCTTGCAGCATTTCAACGTGGTGCCGAACCAGGCCTATCTCATCCCGGCGTTGCAGGAGATCGTGGCGCTGCGGCCCGATGTGCAGATCATCGCCTCGCCGTGGAGCGCACCGGCGTGGATGAAGAGCAGCACCAACCTGATCGGCGGCACCTTGCTGGAGCAGTACGAATCGGTCTTTGCCGATTACCTGGTGCGTTTCGTCGATGCCTTCCAGGACTACGGCATCCCCATTTTCGCGCTGACCGTGCAGAACGAGCCGGCGTTTTTGCCATTGACCTATCCTGGGATGGAGGTGTCCACCGCCGCGCGCGCGCGCCTGATCGGCCAGTATCTCGGCCCCGCGTTGGCAGGTCGGAAGAACGCGCCGGTGATTCTGGGTTGGGATCACAACTGGGATACGCCCGGCGAGTCGCTGAGCGTTCTGGCCGACCCCGATGCCCGACGCCATATGGCCGGCATCGCCTGGCATTGCTATCGCGGCAACCCCAGCGCGCAATCCACCGTGCATGACGCCTACCCGCAAATGGACGCCTATCTCACCGAGTGTTCGGGCGGCGACTGGCCGTCGGCGCGCAAGGGTGAGCTGATGTTGTTTGCGCGCAATATCGTGATGGAGAGCGTGCGCAACTGGGCACGCGGCGTCGTCTACTGGAACCTGGCACTGGACCAGAACCACGGCCCGCACGCCGGCGGCTGCGACGAATGCAAGGGCGTGGTCACCATCGACTCGGCCACCGGCGGGGTCAGCCGCAATGACGAGTATTACGCCTTCGGCCACTTCAGCCGGTTCGTGTTGCCGGGCGCCGCGCGGGTGAAGTCCGGCAACACCAACACCGGCATCCACGAGCTGGCGTTCCAGAATCCGGACGATGGCTCGGTGGTGCTGGTGGCGGTGAACGACAAGGCCGAGATCAACCACCTGACCGTAAGCCAGGGCTCGCTCCGCTTCGCGTACGACATGCCGCCGAGCAGCGTCGCGACTTTTGTGTGGCCAGCGGCCGAGATGAGCGTCCCGTCGACGCAAGCTGCCCGCCGATAAGCTTGCCGTGCTGGCGGCTGCGACTCAGCCGACCGGATACATCGGCACCGGCAGGTGTATTTCCGATGGGACGGGTTGCGGCTTTTGTGGATGGGTGCGGCCAAGCGTGATGTTCTTGCTGGCCCGGACCTCGTGGTTGGCGAACGTCCAGATTTCCCCCGTGGCCGTGATGAACACGGTCCAGTAAAGATCCGACTCAGGCCCGTAGTCGATCAGGAAATGGGCGAAGCCCTCGCCTTTGGGCGTGTTCAGTGGAAGCGGTGGATTGAGTTGCAACATGAGGGTGCGCCCGCTGCAGTGTCGGAGTTTGCAGCGCGATGATGGCATTCCCCTGCGTGAGCGCTCCCCAAAGGCCACCGGATTCGCGGACGGCGCATGCCGGCCCATCCTGCGCGCAAGGCGGCGGGACGGACCGGATTTTCAGGCGTTCATGCGCACGTATCGACCAGGCGATCGATCAGGCGATCGCGGCCGTAATCACGATCTCAACTTTCCAGCCGGGGCTGGCGAGCTGTGCCTGTACGGTGGCGCGCGCAGGCGTGTTGCCTTGCGGTACCCAGCGACCCCAGGCTTCGTTCATGCCGGCGAAATCGGCCATGTCGGCCAGGAAGATTTCCGCCCGCAGGATGTGGCGCTTGTCGGTCTTGGCTTGCGCCAGCAGGGCGTCGATGGCGGCAAGCACCTGTTCGGTCTGGCCGACGATGTCGGCGCCGGCGTCTTCGGCCACCTGGCCGGCGAGGTATGCCACGCCGTTGTGGACGGTCATTTCGGACATGCGCGGGCCGGTATCGAAACGCTGGATCATGGGGCGGTTTCCTGTGGAGTGGTCGCGCATTGTCGCCGGATTGCGTTGCCGGTAGAAGCTCGACGGGAGCCATCGCCGGATGGCCGGTTTGGCCATCCGGCGCGTCGCCGTGCATCACGGCATCTGCGGCAGCTCCTGCGGGCGCAGGTCGAACACCAGCACCTCGGCGTTACCGCCGTTGCCCAGTTGCAGCGTGCGCGGGTTGCGCAAACGCACGCCGTCGCCCGCTTCCAGCTTCACGCCGTTGAGCTCGATGCTGCCGCGGGCCACATGCACGTAGGCATGACGGTTGTCGTCCAGCGTCAGCGTGGCGCTTTCATCGGCGTCGAATAGGCCGGCGTAAACGGACGCGTCCTGCTGGATGCGCAGCGACCCGTCGCGGCCATCCGGCGAAATGATCAGGCGCAACTGGCCGCGCTTGTCGGTCTCGGCGAAGTGGCGTTGCTGGTACACCGGTTCGCCGCCGGCTTTTGCCGGTGCGATCCAGATCTGCAGGAAATGCACGCCCTCATCGTCGGACCCGTTGAACTCGCTGTGGGTCACGCCGCTGCCTGCGCTCATCAACTGCACGTCGCCGGGCTTGATTACCGAGCCGGTGCCCATGCTGTCGCTGTGCGCCAGCGCACCTTCCAGCACGTAGGAAAAGATCTCCATGTCGCGGTGCGGGTGCTTGCCAAAGCCCTGGCCCGGCGCCACGCGGTCCTCGTTGATCACGCGCAGGTCGGAAAAGCCCATCTGCGCGCGATCCATGTAGCTGGCGAACGAGAAGGTGTGGCGCGAGCTCAACCAGCCGTGTTCCGCCACGCCGCGGTCGGAAGCCTTGCGTACTTGCATCATGGTGCTCTCCTCATTGATGGGTGGCAGCGTGGGTCGCCCGCTTTGGCGTGTCGCGGAATTCATTGCGTAAGCGAGCGGTTGCTGCGTCTGGAGTGCGATATTAGAGTCGCCATCCGGTTCAATAAAGATGATGGAATGCTTAATACTGTCAACTTGAGGGCGACAATGTGAACCAGCTTGAGGACATGCGGATCTTTGTGGAGACCGTCGATGCGCAAAGCTTCACGGCGGCAGGGGACCGGCTGGGGCTATCCAAGCAGTTCGTCAGCAAGCGGGTTGCGGCGCTGGAGAAGCGGCTGGGCGCGCGCTTGCTGGTGCGTTCCACCCGGCAGCTGCGCGTTACCGATCTGGGCCTGGCCTACCACGAGCGCGCCCAGCGCATCCTGGAGGAGGTGGATGCCGCCGAGCAGTTGATCACCAGCCAGACCGCGACGCCGCGCGGATTGTTGCGGCTGAGCGCGCCGATGACGTTCGCCACGCTGCACCTGGGGGCGGTGATCCCCGCGTTCATGCAGCGCCACCCCGAGGTGGTGGTCGAGCTGGAGCTCAACGACCGCGCGGTCGACCTGATCGGCGAAGGCTACGACATGGCCGTGCGCATCGGCACGCTGGCCGACTCCAGCCTGGTTGCGCGTCGCATCGCCGCGGTGCAACTGATTACCTGCGCCAGCCCCGGGTACCTGCGCCGTCACGGCACGCCCTCGGTGCCCGGCGAACTGGCGTCGCATGCCTGCCTGACCTACGGGCGTGCGCGTCGCGGTGAATGGACGTTCCGCGTGGAGGGGCGCATCCGCAAGGTTTCCGTGGGCGGGCCGATGCGCGCCAACAACGGCGAGATGCTGCGCGACGCGGCGATGGCCGGCCTGGGCATTGTCAGCCTGCCGGATTTCATCGTGGCCGCCGCGTTGGCCGATCGCCGGCTGGTGCCCGTGCTGGATAAATTTCGGCCCGAAGGCATCAACGTCCATGTGCTTTATCCGCAGCATCGCCAATCCTCACTGCTGGTGCGTGCCTTCAGCGATTTCCTGGCGGAGCGTTTCAGTGCCACGGGTGCGTGACATGGCAGGACGGCGATGGAGGCGTTCGCCGGGCGGTTGATCCTGGTCAGGGGAAGGCGCGGGGAATTTCCGCATCATGGCGAGCCATTGAACGGCCACCCCTTACGGAGCAGACCATGCAATACCAGCTGTCCACCTGTCATCACGACGCTGCCGCCTTCACCGCCGCGCTGCGTCCGCTCGACCCCAATGTGCAGATTGCCCTGGATGCCCCGCGCGGCCGCCTGGAAGTCCTGGCCAACGCCACCGGCAACCAGGTGCTGGACGTGTTGCGCACCATGGATTGCGACGCCGTGCCGCTGGAAACCGAAGTGCATATCAGCGGCGGCAGCACCTGCTGCGGCAGTTGCGGCTGATTCCAATTGCTCGCTGTGCTGTAGGAGCGGCTTCAGCCGCGACGCTTCCGCCCCAGAGCCAGGGCGTCGCGACCGAAGTCGCTCCTGCATGGCGGTGCAAGTCTACCGGGTGCTCCGGCTTCGCCTTCACTCGAACTCCGCAACGCTCCTCGAGGTAGCGCCGCTGCGCAACGCCGGGCCCGGCACAGGCGTGCCCTCATTGAACAGGTCGCCCGTGCCCGCATGCGCAACGACGCGATTGCGGCCACTGCCCTTGGCGCGATAAAGCGCCATATCCGCTTCCATGCACAACCGCTGCAAGTCGTGGCCGGATACTTCGGTGGACGCCAGGCCGACGCTGGCGGAAATCGTTATCACGCAGTCGTCGTGTCCCATCGGCGTGGCGCCGATCGCAACCCGGATGCGGTTGGCGATGTCCATGCCCAGATGGCGGGAACATCCGGCAAGCAGGATGCCGAATTCCTCGCCGCCCAGACGGCCAAACAGATCGGCGGGCCGCAGCTCCTGCTGGCAGATCGCCACCGTCTGCTTCAACACGGCATCACCCATGGCGTGACCATGCGTATCGTTGACCTGCTTGAAGTAATCGAGGTCGATGAAAATCAGACAGGCGTGTTCCGTCTTCTTTTTCATCGCCTGCAACAGGCGGGCCGCTTCGCCGATGAAATGCTGGTGGTTGAAGATGCCGGTGAGACCGTCGTGATGCGACAGCCGCTTGAAGCGCAGTTGCGAACGCTTCAGGCGATAGAGCCAGGAGGCGATGGAGGCGACCAGCAACAGCAGCAGCAGAATGTAGAGCCGGCTGGTTTCCACCGCCTTGGCATCCAGCGCCTGCTGCAGCCGCAGCACCGCGTTCTGCTTGCTGAGCCTCTCGGTTTCCAGCTTCCCGGTCAGCAGGTGCTGCTGCACGGTCTGATAAGCCAGCGCGCGGGCGCTGACGTCATCGAGGTAGCCCTTGTCCTGCAGCGCGTAACGCTCGAAATACGACAAGGTAGCGGCGGTGTCGCCGAGCTTCTTCTCTGCCTTGTAAAGCACCTCGTAAATGTCCCTGTTTGCCTCGCTGATTTCATCCGGATTATTGAGCGACAGTGCCGTCAGAGCCGCAGTACGGGCCCCGGCAAGGCGCCCCAACGCGAACAGGGCTTTTGCCCGAAATATGGCGGCCGACTCCATGTGGGCGTAGAACCCGTTGCTCTTGATACCTGGCTCGATCCGGTCGAGGAAGGCGAGAGCCTTCGAGGGCCGCTTCTCCCGCAGGTACGCCTCCACCATCACCAGATGCAGCGTCTCGACGTAGACCGGCTGCCCCGCCGCCCTGCATGTCTCGATGGCTTGATGAAACTCCGGGCTGGACGAAGTGAGCTGGGGGCTGTCGTATCGGATGGTGATCTGCAGCGTGCGAGGAGGGCAGAGGGTCTCGCCGGGGGGAAGCTTGCCTTCAACCATTCGTGCGTATTTCAACGCCAGGTCGCGCTTATCGGCCAACAGCATCGATTGCGACAGATTGATCAGGACTTGAAAGCGTGCAAGCGGATCCTTGATGTTGGGGAGGTCGGTCGCCAGGCGCTCGGCCAGGGCAAAGGCTTCCTCGTACCGGCGGGTGAAGCCCAGTCCAAGCAGGCGCATTGCTGAAGCCCTGGCGGCCAAGGTGGCATCGCCGGAGTGCTCGGCGACGGCGCGCAGTTGCACGTCGGCCTTGGTGTAGTCGCCCTGGTACCCGGTTTGCCACGCATCGAGATAACGCAGGTGCCATTGCTCGGCAGGGCTGAGGCGAGGCGCCTCGCGGTGGAGCTGCGCCAGCATGCGCATGAATCGCGGGTGATCGCTGGTGCGTACGCTGTCGGTTTGCGCAAGGAACGCCGCGGGATCGGGTATCGCCATGCTGGCCCGGGTCGTTCCGACGATCACGCAGATGGCCAGGCCCACGCAGGCGGGCCATGAGCGATAGCGGATCGGCAGAGGAGGCATGGGTGTGCGTTGTCCGCGTGCGTCAGGGGTTGCCCTGGTCGGGAATGGGAACCGATGGCGGCTCATGGTCGCCGGGTTCGGTTTCATCCTCCTCGTGCCCGGGCGTATGCGTGACCTGGGGTTGCTTCATCGGCCTGTGCCCGAGTTCCGCGTAGAGCGCCGCCCCATCGCCGGATGATGCCGCGGTTGTGAGCGCCTCGGATGCGCCCAGCTGTTGCAGCCGGCCCACCAGTTCGTGCCTCCGCGCATGTCGCAGTGATGCATCGCCGCCAATGGTTGCCAGAAGTTCGATCGTGTTCGACATGTCTCCCCCTGCTTTCGATATTGCCGGGCATCAGCCTCGAATGCATCGTGCGGCGATATCCCACATCACGCCATGATGGTTTCCCGATCCAGCGCCGCCAGCTGCTCGCGCATGGCGAAATTGGGTTTGAGCGGCGCGGCGGGTGGCAGCACCACGGTGTGTTCTGTTGTCAGGTCGGCGGTCGGCAGATCACGCAACGCGATGCGGCGCATTTCCGGCGCCTGAATCGGCAAGGTCGCGGCACGATAAATGATCACTTCGTGATCCAGCGGATAGTCCCGCATCAGCAGATCCACCAGCACTTGTCGGTAGGCTGAGCCAGTGGAAAATCGCGTCAACGACAAATCGCCTACCAGCCCGACCTGCCACAGCACCAGATAGCCGGTGGGATCGATTCTGCGCTCGTAGAAAAGCAGCTGGCTCGCTTCGAAATGCTGGCATCCGAAACGGCCTGGGTCGATGCCCAGGTCGGCATAAAGACAATCCTCGGCGGAAATGCCCGGCTCCATGTGTGCCTCGAAGCCTTCGGCGCGGGCCACCTCGATGACCTTGTGTGGCGACCAGGCAAAGATGCCGGGATGGCCGTAAAACACACCGCACACCCGCTTGCCGGCACGCAGCTCGATCATCATCAACTCGACCCATTGCCGATAGGTCTGCATGCGCGATTTGCCTTCCGCGTAATACGGCTGAAGGCTGCGTACGTCGGCATGCATCCGTTGCAGCCACATTTCCACGGCACCATCGGAAAGCCCCGCAAACACCACATCGGCTTGTGCGATATGGCTGCGTGCCAACGGCGTGAGATGGGAGCCCAGCGTCATGCCCATGCCGACGCACGCCAGACTGCCGCGTCGGGACCCGAGCGATGGCGGGTGGGTGGTGATCATCGCTGGATAATAGGACAGTCGAAGCGGAACCGAAGGCTGGATGCGCTTGCGACAACGGCTTGCGATCGGTGCATGGCTCGACCTCCGAACGACGTCATTCCAGCTTGGCGGTGGCTGATCAGCCATGTGGTGCCGGCGATCAGAAGCCATCCCAGTATGGCGGCTCACCAAATGAATTCTTTAGGTGATCGATGAAAAGCTTCGCCTTCGCCGCGTGCGAGCGGCCGGGCATGCGCACGGCGTGAATCGCTGATCGGGCCATCTTCGACGGCGTGGGTCGATCGGGAAACAGCACCACCAGTTTCCCGGCACGAACCAGATCCCCCACCAGCCAACTGGCCAGGTGGACGATGCCGATGCCGGCGACGGCGGCGCCCAGCAAGGCTTCGGCGTCGTCGGTGCGCAACGACCCACGCACGGGAAGCGCGGCTTCCCGGTTGATGCCGGAAAAGCACCACCACTCGGGCGGCGGCGTGGAGGCGAAGGTGAGGCAGTTGTGCTCCAGCAGTTGCTCGGGCGTTGCGGGATGACCGCGGCGGGCAAGGTATTCGGGGCTTGCGCAGACCATGCGCCGGGACGGTGCCAGTCGCGTGGCGACCAGGTCGCTGTCGGGCAACGTGCCCATGCGGACGGCCACGTCGACGCGCTGGGTCAGCAGGTCCACGCGCTGGTCACTGAGGTGCAGGTCGATCTCGATCGCCGGGTAGCGCTTCAGGAACCCGGTCATCGCGGGAATGACGTGCAGCCGGCCGAACGCGGCGGGCGCCGTTACCGTCAACAGGCCGCGAGGGTCGGCCTGCAAATCCGCCAGGCTGTGCCGGGCGTCATCCATTTCCGAAACGATGTGGCGGGCGCGCGGCAGAAACTGCTCGCCGGCATCCGTCAGCACCAGAGCGCGCGAATGCCGCGCCAGCAGCTTCGTGCCCAGCTCGGTTTCCAGCGTGCCGATCTTGCGGGTGATCGAGGACACGGCCACGTCGCGGCGCTTCGCCACGGCGGTGAAGCTGCGTTCGGTGGCCACGTCGATAAAGGTTCTGATGGCGTCGAGCATGGTGCCCCGTGTTGCTGAAAATGCAAGCCTGCCTTGCACATTTACTGATTGTAGTGAAATACGCAAATGCCCAACATGGCGCCACCTTCAACCACCAAGGCGAAAACCATGCGTACCCACCTCCGCGGCAACATCCTCCGCGCCACCACCGCAGCCATCCTGCTGGGCCTCACGGCGTCCAGCGTCCTCGCCGCGGCGCCGATGGCCCAGACATCGGCGCCGGGCTACTACCGCTTCATGCTGGGCAATTTCGAGGTCACCGCGCTCAGCGACGGCACGGTGGATCTGCCGGTGGATCAATTGCTGCAGGAGCCGGCCGCGAAAACGGTGGCTGCGCTGAACCACGCCTTCCAGAAGACGCCGCAGGAAACCTCGGACAACGCCTACCTGATCAACACCGGCAAGCGTCTGATCCTGATCGATACCGGCGCCGGCGACCTGTTCGGGCCCACGCTCGGCAAGCTGATGGGCAACCTGAAGGCTTCGGGCTATACCGCTGCCGACGTCGACGACATTCTGCTGACCCACATGCATCCGGACCACATCGGCGGCCTGGCGAAGAACGGCGTGATCCAGTTTCCCAACGCCATCGTCCACGCGGAGCGCGACGAGGGGAATTACTGGCTGAGCGAGACGAACCTGGCCAAGGCACCGGATGCCTCGAAGGCCTTCTTCAAGGACGCCATGGCCGAGGTCGATCCGTACGTGAAAGCCGGGAAATTCCGGCCGTTCAAGGGCGACGTGGCGTTGTTGCCGGGTGTCAGCTCCTACACCAGCTTCGGGCATACGGCGGGACACACCTCGTACATGATCGAAAGCCAGGGGCAGAAGCTGTTGGTGATGGGCGACCTCATTCACGTCCCCGCCGTCCAGCTCGATCATCCGAACGTGACCATCTCCTTCGACAGCGACCCGAAGGAAGCGGCGGCGTCGCGCATCCGCGTATTCAATGCGATGGCGAAGGACAGGACGCTGGTCGCCGGTGCGCACATCCCGTTTCCCGGCGTTGGGCATCTGCGCACGGCCGGCACGTCCTATCAGTGGGTGCCGGTCAACTTCAGCCGGATGCGTCCGAACGGGGACTGAGCATCTTCGGGAGTCGAAGTCGAAAAGCAGCGGTTCATCGCTGCTTTTCGCTTTCAGCGCCGCACCGCCAGCACGCCGTCCAGCGCCAGTTGCGCCTTGAAGCCGGCTTTCTCCAGCCGCTTCTCCACTTCGCGCGGTACGTCGCGGCCGCTGGTGAGTTTGTTCGGGCTGCCGGTGTAGTGGAACAGCCGCCCGCCGCGACGCAGCACGCGGGCGAGCTGGTCGTAGAACGCCTGCGAGTAGAGTTCGCCCGCGATGCCGAAGCGCGGTGGGTCGTGCAGCACCGCGTCGACCGAGGCATCGGCGAACTGCGCGATCGCCTGCGATACATCGGCATGCGCCAGCAGCAGGCGGCTGGCGCTGGTATCGGCGTCGGGGTCGGGCGACCACGGGTTCAGCGTGCGCAGCCACAGCACGTCGGCGTTCTTCTCGAACGAATGGATACGCGCCACGCCGGCTTCCAGGCAGCAGGCCGCGAAGTAGCCCAGGCCGCCGCAGGTATCGAGCACGGCCTTGCCGGCGGGCTCGACCAGGGCCACCTTGCGGCGCGCGTCCTCGAACGGCGACTCCTTCGACGTGGGCAGCATCTTGATGCCGTCGATCTCGAACGTGGGCGCACCCCATTCGGTGGGCACCAGCTTGATCAGCGAACCGGAAAAGCGCGCCACCGGCGCGTAGTCGTCACCATCGCGGTAGTAGATGGTGCGGTCTTTCAGCTTGCCGGGGTAGGGATGAAGCTGCCCGCGCCACTCCCAGCCTTGCGCCGACAACCGGGCGTGGTCGCGGGTGAAACCCAGCGTCAGCGAGCCCTTCCACTCGTCTGAGCCCACGTCGCGCGCCGCGCATAGCGCTTCGGCGACGGGGCGCGTGAGCAGTGGGCCGGAATAATGCGGCACGTGGGGTGATCTCCTTGGTTATCGGGGCGCGCAGGGCGCGGGCAGGATAGCGTGGAGTGGGGCGGGCTGCTGGTTCATTGCACGCTTGGGGGGAAGATCAAAAGCGGACCCCTTCCCAGCCCTCCCCTGCGAGCATGGGAGGGAGCTGAGCGTGCGGCTTCCGACGAAAAGGGAAGTTGGAGAGGGGCGGGCTTGGAGATCATTTCCACGCCCGCCCGCAGGCAGTGGAAAGTGCGGGCCTGTACGATGGCCCGCTGTCGATTCTGCCGGCCAGGCCCAGCCCATCAACGTTTTCACCCGTCAATCGATGGATCGCGAGATCCTGCGCCTGGCGCTGCCGGCGTTCGGTGCGCTGGTGGCGGAGCCGCTGTTTCTGCTGGCGGATTCGGCCATGGTCGGGCACCTGGGCGAGGAGCCGCTGGCGGGTCTGGGGCTGGCCGGCGCGATCCTTCAGACGATCATCGGGCTGATGGTTTTCCTGGCCTACAACACCACGCCGGCGGTGGCTCGCTGGCTGGGTGCGGGGGATGGTCGTCGTGCCGTGGCGGTGGGTATCGATGGGCTGTGGTTTGCGCTGGGCCTCGGTATCGTCCTGGCCGGCGCGGGCTGGGTGGCGACCCCGGCGCTGGTGGCGGCGTTCGGTGCGAATGCCGCGGTATCCACGGCGGCCGTCACTTATCTGGGCATATCGATGGCGGGCATTCCGGCCATGCTGCTGGTGTTCGCGGCCAGCGGTTTGCTTCGCGGCCTGCAGGACACCCGCACGCCGCTGGTCGTGGCGGGTGTCGGCTTTGCCGTCAATATCGTGCTCAATTTCTGCTTCATTTACGGCCTGGGACAGGGCATCGCCGGTTCCGCGGTCGGTTCGGTCGTGGCGCAATGGCTGATGGTGGCGGCTTATCTTGTGGTGGTGAGTGGCCACGCGAGGCGCGAGGGCGCCAGTCTTTGGCCGCGACGCGCCGGCATGTTGCTGGGCGCGACCGCGGGCGGCTGGCTTTTCCTGCGCACACTGACGATGCGCATCGCGATGGTGCTTGCGGTCTATGTGGCGACTGGGCTGGGTTCGCCGCAACTGGCGGCCTTCCAGATCGTGATGACGCTGTTCGCCACGCTGGCGTTCGCGCTGGATGCGTTGGCGATTGCCGCCCAGGCGCTGGTCGGCCGTCATCTTGGGGCGGGCGACCGGGCCAGCGTGAAGGCCGTGCTGCGCCGATGCCTGGAGTGGGGTGTGCTGGCGGGCCTGTTGTTCGGCGCGCTGGTGGTGATCGGCAATGGGGTGCTGGGTCGCCTGTTCACCAACGCAGCCAGCGTGCAGGCGCTGCTGCCGCCCAGCCTGGTCATGCTCGGCCTTTCGGTTCCCATCGGCGCCGTGGTGTGGGTGCTGGATGGCGTGCTGATCGGCGCGGGCGACCTTCGCTATCTTGCCGTGGCCGGGGTGATCAATCTTGCGGTCTTCGTGCCGCTGGCCGTCGCCATTCTCGTCATCGCGCCGGTGGGGATGGCAGGGCTTGGCTGGCTCACCGCCGCCTTTGTCTTCGGCTTTCTGGGGGCGCGCTTCGCCACGCTCGGCTGGCGCGTCCGGCATGATCGGTGGATGGTTGTGGGGCCTGATCGATCACGCCGTTAGGCGGCGGAGTATGTCCACGGCCGGCAACCCTGCCATGGATTCAGTGAATCAGCCTTCGTCAGGCGAAGTCTTGTTCTCGGCATCGGCGGCGGCTTTTTCCGCTTCGCGCGCCTGGCGCTTGCGCGCATCCTTCTCTTCCTGCTGTTTTTTCTTGGCGAGCTCGCGCTGTCGCTTTTCGAATGAATAATTGGGCTTTGCCAAGAGGTATGTCTCCGTTGGAACCGCCAGTGTAATACCGCGGGGCCGACGTGGGGGCGCGGGCGTACCGCCTTATCGCGGCATGGATTATTCTCGGCGGCCCATCGACCAGGCATCGCCGCGTCACGCGTCCTGCGTGCCGGGCGAAGAGACGACCATGTCGCAACAAGCATCATTCCCCGGGTTTGCGCAGCCCGTGGCCACCGACCGCCTGTTTCTGGCGATATTCCCGAATCGCGATACCGCCGACAGGCTCGCCGCCTTCGCGTCCGCGCAGTGTGCCCGCCACGATTTGCGCGGCAAACCGCTGGCGGCTGACCGGTTCCACGTCACGCTGTTCCATCTGGGCGATTCGGTGGGCTTGCGCCCGGATGTGGTCGAGGCGGCCCGTGCCGCGGCGGTGCAGGTCACGGCGGCGCCGTTCGATGTGGTTTTCGACCAGGTCACCAGTTTTGACGCGCACCGGGAAAAGTCGCCATTCGTGCTGACGGCCGATCATGGCAACGAGTCGTTGCACGCTTTTCAGGCCGAGCTTGGCGTGCGCTTGCGTGAGGCCAGGCTGGGCCGCTGCGTAACCACGGGTTTCAGGCCGCACCTTACGCTGGCGTATGACCGTCGGGTGGTCGCTCCCGAAGCGGTGGCCCCGATTGCGTGGCGGGCGGAGGAGTTCGTGCTGGTGCACAGCCTGTTGGGCCAGACGCGCTACATTCCGCTGGCGCATTGGCCGCTCGGGTAGTTCAACCGTCGACGTGACGTTCCGCGCATCGGTGCGTTCACCTGCGGTAGTCGGCGTGAACCCGGCGACCGATGCCGGCCTGGCGTTGCGCTGGTAGTGCCAACGGTTCTTCACGCAGGCTGCGGCAAGCTCTGATCTCCCCACAGGAGGTCGCTTGCCGATGATCGAAAAACGCAGCTTGATTCTCGCCGCGCTGGTGGCTGCCATCGCCGCACCCGTGCTTGCGGCCGAGCAGAATGCGGTGCCAGTCGTGCTCGACGTCGCGGCAGTCAACGATGCCGCATTGGCTGCGCCGGTGCGCGCTGGCGACAAGGGTGCTGCCGTATTGCGTGCGCAGATCCTGCTGGACCGCGCCCGTTTCTCGCCGGGGGAAATCGACGGCGCCTACGGTTCCAACCTGCGCCAGGCGATTGCCGGCTTCCAGGCCAGCCGTGGGCTGGGCGTCACCGGCGAAATGGACGCGCCCACCTGGGCGGCGCTGGATCAGGATCGCGCACCTGCGCTGGTCGAGGTCACCCTTGGCCCCGACGACGTTGCCGGGCCGTTCCTCCCGGTGCCTGACGACACGGCGGCGAAGGCAGGGATGGATGCCCTGGGCTACGCCTCGCCGCTGGAGGCGTTGGGCGAGAAATTCCACGCCAGCCTTGCGCTGCTTCAGCGGTTGAACCCCGGCAAGGATTTCAGCCGTGCCGGCGAATCGCTGGTGGTACCGAACGTGCAAAGCGCCACGCCATTGCCCGTCGTGGCGAAGGTGGTGGTGGACAAATCCGACGCCACCGTTTCGCTGGTGGATGAGGCGGGCAAGGTCGTGGCGCAGTACCCCGCATCCACCGGCAGCAGGCATGACCCGTTGCCCATCGGCGACTGGAAGATCGAGGGCGTGGCGAAAAACCCTGTCTTCCACTACAACCCCAAGCTGTTCTGGGATGCCGACGCGGGCGATTCCAAGGCCATCCTGCCGGCAGGCCCCAACAATCCGGTGGGCGTGGTGTGGATCGACCTGTCCAAGCCCCACTACGGTATCCACGGCACGCCGGAGCCGTCGAAAGTGGGCAAGACCGAATCGCACGGTTGCATCCGCCTCACCAACTGGAGCGCGCGGGAAGTGGCCCAGGCGGTGAAGCCCGGCATGACCGCCACCTTGAAGAACTGAGATGAAAGTGCTGATCGGTTTTGTGCTGGGCGCGGTGTGCGCCGTGGTGGCCATGCTGAGCCTGGGCGGGCGCAAGGCCATTCCCGTCGTCGTACAGGACCGCCCTCCGCAGGCGATAAGCGCCGCCGCAGCGATGGACGCGCCACTACCGCCGGAGGTGGCCACCGTCCAGTCGCAGGTTGCTGCACCCCCCGCGATCACGGCACCCACAGCGACCGTGCTTGACGAGGCAGCGCCTGTCGCGCCGGCGTCTGTCATCGAAGCGACGCCCGATATTTCGGGTCTGCCCGCCAGCGCCATTTCGGGCTTGCTGATGCCGGTGGTGGGCGTCAAGACCGGCGACCTGGTGGACACCTACACCCAGGCGCGCCAGGTCCGGGGCGTGCATGACGCGATCGACATCATGGCTCCGCGCGGCACGCCGGTGGTGGCGGTGAACGACGGCGAGGTGGTGAAGCTGTTCGACAGCGTGCGCGGCGGGCTTGCCGTCTACCAGTTCGGACCGCAGCAGAAAGTCGTCTACTACTACGCCCATCTGGACCGCTACGCGCCAGGGCTGGCCGAGGGACAGATGCTGCATCGGGGCGATCCGATCGGTTTCGTGGGGAGCACCGGCAACGCCAGCGCCGATGCGCCGCACCTGCATTTCGAGATCGGCGTACTCGGTCCGGAAAAACACTGGTGGCAAAGCAGGCCGATCAATCCCTACGGCCGGATAATCGGGCCGTAGCGCCGGGGTTGGGTGTCGCCCTCATGCGTCCGTGTTCGGCCTGAATGGTTCGGGCGGGCAGCCTGCTGTTTTGTCGATGACGGCCCAACAAATGGTTAACCCGTATCCGCTAGACTGCGCCCCATGTCGTTGAAAACCTTCATGTCGGCGCTGATGCTGGCGATCGCCGTGTGTGCGTGCGGCGTCGCGCTGGCGGCGGTGCGGCCAGACGCCGTCGATCAGATCATGCCTTCCGCCGCCATGCCGCTGACCGCGACGCAACGTCTGGCGCGCGAGGCGCCCGCGATCGATCCGCAGGTGCTGTCGCTGGCCCTGGCGGCGGTGCAATGCGCGCGGGCCAGTGGCGTGGGGATGACGGCACAACGGCTGGCGGTGATCGATTACAGCATGCCGTCGCTGCAGCGTCGGTTGTGGGTGTTCGACCTGCGCAGCCATGAGCTTCTGTACCGCGAATGGGTGGCGCACGGCAGCGGCTCGGGCGGCAACCTGCCCACGCATTTTTCGAATGAGGATGGCAGTCACGCATCCAGTGTGGGTCTTTTCGTCACCGGCGCCACCTACACCGGCCGCAACGGCTACTCGTTGCGCATGGATGGGCTGGAGCCGGGTTTCAACGATGCCGCCATGGATCGCGCCATCGTGATGCATGGGGCCGATTACGTGAACGTGGCGGCCGACAAGGCGATGGGTCGGTTGGGGCGCAGTTGGGGCTGCCCCGCGCTGCGCAGCGCGGTGGCGCGCCCCATCATCGATGTGATGAAAGACGGCCAGTTCGTGTTTGCCTATTACCCCGAACAGGCCTGGCTGGCGCGCTCCGCGTTGCTGCATTGCCCGGCCGCACAGCTGGCCTTGGCGGCAGAACGTTCCAGGCAGTGATGCAAGGCGTTTTTTGCACGGGCTTTTCCGCTGACGCACCGCGGTGGAAGCACTGACCTGCCGCTGCACGGCCGCCGCGTGCCGCGCTGGCTGGCCGACCGGATGACCCGGCTGGGCGCGCTGATGACGGAGGCGATCGAAGGTTCGGGATGGCAACGCGCTCGATTCTCTGCGGCATGGTCGGTTTGGCTGATCGATCGCAAGCCGAAACCCTCGTTCCGTTGATTACAGCCACCGATCAATCGCGGGAGCGCGTGTGCACGGCGCGCGGTTGCGTCTGTTCCACCGGTTCCGGCATTGCCATCAACTGCTGCAGCCGCAGCGCATCGGGAATGGCGTGGCCATGCGCGGTGTTGTCGAAAATGACCCACGCCTCGGCGCCGTCGGGGGTTTCCTCACTGACCTGCGTGGCCACGGCACGCAGCGCATCGTCGTCGTAGGCGCTGTAGTACGTGCGCGGCGAACCATGCAGGCGCCAGTAGCGCAGCGCGGGTTCGCCGGTGGCGTGACGTGCCGCGGGGCAGGGCGCGGGATCGGCCCCGACGCGGGCCAATCTATATCGCAGCCACAGGTCGTCGGCCGGGCCGGCGAACCAGCTGGCGTGGCGCGGCTCGCAGGCCACGCCACCATTCCAGCGAGCACGCAACCGCTTGAAGAAGGCGCCCGCCACGCGGCCGTCGAAAGCCAGACTGGGCGGCAACTGCAGCAACAGGCAGCCGAGCTTGTGACCCATCGGCGTCACCTGTGCCAGGAAATCGTCCAGCAGGGGTTCGGCCTTCCGCAGCCGTGCGTGGTGGCTGATGGTTCGGGGCATCTTCAGCGTGAAACGAAAATCCGCGGGAACCGCGGCGGCCCAGCGCTCGTAGGTCTGCGGGCGATGCGGGCGGTAGAACGACGAGTTGATTTCCACTGCATCGAAACGGCTCGCGTAACGTTCGAGCAGGCTGGCACCGCTGTCGAACAGCGGTTGCTGCGCGGTGGCTATCGACCAGCCGGCACAGCCAATGCGTAAACCAAGGTGGCGGGTTGACGTCGGTTCGGCCATGTTTCGCAGTGTGCGGGGCGCGCGTGAAGACGCGGCGATGGTTGGCGGGTGCGATATGGGAATGGGCACGCGGCCTCGATCCATTTCCCTTGCCGCCGGGTTTCTTCTATGTTTGCGCATCCTGAACGCCAGAGGCGCGCTGCATGACCGCATTGACGGAGCATCCCGATCACCTGAGGCGCAGCCTGTCGAACCGGCACCTGCAATTGATCGCCATCGGCGGCGCCATTGGCACCGGGTTGTTCATGGGGTCGGGCAAGACCATCAGCCTGGCCGGGCCATCCATCGTGCTGGTTTACCTGATCATCGGCGTGATGCTGTTTTTCGTGATGCGGGCGATGGGCGAGCTGCTGCTCTCGGACCTGCGCTACAAATCGTTCATCGACTTTTCCACCGACCTGCTGGGACCCTGGGCGGGCTTTTTCTGCGGCTGGACCTACTGGTTCTGCTGGATCATCACCGCGATCGCGGACGTGATTGCCATTGCCGCCTATGCCCAATACTGGTTTCCGGGGCTGGCGCCGTGGATTCCCGCCGTGCTGTGCGTGCTGCTGTTGCTGACGCTGAACCTCACCACGGTGCGCTTGTTCGGCGAGATGGAATTCTGGTTCGCGTTGATCAAGATCGTGGCCATCTGCGCATTGATCGTCACGGGCTTTGCGCTGGTGGCGTGGGGCTTCGAGTCGCCGAGCGGCAACAAGGCGACGCTGGCCAATCTGTGGAATGACGGCGGCGTTTTCCCGAAAGGGCTGGGCGGGTTTTTCGCGGGGTTCCAGATCGCGGTGTTCGCCTTCGTGGGCATCGAGTTGGTCGGCACCACCGCCGCCGAAACGGCCGACCCCGAGCGCAATCTGCCCAAGGCGATCAACTCGATTCCCGTGCGCATCATCATTTTCTACGTGATGGCGCTGCTGGCGATCATGGTGGTGACACCGTGGCATCTGGTGGAGGCGAGCAAGAGCCCGTTCGTGGAACTGTTCGTGCTGGCCGGCGTTCCGGCCGCCGCCAGCCTGATCAATTTCGTGGTGCTGACCTCGGCCACGTCCTCGGCCAACAGCGGCATTTTTTCGACCAGCCGCATGCTGTACGGCCTGGCGCAGGAGGATCATGCGCCGGGCGTTTTTGCGCGGCTGTCGCGCGCGGCCGTGCCGTCGCTGGGCCTGCTGTTTTCCTGCTTCTGTCTGCTGCTGGGCGCCACGCTGGTCTACGTGATCCCCGACGTGGTCACGGCCTTCACGCTGGTGACCACACTGGCGGCGGTGCTTTTCATGTTCGTGTGGTCGCTGATTCTTTGTGCGTACATGGCTTACCGCCGCAAGCGACCGCAGCTGCACCAGGCCTCGAAGTACAAGATGCCCGGCGGCGTGGTGATGTGCTGGGTCTGCCTGGCGTTTTTCGCGTTCGTCATCGTGCTGCTGACCCTGCAGACCGATACCCGCGAAGCCCTGCTGGCCAGCCCGATATGGTTTCTGCTGTTGGGTGCCAGCTACGTGTGGAAGCGCCGTCGCGCGGTGCGCGCCAGCTAGGCGAAAACCCATCGCCCCCAACGCCACGGCGGGTCCGTGGCGACAGGCGTTTGTTCGGACACCACGGCGGGGAAGCGGTTCTTCACGCGCGATCGCCGCCGTATTCATCCCCGCGCGGCTATCCTCGGTACATCCCTGTCATCCGGAGACGCTCATGGCAACGGGTTGGGCCGGCGACGGCGCCGTGCAGGATCAGATCGACGCTACCGTCAACGACGCGGTATCGCGGGCACGCCGGCAACTGCGCAAGGGGCCGGGCCTGATGCGCTGCGAGGAATGCGATGCGGAAATTCCCGAGGCGCGCCGCATGGCCGTGCCCGGCGTGCGTCTGTGTGTGACCTGCCAGGAACTGCACGACAAGGAGCAGGCCAGCGCGGCGATGTTCAACCGCCGTGGCAGCAAGGACAGCCAGTTGCGCTGAACGCGGTGCACCGCCTCGCAGCATGGGAGCTCGCCGCTTCGCAGCATGGGAGCTCGCCGCGAACGTTACTTCGCCACCGCTTGCCCGCGCTCCAGCATCTGTTTCGCATGCGCCCGCGTTTCGCGGGTGATCTCCACGCCGCCCAGCATGCGGGCCAGCTCATCGCGACGACCGGCGGCATCCAGCGTCTCGATGTGGGTATAGGTCGAATCGCCCTCGCTGCGCTTGCTGACGCGCAAATGCGCATGGCCCTGGGCAGCCACCTGCGGCAGGTGGGTAACGCACAGCACCTGCCGCTGCATGCCCAGCGCGCGCAGCTTCTGGCCGACCACCTCGGCGACTGCACCGCCGATACCGCTGTCGACCTCGTCGAACACCATGGTGCCCACGGCGTCGTTGCCGAGGGTGGCCACTTCGATGGCGAGGCTGATGCGCGCCAGTTCACCGCCGGAGGCCACCTTGCGCAGCGGCCGCGGCGGCTGGCCGGGGTTGGCGCTGACCAGCAGCTCGCAGCGCTCCTGGCCCAGCGGGTCCGGGTCGGTGCCGGCGACCGGCTCCAGTTCGATGCGCAGCACGCCACCGGCCATGCCCAGCTCGCTCATCAACGAGCCCACTTCCTGGCCAAGTCGTATGGCCGCGTCGGCGCGCGAGTGGCTGAGTTGTTCGGCGGCCTCGGTGTATTCGCGCTGCAATTGGTGGCGTTGTGCATCGAGCTTGTCCAGCGCATCGCCCGCGCCTTCAAGTTCGGTCAGTTCGGCCTGCATCTGGGCCAGTTTGTCGTGCAGCTCGGCCACGGGCAGCCGGTGTTTGCGTGAGAGTTCGTGCAGGCGGGCGATATGGGTATCGACTTCGGCGTAGCGGTCCGGGTCCAGGTCGACGTCCTGCGCGTAGCGGCCCAGCCCGTCGACGGCCTCGCCCAGCTGGATTTCCGCGTTGTCGAGCAGTTCCAGCAGCGGCGTCAGCCGTTCGTCGAGCGTGGCGAGCTTGCCCAGTTCCACCTGGGCCCGGCCCAGCGCCCGGCGCAGCGCGAATTCGCCGTCACCGTCGAGCAGGTCCACCACGCCGGAGGCGCCTTCGGCCAGCCGGCCGGCATTGGCCAGCCGCTTGTGGCTGGTTTCGAGATCGGCCAGCGCGGCGGCGGGCAGGGCCCATTTTTCCAGTTCGCCGATTTCATGGCGCAGCAGTTCGATGCGGTGATCACGGTCTTCACCGCCGCTGAGGCGACGCACGCGGGCACCCAGTTCGCGCCACTGCGTGGCCCGGTCACGCACTTGCGCCAGCAGTGCGTCGTGGCCGGCGTACGCATCGAGCAAGGCCATCTGGTGGTTGCGCGAAAGCAGCGCCTGGTGCTCGTGCTGGCCGTGGATCTCCACCAGCAACTCCGCGATCTCGCCCAGCTGGCGGGCGTTGGCGGGGCGGCCGTTGATCCACGCCCGCGAGCTGCCTTCGGCGCGCAATACACGGCGCAGCTGGCAGGCGCCGTCCTCGTCCAGCTCTTCGCGCTGCAGCCATTCGCGCGCCAGCGGTAGCGATGACAGGTCGAACTCCGCCGCCAGCTCCGCGCGATCATTGCCGGCGCGCACCATGCCGCTGTCGGCGCGGGCGCCAGCCAGCAGCATCAGGGCGTCGACCAGCAGCGACTTGCCGGCGCCGGTTTCGCCACTGACCACGGTCAGGCCGGGGCCGAATGCGATCTCGGCTTTTTCGACGACAGCGAACTGGCGGACATAGAGCGAGGTGAGCATAAGCCAAGCCGTAAGGGGATCAGGCGATTGTAAAGGGAGCCAGCCTGCAAACGACTCCCTTGGGGTCGCTTGCCCGGCCATTCTTGCAATGCGCGGGCGCAGACCTTATTTCTATGCGGTCTCAGGGACTGCAACAGCACATGATCAACCCTTACGGTCACGACCTCGATGCGCGTGCGCGGCGGCTGCTGCGCACGCTGATTGCGCAATACCTCGTCGACGGCGAGCCGGTGGGGTCGCGCACGCTGTCGCGGTCGTCCGGGCTGGACGTGAGCCCGGCGACCATCCGCAACATCATGGCCGACCTGGAGGACGCCGGGCTGGTGGCTTCGCCGCATACCTCGGCCGGTCGCGTGCCGACGCCGCGGGGATTGCGCCTGTTCGTCGACAGCCTGATCGAGCTGCAGCCACTGCCCCAAGAGGACATGATCCGCCTGCAGCGCGAGCTGCCGCCTGGGCCGACCACCACGCGCGACCTGCTCGGCAACGTGTCGACCCTGCTGTCGGCGATGACCCGTTTCGCCGGCGTGGTCAGCGTGCCGCGGCAGGCCGATTTCCCGCTGCGCCACATCGATTTCGTGTCGCTGCCGGACGCGCGGGTGCTGGTGATCCTGGTGTTTACCGACAATCAGGTGCAGAACCGCATCGTGCAACTGGCCAAGCCACTGGCCAGCCATGAACTGGAACAGGCGGCCAATTACCTCAACAGCCAGTTTGCCGGTTTGCGGCTGGACGACATCCGCACCCAGCTGCTGATCGAATTGCGCGAGACCAGCAGTGAGCTCAACCGCCTGCTGGCCAGTTCGGTGGAATTGGCCGCCGCGTCCTTCGCGCCGCAGGCGGGCGGTGACGACGTGCTGGTGAGTGGCCAGACCAACCTGATGGCATACTCCGAACTCGCCGATCTGCAGCGTTTGCGTGAGTTGTTCGACGCGTTCCAGCAGAAGAACGAATTGCTGCAATTGATGGAAGTGTGCGCCCGTGCACCGGGTGTGCGGCTGTTCATCGGCGAGGAATCCGGCTTTTCCGCACTGGACGGGTGCAGCGTGGTCACTGCCAGTTACGGCGCGCAGGGGCGCGTATTGGGGGCGGTCGGCGTCATCGGCCCGACCCGGATGGCGTATGAACGGGTGATCCCGGTGGTAAAGGCCACCGCCGGATTGCTCAGTGACGCCTTGAATCGCGCTGCCACGACCTTATAACCGCTGCGGGACGGAGTTTTCCGCGAATTCACTGACGGCTGGCCGCCACGCCGGCCATGGCCAAGGCTTTGGAGTTTCCTAAATGCACAACAACGACCCGCACGCACCCCACGACGCGCAGGGCGAAAATCCCGATGTCGAGGCCGGCAATCTCGAAATCGAGACGCTGAAACTGCAGTTGAGCGAGCAGCAGGCGCTCAATGCCGAATTGCGCGAAGCCAACCTGCGCGATCATGCCGAGTTGGACAACCAGCGCCGCCGCATGCAGCGCGATCTGGACCAGGCGCGCCGTTTCGCCAATGAGAAACTGCTGAACGAGCTGCTGCCGGTTTATGACGGACTGGAGCGCGGCCTGGCGGTGGAAACCGGCGACGTGGCGTCGGTGCGCGAGGGCATCAGCCTCACGTTGAAATCGTTGTTGAAGATCGCCGAGAACAACGGCCTGGTGCAGGTCGATCCATTGGGCCAGACACTGGATCCGGAACGCCACCACGCCGTCAGCATGGTCGACGCTCCGGGCGCGGTGCCGAATACCGTGGTGAACGTGCTGCAGAAGGGTTATGTGCTCAATGACCGGCTGCTGCGGCCCGCGCTGGTCGCGGTGGCCAAGGGCGAATAGCCAGCCAGATCAATCGTCAACACCCCACATCCGGGAATGCAGCCGCCATTGAATCGGCAGGCTGCAACCCCATTCTGAAAACCAGTCGCGGCGGCTGACCGCCGAAAAATTTGGAGCATAGTTATGGGCAAGATCATCGGTATCGACCTGGGCACCACCAACTCGTGTGTGTCGGTCATGGACGGCGGCACCGCCAAGGTCATCGAGAATTCGGAAGGTGACCGCACCACGCCGTCGATCGTCGCTTTCACCAAGGACGGCGAAGTGCTCGTGGGCGCTTCGGCCAAACGCCAGAGCGTGACCAACCCGAAAAATACCTTCTACGCGGTGAAGCGCCTTATCGGCCGCAAATTCTCCGACGCGGAAGTCCAGAAGGATCTGAACGTCGTGCCGTACGGCATCGTGGCCCATGACAATGGCGATGCCTGGGTGCAGACGTCCGACGGCAAGAAAATGGCGCCGCAGGAAATCGCTGCGAAAGTGCTGATGAAGATGAAGAAGACCGCCGAGGATTATCTCGGCGAGTCGATCACCGAGGCCGTGATCACGGTGCCGGCGTACTTCAATGACAGCCAGCGCCAGGCCACCAAGGATGCCGGCAAGATCGCCGGCCTCGAAGTGAAGCGCATCATCAACGAGCCCACCGCGGCCGCGCTGGCCTATGGCCTGGACAAGAGCGGCGGCGACCGCAAGATCGCCGTTTACGACCTGGGCGGCGGCACCTTCGACGTGTCGATCATCGAGATCGCCGAAGTCGACGGCGAGAAGCAGTTCGAAGTGCTGGCCACCAACGGCGACACCTTCCTGGGTGGCGAAGACTTCGACATGCGCGTCATCGACTATCTGGTGGACGAGTTCAACAAGGAGCAGGGCATCGACCTGCGCAAGGACCCGCTGGCGCTGCAGCGCCTGAAGGATGCGGCCGAGCGCGCCAAGATCGAGCTGTCCTCCAACCACCAGACCGACGTCAACCTGCCGTACGTCACCGCCGACGCCTCCGGCCCGAAGCACCTCAACATCAAGCTGACCCGCGCCAAGCTGGAGTCGCTGGTGGAAGAGCTGGTCAAGCGCACCATCGAGCCGTGCCGCACCGCGTTGAATGACGCCGGCCTGCGCGTGTCCGACATCAACGACGTGATCCTGGTCGGTGGCCAGACCCGCATGCCGAAGGTGCAGGAAGCGGTGAAGGATTTCTTCGGCAAGGACCCGCGCAAGGACGTCAACCCGGATGAGGCCGTCGCCGTGGGCGCGGCGATCCAGGGCGGTGTGCTGGGCGGTACCGTCAAGGACGTGCTGCTGCTCGACGTCACCCCGCTGTCGCTCGGCATCGAGACGATGGGCGGCGTGATGACCAAGCTGATCGAGAAGAACACCACGGTGCCGACCAAGGCCTCGCAGACCTTCTCCACCGCCGACGACAACCAGACCGCGGTGACCGTGCACGTGTTGCAGGGTGAGCGCGAGCGCGCCAACGTCAACAAGTCGCTGGGCAAATTCGACCTGCAGGGTATCGACCCCGCGCCGCGCGGCATGCCGCAGATCGAGGTCACGTTCGACATCGACGCCAATGGCATCCTGCATGTGTCGGCCAAGGACAAGAAAACCGGCAAGGAACAGAAGATCGAGATCAAGGCCGGTTCCGGCCTGTCCGATGAAGAAGTCGCGCGGATGGTTGCCGACGCCGAGGCCAACAAGGAGGAGGACCGCAAGTTCCACGAGCTGGTCGCCACCCGCAACAAGGCAGATCAGCTGGTGCACGCCACCCGCAGTGCGCTGAAAGAGCATGGCGGCAAGGTGCCGGCGGATCAGCTCAGCAGCATCGAGGGCGCGCTGTCCGAACTGGAGAAAGCCAAGGACGGTGACGACAAGGCCGCGATCGAATCGAAGATCGAGAAGCTGGAGCAGGCGTCGCAGGCACTGCAGGCTGCCGCGCAGGGTGGCGGTGCGGCCGACGATGGCGCCCAGACGGCTCCGGGCGGTGGTTCCGCCCAGCCTGACGACGTGGTGGATGCCGAGTTCACCGAGGTCAAGGACGACGAAAAGAAGTGATCGTCAGCTAGTCGGCGCCGCCGATTGACGCAGCCCGCGCCGCAGGAATTCCCGCGGTGCGGGCTGTTTGCTGAGAGGGACATGGTTCGCGGTGTGCGGGCCATCGCAAGGTCAACAGGTTGTGGGTAGATGAATGAGCAAGCGTGATTACTACGAGGTCCTGGGTGTCGAGCGCACGGTCGCCGAAGGCGATCTGAAGAAATCCTTTCGCCGCCTGGCGATGAAGTACCACCCGGACCGCTGCCCGGACGATCCGACGGCGCAGGAGAAATTCAAGGAGGCCAAAGAGGCCTACGAAGTGCTGTCGGACGCACAGAAGCGCGCGATGTACGACCAGCACGGCCATGCGGCCTTCGAGGGCGGCATGGGCGGTCGTGGCGGTGCCGGCTTCGGCGACGTGGGCGATATTTTCGGGGACATCTTCGGCGACATCTTTGGCGGTGGCGGCCGTGGCCGTCCGCGACGCGGTTCCGACTTGCGCTACATCATGGAGCTGGATCTGGAGGAGGCCGTCTTCGGCGTCAGTCGCCAGATCGAGATCCCCACCCAGGTCAACTGCCAGCACTGCAATGGCTCGGGTTCGGAAGACGGCAAGGTCAGCCAGTGCAAGACCTGTCGCGGCCATGGCCGCGTACGCATGCAGAACGGCATCTTCTCGATCCAGCAGGCGTGCCCGCATTGCGGCGGCACCGGCCAGACGATCGAGAAACTGTGCAAGAAGTGCCACGGCGAAGGCCGCCTGGAAGAGACCCGCACGTTGTCGGTACAGATCCCCGCCGGCGTCGACAACGGCGATCGCATCCGCCTGACCGGGCAGGGCGAAGCCGGCCCCGCCGGATCACCCGCGGGCGACCTGTACGTGGAAGTGCACGTGCGCGAACACGCGATTTTCCAGCGCGAAGGCAACGACCTGTATTGCGAACTGCCGATCCGTTTCTCGCATGCGGCGCTGGGCACGGAACTGCCGGTGCCGACGCTGGAAGGCGAGGTACCGATCAGCATTCCGCCCGAGACCCAGACCGGCCAGGAGTTCCGCCTGCGCGGTCGCGGCGTCAAGTCCGTACGCAGCGGCCGTCATGGCGACCTCATCTGCAAGGTCGTGGTGGAGACGCCGGTACGATTGACGCGGCAGCAGCGTGAACTGCTGGAACAACTGGAAGCCAGCTTCGACGACGGCGATGGCGAGAAGCACATGCCGCGTGCCAAGACCTGGGGCGAGGGCGTGCGCCAGTTCTGGTCGCGGGTAACCTCGTAATCACGTTCATCGCAAGCCGGCGCCGGTGCTGCGCCTCAACTTTTCATTTCATTCATGCCAAGGACGTTCGCCATGACGACGCCACCGATCCGCCTCGCCATCAACGGCGCTTCCGGTCGCATGGGCAGTGCGCTGCTCGCGCTGCTTCGCGACGACTCGCGGTTCGAATTGGTGCATGCGGTGGTGGCGCCCGGTTCGGCGGATGATGGGCAGCCGGTGAATGTCCGCCCTGGTGCCGCGTTGCGCTTTGCGCACGACTGGGCCGGCGCGCCGGCGCTGGATGCGATGATCGATTTCAGCGGGCCGGCCGCACTGGATGGCGCGCTCACCCATTGCCTGGCCCACGGCATCGCCCTGGTCAGTGGCACCACCGGTCTCGACGCTGCCATGGAGACCCGATTGGCGCAGGCCGGCGAGCGCATTGCGTTGTTGCGTGCCGCGAATTTCAGCCTGGGTGTGGCGGTGCTGACGCGCTTGCTGCGCGATGCCGCCGCGGCGTTGCCGGATTGGGACCTGGAGATCGTGGAGGCCCATCACGGCCGCAAGCAGGATGCGCCCTCGGGCACTGCGCTGGCGCTTGGTCACGCTGCTGCCGACGCGCGCAAGACCACGCTCGATCACGCCGCCGTCTACAGCCGCGAAGGCCAGACCGGTCCGCGCGCCGAAGGCAGCATCGGTTTCGCGGTGGTGCGCGGCGGCGACATCGTGGGTGAGCACACGGCGTTGTTGATCGGCCAGGGCGAGCGGGTGGAGTTGGGCCATCGCGCGACCGATCGCTCGATTTTCGCGCGTGGTGCCTTGCAGGCAGCGTACTGGCTGAGCAGCCGCCCGGCCGGCCATTGGCAGATCGACGACGTGATCGCCTCGCCGCCATAAGATCCTGCAACGGATGACGACCGCAATGAGGTGCCGCGGGCTTGTGCCCTTCCTGCGCTGCCGCTAGGATTCGCGCGTTGTCATTGGGGAGTAGCCAGCCTCGTTTCCCCTGAGGCGTTCGCATCAACAGACTTGGTCGTCGTGTTCCGGCGCCATGGTGCGAACAGCCGCTGATGCCGCCCAGGCGTTGGCGTTGCCCGGCGAGACCTTTGGCCATCGACATGCTTACCCGGCCGGGCGAGCGGTGTCGTTGCGCCATCGGTATTCCGCTCGCCCGGCTTTTCGTTGGTACCCATGCTGCTTACCTGCGTGCTGTTTTTCGGTTCGGCGCTGGCCATCTACCTGGCCTGCGAATACTTCGTCAACGGCGTGGAATGGTTCGGGCGCAAGCTCGACCTGAGTGCGACGGCCACCGGCACGGTGCTGGCGGCCTTCGGTACCGCGTTGCCGGAAAGTGCGGTGACTTTCGTCGCCGTGATATTCGGCAAGACGCCATCGGCGCGTGATATCGGCGTCGGCGCCGCCATGGGCGGGCCGCTGGTGCTGGCCACGATCGCCTATGCCGTCGTCGGCGTGGCGTTGTTGTGCAACCGGCACCGGTTGCGGCGGACCGACCGGATCATCCGGGTCGACCATCAACGCCTTGCGCGCGACCAGTCATGGTTCCTGGCGATCTTTGTGGTCAAGGTGGGCCTGGGATTGGTGGCGTTCGCCTTCAAGCCGGCGCTCGGCGTGCTGTTTCTGGTGGCCTACGCGTTGTACGTGTGGCGGGAAGTGCGCAGCGAAGATAGCGCCCCGGAAGACGAATCCCTCGACCCCTTGAAGTTCCGCCCGCACCATGCCGAGCCGGCCATGCGCTGGGTGGTGGCGCAGACGGTGGCGGCGCTGGCGGTGATCGCGGTGGCGGCGCGTGTGTTTGTCAGCCAGCTGGAATCGATCGGCACGGCGTTCGGCCTGCCGCCGCATCTGGTGGCGCTGGTGCTGAGCCCGGTGGCGACCGAATTGCCCGAAACCGTCAACGCGCTGATCTGGGTGCGCCAGGGCAAGGAGCGCCTGGCGTTGGCGAACATTTCCGGTGCCATGATGATCCAGGCCACCATCCCCAGCGCGCTGGCGATATTCGCGACGCCCTGGCTGTTCGATACGCCGCTGATCGTTTCCGGCGCGCTGACGGCCGTTGCGATCGTCTACCTGTGGTGGCTGTTCCGGCGCGGCGGGGTGGATGCCCGCTGGCTATGGCCGGTGGGGCTGCTCTATGGCGTATTCGCCGCGTACGTGGCCTGGCATTTCGCCGGCGCATGAGGCCGGCGATAGTGTTCAATCCGGATGCGAGGCGTTGCGATCGCGTCCGGCGCCGAGGCGCGTATCGAGTTTCCCGAAAATTTTCTTGAACATGCGGGAGAACTTTCCACGCCGCGTCTTGCGCTGCTTTTCCTCTTCGCTGGTGAGCCAGGAAACCTGGATCACCCGGCGTTCGCCTTCATAGGGCAGGTGGCCGTGGAATGAATTGTCGCAGCGCTTGAAGGCGGCGAATTCGCCGTACAGCGGCGGCAATTCCGGCGCCACCATCGCGTCGATGTCGTCGATCTTGTGCAGGAACCGCAGGCAGCCGTTGCTGGTATCGGGCCAGCTGTGGTTGAGATAAAGCAGTGCGGTGACCACTTTCGAGCGGCTGTCGGTATGGATGGTGCCGTGGCGCTTGTTCAGCAGCCGGCAAACCGTCACCAGGGTCGGGTATTGCTCCAACCCGTCGATGCCCAGCCGACGGCCCACGGCACTGGCGAAAGAGGGTGCCGTCATGTGCTCCACCAACGCATTGACGGACGGCCCGCAGTCACCCGGGTCATAGGGAAAAAACCCCGCGCTGGGGTAGCGTGGAAAATCGTGCTCCAGATCCCCGCGGGCTTCGTCCGGCAACTGGCCATGGGCCAGCAGGAAGGGGAAAGGCTGTAGATGCACCGTGGTGTCCGGGCGATCAAGACGCGCGGGATCAAGCAGGACAGCGGTGTGCATACGTCATTCAACTCCATGTAATCGCGGCAAGTGTACCCGTGATCACGGCCATGCCGAAGACGTGGATGACGAGTCATTCATGCGTCGTAAGGTGGACAGAACCCCCTGTCGCCACCTATCATTTCCAGCCGCCCCAATACCTTTCTTTCCACTGTTCACAAGCCAGCACCCCCGCGGCTTGCGGACTTTGCTGCATCTAAAAGGCGGATACCATATGCCCATTCCCGCTCTGCTTGCCCTCGAAGACGGCAGCCTGTTTCATGGTCATGCCGCCGGCGCCAACGGTGAAACCGTTGGCGAAGTGGTGTTCAACACGGCGATGACGGGTTACCAGGAGATCCTCACCGATCCCTCCTATGCGCGGCAGATGGTCACCCTGACCTATCCGCACGTGGGCAACACCGGCGTGAACGCCGAGGACGTCGAGTCTGGCAAGGTGCAAGCCGCCGGCCTGATCGTGCGCGACGTGCCGCGTCGCGCCAGTAGCTGGCGCTGCAATGAAGGCCTGTCCGATTACCTGAAACGCCACGACGTCGTGGCCATTGCCGGCATCGACACGCGCCGTCTCACCCGCATCCTGCGCGTCAAGGGCGCGCTGTCCGGCTGCATCGTGGCGGGCGACCAGATCGACGCGGAGGCGGCACTGGCCAGCGCGCGCGGGTTTGCCGGCCTGAACGGCATGGATCTGGCCAAAGTGGTGAGCACGCGTGAATCGTATGTGTGGAACGAAGGCATTTACGATCTCGATCGCACCACCTTCAACCAGCCGGCAAAGCGTTTCAAGGTCGTCGCCTACGACTTCGGCACCAAGCTCAACATCCTGCGCCTGCTGGCCGAACAGGGTTGCGAAGTGACCGTGGTACCGGCGCAGACACCGGCCGCCGATGTGCTGGCGATGAAACCCGACGGCGTGTTTCTCTCCAACGGCCCCGGCGATCCGGCCGCGTGTGACTACGCCATCGAGGCGACGCGCACGTTCCTGGAGGCGAAGATTCCCCTGTTCGGCATCTGCCTCGGCCATCAGTTGATGGGCCTGGCGCTGGGCGCGCGCACCGTGAAGATGAAGTTCGGCCATCACGGCGCCAATCACCCGGTGAAGGATCTGGACGACGGCCGCGTGCTGATCACCTCGCAGAACCACGGCTTCGCCGTTGATCCGGCCACGCTGCCGGCGAACGCCCGCGTCACCCACACCTCGCTGTTCGACGGTTCACTGCAGGGTTTTGCGCTCACCGATCGTCCCGCGTTCTGTTTCCAGGGCCATCCGGAAGCGAGCCCTGGCCCGCTGGACGTCGGCTATTTGTTCAAGCGGTTTGCCGCACTGATGGAGGAGGCCCGCTGATGGCCAAGCGTACCGATCTCAAGAGCATCCTCGTCATTGGCGCCGGCCCGATCGTGATCGGCCAGGCCTGCGAGTTCGACTACTCCGGCGCCCAGGCGTGCAAGGCGCTGAAGGAGGAGGGCTTCCGGGTCATCCTGGTGAACTCCAACCCCGCCACCATCATGACCGACCCGGAAACCGCCGACGCGGTCTACATCGAGCCGATCAACTGGCAGACGGTGGAGCACATCATTGCCAAGGAGCGCCCCGACGCCGTGCTGCCCACGATGGGAGGCCAGACGGCCCTCAATTGCGCGCTCGACCTGGCCGATCACGGGGTGCTGGAGAAGTACAACGTCGAGCTGATCGGCGCGCGGCGCGATGCCATCCGCATGGCGGAGGATCGCGAGCTGTTCAAGCAGGCGATGACCGACATCGGGCTGGAAAGCCCGCGCTCCGGCGTGGCCAAGAATTTCGAGCATGCGCTGGAGATCCAGGCCGAACTGGGCTTCCCCGCCATCATCCGGCCCAGCTTCACGCTGGGCGGTTCCGGCGGCGGCATTGCCTACAACAAGGAAGAGTTCGAGGTCATCGTCAAGCGTGGCCTGGAGCTTTCGCCAACGAACGAAGTGTTGATCGACGAATCCCTGCTGGGCTGGAAGGAATTCGAGATGGAAGTGGTTCGCGACACCGCGGACAACTGCATCATCATCTGCGCCATCGAGAACCTCGATCCGATGGGCGTGCACACCGGCGACTCGATCACCGTGGCGCCGGCGCAGACGCTTACCGACAAGGAATACCAGCGCCTGCGTGACGCGTCGATCGCGGTGTTGCGCAAGATCGGCGTGGATACCGGCGGCTCCAACGTGCAGTTCGGCATCAACCCCGATACCGGTCGCGTGGTGGTGATCGAGATGAACCCGCGCGTATCGCGTTCGTCGGCGTTGGCTTCCAAGGCCACCGGCTTCCCGATCGCCAAGGTCGCCGCGAAACTGGCGGTGGGCTATACGCTGGACGAGTTGAAGAACGACATCACCGGTGGCCTGACGCCGGCATCGTTCGAGCCGACCATCGATTACGTGGTCACCAAGATTCCGCGTTTTGCGTTCGAGAAATTCCCGTCGGCGGATGCCCGGCTCACCACCCAGATGAAGTCGGTGGGCGAGGTGATGGCGATCGGCCGTACCTTCCACGAGTCGCTGCAGAAAGCGTTGCGCGGGTTGGAAATCGGCAAGACCGGACTCAACCCGACCGGGCTGGATATCAGCACCGAAGACGGCCTGGCCACGCTGAAGCGCGAATTGCGCGAGCCGCGGCCGGACCGCGTGTTCCATTTGGCCGACGCATTCCGTGCCGGCCTGTCGCTGGAGGAAGTATTCAACCTCAGCCGGGTCGACCCATGGTTCCTGGCCGCGTTCGAAGACATCGTGCTGACCGAGGGCGAAGTAGCGGCTCAAGGCGTCACCGCGCTGG
This sequence comes from Rhodanobacter sp. Root627, assembly GCF_001427835.1. Taxonomy (NCBI): domain Bacteria; kingdom Pseudomonadati; phylum Pseudomonadota; class Gammaproteobacteria; order Lysobacterales; family Rhodanobacteraceae; genus Rhodanobacter; species Rhodanobacter sp. Root627. The sequence goes on from NZ_LMGW01000001.1 coordinate 663,475, forward strand.
ACGAGCCGCGGCTGCGTGAACTGAAGCGGCTCGGTTTCTCCGATGCGCGGCTGGCCGAGCTGCTCGGCTCCGACGAGGCCGCCGTGCGGCATCTGCGCCACACGCTGGGCGTGCGCCCGGTGTACAAGCGCGTGGACTCCTGCGCGGCCGAGTTCGCCACCAGCACTGCCTACATGTATTCGACCTACGAGGAAGAGTGCGAAGCCGAACCGACCAACCGCGACAAGATCATCGTGCTGGGCGGCGGTCCGAACCGCATCGGGCAGGGCATCGAGTTCGACTATTGCTGCGTGCATGCCTCGCTGGCGCTGCGCGAGGATGGCTATGAAACCATCATGGTCAACTGCAACCCGGAGACCGTGTCCACCGACTACGACACGTCGGATCGCTTGTACTTCGAGCCGCTGACGCTGGAAGACGTGCTGGAAATCGTGGAGCTGGAAAAACCCAAGGGCGTGATCGTGCAGTACGGCGGCCAAACCCCGCTGAAACTGGCGCGTGCGCTGGAAGCGGCGGGCGTGCCGATCATCGGCACCAGCCCGGACAGCATCGACCTGGCCGAGGACCGTGAGCGGTTCCAGCAGATGATCGAGAAGATCGGCCTGAAACAGCCGTCCAATCGCACCGCGCGCAACGCCGACGAGGCGCTGGCACTGGCGCGCGAGATCGGCTACCCGCTGGTGGTGCGCCCCAGCTACGTGCTGGGTGGCCGCGCAATGGAAGTGGTGCACGACGACGCCGACCTGTCGCGTTACATCCGCGATGCAGTGAAAGTGTCCAACGATTCGCCCGTACTGCTGGATCGCTTCCTCGACCACGCGGTGGAGGTGGATGTCGACGTGATCGCCGACGCCACCGGCCAGGTGCTGATCGGCGGCATCATGGAGCACATCGAGGAGGCCGGCGTGCATTCGGGCGATTCGTCCTGCTCGCTGCCGCCGTATTCGCTGTCGCCGCAGATACAGGATGAGCTGCGCCGCCAGGCCGCGGCGATGGCGCGCGAGCTGAAGGTCGTCGGCCTGATGAACACCCAGTTCGCGATCCAGGGCGACACGGTTTACATCCTGGAAGTGAACCCGCGCGCTTCGCGCACCGTGCCATTCGTATCCAAGGCCACCGGCGTGCCGCTGGCCAAGATCGCCGCCCGCGTAATGGCCGGCCGCACGCTGGCTGAACTGGGCGCCACGCGTGAGGTGATTCCGGCGTACTACTCGGTGAAGGAAGCGATCTTCCCGTTCCTGAAGTTCCAGAACGTCGATCCGATCCTCGGTCCCGAAATGCGCTCCACCGGTGAGGTGATGGGCGTGGGCCGCAGCTTTGGCGCCGCGTTCGCGCGCGGCCACGAGGCCGCCGGCATCCGCACGCCGCCGCGCGGCAAGGTCTTTGTGTCAGTGCGCGATGCCGACAAGGAGCGCCTGCTGCCGGTGGCCAAGGAAGTGCTGGCGCGCGGGTTTACCCTGGTGGCCACGTCGGGTACGGCGAGCTACCTGGCCGAGCATGGCGTGGTTTGCGAGCGCATCAACAAGGTGCTCGAAGGACGCCCGCACATCGTGGACTTGATCAAGAACGGCGAGATCGTCTATATCGTCAATACCACCGAGGGCAAGCAGGCCATCGCCGATTCGTTCTCGATCCGCCGTGAGGCGCTGCAGCGCCGTGTTACGTACTCCACCACCGTGGCAGGCGCACGCGCATTGGTCCACTCGCTGGATTTCCACAGCGATGGCGAAGTGCACAGCCTGCAGGAACTGCACAGGGAGCTGACCAGATGAGTCGCCCACCGATCACCAAAGCGGGCTCGGAACGTTTGCGCACCGAGCTTGAACAACTGAAGTTCGTCGATCGCCCGCGGATCATCGCGGCGATCGCCGAGGCACGCGCGCACGGCGACCTGAAGGAAAACGCCGAGTATCACGCCGCCCGCGAACAGCAGAGCTTCACCGAGGGCCGCATCGGCCAGTTGGAAGGCTTGCTGTCGAACGCAGAGGTCATCGACGTGGCGCAGCTCAAGCCCGGCGAGCGGGTGGTTTTCGGTGCCACCGTGGAGCTGGAAGACGAGGATGCCGGTACGGCGGTGACGTATCAGATCGTGGGCGACCTGGAGGCGGACATCAAACGCCAGATGATTGCCGTGTCGTCACCGATCGCGCGCGCGCTGATCGGGCACAGTGCCGGCGACAGCATCGAGTTCACGGCACCCAACGGCGTGAAGCATTACGAGATCATCAGCGTCCGCTATATCTGAGCGCGTATCTGGTCACATTGGTTCGGCGCCATCGGCGCCGGGCCAGGAACGAGAAAAGGCCGCTTTCGCGGCCTTTTTCTTCAACTCAACCTTGGCTGAAATCAGCGCTGGCGAGCCTTGAAACGCGGGTTGCTCTTGCAAATCACGAACACCTTGCCGCGACGACGCACAATCTTGCAGTCGCGGTGCCGCGCCTTGGCGGACTTCAAAGAGTTAAGCACCTTCACGGCCGGCTCCTGTTACTAAACAATGGACAAGCCAGCAAGTGTAATGGCTTGTCGCGTTTATCACAAGCTGGACACCACCGCGACTTCCGCCACCGTGGCCAGGAATTTCTCCAGTGCCGGGGACTGGTCCTGGATCCGGCTGGCGGCGGCCAGCAGCAGGTAGGCGTCGGCATCTTCCAGCGGCACATAGCTCACCCCCGCCAGCCTTACCGTGCGCATGGTGGCGGGTACCAGGGCAAGCCCGAGGCCGGCGGCCACCAGCGCCAGCAAGCCATTGATCTGCTGCGCGTGCTGGTTGATGCGCGGCTTGAACCCGGCCTTGGCGGCCAGCTTCACCAGCCGGTCGTACAAGGTGGCGGCCAGCTCGCGCGGTTGCGTGATGAAGGCATCATCGGCTACTTCGGCCAGCCGCACGCTTTTCCTGGTGGCCAGCGGATGGCCCGACGGCAGCGCCAGCAGGAGCGGTTCGCGGTCGATCACGGTGAGGCGCAGGCTGCGGGCGTCCTTCGTATGTTGCGGTTCGTCACGGACGAAACCCACGTCGATCTGCCCGGCCAGCAACGCGGCGAACTGGGGTTCGCTGTACATCTCATTGAGCTGGATGCGCACGTTCGGCGCGATCTGGCCGTAACGCAGCAAGGCCTGGGGCAGGGCGGGGTGAAACGACACCGATACGGTGTACGCCAGGCGCAGTTGCCCGCTGTAGCCGGCGGCAGCGGCCAGGACGTGACTGCGTGCCTCTTCGGCTTTGGCCAGGATCTGCCGGGCCTCTTCGAGGAAAACCCTGCCGGCCTCGGTCAGCGCCACATTGCGCTTGTCGCGCTCCAGCAACCGAACCCCGAGGTCGCGCTCAAGTGCCTGGATTTGCTGCGAAAGGGGCGGTTGCGAAAGATGCAGCCGAATGGCGGCGCGGGTAAAGCTGAGTTCCTCGGCGACGGCGACGAAGTAGCGCAGCTGGCGGAAATCGAACATATAGCAATACCGACTAAGTGGAGCGCTAAATATATATTGGTTTCTTTATTGCGTCGGTCATAAACTATCCCTGTCCCATCACTTCCTCCCCCTTGGTGATGGTGGCCCTCGCCCCGCAGCGACGCTATCGCGATATCTGGCTCCCCTCCCCCTCGGGCCCATATTGACGCGTCGCACTTGCGGGGCGTTCTTGTTTTTGCGATCCGCCAATGCTGGCGGACCGCGCGTCGGGTCAGAGACGACAGCCCAGCTGCGTGCCTTGCGCAATGGCGCGTTTGGCGTCCAGTTCCGCCGCCACGTCGGCGCCGCCAATGACGTGCACGCGCAGGCCGGCGGCAATCAGGGCGTCGGCCAGCGCACGGTTCGGCTCCTGTCCGGCACAGATCACGACGTGGTCGACCGGCAGGACGTGAGATGCGCCGTCGACCGTGATGTGCAGTCCATCGTCATCGAAGCGCTGGTAGCCCACGTTGCCCAGCATGGTGACCTGCTTGGCCTTCAGCGTGGCGCGGTGAACCCAGCCGGTGGTCTTGTTGAGCCGTGCGCCAAGCCGCCCCTGGCTGCGTTGCAGCAGCCAGACCTGTCGCGCGGGTGCCTCGGGCTGGGGATTCTGCAGGCCGGCACGGTTCTGCAGACTCATGTCCACGCCCCACTCGCGCGTCCAGCGCACGGTGTCGGTGGTGGGTGAGGGCGGGTGTTCCACCAGGAATTCGGCGACGTCGAAACCGATGCCGCCGGCACCGATGATGGCGACTTTCGCGCCCACCGGATGATGGCGTGCCAGCACATCGAGATAGCTCAGCACGCGCGGGTCATCGTGGCCAGGGAAATTGACGGCGCGCGGCGTGACGCCGGTGGCTATCACCACGTCGTCGTATCCGGCGTCGCGCAACGAGGTGGCCGTCGCGGTCGTGCCCAGTTGCACGTCGACCCCGGTATCGGCCAGCTGATGTCGGAAATAGCGCAAGGTCTCGTGAAACTCTTCCTTGCCCGGGATCTGTTTGGCGTAGTTGAACTGGCCGCCGATTTCAGTGGCCTGCTCGATCAGCGTCACCGCATGGCCGCGCTCGCCCAACGTGCTGGCACATGCCATGCCGGCAGGGCCGGCCCCGATCACGGCAATGCGTTTGCGCGTGGCAACGGGCTCGGCGCGCAATTCGGTTTCGTAACAGGCGCGGGGGTTCACCAGGCAACTGGCGCGCTTGTTCTGGAACACGTGGTCGAGGCAGGCCTGGTTGCAGGCGATGCACGTATTGATGCGTTCGCTGTGCCCGGCCTTTGCCTTGTTCGCCCAGGCCGGATCGGCCAGCAGCGGCCGCGCCATGGAGACCATGTCCGCTTCGCCAGCGGCAAGAACGCCTTCGGCCACCTCGGGCATGTTGATGCGGTTGGTGGCCACCAGCGGGATCGACACCTCGCCTTTCAGTTTCCTGGTGACCCAGGAGAAACCGGCGCGGGGCACGCTGGTGACGATGGTGGGCACGCGCGCTTCATGCCAGCCGATGCCGGTATTGATGATGCTGGCTCCGGCCGCCTCGATGGCCTTGGCCAGCGTCACGATTTCATCCCATTGCTGGCCGCCCTCGACCAGGTCGAGCATCGACAGGCGATAGATGATGATGAAGTCGCGACCGACCGCCTCGCGCGTGCGGCGCACGATTTCGATCGGCAGCCGCATCCGCCGTTCGACATCGCCGCCCCAGGCATCGTTGCGGTGGTTGGTGCGTTCGGCGATGAACTGGTTGATCAAATAGCCTTCCGAACCCATCACTTCCACGCCGTCGTAGCCGGCTTCCCGCGCCAGCCGTGCGCAACGGACGAAGTCGTCGATGGTGTGCTCGACACCTTGTGGCGACAGCGCGCGGGGTGTGAACGGCGTGATCGGTGATTTGATTTTCGACGGTGCCACCGACAGCGGGTGATAGCCGTAGCGGCCGGCGTGCAGGATCTGCAGGCAGATGCGCCCGCCTTCGGCGTGCACGGCGGTAGTGAGCTTGCGATGCCGCGGTTTGTGCCAGGGCAGGGTCAGTCGACCACCGAAGGGCTTGAGCCAGCCGGCGATGCTGGGGGCGATGCCGCCGGTGACCATCAGGCCTACGCCGCCGCGTGCCCGTTCCGCGAAATAGGCCGCCAGCTTGTCGTAATCGCGAGCCTTGTCTTCGAGCCCGGTGTGCATCGACCCCATCAGGATGCGGTTGGGCAGGACGACATGGCCGAGATCCAGCGGAGCGAACAGGTGCGGGTAATTCATGGTGGTGCCACCTCAAACGGTCGTATGAATGTGCCGGTATCGAGGCTGTAAAAGCAAGGGGCGTAGTCATGCGCGCAGCGGTGAGCGCGGAAATATGGAGGAAGCCGGCGTCCACGTCGGGCTTCGTGGCGGTGACGGGTTAAACTTCGCGATTCGACGTTACGACCAGGAATTTCCATGCCGCACGCTTCATCCGTTCCCGTGTTGACCATCGACGGGCCGTCCGGATCGGGCAAGGGCACGATCAGCGCGCTGGTGGCGCAGCAACTTGGCTGGCATTTGCTGGATTCCGGCGCGCTGTACCGCGCGGTCGGCTATGCGGCCGGCATGGAAGGGCTGGACCTGTCGGATGTGGAGGCCGTGACGCGCTGCGCGCAGACCACCCGGATACAGTTCCGGGCGAAGAAGGGCGCCGAGACGCGGGTGATCGTCAATGGGCACGATGCCACCGACGAATTGCGCACCGAAACAGCGGGGGCGGCGGCTTCGGCGATCGCATCGGTGCCATCGGTGCGCGAGGCCCTGGTGTCCCTGCAATTGGGCTTCCGCAAGGCACCCGGGCTGGTGGCGGACGGGCGCGACATGGGTACGGTGATCTTCCCCGATGCCGCGTTCAAGGTTTTCCTCACCGCCAGTGCCGCCGAGCGTGCGAAAAGACGCTATAAGCAGTTGAAAGACAAGGGACTCAGCGTTACACTTTCCAGCCTTCAGCGCGAAATTGAGGCGCGTGACAGCCGCGATGCATCGCGCGCGGTCGCGCCGCTCAAGCCCGCCGCCGATGCGTTGCTGGTGGATACCACCGGCATGGGCATCGACGAGGTCGTCGCGAAAGTACTTGCCGTCGTGCAGCCCTGACCGGTTGCACGGCGGTTTTTGCGCCCCTGCCGCGGCAGGGGATTTTGGCCAACGGTGGCTTGCGACCGGTTCGACAGAACCGCCGAAGACACCCTCAACCGGTGGATCGATGATTTCGTGGCCAACACAGACGCCACAGCCAGCGGTCCTTTCCCACTATGGAATCAACATGACTGAAAGTTTTGCCGAACTGTTTGAACAGAGCCAACAGGCTATCTCCAAGCTGAAGCCCGGCGCCATCGTCACCGGCATCGTTGTGGAAATCCGCAACGACGTCGTCGTGATCAACGCCGGCCTGAAGAGCGAAGGCATCGTCCCGATCGAGCAGTTCAAGGACGAGCAGGGCGTGCTGGAGGTGCAGGTTGGCGACGAGGTGAAGGTTGCCCTCGAAGCCCTGGAAGACGGGTTCGGCGAAACCAAGCTGTCGCGCGAGAAGGCCAAGCGCTCGATGGTGTGGGACGACCTGGAGCAGGCGTTCGACAAGGAAGAAACGATCAAGGGCATGATCTCGGGCAAGGTCAAGGGCGGTTTCACCGTCGACATCAAGGACGTTCGCGCGTTCCTGCCCGGTTCGCTGGTCGACGTGCGCCCGGTGCGCGAGCCGACCTACCTCGAGGGCAAGGAGCTCGAGTTCAAGATCATCAAGCTGGACCGCAAGCGCAACAACGTGGTGGTCAGCCGCCGCGCCGTCGTCGAGACCGAGTTCTCCGAAGAGCGCGAGAAGCTGCTTGAGCGCCTGACCGAGGGTGCCGTCGTCAAGGGTGTGGTGAAGAACCTCACCGATTACGGCGCATTCGTGGACCTGGGCGGCATCGACGGCCTGCTGCACATCACCGACATGGCGTGGAAGCGGGTGCGTCACCCGTCCGAAGTCGTCAACGTCGGCGACGAGCTGGACGTGCGCGTGCTGAAGTACGACAAGGAGCGCAACCGCGTCTCGCTGGGCCTGAAGCAGCTGGGCGACGACCCGTGGGTCGCCATCGCCCGCCGCTACCCGGTCGGCAGCCGCCTGTTCGGCAAGGTCTCCAACGTCACCGATTACGGCTGCTTCGTCGAGATCGAGCCGGGCGTGGAAGGCCTGGTGCACGTGTCCGAGATGGACTGGACCAACAAGAACGTCAACCCGGCCAAGGTGGTTCAGGTCGGTGACGAAACCGAAGTCACCGTGCTGGACGTGGACGAGGAGCGTCGCCGCATCTCGCTGGGTATCAAGCAGACCCGCTCGAACCCGTGGGAAGCCTTCGCCGCCATGCACAAGAAGGGCGACAAGGTCTCCGGCCAGATCAAGTCGATCACCGACTTCGGCGTGTTCATCGGCCTGGACGGCGGCATCGACGGCCTGGTGCACCTGTCCGACATCTCCTGGCAGGTGTCCGGCGAAGATCTCGTGCGCGACTTCAAGAAGGGCGAAGAGATCGAGGCCGTGGTGCTGGCCGTCGACCCGGAGCGTGAGCGCATCTCGCTGGGCATCAAGCAGATGGAGCAGGACCCGTTCGGCCAGTTCATGGCGGCGAATCCGCGCGGCACGATCGTCAACGGCACCGTCAAGGAAGTCGACGCCAAGGGCGCCGTGATCGATCTGGGCGAAGGCGTCGAGGGTTACCTGCGCGCCAACGACATCGCCAAGGAGCGCATCGACGATGCCACCCAGCATCTGAAGGTGGGCGACGCGGTCGAAGCCAAGTTCACCGGCATGGATCGCAAGGGTCGCCAGCTGGCGCTCTCGATTCGCGCCAAGGACGAGGAAGATGCACCCGACGTGGCCGTCGATTACTCGGCAGCCGCAAGCGGTACGACCAAGCTCGGTGCCTTGCTCAAAGAGCAGTTCAACAAGGCTGATTGATCGGCAGCGACATTGCCGAGTTGACGCGGGGCGGCATCACGCCGCCCCGCTGTTTCAAGTCACGGACATTGGGGACCATGACCAAATCCGAATTGATAGAAGCGCTGGCAAGACGCCAGACCCATCTTGCGTTCGCGGACGTGGAGATGGCCGTAAAAAGTGTGATCGAGCAGATGAGTCACGCGCTGGCCCATGGCGAACGCATCGAAGTACGCGGTTTTGGCAGTTTCGCGTTGCATTACCGTCCGCCAAGGATGGGCCGCAATCCCAAAACGGGTGAAGCGGTTGCGCTCCCCGGCAAGCATGTGCCGCACTTCAAGCCCGGCAAGGAATTGCGCGAACGCGTGAATCTGCAGCTGGAAAGCGCAACGGCCTGAAGCACGGCCACGCGTTGATCAAGGCAGGCGACAGGTGTCGTTCCTGCCTTTCTTTTTTTTGATGGCCACCCATCCGCATCATTTGCTGACCCATGCCTGATCGTGCATGCGGCCTGGCTGTGACGACGTCAGTCAATCAGGTAAAGTCCTGCCATGCGATTGCTCGTATTGCTACTCCTCATTGCCTTCCTCGCTGCTGGCGTTTTGCTGGGGGCGCTGAATGCCGACCTCGTCGGTTACGACCTGGGCTTTGCGCGTATCCAGTTGCCCAAGGGCGCCGGCCTGCTGGGGAGTCTGGTCATTGGTTGGCTGCTCGGTGGTCTTACCGCCTGGTTTGGCGTGAGCACCAGCCATCGTCGCCAACAACGCAAGGCAAACAAGAAGCCAGCGGCTGGCGCATGAGCCTCCTGTATCTGCTGGTGATGGCGGTGCCGGCGGCCTTCGCGCTCGGTTGGTGGACCTCGCGCCGGGCAGGCGTGCGTCGCTCGGGCGCAAAGGTCAGCGAACTCTCATCCGATTATTTTCGTGGCCTGAACTACCTGCTCAACGAAGAGCAGGACAAGGCGATCGAGGTGTTCCTCAAACTCGCCGAGTACAACCGCGATACGGTGGAAACCCACCTGGCGCTCGGTAATCTGTTCCGCCGTCGCGGCGAAGTGGATCGCGCCATTCGTTTGCATCAACACCTGGTGTCACGCCCCGGCTTGAATGACGCCATGAAAACGGTGGCCTTGCTGGAGTTGGGCGAGGACTACATGCGGGCCGGGCTGCTTGATCGCGCCGAGGCGTTGTTCCGTGACCTGGTGGCGATGGATGCCCACGCGCCCTCGGCGTTGCGTCATCTCATCGCGATCTACCAGCACGAGCGGGATTGGCACAAGGCGATCGAACACGCGCGCCGGCTGGAAACCATGACCGGCGAGGACGAGACGCCGATGATGGCGCAGTTCTATTGCGAGCTCGCCGAGCGTTCACGCCAGCACGGCGCGCGAAACGAGGCGCGCGATTATCTCGCCCAGGCGTTTGCGAGCCAGGCGCAATGCGTGCGCGCCTACATGCTGACCGGCCGCCTGCATTCGGAAGACGGCGCGTACGACGCGGCAGTGGAAGCCTACGAAGCCGCCGTCGAAGCGGATGTGGCGTTTGTGCCGGATATCCTGCCGCCGCTGCTAGACAGCTATGAACGGTCGCGGCAAATGGGCCGTGCGGAGCATTTTCTGCGTGGCCTGCTTGATCGTTATCACGGTGTCTCACCGGTTCTGGCGTTGACGAACTTGTATCGGCAGCGCGACGGCGACCGGCAGGCGGTGGAATTTCTCACCGCGCAATTGCGGCAGCGGCCGTCGGTGCGCGGGCTGATGACCTTGATCGACGCCACCATGGACAAGATCGACGGTGAGGCCAGGGAGAATTTCCAGATATTGCGCGAGCTGATGCGCAAGCTGCTGGAAGGGCAGGCGATGTATCGCTGCAGCCGTTGTGGTTTCGGCGCCAAAGCCCATCATTGGCAATGCCCCAGCTGCAAGAACTGGAGCACCATCCGGCCCATTCACGGGGTTGCCAATGAATGAGCATGGATTTGTCGTGCCAGGGCTGGCAGCGGGGTGGTTGGTATCGTCATTCGTTCTGACGTCTCTGCTGGTGGGTGCCGCGATTTACTACGCGCGCCGACGCGGCATGTTCGATCAACCCGGCCATCGTCGCTCCCACCGCATTCCGACGCCGCGCGGTGGCGGTATCGGCGTGGTAGTGGCTGTGTTCATCTGCGCTTCCGGAGCACTGCTGACATTATCAAAGCCGATATCCGTGCTGGTTGTGGCGGGAATGGCGGCAGCGTTGTTTCTGGTCGCATTGGTCGGGTGGTGGGATGACCATCGCCCGCTGCCGGTATGGCCGCGGTTGGGGACGCAGGCGGCCGCCGTCGTTTTGTTTTCCTTCACGCTGATCGCTACAAACTTGTCGTGGTACTGGTTCCCGTTATTGCTGCTGGCGGGTATGTGGAGCATCAACTTGCACAACTTCATGGATGGCATCGATGGCTTGCTTGCGCAGCAAATCGTTTTCGTGGCGGGCGCCCTTGGCTGCCTGGCCTGGTCCGTTGCAGAGCCGGCGCTGGCAATCGGGGCGGGTACGGTCATGACGGCCGGTGTGGGTTTCTGGTTCTACAACCGATCGCCTGCGCGCATTTTCATGGGTGACGTGGGCAGCGGCAGCGCGGGACTGCTGGTGTTTGTTTTTTCCGTCCTGCTGTGGCGCGTTGAACCGTCGCTGGCATGGGCGGCACTGGTGCTTTCGTCGGCGTTTGTCACCGATGCCAGCCTGACCCTCCTCACGAGAATGACGGGCGGACGCTCGTGGCATAGCGCTCACCGTGAACATCTCTATCAATGGATGGTGCGCAGCGGCATGTCGCATGCCGGCGTTGACGCGCGTTACCTGGTCTGGAACCTGTTGATAGCGGCGCCTGCTGCATGGTGGATGGCCAGCCATCCGCAGGCCGCCTTGCCGATTGCTGTCGCGATCTACGCGATTGCGGCGGTGCTCTGGCTGGTCATGAAACGTCGCTGCCTGCAGCGCCCTACCGCAGGAGGTCGCCATGTTGCTGCGTAAGATGGCCGCCTTCATCCATCCGCGTGTCGCCGTGGTGCTGCACGACCTCGCGGCGACGGCGCTGGCCTGGTGGATCAGCAAACTGCTGCGCTATGCGTTGAAGCCGGACGAGATCGTCAGCTTCATGCTGTTCGAGTTTCCCATCGTGTTGCTGGTACAGGGCCTCATCTTCCGTTGGACGGGGTTGTACAAGGGCGTCTGGCGCTTCGCCAGCTTGCCAGACCTGTGGAACATCCTGCGTGCCGTGCTCATGGGCGCGCTGGCGATCGGGCTGTCGCTGTTCCTCTACAACCGTCTGGAAGGCGTCCCGCGGTCGGTACTGTTGATGTATCCGATGGTCCTGGCCGGGTTGCTGGGTGTACCGCGGCTCACCTACCGGTTCTGGAAAGACAGTCGGGATGACTCGCGTCGTGGCGTGTCCATCAAACGGGTCTTGATCGTCGGTGCCGACCGTGCCGGCGAGGTGCTGTCACGTGACCTGCGCCGCGACAGCGGCTACGCCGTAGTGGGTTTCGTGGATGACCGCATGACGTTGCGCGGCGCCAGCATCAATGGCCACCCCGTGCTGGGTGATCTGGAGCAGTTGCCTGACGTGGCGCGGGAAGCGGCGGTGGACATGCTGTTGATCGCCATGCCCGGTGCCTCGACCAACGAGATGCGCCGCGTGGTTGCGCTGTGTGACGCCACCGATTTGCCGTATCGCACCGTGCCGCGCCTGGATGACGTCGTGGCCGGTCGCGCGCAGTTCAACGAAATCAAGGACGTGGCGATCGAGGATCTGCTGGGTCGCGACGCGGTGGAGCTGGACTGGACCGCGATCCGCCAGACGCTGACCACACGCCGCGTGCTGGTTACCGGCGGTGGCGGTTCGATCGGTTCCGAATTGTGCCGGCAGCTGGCGAGGCTGGGGGCGCAATCGCTCGTCGTTGTCGACCAGAGCGAATACAACCTGTATCGCATCACCCAGGAATTGCGCGCCGACTTCCCCGAACTCATCCTGGACGGTGTACTGGCCGACTGCGGCGATCGCACCGCCATGCACAAGGTGTTCGTGGAGGCGCAGCCCCAGGTCGTATTCCACGCGGCAGCCTACAAGCATGTGCCGATGTTGCAGACGCAGCTGCGTTCGGCCTTCCGCAACAATGTGCTCGGTACGCGCACGGTGGCCGATCTGGCCAGCGAGACCGGCGTCGAGTGTTTCGTGCTGATCTCCACCGACAAGGCGGTCAACCCGACCAGCGTCATGGGCGCCTGCAAGCGCGTGGCCGAAATCTATTGCCAGAACCTCAATGCCCAGACGTCGACACGCTACATGACCGTGCGGTTTGGCAACGTGCTGGATTCGGCCGGGTCCGTGGTACCGCTTTTCCGCCGCCAGATCCGCGCCGGTGGCCCGGTGACGGTGACCCATCCGGAGATATCGCGTTACTTCATGACCATTCCGGAGGCATGCCAGTTGATCCTGCAGGCGGCAAGCCTCGGCAAGGGCGGCGAGATTTTCGCGCTGGACATGGGCGAGCCGGTTCGCATCCGCGACCTCGCCGAACAGATGATCAGGCTTGCCGGCAAGAAGCCGGGCAGCGAGATTCCCATCGTCTACACGGGGTTGCGCGCCGGCGAGAAGCTGTTCGAGGAATTGTTCCACCCGCTGGAAAATTACAGTGGCACCGCGCACGCCAAGATTTTCCTGGCGCAGCACCGCGAGGTGTCGTGGGAACTGCTGCATGCGCTGCTGAACAAATCCGTCGACGCGGTACGGGATTTCAGGGAGGAAGATCTGCGGCGCTGCGTTTCCAGCCTGCTGCCTTCGTTCCGCTGGAGCGAAGTGGCGCAGCCCGACAACGTGGTGTCCATCCGTCGCAATGAATCAGGAGACAAGTAAGTGAGCAAGCCTCTGCGCAAAGTGGTGTTTCCCGTGGCGGGGCTTGGTACACGCTTTCTTCCGGCGACCAAGGTGGTGGCCAAGGAAATGCTGCCGGTGCTGGACAAACCGCTGATCCAGTACGCGGTGGATGAGGCGGTGGATGCGGGCGCGGACACGTTGATCTTCGTGACCAACCGCTACAAGCACGCGATCGCCGACTACTTCGACAAGGCCTACGAGCTTGAGGCCAAGCTTCACGCCAAGGGCAAGGAGGCGTTGCTGGCGTTGGTGCAGGGGACGTTGCCCAAGAATGTCCGCGCCATCTTCGTCACGCAGCCAGAGGCCTTTGGCCTCGGCCATGCCGTGCTTTGTGCCAAACCCGTCGTGGGCGACGAACCGTTTGGCATCGTGTTGCCTGACGATCTGATCTGGAACGGCCAAGGCAAGGGCGCGCTGCGGCAGATGGCCGAGCTGGGCGACGAGCAGCAGGCGGGCGTGATTGCGGTGGAAGAGGTACCGCACAACGAAACCGACAAATACGGCATCGTCGCGGCAACCGCGATCGATGAGCGCAGCGCGCGCATCGACCACATGGTGGAGAAGCCCAAGCCCGCCGACGCACCCTCGAACCTTGCCGTGGTGGGCCGGTATGTCCTGCCGAGCCGGATTTTCCAGCTGCTTGAACAGACCGTGCCCGGTGCCGGCGGCGAGATCCAGCTGACCGACGCCATCGACGCGCTGCTGAAAGAGCAGGGCAAGGTGCTGGCCTATCGCTTCGAAGGCACCCGTTTCGATTGCGGCAACAAGGCCGGCCTGGTGCGCGCCACCATGCACATGGCGATGCAGGACCCGACGTTGGAGCCGACGGTGCGCTCGTTTCTCGCGGACCTCTGACCGCACGCCAGCGCATGCACGCGCAGCGGTGAGCTGAAACCCGCGCACCATCCTGACCCTCGGCACTCGTCGGGTTGCGCGCCCGGGTTGTAGGGTGACGCCATGCCCGATGGCCTGCCAACCTCCTATTACCGCGCCACCGCCACGGCGTATGCGCCGTATCCAACGTTGCATGGCTCGCATGAGGCGAACGTGGTCGTCGTGGGTGGCGGCTACGCGGGGCTGAATACCGCGCTGGGCCTGGCCGAGCGCGACGTGCGCGGAGTGATGTTGCTGGAGCGCGAGCAGGTCGGCTTCGGTGCGTCCGGGCGCAACGGCGGTTTCGTTTTTGCCGGTTATTCGCTGGGCGAGCAGAGCCTGCTCGATCAATCGGGTGCGCCGCGTGCCCGCGCATTGTTTGCGCTGACCACCGCAGCAGTGCAGCGCATCCGTCGACGTATCGCGCAATACGACATTGCTTGCGACGTGGTGGACGAGGGCGTGATCTGGGCCAACTGGTTTCGCGACCCGTCCATCCTGCGTCGACGCCAGCAGTTGCTGGCCGATCACTACGACGTGCACTGGAAGGCCCTGTCGCCAACCCAGCTGCGCCAGCTGGTGGACAGCGCGCGGTATCACGGCGGGTTGTACGAATCCGATGCCTTGCATCTGCATCCGCTCAATTACGCGACCGGGTTGGCGCGCGCTGCGGCAAGCCGTGGCGTGGCCCTGCACGAAAACAGCGGTGTACTGCAGGTGCGCCGCGAGGGTTCGCGCTGGCGTGTCGATACGGCGCATGGCAGCGTACTTGCCGATCAACTGGTGCTGGCGTGTGGCGGTTATCTGGCGGGGCTGGAGGAATCGATTGATCGCGCGATCCTGCCGATCGCCACCTATGTCATGGTGACCGAGCCGCTGGGCGAACGGATGCAAACCTGTCTGCGGACCCGGGCGGCGGTGTACGACACCCGGTTTGCGTTCGATTACTATCGTCCACTGCCCGACACGCGCCTGCTGTGGGGCGGCCGCATCTCGATTCGCGAACGTTCCTCACGCGCCATAGAGCGGCTTCTCACTGCCGACATGCTGCGGGTGTTTCCGCAACTGCGGGGCGCGCGCATCGATTACGCATGGTCTGGCCTGATGAGCTACGCGAGGCACCAGATGCCGCAGATCGGTGGCAATGCGGAAGGTTTGTGGTGGGCGCAGGCGTTCGGCGGGCACGGGTTGGCGCCAACCTGCGCCGCCGGCGAACTGCTTGCCGCCGCCATCGCGCACGGTGACGAGAGCTGGAAACAATTCCACGATTACGGATTGCGCAGCACACATCGCCCCTGGGGCTACCTGGGGGCGCAAACCCATTACTGGTGGCAGCAAAGCCGCGACTGGTTGAAGAGTGGACTGGAACGATGAGCGATACCGAGCAACAAATCGCACGCGCCCCCGGCACCGAAATATCCTGGGCGGACTTCGAGAAGATCGTCATGGTCGCGGGCACGGTCACGCGGGTGGAGGCCTTTCCGGAAGCGCGCAAGCCGGCGTGGAAGGTCTGGGTGGATTTCGGCCCGTACGGCGAGCGCAAAACCAGTGCGCAGATCGTGGCGCTCTACGGCGCCGCGGAGCTGGTGGGCCGGCAAATCGTGGGCGTCATCAATTTCCCCGAGAAGCAGATCGGCCCGTTCCGATCGCAGTTCCTGCTGACCGGTTTTGCGACGGAGCAGGGCGTGGTGATCACCACGCTGGAGAGGCCGGTGCCCAACGGCACGCGAATGGCGTGAGTGGCCTCAGTGCCGCGCTTGCCGATCCAGCCACACCAGCAATCCTTGTGCGTTGAGTTCGATATCCATGCCCAGCAGTTCGCACAGCGTCGCGCGGCTGCCGGCCCAGCCATGCGCGGCGGCGTGTTCGGCGTAAAGATCGGTGAGGGCTTCCATCAGGTGCGCTTGCCGGTCGGGCAACTCGCCTGCCGATCGGGTCAGCGTCACCATGGCGTCGATCCGGCGGTGCAGGTCGTCGGCCAGTTTTTCCACCTGCTCGACGGCGCCGTAGTGGGTGAGATGGATCGCCTCCGGCTGCAGGGCGACCAAACGCCGTAGTGATGCATGCAATGCCTCGGGGTCGAACTGCACCGGCGACGTGGTGGGAATCACGAACGGCCCGTTGGCGGTATCGAATTCGCGATAACTGAGGCCGAACGTATCGCCGCTGAAACAGCGGTTGGAGCGCTCGTCGTAAAGGCACAGGTGGTGCTTCGCGTGGCCGGGTGTATCCATGCAGCGCAGCGGCCGCCCCGCCAGGTCGATCACGTGGTTGTCCGGTGCTTCCACAACGCGCTCGGATGGAACGGGTTGCAGCCGACCGTAGGTCTGTTCCATCACCGCCTCGCCATAGACCGCACTGGCGCCGGCCCAGAGTTGCGCGGGGTCGATCATGTGTCGTGCGCCACGCGGGTGCACAGCCAGGCGTGCGTGGGGCAGTTGCGCCATCAATGCACCGGCGCCGCCGGCATGGTCCAGATGGACGTGGGTAAGGATCAGCCAGTCCACATCGTCCGCCGTGAGGCCTGCCTGGCGTAGCGCGTCGAGCATGCGCGGCACGGCGAAATTCGTGCCGCAATCGACAAACGCGCCGCGCCCGTTTTCCACGATCAGGTAGGCGGCATCGAAACGCGGGCGCACGAAACCGGTGTCGATGGTGTGGATGCCGTGGACGGTCATGGTGCCTCCGGATGCTTGTCGGGGCAGGTTAGCAAGTTGCCGCGCAGGGATCATCCGCCGTGCGTGCAGCGCGTAAACTGTGATGTCATGCAGTCTCGACAGGAGAAGCGTATGACCTCGCCCATGGCGCCCGCGTGGCAGGTGTCGCGCTGGTTCAATAGTGAACCGCTGGCCCTGGCCGACTTGCGCGGAAAGGTCGTGTTGCTGCATGCGTTCCAGATGTTGTGCCCCGCCTGCGCCATGCAGGCGCTGCCGCAGATGCAGCGCGTACGGCGCGCCTTTGCGGATGAGCGCCTTGCCGTCGTGGGGTTGCACACCGTGTTCGAACATCACGACGCGCAGGGGCCGGTTTCGCTGGCGGCCTTCCTGCACGAGTATCGCTACGACTTTCCGGTGGGCGTGGACGCGCATGATGAGGGCGACCCGTTGCCCCGCACGATGCGAAGCTATGCCATGCAAGGTACGCCGACCCTGGTCCTGATCGACGCGGAAGGGTGTTTGCGCCAGCAGCATTTCGGTGTGGCGGATGATCTTGCGCTGGGCGCCAGCATCGGACGGCTTCTGGCCGAATTGCCTGCGGCTGTGGACGCCTGAGTCCCGCGCGCAATACATCGCTTCAGATGAGGTTGTTTGCTCGAACCAGCGCCGGTCTCGTTGTATGGGCGTCTTGCCTAACCGGGCAACGATCGTTGTCGCTTGGCGGCGTACATGGTCCGGTCGGCGTGGGCCAGCAGGCTGTCCGCGTCGGTGCCATTGATGGGGAAACAGGCGATGCCAATGCTGACGTCCAGCAGGAACGGGCCATCAGGCAGGCTGAAAGGTTGCGTGAGGCGAGCGCGCAATGAATCGGCTACCTGGTGGGCCGAAGCCGTGTCGTGGCAAGCGGGAAGCAGCGCCACAAACTCGTCGCCGCCGATGCGGGCCAACACGTCGTTGGGGTTGATGCCCTCTTGCAGGCGCACGGCAACGTCGCGCAACAGCTGGTCGCCAGCATCATGCCCGGCGCGATCGTTGGCAAACTTGAAGCCATCCAGGTCGAGGTAAAGCAGCGTGAAGCCATGCTCGGCATGCGCGGCGTGGTCGATGGCTGAGCGGATCTCCGCGCGCAGGCGATCGCGGTTGGCCAGGCCGGTCAGGGAGTCGTGGTTCGCGCGATGTTCCAGTTCGCGCTCCAGGCGCCGCAGCTCGGTCACTTCGCGGCCGACGCCGATACGCACGTGATGGTCGGGCAGCCAGCGTGCGGACCACTGTATGTCCACGTCGTGGCCGTCCTTGTGGATATAGCGATTGCGAAAGTGGCGCTGCAGTTCGCCTGCCATGACCGCTTCGGCCTGTCTTGCGGTGGCGTCGCGGTCATCGGGATGGACCAGATCGAAGATCAGCCGGCCGAGCACCTCGTCGGGCATGTAGCCGAAAATGCGCTGGAAACTGGCATTGACGAACAGGAAACGTCCATCGACATCGACCACGCACACGGCATCGGGCATCAGGTCGAGTACGTCGGCAAGGGGCGGTAACGTCGGAGTCATCAATCTGCGGTGGTGGTGTGCCCGTGGCGACCTGACGTCGCCGTTGCAGGAATATCGAAACTACCAGAATCCTCTTCCGTCGCGGTGAACGTCGCTTCCGGCGGGTTATCGATGCACATGCATCAGCTCGCATGGGGGAGCTGGGCGAAGGCAGCGGGCGACGCGTTTTCGAACCGCTCCAGCAGCAACTTCACGAAGGCCGAGACGCGCGCGCTCACATGCCGATGCGAGGGGTACAGCGCCCACACCTCCACCGGGTGGGCGGTGAGCACGCCCCAGACGATCAGGCGGCCGGCATCGATGTCGGCCTGTACCAGCGAGCGCGGCATGGCGGCTGCGCCGATGCCGGCGATGACCGCGTCGTGGATCATCGACATCGACGACAGCCGCAATACCGTACGGGTCGCGATGTTGCGCACGCTGCGTGCGCGGCTGAGCTGCCAGGAGGCATCGGCCGGCGTGCGCGAAAGCGTGATGACTGGCACCGTGGCTTCAACTCGTCTTGTCGGCAGAGGCAGCGACGGCGCGGCCACCACCACCATCACGTCGCGCAGGAAGCATCGGCCGGACAACTCGGTTGAAGGGTCGGGGTTGGCGCGGATGATCAGGTCGAAATCGTCATCGACGGGATCGACGAAGCGGTCCTCCGCCACCACTTCCAATTGCACCTGTGGATAGGCGAGGGCGTAATCCGCGGCGATACGGCCCAGGCCGCGCTGGCCGAACAGCACCGGCGCACTGACCCGCAATCGGCCACGCGGCGTACTGACGCCGCGCCGCAGCGTATCGCCCACTTCGTCGATGTGTTCCAGCAGCGACTGGGTCTGCTCCTGCAGCTCGCGGCCCTCCATCGTCAGGCGCAAGGTGTGGCCGCCGCGCTCGAACAGACGCACGCCCAGCGCGTCCTCAAGCTGGCGCACGCGGCGTGAAAGCGTGGCCTTGGGGCGGCCGGTGATCCGCGCGGCGCGGCCGAAGCCGCCATGTCGCGCCACGTCGTTGAAATCGGCCAGAGCGAGGAGATCCATGATGTTTCACCAGTGAGACAGGATGTCCAGATTATGCGGCTATCGCGAGCTCCCATGAAACACCACGATGTGGCTCCACATCCACAGATACAGGAGACACCCCATGAACATTCTGGTTACGGGCAGTACCGGCACCATTGGCAGCCTGGTCGTGCAAGGGCTGGCGGCGCAGGGCGCCAGCGTCCACGCGCTGACGCGCAACCCGGACAAAGCATCGCTTCCCGCCGGCGTCACGGCCGTCAAGGGCGACATGACCGACATCCCCTCGATGCGCGCGGCGCTGAAACAGGTCGATACGCTGTTTCTGCTCAACGCCGTGGTCGCCGACGAGGTGACCCAGGCGATTGGCACCCTGAGCCTGGCACGCGAGGCGGGTATCGAACGCATCGTCTATTTGTCGGTGCTCAACAGCGATACCTATGCCGACGTGCCGCATTTCACTGGCAAATACACGGTGGAACGGATGATCGAACAGCTCGACTTGCCGGTGACGGTGCTGCGCCCTTCGTACTTCATGCAGAACGACGCCAAGCTCAGGGACGGCTTGTTGCAGGGGCGCTACGGCATGCCGGTGGGCGATGTCGGGATAGCGATGGTTGACGTGCGTGACATTGCCGAGATTGCGGTCGCCGCGCTGCTGCGCCGCGCGAATGCGCCGACGCCGCTGCCGCGCGAGGTGATCGAAATCGTGGGGCCGGATGTGTTGACCGGCGATGCGCTGGCGACGCTCTGGTCCGGTGTACTGGGCAAGCCGATAACTTACGCGGGCAATGACCTCGCTGCGTTCGAAGGTTTCATGGCTGGAATCATGCCTTCGTGGTCGGCTTACGACCTGCGCCTGATGCTTGCGCGATTCCACGTCGACGGCATGCTCGGCAAACCGCTCGCAGTGAAAACACTTACGGGGCTGCTTGGCCATCCGCCCCGTCGCTATCGTGATTTCGCTGCCGGGCTGGCACTGGCCTGGCAGGCGGGCTGATCGGCACGTGGCCGTCGGCGGTCATCCGGCGGCCTGGCCCGAGGTCTGGAAAAAAGCTGCCAGCGCGGAGGCTACGGCGGCGGGTTGCTCCTCTGGCATGAAGTGACCGCAGTCGGCGATCCTGACTCCGTGCACGTCGTCAGCAAATGCTCGCAACGGTGCGGCCATATCGGGGATGGAGCCCTGATCCGCACTCAGGGCCAGCACCGGCATCGCGAGTTTCTCCCTGGCAGCGAATGCGCGGTTCTGGCGTGCGGATTCGGGTGTTGCCCGGTAATAGGCCAGGCCGGAACGCAATCCACCGGGCAGCGTGAAGACGCGCAGGTATTCATCCAGATCCTGCTCGCTGAAAACCGACGGATCAGCCGCCTTTCGACGCAGAAACCAGGCCAGGTATTGGCGTTCGTGACCGGTGATCAACATCTCGGGTAAATCCGGAATCACATGGAAGGCGAAGTGCCAGGTGCGCCACGCCTGTTCCGGCGCCATCGGCAGGCGATCAGGCAAGGTCACGCCCGGGATACCGGCGTCGAGCAGCGCCAGCGCCTGCACTTCATCGCTGTAGCGTGCGGCCAGCGGGTAGGCGACCCAGGCGCCCACGTCGTGCGCGACCAGACCGTAGCGATGGACCCCGAGCTGCTGCAGCAGCGCGTGCACCTTCCCTGCCAGCGCGTCGGTATCGTAACCACCGTCGAGTCGGTCGGAATCGCCTTGTCCGGGCAGGTCGATCGCGATCACGTCGCGGGTTGATGCCAGGTAGGGCATGACCTTGCGCCATGCGTACCAGCTCTGCGGAAAGCCGGCCAGAAAGACGATGGTATCGCCCCCTGGCTGCCCGCCGCGGACGTAATGCAGCCGAACTCCATCGACGTTTGCGAACCGGTGGGTAAAGTCCGGCGACGGCAACCCGGGCCTCGCGCTCGACGGGGAATCAGGCAACTGTTCTACAGCCTGTGCATGGTTATCTTCTCGGTCTTTCATCATGGATTCCTCTACCAATGTAAAAAGGAAATATTCATTTCCTAATAAGTCAAAAAAAATCAATCGAGAACTTTCAGGGCGAGCGAGACCAGCGCGTTCATGTCGTCATGCGACCGCCCGGTCTTGCCGACGACGCGCATGCCCTGCAGGACGCACAGCATCAGTCGACCGGCCGCTGCGCTATCCAGATCCGCGCGGATCGATCCATCTGCCTGGCCATCGCGGATGGTGCGGACGAGCAGTCGCTCATTGCGGGCATAGGCGGCACGCACTCGCCGTGCGGTGTCCGCGTCCATGGTCGCCAGCTCGGTCGCGCTGCCAGCCACCATGCAACCCTGTTTCCCCTCTGATCCGGAGGATGCCGCGGCGTAGAGGCCAAGCAATTCCCCGAGCTGCTCACGCCCGTTGCCTGCATGGCGCAGGGCAAGGTGGCGCATGGCGTCCCTTTCCTCGACATAACGGTCGAAGGCGGCCAGGAATATCCCGCGTTTGTCCTTGAACGCCTTGTAGATACTGCCTGCGACCAGCCCGGTGGCCTGGGTGAGATCGGCAATCGTCGTTGCGTTGTAACCACGCTCGCGAAAAACCCGGACTGCTCCGTCCAGAGCTTTGGCCATGTCGAACTCTCGCGGCCGTCCGCGTCCTCGGGAGCGCGTGGCCATGGGCGGATTGGATGGGCTCATGTCGCTATTTTGGAATGGACCGTTTCCAAAATCAATGGCGATCGGTATGCGATGGATCCGGGCGGATGTTCACTCTCGAGACATTCACCAACCCACACACTGGAGGGCCTGGTCCAGAGTCATGCAAGTGCACCGTCATACCGGCCCCATTTCGACTGTTCGCCATGCCGCGCGCTGTGCCGCGTCGCTGGCCCTGTTTGTCGCGATGCCTGCGTTCGGCAGCGCGTCGGCCGACCGCGGAAAGCCGCTGAAGATCGACGTCGTTCGCGATCGGCTGACGCTGTCATTGACGCATTACCCGCAGGTGTATCTGCATGGCGAGATCGATGCCGGCGCGCCACAGCGGTTCGCGGCGCTGGTTGCGTCCGGTCGCATCGAAAGGGGTTCGGACATCTATCTCAACGCGCGCGGCGCTGACCGCGCTGCCGGCATGGCGTTGGGCAGGATGTTTCGCGCTGGCGGCATGGCCACGCATCTGGGTACGCCACGGCAGCCGAAGTGGGCGAGCGTCGAGGCCAAGACGGCTATCTGCATGGATGCCTGTCTTTACGCCTATCTCGGTGGCCTGTATCGCTGGGTGCCCAGCGGGCGCGACCGTATCGGATTCAGCTCGCCACAGACGCAGGCCACGCGCCACTCGCCCGATGCCGTCACTTATCTGAAAGCGATGGGGATCAAGGATGAAATGCTTGGCAGCGAGGCGTGGCTGACGGCCGAGAAGATGACCGCGTCTGGCCTGGCCAACAATGGCCGGCTGCCGACGACGGCCACTTATGATTTGTCCAGGCCTGCGCCACGACTGGATTTGCGCCTGGCGGATCGCAAGGGAACGCACCGGCTCACGGTCCAGTGCCAACCGGGCAAGACCACGGTGACGGCGTATGACGAAGTGGGCATCGCGCGTGCGCGGCAAATCGCCTTGCGTGGTGGTAGTTCCTATTTTCAGCTCGGGGACGAAAAGCGGTTGAGCCAGCCACGTGGCGGCGCGCAGGCGATGGGCAACGCGCTGGTGATCCGCCGTGATCTGCCGCCCGCCGATCTGGTGGATCTGATATCGGCGTGGTCGGTCGGTGCATGGGTCGGCGGCCGCAGCGATGCCTTCCGTGATGGCTTCACCATGCCGTTGCAGCCGGTGCGCGCGCAGCTCAAGGTTTTCTACTACACCTGCTGGCGCGTTGCGCCATGGCCAGCGCGGCCCAAGAAGGCGCACTGAAAGCTGTTGTCCCGCGAGCGGGACGACAACGCTTGGCGACGTCGTGCTTCAGGCGCGCCGCGGCAATATCCAGTCCGGCCGGATGAAGTGGCAGGTGTAGCCGGTGGGGAAGTGTTCGAGATAGTCCTGGTGTTCGGGCTCGGCTTCCCAGAAGTCACCCGCGGGCCCCAGCTCGGTCACGACCTTGCCCGGCCACAAGCCGGACGCGTCGACGTCGGCCATGGTGTCTTCGGCCACTTCCTTCTGCGCTTCGCTGGTGTAGAAGATGGCCGACCGGTAGCTGGTACCCCGGTCGTTTCCCTGCCGATTGATGGTGCTGGGGTCGTGGATCTGGAAGAAGAACTCCAGCAGGGTACGGTAGCTGATGACCTGCGGATCGAACACGATCTCGATGGCCTCGGCATGGGTGCCGTGATGGCGATACGTCGCGTTCGGCACGTCGCCGCCGGAATAACCCACGCGGGTGGAGACGACGCCGGGCTGGCGGCGCAGAAGATCCTGCATGCCCCAGAAACAGCCGCCGGCAAGAATGGCGCGATCAGTGGTGGCTGTCATCGAAATCTCCGGTGGTTGGTGTGCGGTTGAAGATGGGGATGATGCGCGGCTTTGTCGAGTGGTGGAACGACAGGCAGACCCATCCAACGTTTGCCGTGCAACCGCGTCGTTCCTGAGGCAAGCTTTGCCGCCTGGGGGCCGTCGGGCGCCCAACGGGGATCGACACATGGGCAAGGGGCGGTTGGAAGCGTTCAGCGATGGCGTCATCGCGATCATCATCACCATCATGGTGCTGGAGCTGAAAGTGCCTGAAAGCCATGCGCTGGCATCGCTCGCGCCGCTGGCTCCGGTTCTGCTCAGCTACGTGTTGAGCTTCGTGTACGTGGGCATTTACTGGAACAACCATCACCACATGCTCTCGACCGTGCACCGCATATCGGGGCGCGTGCTGTGGGCGAACCTGCACCTGCTGTTCTGGCTGTCGTTGCTTCCATTCACCACGGCCTGGATGGGCGAAAACCACTTCGCCGCGTCGCCGACGGCCGTCTATGGCGTGGTGCTGTTGATGGCGGCGGTCGCCTATTGGCTGCTGCAGCGCACGCTTATCGTGGCTGATGGCCGCGACGCCGTGCTCGCCACGGCGATCGGGTCGGATTGGAAGGGCAAACTGTCGCCACTGCTCTATCTGACGGGCATCGCGTTGACGTTCTGGCGGCCGTGGGCGGGCCAGGCCATGTACGTGTTGGCGGCGTTGTTGTGGCTGATTCCGGATCGCCGCATCGAACGTGCCAGCAACGCCTGAGCGCCAGCTCCCTCCGTGGAGCTGGTGGTGTCACGACGGTGTGTGGCTGGCGCCGTGGAACTTCCGCCGATGGTTACAGGAACATGCCGCCCGAGGCCTCGATCCGCTGGCCATTGATCCAGCCATTGGCGGACGTCAGCAACGACGCCACCACGCCGCCGATATCGTCCGCTTCGCCAACCCGACCCAAGGCGGTCTGTGAGGCCACGAAGGCATTCAACTGCGCGTTGTCGCGCACCGCGCCACCACCAAAATCGGTGGCGATGGCGCCAGGCGCCAGCGTATTCACGGCGATACCGCGCGGGCCCAGTTCCTTGGCCAGGTAGCGCGCGAGTACCTCGATGGCGCCTTTCATCGCCGCATAAGCGGTATAGCCGGGCAGGGTGAATCGCGTCAGGCCGCTGGAGACGTTGAGAATGCGTCCGCCGTCGGCGATCAGCGGCAACAGCTTCTGGGTGAGGAAAAACACGCCCTTGAAGTGCACGTCGACCAGTTCGTCGAACTGCGCTTCCGTCGTTTCGGCAAAGCTGACGTGCCCGCCGGTACCCGCGTTGTTGACGAGAAAGTCGAACTGCTGGCGCTGCCAGCGGCTTTCGAGCACCTCGCCCACCTGTTGAGCGAAGGCATCGAAGCGCTGGCTGTCGGCCATGTCGAGCGCCAGCGCCACTGCCCGGCGGCCCATGGCCTCGACCTGCGCCACGACGGCCTCGGCTTCGGTGCGATTGGTGCGGTAGGTGATGATGACGTCGGTGCCTTGTTCGGCCAATTTCAGTGCGGCGTTCCTGCCCAGGCCGCGACTGCCGCCGGTGACGAGGGCGATGGAAGGTGCGTGGCGAATCATGGTTGTCTCCGATCAGATGTGGGAGAGGCGACTTTATTGATCGACAGACAAGGGATAAATTGGCGTTAGTTGATTTGTATGTTCGTCATTTTTGAACAATAGGCGCTTGGACAGGCCTCGGTACCTCCACGGGAAAGCGCGTGAACAAACTCGATGCGATGCGGATATTCCTGCGGGTGGCGGAAATGGCCAGCTTCACGCGCGCCGCCGAGAGCCTGGCGATGCCCAAGGCCAGCGCGTCCATGGCCGTGCAGCAGTTGGAAAGCCTGCTCGGCACACGGCTGCTGCACCGGACGACGCGCAAGGTCGGCCTGACCCATGACGGCCAGGCCTTCTACGAGCGCAGCAAGGACCTGTTGGGGGACATGGACGAGCTGCAGTCAATGTTCCAGCAAGGTGGTCAATCGCTGCGCGGGCGCTTGCGGGTGGACATGTCCACCGGCATGGCGTGCAACATCGTGATCAGGCGATTGCCGGAATTCCTGCAGGCGCATCCATCGATCGAGTTGGAGTTGAGCAGCACCGATCGCGTGGTCGACCTTGTGCGCGAGGGTTTCGACTGCGTGTTGCGTGCCGGCCCGTTGGCGGAAAACAACCTCGTGGCCCGTCCGCTCGGCAACCTGCGCGTCATCAATTGCGCCAGCCCCGACTATTTGCGCCGCCACGGCGCGCCGCAAACGCTGGAGGATCTCTCGGCACATCGGCTGATCCACTACGCATCCACGCTGGGCAGCAAACCAGCAGGCTGGGAATATCCCACCGGCACCGGATACGCGTGCCTGCCGATGGAGGGCGTGCTGACGGTCAACAACACCGAGGCCTATACGACGGCCTGCCTGGCCGGGTTGGGGCTGATCCAGTCACCCATTGCAAGCCTGCAACCGTGGATCGAGCAGGGACAACTGGTGGAAGTGCTGCCGCAATTTCCAGCCGAACCGATGCCGCTGTCGATCCTGTACGCCAACCGCCGCAACCTGCCCAGCAGGGTTCGCGAATTCATGGGTTGGCTGGAAGGTTTGCTGGCGCCTTATCTGCGGTTGTGACGGTCAACGCGTTGCTGACCCCGGTCCCGACATGCGTTGCTGGCCCTCGCCGATCACGGTCTCTCACGACTCGCGATCGCACACAAATGTGAATTGGTATGGTCCGATGGTGCCCGTGGTATCAATTTATAGGCAAAGTGGTACTGGATTGTGGCAGGCGGCATGACCAGTTTGCCGGGGGGCAGGGGCATCAGTAAGCTTGCCGCTCGCTCGCCTATGAAGCAGACCATGCGCAGAAAACTTGTGGCCGGAAACTGGAAGATGTACGGCAGTCGCTCGATGGCCTCGGACCTGGCCGGCGCCATTGCCGCCAGCATGCCGGCCGACATCGATGTAGCCGTGTTTCCCCCGTATCCATACATCAACACCTTGAGCGAACAACTCGCCGGCACGGTCCTGCAATTGGGTGCGCAGGACGTGAGCGAGCATGAAGGACAGGGCGCCTATACCGGCGAGGTAAGCGCCGCGATGCTGGCGGAAGTCGGCGTGGACTATGTCTTGGTGGGTCATTCGGAGCGCCGCCGCTATCACGGCGAAAGCAACGAATGCGTCGCGCGAAAATTCGCGGCCGCGAGGGCGGGAGGGCTCACCCCCATCCTTTGTGTCGGTGAAACCCGCCAGCAGCGTGACAGTGGTGAAACCGAAAACGTCATCGGCGAACAACTCGAAGCGGTCCTGCGACTCAACGGCATTGCGAGTTTCGACACGGCGCTGGTCGGGTACGAACCGGTGTGGGCGATCGGCTCCGGCGAGACGGCGACGCCGCAACAAGCGCAGGACGTTCACGCGTTCATTCGTAGCAAACTCGAAAAAGAAGATGTTACAATCGCCCGTCTGACTAGGCTGCTTTATGGCGGCAGCGTCACCGCGGTCAACGCCGCAAAGCTGTTTGCGCAACCGGACGTCGATGGCGGGTTGGTAGGCGGCGCAGCCTTGACTGCAACCGACTTCCTAGACATCTGCGCCGCGGCGCATCAAGCGCCATAGGTTCCGAGAAATCATGTTCGTCATCTTCAGCGTCTTCTACATCCTGGTCGCGGCGGCAATGACCGTGCTGATCCTGTTGCAAAACGGTCAGGGCGCCAGTGCCGGCTCCGGTTTCGGCGGCGGTGCCTCTGCCACCGTATTCGGTGCGCGCGGTTCGGCCAACTTCCTGACCCGGGCCACCGGTGCGCTCGCCGCGGTGTTTTTTGCCCTCAGTCTGGGCATGGGTGTTTACCTGAACTACAACGGCAACGCTCATCAGGATGCCGTCGATCTTGGCGTGATGTCCGGCGTGGCCACCAAGCCCGCTGAAGCACCCGCCGGCAAGACAGCCGTCAGCTCGGAAGTGCCGCAAGCCACCTCGCCGGCCACGGCCGTACCCGAGGCCACAACGGCTCCCGCCGGCGACCAAGGCGAAATACCGGCTGCACCCCAGCCGAAACCTGCGACAAAACCCTGAAAAGGGCGCGGTAGAAACACACCTGCCCAGGTGGCGGAATTGGTAGACGCACTACCTTGAGGTGGTAGCGACGAGAGTCGTAGGGGTTCGAGTCCCCTCTTGGGCACCATTTGATACTTTCGCAGCAGACTGCTGCGGAATGGAAAAACCCGCCGCTCGGCGGGTTTTTTTATGCTGCCGCCATCGTCTTTTGGTATCCAACCGGGGATCCGGATGCCATCGGCGGCTTGCAGGCCAGACATTCCCGCACGGTATGCCAGGGCGAGCGCTTACATAAGAGGCAAGGGTGGGCGTGGCAAATTTTGGCGATCGATTTACCGCAGCGATGATTGGCGGGGATGCCAGATCACGGTGCGTGGCGTCGGCAGGTGGCTGCCTGTTTTCGTGGGCGGCACCTTCATGGCTTGCAATGATTTGTTCAGCAGCCTAATTTCACTAAGCCTAACCAGGGAGGGGCACGCGGTGATCAATGTCATATTGGTGGACGATCATGAGCTGGTGCGCACCGGCTTCCGGATGATTTTGCAGCAGCAGTCGGACATCTGTATCCAGGGCGAAGCGGGAAATGCGGAAGACGGCTTGCGATTGATTCGCACGCTGAAGCCGGACATCGCGCTGGTGGACGTCCATATGCAGGGCATGAGCGGCATCGAACTTACCGAGCGCGTCAATCGCGCGAAGATGTCGACCCGCATCGTGGTGGTCACCGTCGTTGATGACGCGCGTTTTCCGAAACGGTTGCTGGACGCGGGGGCGTTGGGCTACCTCACCAAGGGGTGCAGGGCCGAGGAGCTGGTTACCGCCATTCGCCAGGTCTCGACCGGCAGGCGCTACCTGGCGCCTGCCGTGGCGCAACAGCTGGCGCTGGCGACTCTCGATGGCAGCACCTCGCCATTCGACGCATTGTCCAGCCGCGAGCTGGAGGTGGCAATGATGCTGGTGTGCGGCAAGCCGCTGACCCTGATCGGCGAGCAGCTCAACCTGAGCCCGAAAACCGTGTCGACGTACAAGCAGCGCCTGATGGAAAAGCTGCGGGTGGATCACGTGCTCAACCTGGCACACCTGATGACGGTGCATGGTTTGATCGACAATCCGGGCCACGCCATCGGCGGTTGATCGCAGACGACGTGGCGCAAAAAAGCCGGGCATTGCCCGGCTTTTTTGTTTACCCAGCTGTGCCGCGGGTTCAGTCGGCTTGCGGCTGTCCGGTCGGACGATTGGTCTCGGTCGCGCTGATGTCGTGGCTTTCGGAAGCAGCACGATTGGCTGACAGCAGGTCACCTTGCTCCGGTGCCGGGATCGCGGGTGCGGGCGACAGCTCCACCACTTTCGGCGCAACCTCCTCGGCGGCGACCGCGATCGTCGGTTTTGGCGTGGGTGCCGGCGTGGAGACGGTGGCGAACGCGACATCCTCACGACGCGGTCCGTTGATCGCAGCTGCCACGGCCGCTACCAGTGGTGTGTGGACACCGGGCGTCGTGACGGTGTTCGTCTTCTCGCTTGCGGCTGCTTCTTGCGCTGGCTGCCTGGCAGGCGCCTGTGCGGGTGCGTCGGCCGATGCGATCGATGTCGGGATGGCAGCAGCCACCGGCGACGCTACCGACGGTGCGACAGGCGATGCCTTGACCACGATATCGGCGTCGTCTGGCGCCGCGGCCGAGTCCGCCATGGGGGCGGGAATCGGTGGGAGCGGCGGCAGCTCGAGTTCGGTGACGGCCGCTGCGGCGGCGACGGGTGCAGCGCGATCCTGCTCCGTGATGTTGCCGGATGCGTTGGCGACGACAGCGGCGGTGGCCGCTACGGTGACGTTGGACGGTTCCACCACGACGCGGCGTGCGGGTTCGTCGGTGGCCGCCGTGTCGACGACTGCCTTTGGCGCGTTCTGCACGGGCGTTGTGGGCTTCGACTTCTCGGTGCCAACATCGCTGGCTGCGTCGTCGCGGCCCTCATCGTCGATGGATGGCACCTGGGTTTCCGTGCCACCAGCGGCAACCGTCGTTTCGTCGTGCCGGCGCCGACGACGACCACCGCGGCGACCCCGGCGGCGGCGGGACGGACTGCCATCGGCATCGAGCGATTCTTCGGCTTCCGGGGCGACCGAAGTCACAGCCGGGGCGAGCTGCTTCGCTTCCAGCGCGGCGTCGGCGAGCGGTGCGGCTTCCAGTGGCTCGGCAACGGCTGGGCGCGGCTGGCGCTCGGGCTTGGCCTGCGGCTGGGCGTTGGGGCGCGGGGTGACGGCCGCAGCGCTTTCCGTGGCAGCCGGACGTGGCGGACGCGGTTGGCGGGCCGGGGCGGCATTCTGCGCCGGCTGCGATTGCCGGGGCTGACCGGACTCGCTGTTGCGTTGGCGGTTGCCCTTGGGCTGTTGTGACGAGGAGGATTTGGCAGCTGACGGCGATGCGCCGTCACGGCGGGACTGACGTGCCGGCGTGCCGTTCTGCTGGGCAGGCTGCCCCGAACGGCCGCGGCCGGAACGCTCGTCGCGACGGTTGTTGCGATCGGCGCCGCTGGCCGCGGATTTTTCGGCCGACTTTTCCACCGGCGCCGCTTCCATGCTGCTGCGGAACCAGCCCAGCATGCGCGCCATCAGGCCGCCAGTGGGTGCTGTGGTCGGCGATGGCTTGGCGCGTGCCGTCGATTTGGATGCTGGTGCCGCAGCAACGGGAGCCGGCGCGATTTCCTCGCGGATGGGTGCCGGGCTGGCGGGCATGATGCCGCTGACGGCCGGCTGTTCGCTGCTGCCCAGGGTCTGGCCCATTTTCGGTAATTCGGTGGCAGCGACTGCAGTGAGGCGCTCGTAGCTGGGCTTGCTGTGCTCGCCCATCTCCGCTTCCTTGATGCGCATGATCTCGATGTGCGGCGTTTCCAGCTTGTCGTCGGCCACCACAACCACGTGCACCTTGTGGCGCAGTTCGATCTCCACCACGCTGGCGCGCTTTTCGTTGAGCAGGAAGTTGGCGACGGCCGGTGGCGCCTGCACCAGCACCTGGCCGGTGTTGTCCTTCATCGCATGCTCTTCGATCAGGCGCAGGGTCGACAGCGACAGCGATTCCACGCCGCGGATGTGGCCATGGCCCTCGCAACGCGGGCAGACGATCTCGCTGGCTTCGCCCAAGCTCGGGCGCAGGCGCTGACGCGACATTTCCAGCAAGCCGAAACGGGAGATACGGCCGATCTGCACGCGCGCGCGGTCGAGCTTCAGCGCCTCCTTCAGGCGGTCTTCCACCTCACGCTGATGGCGCGGGCTGTCCATGTCGATGAAATCGATCACGATCAGGCCACCGGCGTCGCGGATGCGCGCCTGGCGGGCGATTTCCACCGCGGCCTCGCAGTTGGTGTTGAACGCGGTGTCCTCGATGTCGCTGCCCTTGGTCGCCTTCGACGAGTTGATGTCGATGGCGGTGAGCGCCTCGGTCTGGTCGATCACGATCGAACCGCCGGAGGGCAGGCGTACCTGACGATCGAACGCGCTCTCGATCTGGGTCTCGATCTGGTAGCGGGTGAACAGCGGGGTGTCGTCGCGGTACAGCTTCAGCTTGCGCAGGGCGTTGGGCATGACCTGCTGCATGAAATCGCGGGCATCGTTGTACAGCGATTCCTCGTCGATCAGGATCTCGCCGATGTCGCTGCGCAGGTAGTCGCGCAGGGCGCGGATGAACAGCTTCGATTCCTGGTAGATCAGGAACGGTGCCTTCTGCTTGCTGGCGGCTTCGGAGATCGATTTCCACAGCTGCAGCAGATAATCCAGATCCCACTGCAGTTCTTCGGCGTCGCGACCGAGGCCGGCGGTGCGCACGATCAGGCCGACATCGTCGGGTACGGTGACGTGCTCCAGCGCTTCCTTCAGTGCCTGCCGGTCTTCACCCTCGATACGGCGCGAGACGCCACCGGCCTTCGGGTTGTTCGGCATCAGCACCATGTAGCGGCCGGCGAGGCTGATGAAGGTGGTCAGGGCGGCGCCCTTGTTGCCGCGCTCTTCCTTCTCGACCTGGACGACGACTTCCTGGCCTTCCTTCAGCAACTCACGGATGTTGGACTTGTGCGGGTCCAGGCCGGCGGTGAAGTACTCGCGGGAGATTTCCTTCAGCGGCAGGAAGCCGTGGCGTTCGGCGCCGTACTCGACGAAGCAGGCTTCAAGTGAAGCCTCAACCCGCGTGATGCGGCCCTTGTAAATATTGGATTTTTTCTGTTCCCGCGAAGGGATTTCGATATCCAGGTCGTACAGGTTCTGGCCATCGACAATGGCCACGCGCAACTCTTCACGCTGAGTCGCGTTGATCAACATACGTTTCATGGTGGATTTCCTCGGCCTGCCGCGCGTCGCGTGCCGCGGTGGCGCCTCAATGGCGGCCTGCCGGGGATCGCGCCGCAGCGGTAAAGCGGCAAAATGACGGCACCGTTCCCGGTGTCGGGGATGATTCGATCTACTTGCGTTGTCGTATCCGATACCACATGGCATCGGACAAACAACAACCCAACCGTTACGATGAAAGGGAGATCGTGGTCGGTGCCGAACGGGCAACCGCCGCCATCCTCGCCGACGTTGCGGGTGGGCCACCTCTCCCGAGCCATGTATCGGCGGGCCAAGTGGACGCCCGCCGAGTATCCTATTTAAGCAGGTTTTTTTCAATGCAAACGGTAACTTCCCCCGATGCACCTCAAGGTGTGCGTCAAGTCGTGGTTGGCCCCGAACGGGATGGCCAGCGAATCGACAATGCGTTGATGACCCTGCTCAAAGGCGTTCCCAAGAGCATGATCTACCGGCTGCTGCGTACCGGCCAGGTGCGCGTCAACGGCAAGCGGGCCAAGCCGGATACGCGTCTCGCGGACGGTGATACGCTACGCATCCCTCCGGTCCGGGTGGCCGAGCGTGAGGAAGGCCGGGCACCAGCCATTGGTCTGGTGGCCTCGGTGGCCGATGCGATCCTGTTCGAAGACAAACACTTTCTGGTGATCGACAAACCCTCCGGCGTGGCCAGCCACGGCGGCAGCGGTGTCAGCCATGGCGCCATCGAACTACTGCGCGCGGCCCGGCCACAGGAACACCTGGAACTGGTGCACCGGCTCGACCGCGATACCAGCGGCGTGTTGGTTTTTGCCCGCACGCGCGCCGGCCTGACCGGCTTGCAGGCGCTGATTCGTGCCGGCGAGGTCACCAAACAATACCTGTGCCTGATGCTCGGGCACCCGTCCAAGGCCAAGTTCGACGTGAATGCGCCGCTGCTGAAGTCGGTGCTGCAAGGGGGCGAGCGGATGGTGCGGGTGGCTGAAAGCGGCAAGCCGTCGCTGACGTTCTTCCGCGAAATGGAGCAGTACCCGGGCGCGCGCCTGATGCAGGCCACGCTGGGCACCGGTCGCACGCACCAGATCCGCGTGCATGCCGCGCATATCGGCCATCCGCTGGCGGGCGACCCGAAATACGGCGACCGGGAGATGAACAAGCGTTTCCGCGAAATGGGCCTTCAGCGCCTGTTCCTGCACGCGGCGCACCTCAGTTTCGAGCTGGACGGGCGCTCGTACAGTTTTTCCACGCCGTTGCCGGACGACCTGAAGGCCTTTCTCGACGTGCTGGCCGTCAAGGGCAAGCGGCTGGTCTATACCCGCGACAAGTCGCGTACGGATATCTGATCAGCGCTCAAGCAGCGCCTCGACCCGCGCCGCGCAGATGAAATCGTTCATCGACAGTCCGCCCACATCGTGGGTCGACCACGTCAGCTGGCAGTGGCCGTAGCCGGCCTCGAGATCGGGATGGTGGTCTTCCTGGTTGGCCATGAAGCCGACGGCGGCGATGAAGCCCAGCGTGTGGTGGAAGTCGTCAAAGCGGAAATCCTTGGCGATGGCGTTTCCATCGTCGCGGAGTTTCCACCCGGGCAGTTGCTGCAACAACTCCGCCGTCTGTGACGCGTCCACCGCATCCGTCTTTCCCTTGCGCGGCTGGCAATGCTGCGCGGACAAATGGTTCGCTTTCATGCGCTACTCCGGGGATCCGTGGTGAAGCCCTGCAGCGTTGATGTTGCCGCCTGAAAAGTCAAAGCCGCGCGTGCAGGTGGAAACTGGACTAAAATGGTGCTGATTAGCCGCAACAGCGGCGCAAGCTTTGGCGGAGTGGGCATGATCGACATCTCGGAACGCGCACAGCAGCATTTCCTGCGCCTTCTTTCACAACAGGGTATCGACGATTTGAGCATTCGCCTGCGCGTTACGGCGCCAGGCACACCGGCGGCGAACTGCGAGCTGGAGTTCTGCGAGCCGATCGACCTGATCGGCGGCGAATGGACCATCGAGTGCGCCGGTTTCAACTTCCATATCGACGGTGACAGTGCGCGCTGGCTGGACAACGCCACCATCGATTTCGAACCGACTTCCACCGGCGGCCAGCTCAACATCCGTGCGCCGATGATCAAGGGGCATGTGCCAGGTGTGGAAGCCGGCCTGATCGAGCGCGTGCGTTATGTGCTGGAAGCGGAGGTGAACCCGAAGCTGGCGTCACACGGCGGCCGTGTGAGCTTGCTGGAAATCGATGCCGATGGCGTGGTGTTGCTGCAGTTCGGCGGCGGTTGCCACGGTTGCGGCATGGTCGATGTGACGCTGAAGCAGGGTGTGGAAAAGACCTTGCGCGAGCGGGTGCCCGAGATCACCGCCGTACGCGATGCTACCGATCACGCGGGTGGCGAAAAGCCGTATTACCGCAAGCACGAGGGTACATCCGCCGCGGTGTGAGCCAGGTTGACGCTGTTCTGCCCGGAAACAAAAAGCCCGCCGAAGCGGGCTTTTTTCGATCGTGGATCGAGTGGCTCAGTTGTCGCCCTGCAGGTGACCCTTGAGCGTATCCAGCTTGCTTGGCAGGCCGGCGAAATACGCGGACACATCCGCAATATCCTGGTCGGACAGGGTGGAAACCATGCCCTTCATGATCGGGTTGTTGCGTTGGCCGCTCTTGTATTCGTGCAGCACGTGGGAAAGGTACAGCTGGTACTGACCGGCCAGGCGCGGATATTGCGGATCAACCGCGTTGCCGTCGGTGCCGTGGCAGGCGAAACAGGTAGCGGCCTTTTCCTTGCCATTCGCCGCGTTGCCCGCGTCAGCGGCCAGCAACGATGTGGAGGCGAACGCCAGGACGGCGCCGAATGAAAGCAGAATGCGTGCATGTTTCATGCGGAAGTCCCTGACTTATTTGCTGGCGAGGCTGGAGAGATAGGCGGCGATGTTCTGGATGTCCGTATCGGACAAGCTCTCGGCCTGGGCATCCATCGTGGGATGGACACGATCGCCACTCTTGTACCCGTGCAGGGCATTGACGATGTATTGCTCATTCTGCCCAGCGATCTTGGGCACCGGATATTGCGGATAAGCATTGGTGTAACCGGGTACGCCATGGCAGCCGGCGCAGGTGTAAACCAGTTTGCGGCCGGCGGCCTTGTCGCCCTCGGCATGTGCGCTGGTGGCGGCAAAAAGAGTGGTCGCCACGGCCAGGCCGAGCAATTGCAGTCGAGTCATCGAATTCGTTCCCACGGGTGCGACGGTGTGGAGTGTATGCAACCGGCCAAGTATAGACGTTGCGTTGACGCGGGGACAACACGAGTACGTCGGCGCCGGCCTGACTGCTCAGACCAGACTCTTGAAAATATGGATGCCGGCGCTGTATTCGCCGATGATCGTGCCCACGCTGACGAGAAAGAAATTCAGCAGCGTGCGGGCGACACGATTTTTCCACCAACCGCTCCAGTGCACGATGTCGTCGCGCAGGGTATCGAAATCGACTACGCGTGGACGCCGCACCCAGGCCTCGGCCATGGCACTGATGCCGCCGGCGGGAATGCCGGGGCGGAACGGCTTGATCGGCGCGGCGATGAAGGCCGCCACGATGCTCAGCGGGTGCCCGCCCGCGACCAGTGCGCCGAGCGCGGCGAAGCCCCCGGTGAACAACACCCAGTCACGCAACGCCTGCGCGCCCAGCGCCGTATTGCGATGGAAGGCGTAGCCGATGGCGGCAAACACCAGCAACACCAGCGCCACCGCCAACCATTTCGGCCAGCGTGCCTTGGGCGGCGTGGTGGCCAGCTCCATGACCTTGGCGGAGGGCTCATCCTGCTGCGTGCGCAACTGCTCGCACAGTCCCTTGAGGTGTCCGGCGCCGATGACCACCAGCACGCGCCGCGCCGGGGTTTCCGATGCCGATGAACGCGCCGACTCCTGCCGCAGCCGCGCGGCCATGAACGCGTCGCGCTCACCGATCAGGCTGTCGTACAGCGGCTTGGACTCGCTGGCGAATTCGCTGAAGGCGCTCTCCAGCAAATCGCCCTGTTTCAGCTTCTCGATCTCGACCTGCTCGATCTGCTCGCGCTCGAACACGCTGGCCAGCAAGCCGCCGAGCAAGCCGAAGCGCTGCCAGAAACCCACGCTGCGCCAGGCGCGTTTCAGCGTGGTGCCCACCTCGCGGTCGATCAGCCACAGCGGCAACTGGCGTTGTTCGGCGCCATCCATCGCCGCCTTCATTTCCGCGCCGGGCTGGATGCCGGACTGGTCGGCCAGCCGTTTCTGGAAGGTGGACAGCACCAGGCTGGCGGCCACCATGCCGGCCTTTCCCTGGCGGATCACCTTGAACAGATCCATCTGCTTGAACGCTTCGGGATCGCGCATGCCCTGGGCACGGCTCTCGCAGAGTTCCACGGCGACCGCATCGAAGCTCTCGTGCGCCAGCATCGCCTCGACCGCCTCCATGCTGCTGCGCGATACGTGCGCGGTGCCCAGCACCACGTATTCCACGCCGCCGCGGATCACCCGCTCGACGGGCTGGTCCTGCAACGCCAACGGCGCGGATAACGTGGAATCGGTTTCAGGAACACTCATGCGTCAGCAGGCCGGTCGGGGTGAAGTTCAAGCATGGGGATGACCGGCATGCGGAACAAGCGGAGTGAAGTGGCGCCGGCTCAATCACGGAAGCGCTTGAGCAGGTCGGCGTAGGCATCGATGCGGCGGTCGCGCAGGAATGGCCAGATACGGCGCACATGTTCGCTGCGTTGCAGGTCGATGTCGGCCAGCAGCAGCTCGCGCTGGTCGGTGCCCGCCTGTGCCAGGAATTCGCCCTGCGGCCCGGCCACGAAGCTGTTGCCCCAGAACTGGATGCCCGCGCCGACGCCACTCGGGTCGGCCTCGTAACCCGTGCGGTTGCACGCCAGCAGCGGCAAGCCATTGGCCACGGCGTGGCCGCGCTGCACCGTGATCCAGGCGTCGCGCTGGCGATCCTTTTCCGGCTGCTCGTCGGTGGGGTCCCAGCCGATGGCGGTGGGGTAGAGCAGCAGTTCGGCGCCGGCCAGCGCCATCAGGCGCGCCGCTTCGGGATACCACTGATCCCAGCACACCAGTACGCCGAGCCGGCCCACTGAGGTGTCGATCGGGTCGAAACCCAGGTCACCCGGGGTGAAGTAGAACTTTTCGTAGAACGCCGGATCGTCCGGGATGTGCATCTTGCGGTACTTGCCGGCGATGTCGGCCGAGCGGTCGAACACCACCGCCGTGTTGTGATACAGGCCGGCGGCGCGCTTCTCGAACAACGACGCCACCACCACCAGTTGCAGCTCCTGCGCCAGCTTGCCGATGCGCGCGGTGCCGGGGCCGGGGATCGTTTCGGCCTGGTCGAAGACCTCCACCGATTCGCGCTGGCAGAAATACGGCCCGTTGTGCAGCTCCTGCAGCAACACGAGTTCCGCGCCGGCGCCGGCCGCTTCACGCAGGCCGGCTTCGATGGCATCGAGGTTGGCGTCGCGGCTGCCGCGGTCGGTTTCCTGCAGCAGTGCGACCTTGAGGGTCTTGCGGGTCATGGGATGTCCTGCCGAATGGGCCAATCGGCTCAGTTTAGCGGGTGGGGGTGATGGCGCCGCCAAGGTCGTCGCATGGGCGGCGAGCCACTTGTCAGTGCGCCATGCCCGCGGGCAATTGCATGGTGATGCAGTGCAGGCTGCCGTTCTGCCAGATCAGTGCCCGGCATGGCACCTGCACCACCTCGCGCCCGGGATGCGCCGTGCCGATGATGCGCGCCGCTTCGTCGTCGGCGGTATCGCCATAGGCGGGTACCAGCACGGCGCCGTTGACGATCAGGTAATTGGCATAGGACGCGGCGAGCCGGCGGCCTTCGTCGATGATCGGTTGCGCCCACGGCAACGGATACAACTGATATGGACGGCCATCCGCGGTGCGCAGCGCGGCCAGTTCGGCGGCCATGCGTTGCAGTTCGTCGTGGTGCGGGTCGCCGGCGTCGTCGCAGGCCTGGTAGACGATACGGTCGCCGGGTGCGAAGCGGGCGAGGGTGTCGATGTGGGCGTCGGTGTCGTCGCCTTCGAGGTAGCCGTAATCCAGCCACAGCACGCGTTCGGCATGCAGGCCGTCGCGCAGGATCGTGCTCATCTCCTCGCGCGATTGGTCCGGATGCCGCTGCACCAGGCAACGCCAGGTAGTGAGGATCGTGCCGGCGCCATCGCTTTCGATGCCGCCGCCTTCCAGCGCCCAGTCGATGCGCTTGTGCGCGGCATTGCCGAACACGCCGGCGTCGACCAGCCCGGCCACCAGCGCGTCATCCTGCGCGGCGCCGAACTTGCCGCCCCAGCCGGTGAAACGGAAATCGGTGAGCTGAAAATGGTTGCCGGCGGCCAGCGTGATCGGGCCGGAATCGCGCAGCCAGGTGTCGTCGTACGGCAGCTCGACGAAGCGGATGCGCGATAGATCGGCGCCCGCGGCGGCAAGCTTTTCCCGT
The DNA here is from genome assembly GCF_001427835.1 of Rhodanobacter sp. Root627. Taxonomy (NCBI): domain Bacteria; kingdom Pseudomonadati; phylum Pseudomonadota; class Gammaproteobacteria; order Lysobacterales; family Rhodanobacteraceae; genus Rhodanobacter; species Rhodanobacter sp. Root627. The sequence continues at coordinate 702,094 of NZ_LMGW01000001.1, forward strand.
GCGTGCGCCTTCAATGTGGCGTCGGCCACCACGATGATCAGCGACTGGAACCGGGTGACTGCGGCAGCCAGCGCCACATAGGTCGATTCCACCGCGGCCAGGCGGTCGGCCCAGTCGGTGCCGGCGTGCGGCCAGGCGATCAGTACGGCGGATTGCGGCTCCCATTCCGCCGGCAGGCGTAGTTGGGGGTTGGCGGTCATGTCGGCACTCGCGTTTCGAAGCCCGGCGGGCGAAACAGCAAGTGTAAAGGGAGCGGCACCCATCGCGATGCCGCAAGACGTTATCCAGCGCTTGTTACTGCACCGCCGCCGGGTTGGTGTTGTTGCCCGCGGGCGTGTTGAGCACCGAGTGGATCACGTGGTTGTGCTCGAAATACACGATGAACTTGGCGTAGTCCCACCGATTGATGACCGGGTGCTTCTTGGTGTCGCCACCGCGTGGCGTCAGCTTGCGCAACGGCGCGCCGTAATCACGTTCGACCTGCGCCATGCTGAGGCCGCGGCCGGGCAGGTTCATGCCCTTTTCCTGCTGTACGCGGTGGATCAGCAGGTTGTCGCCGTGGGTGGTGCGGGATTGGGCGTGGGTCGCGGGCGAGGCCGCAAGACCGGTGAGCGCAGCGAGCATGACGATGATCGGCAAGCCGTTCGTGGACGTGACCATGGATTCCCCTCTCCATACAAGCTGTATGCGGCGTCGTTTTATCAGAACTGCCGATGCTACGCCATGTCCGGCGGCGCCGGGTGCGACGTGATCGGCATTCACCTGCGTGATCGTCGCCCGAATCGGCGGTGGCATGGCCGGGCGGCTATCATGGGCGGCTGTGGCGACCGCACGCCTGCTTCCGGATACCTGCTCATTCCATGATTGCTTTTCGACACTTCGCGCTGCGCCGTGGCAGTCGCCTGCTGCTTTCCGATATCGACCTGGTGATCCAGGCCGGCTGGCGGCTGGGCGTGATCGGCCGCAACGGTTGCGGCAAGTCCAGCCTGTTCGCTGCCTTGCAGGGCAAGCTGGAAAGCGATGCGGGTGAACTCGACATGCCGGCCAAGGTGCGGCTGGCCTCGGTGGACCAGGAAACCCCCGCGCTGCCCGATGCCGCCATCGACTACGTGCTGGGCGGCGACGAGGAACTGGCCGCGGCACTGGCCGCCGAGGCGGACGCCGGCGAACGCGGCGACATGGAGGCGATGGCAGCCGCCCATCACCGCATCGAGGAATTGCACGGCTACGACGGCCGTGCCCGCGCCGGCAAGTTGATGCACGGGCTGGGCTTTTCGCCCGAGACGCACGAACGCGCCGTGCAGGAATTCTCCGGCGGCTGGCGCGGACGCTTGAACCTGGCGCGCGCGCTGATGTGCCCGTCCGACCTGCTGCTGCTGGACGAGCCCACCAACCATCTCGATCTCGACGCCGTGCTGTGGCTGGAGGAATGGCTGCGCCGTTACCAGGGCACCTTGCTGATCATCTCGCACGATCGCGAATTCCTCGACGGCGTGATCACCCACACCATGCACCTCGATGGCGGTGGCGCGAAGCTGTACACCGGCAACTACAGCGCGTTCGAACGCCTGCGTGCCGAGCAGTTGCGCCAGCAGCAGATCTCGCACGAGCGCGAGCAGGCCGAGCGCGCGCACCTGCAGTCCTTCGTCGACCGCTTCAAGGCCAAGGCCAGCAAGGCCAAGCAGGCACAGTCGCGCATGAAGCGGCTGGAGAAACTGGCTGGCACCGAAGCGGTGCGCGCCGAGCGGCCTTTCAGCTTCCAGTTCCCCGCACCCGGGCGGTTGCCCGATTCCATGCTGCAACTGGAAGACGTCACCGCGGGCTACGCGGTCGACCCCTCCAGCCGCGAGGGCAACGGCGAAGTTACCCATATCGTGCTGGCCGACGTGCGCTTTTCCATTGAAGCGGGTGAGCGAATCGGTCTCCTGGGTCCGAACGGCGCCGGCAAATCCACCCTGGTGAAAACCCTGGTGGGCGAGCTGGAGCCGTTCAGCGGCGAGCGCAAGGCGCACAAGGACCTGAAGATCGGCTACTTCGCCCAGCACACGGTGGAAAGCTTGCGCGAGGGATCGAGCCCGCTCGATCACCTGCAGGACAAGGCGCCGGGCGTGGCCACGCAGGTGATGCGCGACTTCCTGGGCACCTGGAATTTTGCCGGCGACCGCGCCTTCGAATCCGTCGACGGTTTCTCCGGCGGCGAGCGGGCGCGCCTGGCGTTGGCGCTGATCGCGTGGGACAAGCCGAACCTGCTGCTGCTGGATGAGCCCACCAACCATCTCGACCTGGACATGCGCGAGGCGCTGGCCGATGCGTTGGCCGATTTCGACGGTGCGCTGGTGCTGGTATCGCACGACCGCCACCTGCTGGGTCTGGTCTGCGACAGCTTCTGGCGCGTGGCCGACGGCAGCGTGGAAAGCTTCGACGGCGATCTGGACGATTACGCCAAGTGGCTGCGCACCCGGGGCACCGCCAACAAGAAGGCCGCCAAGGCCAGCGCCACCGTCAAGCCGGTGCCAAAAACGCCGGAGGTGTCGCCCGAAGAGCGTCGCCGCCAAGCGGCCGCCCAGCGCGAGGACGAGAAAACCTCACGCCAGCGGGTAAAGCGCATCGAAACCCGCACCGCCAGCATCGACACTGAGCTGGCCGCGCTGGAAAACCAGTTGGCCGATCCGGCGACCTACAACGGTCCCACCCAGGAATTGATGCGGTTGGGCCAGCGCCAGACCGAGCTGCGCCGCGAGAAAGAAGCGCTGGAAACCGAGTGGCTGGAACTGGTGGAACGATTGGAAGCGTAGGAGTGATGAAGTCGTGAGTGCGAAGCCCGAACGTCCGCTGCACCTGTGGTTGCCCGCACTGCCGCGCTTCGCGCCGGATCATCCGCTGCGCCAGTTGCTGGTTCGCGCCGATCGGTTGGCAGACGGTTCCATCGGGTATCTCGACGGGCTTGGCGACCATTTCCCCGGCGCGGGCTCGCCGTTGCCGGCGGCGGCGTTGACGCGCGATTACCTCAGCGGTGATGCGGCGGGGCATGGCTGGTTGTCGGCCGACCCCGCCTGGGTGCAGCCGGACATCAACGGCGTGCGCCTGCTGGCATGCGGCCAGATGGAACTGAGCATGGCCGACGCGCAGGCGCTGGCCGCGCCCCTGAAACCCGTGTTCGGCGACGCCGGCATGCTGTTGGAAATCACCGCGCCCGACCGCTGGCACCTGCGGCTGGCCAAGAACAGCCCGTTGCCCACCTTCGCCGCGCCGGAGCAGGCGATGGGCGAGGATCTGGCGCAGCATCTGCCGCAAGGTCCGCAAGGCAAGCGCTGGCGCGTGCTGCTCAATGAGGTGCAGATCCTGCTGCACCAGCATCCCTTGAATGCGCAGCGACGGGCCCAGGGGCTGTGGCCGGTCAACAGCCTGTGGCTGTGGGGTGGCGGCGTGTTGCCGGGTCCGTTGCGCAGCGAATGGGCTGGCGTGGTCAGTGACGATGTGGTGCTCAACGCGCTGGCGGCACGCGCCGGAACCGCGCATCAATCGCGCACGGCCGAGACGGTGGCGGCGGCGGGCAAGGGCTGGCTGATCGACTTGCAGGATCTGCCGGCCGGCAACATCGCCACCCAATGGTGGCCCGCGCTGCAATCGTTGTTGGCGCGTCAGCCGGTGATGCTGCACTTCGCCAGCGGCGAGCGCTGGCAGCGCAAACCTTGGCACCGCTGGCGTTTCTGGCGTGGAGCGGGCGCTTGAGCGCAGTGGCCTCGAGCCCGCTGCAATTGCGTCGCCGCGCCAGTCTGGGCGAAGCCAGCGGCTGGCCCGATTCGGTGCACCCGGTGTTGCAGCGGATCTACGCCGCCCGCGGCGTGTTCGGCCCCGAGCAGGTGGAGCACCGGCTGGCCCGGCTGCTGTCGCCGCAGATGCTGGGCGGCATGGAGCAGGCGGTCGACTTGCTGGTACAGGCGATCGAAGGCGACTGGAGCATCCTGATCGCCGGCGACTATGACTGCGACGGCGCCACCGGCACCGCCGTGGCGATGCGCGGGTTGCGACTGCTGGGCGCGCGGCATCTCGGCTATGCCGTGCCCAACCGCTTCATCCATGGCTACGGGTTGAGCCCGGCGCTGGTGGCCTCGCTGCAACCCACGCCGCAATTGATCGTCACCGTGGACAACGGCGTGGCCAGCGTGGCGGGCGTGGCGGCGGCGAAAGCGCGCGGCATCCGCGTCATCGTCACCGACCACCATCTGCCGGGTGAGCAACTGCCCGACTGCGACGCGATGGTGAACCCCAACCTGGCCGGCGACGGCTTTCCCAGCAAGGCGCTGGCGGGCGTGGGGGTGATGTTCTACCTGTTGCTGGCGTTGCGCGCGCGGCTGTTTCCGGCCGGCTCGCCCGCGCGTCCCGACCTTTCCGGCCTGCTCGACCTGGTGGCGCTGGGCACGGTGGCTGATCTGGTGCCGCTGGATTTCAACAACCGCGTGCTGGTGGCCGCCGGCTTGCAGCGCATCCGCAGCGGCCAGGCCTGCGCCGGCATCACGGCGCTGGTCGAGTCGGGCAAACGCAGTCTGGCGACGCTGTGCGCCAGCGATCTGGGCTTTGCCGTCGGTCCGCGGCTGAATGCTGCTGGCCGGCTGGAAGACATGCGACTGGGTGTCGAATGCCTGCTCACCGACGATGTGGGACAAGCACGCCGCCATGCCGAAGAACTCAGCGCGATTAACCAGGAACGGCGCGACCTGCAGGCGTCGATGGTGGCCGAGGCAGAAGTGATGGCCGCCAACATGGCGCACACCGACGCGATCGGCGTGGCCTTGTACGAGCCGTCCTGGCATGCCGGCGTGGTGGGGCTGGTGGCGTCCAAGTTGAAGGATCGCCTGCATCGGCCGGTGATCGCGTTCGCGCCTGCCAGTGAGGACAACACCGACGACCTGCGCGGCTCGGCCCGCTCGATCGCCGGTTTCCATATTCGCGACGCGCTGGCCGTGATCGACGCGCGCCACCCCGGCCTGATCGAGCGCTTCGGCGGTCACGCGATGGCCGCCGGGTTGAGCCTGAAAACCTGCGATTACCCGCGTTTCGCGGCGGCCTTCGACGCGGTCGCGCAGGAGCTGATCGATGCCGAACGCCTGCAGGCCGTGCTTCTCACCGACGGTGGCTTGCCGCCCGGCGCGGCTTCGCTGGCGCTGGCGCGGCAACTGCGCCACGCCGGTCCCTGGGGCCAGGCTTTCCCCGAGCCGTTGTTCGACGACGTATTCGACTGCATCAGCTGGAAAGTGATGGGCGAGCGCCACCTGCGCCTGCAATTGCGCGACCCGCGCGACGGCGCCCAACACGACGCGGTGATGTTCAACGCCTACCACGGCCATCCGCCGCCGACCTTGCTGCGCGCCGCCTACGAGCTGACCATCAACGACTGGCAGGGTCGGGAATCGCCGCGGCTGCTGTTGCGGCATATCGAGCCGGCCTGAATCTCCACGCCAGCCATTGCCCGCTCTTCACAGGTGGTGTTTCACGCTTGCGGCGTCCCATGCCCGGAGAACGCCATGATCAAGCAGATGGAAGGATTGCCCGCCGGCACGCTGGGTTTCCGCGCCCACGGCCGGGTCACCGCCGACGACTACGAGCGCGTGGTCGTGCCCGACGTGGAGGCGGCGTTCGCGCTCAACCGCAAATTGCGCTTGCTGTACGTGATCGACGAGGACTTCACCGGGTTCGACCCCGGCGCCATGTGGGACGACGTGAAGATGGGCGCGCGCCATTTCAGCGGCTGGGAGCGGGTGGCCCTGGTGACCGATGTGACCTGGCTGCGCGCCACCGCCAATGCCATGGGTTTCATGATGCCCGGCGATTTCCGCCTGTTTTCGCTGGCGGACCTGGAGACGGCCAAACGCTGGATCGCCGAATTGCTGCCGGGATGATGTTGCAACGCGGCACTTGCGTATGGACGTCCAATCTGTTCTATTGACCAGCATGCATTTTCAGCCCGCCAGTTTTTTCATCGACGCCGCCGCTCTGGCGCGTCCTGGTGTGCTGGTCGGTCGCAATAATAATCGCGCGAATAATGACGCCAACCATTGGCGGGCCGGCGCGTAGCTGAAGTTTCATCCCATACGCGAAAAGGCCCGCCCAGTGCGGGCCTTTTTGTTTTTGGGTGCGACAGAATCTTGCCGGGCAACCGGCGACACCATCAACCACATTGACAAGAAGGGGTAGTGGCATGTGTTCGATTTTCGGGATGTTTGATCTGCAGCCGGGCGACGACCTGGGTGCGTTGCGCCGCCAGGCACTGGAGTTGTCGCAGCGCCAGCGCCACCGTGGTCCGGACTGGAGCGGCGTGTTCGTCGATGAAGGCGCGATCCTGGTGCACGAACGGCTGGCCATCGTCGACCCGACCAGCGGCGCCCAGCCGCTGCGTTCGCGCGACGGCGAGCTGGCGCTGGCGGTCAACGGCGAGATCTACAACCACCGCGAATTGCGCGCCGCCAGCAGCTACGACTTCACCACCGGCTCCGACTGCGAAGTCATCAACGCGCTGTACCGCGAGCAGGCTGCCACCGATGCCGCCGGCGATTTCGTCAACAAGCTCAACGGCATCTTCGCGTTCGCGCTGTGGGATGGCGCGGCGAAGCGCTACGTGATCGCGCGCGATCCCATCGGCGTGTGCCCGCTGTACTGGGGTCACGATGCGCAGGGTCGTTTGTGCGTGGCGTCGGAGATGAAGGCATTGGCGACGTTGTGCGCCGACGTGGCGCCATTCCCGCCCGGCCACGTATACGACAGCGCCGTCGGCGAACTGCGTCAGTACTACAAGAAGGATTGGCGCGAGTACGCCAACACCCGCGGCCACGACCTGACCCCGGCAGCCTTGCGCGAGGCGTTCGAGCAGGCGGTGCACCGCCAGCTGATGACCGACGTACCCTACGGCGTACTGCTGTCCGGTGGCCTGGATTCGTCGCTGGTCGCCGCCTGCGCCGCGCGCTTCGCCCGTGAGCGGATCGAGGACAACGACCGCAGCGAGGCCTGGTGGCCGCGGCTGCATTCGTTCGCCATCGGCCTGGAAGGCTCGCCCGACCTGGCTGCCGCGCAGATCGCCGCCGACGCGCTGGGCACCGTGCACCACGGCTTCGTCTACACCTTCGCCGAAGGCCTGGATGCGATTCCCGAGGTGATCCGCCACATCGAAACCTACGACGTCACCACCATCCGTGCCGCCACGCCGATGTTCCTGCTGGCGCGCCGGATCAAGGCGATGGGCGTGAAGATGGTGCTGTCGGGCGAGGGCTCGGACGAGATCTTCGGCGGTTACCTGTACTTCCACAAGGCGCCGTCGGCCGAGGCGTTCCACGAGGAAACCGTGCGCAAGCTCGACACCTTGCACAGCTACGACTGCCTGCGCGCCAACAAGTCGATGATGGCCTGGGGCGTGGAGGCGCGCGTGCCGTTCCTGGACCTGGAATTCCTCGACACCGCGATGGGCCTGGACGCGAAGCACAAGATGGCCGGCAACGGCAAGATCGAGAAGCACGTATTGCGCGAGGCGTTCGACGGTGCGCTGCCGAAGGAAATCCTGTGGCGGCAGAAAGAGCAGTTCAGCGACGGCGTGGGCTACGGCTGGATCGACGGCCTGAAGGACCACGCCGAGCAGTCCGTCAGCGATCGCGAATTCGCCGCCGCGGCCGCGCGCTATCCGTTCAACACGCCGGCCACCAAGGAAGCGTATTTCTACCGCCGCATCTTCGAGCAGCACTATCCCAGTGAGGCTTGCGCGGCCACCGTGCCGGGCGGCAAGTCGATTGCCTGCTCGTCGCCGGCAGCCATTGCCTGGGATCCGTCCTTTGCCGCGGCCGCCGATCCGTCCGGTCGTGCGGTGAAGGGCGTGCACGAAAAAGCGCTGTCCTGAGTCGTCAGAGCAGCGCCGCAAGCAACGAGGCCGTCACGCACCATCCCACGATGGCGAGTGCCGGCCAGCGGGCCCAGGCGAACAGGGCGAAGGCACTCAACGCGACGACGGCGTCCCGCGGGCGCTGTACGGCACCGGTCCACACCGGGTTGTACAGCGCGGCGGCGAGCAGGCCGACCACGGCGGCGTTGACGCCGGCCAGCACGCGCGCCGCGTCGTTGCGCGCGGCAAGCGCCTGCCAGAACGGCAATGCCGCGGAAACCAGCAGCAACCCCGGCAGGAAGATCGCCAGCAGACAGATGGCGGCGCCCAGTGCGCCGCTGTGCCCGATGCCGATGCGCTCGCCCAGAAACGCCGCCAGGCTGAACATCGGGCCGGGTACCGCCTGGGCGGCACCGTAGCCGGCGAGGAAGCTGTTGCCATCGAGCCAGCCGGGATCGACCACGGTCTGTTTCAGCAGGGGCAGCACCACGTGGCCGCCGCCGAAGACCAGCGCGCCCGTGCGATAGAAACCGGCGGTGATCCGGGCCCACGCCGGCGCATCGGACCACGGCAACAGCGACAGAAGCAGCAGCGTGGCGAACACGGCCAGCAGCATGATGCCGCTGCGCCGTCCATGCCGCAGCGTCAGCGGCTGACCCGGATGCGCCGTCACCGAGCGGCACAGCCACGGGCCCAGCAGCGCGCCCAGCACGATCACGATCAATTGCATCCATGCGTTGCCGCTGACTGTCACCAGCAAGGCGGCGAACACGGCGAGCAGCAGGCGCGGCAAGTCTGGCGTGAGCCGGCGCGCCATGCCGAGCAAACCTTGAGCGACCACTGCCACGGCGACCAGTTTCAAGCCGTGGATCGCCGCCTGGCCCGGCGCGCCGGACCAATGCGCGCTCAGCGCGGCGAAGGCAAACATCAGCAGGGCCGAGGGCAGCGTGAAGCCGACAAAGGCGGCAACGCCGCCCCAGCCACCGGCTCGCAGCAGGCCGATGGAAAAGCCCAGCTGGCTGCTCGCCGGCCCCGGCAGGAACTGGCACAACGCCAGCATCTGGCCGAAACGCTCGTCATCCAGCCAGCGTCGCCGTTCGACAAATTCGCGATGGAAATAGCCCAGGTGGGCGATCGGTCCGCCGAACGAAGTCATGCCCAGCCTGAGAAACGCACTCAGCACTTCCCGGGCAGAGCCGGCCGGCGCGGATGCATCGCTCATGCGCAGTCGAACAGCGCCATGAAGCCGAAGTCCATGTGTAATTGCATGTGACAGTGGAGCAGCGACAACCCGGGCTGGTCGGCGGTGAAATCGACATCCATGCTCTGGTAGCCACCCAGCATCACCACGTCCTTGACCACGCCGGCGACGCGCTGGCCGGCGATGCGGGTGATCTCGAAGCTGTGCCGGTGCAGGTGCATCGGGTGGATGTCGTCGCTGGCGTTGTGCATGCGCAGCCGATAGCGCTTGCCGTATTGCAGGCGGAACCTCGGCTGCATCGCGCGCATGTCGAACGGCTGGCCGTTGATGGTCCACTGGTTGAAACCATGGAGCGCCGCGTTGCGCTTGGCGAATGTCAGCTCGATGGTCTCGTCGGGAGTGGCTGGTGGTGGCGCATCCGGCGAGGCGAAGCGGCGGTAGTCCCACCGGAACGGCGGCGGCTTGATCCACTGCGGCTTGCCGCCGTGGCCGGCGTACTCGACCACGATGCCCATGCCGCGGTTGCGATCGTCATCGGCGAGGTCGCCGAGTATCCACACGCCCGGATGCGTCATCTCGACGATGGCTGAAATGCGTTCGGCGGTGCCCAGCCACAACACCGGCACCGTGGCCGGGTGCGGCACCGGATTGCCATCCAGCGCCACCACCGTGAACGCGTGGCCGGGCAGGGCGAGGCTGCGGATCTCGGTGGCGCTGCCGTTGATGATGTGCAGCAACACGCGCTCTCCGGCGCGTACGCGGATCGGCTCGCCATGGCCGAGCATGCGGCCGTTGATCGAGAACGACTGGTAGCCCACCTCATACCCGTGCGCGGCGCCACCGGCCAGCGACGCCTTCATCGCTGTTTCGCCGCGCTGCTGCAAGATCGGGTCGCGCCCGTCGGGCTGCAGGAAATCCATCGCCATGTCGCCGCCCTTGCTGAAGAACGGATCGAACTCCTTCAGCGTCAGGAACACCTCGCGGTCCCAGGCGCCGGACTCGTGCGGCGGCTCGATGTATACGGGGCCGACCAGGCCGTTGTACTGGCCGAGGTCGAGATCGGCACCGGCGCGCACATGCGTGTGATAGAAGCGCAGCCCCGCCGGACCGGGTACGAAGGCAATCCGGCGCATGCCGTGGGCCGGAATGTACGGCGTGCCTTCCTCGGCCGCGCCATCCAGCGCGGCGGGCAGGAATTGCCCGTGCCAGTGCAGTTGCTCGGGTGTGTCGGTGTCGTTGTGGACGTCCACCACCACCGGCCGACCTTGTTTCAGCCGCAACAACGGCCCGGGAAACTGGCCGTTGTAGGTGCGGGTGGAAACGATGTGGTCCGGCGCCAGTTCCACCAGGCTGCGGCCGATGCGCAGCGTGTGGTCGGCGGGGCGATGCGGCTCGCCTGGCCGTATCACCAGCGCGTCGCCGGCGTGGAGCAGGCCGGACGCGGCGCCGGCCAGGGTCAACCCACCCAGTTTCAGGAACGCCCGGCGATCGATCGGCATGGCGGACTCCATTCGGAGATAAGCGCGGCCAGTGTAGTGCGTAGGGCGGCGAGGGCGGTGCCTCCTCTGGTATTCTTGCGTGCTTGCCTCCCACCAAGATTTCACGATGATCGAGACCAATCCCATCCATGCGCAGATCGCGGACCTCCGGGACCGGGTCGAGTCGCTTAGGGGGTATCTTTGACTACGCTACAAAAAGCGAACGTCTGGAAGAAGTAACCCGCGAGCTGGAAAGCCCCACCGTGTGGGACGACCCGGCCCGCGCGCAGGAACTGGGCCGCGAGCGCGCCCGCCTGCACACCATCGTCGACGGCATCGACACGCTCACCGCCGGGCTCACCGACGCTGGTGAATTGCTGGAAATGGCCATCGCCGACGAGGACGACGAGACGGCGCAATCGGTCATCACCGATCTGGCGCGGCTTGAAAGCCAGGTCGGCAAGCTGGAATTCCAGCGCATGTTCTCCGGCAAGATGGATGCGATGAATGCGTTCGTCGATATCCAGGCCGGCGCCGGCGGTACCGAGGCGCAGGACTGGGCCGAGATGCTGCTGCGCATGTACCTGCGCTGGTGCGAAAACCGCGGCTGGAAAACCGAGCTGATGGAAGTCTCCGGCGGCGACGTGGCTGGCGTGAAGTCCGCCACCTTCCGCGTCGAGGGCGACTACGCCTACGGCTGGCTGAAGACCGAGATCGGCGTGCACCGGCTGGTGCGCAAGTCGCCGTTCGATTCGGACAACCGCCGCCATACCAGTTTCACCTCGGTGTTCGTGTCGCCCGAAGTCGATGACGACATCGACATCGACATCAACCCGGCGGACCTGCGAACGGACGTCTATCGCTCCTCCGGCGCGGGCGGCCAGCACGTCAACAAGACCGAATCGGCCGTGCGCATCACGCACATCCCCACCAATACCGTGGTCGCCTGCCAGACCGGCCGCAGCCAGCACGCCAACCGCGATACTGCGATGAAGATGCTGGCCGCGAAGCTGTACGAACTGGAAGTGCAGAAGCGCAATGTCGAGAAGGATGCGCTGGAAGCGACCAAGTCGGACATCGGCTGGGGCAGTCAGATCCGCAACTACGTGCTGGACCAGAGCCGCATCAAGGACCTGCGCACCGGCATCGAACGCACCGATACGCAGAAAGTGCTGGACGGCGACCTGGACGAATTCATCGAAGCGAGTTTGAAGTCGGGCCTCGAAGCCGGCTCCAAGCGCAGTGACGCCTGAGTGCCTACGTCCGGGTTCCCTGTATTTGCCCGAATGGGAGTGAAGCCATGAACCGCAAGAAGAACGGCATCCTGCTGGCGATGTGCGCCGGCCTTGCCATGTTCGGCATGACCGCCCACGCGGGCCAGGAAAGCTTCGGCCAGAGCGTCAAGCAGGGCGCGAAATCGGCCGGCCACGGCATCGCCGACGGCGCCCGCGACGTGGGTCACGCCAGCGCTCGCGTGGGCAAGAAAATCGGTCACGGTGCGAAGGACGCCGGCGTGGGCATCGGTCACGGCGCCCGGGACGCGGGCGTGGCCGTGGGGCACGGTGCGCGCGACGGCTGGAACGCCACCACGCATGCGGTCAAAAAGGTTTTCAGCAAGGGCGACTGACGCGCGCGAGCCGTCATTCGACAACAGTCATCGACAACCAGCCACGCGCCCATCGCGGCGGCTGCCCGGAGCAACAGAGTTTCCATGAGCGCATCGACCGACACCCCGATCACCGACGACAGCAAGCCTGACGAAAGCAGGCCTGACGAAAACAGGCTTATCGCCGAGCGTCGCGATAAATTGAAGGCGTTGCGCGCGCAGGGCATCGCGTTCCCCAACGATTTCCGGGTGGACAGCTTTGCCGGCGACCTGCAGGCCGAATACGCCGACAAGGACGTCCATACGGCCGAAGTGATCGACGCCCTCGCGCGACGGGTGAAGGTGGCCGGACGCATCCTGCTCAAGCGCGGGCAGGGCAAGGTCAGCTTCGTGCAGATGCAGGACCAGACCGGCCGCATCCAGTTGTTCGTGCACCAGGGCACGCTGGGCGAGGCCTACGAAGCGTTCAAGGGTTGGGACGTGGGCGATATCGTGGGCGCCGAAGGCCTGCTGATGCGCACCAAGACCGGCGAGCTTTCCGTGCGGGTGGATCAGCTGCGCCTGCTGACCAAGAGCCTGCGTCCGCTGCCGGACAAGTTCCACGGCTTGGCCGACGTGGAGCAGCGCTACCGCCAGCGCTACGTCGACCTGATCGTCACCGAGGAAGCGCGCCGCACCTTCATCCTGCGCTCGAAGATCATCGGCAGCATGCGCCAGTGGCTGGAAGCGCCCACGCGCCGCTTCATGGAAGTGGAAACGCCGATGATGCACATGATCCCCGGCGGCGCCACCGCGCGGCCGTTCACCACGCATCACAACGCGCTGGATCTGGAGCTGTACCTGCGCGTGGCGCCGGAGCTTTACCTGAAGCGCCTCGTCGTCGGCGGCTTCGATCGCGTCTACGAGATCAACCGCAACTTCCGCAACGAGGGCGTGTCGACCCGGCACAACCCCGAGTTCACCATGCTGGAGCTGTACCAGGCCTACGCTACGTACCACGAGATCATGGACCTCACCGAAGGCCTGATCCGCGACATCGCGCAGAGCGTGCTGGGCACCACCGCACTGACCTGGGACGGCGCCGACATCGACGTCGGCCCAGCCTTCCGCCGCTGGCGCATGGAAGACGCGGTGCTGGAACTCAACCCCGGGATCAAGCGCGAGGAGCTGCGCGACCGCGAGGCGATGGCCGCGCACGCGAAGCGCGTCGGCGTGCAGGTCAAGCCTGGTTACGGCTGGGGCAAACTGCTGCTGGAAATCTTCGAGAAGACCGTCGAGCACACCCTGATCCAGCCCACCTTCATCACCGACCACCCGGTCGAGGTGTCACCGCTGGCGCGTGAGAGCGACACCGACAAGGGCATCACCGATCGCTTCGAGCTGTTCGTCAACGGCAAGGAGCTGGCGAATGGTTTTTCCGAGTTGAACGACCCGGAAGACCAGGCCGCCCGTTTCCAGGCCCAGGTCGACGCCAAGGACGCCGGCGACGACGAAGCCATGCACTTCGATGCCGACTACATCCGCGCGCTGGAAGTCGGCCTGCCGCCCACCGGCGGCCTGGGCATCGGCATCGATCGGCTGGTGATGCTGCTGACCGATTCGGCCTCGATCCGCGACGTGCTGCTGTTCCCCTATATGCGCCCCGAGGCCTGACATCGCGCGCGCGTAGGAGCCCACCCTGTGGGCGATGCTTTTAATTCAAGCGTGACGAAAAGCATCGCCCACAGGGTGGGCTCCTACGCGGAGCGGCCTCAACCTCATCAACCTCAACTGGAGTTCGCCATGTGGTACGCCATCGTCGGCACTGACAATCCCGAATCACTGGCGGGACGCAAGTCTGCGCGCCCGGCCCATATCGCCCGGTTGAAGCAGTTGCAGGACGAAGGCCGCTTGCTGCTGGCCGGCCCATTTCCCGCCATAGATTCGCCCGAGCCGGGCCCGGCCGGTTTCAGTGGCAGCCTGATCGTGGCCGAGTTCGCCTCGCTGGCGCAGGCACAGGAATGGGCGGGCGCTGATCCGTACATCGCTGCCGGTGTCTATCGGGAAACCTCGGTCAAGCCGTTCCTCAAGGCGCTGCCGGCAGCATGAACGGGTCGCCGGTCATGGCGCAGATCCGAGCGCGGCTGGAGGCGGCCTTTGCACCGACGGCGCTGGAAATCATCGACGAGGGCCACAAGCACGCCGGCCACGCGGGCGAGGGCAAGGGCCATTTCCATGTGCGGATCGTCAGTGCCGCGTTTGCCGGCCAACTGCCGTTGAAGCGTCACCGGATGATCTATGCGGCGCTTGAAGGGCTGATGGACAACGGCATTCATGCGCTGTCGATCGATGCAAAGACAGAATAAACAAATACATAGAAGCTATACTTGAAGCTACTTGGCACGCCGGAATGCATTGCGGCCACGGCCACCGTTTGGCACAGTGCCCTGTCGCCCGCTGCATGGGCACCACCCGATGATCCACCGATGACCGCATGCGCCTGAGCACCATCAAACTCGCCGGTTTCAAGTCCTTCGTGGACCCGACCACCCTGCACCTGCCCAGCAACATGATCGGCGTGGTCGGCCCCAACGGCTGCGGCAAATCCAACATCATCGACGCGATCCGCTGGGTGATGGGCGAAAGCGCGGCCAGCCGCCTGCGCGGCGATTCGCTGACCGACGTGATCTTCTCCGGCTCCAACTCGCGCAAGCCGGTGGGGCAGGCCACGGTCGAGCTGATCTTCGACAACGCCGACGGCACCATCCAGGGCGAATACGGCCAGTACGCCGAGATCTCGGTGAAGCGCCAGGTCACCCGTGACGGCCAGTCGTCGTACTACCTCAACGGCGCGCGCTGCCGCCGGCGCGACATCACCGACCTGTTCCTGGGCACGGGCTTAGGCCCCCGCAGCTACTCGATCATCGAGCAGGGCATGATCAGCCAGATCATCGAGGCGCACCCGGAAGAGTTGCGCACGCATCTGGAGGAGGCGGCCGGCATCTCCAAATACAAGGAGCGCCGCAAGGAAACCGAAAGCCGCATCAAGGCCACCCGCGAAAACCTCGACCGCGTGCGTGACGTACGCGACGAGGTGGACAAGCAGCTCGAACACCTGAACCGCCAGGCCCGTGCCGCCGAGCGCTGGAAGGCGCTGAAGGAAGAGCAGACGCGCAAGGAAGCCGAGCTGCGCGCGCTGGAATACCGCGGCCTGAAAAGCCAGCACGAGGGCGAAGGCGCGGGCCTGTCCGCCGCCGAGATCGAGATCGAGAAACAGCTGGCCGGCCAGCGCGAGATCGAGGCGCAACTGGAAACCGTGCGCGAGCGTCACACCGATGCCAGTGAGCATCTGAACGCGGTGCAGGCCGACGTCTACAAGGTCGGCGCCGAGATTGCCCGCGTCGAGCAGCAGGTGCACCACAACCGCGAAACCGCCGAGCGCCTGCAGCGCGCCCAGGGCGAGGCCGAGCGCGAACACGCCGAACTGGCCGCCCACATCGCCACCGACCGCGAACAGATCGAAACCCTGCGCATGGCGCTGGCCGAGGGCGAACCAAAACTCGAAGCGCTGCAGCAGATGCAGGACGAAACCGCCGAAGCCCAGCGCAGCACCGAGGCGAAACTGGGCGACTGGCAGCAGCGTTGGGACAGCCATACGCGCAGCGCCGGCGAATCCAACCGCGCCGCCGAAGTGGAGCGCACCAAACTCAATTACCTCGACCGCCAGGCGGTCGACCTGTCGCGTCGTCGCGAGGCGCTGGAAACCGAGCAGAAAGCCACCGACGTGGCCGCGCTGGACGCCGCCGGCGAACAGCTGCATACCGAGCACGACACCCAGCGCGAACGCGTGGAAACGCTGGGCAGCCTGCTCGACCAGCACAAGACCAGCCACGAAAAGGTGCAGGAGGAAGAGCGCCAGCTGCAGTCCGCCCTGAACGAGGCGCGCCAGCAACTGCAATCCGCCCGCGGTCGTCACGCCTCGCTGGAAGCGCTGCAGAATGCCGCGTTGGGCCAGGAAGAAAGCGCGGCCAGCGGCTGGCTGGCGCGGCTGGGTCTGGACAAGGCGCGCCGCCTGGGCGCCGCGCTGCAGGTGGACAACGGCTGGGAATCGGCCGTCGAAACTGTGCTGGCCGGCTTGCTGGACGGCGTGCTGGTGGATGATCCGCTGGGCCTGGTCTCCGAATTCGACAGCCTGGGCGAAGCCGACCTGGCGCTGCTCAATGCCGTCGACGGCGGGCAGGGCGCCAATGGCACGCTGGCGGCCCGCGTGCGCGGCCCCGCCGCGGCCCTGCAATTGCTGTCCAACGTACAGACGGCCGAAACCCTGGACGAAGCGCGCAACCGTGTGGGCGCGCTGGCACCGCAGCAGTCCATCATCACCCGCGACGGCGATTGGCTGGCGCCGCAATGGGCGCGCGTGCGCCGCGCGCAGGGCAACCAGGTGGGCGTGCTGGCGCGCGAGCGCGACCTGCGCCTGCTCACCGAGCAGATCGCGCTGCTGGAAGGCCAGCTGGAAGAAGCCGCCGGCCAGCTCGATGACCTGCGCACGCGCAAGTTCGAAGCCGAGCGCGCCCGCGACGACGCCCAGCGCGAGCTGTACAACGCGCACCGTCGCCAGTCCGAATTGGCCGGCCAGCTGCAGAGCCACCGCGGCAAGCTGGAAGCCGCCCGCGCCCGCGCCGACAAGGTCAGCGGCGAACTGAACGACCTGGCAGCGCAGATCGACGAGCTGCAAAGCCAGACCCGCGACGCCCGCGCCCGGCTGGACGAATCGGTGGGCCTGATGGGCGACATGGAAGACCAGCGGCGCGAACTGGAAAACGAACGCCGGGCGCTGCTTGAAGCACGCGAGGAAGCGCGCATGAACGCGCGCGAAGCGGCCGACCAGTCGCACTCGCTGGCCCTGTCACTGGAATCCAAGCGCTCATCGCTGGCCTCGCTGGATCAGTCGCTGAGCCGCATGGATGCGCAACTGCGCCAGATCGAATCGCGCCGCGACCAGATCAACGAGCAACTGGCGGCCGGCTCCGACCCGATCGCCGAACTCGAGGCCGAGCGTCAGACCTACCTCGACCAGCGCCTGCTGGTGGACAAGCAATTGGTGGAAGCCCGCCGCGCGCTGGAGGAATGCGACATCGCGTTCCGCCAACTGGAGCAGCAACGCCACCTGGCCGAACAAGGCCTGGCCGCGTTGCGCGAAAGCCTGTCCGAGAAGCGCCTCGCCGCGCAGGCGCTGCACTTGCGCGCCGAACAACTGGCGCAGGCGATCGCCGAGTCCGGCCTGGAGCTGGAAACCTTGCTGGCCGAACTGGCCGAGGATATCGACGCCAACCAGTGGCGCGCGCAGCTCACCGATATCGGCCACAAGATTGCCCGGCTGGAGCCGGTCAACCTGGCGGCGATCCAGGAACATGCCGAGCAGAGCGAGCGCAAGACCTACCTCGACAACCAGCTCGCCGACCTGGTCAGCGCGATGGAGACGCTGGAGGGCGCGATCAAGAAGATTGACCGCGAAACCCGCCAGCGATTCAAGGAGACCTTCGACAAGGTCAATGCCGGCGTGCAGGAGCTGTTCCCGCGCCTGTTCGGCGGCGGTCACGCGTACCTGGAACTCACCGGCGACGACCTGCTCAACACCGGCGTGTCGATCATGGCGCGCCCGCCGGGCAAACGGCCGTCCAACATCTCGCTGCTCTCCGGCGGCGAGAAGGCGCTCACCGCGGTGGCGCTGGTGTTCTCCATCTTCGGCCTGAACCCCGCGCCGTTCTGCCTGCTCGACGAGGTGGACGCGCCGCTGGACGAGGCCAACGTGGGCCGCTTCTCCTCGATGGTGCGCGAGATGAGCGAGAAGGTGCAGTTCATCTTCATCAGCCACAACAAGGCCACCATGGAAGCGGCATCGCAGTTGTGCGGTGTGACCATGCGCGAGCCGGGCGTTTCGCGCCTGGTGCAGGTCGATCTGGCGGAAGCAGCTAAACTGGCGGGGGCCGCCTGAGGACACATCATGATGACGCTGCAACCCGTGCTCGCCTTTGCCTGGAATCCCGCCGTCGGCATTCCCATGCTGATCGTGGGCCTGATCGTGCTGGCGCTGATCTGGCTGTTTGGCCAGCCGAAGAAGGAGCCCGGCGCGCGTCGCGCGTCCAGCCATCCGAATCCCGGCGAACGGCGCGAGCCCAGCCTGGCCGACGATGCCGCCTTCGATCCCGCGTTCAACATCTCCGGCCCGCGCGGTTCGGGCGCGCAGCAGGGCGAACTCGATATCGGCCTGCGCGAGGAGCTCGAACGGCTGGGCGCCACGTTGTCCGGCGAACGCAACTCCGCCCCGCCGGTGTCGAAACCGCAGCCGAAACTGGCCGACCACGTGGCATCCATCGTCGATGTGCTGCGCGCACCCAGCCCGCGTGACGAAGCCGCGGCAGCAGAGCCGGTCGTCGAAGCTTCCATCACACCCGCACCCGCAGCGCCGGTTGCCAGCGCACCCGTGCCGCCGCCAGCCGCCGCTGCACCGCCACCGCGCTCCGAGTTGGGCAAGCGCCCGGCCCAGTTCCCGGTGGAGCGTATCGTGACGCTGTTCGTGGTGGCCCGCGACGGCGGCCATTTCAACGGCTCCGACCTGGTGGTTGCCGCCGAAAAGGCCGGCCTCGAATACGGCGACATGGGCATCTATCACCGCCTGGTGGACGGCAAGCGCGAGCTGGGGCCGATCTTCAGCGTCGCCAACATGCTGAAGCCGGGCAATTTCGACCTGGCCCGACTCGACAACCTGCGCACCCTGGGCGTGAGCTTCTTCATGACCCTGCCGGCGCCGCTCTCCGCACTCGACGCGTGGGACGCCATGCTGCCCACCGCACAACGACTGGCCGAACTGCTCGATGGCCAGGTGCTGGACGAGGAACGCAACGCACTCGGCCGCCAGCGCGTCGCCCACATCCGCGACGAACTGCGCGGATGGGATCGCGAACACGAAGGCCAGGAAATCATCTTCGGCCGCTGAGCACGTACAACCCGCTGTAGGAGCGCACGTTGTGCGCGATGCTCTTGCCCCCCGCCTCCGGAACATCTGCGGGAGCGACTTCAGTCGCTACGCTTTTGCGCTCGAATGCAGCCTTGGAGCAAGAGCTTTCATCTGTCTGCATACGGCAGCCGAGCCCCCATGGACTCGCCCGCGTCACAGCCTCGTCGCCCCTGCCTCACCGCCGCTCGCACAGCGGCCCATCCTGACCGCACTCGGGACGAAGCAAAAGCAAAACCGTCAACCTCAGCGTTCCCCCTGAGCGTAGGCCGCAAGCCGGAGTCGAAGAGGCAACTCCCGCGCACTTGACCCTGGACCTAGATCAATGGTCTAGACTGTGGGCATGAACATCCAACCCGCTTCCCTGACCATCGGTGCCGTCGCCAAGCGCGTCGGTGTGGCGATCGACACGATCCGTTATTACGAGCGCGAAGGGCTGTTGCCTGAGCCGCAGCGGCGGGCGTCCGGGTATCGCAGTTACGACGAGGGCGCGATCGCGCAGTTGCGCTTTATCCGGCGGGCCAAGGATTTGGGTTTTACGCTGGAGGAGATCCGCGAGCTGCTGGCGTTGTCGGCGGATCGCCAGCGGGGCGTGAAAGCGGTGAAGCGGCGGGCGCAGCAGCGGTTGGCTGCGATCGAGCAACGCATTGTCGAGCTGCAGCGCGTGCGCGACGGCCTGGCGCAACTGGTGGCGTCGTGTCCGGGGCACGGCAAACCGGAGGATTGCCCGATTCTGCGTGCGTTGGCTGATGACGAGGTGAAGGCATGAGTGCGTCGTGTTGTGGTGGCGCAGCGGCTGCTGCGGAGAAGGATCCGGTCTGCGGCATGACCGTCGACCCGGCGACGGCCAAACACCACGCCGAGCACGAGGGCCACACTTACTACTTCTGCGCAGCCCGTTGCCGCGAGAAGTTCGTGGCCGATCCGTCGGCGTATCTGGAAGAGAAAGTGGCTCCCGTGGCGGCGCCCGCGGGCACGATCTACACCTGTCCGATGCATCCGGAAGTGCAGCAGGTCGGCCCGGGTGAATGCCCCAAGTGCGGCATGGCGCTGGAGCCGATGATGCCGAGCCTGGACGAAGACGACGCGGGCGAACTGGACGGCATGGCGCGGCGTTTCTGGACGCTGCTGGCGCTGACCTTGCCCGTGTTTGTCGTGGCGATGGGGCCGCATCTGTTCGGCTGGCACCTGCCGTCGCCGTGGGGTGGCATCGCGGCTTGGGTCGAGGCCGTGCTGGCGACGGTGGTGGTGCTGTGGGGCGGGGCGCCGTTCTTCCGGCGCGGGTGGCATTCGTTGAAGCCGTGGCAGCCGAACATGTACACGCTGATCGCGCTGGGTACCGGCGTGGCGTGGATCTACAGCGCGGTGGCGTTTCTGTGGCCTGGTCTGTTTCCGGCCGGTTTCCGCGACGCGCACGGCCGGGTGGCGGTGTATTTCGAATCCGCGGCGGTAATCGTCACCCTGGTGACCCTGGGCGATTTCCTGGAGCTGCGTGCACGGCGGCGCACGGGGGCAGCGTTGAAGGCCTTGCTGGGATTGGCGCCGAAAAGCGCGCGACGGATTGCCAGCGACGGCGGCGAAAGCGACGTGCCGCTGGACGTGCTCAAGGTGGGCGACGTGCTGCGCGTGCGTCCTGGCGAGAAAGTGCCGGTGGACGGCGTGGTGCTGGAGGGCGAAAGCCACGTCGACGAATCCATGCTCACCGGCGAGCCGATGCCGGTGGTCAAGGCAGCGGGCGATCCGTTGGTCGGCGGCACTGTCAACCAGGACGGTGGGCTCACGATGCGCGCGCAGCGGATCGGCAGCGAAACCATGCTGGCGCAAATCGTGACGCTGGTGGCGCAGGCGCAGCGCAGCAAGGCGCCGTTGCAGCGCGTGGCGGATCGCGTGGCGGCGTGGTTTGTACCGGCGGTGGTGGCGGTCGCGGTGCTGGCGTTTGTCGCCTGGGCGGCCTTCGGGCCCGCGCCGGCATTGACCCATGCGCTGATCGCGGCGGTGTCCGTGTTGATCATTGCGTGCCCTTGCGCGCTGGGGCTCGCCACGCCGATCTCGATCATGGTGGCCAGCGGCCGCGGTGCGCAGCACGGCGTGCTGTTCAAGGACGCCGGCGCCATCGAGACCCTGCGCGATATCGACACGCTGGTGGTGGACAAGACCGGCACCCTGACCCTGGGCAAGCCCGTGCTGACCGAGCTGGTGAGTCTGGCGGGGCGGTCGCGCGAACAACTGTTGGCGATGGCAGCGGCGCTGGAGCGTCCCAGCGAACATCCGCTGGCGCGGGCGATCGTGGCGGCGGCAGACGGCGAGAACGCGCCGGCGCTCAAGGTCACGGATTTCCGCTCGCTGACCGGCCGTGGCGTCAGCGCCGTGGTCGCCGGGGCCGACTTGTCGGCGGTCGGTCATGCCGCTGCGCTCGGCAACGCAAAACTCATGAGCGAGTTGCGCATCACGGTGGACGAACGCGCGATGGTTCGCGCCGAGACACTGCGTGCCGTCGGCGCCACCGTGATGTTTCTGGCCATCGAAGGCGAGCTCACCGCCTTGCTGGCGGTGGCCGATCGCATCAAGCCCGACACGCCAGCGGCAATCAATGCATTGCACGCCGCCGGCTTGCATCTGGTCATGCTGACCGGTGACAGCGCCACCACCGCGCAGAAGGTGGCGCGCGAGCTGGGTATCGATGAGGTTCACGCCGAGGTTTCGCCGGCCCGCAAGGCGGAAGTGGTGAACGCATTGCGTGCCGAGGGTCGCCGCGTGGCAATGGCTGGTGACGGCATCAACGACGCGCCCGCGCTGGCGGCGGCCGACATCGGCATCGCCATGGGTAGCGGCACCGACGTGGCGATGGAGAGTGCCGGCGTCACGCTGGTGAAGGGCGAACTGAGTGCGATCGTGCGGGCCCGGGCGCTGTCGCAGGCCACTGTGCGCAATATCCACCAGAACCTGTTTTTCGCCTTCATCTACAACGCCGTCGGCGTGCCCGTGGCGGCGGGCGTGCTGTATCCATGGTTCGGTATCGTGTTGTCACCGATGTTCGCGGCGCTGGCCATGAGCTTGAGTTCGGTATCGGTGGTGAGCAACGCGTTGCGGTTGAGGCGAACGGCGTTGTAATCGGTGGATACCCGTGTATTGAACGCGTGAAGGCGTCTTCATGTCGTGCAGTCGCGAGCGCAACAAGGGGCGGATTAGGTTCTGCGGCGCGGGCGCGGTGTCATGGTTTTGCCGTGGAACGTGAGCTGTGACTATCGTGATTGCCGCGCTCGCACCTTCTTGCACCGAGGAACTCCCATGAAAATATTGATCGTTGCAGGGTTGGTCGTTGCGTCCACGGTGGCGCTGTCGGCGTGCGGCAAGCACGACGAGACCGCGAACAACTCCGACACGGTGCCCAGCACCGCGACTACGGCTTATCCACCGACCACACCGGCGGCTCCCGCGCCGGCGCCGATGCCGCCGGCAACCGCATCGTCAGCCCCGACCTATCCACCGCCGGCGACCACCGCAGGCATGGATAACACCCAGCCGCCGACGGCGCGAACCGGCCCGTAAGGCACACGTTCCGCAACGGATTTGCACGGCGAAGCGAGGCCTGCGCGGACCGCGCTTCGCCTGGTTGCATGTTGGCGTTAGGATCATCGGATCTTCATGCTCGCGGTGCGGACGCTCGCGGGCTGTCACTCAGGAGCAACCATGTCAGACCTTTCACGTTTCCCGATCGCCAGCCGCTGGCCGGCGCAACATCCCGATCGGATCCAGCTGTATTCGCTGAACACGCCCAACGGCGTCAAGGCGTCGATCATGCTGGAGGAGACAGGCCTGCCGTACGAGCCGCACCTGGTCGACATCACCCGCAACGAAAGCCACACGCCGGAGTTTCTTTCGCTGAACCCCAACGGCAAGATTCCCGCGATCATCGACCCCGATGGCCCGCGCGGCGAGCCACTGGCATTGTTCGAGTCCGGCGCCATCCTGATGTATCTGGCCGACAAGACGGGCAAGTTCATTTCCACCGACCCGGCCCAGCGCTGGCACACGATCCAGTGGGTGTTCTTCCAGATGGCGTCGATCGGCCCGATGTTCGGCCAGGTGGGTTTCTTCAACAAGTTCGCCGGCAAGGAGTACGCCGACAAGCGCCCGCTGCAGCGTTACGTGGATGAGTCCAGGCGCCTGCTCGGTGTGTTGAATGGACGTCTGGACGGCCGTGACTGGATCATGGGCGACGATTACAGCATTGCCGACATCGCCACCGTGGGCTGGGTCAACAACCTGATCACCTTCTACGAGGCGCGCGAGCTGGTCGGTTACGACGCGTTTGCCAGCGTGGGGCGCTGGCTCAATCGGGCGCTGGAACGCCCCGCGGTGCAGCGCGGCCTGAAGATTCCCAGCCGCGGCTGATGGACACCCGTTGGCGGGGCAGTGTCGACACTTGAGTGGCCGCGTCACGGGTTGTCAAACGGATGGTGGTGCCACCACCGTCGTGCATCCGCTCAACTCAGCGGCTGGACTGGGGATGCGGATGCTACGTCGGGGCGGCCATGTCCGCACCGCCGGGCATCTCGCAGGCAGGGTGTCCGCAATGACAGCCGTCAGGCTGATCCGACACCGGTGATTCGACCCGCTTGCGGCAGTGTTCACTGCAATAAGCCTCACCGAGCGGGACGCTGCAATGGCAAGCCGGGTGGGCGCATTGGTGGTTGGCGTTTGCGTTCATCGAGGTGTCCTTGTCATGGTCATGGTGGTGCCGGTGAGCCTGCGGTATTCCCATGGCCTTTGGGGCGGAGCAGGGCGTCGGCCAGATTGCGCAGTGTTCACCGACTGCCCGCAGGCCGGCGCGCTGGTGCGGCGTAACCCGTTGGCGTCATGCGAGCAGAACCCATCGGGCAGTAACAACGCGTGACCTTTTCGTCGAGCAGGCGGCTACATCAGCCAATCGCGGCTCAGGCGTTCGTCCCTGACGCCGCACGGGCGATGCGCCGTTGGCGCCATGCCAGTAACGGTGGTGTGGAGATGCCATGGACGATGATGCTGAGCACGACGATCGTGATGGCGAAATCCGCCACCAGGGCGGCGGCTTTGCCCTCGATTCCGTGGGCGAGTGCGAATGCCAGGTAGTTCAGGCTGCCAATACCGCGCACGCCAAGCCAGCCAATCAACAACCGACGTGTCCGCGGCAGGCCGCTGCCGATGGTGGCCAGGTAAACGGACAGCGGTCGCACGCCGACAAACAGGACCAGCGCCAACACCGCGCCTTGCGCATGCCAGTAGCGGGCGAAAGCGGCGCCAAGCAAGACGACCAGCCCTGCGGCCATCAGCCGCTCCAGGGTCGCGCCGAAGGAGAGTGCATCCGACATCACCATGCCGGCAGACGTGGCCGGCTCGCTGATCTCGTCCGGCCCCACCCGGTTGGGGTTGATGAGCATCTCGGCAGGTGGGTGGTCGCGTGGCGCCCGGTCGCGATCGAAGCGTGGATGCGGATGTTGCGCGACCACGCGTATTTCGGCGTGGCGCAATCCCAGCCCCGCTGCGAAGGCCGCCAGGAAGCTGGACGCAGACAACGCCTGGGCGGCGGCGTAGGCCAGCGCCATCAACCCCAACGCCAGAAAATCGCTGGGGCTGGTGTCCCGACTGGTGGACTTCAAACGCACGCCAAGCAAGCCGATGGCCCAGCCCAGTGCAAAACCGACGCCCAATCCACCCAGCAGCGGCCAGCCGAAATCGCGCCAAGCCCACGAGCCGAGATCCGTTGTGGAATGCGGACCGTCCAGCAACAGTAGTGCCAGCATCAGGAAGGGTAGTGCGGTGCCGTCGTTCAATCCCGCTTCGCCGGACAACGCCAGGCGCATGGCGTCCCTGTCGCGGGCGTCGTCCACGGCCACCATGCTGGCGAGCACGGGATCCGTAGGCGCGGCGATGGCGCCCAGCAGAAGCGCCAGCGGCCACGGCACGGCGAACATGCAATGCGCCATCACGCATACGCCAAGAACCGTCAGCACCATGGCCGGCAATGCCAGCCGCGCCGCCGTGCGCCACATGGCACCCTTGAAGCCCACCCGCAACTTCAAACCCGCCAGAAAGAGTGACACCACCAGCGCAACTTCGGTCAGCTGTGCCGTGAGCACCGCATGGCCGGCGAAATCCACGTCCAGCAGATCAAGCACCCATGGCCCGGTGATAACGCCCGCCAGCAGGTAAAGGCTGAATGACGTCACTGGCAAACGACGGATCCAGCCAGAAGCCAGGGACATCAGCAACAGCAAGCCGCCAATCAACGCAGACCATGCAGTAAAGCCCATCGGGGATCCTTGCGTGCTGGCGTGCTGCACCACGTCGGGCAGTCAGCACGAAAGGCCATCCGCCGAGGGCTTCTGCTGCCCGACGCGCGGGCAGGCCATCGGCGGCTTGCGGCCGCTGACCTCGGCAGTTCGCGGGTCAGTGCGGGGTCGAGACGCGTTCAGCCACCTGTTGTTTCAACGAGCGGGCGTCGGTTGCCTCCAGGTCAGCCTGTGCCACGATGCCGCAAATCGCACCATTCGCATCGACGATGGGCACCCGGCGAATGCGATGCCTGGCCATCAGCTGGGCACACTCATCCAGCGTGGCATCGTCGCGAACCATCTGCGCCGGCGCGGTCATGCAGCTGTCGACCGTATCGTTCTGCGCATTGCCGCCTACGGCCACGCAGCGCAGCACGATGTCGCGGTCGGTGATCACACCGATCGGGCGCATCTCGCCGTCGGTGACAGGGATCTCGCCCACATCCTGTTCCAGCATCAGCCGGGCGGCATGGGCCAGCGGGGCGTCGGCGGAACACACGCGCGGACGCGGCGTCATGATGCTCTGAACGTTCATGCTTTCTCCTGGCTGCTTCGCAAAAGGCGCGGATCGATCGACCGCGTCGTGTCTGGCGAGACTGCACGGGGCCCGTTCAACAAAAGGTGTGCGAAGTGTCAAAGCAACCGGCCGATGATCAACGAGGTGCTGCTCGCCCGGGATGTGTCGCTGCGTTCTCATCGCGCTGACGTGCTGGAGCGGATGCTTTCGGCTCACCGAACCGGAGCGACCACCATGGGTGACAACGAACACGGGCATCCGCGCACCAATCATCGTGACGAAGGTGCCAGCGCGCGCACCGACGTCGACATGCCAAAGCCATCAAGCCCGTCAGACGGCAAGCAGGCGAGCGCGCAGGAATTGGCAGGCAGGCAGAGTTCGGGCGATGGACAACAGGGCACCGGCGGCATCGCCAGCGGCGAAGCGACCAGCACGCCCAGCCAACGAGGTAGCCAACCGCATCTCGGTAGCCAGCCCGGCCACGCCGGTAACGCGCCAGGTGGGAGCGGTGAGAACGAGGGCGCCAACGAAGATCGCGTCGGCATTCCCTCCGGGCCTGACGAAATCGACGCCGTCGGGGGCGCACGCAAACGCTGATCGAGGATGTCACGGCCTTCTTGCGGCCACGCATCCAGGCCACAGCCATGAAGCACCGCGCGGACGACCGCCAGGTCCACGCCCGGCGGTCGTCGTGCTGCGAAGGGCTACGTCAGCCGTCGCCCATGCCCTGGACCGGCTCCGGTGCGCTGCCGGCCTTCACCCGGGCTTCGATCCGCTGGCCGATGTCGCTGTCGACGTGTTTCCAGTAATCGAACGCGCGCTCCAGCACGGGGCTGCGCACGCCGGCTAGCAGGCTGCCGGCCACCTGTTCCACGAACTGCGTGCGTTGGGCGTCATTCCACACATCGCGAACCATCGTGCCTGCCTGGCCGAAGTCATCGTCTTCCGCATGCAAGGTGTAGGCGCTGCGGGTCATCTCGCCATCGACCTCCCAGCCATCGGCCACCGGGCCGATCTGGTCGGACCAGCTGTGGCCACCGCTGTTGGGTGCGTACACCGGCGCGTTGCCCTGGTGCTGATACGCCATCTGGCCGTCGAACATATAGGTGTTCACCGGCACCTTGGGCTGGTTTACCGGCAGTTGGTGGAAGTTGGTGCCGATGCGGTTGCGCTGCGCGTCGGCGTAGGCAAACGCGCGGCCCAGCAGCATCTTGTCCGGCGACAAGCCGATGCCTGGCACCGTGTTGCCGGGGGAGAACGCCGCCTGCTCGATCTGCGCGAAAAAGTTTTCCGGGTTGCGGTTCAACGTCATCGTGCCGACCTTGATCAGCGGGTAATCCTTGTGCGGCCATACCTTGGTCAGGTCGAACGGGTTGAAGCGGTAGTTTTTTGCCTCGGCATACGGCATCACCTGCACCGAGAGATCCCACGCGGGGTGCTCGCCGCGGGCGATGGCTTCGAACAGGTCGCGGCGGTGGAAATCCGAGTCCGCTCCGGCCATCGCGGCGGCTTCGGCATTGTTGAAAAACGCCATGCCCTGGCGCGTGTGGAAGTGGTACTTCACCCAAAACTTCTCGCCCGCGGCGTTGATCCACATGTACGTGTGCGAGCCGTAACCGTTCATGTGCCGCCATGTGCGCGGCAGGCCGCGTTCGCCCATGACGTAGGTGACCTGATGCGCGGTTTCCGGGTTGGACGTCCAGAAATCCCACTGCATGTGGTTGTCGCGCAGGCCGGAATCCGGCAGCCGCTTCTGGCTGCGGATGAAATGCGGAAACTTGATCGGGTCGCGCAGGAAGAATACCGGCGTGTTGTTGCCGACCAGGTCGTAGTTGCCCTCGTCGGTATAGAACTTCAGCGAGAAGCCGCGCACGTCGCGCCAGGTATCCGGGCTGCCCGATTCGCCGGCCACAGTGGAGAAGCGCGCCAGCATGTCGGTCTGCGCACCTTTCCGGAACAGCGCCGCGCGGGTGTAGCGCGAGACATCCTCGGTGATTTCCAGCACGCCGAACGCGCCCGCACCCTTGGCATGCGGTTGCCGTTCGGGAACCTTCTCGCGGTTGAAGTGGGCCAGCTGCTCCAGCAGGTGCACGTCATGCAGCAGGATGGGGCCGTTGGGCCCCAGGGTCAGCGAGTTGCGATCACTGATCGCGGGTGTGCCCGTGCCGGTGGTCGAGCCGGCGGCGGACGAATCATTCCGGGGCGGGTTGCTGGAACTGCTCATGAGTCGCTCCTGGGTCAGTGGGCTTGCCAGTGTGCTCGCCCGATCGTTCGGGTTGTGTCATCAGACCTTCGTGCCGCAGACGCCATCACACCAGAAGCCGTGTGAGGCGGCCATTGCACGTTAGGATGATGGCTGGCGCGCAAGCCATGGCGCACAACCAGGGCAGGTTGCCCCTGCCGAAACGGCGCAGCGGTTTGCCGGCCTTCCCTCAACCCCAGGAGATCGCCCATGTCCCGCACCGAAAGCAGCTTTACCACCCGTTCCGGGCACGTGCTGAGCGGCACCGTGGTGCAGCCGGTGGGGCCGGTTCGCGCGGTGGCGTTGTTCGCGCACTGCTTCACCTGCACCCGCGCCAGCCTGGCTGCGGTCAGGATCACCGATGAGCTGGCACGTCTCGGCATTGCCACCTTGCGCTTCGACTTCACCGGGCTGGGATCGAGCGAGGGCGATTTCGCCAGTGTGGGTTTTCCCGGTGACGTGGATGACCTGGTCGACGCGGCCGAGCACCTGGCCGCCACTATCGGTGCGCCGCAGTTGCTGATCGGCCACAGCCTGGGTGGCGCGGCCGTACTTGCGGCGGCCGCGCGCATTCCATCGGCGCGCGCGGTGGCCACCATCGGCGCGCCGTCCGATGTCAGCCATGTGCTGGACAGCATCGACGGCGACCTGCAGGCGATCGAGGCACAGGGCAGCGGCGAAGTGTCCATTGCCGGCCGCCGCTTTCCGTTGAGCGCCGCTTTCGTGCGTTCGGCGCGCGAAGCCGACGTGCTCGCCGCCGTGAAGCAATTGCATCACCCCATCCTGATCGCCCACGCGCCGGGCGATACCGTGGTCGGCATCGACCACGCGCGCCGGTTGTTCGAAGCAGCCCGCCACCCCAAGACCTTCCTCAGCCTCGATCAGGCCGGCCACCTGCTGTCGAAAGAGGCCGACGCACGCTACGCGGCGCGCATGATCGCCTGCTGGGCCGACCGCTTCCTCGAAACGGTGCCGGCTGCGGAGGCACTCGAACCCGGCACGGTACGCGTCGCCAACAACGCCTCCGGACTTGCCGTGGCGATCGATGCGCGCCATCACCAGTTGATCGCGGACGAACCGCGCGAAGTCGGCGGTGACGACGCCGGCCCCACACCTTACGATCTGCTGCTGGCCTCACTCGGCGCCTGCACCGCGATGACCCTGCGGATGGTGGCCGGCCGCGAATCGATCCCGCTGGACGAGGTCGAGGTGACGCTTTCGCATCAACGCAACCACGCCAAGGACTGCGATCACTGCGAGCAGGACGATGCGCGCGTGCAGGCCATCTACCGCCGCCTGAAACTGTCCGGCAACCTCACCTCCGCACAGCGCGACCGCCTGCTCGCCGTCGCCGAAAGATGCCCGGTCCACCGCACGCTGACCGGCAGCCTGCATATCCACGACGAGCTGTTGCCGGGCTGAGGTATCCGGGCATCAACGGCAGGCGCAGGTGAGGGGCGTGCCCGCCGATCGGGCCACCAGGGGCTGTAGGTGCATACGTATGCACTGTGTGCGTCAGTTCCTGGAACGCACAGGTTGGCGCAGAGCTACCTGACAACTCTGTCAGGGAAGGCTGACATCGACCCTTTTGCCGTTGGTGCACTCTTGCGTCTGTCCTGCAGTTTTGGCGACAGGCCTGCGATCCACGGCATCCGTTGACCGAGGCATTCTTTCGACTCAAACCGAGGCACCTGTCGATGACCGTCCTGTTCGCGATCCGGGAAGATGAGGCTGGCATGTGGCGCATCCATCGCGGGCAGGTCTGCGTGATGAATCGCCTCACCCTGGCGCGAGCCATCACCGAGGCCCGCAAGCTGGCACGGGATCATCACTGGCTGACCGGCTTGACCGCTTCCGTTGATCTGGTCAGCCCGGAAGTCACGACCCGCCTGGGACACTACGCGCACCCCAATGCCGAATCCGACGACGTGGCCGCGGCTTAGGTCTTTGTCCTCGAACGCGCCGGCTCGCTGGAGTCGCCGCGTGTAACGGGCAAGGGGTTTCGGGTTTGGGGTAGGGCGGTACCGCGCGGAGCTGCGACGGAAGGGGCGGTTGGTGGGTATCCGCTTTAGGATGTGACATCCCATCCACGGACCTTCCTCCATGCCCGTACGGCTTTCCTCGACCGGCCTGGTGCTGGACGGCCAGCAGCCGATGCAGAACCTGCTGCGTTTCCTCGACACCGTCATGCGCGGCATCGGCCACGTCATGCTGCAGAACAACAGCTACACCGGCCTGCTGTTCCTGCTCGGCATCTTCTACAACTCGTTGTTGTTCGGCTGCGCGGTGCTGGTCGGCACGGTCGTGAGCACGCTCACCGCCATCTTGCTCGGCGCGAAGCCGACGCTGGTGCGCGATGGCATGTTCGGATTCAACGGTGCGCTGGTGGCGATCGCCGTGATCTATTTCCTGCAGCCGGATGCACTGACCTGGGCTTACGTGATCCTGGCCGCCGCCTGCACCACGGTGCTGATGGCGGCGATGCTGCGCCTGTTCGACGTCTGGAAGATGCCTGTACTCACCGCGCCATTCGTCTTTACCGCGCTGTGCTTCCTGTTGGCGTGCGCGCGCTTTGGCTGATTGCAATCGACCCATGTGTTGCCCACCGCGGGCTTGCCCAAGGCGGCAGCCATCGTCGAGGGCATCGTGACCACCTCGACGGTAGTGGAAGGCGTGTTCAACGGCATCGCCCAAGTGTTCTTCCAGGGCAGCGTGATCACCGGCGTGCTGTTCGCCATCGGCTTGCTGGTCAGTTCGCGCCGGGTGTTCATCATCGCCTTGCTGGGCTCCCTGACCGGCCTGCTGGTGGCCTGGGGCATGGGTGCGGCCGAACCGGCCATCCGCTCCGGTGCGTTCGGTTTCAACAGCGTGCTGACCGCGATCGCGCTGGGCGGCGTGTTCTTCGTGCTGGACAAGGCCTCGGCCGCCTACACTTTGCTGGCCGCCATCGCCACGGCGATCGTGTTCGCCGCCGTCTCCGCTGCGCTGGAACCGCTGGGCATGCCCGCGCTGACGCTGCCATTCGTGCTGGTAGTGTGGCTGTTCGTCCTCGCCGGCCCGATGTTTCCGGGGCTGCGGCTGGCGGGGGATGCGTGATGTTGCCGTGTCAGGGATGTCTGATAAAAACGTCCGGTAAAAAGGACGGAGGCAACTAAATCATGCATCGCAGCGGCCTTTGCCTGCACTCCTTTTTATCGCTCTATTGCCGCCAGAAGTGCGTCGACAACCCGAGCCCAGCGGGCCGCGCGGCCTGGCCGGCAGCGTGGCAGAGATTTGTTTGGCGTGGAGACTGGCCTTCGCCTTGCTTGGTCCGCAACGCATCGCATTGCGAGGTGCTTTTGTGATGCGGCGTTACTCTGAATCTGCCTGACTGGGAGTGGGTCCCATGTTTGCGAGTGAGCGCAGGGATAGACTGTTCGAGCGCCGGGCTCTCGAATACAAGCTCAACAGCCTTACTTCCGCGTTTTGCCGACGAATCCCAACGCACGGATCCATTCACCATCCCGTTTCATGGTGTCGGTGCGCCGCCGGCGGTAATGGTGCTCCGCACGATCCTGCACGTAAGCAACCCACGTGCGCAGCCAACGGTCGCTCTCGTGCTGCTTTCGTATCAAGGTTCGCATCAACCAGCGTGCGGTGGAGGGTGCGAATTGCTGGAACAGTTTGTCGTCAATGCTGACCACTGCTTCAGTGGTGCCCAAGTCACCCTGCCGCGCGCAACGGCCAAACAGTTGGCGGTCGACACGCCGGATAAGTCCAGGTGCCGTCGTCGTTGCGGCATAGGCGGCCGTGCTGTGGTCCGGCGTAAACGAAGGCTTGCAGCGCATCATGGTCGGCATCGGTGTCGTTGGCCAATACATCGATCACCACCGTCTTGAGCGTACGTACGGTGGCACTGTCGTCCTGTGCAACGGGCGCGTCATCGACCGCCAGCACGGTAACCGTGAGTGGTGTCGCCGTCGTGGCCGTGTCGCCTTTGGCGGCCTCGGTGGCCGTGGATTCGACGTTCAGGGTGATCGGACCGAAGAAGTTGGCTGGCGGCAGCAGCGATCGATAAGCTGACGCGTCGTGCGATGGCTTGAGCTTCTTTGGAGCCAAGGGCTTCTACATGCGTCCCCAGAACCAAACGTGTCCCTGATAATCCAGCGCAGCACTGAAATAGCCGCCAGCCGTGATCGCCTTGATAGGGGGTAACCCCTCCACACGAATCGGCCTCGCGGAATGAGGTGCACTCAGCGGAGCGCGAGCCTGTTCCAGGCAACGGTCGTCAAACTCCATCGAAGCCGGCTGTTGGGTGATTTGTCCTCTCTCGTTGTCGCCCCATGCCCATACCGACCCATCGGACTTCAAGGCAAGCGAATGGCGCCTCCCGGTAGCGATGGCAATGACATGGTCCAATCCCACGATCTTCGTTGGACCATTGATAGGCGCGCTGGCTTTCGACGCCCGCTGATCGAACGGTCCTGTCTGACCACAGTCATCGACTCCCCAACCCCACACCTCTCCGTCCCTGCCAAGGGCCAGGTTGTGATTGTAATAAGTGGCCAGTGCCACCGTCGAGGGCAGACCAGTGACCTGCGCAGGGCTGGTTTGTGGAGAAGCCGACGTCTGGAACGCTGCTGGTTGTCCATTCGCAGAGCAATACCGGAAACCATAGGCCGGGGTGAGAACATCACTCGCCTCGAATTCCGCGCTGGAGAGACTGCCCCATTGCCATACCGTACCGTCTCGTTTCAGGGCGAGGCTGTGTCGGAATCCTGCACCGATGGCGATAACGTCGCGCAATTGCTGAATCGGCAAAATCGGTGATGTGCCGGACATTGACGTTGGTTGGCCGCTCTGTCCGCAGTCGTTGGCGCCCCAGGCCCATACAATGCCGCTGGCTTGCAATGCCAGGGAATGATCTGCTCCAGCAGCAACAGCCTTGATGTCGTGCAAGCCGGGAATTTCTAGTTCGCCAGTTTGAACCGTGCCGAGTTGGTTGAACTTGTTCAAGCCATTGGGAACGCTTTCCCATACATGGCCATCGTCGGATAGAACGATCTGCTGGACTATCCCCGAAGTCAGCGCTCGAGCTGACGCAACATGTCTATCAGGAATGAATTTCGTCGGCGGCACCTGTTTACATGACCCGAGTGCCCGCCACGCCCATGCGCCGCCATCGTTGTCGATTGCAAAACCCACGATGCCACCGCCACTTGCGCTTATGCTGACAATGGATGGCAGACCCACGATCAGCGTTGGACCGACACCGCCAAGAGGGGCATGGCACGTTTGCTCGCGTCCATTGTCGACGGCACTACGCAAAAAGTGACCTCCCAGGGCGAGGAGCAATAACGCTGAGAGAATCCAGCAAGGCTTGCATGTCATAGAGGTTTTTCGGCTATCAGAAAAGCGCTGATCACACTATGACCCTTGGTGGGATTGAACCCGATCAAGGGTCACAACAATTAGTGCGGCTTCTTGACCGTCAAGCCGGACTGCCTCGCCAAATCGTCCAGAGTGACCGGAGGTTCATCAAACAAACCATTCCACCAGTTACCACCGGCTTGCTCCGTGCCATGGGCGCTTGCCTCCGCCTCAGTGCTCCAATCGAGTTCCAGTTTTGGAGTGCGCGCGGCGTCAGTCCGCGGCGATGAAGCACCACGATTTACCACAATGTAGCCATAACCGCCGCTCCCCTGATTGAAGATCTGTGCCCCCGATTGCACCACCACACTCGCCTGATAGCCGCAGCCATGGTCGTATTGGTTGCCGACATTGAGGGAGATGGTGGCTGTGGTGCTCAGGAGGCCGTCGTTTACGGAGTAGGTGAACGCGTCGGTACCGGTGTAGCCGGTGGCTGGGCGGTAGGTATAGCTGCCGTCGCTGTTGCGGTTGAGCGTGCCATGGGCCGGATTGGCTAGCGACAAGGTCAACGCGTTGCCATCGACGTCGGCGACCAGCCGGTCGAAGTCGATCCGCACGGTGCCGTTGCTGTCTACGTTGAAGCTCGCGTTGCGTGCTGTTGGCGCATCGTTTGCCGGGGTCACGTTGATGGTGACCATCGCCAGGTTGGAACCGGTCAAATCATCCCAGGTGCGGTAGGTGAAGTGGTCGGTGCCGGACCAGTTGGCATCGGCCAGGTAGGTCCAGGTGCCGTCGTCATTGCGGCACAGGCGACCATGTTGCGGGCCGCAGGCGACGAAGGCTTCCAGCGTGTCGCCGTCGACATCGGTGTCGTTGGACAATACGTCGATTCTGACCGCCGTGTCCTCCGCCGTTGTAACCGTGTCGTCGATGGCTACCGGCGGATGCTCGGCGGTGACGGTGATGGTGACCGTCGCCAGCGTGGAGCTGAGCTGGCCGTCGCTGGTGCGATAGCTGAAGCTGTCGGTGCCGACATAGCCGCAAGCGGCGGTGTAGCTGTAGGTGCCGTCGCTGTTGCGACTCAACCAGCCATGTCGTGGTCCATCGACCAGCACGCTGGTCAGGTCGGTGCTATCCGCATCGCTGTCGTTGGCCAGCACATCGATGACCACCGTCTTGAAGGTGCGTACGGTGACGCGGTCGTCCTGGGCCACCGGGGCATCGTTGACCGGGATCACCGTGACCGCCAGCGTGGCCGTGGTGCTGGCCGTGCTGCCATTGGCGCTTTCGGTGCTGGTGGCTTCAACGCCCAGGTTGATCTGGCCATTGAAGTTGGTGGGTGGCAACAGAGTGAGCGTGCCCAGGTTCCAGTGGGTGACGTCGACCCGGGTGGTAGTCGCGGTGGCAGTGAAGCTGTGCGTGCCATCGCTCAAGGTGGCGCCGACGGGCAGGGCGTCGATCACCACGCTCAGGACTTCGGAACCGTCGGTGTCGGTCAAGCCTGCCTGGATCGCCGAAAGCGCAATCGCGGTGTCTTCCAGCCCGGTATTGGCGGGCTGCGACTCGGCAAGTGCAATGTTGTCGATCATCGCGCCGCGGCCTTCGCTGTCATGCCGCGTTGCCGTGCTGATGATGCGGATGGTTTGCGCACCGCCGGTACCGATGAAATTGAAGCTCAACGTGTGCCAGTCCAGAGCTGTGGATGAGCTGGTGTTGGCATAGTTGGCCAGCAACACACCATCCACATAGATGCCGATGGCGGTGTAGTCCGCGCTGTAGCCCATGCGACCGGCATAGTCCAGGCTCAACGTGTAGCTGCTTCCGGCCATGGTCGTCACACGGCGTTCGATGCCGAGGGTCTGGTGGCCCAGGCCGCGTGCATCATTGAGCTCCAACCAGTTTTTGCCATCGCCTTCCGCCGCGTGCACCGTGCGGGCGGAGTCGTTGGCGTTGACCATGTGATCCCGGTCGGACCACACCTCGAAGCCATTCCAGCCAGCGTGCCGCTGCTGACCAGCGTGGAGCTGTTGTCCCGGTCGGCCACGTTTTCCCAGCCGGTGCGGAACAGCTCGTGTTGGCCGCCATGCGTATCGATGAACGACAGCGTGGGTGCGTCGGCCACCGGGATGATGTCGATGAACATGCTGGCGGTGTCGCTGCCCAGTTCGCCATCGAAAGCACGGTAGTCGAAGCTTGCGTAGCCCGAGGTGTTGGCGGCGGGTACGAAACGCAGATGGCCGGCGGCGATGTCGTCCGCCGTCATCGTCTGGCCAATCGTGACGGCAACCCAGGTGGTGCCGCTGTCGACCTGCAGGGCACCGTCCGTCGGCAGCGAGGCGAGCACGATCGACAGCGTGGTGCTGTCGATGTCGCTGACGCGGAATCCGTAATTTCGCATAATGTATAGGCTTCAGTCAGATTAGCCATTGCTCTCGACCCGTGAAGAAACCTGATTATGCACGGCATTATCATCGGGCGGCAAACCGTGCATTTTCTGGCCCGAAAAATCCGCATCATCTTTGCGGTTATCAGTCTCAAGTTTCGAGATTATCGGCGCCATTTTCTCAGGCTCAATGCGCCCGGCAAGAACGACCGGATCCCACAGATGAGAGGGCGCCACAAACTCGCCGAGGCGATCCAAAGCGAGCAACGCCAAGCGCGCCCGCATCTGATCATTGAAGGCGTCGGCGAAGTCTGACGCGGTAGCGTAGGGCACGCCGTCCACTTCCCACGGTTCACCAGGAGGCGGATCAAGATCGCGCGCGGCCGCGTAGTACGCCTTCAACGCGATCCGGCAAGCATCCTCGCCGGTGAAGAAACGGCATTGCGCCGCGAAATCGGTTTTCATGCGAACATTCCTTTGGGGCTTCGGCCCCGGTTCGTTGTACCAAGAGGCCCCCGCTCAGCTCGCCAGCGTCCGGGGGCCTCGCCTTTTCAATCGTCCAAGTAGCTCAACACCCCATCGCGGAAGGCATCGAAGAACACGGCCAACCGCTTCTCACGCGACGCCACGATCCCCGGCTCAGTGACCGCCTGATACGCATAGACCGCCGCCTGCGTCACTTCCGCCTCAGAG
Organism: Rhodanobacter sp. Root627; assembly: GCF_001427835.1. Taxonomy (NCBI): domain Bacteria; kingdom Pseudomonadati; phylum Pseudomonadota; class Gammaproteobacteria; order Lysobacterales; family Rhodanobacteraceae; genus Rhodanobacter; species Rhodanobacter sp. Root627. The sequence goes on from NZ_LMGW01000001.1 coordinate 738,735, forward strand.
AAGCCCATGCAAGCCGCCGCCTCAGGATCGGCCGCACCACCCATCGACCAATCACCATCATCGAAAAACTCCCCCAGCGTGCTCATGCGGCCACCGCCCAGGCTGCGCCAAGATCATCGATCTGCACCGTCCACGGCGATCGCACCAACACCCCTGTACTTCGATCCACGTAGCCCCCGGCGACTTTCACCATGTCGAAGCGCGAGAAGTCGTCCAACTGCGCCGAAAACGCGTCCCGCAGCCACCGAGCAGCCACCGTGAAGCGCCGCCACCGTCGACGCTGCAACGACAGACCGCACACCCCATGCATGCGCGCACCGTGCGGAAAGCTCGCCGCCTCATGCTCCCCTGTCTTGCTGGCGTACTTGGTCAGGTAGCCCACCGGGTTACGCGCGGTCTCGATCTTCGACATACCGTGCGGCCACCAGCCGCAACGATCCGGGCAGGGCAGGCGCAGATGCCGAGGCACGAACAGCACCGCGTGGTAGTGAATTGCCCCACGCTTTTGCGTCTCAGCCACCCAACCCATGCGCAGCGTCTCGCCGTGCTTCAGGAACCAGCGGCGAAGCGCCCGTGTGAAGTCGCCGATGTGACCAGGCTGCCAATCGTCGCCGTTGCGATAGGTCAGCGTCAGGAACGACGCCCGGTAGTAGCGGCGCCCGCGCTCGCTCGCTTCCATGCTGGACTCGAAATGCAGGTGAGTGATCGAGTAATCGATGGTCTTACGCATGTGCTTGACCCGCCGAAGCGGCCCGTTGATCCGAAACCGGCTCATGCCGACCACCTCGCCGCAAGCCGCGATCTGGCGCGGTTTTGCCTGTTCTGAGAACCTTTGTTCTTGAGATAGACAAGCCCCGGTGCAGCCGACTCCGTGGCGGCTTCGCCGCCACGGAGGCCGCTGCACCCGTTCATGACCACCATTGGCACGCCTTGTGAGATCTCAGAAGCGGGTTTGACGGGGAAGGGGTGTTCCTGCCGACCGGCCCCCGGCTCAGTTTCCCGTGTCCGAGGTATGGCCGGGATTCCGGAAATTTTCGCAGGAATGAATCTAAGTAGCTGTATTAACGCAAGTAATAGAAGATCCTGCGGAACTGGTGACTTACGCTGAACAACTCCCGGAGCCTCTTAGCCACTGCTCTTCTTGGAGTCCACACGTCTCTTCCGCTGGGTAGATTTACGCGTATCGTCGGTACTTTTCTTTGTCCCTGAGGCCTTCGCAGCCAGCAACTGCAAAGCCAGTTCCATCCCGTCGATTTGCCCGCGGTTCGACAGCACTTGCCGCGTCAAAGTCTGCTGTTCGGTCGTGAAAGCTTCGATCTGTACACGTTGTTGTTCGAGCTTTTGAAGCTGCTCGCGGTAGCGCAAACGCAATTCGGTAAGCTCCGTTTGCTGCTCTTCATGTCGCCGCTGAGCCTTGGCCAGCGCCCTTTCGGCGTGACGTTGTCCTTCGCGTGCTTCGTCGATCTGCCGGAGCATACGGTCCTGCGCCACTTCCAGTCGCTGGGTAGCGGTACCGAGTTCGGTCTGGAAGGCCAGGTCACGCTCGGCAAGACGAACCTGAAATTCGTTGGCCTGTTTCTCCTGGGTAGTGACCGCTGCTTCCTGCTGACGCGTGGCTTCGGTACGCAGACTAGCTATTTCCTGCTGCAACGCGTGGACCTGGCCAAGGGCATCGTTTTTAGTTGCACTCTCACTGACCAGCTGCTGCTGCAGTTCGGCCAACTGCGCGCCGAGTTGTGCCATCCGCTGCGCCCGCTGTTGTCCGTCGGCGATCGCGGCGTCGCACGACGCCCTGGCTTCGTCGCGTTCCCGCTGGATCGAACTCAGTTCCGCTTCCTGTGCCTCACGCTGTTCGGCAAAGGTTCGCTCCCCTTGCTCGACGGCGGCGACCCACAGCGAGCGCATGGCGTCGGCCACCGCCGGTGGCAAATCGACACCGAGTGCGTCGACCTTCGTTCGCTCGTCCTTCCACAACTTCAACTCATCGTTGATGGTGGTTCGGCTGCCCTGCTGGATGACGGCATAGATCTGATCGACGGTGATTTCGTGCGGCCGCTTTGCGCCGGCAACGAGCTGGGCGGCGGCCTCACGGGTACGTTGACGGGTATCGCTGACGCGGCTCATGGGGCAGTTCCAGTCGCTCGAAAGGTCAATTTCAAAGAACGATAACGCTGTATATTACAGTATTACGTTATATATGTAACGATTAAACTTTGAAATTTACGATAACTCCTATAATCGAAAGTCTTTTGGCGATACCCTGCATTTTCCGTGGTGTCGGACATGGGAAAGCATGACTGAGTTGATAGTGAGTCTTTTGGCGTTGCCCCAAGCCCTGCCGCCCGCCCTGTCGGGGTGCGTCGGCACCAACCGGGCACCGGTCAGCGTGGCACGGCAGATTGCGGCCAATGACGACGTGGCGGCGATCGGCTTATGGTTGGCGGAATATCACGACTCGCCACACACCTTCCGCAGTTACCGCAAGGAAGTCGAGCGGTTGTTGCTCTGGGCCACGCAAGTACGGGGCAAGCCGGTGTCGAGCCTCACCCGCGAGGACGTGATCGCCTACGAAGCCTTCCTTGCACATCCGCCTGCCACCTGGTGCGACGACGGCCTGGCGCGTCGTGGTGCGCATCGACGCCTTTTCGTCGGTCCCTTGGCCGAGCGCAGCCGTCGCCAGGCCTTGGGCATTCTGGCGGGACTGTTCAATTACCTCGTGCGTGCCGGCTATCTCGCGGGCAGCCCGTTTGTGCTGCAGCGACGACGGGCGCGCCGTGGCTCCCGACGCACGATCGAACGCTACCTGGACCGTGCCCTCTGGGAAGAGGTGTTGCGCATCGTCGACAGCTGGCCGCAGGACACCATGCGGGAAAGGCAGCGCTACGAGCGCGTCCGCTGGATCCTTCGCTTCCTTTATGAAACCGCACTGCGGGCCGCCGAAGCGGCGGCCGCTGGCGAACGTGATTTTCAACACATCCGTGGACGGTGGTGGCTGCACACCGTGGGCAAAGGCGGCGTCGAGGGCACGATCCCATTGAGCGATGGTCTCATGGAGGATTTCGCACGTTATCGGTGTTTTTATGGACTGTCAGGGGTACCTACGGTGGACGGCAAGGCACCGACCATTCTGGGTATCGCCGGACGGTCTTCCCCGCTGACGCCCACGGCGGTCTACCAGATCGTCAAGGACGCCTTTCGACGCGTGGCCGATAGCCTGCAAGAAAAGGACGGTGCCAAAGCTACGCGAGTACGGCGGGCATCGACACATTGGCTGCGGCATACGGCCGCCACGCACCAGGCCGAGGATGGCACACCGATCCATCACATCCAGCAGAACCTGCGCCACAGTTCCATCGGCACGACGTCGATCTACATTCATGCAGAGGAGGATGCACGCCATGCCAGCACCACGAAACCACGCATCGAGGCATCGGTATCCCAAGGAGACGTGCCATGACTGACCCCGACGATCGCTTTGGCATGCCGGACAGTGCGTTCAGAGCAGCGCGGGAAAGCCACGGCTTGAATAGCCCGGTTATCCGTGCGGGAATGTATGTCCCGACACGACATGAAGTCGCTACGTTGCCCGCCACGCGGCTTTCGTCGATCGTGATCGACTGGATGTGGGAAAGCCCATCCGAATTGATTCCAGACAACACGCAGATTGCGGAACTGCGCGCCATCTTGGCGCGGCGTCCAGATGTTGGCTCCCCCGACATTGGCCAACTCATCGTTGCCTGCGATGACTATTTGAAGGTGTAGCCGCATCGCTTATCCAGTTTGCTCCGACGAGCGCACTCGAAAGCACGTTGACCTGCCCAACCAAGGTGGTCGTGTCACCGAGAGGATGTTCACAATGCCATGCTGGTGTTTCTATGCGACTGCGCTGGCTGCGGTAAACTGAGGCGGCCCAAGTTTGGAGATTGCCGCGTGTTCTGCTCTTAAAGCAACGTGCTGTGCTCGCCGATCCAGCAGAAGAAGAAGGCTTGCTGCGGATAACCCAACTGCGTGGCGTTATCGGATATTGGTCGAATGTGCTCGAAGAAGAAGTTGCATACAACTTCGAGGTGCTACCCAGCATGTTCTGCACATGAGCCTTCTTTTTTCCAATTCTTGCGTCCGTCAGAAGCCCCATTTCCCTCCCAGCTGTTCGCTGAGCCACAGCGAGCTGGTGATCTTCCAGTGCATTCAAGCAATTTTCGGCCTCAATCCTTACTACGGAATCATCTTGACTAAACGCAGAGTTGTCATAACTGGCTTGGGCGCGGTATCTCCGGTCGGCATCGGTGTCGGCGAGACATGGAGCAATATCGTCGCTGGAAAATCCGGTATCACCAAGATCACCCGCTTCGATGCTTCCGCCTTCGCCTCTCAGATCGCCGGGGAAGTAAAGAATTTCGACGTCACTCAGTATCTTTCCGCCAAAGATGCACGCCGCCTGGATACTTTCATCCATTACGGCATGGTGGCGGGTATGGAGGCGTTCAATGACTCTGGCCTGCAAGTGACCCCGGAAAACGCTGACCGTATGGGGGTCAATATCGGCGCAGGTATTGGTGGACTGCCGTTGATCGAGGAGACACACACAACCTATAGGGACGGTGGGCCGCGCAAAATTTCGCCGTTCTTTATTCCAGGCACCATCATCAACATGATTTCCGGGAACCTGTCGATCATGTTTGGTCTGCAAGGCCCCAACTACGCTGTGGTGGCAGCTTGCACCAGCGGTCTGCATGCCATTGGCATCGGCGCTAGAACCATCGCTTACGGCGATGCGGACGTGATGGTTTGCGGTGGTGCAGAATCGACCGTGTCTCCGTTGGCGTTGGGCGGCTTTGCTTCAGCCAAGGCGCTTTCTACGCGCAACGATGATCCCGCGACGGCATGCCGCCCTTGGGACAAGGGGCGGGATGGTTTCGTGCTCGGTGAAGGTGCCGGTGTGCTGGTGCTGGAAGAATATGTGCATGCCAAGGCCCGCGGCGCCAAAATTTATGCGGAACTGGCCGGCTTCGGCATGAGTGGCGACGCTTACCACATGACGGCGCCCAACACCGATGGTCCGAGACGTTCCATGGTCAAGGCCTTGCACGACGCCGGTGTCAATCCGGATGAGATTCAATACATCAATGCACATGGCACTTCCACGCAACTGGGGGACAAGAACGAAACCGTGGCCATCAAACTGGCTCTTGGCGATGCAGCGCGCAAAGTGGTGGTCAATTCCACCAAATCCATGACCGGACACCTGCTAGGTGGTGCCGGCGGACTGGAGTCGGTACTGACCGTTCTTGCCGTGCATCATCAGGTGTCGCCCCCCACCATCAACATTTTCGAGCAGGATCCCGAGTGCGATCTGGACTACTGCGCCAACACGGCGCGGCAGTTGAAGATCGACGTGGCGATGAAAAACAATTTCGGCTTTGGTGGCACCAATGGCTCGCTCGTGTTTCGGCGCGTTTAAAACCTTCCGGGCTTGGCGTGCGGGCGATTGCACATCACCGATGTACTGATTAATCTGCTGGCTCTGCCTGCCATGGCGCCGTTTGTGATGCGAAGCGGTGCGCGACGTACCGCACACAGCAACTCGGTGCAGACAGTCAACGTGGCGCATGACTGTCAGTAGGACGAGGGTTTTACGAGTCAGTCGCGAGCCGCTAGCTCACGGTTGATCACTTGGTATCTCCTCGCACTGATGGTCGCCATCGCCGCGGGTTACGTCGGTCGAGAGGAATATCGCCTACGCCGTTTGGCACGGCCCCTTCTTCGGCGCACCAAGCTTGACTCAACCGAGTTGTGGCGATTTGTTCCAGTTGTTCAGACGTCCATATAGGTGCGTTGTATCTCCAGCTTGTCAACCTAACGATGCTATCGATGGCGTATGAAGCCGACCGGCAGAGCCAGTGACACGCAAGCGACCTTGGCGTGGCATCCAGCTAGTCAAAAGGCATCTCCCGTCGGAAACACGGGCGGGAGCTTCTGGGGTTCTTTGATGCGCAACTGTTTGTTGACGTTCATACGTCCGAACACGACCTCGATAGCTGAGCGCGGGACGCCAAATTCGCCGGCCAGGAAGCGCACCATGTGATCGGTCGCGCGTCCTGCGCGCGGAGCAGCCGTCACACTGACCTTGAGTTGGGAGCCTTTGGGTTTGCCGATGGCATCGCAGCTCGCACTTGGCTTGCCAAGAATGTTGACGACCAGCGTGTTTCCCTCCCACCAGAAAAAAGGTCCGTCTACTGCGTTACTTGGTTTCATCATGAGCACTATGGCAACGATTCTCTCAAGGTGTACGGAAGGAGATTGCGGCGGTAAGGGAGGCGCTGAACACGCGTCTAGCAGCCGTCCAACAAGCGATAGAGGCTGCGCTCCAATTCCACAACGCCCACCGGTTTCATCAGCGTGAAAACATGCACACAATCGGTGGGGCGAGCCAAACCCGTCGTCGTGTCTTGCTCGGCGAGCAGCAGCACGGACGTTCCACACGACTGCAAAGCAGTGATGAGGCGCCGCGTTTCGCCATAAGAAAGATGGGCATCGACGATCGCCGCTCGGAAGGCTGTCTGCAACATCGCATCAAGGGCTGATTCCAGGCCCCCAGCAGCGGACACTTCGTGACCCATCTGAGTCAGATCGCTTTTAAGTGAATGGCGAAAAGCGGCATCGTCGTCGACGATCAATATGCGCATACCACGGTCCTTTGGCTATCGTGTGTGTGATCGTCGGAGCCGATCGACAGATTTCATCATGGCCACCGCGTTCGAGCAGGCAATCAGCGCCGTCCCGTTCTTCCACCTAAGGCGTGAAAGTGCGAGGGTGGTGCCAAGTGGGCGCGAACGGTCTCGAATAAAGGATTGACCTGCGTCGGCTCCTGCAGATGCCGACTTACCGCCGCTGCGGCCAACTGAGCGACTTCCATGGGCAACGATGGCGTGCCCTCGGGCCAGAAAACCAGTTCGGGCGTATCCCTTGGTTCGGTTCTATCCAGGTGACGCAGCAAATCGCCATAGACGGTCAACCGCAGGTCATTTTTCGCATCCCCTTCGCTGGGCGCGACCATGATCCGAACGGAACGCTGACCGGAGGCCTTGAGATACGCCTCATAGGCGGTCAGGCAGCCGGAGAACAACGAGCGATAACGCGCGCCATCGGCACCCTGGCGTTCGCCAGGTTCATGGTCCACCACGGCCATGGCAAATCGCACTGGCAGGCGCTGGACTATAGTGGCCAAGGTGCTCTCGGCAACATCCTCATCCCATTCTCGTCCGAGCATTTCACTCAATTGAGGCGCCACACGTTGCACCCACATTGGAACCGTGGCGGGATGGGGTATCGACAAACCGCTGCGTTCAATGTGCGTGGCCGCTGCCGCTTCGGAGAGAATTGACCATGCAGCGGGGGTCTCGGACCAGCACAACACGTGCACGTACACATTTTTGGCCACACACTCCCCCAGGAAGGCCACGTGTTCCGGGGCAAGTCCGGCCATCGTCAACGGGTGAGCTTTGCCAGCGAGCGAGGCAGCCGACGATGGGAGGTCGTTAGCGTGCGCGGGCATGAGTGCTTCCGGGCGTCGGTGCTGCCGTTTCGACTGGGTCCTCCTCCGCATGCCATGGACGTCCCAACTTGCGTTCGATGTATTCCCGGATCAGCCGGCGTACGACCTGTGAGGACGTAGCATCTTCTCCCGCGCACAAGCGTTCAAAAACCGCCTTCTTGCGCGGGTCGATCAAAATGGTCAGCCGGGCAGTGCGATTTTCAATGGGCATTGGTTTGGAACCTATTTTCACTGGAAGCAACTTCCAAGGTTGAAACAGCTATCAGAATTTTCTTGTGCGGCGTTTTCTCAACCGCCGCAAGCTAAGGGCTTCCCCATTTCATGTGTGTCGCTCCACCATCAACTTCTTGATCTCCGCAATGGCCTTGGCCGGGTTCAAACCTTTCGGGCAGGTGCGCGTGCAGTTCATGATGGTGTGGCAGCGGTACAACTTGAACGGGTCTTCCAGGTCGTCCAGGCGCTCGCCGGTGGCTTCGTCGCGCGAGTCGACGATCCAGCGATAGGCCTGCAGCAGGATCGCCGGACCGAGGTACTTGTCACCGTTCCACCAATAGCTGGGACAGCTGGTCGAGCAGCACGCGCACAGGATGCACTCGTACAGGCCGTCGAGCTTCTTGCGCTCCTCCGGCGACTGCAGCCGCTCGCGATTTGGCGCCGGGCTCTGCGTGCGGATCCATGGCTTGATCGACGCGAACTGTGCGTAGAAATGGGTCAGGTCCGGGACCAGATCCTTCACCACCGGCATGTGCGGCAGCGGGTAGATCTTCACGTCACCGGAGGCGCACTCGCTGATCGCGCGGGTGCAGGCCAACGTGTTGGTGCCGTCGATGTTCATCGCGCACGAGCCGCAAATGCCCTCGCGGCAGGAACGGCGCAGGGTGAGCGTGGGATCAATCTCGTTCTTGATCTTCAGCAGCGCGTCCAGAACCATCGGACCGCACGCGGCCAGGTCGACCTCGTAGGTGTCGATGCGCGGGTTCTGCCCGTCATCCGGCGACCAGCGATAGATGCGGAAGGTACGTGGCTTCTTCGCATCCTTGGCCGGGTAGTGGCGGCCCGGCTGGATCCTGGAGTTCTTCGGTAGAGTGAATTCAGCCATGTCGTCAACCTTCAATGATTCGATGCGCGTGATGTCCGATCAAGGCCGAAAAAGCCGCCTACAAAGTGCCGTCAATAAACGCGTTTTGCCAAGGCTACGGACTCGACCTCGTCGGTCAAGGTATTCATGTGCACCGGACGATAATCGAAGCGTGACGCGCCGGCCTCGTCGACCCATACCAGCGTGTGCTTGTGCCAGTTGAGGTCGTCGCGCTCCGGAAAGTCCTCGCGCGCATGCGCACCGCGGCTTTCCAGTCGCTGCTCAGCCGAATGCATGGTGGCCACCGCTTGCGCCAGCAGATTGGACAGCTCCAGCGTCTCGACCAAGTCGGAGTTCCAGACCAGTGAGCGGTCGCTGACACCGACATCCTGAAACGAGTCGAAGACCTCGGAGATCTTCTGCTTGCCTTCGGCCAGCGAGGCACCAGTGCGAAACACCGCGGCATCCTTCTGCATGGTGCGTTGCATGGCCATGCGGATCTGCGCTGTCGGCGTGCCGCCCTTGGCATTGCGCAGCGCATCGAAGCGGGCCAGCGACTTGTCCAGCACATTGGTCGGCAGGTCCTTGTGCGCCACACCCGGCTGGATCAGCTCGGCGCAGCGATGGGCCGCCGCGCGGCCGAAGACCACGATATCGAGCAGCGAGTTCGAGCCCAGCCGGTTGCCGCCGTGTACCGACACGCAGGCCGCCTCGCCGATCGCGAACAGGCCCGGCACGATCGCGTCGACGTCGTCGCCGCGCTTCTGCACCACTTCGCCGTGATAATTGGTCGGGATGCCGCCCATGTTGTAGTGCGCGGTGGGAATGACAGGGATCGGCTCCTTGGTCACATCCACGCCGGCGAAGATGCGCGCCGACTCGGCGATGCCCGGCAACATTTCCTGAATGACCTTCGGCCCCAGATGCATCAGGTTCAGATAGATATGATCCTTGTGCTCGCCGACGCCGCGGCCCTCGCGGATCTCGATCGTCATCGCGCGGCTTACCACGTCGCGCGACGCCAGATCCTTCGCGTGCGGTGCGTAGCGCTCCATGAAACGCTCGCCTTCGGCGTTGGTGAGGTAACCGCCTTCGCCGCGCACGCCCTCGGTGATCAGGCAGCCGGCACCGTAGATACCGGTCGGATGGAACTGCACGAACTCCATGTCCTGCAGCGCGAGGCCCGCGCGCAGCACCATGCCGCCGCCGTCGCCGGTGCAGGTATGCGCCGAGGTGGCGCTGAAGTAGGCGCGGCCGTAACCGCCGGTCGCCAGCACCACGGCCTGGCCGCGGAAGAAATGCAGGGTGCCCTCGTTCATGTCCAGCGCGAGCACGCCGCGGCACACGCCGGTTTCGTCGAAGATCAGGTCGATCGCGAAGTATTCGACGAAGAAGGTCGCGTCATGCGCCAACGCCTGTTGGTAAAGCGTGTGCAACATGGCATGACCGGTGCGGTCGGCTGCCGCACAGGTGCGCTGTGCGGTGCCCTTGCCGTAGTGCGTGGTCATGCCGCCGAACGGGCGCTGGTAGATCTTGCCTTCCTCGGTGCGCGAGAACGGCACGCCGTAGTGTTCCAGCTCGATCACGGCGGCGGGCGCGTTCTTGCACATGTACTCGATCGCGTCCTGATCGCCGAGCCAGTCGCCGCCCTTGATGGTGTCGTAGAAGTGGAAGCGCCAGTCGTCCTCACCCATGTTGCCGAGCGCGGCGGAAATGCCGCCCTGCGCCGCCACCGTGTGCGAGCGGGTCGGGAATACCTTGGTGATGCAGGCGGCCTTGAGGCCTTCCTCGGCCAAGCCGAAGGTGGCGCGCAGACCCGCGCCGCCGGCGCCGACCACGATCACGTCATACAGATGTTGTTGAACCTTGTAGCTTTCCATGAAACCTATTCCTCGCGTCTTATGGGGTCAGCGCAATGCGCAGCACGGCAAGCACGCTTGCCAGCGCGCCCATGACCGCGAGGAACTTCATCGTCACCAGCAGCGCGACTTCCTTCCAGCGGGTATGCACGTAGTCCTCGATCACCACCTGCAGGCCGAGCACGGCGTGCCAGAACATGGTGAGCACGAACGCGATCAACAGCAGTGCGTTCCATGGCTTCGCCACTGCCGCATGCGCCGTGGCGTAATCGGCATGCAGCAGGCACAGCACGGTGGCGACAAACCACACGCCGAGCAGCACCAGGGCGGCGGCGGTTACCCGCTGGGTCCACCAGTGGCCCACGCCGGACTGGGACGACCCCAGGCCGCGGGCAATCTTCAACGGGTTGCGTCGATCTTTCACGACGGTGTCCTTCGTGCTCATGCCGCACCTCCGGCCGTCAAGACATAAGCCCACACCAGCACCGTGAGCACGATGCTGCCGGCGACCGACAACCAGCTGGAACGCACGAACTGGGGAATCCCGTAACCAAGGCCGGCGTCCTGGATCAGGTGCCGGATGCCGTTGCACAGGTGATAGAACAGTGACCAGCTCCAGCCCAGCAACAACACCATGCCCACCGGGCTGCCGGTGAGGCTCTTGAAGTGGTTGAAGCTGTCTTCGCCCGCGGCCAGATGCAGCAGGCCGGCCACCACCAGAAGGCTTCCGACGGCCAGCGCGATGCCGGTGGCGCGGTGCAGAATGGAACTCATCATCTGCACTTGCCACTTGTAGATCTGGAGATGCGGAGAGAGCGGTCGTTGCGTGTCTGCCATGGCGGTTATCCTGAGTGCAATCGCTGATGTCTGTGGCGTTCGTCCTTGGTGCTAGTCATTACCAACGAGCGGCGACAAGCACCGGGGCGTTTAGAATCGGTGCAGCACCGGCCGACAGGAACCCCATCGGTTGCTGTCGGAATGGACCGACGGATTGGATCCGGACGAAGGAAAGTGTCGGACTCATGCTCATCACCCTTAGCGGCGCTTGCGCGACTCCAGGCAAGTGGGGGGATTCACCAGCTTGGAAGCTACGGCGTCAAAGATCGGATTGGCCTGCTTGGGCGCTTCCAGGTAACGACTGATCGCGGCGGCGGCCAGGTTGGCGATTTCCAATGGCAGCGGAAGCACGTGCTCTGACCAGAGCCGCAACTCGAAGTTGGCGAGGCTGGAATCGTCGTCAAGACGGTCCCGTGTGTCCTTGAAAGCCCCAAGCAGGTTTTTGCCCTGATCCCCCTTGCGAGAAGCCGCAATCAGGACGCCGCGTGCACTTTCATGAGCGTCCTTTAAAAACGCCTCATACGCCGAGAGGCATCCGGAAAGGGATCGCCGATACAGGGCCAGTTCCGGCACCACGTTCCTTTCGTGATCGGGCTCCACGACCGAAGCGACAAAGCGCGCCGGCAGTCGCGTGATCAACGTCGCCAACGTGCTCTCTTCGGCACCCGCGTCACGGCTAAAGGGCAGGCTCAACTGGGGAGCCACGCCTTGCACCCAGGAGCGGGCACCGGGTACCGCTCCCGACGAGAACATTTCCGTACGCACCGCGACCAGCGCCGCACAGCTGCGCGTGAGGCGAGGCCATGCGTCGGGAAGCGTCGGCCAGCACAGAACCTGCACGAACGCCTTCGCGGCGGTTGCCTTGTGATGAGCGGCATGCTCGCCAAGAAAGGCGATCTGTTCGGGTTTCAGGACCGCCGGCGGCGCCGTGGTCGGTGCAAGGTTTTTTTTCACCGTGCGCTTGGCGACAGTGGATCCGCGACGGTCGGTCTCGCCGACGGCCGCGATGCTCGGCTTCGTTCGCTGTTCCTCGCCTGCGTCCACGACCCTATCGAGTGAGGTCATGAGCTTTCGCCTCCAAGGGGTTCACTTCTTTTTTTTCGTGATGCCCGACGGGTCGCCAAGGATGGCCCGATCTCTGCTCGATGTAGGTTCGGAGCAGCCGGCGCACCACCTGCGAGGGTGTGGCGTCCTCTTCGGCGCAAAGGCGCTCGAAGACCGCTTTCTTTCGTGGATCGATCAGGATGGTCAATCGTGCGGTGCGACTTTCTAGTGACATTCGAGTTCCATCAGCCTTACACTGAACATGTTTCCAATGGTAACGCCATTATCATGCTGAACACAGCCCTCTGCTATCTGCCCGCTCCCCATACCCTGATCAGCGCGGCGGCGAGCGAGTTGGTGGAGAACCGGGGGTGAATCCGTTTTTCGCTCTTTCGCACATGACGGTCCTGCTCAGTCTGGTGGCGGCCTGGCTCGTGATGGGCCTCGCGGGACTGGTGCGCTCCCACCGCATCGGCTGGGTGGCCTACACCTTGTTTCCCCTCGGCGCGTTGGTCGCCCTGGGCATCGCCGTCGTGGGTTTCTCCGCGCTCACCGACGGGTTCGTGGTGGAGCACGTCGTTCTCCCCCTCGGATTGCCGGATTTGCCGTTCCACGTTCGCCTTGATGCGCTTTCCGGGTTTTTCCTGCTGCTGCTCGGCATCGTGGGCGCCGGCATTTCGGTGTTCGCGGCCGGCTATTTCCGTGCGGGCGAAGGCACCTCGCCAGGGTTGCTCTGCCTGCAGTACCACACGTTTCTGGCGAGCATGGCGATGGTCATCCTCGCCGACGATGCCTACCTGTTCATGGTGGCCTGGGAGACGATGGCGCTCAGTTCATACTTCCTGGTGACCACGCAGCACCGCATCCCGGAGATCCAGCGCGCCGGTTTTCTTTATCTGTTGATGGCGCACGTGGGGGCGCTGGCACTGCTGTTGTGTTTCGGCGTGTTGCACGGTGGCAGCTGGCTGATGACATTCGACGCGATGCGTGGTGCCACGCTCTCGCCGGGGTGGGCTGGTGTGGCCTTCGGGCTAGCGCTGTTCGGTTTCGGCGCCAAGGCGGGGCTGGTGCCGCTTCATGTGTGGTTGCCCGAAGCCCATCCCGCCGCGCCATCGCCGGTATCCGCCATGATGAGCGGCCTGATGCTGAAGGTGGCGATCTACGGCCTGCTGCGTATCAGTTTCGATCTGCTCCACGGCGGACCGTGGTGGTGGGGCATGCTGACCTTGGTCGTGGGGCTGGGCACGGCCCTGTTCGGCGCCGTGTTTGCCGCCGTGCAGACCGACATGAAGCGGTTGCTGGCCTATTCCTCCATCGAGAACATCGGCCTGATCGTCGCGGCCATCGGTCTGGCTTTGCTGGGCTACGCGTTTCATATGCGTTTGCTGGCGGCGCTGGCGTTGGCGGCGGCGCTGCTGCATGCATTCAATCACGCACTGTTCAAGAGCCTGCTCTTTCTCGCCACCGGCTCCGTGCTGCATGCCACCCATGAGCGCAGCCTGGGCAAGCTGGGCGGCCTGATCCGCCGGATGCCCTGGGTCGCCACCTTGGCCTTGATCGGCACCCTGGCCCTCGCCGGTTTGCCGCCACTCAACGGTTTTGTGTCCGAATGGCTGCTGCTGCAGGCATTTTTGTCGACGCCCTCCATTCCGCATGCGTTCGTCAACATGATCGTACCGGTCGGTGCCGCGGTCGTGGCCCTGACCGCCGCGCTGGCCGGCTACGTGATGGTCAAGTTCTACGGCGTGATCTTTCTCGGCCAGCCGCGCGAACCGGCATTGATGCAGGCCCACGATGCCGGCTGGCTCGAACGCTTGGGGCTGGGCTGGCTGGCGTTGGGCTGCGTCCTCATCGGCGTGTTCCCGCAAGTCGCGCTGGATGCCGTCGCCCCTGTGACACAGGTGCTGGTCGGCACCGTGGTCCAGGGCGGACCCTCCCCCTGGTGGATCGCCCCGGTGGCGCAGGCGCAGGCTTCTTACAGCGGCCTGTGGCTGCTGCTGGGCATGGCCGGCGTGATCGCAGTGATGTTTGTGCTGGTACGGCGGATGTATCACGGCCGTGTGCGCCGCACGCCGCCGTGGAATTGCGGCTACCCCGCGCTGACCCCACGCATGCAGGACACCGCCGAAGGGTTTGGCCAGCCGATCCGGCACATGTTCGGGCCGTTCTTTCGCATCGAGCGCGAACTGCCGGCGCCGGATGACCGCGCTCCTCGCTACCGCATCCAGATCGATGACCGCTGCTGGCATGGGCTTTACCTGCCGCTCGCCCGCGCCGTCGGCTGGCTGGCCGATGCGCTCTCCGTGCTGCAGCGTGGCCGTCTGGCCGTCTATTTGTTGTACAGCTTCCTTACCTTGATCGTGTTGCTGGTATTCGTCCTATGAACGCGCTCGCGCTGGTCAGCCAGTTGGGCGGCACAGCGCTTGCCGTTGCACTGGCACCCGTGTTGGCGGGCTGGGTCGCGCAGTGTCGGGCCTGGCTGCAGAATCGGTCGGCACCTCCCTTGCTGCAACCCTACCGCACCTTGCGCAAGCTGTTCCGCAAGGACGCGGCACTCGCCACGTACGCTTCGCCCTTGTTCCGCGCCACGCCGTACGTCGTGTTCGGCGCGATGGCCATGGCGGCGGCGATCATTCCCTCGGTGACCACGGACCTGCCGATGGCGCGCGTGGCCGATGCGATCGCCCTGGTCGGTCTGTTTGCGACGGCACGCGTGTTCATCGCCCTGGCGGCGATGGATATTGGCACCGTGTTCGGCAGCATGGGCGCGCGGCGCGAAATGATGATCGGCTTTCTCGCCGAGCCGGCGTTGCTGATGGTGCTTTTCAACGCGTTCCTGATGTTCGGCAGTACGGCATTGCCGACGGTGGTGGAAGGTACCTTGAACGCCCAGGGGCTGACGCTGCACCCGAGTCTGGCCTTCGCCGGCGTGGCTTTCGTGATGGTGCTGCTGGCGGAGAACGCCCGTATTCCGATCGACAACCCGGCCACGCACCTTGAAGTGACCATGATTCATGAGGCGATGGTGCTGGAGTATTCGGCGCGCCATTTGGCCCTCATCGAATGGGCGTCCTGGCTGAAATTGTTCAACTACGCCTGCATCGGCTTCGCGCTGTTCGTGCCGTGGGGTATTGCGCTGCATGCGAACGGGCCGCTGGCGTTGCTGTTTGCCGTCGCATGGCTGGTGATCAAGCTGGTCGTCGCCGGCGCGGTGCTGGCGGTGATCGAAACGGTCTCGGCCAAGCTGCGCATTTTCCGCGCGCCGGAGTTCCTGAGCATGGCGTTCCTGCTGGCCGTGCTGGGGCTGCTCGTCCATCTGTTGCTGCAGTCCTGAATCATGCCCCCACTGACCCTCGCCACCCAGCTGCTGCACGTCCTCGCCGCCGGCCTGCTGATGATCTCGTTCGCCATGCTCGCGCAACGGCGTACGCGGCGGCTGATCATTCTGCTGGCCTGGCAGGGCGCCGTGCTGACCGCGTCCACGCTGTTAGTGGCCACGACCGCGCATTTGCCGCACCTGTACTACTCCGCCGCGCTGACCCTGGTCGAAAAGGTCTGCCTGATGCCGTGGATTCTGATGCGGCTCATGCGCCGCCTCGGTATCGAAGGCGATAGCGATCCGCTGGTGAACATTCCGACCCTGATGCTGGTAGGGCTGGGCCTGGTGATCTTCGCGTTCGGGCTGGCCCAGCCGATCAGTTCGCTGGCCACCACCGTGACCCGGCAGACGCTTGGCATCGCCATGGCCGTCATCCTGCTGGCCTTCCTGATGATGATCGCCCGGCACAAGGCGGTGACCCAGGTGATCGGTTTCCTGGCGATGGAAAACGGCCTGTTCTTCGCCGCCAACAGTACGACCTACGGCATGCCGATGGTGATCGAACTGGGCATCGCGCTGGATCTGCTGGTCGGCGTGTTCATTTTCGGCATCTTCTTCTTCCAGATCCGCGAGCAGTTCGATAGCCTCGATCTGCATCAGCTCGAAGCACTCAAGGAGGACTGACGTGGAGCTCGTGCTGGTATTGGCTATTCCGGTGGTTGGCGCGATCCTGCTCGCGCTCGTCGGTGCGCAGCAGCGTGCCGCGGAACTCAATGTCGTCATCAGCTTTGCCACGCTGATCGCCGCCGCTGCCCTGGTCCTGCGGATCATCGGCGAAGGGCCGATGACGGTGGCCCACGAGCAGTTTTTCGTCGACCCGTTCAATGTGTTCCTGATCGCGTTAACCGCGCTGGTCGGTTTCACCACGGCCGTGTTCTCACGCCCTTATATGCGTATTGAACAAGACCACGGTCGACTCAATGCGCGGCGTTTGCGCCTGTATCACAGCATGTACCAGCTGTTCATGACCGCGATGCTGGTGGCGCTGTCCACCAACAACATGGGACTGCTATGGGTCGCGATGGAAGCGGCAACGCTGTCGACGGTGCTGCTGGTGTCGCTGTACCGCACTCGCGCCAGCATCGAGGCAGCTTGGAAGTATTTCATCCTGTGCGGCGTCGGTATCGCGCTGGCCTTGTTCGGCACCATCCTGCTGTATTTCGCGGCCGAGCGGCTGCTCGGTAGCGAGGGCATGAGTGCGCTGCTGTGGACGCACCTCAATGCCGTGAAGGGACAGCTCGATCCGGCCGTGATCGGACTGGCTTTTGTGTTTCTGCTGGTTGGCTATGGCACCAAGGTGGGCCTCGCCCCGTTGCACAACTGGCTGCCCGATGCCCACGCCGAGGGCCCGACCCCGGTTTCGGCGGTGTTGTCGGGGCTGCTGCTCAATGTGGCGATGTACGCGGTGGTCCGCTGCAAGATTCTCGCCGTCGGCGCGATGCATTCTGAGCTGCCCGGACGCATGCTGATGGGCTTCGGACTGCTGTCCACGTTGCTGGCCGCGTTTTTCCTGTGGCGGCAGCGCGATATCAAGCGCCTATTCGGCTACTCCTCGATCGAGCACATGGGCATCATCACCTTCGCGTTCGGCATGGGCGGCCCGCTGGCGAACTTCGCCGCGCTGCTGCACATGACCGTGCACTCGTTGACCAAGTCGGCGATCTTTTTCGCCGCCGGTCATGCGTCACAGATCGCAGGCACGCAGCGTATCGACGGCATTCGCGGCCTGCTGGTGGTCAGTCCCACCGTCGGTTGGGGGCTGATGCTGGGATCATTGGCGATCCTCGGGATGCCGCCGTTCGGCGTGTTCACCAGCGAATACCTGATATTGACCACGGCGATGCGCGACCACCCCTGGGCGACGCCGATCCTGCTCGCTGCCCTGGGCGTCGCGTTTGCCGCGATCTTCGGCAAGGTGCAGCCGATGGTGTTCGGCGACACCGACGCGCGGCCCTTGCCGCATTCGCCGGCGCTGGTGCCAGTGTTCGTCCATCTATCGATCGTGTTGATGCTCGGCCTGTACATGCCCCCAGCCCTCGCCGAGTGGTATCGCCTGGCTGCACGGTTGATTGGATGAAGCATATGTGGCCTGAGTTCCTTGACACTTCCTGCGTGCCCCTGCCGTCCAACGTGGCGGTCTACCGCGTGGAAGCCGACGCCCACCACTGGACGTGGGCGGCCGATGCGCTGCGCGAAGCGGGCGCGAATCTGTTGGCCCTGTGGGGTAGCGACGATCGGGATCGCGACCACTGCCTGCGCGTGCGCGCGGCTTACCTGCTGCCGGATCGCGCGGTCGTAATTGAACACGCGATGCCTGCCGAGCGCGCGGTCTATCCCTCGCTGACGTCGCGTTTCCCGGTCGCCGATCGCCTGCAGCGTGCGGTCCATGACCTGCTCGGCATCCGCGCCGAGGGCGGTGACACGCGCCCATGGTTGCGTCATGGCGGCTGGCCGGAGAATGTGTTTCCTCTGCGCCGCGATGTCGGTTCGGCGCAGACCTATCCGGGCGTCAGTGCACCGTATCCGTTCGTGCCGGTCATCGGCGAAGGCGTGCATGAGGTGGCGGTGGGCCCTGTGCATGCCGGCACCATCGAGCCGGGACGTTTCCATGTTTCCGTCGTGGGCGAAAAAGTGCTGCGCCTGGAGGAACGCCTGGGCTATACCCACAAGGGGGTCGCCAAGCGTTTTGAAAGCTTCATGCAACGCGACGGCCATCGCCTGGCGGCGCGACTCAGCGGGGATTCGACGGTAGCCTTTGGCTGGGCTTATTGCGCCGCGTTGGAGTCCCTCACGGTCTCGGTTCCGTCGCCGCGTGCCGCCGCCTTGCGTGCCTTGGCGCTCGAACGCGAGCGCATCGCCAATCATCTGGGCGATCTCGGCGGCATCGCCAACGATGCCGGCTTCGGTTTCGGGCTGACGCAGTTCTCCAGCCTGAAAGAACAACTGCTCCGCAGCAACGCCGAGGTGTTTGGCCAGCGCTATCTGTTCGACTTTGTGGTCCCCGGAGGAGTGGCCTGCGATCTGCCGGTGCGGGCGACATCGACCCTGCTCGGCGAAATCGCGATGCTCGAACGGGCCGTGCATGAACTGCGTTCCATCTACGCCAATCACGAAGGTCTGCAGGACCGCTTTCTCGGCGCGGGGCGGCTGACGCCCGAGCAGGCGCGGGCGCTGGGGGCCATCGGCCTGGCCGCACGGGCATCGGGCGTCGCCCGCGATCTTCGTGTCGACCAGCCATGGGCCCCTTACGACCAACTGGCATCGGTGCTGGCGACCCGCCCGGAAGGGGATGTGGCGGCACGCGTCCAGGTGCGCTTTGACGAAACGCTGGAGTCGCTGCGGTTGTGCCGACAATTGCTGGACACGCTGCCGCAGGGCGAGCTCTGCATTGAACTGCCGATGGCACCGGCCGGCCAGCTGGGACTCGGCCTGATCGAAGGGTGGCGTGGTCCGGTCATGGTGGCCTTGGAAACCGGCCCGGAAGGCCGTATCCGGCGATGCCATCCGCATGACCCCTCCTGGCAGAACTGGCCGCTGATCGAGGTGGCACTGCTGGGCAACATCGTTCCCGATTTTCCCCTCATCAACAAGTCATTCAATCTTTCCTACAGCGGACACGACGGGTAAGCGAACATGTTCGATATTCTTTCACGCATCCGTCGTGTCGGTCGCCTGAGCGAACCTCTGCCGGCGCGGGACACTTCGGACACCGAACTGACCGCGATTCAGCGCGAGCTGCACAATGTGTTCGGTCGTGCTCTGTGCATACGCCATGTCGACGCGGGTTCCTGCAATGGCTGCGAGCTCGAAATCCACGCCCTGAGCAATCCGTACTACAACCTCGAAGGCGCGGGCATCCGGTTTGTCGCCAGTCCCCGGCATGCCGATCTGTTGCTGGTCACCGGGCCGGTGTCGGTCAACATGGAAGACGCGCTCAAGCACACCTATGAAGCGATGCCCGAGCCCAAATGGGTGCTCGCCGTGGGCGACTGCGGCGCGTGTGGTGGGATATTCGGCGCCAACTACGCCGTGCGTGGCCCGATCAGCGACGTGATTCCCGTGCATGCCGTGGTCAACGGTTGCCCGCCCAGCCCGCTGGCCATTCTGCGGGGACTTCTGCACATCACTCGCCATCTCCCTTCCTAACGTAGCTCTACTTACAGGACTCGGTCACCATGTCCGATCTGCTTAAACAGGCGGCGCTTGCGTATCACCGGTGCGCTCCGGCCGGCAAGATTTGCGTGACGTCGACCAAGCCCATGTTGACCCAACGCGATCTTGCGCTGGCGTATTCCCCCGGCGTGGCGGCGGCCTGCGAAGCGATCGTGGCCGATCCTCGCGAAGTCTCGACGCTGACGGCGCGGGCCAACCTGGTCGCGGTAGTCACCAATGGCACGGCCGTGCTCGGTCTGGGCGACATCGGCCCGCTGGCCAGCAAGCCCGTCATGGAAGGTAAAGGCGTCCTGTTCCAGAAGTTCGCCGGCATCGACGTCTTCGACATCGAGCTGGACGAGCGTGACCCGGACAAACTGGTCGACATCATCGCGGCGATGGAGCCCACGTTTGGCGGCATCAATCTGGAGGACATCAAGGCGCCGGAGTGCTTCATCGTCGAGCGCAAGCTGCGCGAGCGGATGAAGATTCCGGTGTTTCACGATGACCAACATGGCACTTCGATCATCGTCGGTGCCGCCGTGCTCAACGCGCTGGAGGTGGTCGGCAAGCGGATCGAGGAGGCCAGGCTCGCCACCTCTGGTGTGGGAGCGGCCGGTGTTGCGTGTCTGGACATGTTGGTGGCACTGGGCCTGAAACCCGAGAATATTTTGGCGGTGGACCGTGATGGAGTGCTTTACACCGGCCGCCCCCATCTGGATCCCGACAAAGCCCGCTACGCTCGCCCCACGACCAAGCGCACGTTGGCGGATATCGTCGAGGGTGCGGATATCTTTCTTGGCCTGTCGGCGGGCGGCATCCTGACACCGGCCATGGTCGCGACGATGGCTGATTCGCCGATCATCTTTGCGTTGGCCAATCCCACTCCGGAAATCCTGCCGGAAGAAGCCAAAAAAGTCCGTCCGGACTGCATCCTCGCGACGGGTCGTTCGGACTATCCGAACCAGGTCAACAACGTGCTGTGCTTTCCCTACATTTTCCGTGGAGCCCTGGACGTCGGTGCCACGGGCATCAACGAGGCGATGAAACTCGCCTGCGTGCGGGCGATCGCGGCGCTGGCGCGGATGGAGGCGTCCGACCTCGGTAGCGCCTACGGCAGTGAGGTGCTTTCGTTCGGCGCTGATTACCTCATCCCGCGCCCGTTCGATCCGCGTCTGCTGGTCATGCTGGCGCCGGCCGTGGCGCAGGCGGCCATGGACTCCGGTATCGCCACGCGTCCGATCACCGACATGGACGCCTATCGCGAGAAACTCGGCCAGTTCATCTATCGCACCAGTCTGCTGATGAAGCCGGTTTACGAGTGCGCCCGCAGCGACCGCAAACGCTTGGTGTACGCCGAGGGCGAGGAAGAGACCGTTTTGCGTGCCGTGCAGACGGTGATCGACGAGGGCCTCGCGTTTCCCATCCTGATCGGTCGCCCGGACGTGATCGAGACACGGATTCAGCGACTCGGCCTGCGCATGCGCATCGGTGTCGATGTCGAGTTGACCAACATCAGCAACGACCCGCGTTTCCACGAGTACTGGCAGCACTATCACCTGCTGACCGAACGTCGCGGCGTGACCCAGGCGGCAGCGAAGAATCTGCTGCGCTCGCGTCCCACCCTGATCGCCGCCCTGATGGTGGAACGCGGTGAGGCCGATGCCATGATCTGCGGCATCGTCGGGCGATTCCACAAGAAGCTGGGTTACCTGCGCAGCGTGTTCGGACTCGACCCAGGAGTACCGTGTACCTCCGCCATGACTGGCGTGATCAACGACAAGGGTGCCTGGTTCTTCGTCGACACCCATGTGCAGGTCGATCCCTCGGCCGAACAGATCGCAGAGGCCACGCTGCTGGCGAGCGGGCGGCTCAAGTTATTCGGTGTCGAACCCAAGGTGGCACTCCTGTCGCATTCCAACTACGGCAGCCACGACAACCCCAGTGCCGCGAAGATGCGCCAGGTCTGGCAGATCCTGAAACGTCGTGCCCCGGACTTGGAAATGGACGGCGAAATGCAGGCTGATACCGCGTGGGATGAGGCATTGCGCAAGCGGATGTTCCCCAACTCTACGCTCGACGGTCGCGCCAACCTGTTCGTACTGCCCAGTCTGGATGCTGCCAACATCGCCTACAACATGGTGCGGGTGATGACTGACGGTGTCGCCATTGGGCCGATCCTGATGGGGCTGAACAAGCCGGCGCACATTCTCACTCCCCATGCCACGGTGCGTGACGTCATCAACATGACCGCGATCGCCTGTATCGAAGGGTTGCTGCGCGCTCCCAGACAGGCGCACGACGCACAGTAACTTCATAGGGCACAGGAGCAGAGACAGATGACGGTCTGGACAGTGTTAACGGTACTTTTTGACGGAGCAGCAGCGGCAGCTTTCTTGATCCTTGGTTCCACGGGACGACACCGGATGCTGATGTTCGCAGGACTCGCGCTTGTTGTGGCCATGGTCGCCATGGTGGGTGCAACGCTATGGCATAGCGACATTCTGATGTCAGGAAGTTTCCTCCTGGGTACAGCAGCCTGCATGGTCGGCTTCTTTGCCATAGCGACTCGGGCAAAGCCGGGTAACAGACGTCGATGAGTCGCCGGCATGGGGGTGAGTGGCCGCGGTTACTCTCAATATTGCACGACTTGAAAGACGACATCCCCGAAGCGCGGCTTCGATCAAACGCATCATGCCCCGTGGCTTCTCCTGCCATCCCTCGATTCCCACATGTGGACCCTGTCTGTGCGACCGCCGATGATCAACCTGCGCTCACCGCTGCACCGTATTGCAGACATGCCGGCATCCCCATGAGCGCCCGCGTTCTTGATGGAAAACGCATCGCACAAGAGCTTCTTGACCGTATGGCCAAACGGGTCAACCAACGTGTGGCCGACGGACACGGCGCGCCGGGGCTGGCGGTGGTCCTGGTGGGTAATGATGCGGCCTCGTCGGTCTATGTGCGCACCAAACGCAAAGCCTGCCATCAGGTCGGGTTTCAATCGTTTGACTACGACCTGCCGGCTGCCACCACCCAAGCGGAACTGATGACCCTCATCACTCAGTTGAATGCCGACCCGGCCGTGCACGGCATCCTGGTGCAGTCACCGCTTCCGACGCACATCGACGAAGACGCATTGGTCGACAGCATTGATCCGAACAAGGACGTGGATGGTTTTCAGGCGGTCAACGTGGGGCGTCTCGCGCTACGCCGCTTTGGCCTGCGCCCATGCACGCCCAAAGGCGTGATGATCTTGCTGGGACATACCGATCGACCGGTGCGTGGTGAACATGCGGTGGTGGTCGGCGCTTCCAATCATGTGGGTCGCCCGCTGGTGCTGGAGCTGATGATCGCCGGCTGCACGACCACCTGCTGCCATAGGTTCACTCGCGATCTGGAAGGTTACGTGCGGCAGGCCGACATCCTGATTGTCGCCGTAGGCAAGCCAGGGCTGGTCAAGGGTGAATGGATCAAACCCGGAGCCGTGGTGATCGACATAGGTATCAACCGCCTTGATGACGGGCGACTGGTGGGCGATGTCGACTTCGCATCCGCGACAGAGCGGGCCAGCTGGATCACGCCGGTACCCGGCGGCGTGGGCCCGATGACCGTGGCTACGTTGATTGAAAATACGCTGGAAGCGGCCGAAGCGCAGACCCATCGAGCGAGCACCACCTGGTAAAGAGCGAGAAAGCCCATGCTGGAAAAGATGAGTGAATGGAGTGCGGGGTGTCATGACACGCAATGACCGCAAAATCGACGCATTGCGCCGGCGCATTCCGTCTTTCACCTGCATCGTTGGTTGCCATGACTGTTGTGGACCGGTGACAGCCTCATCGGAAGAGATGGCCAGGCTGCCCGCCAAGACCGAAGCCGAACATGCGAACGCGCTGGCCGAGCTGAGCTGTCCGCATCTGGGCCAGCATGGCTGCGAGGTTTACGGGGAACGGCCCCTTATCTGCCGGCTTTTTGGGACGACACCGCGTTTGCTGTGCCCGAATGGCAAGCGGCCGGTCTATATGATCGACACCAAGACCGAGGTTGAGATCCATCAGTTTCTTGCGAGCACGCGACAAGTTCTGGTGTGACACGAATGGTCCTCAAGGTATGCGGCTCGGGAATGACGTCGATGGATTCGAGTGACATGCTCTTGACGGGAAAATCAGATGCCGCCTTTGGAACATGATCCTGTCGAGTCGCCGCCATGCCATGGATTATCACCAAATACGTCATCCCTGCGGCCATCGTGGTGGCCGTGTCTGATTGGCCAAGCGCATTGCTCGCTTCGCTCTCGCTGGTGACTTTGCTTGCACTGACCCGGCTCTATCTGGACAAGCAGTCAGCGAAGAAGATCGCGAACCACGCTTGGTATACGTTCCGGTATGTCGTGCCGACGCTGCCGATGTTCCTGATCTTTCCGCGCCTGTTTGCCCGCTTCGGTTTCTGGCCCGCATTGGCACTGAGCGCGGTTATCACCGTGGTGTGCTTTGGAACTTTTGTGCTGGCCGTCAAGCCCTTCGGGATCAAGTCGCTCTAAATTTCATCTTTTTGGCCGCGGCAGGCATGTCGCATAGTGGACTCGCATGAGCACGATTCAGGACACTGCCTACCCTCAATTGAAAAAGGATCTCAGCGCCCGCGATTTGACGGCCATTTACACGCCCACCGCCGACGAGTGCGCATTTGCCGTAGGCGTCTCGGCACGTAGGCCAACCCAGGCGCTGCTGTTGATCCAGCTCAAGATTCTTCAGCGGTTGGGATACTTCGAACCGGTGTCAACCTTACCGCGCGCGATTATTGATCATGTCTGCGGAAGCGCTCAGATGCGCATCCCCACCGTGCGCGAATTGAAGGCCTACGACGCGTCAGGCAGCCGCTCGCTGCACCTGAAGAAGATTCGCGACTTCGTCGGCGTACGACGGTTTGTGGAGGCCGATTGGCTCTGGCTGGATCAGATCGCCCGCGAGGCGGCCGCGACCAAACAGGAGCTGGAGGACATCATCAACGTCCTCATCGAAGAACTGGTGCGGCAGAAGTACGAGTTACCGGGATTCACCCAGCTCGTGCGCGTGGCAAGGGCGGCGCGCAACGCGGTCAACTCGGCCATTTTCAAATCGATCGACGGGCAGTTGACCCCCGAACAGCGTCAGATGCTGGACGACCTCGTCCTTCAGCGTCGTGGACTGACCCTCTGGGACCAACTCAAACGCGAACCGAAAAGGCCTACCGTTCGCGAGGTAGCCAAGTTCCTTGAACATATTCGCTGGCTCAAAAGCCTGGGTCACGGACTACCCGACACCCGCGAAATGGCGGTGACAAAACGCCATCAGATGATGCTGGAAGCCCGCGCGTTGGACGCCAAGGACATCCGCGCCGTCAAGCCGCTCAAGCGTCATACATTGGCTGTGCTGCTGATCCAGTCCCAGCTGGAGAAAGCCACTGACGATGTCGCAAGCATTTTCATCAAGATCATGCACGGTATCGATAACCAGGCCGAGGAACGGCTGCGCCAGTACCGATTGGATCATGCCGAGCAGACCGATCGCCTGATCGGCCAGTTTCGCGAGGTGCTGGCCGCCATGCAGGAGGGCAAGTCGGCCAAGAAGCGTGTGGAAAGCATGGAACGGGTGCTGGGCGATCCGGAACAATGGATCATTCAATGCGATGAGCATGCCGCCTTTGCGGGGAATAACTATCTGCCTTTCATGTTGAAACCCTACAGCGACAAGCGTGCCTTGCTATACCAGTGCCTGGAGGTACTCGAACTTCAGTCCAGCTCGCAAGACGATACGCTGGTACGAGCCATCGCCTGGCTCCGGGAATGGCGCACGGCACGCCGCGAGCACCTCGATGTTGCCGTGCTTCCCAACGGGATCGACCTGAAGCGCTGGCTGCCCGACGGCTGGTATCGTCTGGTTGCGGTGACATCACCCGAAGGTGAGTCGCGGATCCATCGAAAATATCTTGAACTGTTCGTCTGCATGTCGATCATGAAAGACCTGCAGTCCGGCGACCTGTACTCGGCGCACAGCAACGATTTCGATGACTACCGCGAACACCTTGTGTCGTGGGACGAGTACGGCGGGGAACTGGGCCGCTACTGCGACATCACCTCGCTGCCCAAGGACGGTGCCGGCTTTGTCGCACAGCTCAAAACGGAGATGTCGACGTTAGCCAAACAGGTGGACGACAGCTTTCCCGAGAACGAGTTCGTACGAATCGGTGAGAACGGTTTGGTCATCCAGCGGCTCGACCGCAAGCAGGATCCGCCGGAATTGGCCCTGTTGGAATCGCGACTCAAGGAGGATATGCCATCCGTCAACATCCTGGACCTGCTGACCGAGGCTGAGCAGTGGCTCGACCTGCACCGACTGTTCGGACCGTTGTCCGGCTTTGAAGCTAAGATTGACGATCCGCGCAAGCGCTTTATCACGACATTGTTCTGCTACGGGTGCAATCTGGGTCCCACGCAGACAGCACGCTCGGTCCAGGGGTTGAGCCGCAAGCAGGTGGCATGGCTCAACCTTCGCCATATCACCGAGGAACGGCTGGACAAAGCGATCGTGCGGGTGATCAATGCCTTCAACACCTTCGCTTTGCCAAAATTCTGGGGTACCGGCAAGCATGTCTCGGCCGACGGCACGAAGTGGAGCATCTACGAACAGAACCTGCTGTCGGAGTACCACGTTCGCTATGGTGGCTATGGCGGCATCGGCTATTACCACGTCTCGGATATGTATATCGCGCTCTTCAGCAATTTCATTCCGTGTGGCGTGCATGAGGCGGTTTATATCCTCGACGGCCTGATCAAGAACGAGTCTGACGTGCAGCCGGACACGATTCACGGCGATACCCAAGCCCAGAGTGCGCCTGTGTTCGGCTTGTCGCACCTATTGGGCATTCGCCTCATGCCGCGTATTCGCGGCATCAAGCAGCTGGTGTTCTACAAGCCCGATCGAAAGGCTAAGTACGGGCACATCAATAGCTTGTTCACCGAATCGATCAACTGGGAACTCATCGAGCGCCACTATCCAGACATGCTGCGTGTGGCCATCTCGATCAAGGCAGGGCGGATTACTCCCTCAATGATTCTCCGACGCCTGGGTGTGGCCAGCCGGAAGAACAAGCTGTATTTCGCGTTCCGCGAGCTCGGCCGAGCCATACGAACCCGATTCCTGCTGAACTACATCAACGATGTCGAGCTGCGCCGCGTGATCCACCAGTCGACGAACAAGAGCGAGCAGTTCAACGACTTCGCCCAATGGCTGCACTTCGCGAATGACGGAATCATTGCGGAAAACATTCGCCACGAGCAGCGAAAGGTCGTGAAATACAACCATCTCGTGGCCAACATGGTCATCCTGCACAATGTCCATACGATGTCGCGAACGCTGAAAGTCCTTCAAGAGCAAGGCGTTCCGCTCAGCGAAGAGCTGCTGAACCGGTTGTCGCCATACCGGCGAGAGCATATCAATCGGCTAGGCCACTACTCACTGGACTTGGATCGGTACCAGAGCGCCATGGCCAAAGACATCAAATTTGCCTTGTAGCCTCAACGACTTATTGTCCGTTCTGCGAAAATTTCCAGAATCCCGGCCGAACCTCTGTCCGCCCCTCGCCTTGGCCGATCACCTCGCACGGGAAAGTGACGGTCGTTCCACTCCCTTCGCGCGGCTGCGCCGCACCGGGCCGCGTGGCAGCGTCATAGCCCTCGCGGAACAGGTGCGCCTGCTCGATGGTGAGCCACCAATGGCGCATGTCGCGTTCGCGGTAGACCCGGCCCTCAGGGGACACCAGCCGATCACGGACGACCCGCCAACCCTCCCAGCCGTCCAGCAGCCCACCCAGCTCGCCGGCCCGCAGCAGGCGCAGCAGCCGCACCGCCGACCACGGCACCCGGTTACGGCCGCTGTCCCAATGCCGCACGGTGCGCAGGCAAACCCCGAGGTACGCCGCCGCCTGTTTCTGGCTCAACAGGCAGCTATGACGCAGCTCGCGGAAACCGTCGGGGCTGATGAGCCAGAGGCGACGGCGTGGACGGCGAGCACCACGACGAGGGCGACCCAGAGGACGGCCCACGGGTCGAGATTCAGGGGATGGCGCAGCTTCATCGGGCACCCCGGCGATTTCGCATAATGTATATTATGTCAAATTACGAAAATGGCTCCTATGGGACTACAGCCCGCGTGGCGGCCAGAAACTGGGTCTCGACAGATCGATGCCCTGCTTGCGAGCGACCTGCTATTTCGTTGTGGAGTTTTGCGTCCGTGGTGTTCCAGCTTCTGCTGGACGCGGTCGGCGAGCTGTGCCGCCGGGTCGATTTCCGGCTTCGGTCTGCATCGTCAGAAATCGAAATCGATGCCGACGAAGCCGGTCGTGCCGACGGCCGGGAAGCCGATGTCGTCCATGTACTTCCTGTCGGTGACGTTCTCGATGCTGAGGTTGATGGCCAGTTGCGGGTTGACGCGGTAGTTCACGCGGGCATCCAGGCGGTCGTATTCGGGCATGGTTTCGTTGACGACGTCGCCGCTGTAGCGGCTGGCTTCGAAGCGGTGGCCGGTCCAGAGGTAGTTGAGGTCGAATTGCCAGTGGTCGTTGGGTGCATAAGTGGCGGTGGCGCCGGCCTTGATTCGCGGGCGGCCAAGCAAGGGGCTTTCCGCGTCGATGTCGGTGTAGCTGCCGTGGGCGCCCAAGGTCCATTTCTGGTCGTTGGAGTGCCAGCGGGCATCGATGTCGACGCCTTTCATTCGGGTGTGGGCGCGGTTGACGTTGCGGAACAGCTCGCTGTCGAAGTCGATCAGGTCCTTGTAGTCGTTCACGAAGTAGCTGAGGTTGAGGACGGTATTGCTGGCCATCCATTCGATGCCGGTGTCGCGGGTGGTCGACCGTTCGGGCTTCAAGTCCTTGTTGCCGGTGAGCGGATGGCCCAGGGCGAAGAAGCTTGGCAGCTTGTAGCCGGTGCCGGCGTTGGCGAACCAGCTGAGGTTGTCGCTCAGCTGATAGCGGAAACCGCCCTGCACGCTTTGTCGTGTGCCGAAATGGGCATTGCTGTCCGAACGGAGGCTTGCGCCCACGAACAACTTCCCGGTGAGGTAGCTGTTGAGGTTGAGGAAGGCGCTTCGGGTGGAGCGGCTGAGGCGGAAGTCCGTGGGCATCCGCTCGCCGTAGACGAGGTATCCCCTGCTCTCCCCGGCCTCGTGTCTGCCTTCGAAACCGATGTTGGCCCAGGTGCCCTGCTTGTCGCCCAGGGTGTTGATCCACTTGATGTCGGTGCGGGTGAAGTCCGTCCGGGCGCCATTGGGTGGCACGGCGTCGAAAGGGAGGATGCCGGGGGAGTCGATGTCCTGATCGCGGTTGAACCATGTCGCGGCGAGTGTGCTGGTCCAGCCGTCGCTGATCGCCCACGCCCATGAGGCGGCCGCGTTCTGGTCGGTGTAGTGGCTTCGATCCAGATCACGGTTGCGCGCAAACAGCGGGCCGCCGCTTTGTTCGGGGAAGGTGGTTTTTTCTCCCTTCGTGTGGCGATAGGTGAAGTCCAGCTGATGCGCGCCGAGAGCCGAGTCGAGTTTTATCAGCGCTTCCCGGTTGTTGGCGCTGCTGCCTTCAATGGGCATGCCGGCGTGCTTGTCCTGCAGTCGCAACACATAGCCGGTGTTGTCCACCGTGCCGGTGCTGCTGAAGCTGCCGGTTCGGTAACCATGCTCGCCGCCGGACAGGGAAAGATGCTGTTGAATGGTCGGCGTGGGTTCGGCGGTGATGATGTGGATGACGCCGGCCAGGGCGTCCGATCCGTAGATGGCGGATTGGGCGCCGCGGATGATCTCCACGCGCTGGATCGAGGCGATGTTGATGTCGTTGACATCGAACGCGCCGCCGCGCGTGTTGGTGGGGTCATTCATCTCGATGCCATCGACCAGCACCAGGGTGTGATTGGCCTCGGCGCCGCGCAGGCTGATGGTGGTGAGGCCGCCGGGACCGCCTTGCGCCGCGACCCATACGCCGGTTACTTGCCGCAAGGCATCGGCAAGGCTGTGGTTGCTCAGGGCTAGCAGTTGCTGGTGATCGATGACCGTGACGGAGGAGGCGATCTGCTCGGCGGTTACGGGGCTGTAGGTGCCGGTCACGATGACTTCGTCGGTGGCGGCGATGGCCTGGGTGGCCATCAGGCTCACCAGCACCGGCAATAGGCTGAACTTCATGCGTTTACTCGGATGTGGATAGCGACCACCCGTTCGGCCCGCGGTGAACGTGGTGGCTTGATGTGTGTGGTTCGAAAGCGTTGCCGCATCATGCGCAGCGCGCATGATGCGGAGTCACGGACAGCAGCTCATTGATCCGGATCAGTTGCGCCGACGCCACTCGCCTCAGGTCAATGCGCCGGCTTGGCGAGTTCGCCCTGCAGCAGGATCAGTCGCGGCTTCAATGCGGATTTGGCGGGCTTGGCGGTGTTCTGGGCCATGTCTTGGGCGCCCTGGTCCACGCCATCGTTTTTCACGAATTCACCCAGCAGATCCAGCTCGAAGATGCCGGCCACGATGTCCGGGCGCTGGTCGTGGTTGACGTCGGCCAGCGCCAGCGAGACGACGCCGGCGGGCCGGCTGATGATGGCGTGCGGCGTGAAGTTCTGGGCGCCGTCGTTTTCAAACCACACCAGGCTCTGGCGTTGCGGGTCGTCCCAATAGTTGAGCCAGCTGCCGGCCACGACGTCCATGTCGCCATCGCCATCGAGATCGCCGGCATCGGCGATGGCGGTGCCGTAGAAGCGGCCGATGTCGCGGAATTCGAACGTGAGGTTGCCCTTGTTTTCCAGCCATTCCACGCCGTGATACGGCTTGGGATCGGGCTGGTAGTCGAGCGCGTCGCCATTGGTGAACAGGATGTCGGGGTCCTGGTCGCCATCCATGTCGATCACCTTCATGCTGGTCGATCCGAACATGGGGTGCGGCCCGCGGTACAGCGCGGTGTAGGCGAAACTGCCCTGCCCCTTGTTCATGAAGGCCACGACCGCCTCGTGCTGTTGCGCGATCAGGCTCACGAAGTCGATCTTGCCGTCGTTGTCCAGATCGACCGGGGAAAGGTTCAGCGCGCCGGTGACCTTCAGTATCCGGTGCGGCACGAACTTGCCGCCGCCCAGCTTGCCGTCACCAAGATTCTCCAGCCACGCCAGTTCGCCCACGTCGCCACCGCCGAAGATGGCCACGCCGATGTCGAGGTCGCCGTCGTTGTCGATGTCCATCGCGCGTGCATCGGTCACCCGGCCCACCTTGTCCAGCAACACCTGCTTCTCGAATTTCCCCGACGGCAGCTGTCGCAGCAGGACGACTTTTCCGGTCAGCGCCGGTGACGGCGGGAACGTGCCCAGGTCCGCCACGATGATGTCCTTGTATCCGTCGCCATCGATGTCCGCGACATCGGTATGCAAGGGAATGTCGATATCCGCGAGCGCGGTTTCGTGCCAGGCGCGCCCCTTTTTCTGCAAGAGCACCACCTTCTTGCCGGCGCCGTCACAGATGATGAACCCGGGGGTCGTGTCGTCGTGCAGCGGCGTTGCGTTGATGTTGAGAATCAGCGGCACCGCCGATTTTTCCCCCAGCTCCGTCATGCCGAATGTCAGCGGGCTGCCTTCGCGGGTGAAATAGGGAAGCCGCGGCAGGCTCGCCGGGCTGCTGCCCACATACAAGGCGGTGATGTCCCTGAGCACGTCCGCGGGGATCGCTTCATGGCCGGCTTTTGAAGCGGCCATGTCCGCCATGCCTTGCACGACGCGCGGCCAGCCGCTCTTCGGCATGACGCTGGGGGACGGGACCTTGTGGCAGCCACTGCAGTAGCGATTCACCGATTCCAGCACCGACTGCACGGTTTTCGGTTGCGTGTCGGTCAGCAGTTGGGCATGGGCCAGTGGTGCGAAGGCAAGCACTGCCAACGGCAGCCACCTGGATATCAGCGGACGGTTCATCGTTGCTCGGACTCTTGTTTGCGTGTTGTTGTTTCGTGACCGAGAGTGCCTTGCCTCCGCCTCAAGGTGCACCCACTCCCCTGCCACCGCACGTTGCTGCATCGGGTGGCTTCGCTCGTCGATCGCGCAATCATGCTATCGGGTTCGCGGCTGGCAGAGCGTCGCCGTGAAAGCGTATGCGGCAATCTGCAGCAGCAGCGATGCCTGTCGCCATGGCGCCTGTCTGCCGATCACGGCCTGCGACAATTTCTCACAGCGACCGGCCCGCGCAACCTGACTTGAATCAAGAATGCCGACGGGGCTTGCCGCCAGCATGCGCGCATCACAGGGAGATGCGCGATGAGTACCACTCGAAAACTCTGGCTGGGCCTTGCGGCCTTGCTGATATCGTCTTTTGCCGTATTGCTGTGGGTTGGCGATGTGGTGCACCAGGAGGCGCCGCCGCTGCCGGCAGCGGTTGTCACCAGCGAAGGCCAAACGCTTTATACCCGCGCCGACCTGCAGGAAGGCCGGCAGGTGTGGCAAAGCATCGGCGGCCAGCAACTGGGTTCAATCTGGGGCCACGGCGCCCTGCTCGCGCCGGACTGGAGCGCCGACTGGCTGCATCGCGAAGCGTTGGCGATGCTGGAGCTGCTGGCGCGCGACGAAGGCGCCGCATCGTTCGCGTCCCTCGATGCGGCACAACAGGCCGCATTGAAGGCGCGCATCCAGCCTGAGCTTCGACACAACACCTACGACGCGGCCACCGACACCATTACCGTGTCGCCGCTGCGCGCGCAGGCCATGGCCATCGTTGGCGCGCACTACATGAGCCTGTTCAGCAATGATCCGGCCACCGCCAAGCTGCGCGAAAACTATGCGATGCGCGACAACACCATCGCGGAGATGGAACACCGCCGCATGGTCACCGCGTTCTTCTGGTGGACCAGTTGGGCGGCCGCCGCCGAGCGTCCGGGCAGCACCATCAGCTATACGCAGAACTGGCCGTTCGACCCGGTGGTGGGCAACGTGGCCACGCCGACCAGCTTCATGTGGTCGATCTTCAGCGTGCTGTTCATGATCATGGGCATCGGCCTGCTGGCATGGCACCACGCGCGTCATGTCAGTGATGAACCACTGCCGCCCATTCCCGCGCGCGATCCGTTGGCCGATCTCAAGCCAACGCCGTCGATGAAGGCCACGGCGAAATATTTCTGGACCGTGCTGGCGTTGTTCCTGGCGCAGATCCTGCTGGGCGCCACCACGGCGCACTACCAGGTGGAAGGTCAGGAAGCCTACGGTTTCGCCCTGGCCAACTACCTGCCCTATTCATTGACACGCACCTGGCACACCGAGCTGGCGGTGTTGTGGATCGCCACCGCATGGCTGGCCACGGGCTTGTACATCGCGCCGATGATTTCCGGCTATGAGCCGAAATTCCAGCGCTTCGGGGTGAACTTCCTGTGGGTGTGCCTGCTGGTGATCGTGGTCGGTTCGTTCGCTGGCCAGTGGCTGGCGGTAATGGACAAGCTGGGCCTGGAACACAATTTCTGGTTCGGTCATCAGGGCTGGGAATACACCGACATCGGTCGCTTCTGGCAGATATTCCTGTTCATCGGATTGATGCTGTGGGTGTTCCTGGTGGGGCGTGCCTTGTGGCCGGTGATGCGCAGCAAGACGGCGACATCCTCGATCGTTGGCCTGCTGTTCCTGTCCACCGTGGCGATCGGCCTGCTCTACGGCGCCGGCCTGATGTGGGGTGAGCACACCCATATCGCGATGGTCGAATACTGGCGCTGGTGGGTGGTGCATCTGTGGGTGGAAGGCTTCTTCGAAGTGTTCGCCACGGCCGTGATCAGCTACCTGTTCCTGAAACTCGGCCTGATCCGTCCGCTTACCGCCACCGTCGGCGTGCTGTTCGCCACCATCGTGTTCATGGCCGGCGGCGTGCTGGGCACGCTGCACCACCTGTACTTCACCGGCACCACCACGGCGGTGATCGCGCTGGGTGCCAGCTTCTCGGTGCTGGAAGTGGTGCCGCTGGCGCTGATCGGGCTGGAGGCCTACGACACCTGGAAGAAGCAGCACGTGGCGCCGTGGATGGCACGCTACCGCTGGCCGATCATGTTCTTCGTGGCGGTGAGCTTCTGGAACCTGGTCGGTGCGGGCATGTTCGGTTTCCTGGTCAACACGCCGCTGGCGCTGTACTACATGCAGGGCCTCAACCTCACTGCCACGCACGGTCATACCGCGCTGTTCGGCGTGTACGGCATGCTCGGCCTGGGCCTGATGCTGTTCTGCCTGCGCGGCATCAAGCCGGCGGCGCAGTGGCGCGAAGGCTGGCTGCGTGGTTCGTTCTGGTGCCTCAACATCGGCCTCTCGCTGATGGCGCTGTTGACCCTGTTGCCGCTGGGCATCCTGCAACTGAAGGCGGTGCTGGAGCACGGCTACTGGTTTGCCCGCTCGGCCGAGTTCATGGATCGCCCGCTGATCCACATGCTGGTGTGGATGCGCGTGCCGGGCGACACCTTGTTCGCGGTGGGCGCGGTGTTGATTGCGGTCTTCGTCGCTTCGCTATGGCTGCTGAAGGACCGCCGCCGGCCGATCGAACCGCTGTTGCAGAAGCGGCCCGTGCTGGTGGCGGTTGAACGCAAGGAGCTTGAGGAGGCGTGAGTTTCCCCTCCGTGTACCGTCGGCGCAGTCTCTTGCACCGCTGTACGGGTGCGAGGTTGTCCGGCGGCGCGGCGGTGATCGGTCCCGCTGCCAGGGAAGATGTCGAACAACGCCGTCATTCCAGCTTTCGCTGGAATGACGGACCGGACGAGGTTGTTCGAGCGCTTCCCGAGAGCGCGATCGGCCCTCCCCAGACTCGGAGTATCCCTTTCCATGCTTGAGTTCTACCCCCAGATCAAGGCCGTACACATCCTCTGCGTCCTGCTCAGCGGCGCCTTGTTCGCGCTGCGCGGCACGCTGGTGCTGGCGGGCCGCAACGGTGCTGCGCAATGGGCGCCGGTGCGCTATCTCAGCTACAGCATCGACACCACTTTGCTCACTGCGGCGTTGATGCTGCTGACCATCCTGCCAGGCGCGCTGTTCGCCAATGGCTGGCTCACTGCCAAGATGGCGTTGCTGGTCGTCTACGTGGTGCTGGGTACCCTGGCGCTGAAGCGCGCGAACAGCCAACGTGCGCGAACGGTCTGCTTCGTCCTGGCGCTTGCTACCTACATCTTCATGCTGGGCGTGGCGCGCATGCACCACCCGTTGGGTTGGTTGCATGGTTGACATGACGCGGAGCGTGCCGAGTTGAGCTTCCACGACCTGCGCGCATTTCTGGGGCGGCTTGAACGCGAGCGTCTGCTGCAGCGTGTGGACGCGCCGGTGAACCCGCACCTGGAATCCACCGCACTCTCATTGCGTGCCTTGCGCGAAGGCGGCCCTGCCCTGCTGATGACGCAACCGACAGGATCGAACCACGCCCTGCTCGGCAACCTGTTTGGCCATCGTCGACGGATCGAACTGGCACTGGCCGGGCGGCCGCTGGCCTCGCTGCGCGAATTGGGCCAGTTGCTCGCCGCGATCAAGGAGCCGCGCTGGCCATCCAGCCTGCGCCAGGCCTTGTCCACCTGGCCGGAGCTGGCGCAACTCGCCCATGTGGCACCGCGACGGGTTCGCGATGCCGCGTTCGAGGAGGAGACCTTGCGCGGTGCCGACATCGACCTCTCGCGTCTGCCGATCCAGCATTGCTGGCCCGGCGACGCCGGCAAGCTGATCACCTTCGGCCTGGTGGTGACGCGCGGCACCGGGAAGCCGCGGCAGAACGTGGCGATCTACCGCCAGCAGGTGATCGGGCCGAACCGGGTGATCATGCGCTGGCTGCCGCATCGCGGCGGCGCGCTGGATTACGCCGACTGGCGCGCCGCGCATCCGCAGCAACCCTTCCCCGTGCTGGTGGCGATCGGTGCGGACCCGGCCACCCTGCTCGCTGCCGTGGCGCCGGTGCCCGATACCTTGTCCGAGTACGAGTTCGCGGGACTGCTGCGCGGTCAACGCACCCAGGTATGGCATAGCGAATTGACGGGGCTCGACGCGCCGGCCGGCGCGGAGATCCTGCTGGAAGGTTTCATCCATCCGGACGACACCGCGCTGGAAGGCCCGTTCGGCGACCACACCGGCTACTACAACGCGCAGGATCATTTCCCGGTATTCACCATCGAACGCATGCGTTTGCGCCGCGATGCGATCTACCACGGCAGCTACATGGGACGCGCGCCGCACGACGAACCGTCGGTGCTGGCGATGGCCTTGAACGATGTTTTCGTGCCGATCCTGCAGAAGGTGTTTCCCGAGATCGTCGACTTCTTCCTGCCGCCGGAGGCGTGCTCGTACCGTATCGCCGTGGTCAGCATCCGCAAGCAGTACGCCGGCCATGCGCGGCGCATCATGATGGGCGTGTGGTCGTACCTGCGCCAGTTCACCTACACCAAGTTCGTGATCGTGGTGGATGACGACATCGATGTGCGCGACTGGTCGCAGGTGATCTGGGCGGTGTCGACGCGGGTGGACCCGGCGCGCGATGCGATGCTGGTGGAAAACACCCCCATCGACTATCTCGATTTCGCCAGCCCGGTGGCGGGGCTCGGCTCCAAGCTCGGCATTGACGCCACCAACAAATGGCCGTCTGAAACCACGCGCGCCTGGAGCCGGCCGATCGTGTCGGATGCCGCCGTGGAGGCGCGCGTGGATGCGCTGTGGGCGACATTGCAGGCGACGGTTCCGCCGCGCTGACGCAACGGCCTCACCGCTAGTCCTGCGTATCGGCCGCCGCCGGCTTGTCCCAACCCGGGTCGTTGAAATAGCGCGGATAGCTGGAGAGCGCTTCGCGCATTTCCGTCACCGACTCGACGTTCTTCGGGTCGGCCTTCAGCGACTGGGCGGCGGCGAGCAAGGGCACCAGGATGCCGTGCAAGGCAGCGTCAGGCTCGGCGCTCAGTTTGCAATTGGCAAACATGAACATCACCGCCTGCTCCACCTCCGTCGCACGATCGACGGCCATCGAATCGCTCATGTGGCCCTTCTCATGGTGGCTCAGCTGGTCGACCGCAACGTGTGCCCGCCGGATGCCTTCGCGCAATGGCGCATCGGGTGTCCAGCGTTGCGCCGGCACCGGCACGGTGTCGTGTGCGGCGCCATGTGCAGCCGCGTGCGCAACATCGCCATGCGCGTGCTGCGGTGTTGCCTGTACCGAAACAGCGAGGCCGAGGCCACAGGCCAACGCAAGAACCGACTTCACGAGTTTCATGTGGAGTACTCCGGCATGCGGCATGAATGCCGCGGATGAAATGATGCTAGTGCACCAGGCGCGGATGACGGCTGACCCACGTCAATGCCCTCGCCCCGTGGCGGCGCGCGTGTTCAGGAACCGCCGCTGGCATGCAGTGTGGCGCCGTTCCCGTCGCGCACGCTGACATCCACCGCGACACCATGCCGCACGCTTTCGGTTACCACGCAGAAGTTTTCGAACTGCTGCAACAGGCGCTCGATCTGCGCGTAGTCGGCAGCGGCGTCCGGCAATTGGATCACCACGTCGATGTGGGTTACGCGCAGGCGCTTCTGTTCGTTGCGGTCGAGCGTTGCCCGCGCGCGGGTCACGATGGTGCCAGGCGTGTTCTTGTACTTGCGCAGCGAGAACAGCAGGCTGGCACTGAGGCAGTTGGCGACCGCCGCCACCAGCATGCGCGACGGATTGGGGCCGCTGTCGTTGCCCAGGGGCGCCGACTCGTCGGTATGCAACGCCGGAATCGCGGTGTCGTCGAACTCGATCCGGAAAACGTAATCCGACTCCTGGGTCAGGGTCAGCGTGAATGCCTGGGTCTCGCTCATGCTCAAGCTCCTTCGGACGTGGATGTGCCGGACGCCGGGTGACGCTGCAACCATGCGTAATACAGCAGCGGAATGACCAGCAAGGTCAGCGCGGTGGACACCAGGATGCCGAAGATCAGCGACACCGCCAAGCCCTGGAAAATAGGATCATCGATGATGAAGAAGCCGCCGATCATCGCCGCCAGCCCGGTCAACACGATGGGCTTGGCGCGCACCGCGGCGGCATTGACCACCGCCTCGCGCAGCGGCTGGCCTGCCGCCAGCGCATGGTTGATGAAGTCGATCAGCAGGATCGAGTTGCGCACGATGATGCCGGCCAGGGCGATCATGCCGATCATCGAGGTAGCCGTGTATTGCGCGCCGATCAGCACGTGCCCGGGCATCACCCCGATCACGGTCAGCGGGATCGGTGCCATGATGATCAGCGGCACCATGTAACTCTTGAACTGGCCCACCACCAGCAGGTAGATCAACACCAGGCCGACCGCATAGGCCAGGCCCATGTCGCGGAAGGTCTCGTAGGTGATCTGCCATTCGCCGTCCCACTTGATCGCGGCGTGGGTGGTGTCGATGGGCTGGGCGATGAAATGCTGCTGCAGCAGTTGGCCGTCCAGACGCTCGTGGCCCAGTTCGCCCACCAGTGAAAACATGCCGTAGAGGGGGCTGTCCGTGTTGCCGGCATCGTCGCCGGTGACCGTGGCATAAGGCAGCAGGTCCTTGTGATAGATGGCCTGCTCGCGATGGGCCGGCTGCACGCTGACCACTTCGGACAACGGCACAAGCACACCGCTGGCCGCGCGTACGCGCAAGGCCAGCAACTGGCCCAGCGATGCCTGGTCGCCCGCGCCCAGACGCAGGCGGATCGGCACCGCGTACTTCGCCTGGCCGTCCATCAGATACGTGGCGTCATCGCCGGACAACGCGGTGCGCAGCAGTTGCGCGATCGAGCCCTGATCCAGCCCCAGCCGCGTTGCACGCGCACGATCGACCACCACCACGTCGCGCGGCGCCTCCGCCTCCACGCTGGTGTCCACATCCACGATGTCCGTATCGGCCTTGAACCTGGTCTCCAGCTCGCGTGCCATGCGCCGCACGCCGGCGTAATCCGGGCCATAGATCTCGGCCACGATCGGCGCCATCACCGGCGGACCGGGCGGCACCTCGACCAGCTTCACCGACGCGCCATAGCGCGCGCCCACCGCGACCAGTGTCGGGCGCACGGCGAACGCAATGGCGTGGCTCTGGCGCGAGCGCTCATGCTTGTCGACCAGGTTCACCTGCAGGTCGCCCACGATCGGCCCGCTGCGCAGGTAGTACTGGCGCACCAGGCCGTTGAAGGTGATCGGCGCGGCGGTGCCGGCGTAGCCCTGCCAGTCCTTCACCTCGGGCAAGGTCGCCACGGTCTGCGCCAGTTCGCCCAGCAGGCGGTTGGTGCGCTCCAGCGTGCTGCCCTCGGGCATGTCCACCACGATCTGAAACTCGGACTTGTTGTCGAACGGCAGCATCTTCAGCACCACCGCCTTGACCACCACCAGGCCGACCGCCGCCAGCACCAGCACACCCATCGCGGCAAACAGCAGATGCCGTCGGCGCGGCGCCCTCTCACCATCGAGGAACGGCAGCATCACGCGATGGAACAACCGGTGCGTGCGGCCACCATCGCCGGCGTGGCTGGCGACGGCCGCGTCCCCGGCCTCGGCATGCCCGCGCAACAGCTTCAGCGCCAGCCACGGCGTCACGATCAGCGCCACCGCCAGCGACAGCACCATGCCGGCCGAGGCGTTGATCGGGATCGGCCGCATGTACGGCCCCATCAGGCCGGACACGAACGCCATCGGCAACAGCGCCGCGATCACCGTGAACGTGGCCAGGATGGTTGCCCCGCCCACTTCGTTCACCGCCTGCGGAATCGCCTCGCGCAGCGTGCGCCCGCCCAGGGCCATGTGCCGGTGGATGTTCTCCACCACCACGATGGCGTCGTCGACCAGGATGCCGATGGCGAAGATCAACGCGAACAGCGATACGCGATTGATGGTGAAGCCCATCGCCCACGAAGCGAACAAGGTCAGAGCCAGGGTGATGATCACGGCGCTGCCCACCACCAGCGCCTCGCGCCAACCCATCGCCAGCAGCACCAGCAACACCACCGACAGCGTGGCGAAGATCAGCTTCTGGATCAGCTTGTTGGCCTTGTCGGTGGCGGTCTGGCCGTAGTCGCGGGTCACCGTGACATGCATGCCGGCCGGAATCACCACGCCTTGCAACGTCTGCACCTGCGCCGCGATGGCGCGGGTGATGTCGGCGGCATTGCTGCCGGGTTTCTTGGCCACCGCAATCGTCACCGCCGGTGCCTGGCCGGTTGCAGGCCCCGGCTTGCCCGCCGGTGCACCGAACCACGCATAGCTGGCCGGCAGGTCGGTACCCCGGTGGACGCGAGCGACGTCGGAGAGAAACACCGGCTGGCCGTTCTTCAGGCCGATCACCAGTTGCGATACATCCGCCGCGTCGGCGAGAAAACGCCCGGCCGTCAGCGGTGTGGCGCGGTCGCCGCTGATCCGGTCACCCGACTCGGTGACCACGTTGGCGGCACGCAGCGTGTTCGCCAGGTCGCTCACCGCCATGCCGTGGGCCGCCAGCCTGCCCGCCTCGAGCTGCACCACCACGGCGCGCTCGGGCGCGCCGATGGTGTAGACATCGCGCGTGCCGGGTACACGCTTGAATTCGGTCTCCAGCGTGTGCGCCACTTCGGCCAGTTGCAGCGGGCCATGGGCCGGGTTGTCGCTCCATAGCGTCAGCGTCATCACCGGCACGTCGTCGATGCCCATCGGCCGCACCAATGGCTGGCCTACGCCGAGGCCGGGCGGCACGAAATCCCGGTTCCGGAACACCTGGTTGTACAGCCGCACGATGGCCGCCTGCCGCGGCACGCCCACCTGGAACTCCACCGTCATTAGCGCCATGCCCGGCCGGCTCACCGAATAGACGTGCTTGACGCCCTCGATCTCCGACAGCTTCTGCTCCAGCGGATAGGCCACCAGATTCTCGACGTCGTGAACATCGGCGCCCGGAAACGGCACCATCACGTTGGCCATGGTCACGTCGATCTGCGGCTCTTCCTCGCGCGGGGTGATCATCACCGCCGCCAGCCCCAGCAGCAGCGCCGCGATCGCCAGGATCGGTGTCAGCGGAGATGCCTGAAACGCGCGCGCAATACGGCCGGAGAAGCCCAGTCGCGGTACGCTCATGGCGTGGTTTCCGCACGATGCGCAACCAGCCAGCGGGCGGCCGCGGCCGGGTCGGTGGCGATGCGCTCACCATCCTCCAACCCGGCCAGCACCTCGACCTTGTCACCGTAACGGTGACCGATGCGCAGCTGACGCAGCGCCACCTCGTGCTCACCCAGCACGTACACGCCCGGCAATTCCCCGCGTTGCACCAGTGCACTGGCCGGCAGCAGCAGGCGCCTGGCCTCGCCGCGGGCAAAGGCGACCCTCACCGTCATGCCCGGATACAGCCCGGTGGTGCCGGCCGGCAACAGCAGGCGCACATTGAAGGTGTGCGTCTGCGGATCGGCATACGGAAACACGCTGACGCTGCTGGCCTTGATGCGGTGTCCGCCCTCGCCATCGAGCAGCACCTGCGCCGCGCCATAGCGGCGGATCGCCTCGACGGCCGCCTGCGGCACCTGCACGTTGACGCGCAGCGCGTCCAGCGATTGCAACGCGATCAACGGCTGCGGCGATGGCGGCCCGGCCTGCACCGCCT
Organism: Rhodanobacter sp. Root627; assembly: GCF_001427835.1. Taxonomy (NCBI): domain Bacteria; kingdom Pseudomonadati; phylum Pseudomonadota; class Gammaproteobacteria; order Lysobacterales; family Rhodanobacteraceae; genus Rhodanobacter; species Rhodanobacter sp. Root627. The sequence goes on from NZ_LMGW01000001.1 coordinate 780,222, forward strand.
CACCCACCTGCACGAAACGGCGGGTGATGATGCCGGCATACGGTGCGCGCACCACCGTATAGTCCAGCGCCTGCCCCACCTGGTCGCGTTGCGCCCGCGCCGCCGCCAGCGCCGCCTGCGCTGCGTCACGCTGGGCACGCTGCTGATCCATCTGCGCGCCGGACACGAAGCCCTTGGCATAAACCGCCTTGATCCGGTCATACGAGGCCAGCGCTTCGCGGTACGCCGCCTCGGCCGACACCACCTGTGCTTCGGCGGCGCGACGCGAGGACTTCTGTTCCACGTCGGTGAAACGCACCAGCACATCGCCCTTGGACACCACGTCGTTGACGTCGTGGGGCAGTTCGAGCACGCGTGCATTCGTCTGCGCGGTGATGGTGGCCTGGTTCACCGCCTCCACCACGCCATCCCATACCTGCTCGTCATGCACCGATTGGGCGTGCACGACCATGCCGGCGAGCGCGGGTGGCTGGCCGGCATGCTCGGTCGCTGGCTGGCCTTTGCCGCAAGCGGTCAAGGCCACAACAGCTAGCGACATGACGACATGGCGCAGGAGGGGTTTCATCAGGACGGGCTCTTGCTTGGAGGAACGAGGGGAGGCAGGCCTGCGGATGGATCGCTCAGGACTTTTTGCGCAGCGGCAGCATCCGGCGCAGGGTGTCGTCCTGCACGAAGTAGTGGTGGTACAGCGCCGCCGCTGCATGCAGGCCGATGAGGTAGTAGCCCAGGGTGCCGATCGTGCCGTGGAGATCCTCGATGGATTCCGCCAGCGCCTTGTCCGGCCCGATCAGCGCGGGCAGCTCCAGCCCGAAAAACGGGATCGCCTTGCCCGCGGCACTCAGCGTGAGCCAGCCAAGTAGGGGCATCAGGATCAGAAACGCATACAAAGCGCCGTGCATCAGGTGCGCCAGGTGTCGCTGCCACGCCGCTATCTGCGGGTTCATCTGCGGCGACGGCGTGACGAAGCGCACCGCGAGGCGCAGGAACACCAGCGCAAACACCGTCAGGCCCAGCATGAAGTGCCAGGTCTTCAGGTCCGCGCGCAAGTCGCTGCCGCGTGGCGCCAGTTCGTGCAGGTTGATGCAGGCGTAGACGCCGATCAGCAGCGCCAGCATCAGCCAGTGCAGGCTGATCGACAGTGAACCGTAGCGGTGGGTGGTGTTGTTCCAGTTCATCGGCAGTCTCTCGGGCAAAGGGTTTCGGGGCGGTGCTCAGGTTACGGCAAGGGGCTACGGGGATTTTCCGTCGGCTTGAGCCGCTCGATACCAAGCGCCTTCATCACGTATTTCTCGTAGATCGGCTCGGTCTTGCCCACGCGGATCTTGTGCATGAAGTATTTCTCGAACGCCACCTTGGCCACGTGCACCCACTTGCCCTCCCGCGCCCAGGTCACGTTGCGCGGCGGAATCTGCGGAATGGCCACGAATGCCGCACCGCTGTCGCCCATGTCGGCCAGGCACACCGCGTTCCAGGTGGCCTCGGCGGTTGCCGGTTTGCCTTCGATCGCGGACTTGATGTTGGTCGCCAGCGCCGTGACCATCGACTCGATCATGAAGCCGGTCTTCGGTGCGCCGGTCGGTACGGGCGTCACCTCCACCGGTGGGATCGCCACGCAGACGCCGGCGGCATAGATGTTGGGGAAGGTCGGGTTGCGCTGGTACTTGTCGATCAGCACGAAGCCGCGCGGATTCACCAGCCCTACCACCCCGAGCACGGCCGCCACACCGGTGAACGCCGGAATCAGCATCGCGTACGCAAAGGGCAAGGCATGCTGCTGCACCGGCTGGCCATGGGCATCGTGTTCGCTGACCAGCATCTGGCTGGGCTCGACCTTGTCGACACGGGCGTTGGTCACCCACTTGATGTGGCGCTCGCGCAGTTGCTTCTCCAGCAGGCCTTTCGAGTCACCCACGCCGCCCAGGCCCATGTGGCCGATATACGGCTCCGGTGTCACGAAGGTCATCGGCACCTTGTCGCGCAGCTTGCGCCGGCGCAGGTCGGTATCCAGCAGGAACGCGAATTCATACGCCGGGCCAAAACAACTGGCACCTTGCGCTGCACCCACCACGACGGGCCCGGGCGCCTTCAGGAACGCCTCGTAGGCAGCCCAGGCGCGGGTTGCATGCGGCGTCGTGCATACGGATTTGGTGTAGCCATCTTCCGGTCCGAAACCGGGTATCTCGTCGAAGGCCAGGCGTGGTCCGGTCGTGATGACCAGGTAGTCGTAATGCAGTTCGCGCCCATCCTGCAGCCGCACGAGGTTCGCCGCCGGATTCACCGCGCTCGCTGGCGAGTCGAAAAAATCGATGTCGTGCCGGGTCAGCGCCGGGCCGGCGTCGATCTGCACCTCGCCCGGCTTGCGCCAACCGATGCCCACCCAGGGGTTGGACGGCGTGAAGGAGAACTGGCCGCCCTCGCCCACCACCCTGACCCGATGTCCGCCACCCAGCGCATCCTTGATCTCGTACGCCGCGCTCATGCCACCCAAACCCGCACCCATGATGATGACATCACTCATGACAGACTCCTGCTTGGTCGGTGCCCACAGCATGGGCTGGCGCACCTTGCGGGGACTTGATGCTGGTCAATTCGATGGCGGGCGGCAGTCGCGACAAAACATCGCGGCAGCGCTGGCAGCGCGCTGTCAGCGTGCTTCGTCGATGATGCGGGTCAGGGTTTGCTCGACCTCGCCCGCAATCGCTGCAAGTGCGAGGTCGCTGGACAGCATGGCCAGCATCGGCCCCGGCCGGATCATGCCGATCCAGGTCTTGCCACCGTCGGTATAAACCGAAACACGACACGGCAAAGCCATGTTCATCCGCATGTCGGCGGCCAGCACTCCCGCCGCCTGCTTCGGATTGCACACCTCGAAAACCTGGCACTCGCGCTCGAACGCGATGCCCTTGCTGCGCAAGGTCGTGCCCAGATCGTGCACGTGCAGCAAACCAAAACCGTTGCGCGCCACCGCCTCGGTCAGATCGGTTGCCGCCTGTGCCGGCGACTTGGCAGTCTCAACGATGTAATACATGGCTCACTCCGTTCGGACCGATCAAACAATGCGGGAAGGAAAGGCGCAGCCGGGTTTCATGCCCAGCTTCTTCAGCATCAGCGCCAGCGGGCAGAAGCCGGTGAACGATGATTGCAGCAAATTGGCACCCACAAAGACCGACACCCAGATCCAGCCGGGCGCCACGAAATGCGCCAGCGCGATGCCCAGCAGCACAACCGCGCCGGCAAAACCGATGACCATGCGATCGACATTCATGACCCGAGGCTCCTGTGGTGGAAAAGCTTCGCGGCGTGTACGCCCCGGCGGGGCTGGTTCGGCGCGCCTTGAAGTTAGACATTTACTAAATTAGATATAGCTTAATTAGCTATCCATGCTAAAGTCAACCATATGAAACAACCAACGCCATCCATCGCCAGGGCCCGGGCATGAACCTTCCTGCCCACGCGGATATGAATCTCATGCAGTCGCGTTCCGAAGATGCCGCGCGACTGCTCAAGACGCTCGGCAACGCGCAGCGGTTGCGCGTGCTCTGCCTGCTGCTGGAAGCGGAAATGTCGGTGGGACAGATCAACGAACAGTTGCCCGAGCTGAGCCAGTCGGCGCTGTCCCAGCACCTCGCCCGGCTACGCAGCGACAACCTCGTGACGACGCGGCGCGAGTCGCAAACCGTGTGGTATGCGCTGCCACCGGGGCCGGCCCACTCCATCATCGCCGCGCTGTACGAGATCTATTGCATGCCCGATGCCGGCACCCGTAAGCGCAGCAGTCGGAAACGCCGTTGAGCAGGTTCGCGGAGCCCATCGAAAAAGATTTGATGCACGGACACGCGCGGAACTGACCCACGTCAACGCAGCCACGCAAGACAACCGCCACGATGCGCGCCGAATTCACGGTATCGAGGTGCTTATGCAACTGGTCTGTCCTGCCGGCAACCTGCCCGCGCTGCAAGCGGCAATCGATGCCGGCGCCGATGCGGTCTACGCGGGTTTCCGCGACCAGACCAACGCGCGTGCCTTCCCCGGCCTCAACTTCAGCGACGAGGAACTGCGCGCGGGCATTGCCTACGCGCACCAGCGCGGGCGACAGGTGTACCTCGCATTGAATACCTACCCCGACAGCGCGCGGCTGCAGCAGTGGTACACGGCGGTGGACAAGGCGGCGGAGTTCGGTTGCGACGCGATCATCGCCGCCGAGATGGCGGTGCTCGATTACGCCACGCGCAGGCATCCGTCGCTGAAGCGGCATCTGTCCGTGCAGGGTTCGGCGACCACCGCGCCGGCACTGCGCTACGCGCACGAGCGCTTCGGCATCAGTCGCGCGGTGCTGCCGCGGGTGCTGTCGATCCAGCAGGTGGAGCGCCTGTGCGAAGGCTCGCCGGTGCCGATCGAGGTGTTCGCGTTTGGCAGCCTCTGCATCATGGTCGAGGGCCGCTGCCAGCTCTCCAGCTATGTCACCGGCGCCTCGCCGAACCGGCACGGCGTGTGTTCACCCGCCAGTTTCGTGCGCTGGGAGGAGCACGACGACGGCCGCCGCAGCGTGCGCCTGAACCAGGTGCTGATGGACAAGTTCGAGCCCGCCGAACCGGCCGGCTACCCGACCGTGTGCAAGGGCCGCTTCGACGTCGGCGGCGAGATCTTCCACGCGCTGGAGGAGCCCACCAGCCTCAACACGCTGGAGCTGCTGCCGCGCCTGGCGCAGGCCGGCGTCGCCGCATTGAAGATCGAAGGCCGCCAACGTGGCGTCGCCTATGTGGCATCCGTCACCCGCACCTGGCGCGAGGCGCTGGACCGCCACGGCGCCGCGCCCGCCGCGTGGAAACTGCAGTCGGAGTGGCAATCGTCACTGTCCCGCCACGCCGAGGGTCACCAGACCACGCTCGGCCCCTATCACCGCTCCTGGCATTGAACCGATGACGACGATGAAACTGAGCCTGGGCCCGCTGCAATATTTCTGGCCACGCGAACGCACGCTGGCGTTCTATCGCGAAGCCGCCGGCTGGCCACTGGACATCATCTATCTGGGCGAGACGGTGTGCAGCAAACGCCGCGAGCTGGGCACGCGCGACTGGATTGCACTGGCCGCGGAGCTGGCCGAAAGCGGCAAGCAGATCGTGTTGTCGTCACTGGCATTGATCGAGGCCGAGTCCGAACTGGGCGTGCTGCAGCGGCTGATCGACGAGGGCGGCTGCTGGATCGAGGCGAACGATCTCTCCGCCGTGCAGTTATGCCGCGAGCGCGGCATGCCGTTCGTGGCCGGCCCCACGCTCAACATCTACAACCACCACGCGCTGACCATGCTGATGGACGACGGCCTGCGCCGCTGGGTGCCCGGCGTGGAACAGGGCTACACCCTGCTGCGAGAACTGTGCGACGCGATGCAGGCCGAGGAACAACCCATGCCCGAACTCGAGGTGATCGCGTTCGGCCGCCTGCCCCTGGCCTATTCCGCACGCTGCTTCACCGCCCGCGCCCTGGACGTGGCCAAGGACCAATGCGATTTCCGCTGCATCGAATACCCCGACGGCATGCCGCTGGCCACCCGCGAGGGACGCCCCTTCCTGCGCATCAACGGCATCCAGATCCAGGGCGAGGAAGTGACCGACCTCGGCCCCGAAATCCTGCAACTGCGCGAACTCGGCGTCGACGTGCTGCGCCTGTATCCCCAGGCCGAAGGCATGGCCGACATCGTCGACCACTACCACCTCGTCCGTCGCTCCCCATCGCCACCACCGCGCATCGGCGCCCGCAATGGTTACTGGCATGGCGAGCCGGGGATGCGGCCGGTGGTGGCTGAGCAGGCTGTTTCCATTAGTTGAAGGTTGGCCGTATGTGGCAAGGCGTGTTGCGCCAGGCCGGGCGCGACGGGGCCCGGATACGCCAAGCAGAGCAGTTTCGCGTGGCGCATTTGTCTTGGTGTCGTTGTCACCCGCGCGAGCGTGTCGCAACCGTCGAACTACTTGTCCAAGCGGATGGTTACGCCGCCGATCAACCCAAACGTCGTGCCTTCGAAGCAAAGCGCTTGATGCGAGCGTGTCGTTGCACTAACGTCGAGTCGCTGCGAGAGCAGAGCTGGTCCGAGCAATTCGGTCAGTCACCGATGCCAATACCGGCCGGTGCCCGCCTCTGATCCTAAAGACATGCGGGACTTCATTTTTCCTCTGGAGTCCATGCCATGTGCAAGTCACTTGCTCGCGCGCGAGCAATCGCTGCGTACCACCAAAGCTTCCGCTGCTTCTACTGCGGCCTCCCAATGTGGTCAAACAACGTAGTGTCGTTTGCCGCCAAATACGGCCTTTCGCGAAGACAAGCGCTTCAACTCCAATGCACAGCGGAGCACCTTATCCCAAGGTCTATGGGTGGTACTGCGTCTTCAGTCAATATCGTTGCAGCCTGCGCATTCTGCAATCACAAGCGTCACGCACGGCTCACTGCTCCCGAGCCTGAGGCGTACAAACAATTCGTCCAGCAGCGCGTTCGTCGTGGTCGTTGGCTGCCCGCGAGCCTGCCCGGTACGCTGCGCCCGTGCAATTTGGCATGACCGCTCGCTCAACCGGATGTAAACCCGCTGTGCGGATTCCTTCTGCTTAAGTCCAAGCCCCCGAGATAGCTGAAGGGCCGGGGTCATTTTGCACGGAGAACACCGAGTTGGTTCCGCGTGATGCGAACGTCACTTCTCTGTCCCGATACACCAATAACCGCGCGCTGGCCGGCGCTCAAGCCTTCGGCCCGTGGCTGGCAAACACCCGCGTGGTTCCATCCTTTCCGATCAGCATCACGTCGTAGTGCTGCGGCGTGCCCATTTCCATGCCGGGTGAACCCATGGGCATGCCGGGTGCGGCCAGGCCGCGTGCGTCAGGGTGTTCGGTGAGCAGGCGCTGGATGTCTTCCGCGGGGACGTGGCCTTCGATCACGTAGCCGCCGATTTTCGCGGTGTGGCAGGACGCAGCGTCGGCCGGCACGCCCAGACGGGTCTTGACGGCGGCCATGGCCGGCTCTTCGTGCGAGTTGACGGTGTAGCCCTGCGATTCCATGTAGCGAATCCAGTTGACGCAGCAGCCGCAGGAGGGGTCGTGGTAGACCTCGATGGCGCTGGTCATGGCCACGGCGGCGACGGGCGACAGGGCCGCACCCAGGACGAGGGTACGCAGCAAACGGGACAAGCGATGTTTCATGGGATCTTCTCGGTCAATGGTGTGGCTCGATGCTGGATGATGCCAGTTTTGCCGGTACCTGCCTGCTTGAGCCAGAGCCCGACTTAAAACGCATAACCCAGCACCGTGAAATAGTGGCAGCCGGTGCCGGCGAGTACGAACAGGTGCCAGATGAAGTGGCTGTAGCGCAGCCGTTCGTGCAGCAGGAAGAACACCACGCCCAGCGTGTAGGCGGCACCGCCAGCGAACAGCAACGTCAACCCGGCAGCGGGCATGTTTTGCCATAGCGGGCGGATGGCGATCAGGGCCATCCAGCCCATGCCCACGTACAGCGCGGTGGACAGCCGCTCGAAGCGCGCGCCCACCAGCAGTTTGAATACCAGCCCCAGCAAGGCCAGGCTCCAGATCACCGCCAGCAGCGCCAGTCCCCAGCTGTTGCGCAATACGCCGAGCGCGATGGGGGTGTAGGTGCCGGCGATCAGCAGGTAGATGGCGCCGTAGTCGAGGCGTTGCAGCCAGGCCTTGGCACGCACGTGGGAGACCGCGTGATACAGGGTCGAGGCCATGTACAGCAGGATCGCGCTGCCGCCGAACACCGCCGCACCCACCATCGCCGCCGTGCTGCCGATGCGCACCGCGTTGACCACCAGGATCGGCAAACCCACGATCGCCAGCAGCACGCCCAGCCCGTGGCTGATGCTATTGGCGATTTCCTCGCCCATGGTCGAGGGGCGCGATTCGGATGTGGCAGGTGTCGACATGGGCAGGCCTGTGGGTGTGAAAGGTCAACGACTGGACGTTCAGACGTCCATTTCGGGTGCTGCGATGTAGTGGGCGCCGAGGCTTTCATGGCGTTGCAGGGCCGCGTCCAGCAGCGATTGCGCCAGCCGTGCCTGCCAGCCCTGTCCTTGCCATGCCATCAGCTGCAACAGGTAATGGCGCAGCGACTCGGTTCGACGCACCGGCCCGGCGGCTTGCCACAACAGGTCGCGCAGACGGGACAGATCGGTTGCCGCCAGCGCGCTGCCGCGTTCCGCCCAGCGGTGTTCCCCGCGTCCGACGACCGCCGGCGTTGCCGCCAGCACGGCACCGAGACGGCGGCCGCAGAGGATCCCTTCCAGCAGCGAGTTGCTCGCCAGGCGGTTGGCGCCGTGCACGCCGTTGCAGGCCACCTCACCCGCCGCGTACAAGCCGGGGACACTGGTGCGGCCATCGCCATCCACCACCAGGCCACCCATGTGGAAGTGGGCGGCAGACGTCACCGGAATCGGTTGTCGACGCGGGTCGATGCCGTGTCTCAGGCAAGCCGCCAGCACGGTGGGGAAAGCGCTCTCCCACTCGCCCGTGATCGCACTGGCATCGAGCCATGCGCGGCCGTCGTCGTGCCGGGCCTGCCACACGCGCCGCGCCACCACGTCGCGCGGGGCAAGGTCGCCCAGCGGATGCAGGCCTTCCATCAGCAAGCGGCCGCCGGCATCGCGCAGGCGCGCGCCGGCGCCGCGCAGGGCTTCGGTGATCAGCGGCAGGCAATGTGCGCCGGGCACGTCCAGCGCGGTGGGATGGAACTGCACGAACTCCAGGTCGCGTGTACGCGCGCCGGCCGCCATGCCCAGTGCCAACCCGCTGCCATCGGCGCCGGATGGATTGCTGGTGCATGCGAACAGCGCACCGATGCCACCGGTGGCCAGCACCACCGCCGAGGCCTCGATCACGTGCTGCCTCCCCTGCCCGTCGATGGCGCGCACGCCACACACCGCGTCGTCGCGCAGCAGCAAGGCATCGGCATTGAGCCCACCACGCCACTGGATATGTGCGGCGCATTGCGCCTTGGCCAGCAAGGCCCGCAACAGCACCGCACCGCTGGCATCGCCACCGGCATGGACGATGCGCGCCACCCGGTGACCGCCCTCGCGGCCCAGTTTCAGCGCACCGCCCGCGTCACGGTCGAACGCCACGCCTTGCGCCTGCAACCAGGCGATCGCCTCGGGCGCCTGCGCGCACAGCCAGCGGACCATGGCCACGTTGTTGTGATGGGCGCCGGCTACCAGCGTGTCCTCGGTGTGCGCCAGCGGGCTGTCGGCCGGATCGAGCGCGGCCGCGATGCCGCCTTGGGCCAGCGCGCTGGCACTGCCGGTGCCGTCGATGGCGCGGCACAACAGACGCACCGGCGCCGGCGCCGCCGCCAGCGCCGTAGCCAGCCCGGCCACGCCGCCGCCGATCACCACGATGGGTGCGCGCGGATGTTTCACACGCTTTCGCGCCGACCCACCGCCAGCATGCGTTGCAGCGCGGCGCGCGCTCGTGCGCTGACATCGGCGGGAATCTCGATGGCGTGTTGCAGGTCGCGCAGGCAGGCGTAGATGTTCTGCAGGGTGATCCGCTGCATGTGCGGGCACAGGTTGCACGGCTTGATGAACTGCGTGGTGGGAAACTGCGCGCGCAGGTTGTCGGCCATGGAGCACTCGGTGATCATCGCCACCCGCGCCGGTTTCTCGCGTTCCAGCCACTTGCCCATCGCCGTGGTGGAGCCGACGAAATCCGCCTCGGCCAGCACCTGGGGCGGGCACTCCGGGTGCGCCACCAGCTTCGCATCGAATTGCTCGCGCGCATGCCGCGCCTGCTGCGCGGTGAACTTCTCGTGCACCTCGCAGCGGCCATGCCACAGCACCAGCTCGACGTCGGTCTGGCCGGCGACATGACGACCCAGGAATTCGTCGGGCAGGAAGATCACCTTGGGCACGCCCAGCGATTCCACCACCTGCACCGCATTGGCCGAGGTGCAGATGACATCGGACTCCGCCTTCACCGCGGCGGAGGTGTTGGCGTAGCTGACCACCGGCACGCCCGGATGCTGCGCACGCAAGGCCAGCACATCGGCGGCGGTGATTGACGAGGCCAGCGAGCAGCCGGCTTCCAGATCCGGAATCAGCACGGTCTTGCCGGGCGCCAGGATCTTCGCGCTCTCGGCCATGAAGTGCACGCCGCACACCACGATCAGCTCCGCATCGCAATCGGCCGCCGCCTGGGCCAGGCCCAGCGAGTCGCCGGTGATGTCGGCCACGCCGTGGAAGATCTCCGGCGACTGGTAGCTGTGCGCCATGATCACCGCGCCGCGCTGCTGCTTCAGCGCGTTGATCGCGTCGATCCACGGCAGGTGCATCGGCACTTCCAGACACGGCAGCAAGGGTTCCAGGCGTTCGACCAATGCTGCGTATTCGAGTGGCAAGTCATCGCGCCAGGCGGGCACGGGCAAGATGTCAGTCACGGTCATGCGTTTCGCCAACAGGGGGAACGGTGGATGTCAGACAGCCTGGCCGCGATGGGCGGCGCGGGCGCTGCGGGCAAATCGCGCGCCCCGGTTCAGCGCGATACGCAAGCCCAGCGGCACCGATTCCCACGGCAGCCGTTCGAGCAGATTGCGCGCGGTGAGGCCCAGTTCGGTATCACCGGTAAGCACCAATGCGCGCTGGAAGAACAGCGTGTCGGCGTCTTCCAGTCGGCTGGCCAGAAGCAACAGATCGGTGGCACTGCCGCGCACGCTGGCCTCGGGCTCTTCATCGACGACGCCCAGGCAGTCGCCACGCAGGGTCAGCACCCAGCGCAGGCCCAGGTCGGTCACTTCGATGGCGAGTTTGCGCCCGCGCATGAAGTCGAGTGAACCGTCGTGTATCGGCGTGGCCAGCACGCGCGCCATGGCCGCCTCCAGCCATGCGCGTTGCCAGCGTTGTGGCACGACGATGCGCAGCACCGGCTGCAAACGCCGTGGTGGTGGCAGCAGGCGCAGCAGTCGCGGCGCGAAGCGTTTGGATGGCTGTGGCAAAAAATTGGCAGTGAGCATGATGGCGCGCATCATCGCCGCGATTCGCAGGGTGTTGCCTTGACCCACATCAACAACGCGGCAAGCATGCGCGCCCTGCGTCAATCGGTGGCGTCGACGATGTGCCCCGCCGCCACGGCCAACGCATGCGCCGCCGGCAATACGTTGTTGACGTAGACGTGTTGCGCTTCCCCCGGATCGAAGTCGGCGTGCTTGCGCTTCTTGACGCCATAGTCGGACAGCACCAGATGCGTATCGGCCACCACGCCGGCATTGGCCAGGCAGGCCGAGGCGCATTTCAGCACGCAGCCATCCAGCGCCAGGATGCGGCGGCCGCTTTGCGCGGTGCGCACCAGCCCGGTGACGCCGCCACCGACGCCGGCGATGCAGGACATTTCCGCAACGCCTTCGCGATCCAGTTTCAGCGCAAGATCGTTGGCCATCTGCGCGGCGCTGGAACAGCCCGAGCAGGAATAGACCAGCGGCATTGAAGTACTCATGCATTGTTCTCCATCGTTGACACCTCTCGACTCGACACGAAACGGCGGGCACGGCGGTGTACGCCACGCATCGCCAGCCACACGCCCAGCCACGCCAGCACGACCGCCGCGCCGGCAAGCCGTGCCAGCCATGGCGACGGCCACAGCACCGCCGCCGGCAACAGCAGCAACGGCACATGCGCCAGCAGCGCCCGGTGCTTGTCGCTGTCCGGCAGCAGCCGTTGCACGCCGGGCACCTGCACGCCGCGGCCGCAGTGGCGGTGCAACTCGATCCAGCCGATGAACGCCACGATCTCCATCGCCATGCACGCCACCAGCAGCGGCAACGCGATACCCACGCCTAGCGCCGCGGCAAGGCGACCGCCGCCAAGCAGCAGCGCCAGCGATGCCACCAGCAGTACGCTCAGTCCCGCGCGCCAGCCATGCAGCAAGGGGCCGCGTCGCGGTCGCGGCGCACGCCATTGCAACCACAGCAGCGCCGCCGCCAACAGCGCGCCGAACACACCAAGCATCAGCCGCAGGCCAACGTCGTCGCCCTGCTGCAGGCGCCATGCAGCCGCCAGCGGCAAGCCGATCACCACGCCGACCAGCCAGGCCGTCTGGACGGCCGAAGGCAGCGTGCCGGTGCCCTGGAACATCGGCATCACCACGCGCGATACCGTGGCGATCAGCACCACCACCCAACCCAGCACACCCCAACTGGCATGTACGTCGGTCAGCGCCAACGCCGGCCATGTCAGCCAGCCGCCCAGCGCCAGCGTGAGGCCGCCGCCCAGCAATGCCGTAAAGACCGCGCCAAGCAAGGCCACGACGAAACCCGCCCGCAACAAATGTTGTGCAGCCGCGGTCAGCAAACCGGGCAAGGTCATGCCGGCCAGCAGCAGGAAACTTGCGGGCAACAACACGCCGGCAGCACCCAGCGCAAAGCGCCAGTGATGATGCAGGCCGACCACCAGCAACACGCTGCCGAGATTGAACAAGCCGTGCAGCCACCTGCCCCAGCGCAGCCCGCGCACTTGCACGTCGGCGGCTGCGGGCAGGAACTGCAGCACGCTGCCGAACATCGCGTTGCCCAGCACGCCGAGCGTGAACACATGCACCAGCGCCAGCGTGCCCGGGTTCCAGCGCGAGCGCAGCAGTGCGTCGCCATCGAGAATCAGCAACAGCCCCGCGAACATGCCCCACCACGGCATGCAAAGCAGGAAGCGTCGCGGCAAGGCGGGCGCAGGCGCCCGCTCAATCGTCAGCCGGGCCATGCGGATCGGGGCGACGAATCCACACGCGCGCGCCGTGGTCGGGCAGCAGCTCCGCCTCGGCGTGCAGGCCGCGTTCGGCCAACACCTCCAGCAACGGCAGCGGCATGAACGGGGTGAGCACGCTCAGCGCGCCGCCGGGTGACAGCGCGTCGGCGGCGGCCAGCGCGCGTTCCATCGGTTCGGGCATGGGCAGCGCGCGCAGGTCGAGTTCGTCGACAGGCGCGGCAACCGGCGGGGCGACAGCGGATCGGTTCGGGAAGAAAGCCATGCCGTCATTGCAACGGCATGGCCACGGCCGCGCGCTGATCTGGGTCAACGCAGCAGGGGTTGCCTCCCATGCCATTCCAGCTGCAACCAAAGCCGCGCATCGTCGCGACCGAAGCCATCGGCACGGTAATCGGACACCTTCACCAGCGCACTGAGCCCGTCTGTCAAAGGCGCGGACAGCGACGCATTCCACTCGCTGCCGTAATGCCTGTCGCCGTCCGTGCGATGCGTGGCGCGATAGTCATGCCAGCCCACCACCCAACCGAGCCGCGCCGCAACGCCGTGCTGACCGAGGTTGCCGTTGAACGCGACGTAGCGATCATCCAGCCCGCCGGCCGGCGTCACGTTGAACTGGTCGGCCCAGCCGTTGAACGCATGCAGCGTCCCCGGCGGCGTTTGCAAGGCGTGGTGACCGTTGCCACCGAGATGCTCCCAGCCCAGCTTCGCGGTGACGCCGTACTGCGTCCACGACGGCTCCGCCAGCCAGTACGTATGGGCAAACGATTGCGGGTTGCTGGCGTAATCGCGTTGCTGCGCCGCCTCCAGTGCCCAGCCGAAACCGCCATCGGTCGCGGCGGGCTTGCCGGTCCAGCGCAGGCCCGAGGTCACGGTGGAGGCAGTGGCCACATCGCGATCGTCATGCAGGTAGGTGTAGCCGGTCCATTGTTGTCTGCCGTGCACGTAACTGGCGTTGAGCAGATGGGTGTCGAGCCGGCGCTCGCGGGCCTGCGGGTTCAACGCGTCGCGACCGGCCACGCGATGCACGCGATCGAGCCAGTCGTAGCGCAGGGTCCAGCCGCTGGCCGGTTGCCATTGCACGCCGATGCCGTCGAAGGTTTGTTCGTGCTGACGCCAGCCGCTGTTGCCCACCCAGCGCTGGTTGTCCAGCAACAGGCGGCGGCGCCCGGCGGTCACACCGAAAGTGTCACCCTGCCAGGCAAGCCAGGCCTGGTTGAGCTCGCTGCCGCGAGGATCGGTGATGCCGGGATAACGCGTGCGTCCGTTTGCACCGCTGTTGTAGTCGTTGCCCGCGCTGGCCACGCCGGCGCCTTCCAGCAGTGCGCTCCAGCCATCGCCGAAACTGGCGCGCAGGCCCAACCGCAGGCGCAGCGTATCGGCGCGTGCGTCACGACTGAAGGCGTCGTTGTCGACCTGCTCGTGGCGGGCGCGCATATCCCATTCCAGTTGCAGTGGGGCCGCTGCTGCATCGGTTGTTGCTGCGTGCGCGGGCAACGTCAGCATGCCCACTGCCAGCAGGCAGCTTGCCGAAAGAACCTTGTGCTTCACCGTCATCACCATGCTCCCTTGTGGATGGGGAGCAGTCTCTGCGCGGTCCGGGTGATGCCGTTTGACGGCCGTCAAATCCGCACGAAAAAAGCGGCCGGCGTGACAACGCGCCACACCGCCGCCGCCGCGACATGCATGCCATCGCGAGCGCGGATGACCGCACATTCCGGGGGATATATATTCAACGACATTCAAACGGGATGGCCGCATGAAACAAACCAGGCGTCGATGCCTCGCGCTGCTTTTCGTGCTGCCGATGGCGTGCATCAGCGCTACCGCCTGTGCGGCGGATCTGGTGGTTTCCGCGGCGTCCAGTCTCACCAACGCCTTCCAGGAGGTGGCGCGCGCCTACGAGGTCGTCCACCCCGAAACGCATGTGGTGTTGAACTTTGCCTCGTCCGATACCTTGATGCGCCAGATCGTGCAGGGCGCGCCGGTGGACGTGTTCGCCTCGGCGGACCAGACGGCGATGGATCGCGCGCAGGCGCAGGGTGTACTGAGCGCCGGCAGCCGCGTCGATTTCGCGGCCAACCAGCTGGTGCTGATCGTGCCCTCCTCCAGTCATGCACGCGTCGACGCGCTGAAAGATCTGTTGGGGCCAATGTTCAAGCGCGTCGCCTGGGGCAACCCCGCCTCGGTACCGGCGGGACGTTACGCGCGACGCGTACTCGACGATGCGGGGCTTGCCGGTGCGCTTGAGTCGCGAGCGGTACTGGCACAGAACGTGCGCCAATGCCTGGACTACGTCCGCCGTGGCGAAGTGGATGCGGGTTTCGTCTATGCCACCGATGCGGCGATGGCGCGCGAGCAGGTGCGGATCGCCTTGCGGCTGGATTCGCCCACGCCGATCACCTATCCCATGGCGATCGTGGCGCAGGCCGCGCATGCGTCCGCAGCGCGATCGTTCCAGCACTTCGTACTTTCCGCTGACGGGCAGGCCCTGTTGGCGAAGTACGGTTTCCTGAAACCGCACTGATGGCGCCGGATATCTGGCAGCCGTTGTTGCTGTCGCTGAAAGTGGCGCTGTGGGCGACCGGCCTGAACCTGTTGCTGGGCGTGGCCACCGCGTTCGCCCTGTCGCGCTGGCGATCGCGGCTGAGCCCTCTGCTGGATGCGATGTTCACCCTGCCGCTGGTGTTGCCGCCGACCGTGCTGGGTTACTACCTGCTGGTGCTGCTGGGCCGGCGTGGCGCGTTCGGCGCGTGGCTGGAGCATTGGGGGATCAACCCCGTGTTCACCTGGCAGGGCGCGGTGATCGCCTCCACCCTGGCCGCGTTTCCGTTGGTGCACAAGGCTGCCAGGGCGGCGTTCGAGAGCGTCGATCCGCAGCTGGAAAGCGCGGCGCGGGTGTTGGGTTTGTCGCGACTGGCGGTGTTCTTCCGGGTCTCGCTGCCGTTGGCGTCGCGCGGGATCGTGGCCGGTGCCCTGTTGGCTTTTGCGCGTGCGCTGGGCGAGTTCGGCGCCACCTTGATGATCGCCGGCAACCTGCCCGGGCGCACGCAGACGTTGTCGGTGGCGATCTATTCGGCGATCGAAGCCGGTGATGAAGCCGGCGCCAATACCCTGGTGGTCGTCGCCTCGCTCACCTGCATCGTGGTGCTGTTGCTGGCCGGTCGACTCACCCGGGGACATGCCCCGCAGCGGGTGATTTGAGCATGGTGATCGATGTCGACATTCGCCGCACGCTGGCTGGCCCGCATCGACCGTTTTCGCTGGACGTGCGGTTTCGCTCGGAGCATGCGCGCATCGTTTTGTACGGACCGTCCGGCTCGGGCAAGAGTCTCACCCTGCGCGCCATCGCGGGACTGATCACGCCCGATCAAGGCCGCGTCGCGGTGCATGGCCAGACCTGGTTCGATACCGACCAACACATCTGCCTGCCCGCGCCCGCGCGTCGTGTGGGTTACCTGTTTCAGGACTACGCGCTGTTTCCCCATCTCACCGTGGGCCAGAACGTGGCGTTCGGCCTTGGCGCGGGTTGGCGCAATCCGTCGCGTCGTTCCTTGCCCGACGCGGCGCGGCATTGGCTGGCGGCGTTCGAGCTGGATGACCTCACCGATCGCTACCCCTGGCAGATTTCCGGCGGACAGCAGCAGCGCGTGGCATTGGCGCGCGCCTTGGCGCCGGACCCTCAATTGCTGTTGCTGGACGAACCCTTCGCCGCGTTGGACCCACCGTTGCGCGCACGCATGCGCGAGCACCTGCTCGCGCTGCAATCGCGGCTGGGCCTGCAGATGCTGATGATTACCCACGACCCATCCGACGTGGAGGCACCGGGCGAACACGTGCTGGAGATCCGCGAAGGGCGCATCCACGCGGACTCGCGAACAGCAGACGTTACGGGCTGAAGTCTGGTCCGGCGCTCAGGCACAGCGGTGTCGCCAGCTCAAGACTGGCGATCTCCACCGGCATGCCGGCAGCGCAGTCGCCGGCCTGCTCATCCAGCACGATCCAGGCGTCGGCGTTTGCAAAAGGCTGGATGCGAAACGGCTCCTGTCGCTCGACGGGGCGTGCCTGCAGCTGGCCGCGATCGTCCAGCCACAGCGTGGCGCGCAGGAAATGGCGCAACCCGGGTTTGGGGTGCTGCGGCGAAGCCAGCACGGCGCGAAGGGTTGGCTCACTGCCCTGCCCGCCCATCGCACGCAGCACGGGCGCCACGAAGAAACGGGCGCCGACGGCCACCGCCATCGGCGTGCCCGGCAAGCCAAGCACCAGTGGGCCGGTGTGCAGGCGCGCAGCGAGCAGGGGTTTGCCCGGACGCATCGCGACCTTGTGGAACAGCACCTGCGCGCCAAAGTGGCGCAGTGCTGCAGGCACGAAGTCGTATCGGCCCATGGATACCGCGCCGGTGCTGATCACCAGGTCGACGCCCGCCTCGACGGCGCGCTGCAAGGCTTCCAGGTACGGGTGCACCGTGTCGTCGACCGTTTCGCAAGACACCACCTCGGCGCCCGCGCGCTGGAGTGCCGCCGTCAGGTACGGGCCGTTGGAGTTGTGGATCTGGCCATCGCGCAACGGTGCCGGCGGACCGGTCTGCAATTCCTTGCCAGTGCAGATGATCGCCACGCGCGGACGACGGACCACGGCGACGTGGGCGACACCCAGCGCCGCCAGCAACATGACCTGTGCCGGCTCGATGCATGTCCCCGTGGCCAGCACGTTCGCACCACGCGGCACGTCCGTGCCCATGCGGCGCACGTTCCGACCGTGCGCGATGTCATCGAGCAAACGGATGCGATGCGGCGTGCCATCGGGCCGCGCCTGCAGCATCTCGGTGCGCTCCACCGCGACCACCGCGTCGAATCCCTGCGGCAGTCGGGCGCCGGTCATGATTTCGCAGACATCCGCTCCCGCGATGTGGCCGTCGTCGCCCGCCGCCCGGGAGCCGTGAACGTGATGCTCGGAACCGCCGCGTGACCATGCGCCCGCCTTCAGCGCGTAGCCGTCCATGGCTGCGTGATCGAAGGACGGCAAGGCCGACGGGCTGGTTACCGTATCGGCAAGCACGCGGCCGGTGGCATTGGCGAGCGCGCAGGTTTCCGATGGCAGGACCGACAGCGGCGCGAGCAGGCGTTCGATGGCGTCGCGGTAGGAAATCATGGCCGTCCAAACGTTCCAATCATGCGCATACGGCGCTGTAGCGCAGCGCGTTCAGGCCGCCCACCAGCGAGTACGCCTCGACGCCACGCTGGCGCAGTTGCCGCGCGGCATGGTGGCTGCGCTTGCCACTGGCGCATACCAGCAGCACGTCGCCGTGGAAGGGACCGAGCGGACACGTGGCGATCTCGCTGGCGGGGATGCATAGCGACGCGACCGGTAGCGGTGACGCATCGATTTCGTCCGCATCGCGCACGTCGACGACCACGAAGCCACGGGCCACCACGTCCGCCAGATCGTCGAAACGGCGATCGATATCCACCATGGCGGCATCGAGTGCCCGTTGTGCCACGACCGTGCAGCCACCATGCAGGACACAGCCGCTGGCCACATCGACCGGCAGGCGTTGGCGGGTGCCTTCGAGCAGGTCGACCAGTTGCAGTGACGAATCGCCGGCGCCAGGCAGACCAAGCAGCAGCTTCAGCGCCTCCATCGCCTGCAGGGTGCCGAGCACTCCGGGCACCGGACCCAGTACACCGGTCTCGGCGCAGCTCCCGGCCAGGGCTGGTGAGGGTGGCTCGGGCCACAGGCAGCGCAGGCAGGCGTGGCCGGGGAGCGCGCTGACCACCTGGAGCTGGCCCTCGTACTGGTAGACGCTGGCCAGGATCAAGGGCGTGCCGGTGAGCACGGCGGCGTCGTTGGCCAGGTAGCGACTACCCAGGTCATCGGTGCATTCGACCACCAGGTCGAACTGCGCGAACACGTCCGCGATGGTGTCCGCACGCAGGGGCTCGGCGAAGGTCTGCACTTTCACCGCAGGATTGAGCGCCGCCACCCGGCGCGCCGCGAGACCCACCTTGCGTTGACCGATATCGCGCGCGTCGTACATCACCTGGCGATGCAGGTTGCTGGCCTCCAGCACATCGTCGTCGACGATCCCCAGCGTGCCCACGCCCGCACCGGCGAGGTAGCTGATGACCGGGCACCCCAGCCCACCTGCACCGATCACCAGCACGCGGGCCGCGGCGAGCTTCGCCTGGCCGGTATCGCCGACGTCGCGCAGCCGGGTCTGGCGCGAATAGTCGGGCGTGAAGGTGGATGGCGCGTGTATGTGGCTTTCGTGCGAATGGCCGTCTGGATGGTCGTCTGCTTCGATATGCGCCGCGTGCGTGCAGGCAACCCAGGCGGTGTCGCCCTCGATGTAGTGCTCTTTCTTCCAGATCGGCAACCGGTGCTTGATCTCGTCGATGATGTAGCGGCAGGCCCGGAACGCTTCGTCGCGGTGCGCGGCGGACACGCCGATCCACACCGCCAGGTCGCCGATCCTAAGGTCGCCCACCCGGTGCACGCAGTGGGCGGCCAGCACGCCGTAGCGTGCCACCGCCTCGTCCACCACGCGTTCGCCTTCGCTGATGGCCAGCTCGGCATAGGCCTCATAGGCAAGGCCGCTGACCTCGCGTCCTTCGTTGTTGTTGCGTACCCAGCCCTCGAACGAGCAGAAGCCGCCGGCGCCGGAATGCTTGAGCGTGTCACGCAAGGTGGCGACGTCGACGGGTTCGGTGGCGAGCGTGAAGCGCGTCATCCGCCGGCCACCGGTGGAATGAAGACGATGGTGTCGCCGTCGTCGATCGCCCTGCCCCAATCGCTGAAGCGGACATTCACCGCCACCTTGAGCTCGTCGGTGGGCAGCGTGAAGCCATGCCGGCCGCACAGTTCGTCGTAGAGGTCGCGCAGCGTGGTCGCCGCGGTATCGATCTGTTCGATGCTGGCGCCCGCCTGTTCGCGCAACTGGGCGTAGTACTGCACGGTGATC
Organism: Rhodanobacter sp. Root627; assembly: GCF_001427835.1. Classification (NCBI taxonomy): domain Bacteria; kingdom Pseudomonadati; phylum Pseudomonadota; class Gammaproteobacteria; order Lysobacterales; family Rhodanobacteraceae; genus Rhodanobacter; species Rhodanobacter sp. Root627. Next base: position 799,919 of record NZ_LMGW01000001.1, read on the forward strand.
CGGCTCATGAAAGCACCTCCAACTGGCGTTGCATCTGTTCGAATTCCTGCGGCGTGTTGATGTTGTCCAGTGTGTTGCCAGGCGGCGGCAGCAAGCGGATGTCGGCCTGGATCAGCACCTTGCGCGGGCAGTAGCTGCCGGCCTCATAGCGCTGTTTGAGCCGCTGGTGGATCGGTGGCTCCCATAGCGTGCACAGCGGCTCGGGCAGGCCGTCGAAGCGGCTGGCGAAGGCGGTGGCTTCCTTCGCCGGATCGCGTGCAGCGATCAGCGTGCGCAGCGTGGTTTCATCCAGCAATGGCAGGTCGCAGGCGATCACCAGCCAGGCGGCTTCCGGGAAGGCATCGTGCGCCGAAAGGATGCCGGCCACGGGGCCGACCGCGTCGTACGTATCGATCAGTTGCGGCAGGCTGGCGCGCAATGGCTCGTCGTGCTGGCTGTCGCGCACCGAAACGAAGGCGCGTTCGGTGAACGCCGTCAGCAACCGCCATGCGCGCAGCAGTTGCGGCTCGCCGCTGTAGTTCAATTGCGCCTTGTCGCGCCGCATGCGACGGCTGGCACCGCCGCACAGCAACAGGCCGTGGAGTGGCGCGGCGCTCATGCGGATGTTCCCGCGCTGTGGTCGACATCGCGCTTGCCGCCCGTCTTGCCCAGCAGGCGGATCTCGGCGATCACGATGTCGTGCGACAGCGCCTTGCACATGTCGTAGATGGTGAGCGCGGCGACGCTGGCGCCGGTGAGCGCCTCCATCTCCACGCCGGTGCGCCCCTGGCACGACACGGAGCAGGCGATCAGTGCGTCGTCGCCCTGCATGGTGATGTCGATGTGGCAGCGGTCTAGCGCCAGCGGATGGCAAAGCGGTATCAACTGCGCGGTGGCCTTGGCGCCCATCACCCCCGCGATGTTGGCCACGGTGAGCACCGCGCCCTTGGCCGTGACATGCCCGGCGCGATGCAATTGCGCGGCGACCTCGGGCGGAAACTTCACCCGCGCCAACGCCTGCGCGGTGCGCCGGGTCACCACCTTGGCGCCGACGTCGACCATCGCCGGCCGGTTCGCGTCATCGACGTGGGAAAGCGTTTGCGCTGCTGCGGTCATGGGCGTTCTCGGACAGTAGTTCGTGGAAGGGAGTCAGCCACCGATGTAATGCATTTCGATCTTGCGCACGGCGCGCAGGCGGCGCTCCCTGCGTTCCTCGCTGTAACGGTCGTTGCGGCGAAGCCAGGTGTGGCGCAGGCGTTCGCGCAAGGCCTCGTCGTTGCTGCCGTCGCGCAGCAGGCTGCGCAGGTCGGTGCCTTGTGCCGCGAACAGGCAGGTGTAGAGCGAGCCTTCGGACGACAACCGCGCCCGCGAGCAATCGCCGCAAAACGGTTCGCTGATCGAGGAGATCACGCCGATCTCGCCCTGCCCGTCGCGGAAGCGGAAGCGTGTGGCCACCTCGCCTTCGCAACGGGGCGGCAGCGGCTCCAACGGCCAGCGCGCATCGATGGCCGCGATCAGCTCGGCCGATGGCACCACCGCATCGCGGCGCCAGTCGTTGCGGTTGCCGGTGTCCATGTATTCGATCAGGCGCGGCACGATGCCGCTGCCGCGGAAACGCTGCACCAGGTCGAGCACCGTGTGGTCGTTGACGCCGCGTTGCACCACGGTGTTCAACTTGATCCCGCCGGGAAAGCGGGCCGCCTGCGCCGCTTCGATGCCTGCCAGCACCTCGTCCAGTGCGCCACGACCACCGCTCATGCGGTGGAACAACGCCGGGTCCAGCGTATCCAGGCTCACCGTCACCCGATCCAGCCCGGCCTCGCGCAGCGCCGTGGCATGGCGTCCCAGCAGCACGCCGTTGGTGGTCATCGCCAGGTCGGTGATGCCGTCGATCTGGCGCAAGCGTGCCACCAGCTCGTGCAACTTCGGGCGCAGCAGCGGTTCGCCGCCGGTCAGCCGCAGCTTGCTGACGCCGAGCGACGCGGCGATGCGGCACAGCCGCTCGATCTCGTCGAAGCTCAACCGTTGCTGGTTGTCCAGGAAGGTGTAGTGGTCGCCATAGATCGACTCAGGCATGCAATAGGTACAGCGAAAGTTGCAGCGGTCCATCACCGATATGCGCAGGTCGTGCAGCGGCCGGCCACGCTGATCTTTCAGCGCGGGCGACGCGGGGAATACATCGGTGCGGGCGAGTGGAACGCTCATGTCACCACCTGTGCAGATCACCACCTGTATAGAGCCGCAACGGTGCCGACGGGTGCGGCGCCAGCGGCGGGCGCCAGCTCGACCACGCCGTGGGTTTGCGGCAACGAGGAAAAGTCGCCCGAGGTGGGGCTGGGTTGCGGCCGCGCCATGGCCCGGCCGTGGTCGTCGTGTTGCACGTCCACCGGCACGAAACAGGTCAGGGCCGGATGCGTGGCGGCCGCGTCCGCCAGCACGACCTTGACCGGCGCAGCCGCGGTCAGGCCGATGGCGTGCTCCAGCGCCGGCAGCAGGTAACGCACGGCACACACCAGCGCCGACACCGGGTTGCCCGGCAACGCGAAGATCACCTGCCCCTGTGGCCCGATGCCAAACCACATCGGCTTGCCCGGCCGCTGGGCGATGCCGTGCAGCACTTCCTGCACGCCAAGCGCGTGCAGCGCGGCAGGCACAAAGTCGCGCTGGCCGACCGAGACGCCGCCGCTCAATACCAGCACCTGTCGGGTTGCCAGCAAACCGGCAAGCACCTGGGTGGCGATGTTCAGATCGTCCGGCAGCCAGGTGCGCTCCACGTCGTCGAAGCCTCGCGTCGCCAACGCCGCGGCCAGGGCGCGGTCGTTGGAGCGACGGATCTGCCCCGGCGCCAGTGCCTGATCGACCTCCCGCAATTCGTCGCCGGTAGCGACGATCGTCACCGATGGCCGCTTTGCCACCTCGACCTGCGCCGCGCCGTTGGCTGCCAGCACGGCGACCTCGGGCGAGCGGATGCGCGTGCCCGATCGCAGCAGGAGTTCGCCTTCGCCACAGTCGGCACCGCGCGGATGGATGAACTGGCCGGCTGTGGGTTCATAACCATCGCTCAGCACGAATCGTTCGCCATCGCGCCGCGTCTGTTCGATGGGAACCACGCTGTCGCAGCCGCGCGGAAGCATCGCGCCCGTGGTCACTTCGATGCAGGCGGCGGGATCGTCCAGCACCTGCTCGTCCATGCCCGCCAGCGCCAGTCCGGCGCGCCGGAAGCGCTGCTGGGTGATCGAGCTTTGCTCCCTCCCCTGCTCCGCAGGGGAGGGCTGGGGAGGGGTTGCTTTTGATCTGAAAGGCAGAAGCCTTACCCCCTCCCAGCCTCCCCCTGCGGAGCAGGGGGAGGAGAAAACGGTAGCGATCGCGATGCCATCCATCATCACCCGGTCGAACGGCGGCTGGTCGCGCTCGGCCTGCACGCTCTGGCGCAACACCCGACCCGTCGCCGCATCCAGCGCCACGCGCTCGGTGCCGAACGACGGCATGTGCGCGTGGATGCGCTGCTCCGCTTCAGCAACGCTCAGCAGGCTCTTCATCAAGCTGCACCGCCGTGCGGCAAGCGCGACGCCTGCCATGCCGCAGCGATCACGTTGACCAGCGGTTTCAGGTGGAAATTGCGCTCTGGGCGCAGGATGGTGCGGACACCCAGCTCGCGCAGCGTCGTCTCGATCACCGGGCCGATGGCGGCGATCGGCATGCGGGTGAGCGCGTGCAGCAGCGTGTCGCGCAGGCCAGCGTCCCTGGCCACGCCGAGCAGCCGGGTGAGCTGGGCCGAGCTGGTGAACGCCACCATGTCCAGTTGCCCGCCGACCAGTTCCTGGATGGCTTGCAGCACCTCGGTGGTGTCGCTGTCGGAGGCGTAACGGTAAGGCGTCACCGGGAACACGATGGCGCCGCGCGCGCGCAAGCCGTCGAGCAGCGGCAGGCCTCCATCACCCGGATACAGTTGCAGGCCGAGCCGACGGCCGGTCAGATCCTCGGCGGCAAACGCCTGCAACACGCCTTGCGAGGTGGGTTCCGGTGCCGGCAGCCACGGTGCGGGCAGACCCAGTTCGCGCAGGGCGCGGGTGGGCTTGGGACCGCGGGTGATGGCGCGGCTGCGCTTGAGCGCGGCGATCACCGCATCGCGCCGGCCGATTTTCTCGGCGATGCCGACCAGGTGGTGAATACCGTCGCCGGTCATCCAGATCACGTCGCGAAAGTCCCCGGCCAGCAGTTGCCCGATCCACGCCTCGGCCTCGGTGCTGTCCTCGAGATCGAGGATCTGCACCAGCGGACAGCGGCGCGTGGTGGCGCCCTTTTTCTCCAGCATGCCGGCGAACAGATCCAGCTCGCGGCTTTCCGGCACGAGGATGCGCAACTGGTCGAGCGGTCCGCTGATCATGCCTGCACTCCGGTCTCGATGACGTTCAACGCCAGCATTTTCTTCAGCTCGGGCAGGCACGAACCGCAGTTGGTGCCGGCGCCCAGCAGCGCGCCGATCTCGGCCGTGCTGGTCAAGCCATGATCGCGGATGGCCTTGCGGATGCTGGTCTCGCTGACCGACATGCACGAGCAGACGATGTTGCCTGATGTTTGCGGCCCCGCTTCCAGGCCGGCAAGCAGGCCCAGCCGCTTCAATGCATCTAGCGGCCGGCCGAGCAAGGCGCTGGCGGCTTCGGCTTCGGGAAACGTGGCTTGCGGCGCGGCGAAGAACACGCAGGCGTCGAGCTTTCCATCGACCAGGCCGGCGTAGCGGAAGACGGATTTCTTGGGGTCGGCGTAGGAGATCAGCTCGGCCGCGACATCGATCTGCAGCAGGTGGCGAAGCGTCTGTTCGGAATCGATCAGCGCCTGCAATGCGGTGAGGCCGGACAGCTCGTAGCGGAAACCCATGGCGATCGGCGCCTTGCTCCACAGCCCGTCGTCACCCAGCGACAGCTGCCCGTCGCGACGTCGCAGCAGCACGCCACGCCAGGTTTCGCTCAATGCGCTGACCTGCACCGGCGTGCCCTTGAGATCCGGCTGGCCCGATACCGGATCGGTCAGCGCATGCACCAGCCGGTCGGTGGGACCGCTGGAGGCGAACTGGTCGGTCCAGTGCATCGGCGCGAATACCTGGCCCTGGCGCAGGCCCGGATCGATTTCCACCCGCAGGCTGGTCTGCCCTTGCACACTGGTGACCCGCGCCAGGCCACCGTCGACGATGCCACGCAGCATCGCGTCGCGCGGATGCAGTGCGAGTCGCGGGCCGGGGCTGTGCGTCATCAGGTGGGGGATGCGCCCGGTGCGGGTCATGGTGTGCCACTGGTCGCGCACGCGACCGGTGTTGAGGATCAGCGGAAAGCCGGCCAGTTTCGCGTCGGCGCGGATCGCCAGCGGCAGCATGCGCGCGCGTCCGTCGGCGGTGGAAAAGCGGCCGCGTGCGAACAGACGCGCGTGGCTGGCGCCCTGCCCTGATGCGGGACACGGCCACTGCACGGGGTCGAGCGCCTCGTAGGCGTCGTCGTCCAGCGTGGCCAGCGCACCCAGGTCGAGCCGGCGTTGGCCGTTGTTCTCGAACGCGGTGAGCGCGGCATGCTCGCGAAAGATCGCCGCCGGCGTCTCGAACGCAAACGCCTCGCGCCAACCCATGCGCTTGCCGACCTCGGCAAACATCCACCAGTCCGGGCGCGCCTCACCGGGCGCCGCGCGAAAGCGGCGCTGGCGCGAGATGCGGCGTTCCGAGTTGGTCACGGTGCCGTCCTTCTCGGCCCAGCCGGCGGCGGGCAGCACGATATCGGCCAGCGCCGTGGTGTCGGTGGGCCAGGCGTCGGAGACGATCACCAGCGGACAGGCGCGCAAGGCATCGCGCACGAGATCCGCGCGCGGCATGCTGTTGGCCGGGTTGGTGGCAGCGATCCAGATCGCCTTCAGCCGACCATCCGCCGCGGCCTCGAACAGGTCCACCGCCTTGTAGCCGGGCATGCGCGCCACTTGCGGCGCGTTCCAGAAACGGCCGACCCGATCCACGCTTTCCGGCTCGAAACCCATGTGCGCGGCCAGCTGGTTTGCCAGCCCGCCAACCTCGCGACCGCCCATGGCGTTGGGTTGCCCGGTGAGCGAAAACGGTCCCATGCCGGCGCGACCGATGCGTGCCGTGGCCAGGTGGCAGTTGAGGATGGCGTTGACCTTGTCGGCGCCATTGGCGGACTGGTTCACGCCTTGCGAGTAAAGCGTCATCACGCGCTCGGTGCGCGCAAAGCTGTCGTAGAAACGCAGCACGTCGGTAGGGTCGAGATCGGTGGCCGCGGCCACCAGCTCCACCGAGCCGGCTGTGGCGCGGGCAGCGGTGACGGCCTCGTCGAAACCGGCTACATGCTCGCTCACCCAGTCGCGATCGACCTTCCCCGCATCCACCAGATGCACCAGCAAGCCGTTGAACAGCATCACGTCGCCGCCGGGGGCCAGCGGCAGATGCAGGTCGGCCATGTCGGCGGTGGCGGTGCGGCGCGGGTCGACGTTGATCAACTGCGTGCCGCGCTTCTCGCGCGCGGCCATCAGGCGCTGGTACAGCACGGGATGGCACCACGCCATGTTGCTTCCCACCAGCACCACCAGGTCGGCTTCCTCCAGGTCCTCGTAGCAACCGGGCACCACGTCTTCGCCGAACGCACGCACGTGGCCGGCCACGGTGGATGACATGCACAGCCGCGAATTGGTGTCGATATTGCCCGCGCCGATGAAACCCTTCATCAGCTTGTTGGCGACGTAATAGTCCTCGGTGAGGAACTGGCCGGAGACGTAGAAGCCGATCGCATCGGGACCGTGCGTGTCGCGGATGCGGGTGAACTCGGCGGCGATGCGATCCAGCGCCTCGTCCCAACCGGCAATGCGTCCGCCGATGGTGGGTTGCTGCAGCCGGTCCGGCAGGTTCAACGCATCTTTCAGCGCCGCGCCCTTGGAGCACAGCCGCCCGAAATTGGACGGGTGCTCGCGATCGCCGCGCGGCACGCCGCCCTCCACCGTCACGCCGCAGCCCACGCCGCAATAAGGACAGGTGGAGCGGATGGTGCTCACGCGATGGCCTCAACCGCCGGCTCGGGCAGGTAGACGTGGATGTTGCCGTCCACCACGCGTAGCGGTATCGACCTTGCCCTGCCCTCGTCCGGCGCCACGGCTTCGCCGGAGTCCAGCGCGATGCCCCAGTTGTGCAAGGGACAGGTGACGGTCTTGCCCGAGACGATGCCCTCGGACAGCGGCCCGCGCTTGTGCGGGCATTCGTCGATGAGGGCGAACACCTCGTCGTCGCGGGTGCGGAACACCGCGATCGGCCGGCCGGCCTGGCGCAGGCACAGGCGGCGGCTGCCGCTGCGCGGGATGCTTTCCAGCGGGCCGATGTTTTTCCAGTCGTGTGCGCTCATGCCAAGGCTCCCGCGAGTTCCGGCAGGGGTTGAAAGGCTTCGGCCGCCACGCCGCTGGCGCGTTCGTGCCAGGGGTCGACGCGGGCGAAGGTTTGCGAATACAGGAAGCGCTGGCACAACTGCTCGCGTCCTTCGGCGTCCTCCACCAGGCGCCGCTTGACGTAGTCGATGCCGACGCGGGCGATCCATGGCGCGCTGCGTTCCATGTAATGCGCCTCCTCGCGATACAGCTGCATGAAGGCGCCGGCGTATTGCAGCACCTCCTCCTCGGTGGATACGCGCACCAGCAGGTCGGTGACGCGCACGTCGACGCCGCCGTTGCCGCCGACCAGCAGGTCGTAGCCCGCGTCGATGCAGATCACGCCCAGGTCCTTGATGCTGGCTTCGGCGCAGTTGCGCGGGCAGCCGGAGACGGCGAACTTCACCTTGTGCGGCGTCCATGAGCCCCAGCACATCTTCTCCAGCTTCACGCCCAGCCCTGTCGAATCCTGCGTGCCGAAGCGGCACCATTCCTTGCCGACGCAGGTCTTCACCGTGCGCAGTCCCTTGGCGTAGGCATGGCCGGAGACCAGCCCGGCCTGGCCCAGGTCGCTCCACACGGCAGGCAGGTCTTCCTTCTTCACGCCCAGCAGGTCGATGCGCTGGCCGCCGGTGACCTTGACCGTGGGGATGTTGAATTTTTCCGCCACGTCGGCGATCGCGTGCAGCTCGGCCGGCGTGGTCAGGCCGCCCCACATGCGCGGCACCACGCTGTAGGTGCCGTCCTTCTGGATATTCGCGTGCAGGCGCTCGTTGACGAAGCGCGAGCTGGCGTCGTCCTGGTATTCGCCCGGCCATTCGCACAGCAGGTAGTAGTTCAACGCGGGGCGACACTTGTGGCAGCCCTCGGGTTTCTTCCACGCCAGTGCCGTACGCACTGCATCCATGCTCTTGAGCTGCTGCGTACGGATGGCGGCGCGCACCTCGTCGTGATCCGCCTCGGTGCAGTCGCATACGGTCTTCTTCGTTGCCTTGGCATCCACGCCGGCGGCGTACGCCAGGATCTCCTCGACCTGGCCGGTGCACTGCCCGCAGGAGGCCGAGGCCTTGGTGTGCGCGCGCACTTCGGACAGCGTGGTCAGCTTGAGCGTGCGGATCGCCTTGACGATGTCGCCCTTGCACACGCCGTTGCAGCCGCAGATCTGGGTGTCGTCGGGCATGGCCTCGTAATCGACCGCTTGCGCGCCGCCGCTTTCCGCCTCGGCGAAGGCCTTGCCGAACACTAGTCGTTCGCGCAAGGCGGAAACGTCGTCCTTGTCGCGCATCAGTTTCAGGTACCACTGGCCATCGACGACGTGCCCGTACAGCACCACGCCGACCAGGCGTCCATCGCGCAACACGATCTTCTTGTAGACGCCGCTGGACTCGTCGCGCAGCATGATCTCTTCATCGGACTCGTCCGCCGCCATCAGCGCGCCGGCGGAAAACACTTCCACGCCGGTGATCTTGAGGCTGGTCGACAAGGCCTTGCTGGCGAAGATGGCCGCCTGGTCGCCTGCCAGCCGCGCACCGCACACCTTGGCCTGATCCCAGATGGGCGCCACCAGGCCGAACACCTGTCCCCGATGCTCGACGCACTCGCCCACCGCAAAAATGAGCGGGTCGCTGGTGCGCATGTCATCGCCCACCACGATGCCGCGGTTGATCTCCAGCCCGGCGGCAACGGCCAGCTCGATGCGCGGACGAATGCCGATCGCCAGCACCACCAGGTCGGCGGGAATCTCGCGCCCGTCTTCCAGCAGAACGCTTTCGGCGTGATCGACACCGGTGATCTCCTTGGTCTGGCCCTCGGTGAAGAAGGCGATGCCCCGACGATCGAGATCACGCTGCAGCAACTGGCCGGCGGCGGCATCGAGTTGGCGCTCCATCAAGGTCGGCATCAGATGTACCAGGGCCACCGACATGCCGCGCTGGCGCAAGCCCCACGCCGCCTCCAGCCCCAGCAACCCGCCACCGATGACCACCGCGTGCCTGTGGGTGCGCGCGGCCGTCAGCATCTTGTCGACGTCGGCAATATCGCGGAACGCACACACGCCAGGCAGCTCCAGCCCCGGAATGCGCGGCGCCAATGGCTTGGAGCCGGTCGCGATCAGCAGGCGGTCGTAAGGCACGCAGATGCCATTCGCCGAAGTCACCGTGCGCGCATCCCGATCGATGGCGGTGACCTCGTCGCCGGTGATCAGGCGGATGCCGTTTTCCTCGTACCACTCGCGCGGGTTGATGACGATCTCGTCGAGTTGCTTGTCGCCGGCCAGCACGCTGGACAGCATGATGCGGTTGTAATTGACGTGGGGCTCGGCGCCGAAGACGGTGATGCGATAGCGCTTGCCGCCTTCGTGCTTGAGCAGTTCCTCCACCGTGCGCATGGCGGCCATGCCATTGCCGATCACCACCAGTTGCGCGATGGGTGGAATGCGGGCGAGATCGTCGTTGATGTACATGGAGTCGCTCCGGTGGTGTGAGGGAGATGGGCTGAGGGAGATGCGCTTGGGGTCGGCCATGGGTGGCGTCCTCAGACGCGCACGCCGCTGAGTACCGCGACGCCGCGCCAGCGCAGCCGCACGCTGGCAATGCCGCCCCAGGCCAGCAGTGCCAGCAGCGCGAAGGTGCCGAAGCCATAGCCGTAGTTGCCGGTGAATTGCCGGGCGTAACCCAGCCCCGCGGCGAGGCAGAAGCCACCGACGCCGCCGGTCATGCCGACCAGGCCGGTGAGTAGGCCGACGTCGCCACGGAAGCGTTGCGGCACCAGCTGGAACACGGCGCCGTTGCCCATGCCCAGCGCCGTCATCGCCAGCGCCAGCGCAGCCAGCGCGCCGAAGGCCGGCTGGTGGCCGAAGGTGATGATCGCCAGCATCAACGCCACAAACGCGTAGACCATGGACAGCGCGCGGGTGCCGCCGATGCGGTCGGCCAGCGCGCCGCCCAGCGGCCGCACGAACGAGCCCACGAAGACGCAGCCCGCCGTGAAGTAACCCGCGGTCACCGCGGACAGGCCGTACTGGTCGTTGAAGTAGATCGGCAGGAACGAGGACAGGCCGACGAAGCCGCCGAAGCTGATGCCGTAGAAAAACATCAGCCACCACGCATCGGGCGTGCGCAGCACGCGCCGGTAATCCGCCAGCGTTTTCGGCGGCGGCGAGTTGGGGCTGTCCCGGGCGAACAACACGAACGCCAGCAGCACCACCAGCAACGGCAAGGCCGCCAGGCCAAGGGTGTTGCGCCAGCCGATCGCCAGCGCCAGCGCGGGTGCGAACAACGCGGCGAACACGGTGCCGGAGTTGCCCGCGCCGGCCAGCCCCAACACCACGCCCTGGCGTTCCGGCGGATACCAGTACGACACCATCGGCAAGGCAATGGCGAACGAAGCGCCGGCCACGCCCAGCACGACGCCCAGCGTCAGCATCTGGCCGAACGAATGCAGGCCCAGCCACCACGCCAGCAGCAGTCCCACGATCACCACCAGCTGCATCGCGATGCCGACCCGGCGCGCCTTCCACTGGCCGATCAATACGCCGTTGAGCACCCGCAGCAAGGCACCGGCCAGCACCGGCGTGGCCACCATCAGGCCCTTCTGGTCCGGCTGCAGATGCAGGTCGTTGGCGATCAGCACTGCCAGCGGCGCAAGCAGCACCCAGACGGCGAAGCTGAGATCGAAATACAGGAAGCAAACGGCCAGCGTGGGGAAATGACCGGCCTTGAAGAAGGCTTTGCTCATGGCAATGGCTCGCGGTTTCAGCGCTTGCAGCGCTGCCGGATCTACCGGTTGCGAACCGCCATTAGCTCGCGAGGAACTGCATTGTCAGTAGCCAGATCAGCCCGCCATTAGGCTGTCTTCCTCGATCGTACCGGCGGTGCGGGAACCGCGGGTCACGGTTTATGTTGTAGTGCAACAAATCGTCAAAGGCAAGCGTTTTTTATGTGGATTGTCGTTTACCTCCACGCTCAACGCGTGGCGTCGTTTCCGTCGTTGCGTGCGCGGATGGGCATCGCACTCTCGCCCAGCGGCGGCAGCGCGTCGGGGTCGAAAACGGTGCCGTCGCAGAACCGGTCGGACGGCATCGGGATCGGCAGCGGCGTGGCATCGAGCGACCACGCCGCCGCGTGTGCGCCCTCCACTTTCCAGTCCGCCCGCGGTACCGATTCGCCTGAAGGTGACAGCGCGGCGCGATACAGGTCGGGCCGATATACGCGCTCAGCCAGGGTGCGCAGGTCGATGCTGTCGTCGATCAACTGCCAGCGCCGCATCTGGCTGAGAAACCACAAGCCCTGCGAGCGCCAGGGGAACGTCGCCGCGCCACGATGGAACACGCAGCCGTTCGACGTCTCGGCACCGCCGGGCAGGCTCGCCAGGATGGCGTGCGAACCGAGGTTCAGATAGCGCCGACGCGACAGCAGCGAGGCGATGTAGGCGGTGTTTTCGGCGTCGTCGCAGAAGCGGGATGAACGATGCAGTGCGCGCAGCACGCCGGACAATGCTTCGGGATGCTGGTTCGCCCAGCGCGCGCTCACGGCGAACGCCTTCTCTGGCGCGTTGCTCCAGATCTGCTGCGAGCCGGCGATCGAATGGCCCACGCTGTTGCGCCGTGCCACCTCGCCCCACGGTGCGCCCGCACAGAAGCCGGAGATCTGCTTTTCGCGCAGCGCTTCCACGGCACGCGACGGTGGCACCACCGCCAGCTTCACATCGCGATCCACCTCGATGCCGACGCTGGCCAGCCAGTAGCGGCACAGCAGGTTATGGGTGGAAAACGCATGCACCACGCCCAGCGTGAGTGGCTGCTGGCGCAGGCAGGCGGCCAGCGCGGGCAACGGGTCCAGATCGTCGCTTTCGCCCAGCGCGCGCACCCGTGTCGCCAGCTCGCGCTCCAGCGTGATGGCCACGCCGCCCACGCTGAGCGTGTAGGGAATCAGCATGGGTTGCGCCACGCCGCGCAGGCCCAACTGCACCGCGAACGCCAGCGGCGGCACGATCACCGCCGCGTCCAGCGCGCCGAAGGCCAGCTTGTCCGCGATGTTGGCCCACGAGGGCTCGACTGCCAGCTCCACCTCCACGCCTTCGTCGGCAAAGAAGCCGAACTCGTGCGCGGTGACTACCGGCGCGCTATCGGTAAGGCGCAACATGCCGATGCGCAGCTTCGGCGCCGTGCCGCTGCTCGATGGTGTCGGCGCATTCATGGCTGTCTCCCCTTTCCCTTGTGCGAATCCGTGCCCGCGTCGTGCCGGGTCACGAAGGCCGCGACCACCTCGGCAAGTTTCCGGTTCTGGTTCATCGCCGTTTTCTGCAGCCAGCGATACGCTTCCGGTTCGGTCATCCTGCGACCCTGCATCAGCAGCGCCTTGGCGCGCTCCATCAGGTGCCGCTCCTCCAGCCTGGCCTGCGCTTCGGCCAGCTCGCCCTCGACCTTGCGCAGGCGGCGGAACAGCGCGATGGCCGAGGCCATGATCGGCTTGATGTCCTGCAACGGTACGCCGGAGAGGTTGTACGAGCACACGCCCGCGTCGATCGCCTCTTCGGCAAACGCCGGATCGTCGCTGCCGGCAAACATCACGATGGGGTGGCCGGACGATACCAGGCGCAAGTCTTCCAGCGCGTCGCGATCGGGCAACGCCATGTCGACAATGATCAGATCCGGCTTGATGTCCTCCACCGCAGCGATCCGCCCTGCCCCTTCCGGCACCCGCACCACCTGGGCAAAACCGGACTCGCACAGGATCTCCTCGAGCGCGCGCGCACGGCCGGCGTCAGTGTCGATGAGAAGGATTTTCAGGGACATCGGTGGGTGCGATTTCCATCAAGCCGTGATGACGCGTTGAAACATCCGGCGGTGTTATTGCTATGCAGCACGCGCATCAGCCGGCGAAACGCCATTCGTCAAAGTTGTCGTGACCATGGTTCAAATCCGGTTCGATCCATCTTGCTGCGTTGCCACATTCATTGATTGATCTGTTATAAGAAAAGCACGGCGCGTTGTCATTTTGCACACTTGCCTGGCATCCGTATACGGGCGTATGGATGGCCAAATGATTTTCTTGAAATGCACCCGAATACACCAACGCAATCCCCGAATCGGGGAAAGCCCCGCCCCGGAGACACGACATGCGCCTGTATCCCTTGTTTGCGGACTTGAACGGCTTGCCGGTACTGGTAGTGGGCGGCGGAAACGTGGCCGAACGCAAGGTTGCCGCCCTGCTCGAGGCCGGTGCCGTGGTCCGTGTTGGTGCACCGCACTTGCTCCCGGCCCTGGCTGAACAGGTGGCCGATGGACGCATCGCGCACATCGGCGGCGACTTCGAGCCGTCGTGGCTGGACGATGTCTGGCTGGTGATCGCCGCCACCGACAATCGCCAGCTCAATGCCGAGGTCGCCGCCCACGCCACCGAAAGGCGCATCCTGAGCAACGTGGTGGACGACCCGGCGCTGTCGCGTTTCCAGGTGCCGGCCGTGGTGGATCGGGCACCGCTGACCATCGGCATTTCTACGGCTGGCGCCGCGCCCATGTTCGCTCGCCGCGTGCGTGAAACGCTGGAGTCACACCTGGACCCGGCGATCGGCCCGCTGGTGGCATTGGCGCAACGGCATCGCAAGGCGATTGTCGACGCGTTCCCCGATCTTGCCGCCCGGCGCCGGTTTTACGATGCGTTGTATGACGGCCCGGTGCTCCAGCTGCTGCGCCACGCACGCCACGCCGAAGCCGAGGCGGCGTTGCTCGACGCGCTGGATCACGATGCCCCACCCGTACCCGGTTCGGTCGTGCTGGTCGGCGCCGGCCCCGGCGATCCGGGCTTGTTGACGCTCGCCGGGTTGCGCGCGCTCAACCGGGCCGACGTGATCCTGCACGACCAACTGGTCAGCCCCGAGGTCCTGGCGATGACGCGGCGCGATGCCGAGCGCATCGATGTCGGCAAGCGCGGCGGCGGCCGGCACACCCCGCAATCGGAGATCAACGCGTTGTTGCTGCAGCATGCCCGCGCCGGGCGTTACGTGGTGCGGCTGAAGGGTGGCGACCCGTTCGTGTTCGGTCGTGGCGGCGAGGAGATGCAGTACCTGCGGCGCCATGGCGTGGCCTGCACGATCGTGCCCGGCGTGACCGCGGCCGTGGCCTGTGCCGCCTACGCGGGCATCTCCCTCACCCACCGCGAACACGCCCAGTCGGTGCGGCTGCTCACCGCGCACTGCAAGGATTCGATGGACACGCTGGACTGGGCCGCGCTGGCGGGCGAGCGGCAGACCCTGGCGGTGTACATGGGCCTCGCCCAGCTCGCTCATCTCACTGAGCGCCTGCTGGCGCATGGCCGCGATCCGGATACGGCCTTTGCGCTGATCGAGAACGGAACGCTACCGCAGCAACGCGTGCTCCGGGGTGAACTCCATGCCCTGCCCGCGCTGGCATCGATGCACCACATCGAGGCACCGGCCTTGTTGATCATCGGCCAGGTGGCGATGATGGCCGACGAGCTGGGCTGGTTTGGCGAGACGGTCGATACGGCCAATGCCGAACTGGCCGCGTAGCGATGCCGACTGGGCGCATCCGCTCAGTCATCCCAACGCGACACCTCCGGAAAGCCGCAGCGGTAATACCAGTCCAGCACGGGCTCGGGCACCAGGGCCTGCAAGTCGTTTCCCAGCGCGACGTAAGCGTCGAGGACGTCGCGCAACACTTTTTCGGCCCGGCCGTTGCGCTGGTCCAGCGGGATATTGAAGTGCTGGTACTCGATCATCTCCAGCATGCGCGACGACCAGCCGAACAGCAGATCGCTCCACTCATCGAACCGGGCACGGACCCAATCGCGAAGCGGTGCGTGCAAGGTCAGCCCTTCCTGCACGCAGAGCTTGTGCGCCAGCACGCTGACGGGTAAATAGGCGCCGCGGTACCACTCGGTGTGACCGGCAGCCGATCGCGGCACCACCAGTGGCGCCGGTGCGCGGAAATCGGCGAAGGTGGTAATGAACAACCGTTCGATCCGACGCGCATCGCGCAGGCGGTCGGTGTGGATCAGCAGGCCGCGGTCCAGGTCGAAGAATTCAAAAAAGCGCGGATGCAAGGTGCGGAAGCGGTCCACGGGATCGCGCGAGAAGCCGACTTTCAGGATGTCCTCATCGCGGCATGGCAGCACGTAGACATAGGTTCGCCCACGGCTGGTGAAACGGGGAAAGGCAACGTCGTCATTCACGGAAGTCAGGCCGGCAGCACTTGCTTGGGTGTACCGCATTCCCCCGCGCCCGTCGTGGCATGGCGGCAGTGGTTCCATCCGCAGCTAGGGCTGCGGATGGCGAAACATTCAATCGTCGCTGGGAGCCTTGGCCGGAATGAACGGTGAAACGGGATCGCTCGCCGGAAAGGTCTCCTCCAGCGCCTGGTCCTGGTTGTCGCTCTCCTCCTTCTTGCGTGCGGCGCGCTCCGCCTCGGTCTCGGTGTGCTTGGGCAGTTCGTCAGGGCATCCGACGTCTTTGCGGTCGTGTGTGGACATGGTGACTCCTCTGGCGGGAGGCTTCAGCGTGCAGTGCGTGCTGTTAAAAGCGCATGCGTTTTCCGTCTAGACACCGCCGCCGGTCGGGATCATGAATGCGGGGTTTTCACCAGCGGCTCACCGGGGCTCCTGTTGCATGGCGGGAGGCATCGGCGAGCGGAAGGTGATGGGCAAATCGCGTATCGGCATTTCCGGTTGGCGCTATGCGCCGTGGCGCGGGAAGTTCTACCCGGAGTCGCTGGTGCAGCGCGACGAGTTGCACTACGCATCGCGGCAGGTCGCCACCATCGAGATCAACGGCTCGTTCTATTCGTTGCAGCGGCCGGAGAGCTACACGCAATGGCACGACCAGACCCCGCGCGGTTTCGTGTTCGCGGTGAAGGGGCCGCGCTTCATCACCCATGTGCTGCGGTTGCGCGACATCGAACGGCCGCTGGCGAATTTCTTCGCCTCCGGCGTGCTGAACCTGGGGGCGAAACTTGGACCCATGCTCTGGCAATTCCCGCCCAATTTCCGCTACGACAGAAAGCAGTTCGGCGACTTCCTGGCGTTGCTGCCGCGTAACACCCATCAAGCAACCCAACTGGCAACCAGGCACGACAGCCACCTGAAACATCCTGCCGAAAGTTTCCCGGAGGCATCGCACCGCCTGCGCCATGCGGTGGAAATCCGCCACGAGAGTTTCGTCGACCCCGATTTCATTGCCCTGCTCCGCCAGCACGGCGTGGCCCTGGTGGTGGCGGATACGGCCGGCAAGTGGCCGTTGCTGGAAGACGTGACCGCCGGCTTCATGTACCTGCGCCTGCACGGCGACAAGAAGCTCTACGCCAGCGGATACAGCGATGCCGCGCTGGACGACTGGGCTCGCCGCATCCGCGCGTGGCAGCGCGGCGCGCAACCGCGCGGCGCCCGTCGCGCCAGCGGCAAACCGCCGCCCGCGCGCCAATCGCGTGACGTGTACTGCTATTTCGACAACGACATCAAGGTGAAGGCGCCGTTCGACGCCATCAAGTTGCGCGGACGGCTGGACGGCCGTTCATAAGCCCCCAACGGCCGTTAGCCGCAGCCGCACATGCGCATCAAAAGAATGCGTTGGGATTGATCCCGAAGCGGGCGGACAGGTTGCGGATGTGGTGCGCCGTAAGGCTGCGCTGCCCCGCGAGGATTTCGGATACCTCGCTCTGGCGGCCGATTTCCGGCAGCTGAGCCAACTTCAGGCCGTGCTGCTCCATCAGGAAACGCAGCACCTGGGCGCTCTGCGGCGCCGACATCGCGTTGTGCCGCTGGTCGTAGGCGTAGACGAGATCGTTGAGCGTCATGAACAGCAAATGCTGTGGATGCGTCTCCTCCATCGCGCCTTCACTGATCAGCGCATCGGTCAGCTGGATGGACGCCTCATAGTCCTGGTCATCCGCGATGTGGCCGACGTGCGAGATCGCGTGGAAATGGTTCCAGGCGTCAGCAATGGGGGCGATGGCAAGCGGCTGATTCATTCCATTTCCTTGGTCGAGTCGGGGCGAGGGTCAGGACATCGGGCGTTTCACCACGGCGAAGGTAGCACCACTCGGGTAAGCACATCAGCCACGGTCATGCCGATCAACACGGCCAACCAGGCAAAACCCACCGCCGCGGCTATCCGCAACAGCGGCGGGCCGTGGCGCAGGCGCATGAAGAACGCCATCACCAGCAGCGTCTTGAGCACGGAAATGCCCAGCGCGATCAATGTGTTGAACACTCCAATGGGCAACAGCGCCAGGCCGGCGCTGGTCAGCAGCAGCACCAGCAGGGTCGCCAACACGGTCAGATGGAAGCGCAGCGAAGGTGGCGAAACTGGTTTCGTCGGTGTGTTCATCCGGCCCTCTCCACCAGGTAAATCAGCGGATAGACAAAGATCCACACGATGTCGACCAGATGCCAATACAGCGCCGACAGCTCCAGGGGTGTGTAGTGTGCCGCGCTGAATCGCGCGCGCTGGGTGCGGTGGGCCATCACCAGCAGCAGGATCACGCCGATGCCCACATGCAGGCTGTGGAAGCCGGTGATGAAGTAATACAGGCAGAAGAACAGCTGCATCGGCGTGGCCAGCGGGCCTTGCTGGGTGTAATGGATGCCCGGCATCAACCCCTCGCGGTATTCGCTGTAGTACTCGAAGCCGTGCATCACCAGGAAGCTCAGGCCCAGCGCTGAGGTCAGCACCAGCAGCCACACGGCGATGCGGCGGCCACCCAGTTGCACGTCGCGCAAGGCCAGCGCTACGGCGCAGCTGCTGGTCAGCAGCACGGCGGTTTCGATCGTGCCCAGCAGCATGTCGGTATGCCGGCTGCCCGCCGCGAATGCCTCGGGAAAGCGCACGCGGCACACCGTGTAACCAGCGAACAGTACGCCGAAGAACAAGGCCTCCGTGGCCAGGAACGTCCACATGCCCAACGCCGACGCGTCGCGCTGCTGCGCGGCATCGTCGAACTGTCGGGCCAGCATGGCGTTGCCGCTGTTCATGCGTCCTCGTAGGCGTACGGCCCTTCGGTGACCACAGGCGTGACCTCGAAATTGTGCGTGGGCGGCGGCGAGTCGGTGAGCCATTCCAGCCCCTTCGCGCGCCAGGGGTTCGGCCCGGACCGCGGGCCGCAACGCAGCGACCAGCCCAGGTACACCAGCGGCAGCAGATAGGAAACGGCCAGGATCGACGCACCCGCCGACGACAGGATGTTCAGCACCTGAAACTGCGGCAGGTACTCGTGATAGCGCCGCGGCATGCCCTCGTAACCCAGCAAGTACTGCGGGAAGAACGTGAGGTTGAAGCCGAAGAACATCAGGATCGCGGCGAAGCGCGCCCATGCCTGCGAATACAGCCGGCCGGTGACCTTGGGCCACCAGAAATGGATGCCGCCCAGGTAGGCCATCACCGAGCCGCCGACCATGATGTAGTGGAAATGCGCCACCACGAAATAGGTGTCGTGCAGGCTCACGTCCAGTGCGGTGGCGGCCAGGAAGATGCCGGTCATGCCGCCCAGCATGAACAGGCCCACGAAGCCCAGCGCGTACAGCATCGGGGCGTTGAAATCGATGCGTCCCTTGTACAGCGTGGCCGTCCAGTTGAAGACCTTGATCGCCGACGGCACCGCGATGATGAAGCTCAGTATCGAGAACACGATGCTGGCGTACATCGACTGCCCGGCCACGAACATGTGGTGGCCCCAGACCAGGAAGCCCACCACCGAAATGCCCACGATGGCCCACACCATGAACTTGTAGCCGAAGATGCGCTTGCGCGCCCCGGCGGTGATCAGCTCGCTGACCACACCCATCGCCGGCAGCACCATGATGTAGACGGCCGGGTGCGAATAGAACCAGAAGAAATGCTGGAACAGCAGCGGGTCGCCGCCCAGCGCCGGGTCGAAAATGCCCACGCCGAAGATCCGCTCCAGCGCGATCAGCGACAGCGTCATCGCCAGCACCGGCGTGGCCAGCACCATCACCAGCGCCACCGCGTACATCGCCCATACGAACAGCGGCAGGCGCATCCAGGTCATGCCCGGCGCGCGCATGCTGTGGGTGGTGGCGATGAAATTGATGCCGGTGAGGATGGAGGAGAAACCCACCACGAACACGCCCACCACGGTCAGCATCACGTGACCGTTGGAAAACATGGTGGAAAAAGGCGTGTAGAACGTCCAGCCCGTATCCACCCCGCCCAGCACCAGCATCGCCAGGGTGAACAGCCCGCCGATCATGTACAGGTACCAGCTGAAAAGGTTCAGCCGCGGAAACGCCATGTCCCGCGCGCCGATCATCATCGGCAACAGAAAGTTGCCCAGCGTGGCGGGGATCGACGGGATCAGGAAAAACCACACCATCACCACGCCGTGGAAGGTGAACGCCTTGTTGTATGCGTCGGCGGTCAACAGGTCGCCGGCCGGCGTGATCAGCTCCAGCCGGATCAGCAGCGCCGCGAAACCGCCCAGGAAGAAGAAAAACGTGATCGCCAGTGCGTACAGGATCGCGATGCGCTTGTGGTCGTGGGTGAACAGCCACGAACGCAGGGTATGACCGTCATCAAGATAGCTGCGCGGCGGCGGTACGGCGGATTCAATGTTGTTCACGTGCAGCCTCCGTCGCGGTGCGGCGCGATTTGAGATAGGCGATCAGGGCCAGTACGTCGTCCTCGCCGATGCGGCCGCTGTAGCTGGGCATGATCGGCGCGTAACCGGCCGCCACCTGCTTGCGCGGCAACATGATCGCGTCGTGGATGTAGCGGTCGTCGGCGCGTACCTGGCTGCCATCGGTCAGCGGTACGGTGCTGCCGTAAAGCCCATCCAGGTCGGGTGCATGCACGTCGGACTGGCTGCCGTGGCAGCCGCTGCAGCCGAAGCGGCGGAAACGTTCGGCGCCCTGCTCCGCCAGGCCGGTGCTTGCGTGTGCCTGCAGCCAGCGCGCGTAGTCGGCCGGTTTCATCACGCTGACGGTGCCGGTCATGCGGGCGTGGTCGGTGCCGCAATATTGCGAGCACAGCAGCGGGTAATCGCCCTCGCGCGTGGCGGTGAACCACAACTGCGTGTAGCGCCCGGGCAACACATCCTGCTTTTGCCGGAACGCGGGCACGTAGAAACTGTGGATCACATCCTGCGACGTCATCACCAGCCGGATCGGCTGATCCCGTGGCACGTGCAGGCTGTCGATCTCACGCTGGCCGCCCGGGTGTTGCACCTTCCACATCCACTGCTTGGCCACCACGTAGATCGGCGCCGCGTCAGCCGGCGGCGTGCGCATGCGGCTCCACAGGCTGATGCTCCAGCCGAACAGCGCCATGAACATCACGAACGGCACCAGCGTCCAGGTGATCTCCACGCCCACGCGCGTGCGGTTCGCGCCGGTGCGGTCGGCATGGCTGCGGCGGCGATACTTCACGCAGAAGAAGATCATCACCACGAACACCGCCACCGACACCGTGCCGGTCAGCGCCAGCATCATGTCGAACAGCGTGTCCACGCTGCCGGCCAGACTCGACGCCTGCGGTGGCGCCATCGCGATCATGTCGTCCTCCGCCGCCGATGCAGCCACCACACGGCGGCGCCCAGCACGATCGCAAAGCCGATGCCGACGAACTGCATCACGCGTCCGATCAGCAGGCTGTAACGGCCGGTGCTGGGGTCGTAGCCGCAGCACAGCAGCACCAGTTGATCCACCAGGCCGCCGAGTTTTCCGCGCGAGGCATCCACCAGCGCCAGCCGCAGCGAGCGCGGCGGGTAGTCGACGCCGAACATGTACTGGGTCACGCGCCCTTCGGCGGACAGCACCACCACGCCGGCGGCGTGGGCGTATTGGTTATTGCGTGGGTCGAGGAAATAACGGAAGCCGATCGCACGGGCCAGCGAATGGATGTCTGTTTCGTTAGCGGTCAGGAAATGCCAGCGATCGACCTTCGCCGCTGGCTGTTCCCGCGCCAGCATGCGCTGGCTGGCGGCGGCGTCGGCGGGCAGCTCGCGTGGATCGATGCTGACGAACACCATCTCGTAGTCCTGAGCCGGCCGCAGCGTCAGCTTCGCCACGGCGTGCGCCATCCCGTGCAACACCGCATCGCACAAGTTCGGGCAGCGGTAATAGCCCATGGCCAGCAGGATCGGCTTGCCGTTGGCGACCTGGCGCAGCGAGCGCGACTGGCCGTCGCTTTCCCGTAAGTGCAGTTCCATCGGGACCTGCGCACCCAGACGCTGGTCGAAGCCCGCGCGCTGGTCGAGATCGGCCGGCGCCATCGGTGCATGCGCCAACGCGGCTGCACTCAGCCACAGACAGGCGCAGGCGATGAGGGCGCGGCGGATCATCGGGAATCCTCCGCGTCGGATGTCGCCGGTGTGGCATGGTTTGCCACCAGCAAGGCCATCGCCCGCTCGATCGGGATCTGCGCGATGCCGGCATCGCGATCCACCCAACCGTAACGCTCCAGCCGTTGCCGCTGCTGCGCGCGCTCGGCCGCCAGATCCGCCGCGGGATCGGCCTGCAACCGCGGCGCAGGCGGCGGTGCCTGCAGGCCGGCGGTGAGCTGCGGCGCCAGCCAGAAGCGCAGCAGCGGATACATCAGCGCCGCGATCAGCACCAGCGCAATGCCAAGGCCCAGCGCCACCCGATGCAGCAGGCGCGCATTGATCCACGCGGATTCGTGGCGGTGATTGTCGTTCATGGCCATGCCCTCGCGGCGGACGCGTTCACGGGTTGCACGACGGCACGCCAGCGCGCATCGAACAGCACCCACCACCAGCCACCGATGCCCAGCCACGCCAGCGGATCGCTCCACGCCAGGGCAAAACCGCCCGACCGAAAACTGGGCACCACCAGCCAGAACACATAGACGTAATGCATGACCAGCAACAGCGCCGCCACGGCCAGCAACCAGCCCGCGTGATGTTTGGCCTGCCGCGACAACAGCACAGCGAATGGCACGGCCAGATGAAACACCACCAGTGCCACGCCCAGCGCGCTCCAGGAGGTTTTCAGCCGCGGCAGGTACCACACGGTTTCCGCCGGCAGGTCGCCGATCCATGCGGTGAGGTAATCCATGAACGCCAGGTACGACCAGGCCAGCACCAGCGTCAGCAGCAGGTTGCTCACGTCACCGAGCAAACGCGCGGGCTCGGCCGGCGGATGCGATGGCACATCAATGCGCCGATGCCGCAGCGCTGCGTACAACACCGCCAGCGCGGCGGCGGCCAGCAACTGGCTGGTGGCCACGATCAGCCCGAAGATGGACGAGCGCCACGCGGGCACCAGCGACATCACCCAGTCCACCGCGGCCGTGGTCACCGTGAGCAGATAGACGATCAACCCCAGCGCCGCGAAGCGTGACAGGCCGGCGTCGTCGGCGCGATCCAGCCGCCGCCGCAACGCCGAGGCCAGCCACAGCCACAGGCCGAAGCACACCAGCATGCGCACGATGAAAAAGCCGTCGTCCAAGTACCAGCTTTGCCTGCGCAGCGCGGCATTCGCCATGGCGCCCGGCGCCGCCCACGGATAGAGCAGATGCATGCCCAGCAGCAGCGGCAGCCACAACACCGCCAGCCACGGCAAGGGCCGCAGCGCCGCCAGCAGTTGCGGGCGCAGGTACCAACCCCAGCCACCGCCGGTCAGCACGTGCACCATCAGCAGCGCCATCGATCCCAGCGACAGCGACAGGCCGAACATGCCCGCCACCAGATACGACAGCAGCGCCTGTCGCGGTGCATGCCAGCCCAGCAGCAGGCACAGCAACAGCGCGATGGTAGCCACGCAGGCCACCGCCACATGGACGCGCCGCGCGTGCCGTTTATCCATCGCCGGCATCATCGGTGGACTCCCGCGGCGCTGTTTTGCAGTTGCGCACGGTCGCTGGCATCCAGTTGATACACCGGCGCATGGCGGCTCAACTGCAGCGCGCGGATGTACGCCACGATGGCCCAGCGATCGCGCACCGGCACCCGGTCGGCGTAGGGATACATCACGCCGTAGCCGTGGGTGATCACCTGGAAGAAGTGGCTGTCCGGCGCGTTGCGCAATCGCTCGCTGTGATACGACGGCGGTGCCGGAAAGCCGCGCCGCACGATCATGCCGTCGCCATGGCCCGCCGACCCATGACAGACCGCGCAATAGATGTCGTAGCGCTGTTGCCCGCGTTGCAGCAGCGCCATGGTCAGTGGCAGCGGATTGGATTCGGCGCGCCCGCCCACGTCGCCCTGCGCCAGGCTGCGGCCCTGCTCGTCCAGCGGCAACGCGGGCGCAACCGACGTCGCCGCCATCATCTGGCCGCGTTGGCCGCTGCTGCTGTCGGCCGTCTCACCTACCGCAGTTGCCACGCTCCCAGGCGGTGGCGTGCGGGCGGAGTTGCCATTGGCGAACAGCGGGCTGGGTGCCAGCGATTTGTACTTGGGCTGGTCGTACATGTCGTGCATGCCGCGCTCGCAGCCGCTGAGCACCAGCGCGATGACCAGCAAGCCGAGCGCGCGGCGGATCATGCAGGCACCTCATCGACAGATAGTGGCGCCAGATCCAGCAGTGCCTGCCGTGCGTCGTCGTAATGCGGATCGTCAGCCCGGATCACCAGGAAGAAGCCATCGCGGCTGGCCTCCGCGAAACGCGCCACGTTGAACACCGGGTGATAAAGCTGCGGCAGGCCATTCCCCAGCAGCATGCCGACCACGCCGGCCAGCACCGCACAGAGGATCGTCATCTCCAGCGCCGCGGGAATGAACGCCGGCCAGCTCGCCGCAGGGCGGCCGCCCACGTCGATCGGGTAGTCGATCACCGCCGAGTAGTACTGCAGCGCCAGCGTGCCGATGCCGCCGAACAATCCGCCCAGCAGCACCAGCAACGGCAGGCGGTTGCGCGTCGGCCCCAGCGCCTCGGCCAGTCCTTCCACGGCAAACGGCGAGTACGCCTCCAGCCGGGTGTAGCCGGCGTGGCGCAGTTGCAATGCCGCGCCGCGCAAGGTCTCGGCGCTGTCGAACCGGGCCATGCAGCCGTAGACGTTCGCGCCGGTCATGGCCGTGTCCCCTGCAGCCGATGCACCAGCTTGCGCATGTCCGACATCGACACGATCGGCAACACCCGCACGAACAGCAGAAACAGCAGGAAGAACAAACCGATCGAACCGGCGAGGAACGCGATGTCCCAGAAGGTGGGATAGAACATGCCCCAGCTCGACGGCAGGAAGTCGTGGTACAGGCTGCTGACGATCAGCATGAAGCGTTCGAACCACATGCCGATCAGCACCAGTACGCTAATGCCGAACAGCGCGGCACGATTGGCGCGCACCCGCGGCCACCACAGCGCCTGGATCGCCACCACGTTGCACGCGATCGTGGTCCAGAACACCCACGCGTACGCACCGCTGAACCGCTGCATCGTCATCGCCACGTCGTAGCGGTCCATGCCGTAGAACGCGGTGAAGATTTCCATCAGGTAGCTGTAGTCGACGAACAGGCCCGCGGCCAGCATCATCTTCGCGAGGTTGTCGATGTGGCGCGGGGTGATGAAATCGCCCAGCTGGAACCAGTGCCGCAACGGCAGGCCCAGCACCATCGCCATGGCGAAGCCGGAGAACAGCGCACCGGCCACGAAGAACGGCGGGAAGATGCTGGAATGCCAGCCCGGCAGCAGCCCCTCGGAAAAATCCAGCGCCACCATCGAGTGCACGGAAAACACCAGCGGCACCGCCAGTGCTGCCAGCAGCAGGCTCAGCGTCTCAAAGCGCTTCCAGTGCCGCGCCTCGCCGCGCCAACCCAGCGCCAGCAAGCCGTAGAACACCTGCCTGCCCCGCGTCGTGGCGCGGTCACGCAACGTGGCCAGGTCGGGGATCATCGACACGTACCAGTACAACAGCGACACGATCAGGTACGCCACGATGGCGAAGAAATCCCACAGCAGCGAACTGCGCCATTGCGGCCACACGTTCATGCGGTCTGGGTACGGCGCCAGCCAGTAGAAGAACCAGGGCCGGCCCAGATGCAGGATCGGAAACAGGCCCGACACCGACACCGCGAACACGGTCATCGTTTCGGCGTAGCGGGTCAGCGGGCTGCGCCAGTCCTGGCGCGTGAGGTAGAGCGCGGCGCTGATGAAGGTGCCGGCCATGCCGATCGCGATCCACCACACGTAGTTGGCGATCGCGAACGCCCACGCCACCGGCATGTCCAGCCCCCAGATCCCCACGCCGCGCATCAACAGCCACACGATGCCGGTGGCCAGCAGGCCGGTGAGGGCAAGCGACAGCGCAAACGCCGCCAGCCACAGACGGCCGGTGGGGCGTTTAAGCACGATGTCGCTGACATGGTCGGTGACGCCGGCCAGGCTCTGGCCGGGCTCCAGCAACGGTGCGTTGTCGAGGGCGTCGGTCATGCGTCGTCCTCCAGCGCGGGGTTCGGGTTGCGCAGATGCGCGCCGTAGCTGGTGCGTGGCCGCGTATTGAGTTCGGCCAGCAGTGTGTAATCCAGCGGCGAGGCCTTGGCCTTGCTTACCGCGCTGTCCGGGTCGGCGATGTTGCCGAAGGTGATCGCCTGCGTGGGGCACGCGGCCTGGCAGGCGGTGACGATCTCGCCATCGGCGATCTCGCGACCGTCACGGTCGGCGGCGATGTGGGCGGTCTGGATGCGCTGGATGCAGTAGGTGCATTTCTCCATCACGCCGCGGTTGCGCACAGACACGTCCGGATTGCGCCGGGCCTTCAGGCTCTCGGTTTTTACATCGGCGTATTGCAGGAAGTTGAAGCGGCGCACCTTGTACGGGCAATTGTTGGAACAGAAACGCGTGCCCACGCAGCGGTTGTACACCTGCAGGTTCAGCCCCTCGGCATCGTGCACGGTGGCGCCTACCGGACACACCACCTCGCACGGCGCGTGCTCGCAATGCATGCACGGCACCGGCTGGTGATGCGTGTGCGGCGCCTGCGCGCTGCCTTCGTAGTAGCGGTCCACCCGGATCCAGTGCATCTCGCGGCCGCGTTTGACCTGGTCCGCCCCAACCACCGGGATGTTGTTCTCCGCCTGGCAGGCGATGGTGCAGCCCTTGCAACCGATGCAGGCGTTGAGGTCGATAGCCATGCCCCACGCGTATTCGCCCGGCGGCTTCGGCGGATACAGGCTGGGCGGCGTGGCGGGCTCATCGGGTTGCAGGAACCGGGCGTTGTGCAGGTATTCGTCCAGCGTGCCGGCACGCACGGGTGCGCGTCCTTCCATCGCATGGTGATGCTGGGTGGCGGCAAGTTCGACGTGCTCGCCAGTGGCGTGCAGCTGCAGGCCGCCTTCGCGCCACGGCGCCAGGTGGCTGCGCAGCACATTGGCGTCGAAACCCACCCCGTCGCCCACGTGGCCCGCATGCCGGCGGCCATGGCCCAGATGCACGGTGACGCTGCGCGCGGCCTGGCCGGGCATGATCCACACCGGCGCGCGCAGGTGCCGTTCTCCCACGCGCAGTTCCACCACGTCACCATTGGCCAGCTTGCGCTCGGCGGCCAGCGCGGGGCTGATCAAGGCCGCATTGCCCCAGGTCAGCTGGCTCAGCGGCTTGGGCAACTCCTGCAGCCAGCCGTTGTTGGCGTAGCGGCCATCCCACAGCGTGGGGTCGGGACGGAACAGCAGTTCGAGGTCGCCCGATGATGACGTGGATGGGGCAGGAAAGTCGGTGCTGATCGCGGAGGGTGTGGCGGGTGTCGTGGCGCTGTCGGCGATCACGCCTTCGCGCAGGCTGCGGTCCCAGCCCTCGTCATCGCCGGCATGCCAGCGCGACTGCAGCAAGGCGTGGATGTCCGTCGGCTGGCCGAGCATCGCCGCCAGCACCTGATGCGCGGAACGGCCCGCATACAGCGGCTCGATCAGCGGCTGCACGATGCTGGCCGTGCCGTCCCATGCGCGCAGATCCGACCAGCTCTCCAGCGCATGCGCCATTGGCAGATGCCAGTCACACAACCGCGCGGTCTCGTCGCGGTAAAGACCCAGATGGAAGCGTTGCGGCACCTTGGACAACGCCTGCGCGAACGACAGATCGGCGGGCGCGTCGTAGACCGGATTGGCGTCCAGTACCAGCAGGGTCTGGACGTCGCCTGCGTCCATCGCTGTACACAGGGAAGCCAGCGAATCGTCAGACGCGGCGGTTTGCATCGGCGCGATGTACTCGACCGTGTGCCCGATATTGCCCAGCGCCTGGTTCAACCGATGCGCCAGCGCGTGTACCGGCGGCGGCTGAGTTTCGCCGGCGAGCACCAGCGATTGACCTTTGTGGGCACGCAGGTCGTCGGCCACCGCCCGCACCAGATTTTCGTCCGCACCCGCGTCACCGACGCCGCCGACACCGAGCAAGCTGGCAAGCTGGCGCGCGAAGGCGCCAACGCCGTCGTGCGACAGCGGCCAGCAGTGGTCGGCCATCGCGCCGGTCAGCGAAGGTGTGGGCTCCACCGCATACAGCCGATTCATCTGCGGCGGTTTGCGTTGCCGCGCGAAGGCGCGGGCATAGGCGAGCCGGCCCGGCATGCTGCCCAGGAAATCGGCATCCAGCGCCAGGATGCGTCGCGCCTTGTCGAAGTGATAGATCGGTTGCAGCGGCGTGCCGAACGCCAGTGCGGCGCCGGCCAGCATCTGACCCTGCCCTGCTGCTTCGTACTGATGCCAGCGGGCACCGGGAAACTTTTGCAGCAGGGCATCGCGCTGGGCCGCCAGCGTGGGCGAGACGATGGTGCCGCTGAGTATGCGCAAGCCGCGGCCATCACCGCTCGACAGCCTGGCCAGTTCGGCAAAAAAATCGTCCCACGTTGCCGGCACGCCACGATGCAGCGGCGTCTGCGAACGGTCCGGGTCCCACAGTTCCAGCACCGCCGCCTGCAGCGCCGGCGCACTGCCGCCCAGGCTGGCCGGGTGTGCGGGGTTGCCCTCGATCTTGGTGGGGCGGCCCATATGGGTTTCCACCAGCACACCGCTCACATCGCCTGCGCAGGCCAGCGTGCTGGCGTAGAAGCGCGCACTGTCGGCGGCCATGCCTTCGGGCTGGCGCAGCCACGGCACCATCTGCTCCTGCGGCGGCGAGCTGCAGGCGGCGAGGCCGGCCAGCGCCAACGACGCGCCCAGCAACTTCAGGAAGCGACGCCGATCCATCGGCGCCAGCGCGGCCAGTTGCGGCATGGCGACGTGCAGGGTTGCGCGCCAGTGCGCATCATCGGCCAGTTCCTCCAGCGCGCGCCAGAAGCGCGGGCCGCTCGCGCCCTCGCCCGCCGTGGCGCTGGCCATGCGCTGGCGCAGCGCCTGCATCGCGGCCTCGGCGGCGGGTGTCGTGGCGGCGCTCATCGGTGGCATACCGAACAGTCGGACAGGCGGGTATCAATCTGGTAGCGCCGCACCAGCGCCATGCCCAGCGCGGCCTGGTCTTTCGCCTGCCAGGTCATGTCGAACACCTTGTTGCGCGGACGCAGGTATTTCTGTGGTGCGCGATGGCAATCAAGACACCACTGCATCGACAGCGGCCTGGCGCGCCAGGTCAGCGGCATGCCGTCCACCCGGCCATGGCAGGTAACGCAACCCACGCCCTTGGCCACGTGGATGCTGTGATTGAAATACACGAAATCAGGCAACTGGTGCACCCGCTGCCAATGTAGCGCCACGCCGTGGCGCCAGCTGTCGACCACGGGCTTCAGCGCGGCGGTGTCGGTGTAGAGCTGGGAGTGACAGGTCATGCAGGTGGACAGCGGCGGGATGCCGGCGAAGGCACTGGTCTCCACCGAGCTGTGGCAATAGCGGCAGTCGATGCCGTCGTCGCCCACGTGATGCTTGTGGCTGAAAGGCACGGGTTGCTCCACCGCCTCACCGACGCCATGCGGTTCGGCTGTACTCGCGCGCCAGATCAAGGCGCCGCAAACCAGCGACACGAGAACGGCGAGCAGCGCGAGTTGCACGTACAACCCGAAACGCGGATGAAAAACCTGACCCATGGATGTTCCATTGCAACACCGCGCGATCGCGCGGGATTCACCCGCGACGCGACGCGCGGACGCCCTTGCTCACGTCATCAACGTGGGCTTGTCGAACGGCAACGGCGTGGCGGAGGTGGCCGCCAGTGCGGTATCGGCGCGTGCCAGCATGTCGTCCGCGCCGTCTACTACCACCAACACGTGACCGGCGGCGATCTCGTCCTCGAACGTGCGGCGCACCGTGTCGGGCTCCTCGGTACCGGTGAGCATGCCCATCCAGCCGCCCACGGCTGCTCCCACCAGGGTCATCGCAGCCACGCCCGCGAGCGTCAGGCCGAGCGGCGCAATGGTGACCGCCACGATACCCGCAAGCAGGCCGCTGGCGCCGCCGCCCACCAGACCTTTCACACCACCGCCAGCGAAGTCGCCGCTGGTCTCCTGGTGATCGTCCGGGATCGCCTCTCTCTCGATCCTGTCGCTGGCGATCAGCGAAATATCCTCTTTCGGAATGCCCGCGCGGCGCAGCGCATTGACCGCCTCTTCGGCCGCACGGACGTCGGGCGTGGTGAATACATGGCGTGTCTTCATGTCACCTCCTGCGCAGTCGACGGATACCGTCGATCTTGGTGGCGGCGCGGTGACCAGTGCGTGATGGACGGCTGAATCGCACCTTCGCTGCGGCGCTCACGGCGCATCCGCATCCATCCTGATCAAGGCCAGGGCGGCGTCGGGATCGAAGCGGCGATGCAGATGCGCCGGTGTTTCCGTCACCACCACCTCCAGCGTGGGGCGTACGTGGCCCTCCAGCAAATGGCCGCCCAAAGCCTGGCCGTCCGGCTGGCCCAATACCGCGTGCATGTGCAGTTTCGGCTCGCCATCCTTCAACGCCACATCGCCCAGCAGCGCCACCACCTCGCACTGGTTGTCCACGGGATTGCGCCGGTAGGTTTTCCTGTCCCACTCGAAGTAACCCAGCACGGCGCGCTCGAACGCGCCGATCGCGGTGAGGTGCGCGGCGCTGAGCTTCTGTGCCGTGGCGAACGACTGCAGGCAGGCGGTGACCTCGTCGCCGGTTTCCAGAATCACCACCCAGGTCTTGCTGCCATCGTCGTGGATCAGTTTGTGTTGCATGGTTGCCTCCGCGTTGATGACCGTTTCAACGGTTGCCCGTATCGAGCGACTGGAACGCCGCGCCTTCGTGCTGCCGCAACGCCATCGCCAGCACCTGCGCCATGCCCAGGGCTTCGCGGCCGGTGCATTGCGCGATCTGCTGGCGGCAGCTGAAGCCGTTGGTGATGATCAAGGTGTCCGCGCTGGCGGCGCGCACCGCCGGCAGCAGTTGCAGCTCGCCGATGGCGCGGGACACGTCCACATGGCGCGCATCGAAACCGAACGAGCCGGCCATGCCGCAGCAGCCGGCATCGAGGAACTCCGCATCCAGGCCCAGCTTGTCGAGCAGATGTTTTTCCGCATCGGTGCCGATCACCGCGTGGTGGTGGCAATGCGCATGCACCAGCGCCTTGCGCTTCAACGTCGGTGGCGCGTAGCCGATCTGGTCCAGGAATTCGCTGAGCAGGAAGGTGTTGCGCGACAGCCAGTGCGCCCGTTCGTCGCCCGGAAAAAGATTGGGCAGCTCGTCGCGGAAGCTGGCTATGCACGACGGCTCCAAGCCCACCACCGGCAGTCCCAGGTCGATGTCCGTTGCCAGCGCCTGCATGCTGTCACGCAGTTGATGACGCGCCAGATCCAGCATGCCTTCGGCATAAAGCGGACGGGCGCAACAGACGGCGGGTCGCGGCACGCGCACGGTGTAGCCGATCGATTCGAGCACGGCGACGGCGTCTTTCAGCGGCTCGGGGTGCAGGTAGTTGTTGAAGGTGTCCGGCCACAGCACCACGGCGGGCTTGTCCGCGTCGCCGGGCGGGCGCGCGAAGAACCAGTCGCGGAATGTCTCGCTGGCGAATCGCGGCAGGGTGCGATCGGCAGCGATGCCGCCGATCGCCTTGAACAGGCGCGACACGCCCGGTGCACGCAGGAAGAAGTTCGCCAGCCAGGGAACCTTCGAGGCGGCGCGCGCCCACCAGAAGATCAGCCCCATCGCATACGCGGCGCGTGGCCGCAGTCGGTGGCGGTAGTGATGCGACATGAACTCGGCCTTGCAGGTGGCCATGTCCACATTCACCGGGCAATCGCTCTTGCAACCCTTGCAGGCAAGACAGAGGTCCAGCGCGTCGCGTACCGGTTCACTACGCCAGCCGCCGCGCATCGGATCGCCCTGCAGCATCTCGAACAGCAGATGGGCGCGGCCGCGGGTGGAGTATTTCTCCTCGTGGGTGGCGCGATAGCTGGGACACATCACGCCGCCGCGCTTGTTGCGGCAGTTGCCCACGCCCACGCAGCGGCGCGTGGCCTGGGCAAAGCTGTTGCCGTCGTCGCGCCAGGCAAACGCCGTTTGCAGCTTGGGCGGCCGGTAGCCGGGGCCGGTACGCAGGTCGGCGTCCATCGGGTTGGGGTCGACGATCTTGCCCGGATTCATGCGGCCATGCGGATCCCACAGTGCCTTGAACTCGCCGAACGCGCGCACCAGTTCATCGCCGAACATCTTGGGCAGGAACGACGCCCGCACCTGGCCGTCGCCGTGCTCGCCGGAGAGCGAGCCGCCATAGCTCAGTACCAGGTCCGAGGCCTCGTCCATGAACGCGCGCCACTGCGACACGGCCTCGGGCGTGGACAGGTCGAAGTCGATCCGGCAATGGATGCAGCCATCACCGAAATGACCGTACAGCGCGCAGGTGTAATCGTATTTGGCCAGCAGTTGGCGGAAGTCGCGCAGGTACGCGCCCACTTTGTCCGGCGGGATCGCCGCATCCTCCCAGCCCGGATGGCCATCCGGTTGGCCTGGCACCCGAGCGGTGGCGCCGAGGCCGGATTCGCGGATCAGCCACAGCATCTTCTCCTCGGCCGGATCGTCGAACAGTTTCATGCTGGGTGCGTCGTCCCTGCCCTTGAGCGCCTCCATCAACTGCCGCGCCTTGCCGTCGGCCTCATCCTTGCTGTCACCGCCGAACTCCACCAGCAGCCAGCCGCCGCCGGGCGGCAGCAGTGCGCGATCCTTCGGGTGCATGTCCTTGCGCTTCATGTCGGCGATCAGCGCGTCATCGATACCTTCCAGCCCGATCGGCCCGAAACCCAGGATCTGTGGCACGTGGTCGCCGGCCAGGAACACGTCGCGATAGCCCAGCACCAGCAGCGAGCGCACCGGCGGGCTGGGCACCAGCCGCAATTCGGCCTCGAGGATGGTGACGCAGGTGCCTTCGGTGCCCACCAGCGCGCGCGCCACGTTGAAGCCATTCTCCGGCAGCAGTTCGTCCAGGTTGTAGCCGGATACGCGACGCGGGATCTTCGGGTAGCGGGCACGGATCAGGTCGGCGTAACGGTCGCGGATGGATTTCAGCCCCGCGTAGATTTCGCCGCGTCGCCCGC
The DNA here is from genome assembly GCF_001427835.1 of Rhodanobacter sp. Root627. Taxonomy (NCBI): domain Bacteria; kingdom Pseudomonadati; phylum Pseudomonadota; class Gammaproteobacteria; order Lysobacterales; family Rhodanobacteraceae; genus Rhodanobacter; species Rhodanobacter sp. Root627. The sequence continues at coordinate 832,688 of NZ_LMGW01000001.1, forward strand.
CGCCACGGATGATCTCCTCCAGCTCGTCGTCGCCGGTCGGCCCGACGTGCATGCGCACGCCGTCGCAGGTGACGATGTCCAGCGAGTGCACGTTGTCGGCGGTGCGCCCGGCCATCACCGAATGCACACCGCAGGAATTGTTGCCGACCATGCCGCCGAGCGTGTTGTGCGCGTGGGTGGAAGGATCGGGGCCGAAGGTGAGGTGGTGCTTTTCCGCCGCATCGCGCAGGTCGTCGAGCACGCAGCCCGGTTCCACCCTGGCGCGTCGCGCGTCCACGTCGATCGCCACGATGCGATCCAGGTGACGCGAGAAATCCATGACCACCGCCGTATTGCAGCACTGCCCGGCAAGGCTGGTGCCGCCGCCGCGCGAAAGCACCGGCGCGTCGTGCGCGGCGCAGATGCGCAATACCGCCAGCACGTCGTCCACGTCGCGCGGCATCACCACGCCGATGGGAACCTGACGGTAGATCGAGCCATCGGTGGCATACAGCGCGCGGCTGCCATCATCGAAGCCGACCTCGCCCTTCACCTGCTGCCGCAGGTCGTTCGCCAGCGCGGCCGCCGCATCGGCGGAAAACGCACCATCGCTGCTGTGGCTGTGGTGTACGCGCGGCGGCGGCAACGGCAGGCCTTCGGCCGAAGCGCTGTTGGCACGACGCGAGCCCAGCCGCTGCGTGTCGGCCTGGCGCGGCGGGCGCAAAGCGGGATCCGCCGTGCGTGGGTTCACGCTGGTGTTGTCCGTCGCACCAGACGATTGCTCCGGCTGCCGTGGATCAGTGAACATGATCGGCCTCCTGATCGCTCGCCACGCGGTAACGCTGCACGTCGGCCTGCTTCAGCACCAGGCCCAGGCCGGCGCGATCCGCATCGACCCGCAGCGCGCCGTCGCGCAGCGTCGGCAGGCCATCGAAGAACATCGCTTCGATGCGGCTGTGGTCGTGGAAATATTCCAGATGCAGCACGTTGTCGAGCGCGCTGCACACGTGGGCGTGCAAGGTCGGCGCGCAGTGCGCGGACACCGGCACGCCAAAACCACGTGCCAGCGATGCGGCCTGCAGGAAACCGCTGAAACCGCCGCAGCGGGTGCTGTCGATCTGCAGCACGTCGACGGCGCCGGCGGCGAGCATGCGGCGGAAGTACCAGGTATCCCAACCGTATTCACCGGCCGCAATCGCCATGGAGCGCGGCGCACGATCGCGCAGCAGCCGCAGCCCTTCCAGATCGTCGGACGACACCGGCTCCTCCAACCAGCACACTTGCTCCCGCGCGTATGCATCGGCCAATGCCAGCGCCTGCTGGCGCGTGTAGGCGCCGTTGGCATCGACCATCAGATCCACTTCGGGACCGATCGCCGCGCGTGCCGCGTGCACGCGTGCCGGATCGTCCTGCGGCTGGCTGCCGACCTTCATCTTGACGCGCGCGATGCCGTCGTTTGCCCAGCCAGCGAGTTGTTGCTGCAACCGTTCGGTCGTGTAGGACGTGAAGCCGCCGCTGCCGTACACGGGCACCGCGTCGCGCGCCGCGCCGAGCAGGCGCAGCACCGAGGTTTCATGCAGCCGCGCCTTCAGGTCCCACAAGGCGTGATCGACGGCGGCGATGGCCATCAGGCCGATGCCGGGGCGGCCGATGTTGCGCAAGGCGCGGTTCATCGCACCCCACAAGGCGGGGATGTCATCGGCATCGGCGCCCAGCAGGCAACCGCGCAGCGGGTCGGCGATCAACGCGGCCGCGGCGGCGTGGGCGTAGGTGTAACCCAGCCCGCACTGGCCGCCCGCGCTCACCTGTGCCAGCACCAGGGTGGTGGCGTCCCAGGCGATGGTGCCGTCCGCTTCCGGCGCGTCGGTGGGGATGCAGTATGCAGTGGCCTCGACGCTGGCGATCCGGCGCCCCGCCGCGATGGGCGGGGCCGCGGTCACGAGCCGGCCTTGTCGCTGTCGTCCCTGTCGCCACGCGGCAGGATGCCGGCCAATACCTGGCGCAGGCTCTGCTTGATGATGCCCAGCTCGTCCGGGTCATTCTTTGTCAGCGCGGTCATGTACGCGCGCGCCTGCTGGAAACTGATGTGCGGCGGCAGCGGCGGTACGTCGGGGTCGCTGATGAACTCCAGCACCACTGGCCGATCGGCGCTGAATGCCTGCTCCCACGCCTCGGCGATGTCCTCGGGCTTGTCCACGCGGATGCCCTTGAAGCCCAGCATCTCGCCGTAGCGCGCATACGGGAATTCCTCCACATCCTGCGCGGCGGAGAACTTGGGATCGCCGGCCAACGCCCGTTGCTCCCAGGTCACCTGGTTCAGGTCGTTGTTGTGCAACACCATCACCACGAAGCAGGGGTTGCCCCAGCGCTTCCAGTATTCCTTGACGGTGATCAGCTCGGCGTTGCCGTTCATCTGCATCGCGCCGTCGCCCACGATAGCCAGCACCGGGCGATCGGGATAGGCGAATTTGGCGGCGATCGCGTACGGCACGCCGCTGCCCATGGTGGCCAGCTTGCCGGACAGCGACGCCATCATGCCGCGGCGCAGTTTCACGTCGCGGGCGTACCAGTTGGTATGCGAGCCGCAATCGCCGCAGATGATCACGTTGTCGGGCAGGCGCGGCGACAGCTCCCAGAAAATGCGCTGCGGGTTGATCGGGTTGGCTGGCTCCATCGCCTTGGCTTCCAGCGCGCGCCATGACTTGCGCACGTTCAACTCGATCCGCTCGCGCCAGTCGGGATCGGTTTTCGCCTCCAGCAATGGCAGCAGCCGGCGCAGCACCTCGCCGCTGTCGCCGATCAGGTTGACCTCGGTGGCGTAGCGCATGGACACGTTGCGCGGCGCGATGTCGATCTGCACCGCGCGCGCCTGGCCGTCCTCGGGCAGGAATTCGGAATACGGGAACGTGGTGCCGATCATCAGCAAGGTGTCGCAGTCGTTCATCATCTGCCAGCTGGCCTTGGTGCCGAGCAGGCCGATGGAACCGGTGACATACGGCAGATCGTCGGGCAGCACCGCCTTGCCCAACAGCGCCTTGGCCACGCCCGCGCCCAGCCGTTCGGCCACCGCCGCCACGTCGTCTCCCGCACCCAGCGCACCGGCACCGGCCAGGATCGCCACCTTGCGACCCGCATTGAGCACGTCGGCGGCGGCCTGGATCTCGGTATCGCTGGGCACCGGATGGGCGTTGGCATAACCGATGCCGGAGTAGACGTCGCCATGCTTGCGCGGCGGGCTTTCCACCGCGGGCAGTTCCTGCAGATCGTTCGGCAGGATCACGCAGGTGACGGTGCGCTCGGCCGCCGCGATACGCACGGCGCGGTCGATCACGTGACGCACCTGCACCGGCGACACCACCGTTTCCACGTAGCCGCAGACGTCCTTGAACAAGGTCTGCAGGTCCACCTCCTGCTGGAAATCGCTGCCCAGCGACGAGCGCGTGGCCTGACCCACGATCGCCACCACCGGCATGTGATCCATCTGCGCGTCGTACAACCCGTTCAGCAGATGGATGGCGCCGGGGCCGGAGGTGGCGAGACACACGCCCACCTCCCCGGTGAACTTGGCGTGGCCGCCGGCCATGAACGCGGCCATTTCCTCATGCCGCACGCGCACGTATTCGAAACGGTCGGCGGCGCGGCCCATCGCGCCCATCAGGCCGTTGATGCCGTCGCCCGGAAAGCCGAACACGCGCTTGATGCCCCAGTCGGTAAGGCGTTGCAGGATGAAATCGCCGACGGTTTCGCTCATGGCAGGGTCCTCGCGGATGTGCAATGGAGAGGTCGGGATCGGCTGGCGCGTGGATCCCGGGAATCCGGTGGCCGTGGGCCTGCGTCGCGAACGGACGCGAGGGGAGCGGCGGAAAGCAGGCAGCTACCTTCGCGCCGCGGAAGTCATGTGGGGGTGAAGTTTCTGGGAGGCAGGGATTCGGGGATTCGGGGTTCGCGCTTCCCCCAAACCGTTCACCCTGAGCGTAGCCGCGCAGCGGCGAAGTCGAAGGGCGTACGCGGGAAGCTTCGACGTCGCCGCAGTGCGGCTATGCTCGGCCCGACCAGCGGGAGGGAATGCGAAGGGTGGCGCCCGGCAGTTACCGCGCCCCTCCCCGTTCTGCGCATCTCAGGCCTTTTCCACCGCACCTGCCTGCACGCTGCCGCCGATCATGTCGCCGATGCGCCGTGCCAGCAGTTCGACGGTGAACGGCTTGGTGATCAGTTGCATGCCCGGCTCCAGGAAGCCGTCGGGCACTGCTGCTTCCGAGGCGTAACCTGTCATCAACAGGACCTTGAGGCCGGGCCGCTGCTGGCGCGCCATCCCCGCCATCGCGCGGCCATTCATGCCCGGCAGGCCGATATCCGACACCAGCAGGTCGATCGGCTGGCTGGTGTCGATGATCCGCATGGCCGCTTCCGCATCGACGGCTTCGAGCGCCTGGTAGCCGAGCTGGTGCAGTACTTCGACCACCAGCAGGCGAACCATCTCCTCGTCCTCCACCACCAGCACCACCTCGCCACTGCCTTCCGGATGCGTCGCGTCCGCTGCCGGCGCTGACGTGGTGGTCTCGTCATCGGTCGTGCGCGGCAGGTAGAGCGTGATGCGCGTGCCCTGGTCGATATGGCTGTCCAGCTCGCAGTGGCCGTTGGACTGGCGCGCGAAACCGTAGACCATCGACAAGCCCAGCCCGGTGCCCTTGCCGCTCGGCTTGGTGGTGAAGAACGGATCGAACGCGCGTCCGGCCACATCCGCCGGCATGCCGGTACCGGTGTCGGAAACCTCGATGCCCACGTACTGGCCGCGGTCGCCGACCTGCCAGGTGCGGGCACGCAGTTGATCGACTTCGACGTTGCGCGTGCGCACCGTCAGCAAGCCGCCATCGGGCATGGCGTCGCGCGCGTTGATGGCGAGGTTGAGCAGCGCGTTCTCCAGCTGGTTGGGGTCGCACAGCGTGGCCCACAGGTCGGCGGCCAGGTCCAGTTCGATGCGGATGTGTTCGCCCATCGTGCGGCGCAGGAACTCCTCCATCGAGGCGATTAGCGGGTTGGCCTGCACGCGCCGCGGGTCCAGCGGCTGCCGCCGCGAGAAGGCCAGCATGCGGTGGGTCAGCGCGGCGGCCCGGTTGGCCGAGGTCAGCGCGCCGTTGATGAAGCGGCCGAGGCGCTCGTCGTCGTTGTCGCGCACGCGCATCTCGACCAACTCCAGCGCACCGATGATGCCTTGCAACAGGTTGTTGAAGTCGTGCGCGATACCACTGGTGAGCTGGCCGATGGCGTCCATCTTCTGCGCCTGCCGCAGTTGCGACTCGACCAGGATCTTCTCGCTGAGGTCGCGGATGAAGATGTTGAACCAGTCACCGCTGCTGAGCCGCAGCGCGCTGATCCGGAACTCCACGGTGAAGGTCCTGCCGCCACGGTGCACGGCCTCGAACTGGTCGTCGGCACCGTGCTGCAGCGTGGCGCCGGTCACCGTGGGAAGGGCTTGCAGGAAGCGTTCGCGATCCTTGGTCGCGATGGCCAGCTCGACGAAGTCACGGCCCAGTACCTCCAGCCGATCCCAGCCGAAAAGGCTTTCGGCGCGCGGGTTCCATTCGGTGATACGACCGGACTCGTCCAGTTGCGCAAAGCCGTCCAGTGCGGTGTCGATCACCCCGCGCGCCTGTTGCTCGCTTTCGATCAGGGCCAGTTCGTGCTCGCGCCGTTCGGTGATGTCGCGGGTGATCTTCACGAAGCCGACCAGCTTGCCTTCGTCGATGGTGGTGTGGATCACCACGCTAGCCCAGAAGCGGCTGCCGTCCTTGCGCACGCGCCAGCCCTCGGCGCCGAAAGTGCCGTTGCGTCGTGCCGCCGCAAGTGCGGCCAAGGGCAGGCCTTTGTCGCGATCCTCCGGCGTGTAGAAGGTCGAGAAATGCCGGCCCATGATCTCCGCCGCGGTGTAACCCTTGACGCGTTCGGCGCCTTCGTTCCAGCTGATGACGTTGCCGTCGGGGTCGAGCAGATAGACGGCGTAGTCGGTGGCGTTTTTCACCAGCAGCTCGAAATGGCTTTCGCTGCGGTGCAGTTTCATGAACATCTTCTCCACCGTGTTGGTGCGGTGGACCACGCGTTTCTCCAACGTGTTGTTCAAATCCTGCAGGGCCTGCTCGATCTTGCGGTGCTCGGTGATATCCACCATCAGGTTGACGGCGCCGACCAGCTGGCCGGCCTCGTCGAACAACGGCGTGGGATAAGCCTTGAACGCCAGGCGCAGGCCGCCGGGCTGTTCGGTGATCGCCTCCTCGCCGTGCAGCGGCCGCGCCTCGCGCAGCGCGGTGGCCATCGGGCCTTCGCTGTGCGGCATCGGCCGACCATCGAGATGGAACAGTTTCCAACTGATCGACCACGGCTCACCCAGCTTCGGCGCGCGCCCCACGAAGTGGACGGCGGCATCGTTGAAGAACGTGACCCGGCCTTCGGCATCGGTCATGTAGATGGCCACGGGCAACGCCCGCAGCACGCTGCGCCACAGCTGGTCGCGTTGGCGCGCGGCGGCGCTGAAATCATGGCTGCGGCCACCCGCCTGATCGGCGTGGGGAATCATGCCGATCCCGACCGAGGCCTTACCGTTCTCGACGTCCACCATCTGGAAACTGTTGACCACGCCCCACAGCGCGCCATCGTCATTGACCAGTGGAACCACGCTCGCGATGGCGCGGCGCGGCGGGCCGTCCGCGGGTTGAATCAAGGCCTCGACGTCACGCAGCGGCTGTTGCTGGCGTCGCACGCACGCCATCGGGCTCTCGGCGGGTGGCGCATCAGGCTGCGATGGAAAGAAACCCTCCCCCGCGGCGCCCTCGCACATGGCGTCGCCCCACAATGCGCGTGCATGCGCATTGCAATCGATGACGGTGCCGGCAAGGTCGCAGGCGAAGGCGGCGCCCGGCATCGCCTCCAGCAACGAATGGCCCAGTTCACAACGTGACGGCGGTTGCGGGCCGGTGCAGCCCTGCGTTGATGCCTGTTTCCCCGTCACGACTGGTCTCCGGAATCACGATGGCTGGATGATAACCGGCGCCGCGTCGGCCTCGCCTGGTATCAGGGCGAAGGCGTTGCGGCTGCGGCGGCGTTGAGTGCAGCCGCCAGCGCCGCATCGCCATTCACCAGGTCGGACCAGTACAGCTCCAGTCCTTTGCGGCGGCCCTTTTCCACCAGCTTCAGCCCCTGCGGGTCGATGGTGAGCGTATACGCCGCGTCACCCACGGCAAGCGAACGCTTCAGCGGTCGATCCAGCGGCGTCACGATTGCGCACCTTGCATGTGGCTTGATGGGATGCGTTGTGCATTCATGACTTGCTCCGTCTAGCGCAGCCCGGTATTCAGGGCCGCCCGCCGGGGGCGCCCCCCGTTTCGGCCGTCTATGCCGCCGCTTTCGCTTCGCTCTTGAACTGCTTCAGCAGCTCGGCCTTGCGCGTTTCCATCTGCTCACCCAGGGTCTTCAGTTCCGCTGCGCTCATCAGTTTCTTCGCGCGCTTGAACATCTCCTTCTCTTCCTCGTCGGCGTGGTGTTCGACCAGTTCCTTGAGCACCTTGGCACGACCGGAGAATTTCTCGCTGTCCGGAGCGGTACCTTGCAGGTCAGGCAACACCAGATCGCCGGCGGCGCGGTGTTCCTCCATCGCCTCGAAGTACATCTTGGCATCGTCGGACTTTTCGCCCGCCGCCTTGAATGCGGGATAGAAAATCTCTTCCTCGATGGTGGTGTGCGCCTTCAGCTGCGTGGCGATCTGCGATAGAAGTTCGCCGCGCTTCTTCACCGCGCGCGTCGTCGTCTCGGCCAGTTCGCTCAGCAGGGTGCGAACGGCCTGATGATCCTGGGTGAGCAGTTTGATGGCATCCATAACGTGTCCTGGTGAGGTGGTGGGAGCCATGAGGTTCCCTTACGCCGGATCAAAGCCGCGTCAATCACAACCGCGCCGAAGCGGGCTGCGAACGGGAGAACAAAATCTCCAGCCTGCCGAAGGGGGTGTGGCTGCTCTCCCATGGTTGCCTCCGGTTCCTGATGATTGGCCGAGGTGTCGCCGTACACATTCACGCGCCGGCGATTCCCCCGGCGCCATGCTTGCGCGCGCTCCAACGTTCCAAAGGGGAACCCGCATGCACAACCCATTGCCCCCGCCGGCGCCTCCGGCGCAAACTGGCCAGGCGTGATTCCCTCCCTCTCCCCGGTACTTGCGGCATTTCTGAGCGGCTGCGTGGCGGCGGCGGCCACGGCGGCAGGCACCTTGCCTGCGCTGTTCGCGCGCACCATCGCGCAACGCACGCAGGACACCATGTTCGGTTTCGGCGCCGGCGTGATGCTGGCGGCCAGCGCATTCTCGCTGGCCCTGCCCGGCATCCACGCGGCGCAAAGCCATGGCGCCGGGCCGTGGCATGCGGGCGGCATCGTGGCGGCGTCGATCCTGGTCGGCGCGTCGCTGCTGCTGTTGCTGGACCGCGTCGTGCCGCACGAGCATTTCATCAAGGGCCCGGAGGGGCTTTCCTCGCAGCGGATCAAGCGCGCGTGGCTGTTCGTGTTCGCCATCTGCCTGCACAACCTGCCCGAGGGCCTGGCCATCGGCGTGGGCTTTGCCGGCACCGATACGGCACACGGCCTGGCGCTGGCCACCGGCATCGCGATCCAGGACATACCCGAAGGGCTGGTGGTGGCGGTGGCGCTGATGGCCGCCGGCTATGCGCGCGGCTATTCGGTGATGGTGGGCATGGCCTCAGGCCTGATCGAACCGGTGGGTGCGGTGATAGGCGCCGGCGTGGTGGTCGATTTCCCGCTGCTGCTGCCGGTCGGCCTGGGCTTCGCCGCCGGTGCGATGCTGTTCGTGGTGAGCCACGAAATCATCCCCGAGTCACACCGCCAGGGTCACGAGAATTTCGCCACTGGCGGCCTGATGGTCGGTTTCGTGATGATGATGATGCTGGATACGGCCTTCGGTTGATGCTGCCGCGCCCGGGCCGGTTCGCGGCCCGGGCAGGTGGTCGATTTACTTGCGTTTGGTCTTTTTGGCGGATCCCAGATCGACACCGGTACGCGGGTCGGCCTTGGGATCGGACGTGGTGCGCTTGGCCATCCGGTTGAGCGCCTTCTGCTCCTCCGCGGCAAGCGTGACTTCGGGCAGGCCGCTGCCGCCATCCATCGCCAGGAACCGCTCGCGATCGCTGAGGTAGTCGAAGTTGTCGTCGCTGTTCCAGGAGCCGCGCATGTCGCCTTCGCCCTGGGAGGTGTTCACGTAGACACTGGCGAATTCAGGCATCCCCGGCAGCTTGCCCGGCGGGAAGTTCGGCTCGATCGAGTACAGCGCCTTCTCGAACGATTTCTGATGCGACATTTCCCGCGTCATCAGAAACCCCAGCGCCTCCTTCACTCCCGGGTCGGCGGTGACGTTGATAAGGCGCTCGTAGACGATCTTGGCGCGCGCCTCGGCGGCGATGTTGGAGCGAAGGTCGGCAGTGGGTTCACCGATGCTGTCGATGTAACCGGCAGTCCACAGCTGGCCGCCTGAATTGGTGAGCGCCGGCCCGCCGCCGTACAACACCTGGGTGACATGCGAATCGTTGCCGGCTCCTTGCAGCGAGCGGAACAGTTCGGCTTCCTCCTCGACAGCTTCGGCCAGCTTGCCCTTGGCGCCCTTGTTGAGCATGGCCACGATCGTGCCGATGATCTCCAGGTGGCTCAGTTCCTCGGTGGCGATGTCCAGCAGCATGTCCTTGCGCCCTGCATCGTCCTCGGCAAGAGCCTGGGTGAAGTAGCGCATCGCAGCGGCGAGTTCGCCTTGCGGGCCACCGAATTGTTCCAGCATCAGGTTCGCGAGGCCGGGGTTGCACTCGGAAACGCGAACGGAATATTGCAAACGCTTGTTGTGGGCGAACATGGAGCTCTCCTGTGGCAGGTGGGCCTCGAATTACATCGTTGCCTGTTCATCCATGAGTGACCGGTCACGTGCTGCCGGCAGGCGCCGGCCATGTCGACGAAGGGACCCGACCGATCACCGGCCGTACTGGAAGGTCCCGGGAACTGTCGGCGAAGCTCGCCGACATCCATGTCGAGGTGGATGCATTGGGAGGATCGCCAGCCTTGCCCATCCAGCATCAATGGCCCGTCAAAAGTACGTGTCATGAACCGTAATCAACCGCGCCCAACGACATGACAGGTGTTGAACATTGCCTAGCCATCGTCGTCACGCGTGCGCTTGTCTACTGATCCGGCACGGCGACTCCCCCTCGCCCCAACCCGGCAGGCGCCCGACGCCTGGCACAAAGGAGAGCAACACATGAACAATGATCACGACATCAAGGTGTTGAACAGCCTCGTCGAAACCACCCTGGATAGCGCCGAAGGCTATGCCGAAGCGGCGAAGGACGCCAAGAGCACGCAGCTCGTCTCGCTGTTCCAGGGGCGCGCCGGCGAACGCCGCCTGGCCGCCTCGACCCTGCAGCAATGCGTGCGATCGCTGGGTGGCAAGCCCAAGGACGATGGCACCGTGCTCGCATCGGCCCACCGCATGTTTGTGAACCTGCGTACCAGCGTCACTTCAGCGGACAACACCGCCGTTGTCGACGAAGTGGAACGCGGCGAGGACCACATCAAGCACAAGTTCGAGGACGCCATGAACGACAACGAATTGTCGCCACCGGCGATGTCCGCCATCAGTGACGTCTACGTTTCCGTGCGCAATGGTCACGACCAGATGCGCGACCTGAAGAAGATGCTGCACGCGGCCTGATCGATCTCGCGGGAGGGACGGCCGCTGGCCGTCCCTCCCCCAGGGCCCAAACGCTTTCCGCGAGGCCGGCTTCAACCAGGCTATCGCACAAACCCGTCGAGCGACCGCTCCGGGCATGGCGAATCCCCCCCCGGCGTTACCCGCCCACGCAACGCCCCCGCTGGCAAACGCCGCGTTCACTGTCCATGTGCGATTTCATGCCTACTGCCTGATGAGGGACCCTCATGCGTGTATCGCAATTCGTCGTCGCCGTACGCAAGGCCATCAGCGGTGTCGGTGAAGATGCGCTGTTGACCCGCGCGGCGGCCATCGCGTTCTACTCCGCGCTTTCGTTCGCGCCATTGATCGTGTTGCTGCTGTGGGTGCTGGCTGCGCTGCGTCCGGAGTGGCAGGGGCAGCTCACCGATGGCCTCGCTTCCATGCTGGGCGAGAAGGCCGCGGGCGCCATCACCCTGGTGCTGCAGAACGCGGAATCGCAACCCACGCTGGGCAATATCGCGGGCATCGTCGGCCTGGGCATCACCCTGTTCAGTGCCTCCGTGGTGTTCGCGCAATTTCAGGAATCGTTGAACGCGATCTGGGATATCGAGGCGAAACCGGGCAAGGCGATCACGGCGTGGCTGTGGGCCCGGGCGCGCGCCATCAGCCTGCTGGTGGGTATCGCCTTCCTGCTGATCGTGTCATTCGTGGTGAGCACCCTGATCCACATTTTCGTGCCCGCCGATTCGCTGGCCTGGATCATTGCCGAGCGGGTCATCTCGCTGCTGGTGTTCATTGCCGCGTTCGGTGCGATGTACCGCGTATTGCCTGATGCCCACATCGCCTGGGCGGACGCGTGGCGTGGCGCGCTGTTGACGACAGTACTGTTCATCGCGGGCAAATACGTGATCGACCTCTATATCCAGCACGCCAGCGTGGGTGGCGCCTACGGCCCGGCCGGCGCCCTGGTGGTGCTGCTTACGTGGGTCTACTACGCCGCCACCATCGTGCTGGTGGGTGCCGAACTTACCCACGGCCTGTCCCTGGCCCGCGGCGAACCGGTAAGACCCCAACCCCAGGCGGACAAGACAGACGACACCCATCCGCCAGGCTGAGTCTGCAAGCCCATCGACCATGTTTTCACTGGCGGTATGCAACATCTGCCATCCCCTTCCCCGAGGATGACACGATGAGCGACGACAAGACCCTGCGCACGCCCGCCGACGCCCAGCGCGTGAACGTGGGCGAGGATTACGAAGTGCGGTACTGGACCAACAAGTGGAACGTGACGCCGCAGCAATTGCGCGCCGCCGTCGACAAGGTCGGCGTGATGGCCGATGACGTGGAGCGTGAATTGCGCAGGTAGCGTGGAGCGCCCCCTTCCGCCCTATCGGGCACCTTCCCCCGCAAGCGGGGGAAGGAAGCTTGCTGTTTCGAGGGTATGACTGCTTCCTTCCCCCGTGCAACGGGGAAGGTGCCCGGCAGGGCGGATGGGGCGGCCTTCAGAACCGGAAGCGCGCAAACAGCGACGGACCCGAGAATTTCATGTCCAGGCCGTCATTGAAGTGCTCGCGATGCTGGTGCAGGGAAATCCTGCTGTATCCGTACTCGGCGCCCAGGCCCACGTGCTCCCAGGGAAACCATTCAAACCCTACCGATGCGTTGTAGATATGTCCGCCCAGGCGGCTGCTGTTGCGCTTGACGCCGGAGAGGTCGACGTACATGCGCATGGTGTTGGCAAAGGCATGCCGCCAGCCCAGCTGCAGCATCGGCGCCCACGCGTTTTCGCTGGAACTGCTCGATGCCTGCACTACTTCGTCGTTGAGCCGCGCTTTGCCGCTGATGCTCGCATGCACGCCGTAGTAGGCCGCACCCAAGCCGATGCCGAAGACGTCGTTGCCACTGCCCATCCACCAGCGATAGGCGGCGCTGCCGAAATTGAAATTGAGCTTGCCGCGGGCCGATGCCGAGGCGATGTAGTTGGTGCCGCCGTAGGAGAAATCGCGGGTCATCGATTTGGAGCGGGTACGCCGGGCATCGTAATAGTCGAACGAAAAGCCCTGGTGGTCGCCGATGAGGAAATCCAGCCTGGCGCGTGGCGTGGTCTTGCGGGAGTCGAAGCCGAGGTCGTTCTCCAGATCCACCGAACCGTAGTGGTCACCGCTCTTGTCGCTGGCGCCAATCACCGTGTCCATGTGCGTGTAATAGCCACCCACCCACAAACTGGCGCGATCGAGTGCTGGCGAGTGTTGGGCCAATGCTGCGGTACTCATCATGGCCAGCGGAAACAACAGCAGGCTGCGGGCGCGACGATGCGCGCAAGTGGAGAAACCTCGATTCATCTTGTTTCGGACTCCGGGGATGGGGAGTTCGCAATCTAGTCAGCGCGTCGTGTACGCGTTGTTGATGGGCGGCCTCGACAATGAACGGCTGCGCGGTTCATTCATCACGCAGCACAAACCTGGATGGCGACACTGTGTCGTTTGTGCCGCCCATCGTGTGGTGGTCGGTGCGACAAACGCCGACGCCCCTGCTTTCAGCACTGCACCAACCTGCGAGGTAATCGATGATCATCTTCAATGGCTCCTCCCTGATGACCCGGTTCGCGGGCAGCGACATGAAGTACGTGCCGCCCGGCCCACCCCCGCCCACGCCAACCGATCCCACCCGACCGGGTGAACCGGCACAGACGCCGCCGGAACCCGAGCTTCCACCCGTCGAACCGCACAACCCTGACCTGCCCGAGCGCCCCCTGCGCGCTGGCATCCGGCGACTGACGCCATAAGCGTCAGCGCTCAGGCCGATTTGCGACGCGTGGTTTTTTTGGCCTTCTTTACCGCTGGCTTCTTCTTGCTGGCCGACTTCTTGGCCGCCGCCTTGCGCGGCACCTTCTTTTCGGCCGTCTTCTTTCCTGGCGCCTTGCTGGCCGGCGTGCGGTGCTTCGTTTCCAGGCTTTTCTGCAGCAAAGCCATGAAGTCGACCACGTTGGTGCTGGCGTTCTCGGGTGCCTCACCTTCATCCTCGGTCGGCGGTGTGACCACGCCCTTGGATTTCATACGCTTCTCGATCACCGCGCGCAGGCGCTCACGGAATTCGTCGCGGTAATCGCCGGGCGTCCACTCGTCGCTCATCGAATCGATCAACTGCTCGGCCATTTCCATTTCCTTGGACGTGATGCGGTAGTCCGACACGTCGCCCTCGGGAATCTTGTAGTCGCTGGCGTCGACCAGCTCCTGCGGGTAGCGCAGCAGCATCAGCAGCAGGCCGTTGTCGCGCGGCATAACGGCCGAAAGATATTCGCGGGTGCGAATCACCACCCGCGCGATGCCGATCTTGCCGGTGCGCTTGAGTGTCTCGCGCAGCAGCACGTAGCCCTTCTCGGCCTTCTTGCCGGGCACCAGGATGTACGGCTTCTCGAAATACTCCGGCCCGATCGAACCGGCATCGACGAAAGTCTTCACCTCCACTGCCTCGCGTCCTTCGGAGGATGCCGATTTGATGTCGTCCGGCTCCAGCACCACATAGCTGCCTTTTTCGTATTCGAACGCCTTGACGATTTCCTTCCACGGCACCTCCTCGCCGGTTTCCGCGTTGACGCGCTCGTAGCGCACCGGTGTGTTGCTGCGGTTGTCCAGCATGCGGAAATGCAGATCCACGCTGCGCTCGCCCGACATCAGCGAGACGGGCACGTTGAGCAATCCGAAGGAGAGGGTTCCGGTCCAGATGGGACGCGCCATGGTGTGTGCTCCGGCGAGGGATTCGCCAACCGACTATGGCCATTGACCCGTGGAGGGGCTGTCAAGTTTTCACCCCGGATCAACGTGGCGCTGGATAGCGTCGAACGTCCTGCCACCGCACGGGTTTCACCATGGCCACCAGCAAGAACACCCCGCATAAAGCCCGTACCCGCAAGACCGCGGAGAAAGCGCGGGATATCCAGCGCGGCGTGGAACGCAGGGACCAGGACAAGCCTGCCAAATCGGCAAAAGCCGCCAAAAAAAGTGCACCACAAACCGCCGAGCGCAAGAAGCCGGAAAACCCGTTGCCGAAGCAGCATCAAAGCAAGCCCGGCAGCGAAAAGGATCTGGACCCGCGGCCCCAATTCACCGCCCCCACCTATGCCGGCAGCGGCAAGCTGACCGGCATGACCGCCATCGTCACCGGGGGCGACTCGGGTATCGGTCGCGCCGTGGCCGTGCTGTTTGCCCGCGAGGGTGCCGACGTGGCCGTGGTGTATCTGTGCGAGGACGAAGATGCCGCCGAAACCCGCGATTACGTGGAGGCGGAAGGCCAGCGCTGCCTGCTGATCCGTGGCGACGTGAGGGACGCAAAGTTCTGCAAGAGCGCGGTGGAGAAAACGGTGAAGGCGTTCGGCAAGCTGTCGATCCTGGTCAACAACGCCGCGTTCCAGCAGCACGCCGAATCCATCGAGGACGTCACCGACGAGCATCTGGACCAGACCCTGCGCACCAACCTGTACGGCTATTTCTACATGGCGCGCGCCGCGTCCCCGCACCTGGGCAGCGGCGATTCGATCATCAACACCGGATCGGAAACCGGCCTGTTCGGCAGCAGCAAGTTGCTGGATTACTCGATGACCAAGGGCGGCATCCATGCGTTCACCAAGGCACTGGCGTCCAACCTGGTGTCGCGCGGCATCCGCGTGAACGCGGTGGCGCCGGGCCCGGTGTGGACGCCGTTGAATCCCGCCGACAAACCCGCGGAGAAGGTGAAGGATTTCGGCAAGCACAACCCGATGGGGCGCCCCGCCCAGCCGGAGGAACTGGCTCCCGCCTACGTGTTCCTGGCCGCGCCCTCGTGCGCCAGCTACATCTCCGGCGCGGTGATTCCGGTGATGGGCGGGCCCACCGGCTGACCACCACACCGTCGCCGTTATACGCGACCACTCGCCGGACAGGCACGATGACCGAACTGCAGGAATACCGCCGCAAGCGCGACTTCAGCAAGACCCGCGAACCCGCGCCGGACGCGGCGGTGGCGCTGGAGCGGCGCTCGCTGTTCGTGGTGCAGCTGCATCACGCCAGCCGCCGCCATTTCGATTTCCGGCTGCAGGTGGGCGACGTGCTGAAAAGCTGGGCGGTGCCCAAGGGCCCCAGCTACGACCCGGAGGTGAAGCGCCTGGCGGTGGAGGTGGAAGATCATCCGGTGGCCTATGCCACGTTCGAGGGCGACATCGAGCACGGCTATGGCAAAGGCCATGTCGACCAGTTCGACTTGGGTGTGTGGACCACCGAAGGCGACGCCGAAGCGCAGATACAAAAAGGCCACCTGCGTTTCGAGCTGTTCGGCAAGCGGCTCAAGGGTGGCTGGCACCTGGTGCGCAGCGGCCGCAAGGAGCGCCAACCGGCGTGGTTCCTGATCAAGGCCAGGGATGCCTTCGCGGGCGACGTGGAGGCGGACGATCTACTGGACAAGAAGATGATCGCCAGCACCAAAGCCGCCGCGAAAACCCCCGCCACCAGGGCCGTCGCCAGGAAATCCACGGCGCGCAAGAAGGCCATTCCCAAGGGCACGAAAAAGATACCGCGCGCCCGCCTGGTTAACATCGCCGCCGGCCTGGATGGCGCGCGCAAGGCCAAGGCCAGCAACGATTTCTTCAAACCCGAACTGGCGCGTCTGCGCGACACGGCGCCGGCCGGTGACGACTGGCTGCACGAAGTGAAGTGGGACGGCTACCGCATTCTCACGGCGATTGCCGATGGCGAGGTGAAGCTGTGGTCGCGCAATGCCCTGCCCTGGAACGACAAGCTGCCCGACATCGTGCAGGCGCTGGAGTTGCTGGGACTGCAATCGGCGCAACTGGATGGCGAGCTGGTGGCGCTGGATGCGCAGGGGCGCAGCGATTTCAACGCGCTGCAGAAAACCCTCTCCGGCGAGATGCAATCGCCGCTGGTCTACATGCTGTTCGACATGCCCTACTTCGAGGGCTTCGACCTGTCGCGCGTCGCCCTGCTCGATCGCAAGGATCTGCTGCAACAACTGACGGCACACGCGCCACGCCACCTCGCCTTCAGCACGCATGCCATCGGCAACGGCGAGCAGGCGTTCAAGATGGCCAGCGAGCAGCAACTGGAAGGCATCATCTGCAAGCGCGTGCAGTCCACGTATCACCCGGGCCGGGGCGACGACTGGATCAAGGTGAAGCGGCTGGAAAGCGACGAGTTCGCCGTGGTGGGATACACGCCACCCAAGGGCAGTCGTAGCGGTTTCGGCTCGTTGCTGCTGGCCCGGCCCGATCCCGACACGCCCTCGGGCTGGATCTATGCCGGCCGCGTGGGCAGCGGCTTTTCCGACGAGCAGCTGCGCGCGCTGAGCAAGACCATGGACGAAAAAGGCAGCCCGAAGCCCACGGTGGCGCTCGCCGGCGTGGACCCGCTGCTGCGCAACGCGCGCTGGATCAAGCCGACCGCTGTCGCCGAGGTGTATTACCGCGGCATCGGCAACCAGAACCTGCTGCGTCAACCGAGCCTGAAAACCATGCGCACCGACAAAAGCCCCGCCGACCTGCTTGATTCCGACCGCGCCACCGGCAAGGCCAAGGGCAAGGCGACGAAGAAAGCCGCCAAGGCCAAACCGCGCACCAACGCCACCAAGCCGGCGGATATCACCATCAGCCATCCCGATCGGGTGGTGTTCGCCGAAGGCAGCATCACCAAGCAGGATGTGGCCGACTATTACCTGGCGGTCATGAAGTGGTTCCTGCCCGGCGTGATCGATCGCCCCACGTCGGTGATCCGCTGCCCCGAGGGCGCGGGCAAGGCCTGCTTTTTCCAGAAGCACCTGATGCAGGGCCTGAAGCATGTGGGCAGCGCCAAGCTGAAAGAGGAGTCGGGCGCGCAGGCCGTGTACATCTATCCACTGGATGCCAGCTCGGTCATCGAGCTGGTGCAGTTCGGCGTGCTGGAATTCCATCCCTGGGGCTCGACCGTGGAGAATCCCGACAAGGCCAACCGCGTGGTGTTCGACCTGGATCCCGGCGACAACGTGGCGTGGGAGCGCGTGGTGGCCGCCGCCCGACTGGTGCGCAAGCTGCTGACGCAGCTGGGCCTGGAATCGTTCCTGCGCACCACCGGCGGCAAAGGCCTGCACGTGGTGGTGCCGCTCAACCCCGGCTGCCCCTGGCCGATGGTGAAAGGCTTTGCGCAGGCATTCGCCTCCACCCTGGCGCAGGCGCATCCGCTGGATTTCGTGGCCACCGCCACCAAGTCGCAGCGCAACGGCAAGATCTACGTGGACTACCTGCGAAACAGCCGCGGCGCCACCAGCGTGGCCTCGTATTCGCTACGCGCCCGTGCCGGTGCGCCGGTAGCCGTGCCGCTGCGCTGGAACGAGTTGGGCAAGCTGAAAAGTGGCCACGATTTCGATATCCATTCCACGCCCAAACGGCTGGCGCGACTGCGCTCGGACCCGTGGAAAGGCATCGACGATGTGCAACAGAACCTGGACAACGTGATGAAGCGCCTCGCCTGATCTACCGATATGGACGTCCATTCAAACCCCCGCCACTGAACGGAGCAGCTCATGCCGGATACGGATCGACCAAAACAACCACCAGGTACCTCGGGCTATCCCGAGCCGCAGCCAAGACCGAAGCACGATCCCGCGCAAATGCCCGACGCAGATACGCCGCACGAGTCGCAGAATGTGCCGGAGAGCAAACCCGATCAGCCCAAGTAAGTGTGCTTGACGGGAGGTTCGAGGGCGCCCTTCGACTTCGGCCCTGCGGGCCTACGCTCAGGGTGATCGGTGGTGAAGCATCAGCGCCTCACACTCCACCGATCACCCTGAGCGTAGCGAAGCGAAGTCGAAGGGCAATCCATCGCCAGGAACGATCTACACGCCACCCACCTCTTCCAGCGCCGCCATGACCGCACCCGAAAACGCGGGAATGTCCTGCGGTTTGCGGCTCGTGATCAGCTGGCCGTCGCGCACCACTTCGCTGTCTTCCCATTGAGCGCCGGCGTTTTCCAGATCCTTGCGCAGCGACGGCCACGAGGTGAGCTTGCGCCCCTTCACCAGGCCCGCGTCGATCAGCGTCCATGGCCCATGGCAGATCGCGGCGATCGGTTTGCCTGATTCACCAAACCGGACGATGAAGGCAATCGCATCGGGTTCCAGCCGCAGCTTGTCCGGGTTCATCACGCCGCCGGGCAATACCAGCGCGTCGTAGTTTTCCGGCCGTGCGTCCTTCAGCGCCACATTCACGTTCACCGAGTCGCCCCAGTTCTTATTGTCCCAGCCCTTGATCTGCGTGGCGCCGCCCGGCGCGATCACGTCGACATGGGCGCCGGCCACTTCCAGCAGGCGTTTGGGTTCGGTCAGTTCGGATTGCTCGAAGCCATCGGTGGCGAGTACGGCAACACGGCGGCCGCTGAGTTTTTCGGATTCGGTCATGGCGTTTTTCCGGGGTGGGGAGAACGCGCAGCTTCGGCCTTTTCGCATGGACGTCGCGTCAAGTTTCTTTGACGGGGCATGCACGAGGGGCTTGCCATGGTGCATGCCGTGACAGGCGCCACGCCTGCACCCGCATCATTCGCTCATCACTCAAGGACGCTGCCATGTCGATGTCACTTCTGCTGATCATCGTGCTGATCATTTTGCTGATTGCCGCGTTGCCCACCTGGCCGTACAGCCGCTCGTGGGGTTATCGCCCGATGGGCGGGTTGGGCATCATCGTGATCATTGTCATCGTGTTGTTGCTGCTTGGCGTTTTCTGACCGGCGGATGCGCCAATGAAGGCCGCCACCGTGGTGTCCGGGCGTGCCGCAGGCACTGCAGGAAACGCCCGGCACCTTCCCTTGGCCAAGCCCGTGGCGGAGATCCCCACGGGCAAGCTGGTGACGTTGCGCCGCAAGGCGAAAACCTGTCGTGCCTGCCCGCTGTGGCGCAACGCCACCCAGACCGTATTCGGCGAAGGGCCCGCCTCCGCCAAGGCGATGTTGATTGGCGAACAGCCAGGCCTGCAGGAGGATCAATCGGGCAAACCGTTCGTGGGGCCGGCCGGACATTTGCTCGATCGCGCCCTGGACGAAGCCGGGCTGGATCGCGACACGCTTTACCTCACCAATACCGTCAAGCATTTCAAATACGAAATGCGTGGCAACACCAAATTGCACAAGCGCGCCAACGCCTCCGAACAGGCCGCGTGCCGCATGTGGCTGGCAGCCGAACTGCTGCGGGTGCAGCCGCGGGTGGTGATCGGGCTGGGCGCGATGGCGGCCCAGACACTGTTCGGCGATGCCTTTCGCATCACCCGCGAGCGCGGGCAATGGCGCGAACTGGGCGAAGAGGTACGCGGCATGGCGACCTGGCACCCTTCCGCGGTGCTGCGCATGCCCAAACCCGACCAGCGCCATCAGGCTTACGCGGAACTGGTGGCCGACCTGCGTGACGTGGTCGCCGTGCTGGCGGACATGGCGTGATGTTCGACCTGATCCACAAGCGCAGCAGGAGGCTGTCATGAAAAAGCGCCGCCGATGGATAGGGCTTATCGTGCTGATGGCCGCCCTGGTCACGATCCTGGCGATCGGCTTCTATCGCAGCGTCACCGGCCAGGATACCCATCCCGAGGACAGCAGCTCGCCGACTGAATCGTCCAAACCCTTGTAGGAGCGCACCCTGTGCGCGATCGCTCGTCGTCACGTCACCAAAAGCATTTGCGCACAGAGTGCGCTCCTGCAACAAACGGGGCACCCTGCGCCTAATGGAAATCCCGTGAGCGCGTATCCAGTGCACCGAGCAGCGGGGTGAGATCCTTGAGCCGGTGCGCGATCAGGTGGCTGACGCCATCCACCTGCTCCCACTGCCCTTCCACCGCTAGCAACCGTGCCTGCAGCAGCGGCAGTCGCTGGGCTTCAGCCACATGACGCCATATCACTACGTTGATCAGCCCATGCTCGTCCTCCAGCGTCACGAAGATGATGCCGCTGGCGGTTTGCGGTTGCTGGCGTGATGTCACCAGGCCGGCCACGCGCACACGGCTGTTGTGGGGTTGCCTGCGTAGTGCCTTTCCATCGATGCAGCGTGCGGCATTCAATCGACTGCGGATCTGCCGCAGCGGATGCACGCCCAGACTGAGGCCGGTGCGTGCGTAGTCCGCCAGCGTGTCTTCGGCCTGCGTGGGCAATGGCAGGATCACGGCTTGCTCGGTCGGACTTGCGTTGCCGAACAACGGCAGTTGCGGTTCGACCCCGGCCACGGCCCAGCGCGCTCGATGGCGATGGCCGGCCAGCCCTCGCAGGGCCGCCGCATCGGCCAGCAGTTCCTGGTGACGACGATCGAGACCGGCCCGCGAACACAGGTCGGTGATGTCGGTAAAAGGCCGCTGAGCACGCGCGTCCATCAACCGCAGCGCGGCCTTTTCGGAGCATCCACGCACCATGCGCAGGCCCAGGCGGATGGCGCGGGTGCGGGTGTTGCCATGTGGATCGGGCTCCAGCGTGCAATCCCAGTCGCTGAAACGCACATCCACCGGATGTACTGCGATGCGGTGGCGCCGCACGTCCTGCACGATCTGGCTGGGCGCGTAGAAACCCATCGGCAGCGAATTGAGCAAGGCGCAGGCAAACGCCGCCGGGTAATGGCATTTCAGCCAGCACGAGGCATAGACCAGGTTGGCGAAACTGGCTGCGTGCGATTCGGGGAATCCGTAGGAGCCGAAACCCTTGATCTGCTCGAAGATGCGGGCGGCGAATTCCGCCGTGTAACCGTTTTTCAGCATGCCCCGCATCAGCTTGTCGCGATGCGGTTCCAGCCCGCCGTGGCGTTTCCATGCAGCCATCGAGCGGCGCAGCTTGTCGGCCTCGCTATGGGTGAAGTCGGCCGCCACGATGGCCAGTTGCATCACCTGCTCCTGGAACAGCGGCACGCCGAGCGTGCGTTGCAACACCTTCTTGAATTGCGGCGATGGATAGTCGACGGTTTCCTCGCCATTCCGCCGCCGCAGGTACGGATGCACCATGTCGCCCTGGATCGGGCCGGGCCGCACGATCGCCACCTGGATCACCAGGTCGTAGAAAGTCGCCGGCCGATGCCGCGGCAGCATCGCCATCTGCGCCCGGCTTTCGATCTGGAACACGCCGACGGTATCGGCGCGCTGGATCATGGCGTAGGTTGCCGCGTCGTCTGGCTCGATGGTGGCGATGGTCTTGACGACGCCATGCTCGCTTTCCAGCAAGCCGAAGCATTTGCGCAGGCAGGTCAGCATGCCCAGCGCCAGGCAGTCGACCTTCAGCATGCTCATGTAATCCAAGTCATCCTTCTCCCACTGGATCACGGTGCGATCAACCATCGCCGCGTTTTCCACGGGCACCATCTCGCTCAGCGAGGTGTTGGAAATCACGAAGCCGCCCACGTGCTGTGACAAATGCCGCGGCATGCCGATCAGCTCGTAGGTGAGTTTCAGCACGCGGCGGATGATCGGGCTGTCCGGATCGAAACCCTGTTCGCGCAGCCGCTCCTCCGCCGAGCTGTCGCCCCAGCCGCGCGCAAAGATGTCGCTGAGCTGGTCGACCTGATCCAGCGGCAGGCCCAACGCCTTGGCCACGTCGCGCACCGCGCTGCGGCCGCGGTAGCAGATCACGGTGGCGGCCAGCGCGGCACGCTCGCGACCGTATTTTTTGTAGATGTACTGGATCACTTCCTCGCGCCGCTCGTGCTCGAAATCGACGTCGATGTCGGGCGGCTCGTCGCGGTCTTCGCTGATGAAGCGCGCCACCAGCAGTTCGTTGACCTCCGGGTCCACCTCGGTCACGCCCAACGCGAAACACACGGCGGAGTTGGCCGCCGAGCCGCGGCCCTGGCAGAGAATTTCCTTGCTGCGCGCGAAGCGGACGATGTCGTGGACGGTGAGGAAAAAGGCTTCGTATTCCTTCGACGCGATCAATGCCAGTTCGTCGTCGATCAGCTGGCGCACCTTGGCGCTGATGCCGTTCGGCCAACGCCACTGGATGCCTTCTTCGGCCAGATGGCGCAGCCAACTGCTGGGCGAGTGGCCTTCAGGTACCAGCTCAGCCGGATAGTCGTAGTGCAGCTCGCTCATGTGGAAGGTGCAACGCTCGGCGATGCGCACGCTTTCCTGCAGCAGGGCATCGGGATAGAGCTCGGCCAACACATCGCATCGGCGCAGGTGTCGTTCGCCATTGCGGAAGATCAGCGCGCCCGCCTCGGCGATCGGCACGCGATGGCGGATCGCGGTGAGCGTGTGCTGCAAGGCCAGCCGTCGGCGCACGTGCATGTGCACGTCGCCGCTGGCTACCAGCGGCATTCCGAGCGTGTGGCCAAGCGCCTGCAGTTCGCGCAGGCGGGCGGCATCGTCGGGGCCGCGATGCAGTTCCACTGCCAGCCAGGCGCGGTCACCGAAGGTCTCGCGTACCCAGCGGCCGTGCGCGACATCTGGTTGCAGCCCGGGCATCCACAACGCCAGCGTGCCCGGCATGCCGCTTTCCATGTCTGCCCGGGTGAGCCGATACGTGCCCTTTTCCGAAGCGCGGCGGCCGCGCGTGATCAGTCGGCAGAGTTCGACATAGCCCTGCTTGTTCTCGCACAGCAGCACCAGCTTCGGACCATCCTCGAGCTGGAATTCGGCGCCCACGATCAGTTTCAGGTCGAGCTCGGTCGAGGCCTGGTAGGCGCGCACGATGCCGGCCAGCGAGCATTCGTCGGTGATCGCCAGCGCGTGGTAACCACAGGCCTTGGCGCGCTCGAACAACTCGCCGGCCTTCGAAGCGCCGCGGCCGAAGGAGAAATCGGACAGGCAATGCAGCTCGGCGTAATCCGTCATGCGAACCAGCCCTGCAGCATCCAGCCTGCCTGCTCGCCCGGCGCGCAGAACGCCCACGCGTACTGGCCCAGCGACGTCTCCACCACGTAGTAATCGCGACACACCTCGCCGCCATCCCACCAGCCGGTTTCCAGCCGCTCGGGGCCGGCCAGGATGCGTGGCTCGGTGCCGCGCAAGGGAATGGGGCGACCGAGCAGCCAGGTGGGGCGTGGTCCAATCCCCTGTAGGAGCGGCTTCAGCCGCGACGCTTTTGAAGCCGAGGCAGATTGAGAAGCGTCGCGGCTGAAGCCGCTCCTACAGGGATTTCCCGCAATCGACTGCGCCCGCTCAGGCCGCGGATCGGTGGTGCTGTCCAGTTGATGCACGGCGCGATCGCCCAGCCGTGCGCGCAGGCGTTCGCGCAACTGATCGATCGGCAGCGCGTTGGCAGGACGGTCGTCGAACAGGTCGCGGCCGGCTGGCACGAACGGCGGCAGTTCGCGTGCCACCAGCCGCATCGCCAGCACCGGCTCGGGCAGTTGCACCTGATCCAGCCGCCCGCGCGCCAGTTCAAACAGCATGCCAGGTTCGCGCTCCGGCGTGAGCAGGCCCACCGGCACCTCGGTAACCCTGCCGTCACGATGTTCCAGCCGCAGCGTGAACCGCTGCACGCCACCATCGCGCCCCGCCAGATAGGCGGCCAGATCGCCGGTCATGCGACGCAGGGGGAACACCAGCGAGGCGATGTTTTCCACCTCGTGCATCAACTCGATGCGCAGGTCGAAAACGTCGGGCGGACGATAGGCATCGAGCCCCGCGGGCAGATCGCCGGTCAGCCGATCGAGTGCCTCCAGCAGTTCGGTGCCGAAACGTCGGCGCAGGCCATCGCGCGGCAGCGCCAGCAATTGCCCCAGGCTGCGGATGCCCATGCCGGGCAAGGCTTCGGCCGCCAGCGCCGGCAGGCGGCTCTTGGCGATAGGCACGCCTTGCAGCGCGCGGCGCATGGCATCGGACGTCAGCACCGCCTGCCCGTCGCTGACGCCGGCCAGCACATACGCGGCGTGCGGCGTGGGCGCAGCGGTGATGCGGTGGCGAAAACCCAGCGCGGCAAGATCCGCGCGCAGCATCGCCTCCAGCCGTGGCCAGGGACCGAACAGGCCCATGCTGCGGCTTACCTCAAGCACGATCGCATGCGGCAGCAGGCTGACCTCGGAGCTGTAGCGATACGCCACGGCCGCAAGGAAATGGTGCCAGCGATCCACCGCATTGCGGTCGTATGGCACGGCATCGAAACGGGTCAGCAGGGCCTGCGCGGCACTCAACCGCTGACCCACGTGCAGGCCCGCCTCGCGCGCCTCGCGATTGGCGGACACGATGCTGCGCGCGTTGACCGGGCCGCTCACCAGCACCAGCGGCCCGGTCTGGGGGTTACGACGAAGGACGCCGTCCAGCGCCAGGTGCGGCAGCACGATGCAGGCCCACAACATACCGGCCGACCATCAATGCAGGGCGCGGCCGAGCGGCACCGGCTGTGCCGGCACCGACCCGCCACGGCATTTGCGCACCCACACCTGGGCGCGGGGCGCAGCTTCCAGCTCCAGCCGCAGGGCCGCCGGCGACGCGTGCGGCAGGTGCTTGCGATCGCGGAAGGCGAACGCCAGCGCCTGGCCGTGATCCGCCGCCACCTGCAGTCGCCGCAGCGTGCGGTCGTCAGCCTGGCGCGGCCACGCCAGCACCGCCGCGCAACTGCCCGAGCGCAGGCATTGCTCCATCGCCCAGGCCACGTCGTTGTCGCCCG
Source organism: Rhodanobacter sp. Root627 (assembly GCF_001427835.1). Taxonomy (NCBI): domain Bacteria; kingdom Pseudomonadati; phylum Pseudomonadota; class Gammaproteobacteria; order Lysobacterales; family Rhodanobacteraceae; genus Rhodanobacter; species Rhodanobacter sp. Root627. The sequence continues at coordinate 857,969 of NZ_LMGW01000001.1, forward strand.
CGGCGACGATGTCCACGCGGCGCATGTCCACACCCTGCTGCTGCCAGCCGGCCACGCACGGCAGGTAGGGCGGCGCCACGATCACCACCGTCCGCCCGCCCTGGGTGAGGCGCGCCAGGCTGGGCAGCACCAGCCGCAGCTCGCCCACGCCATCGGCGGGCAGCAGGATTTCCGACAGCGCTGCCGGAGGCCAGCCGCCAGCCGGCAGCACATCATCGAGCGCGGCCCAACCGGTGGGCTGCTCGCCCGCCGGCAGCGGCGCCGCTCGCCCGCGCCAGACCTGCTGGGCATCCAGCAGCGTGGACAAGGCCACCACGGCGCCCATCAGCTGCCCCTCAACAGGCCTGCGAACAGACCTTCGATGGCGAAATCCTCGGTGGGGTCAGGATCGATCGGCTGATAGCCCGGGCTGTTCGGCAGCAGCCGGATCACGTCGTCCTGCCAGTACAGCCGCTTGATGGTGAAGCGGTCGCCGCCCACCCGCGCCGCCACCACCTGGCCGTGGCGCGCCACCGACGTGGCGTGCACGCCCACGATGTCCTGGTCCAGAATGCCTTCGTCGCGCATCGAATCGCCCACCACGCGCACCAGGTAATCCGGCTTCAGCCGGAACAGCCAGCTGGATACGCGCAGCGTGCGCTCCACCCGTGCATCGGAAAACAGCGGCTCGCCGGCGGCGATACGGCCCACCAACGGCAGTTCCATGGTGTCCGCGTCCAGCGGGTCGGCCGAGGTCACCAGGCGGATGCCGCGCGAGCGGTTCGGCTCGATCTGCAGCCGCCCTTTCGCCTCCAGCGAGCGCACGTGTTTCAGCACCGCGCTGACGTTGGCCAGGCCCATGGCCTGGCCGATCTCCTCCAGCGTGGGCGCCTGGCCGGTGTGGTCGAGGCGGTCGCGGATGAAATCCAGGATGTTGGATTGGCGGGCGGTGAGCTGCAGGGTCATGGCTGGTATCTTTTCACCTTTTGTGGTGAAAATGAAGAAGGGAAAGATGAACGTCGCGGTTCGACCGAGTCTCGCCCTGCGTGATCTCAGCGGATGAGACCGCCCCTTGCTGTCATGCCGCCCTGCTTGCCGAGATCCGCCGATGAATGCCCTGCCCGACCGTTACCACGCCGCCGACGAACTGGTGCTGCGCAGCCCCGGCGATGGCCGTTCGCTGGCGCAACGGCTCAACAAACGCTACGGCGCGCGCATCACCGGCGCGTTCGTGCTGCCCGCGCAGGAAGGCCGCTACGCGCCACTGCCGCCCGACCTTCCCCCGGCCCTGGCGCAGGCGCTGCGCAGTCGCGGCGTAAACCAGCTCTACAGCCACCAGGCCGAGGCCTGGGCCGCCACCCAAACCGGCGCGCACGTGGCCGTGGCCACGCCCACCGCGTCGGGCAAGTCACTGTGCTACACGCTGCCGGTGATCAGCGCGGCGATGCAGCAGCACGCCAAGGCGCTGTACCTGTTCCCCACCAAGGCGCTGGCGCAGGACCAGGTGGCCGAGCTGCTGGAGTTGAACAACGCCGGCGAGCTGGGCGTGAAAGCCTTCACGTTCGACGGCGACACGCCCGGCGACGCGCGCCAGGCAATCCGCCTGCATGGCGACATCGTGGTCAGCAACCCGGACATGCTGCACCAGGCGATCCTGCCGCATCACACCAAGTGGGCGCAGTTCTTCGAGAACCTGCGCTACGTGGTGATCGACGAGGTGCACACGTATCGCGGCGTGTTCGGCTCGCACGTGGCCAATGTGATCCGCCGGCTGAAACGCGTGTGCGCGTTCTACGGCGTCACCCCGCAATTCATCCTGTGCTCGGCCACCATCGGCAACCCGCAGCAACACGCCGAGGCGCTGATCGAGGACGCCGTCACCGCCATTGTTGAAAGCGGCGCACCGGCCGGCGAGAAGCACGTGCTGCTGTGGAATCCGCCGGTGGTGAATCCCGACCTGGGCCTGCGCGCATCGGCACGTTCGCAGACCAACCGCATCGCGCGGCTGGCGATCAAGTCGGGCCTGAAGACGCTGGTGTTCGCCCAGTCGCGCAGCATGGTCGAGGTACTCACCAAATACCTCAAGGACGTGTTCGACCACGACCCGCGCAAGCCACCGCGCATCCGCGCCTACCGCGGCGGCTACCTGCCGAAGGAGCGCCGCGCGGCCGAACGCGACATGCGCGCGGGCAGCGTCGACGGCATCGTCAGCACCTCGGCACTGGAGCTGGGCGTGGATATCGGCTCGCTGGACGTGGTGGTGTTGAACGGTTACCCCGGTTCCGTCGCCGCCACGTGGCAGCGCTTCGGCCGTGCCGGGCGGCGCCAGCAATCCGCACTGGGCGTGCTGGTGGCCAGCTCCGATCCGCTGGATCAGTACCTGGTGCGGCATCCGGAATTCTTCCAGGGCGCCACGCCCGAGCACGCGCGCATCCAGCCCGATCAGCCGCTGATCCTGCTCGACCACATCCGCTGCGCCGCGTTCGAGTTGCCGTTCGCAGGCGAGGAGATGTTCGGCAACGAGGTCGCCACGCCGTGGCTGGATGTGCTGGGCGAGGAAGGCGTGCTGCATCGCGAGGGTGACCGCTGGGAATGGATCGCCGACAGCTACCCCGCCATCGCGGTGTCGCTGCGCGCGGTGGCGGACGGCAATTTCGTGGTGGTGGACCGCACCAACGGCCGCCAGACCATCATCGCCGAAGTCGATTACTCGGCCGCGCCGGTGACGCTGTACGAAGGCGCCATCCACATGATCCAGTCGGTGCCCTACCAGGTGGAACGGCTGGACTGGGAAGGCCGCAAGGCCTACGTCACGCGCACCGAAGTCGACTACTACACCGACGCCATCGACTACACCAAGCTGAAAGTGCTCGATTGCTTCGACAGCGCTGGCGCCGGCCGCGGCCAGGCGCATCACGGCGAAGTGCACGTGGTGCGCCGCGTGCCCGGCTACAAGAAAATCCGCTTCTACACGCACGAAAACATCGGCTACGGCCCGGTCAACCTGCCCGACCAGGAACTGCACACCACCGCCGTGTGGTGGCAGTTGTCGCAGACGGTGCTGGCCTCGGCGTTCGAGGATCGGCAGCAGGCGCTGGATGGTTTCCTGGGCGCCGCGTACGCACTGCATATCGTGGCCACCGTGGCGGTGATGGCCGAAGCGCGCGACCTGCAGAAATCGGTGGGCAGCGGCGACGGCGCATGGTTTGTCAGCGCCGACCTCAGCGGTCGCGGGCAGTTGCGCGGCAGTGACGGCCAACCCACCGCGCTGGCGCCCGATGCGCCGTTCACGCCCACCGTCTATCTGTACGACGCCTTCCCCGGCGGCATCGGCCAGAGCGAGCCGCTATTCCAGCGCCGCGAGGATCTGGTGGCCCAGTCGATCACCCTGATCGAACGCTGCGATTGCCGCGCGGGCTGTCCCGGCTGCGTGGGGCCCATACTCGCGGCCGACGAGCACCATGACGAAATGGACGTCCAGACGCCCAAGGCGCTGGCGTTGCGTGTACTGGCGCTGCTGGTGGCGCTGTGAGTGCCCTGGCCACCAAGCTGCGGCAATTGCGGGCGGATGCGGGGCAAACGTCTTCCATTGCTTCCGCTCGCTCCCCTATTACCGTTCTTCCTGAGCGTAGCGCAGCGAAGTCGAAGGACACGTCGCCGAGCACGCACAAAACCCTCTCCCCCGACCTCCGCCGCCTGCTGCAACGCCACGCCCAGCTCAAACGTGGCCCGGCGTACCTGGCATCCAATGACCGCGACGTTCCCGGCATCGAACTGTCCCCCGGCCTGCGCTACACCGAAGCCAACGTCGACTGGCTCGCCCCGCCCGACATCGTCGACGCGGCCTTCGCCCGCATGGAGTCGATACACCATCGCCGCCTGCTGCATTTCGACACCGAGACCACCGGCCTGGCCGGCGGCACCGGCACCCGCGCCTTCATGATCGGCGCCGCCGACTGGCACGACGGACGCTTCCGCATCCGCCAGCTCACCATCACCAGCATGGCCGCGGAAACCGCCATGCTGCGCACCTTCGCCAGCTGGCTGGCCGACGACACCGTGCTCGTCAGCTACAACGGCAAATGCTACGACTCGCCCCTGCTGAAAACCCGCTACCGCCTGGCGCGCCTGCCCGATCCGCTGACCGGGCTGGGCCATCTGGACCTGCTCCACCCCGTGCGCCGACACTGGAAAGGCCAATGGGAAAACTGCCGCCTGGCTACCGCCGAACGCGAACTGCTCGGCGTGGTGCGCGAAGATGACCTGCCCGGTTCGGAAGCCCCGGCCGCGTGGCTCACCTACCTGCGCGGCGGCTCCGCGCGAAACCTGCGGCGGGTGCTGGCCCACAACAACCAGGACCTGAAGAGCCTGGCGGGTGTATTGCTGTACATGGCGCGGCTGCCGCACCAATGAATACGCTGGTGTCCCGCGCGCCTCACGGCAAACTCGATGCGGCCCTCCCCCAACTCACTCCGGAGCCATCCCCATGACAGCGATCAATCACGCAGCCACCTTCCGCCAATTGCATCAGCACGGCTTGCTCCTGCTCGCCAACGCGTGGGACGCCGGTAGCGCCCGGCTGATTGAAAGTCTCGGCGCCAAGGCCATCGCCACCACCAGTGCCGGTGTGGCTTGGGCCAACGGTTACGCCGATGGCAGCCACTTACCCATGCAGCAATCGATCGCCACGATCGCCAATATCGTCCGCGTCATCCGCGTGCCGCTCAGTGTCGATTTCGAGGACGGCTACGCCAGCGATCCCGCGACTGTCGCCGACAACGTCGCCCGCGTGATCGACGCCGGCGCGGTCGGCATCAATATCGAGGATGGCGCCGACAGTCCCGACCTGCTCGCCAGCAAGATCGAGCGGATCAAGCGCATGGCGGCCCAGCGCGGCGTGGACCTGTTCGTCAACGCCCGTACGGACGTCTATTTGCGTGGCCTCGCCAGCGACGATCGGCGCGTCGAGGAAACGCTCGCCCGCGCAGCGCGATATCGCGCGGCCGGCGCCGACAACCTGTTCGTGCCCGGCGTGGTCGATGCCGACGACATCCGCCGCATCGTCGCGAACGCGGGGTTGCCGTTGAATGTGATGAGCCGGCCTGGCCTGCCCGGCGTCCCGGAACTGGCCGCCCTGGGTGTGCGACGGCTGAGTGCAGGAGCGTCGATTTCGATAGCGACCCTGGATTGCGTGGCCGGGCTCACGAGCAGTTTCCTGCACCACGGCGAGGGCAACCCGGTACCCGGCAAGGCGCTGGATTACGGCGTGATCAACAAGTTGTTCGACGGCATCGAGGCCAGGCAACAGTAACGCCGCGCTCGTCGTACGACGCCATGCCCCGGGCGCTGGGTCGCAACCGATCCGGCCGGGTATCTGCAGTGGCCGAGCGTTTCAGGCGCCCCGGACCTCCCGTTCGCCCAGCCGATTGCGGTCATGCGGAGCGTCGAACGCGGGGACCGGGCCGATCGACACGATGCCGTACGGGTTGAGCGTCTTGTGACTGCGGAAGTAGTGGTGGCGGATGTGATCCATCCACACGGTATCGGCCACGCCAGGCAGCTGATGGATGTCGCGCAGCAAACCCTCGAGGTTGGGGTAATCGCGGATTCGCTTGCGGTCGCATTTGAAGTGCGTCGCGTACACCGCATCGAAGCGCACCAGTGTGGTCCACAGGCGCAGGTCCGCTTCGGTCAGCGTATTGCCGACCAGGTAGCGGTGTTGCCCCAGGCGCTGCTCGAGTGATTCCAGCGTGGCAAAAAGCGCGGCGACCGCCTCGTCGTAGGCTTCCTGGCTGGTGGCGAAACCGGCCTTGTAGACGCCGTTGTTGACGTTGTCGTACACGGTCGCGTTGATGGCGTCGATGGCGGCGCGCAGGTCGTCGGGATAGTAATCGCCCGCCCGCGCGCCGATGCCGTCGAAGGCTGTCCCAAGCATGCGGATGATTTCCGACGACTCGTTGTTGACGATGGTTTCGCGCTGCTTGTCCCACAGCGTCGGTACGGTCACCCGGCCGCTGTAGTGCGGGTCGGCTTTCAGGTAAAGCTCGTACAGCTTGTCGAAGCCATGGAGCCGGTCGCCGGTGGCACCCTCGAAGTCGGTGCGCAGTTCCCACCCGTTTTCCAGCATCAACGGATGTACCACGGATACGTCGATGTGTTTTTCCAGGCCTTTCCACGCCCGCATCACCAGTGCGCGATGCGCCCACGGGCAGGCGTAGGACACGTACAAATGGTAGCGACCGCTTTCCGCCTTGAAACCGTCCTGCCCGGATGGCCCGGCGCTGCCGTCGGCGGTGACCCAGTTGCGGAACCGGCTTGCCGAGCGTTCGAAACGCCCGCCCGTGCTGCCGGTGTCGTACCACTGGTCGTGCCACTTGCCGTCTACCAGCAATCCCATGATGGTCTCCTCATCGCGTGTGCAGGTTGCCACCTGCCGGGCCGAGCCAAGGCGGTGACGTCGCGTACAACTCCTGTACCAGTTGCTTGATCAACACGATGTAAGGCGAGTCGTCATCGCGACGGTGGCTGAGGATGATCGGCGAGGTCGCGTGTTCGTCGGCGATCACGCGGTAATGCAGATCCTTGCGGTGCAGGCTGGCGGTGTACGGAACCACGCAGATACCGGTGGCAGCCGCGGCCAGGCCCAGCGCGATCTGCATCTCGCTGACCTCGTGCACGTTTCCAGGCCGCACCCCGTGATCCTCCAGCAGGGCCAGCACCTGGTCGGCGAATGAGGGGTGCTGGCCTTTCGGGTAGACGATCAGGTCCTCGTCCGCCAGCTCGGCGATCGCCACTGGCGCATCACTGTCGGCCAGCCGGCTGCCCGGCGCCACGGCGAGCACCAGCCGCTCCTCGCGCAGCACGGTGCGTTCGACCGCCGCGTCGTTGCGGCGGATGCGGCCGAAGCCGACGTCGATACGGCCAGTCTTGAGCGCCTCGATCTGCTGCACCGACATCATCTCCACCAACTGGATGTCCAGCTCCGGGGCGTGCTTGCGCAGCTCGCGCACCAGCGCGGGGACGCCGCCGTACAGGGTGGAGGCGACGAAGCCAATCGAGAAAACACGCCGCTGCTGATGCCCCACGCGTTGGGTCGCAACCTTCATCTGCTCTACGCGGCCGAGGATCTGCAGGGCCTGTTCGAGGAACAACTTGCCCGCATCGCTAAGCCGCAACGGACGGCTGGCGCGGGAGATCAGGGTCACGCCCAATTCCTCCTCCAGCAGCTGGATCTGGCGGCTCAGCGGCGGCTGGGCGATATGCAGCTTTTCGGCAGCGCGGGTGAAGTTGCGCTCGCGGGCGACGGCGATGAAATAGCGCAGCTGACGCAGGTCCATGGCTGATCTACCGTTAAGTTTTCATACCCTGAATGAACTCAGGCGTGGCTCGAAGCGGCCACGTGGCGCCCGTTTCGGCATGACTATACCTTCAAGGTATTCATGAAGAGTTATTCAGTGTTGGACGGCAAGGGTGCGGACAGCCGATAACCGAATCGTGATGAAACTCTCCCCTGCCCCCGCCATGCATCCTTCCGCCACGATCGAGCGCATCGAGACCGTGCTGCTCGACCTGCCGACCATCCGCCCGCACCGACTGTCGGTGGCCACGATGAACGGCCAGACCCTGATGCTGGTGCGCATCCACTGCTCGGACGGCGCGGTCGGCGTCGGCGAAGGCACGACCATCGGCGGGCTGGCCTACGGCGGCGAGAGCCCCGAGGGCATGAAGCTCGCGGTCGACACCTATTTCGCGCCGTTGCTCAAGGGCGCCGACGCCACCCGCGTGCCGGCGTTGATGGCGCAGTTGGACCGGTCGATCAAGGACAACCGCTTTGCCCGCAGCGCGGTCGAAACCGCCCTGCTCGACGCCCACGGCAAGCGCACCGGCCTGCCGGTGTCGGAGTTGCTGGGCGGCCGTCGCCGCGAGCGCCTGCCGGTGGCGTGGACGCTGGCTTCCGGCGATACCGCGCGCGATATCGAAGAAGCCGAGCGGATGCTCGACCTGCGCCGTCACAACGTGTTCAAGCTGAAAATTGGCGCGCGCACCGTGGCCGAGGATGTCGCCCACGTCGCCGCGATCAAGCGCGTGCTGGGCGACCGCGCCGCGGTGCGGGTCGACGTCAACATGGCCTGGAGCGAATTGCAGGCCGTGCGCGGCATCGCCGCCCTGGCCGATGCCGGCTGCGAACTGGTCGAGCAACCGGTGGCCACCGCCGGCGCATTGGCGCGGCTGGTGCGGCGTTTCCCGGTCGCCTTGATGGCCGACGAATCCCTGCACGGGCCGCGCTCGGCATTCGAGCTGGCGAAGGTCGCCGGCGCGGACGTGTTCGCGGTGAAGCTGGAGCAATCCGGCGGCGCGTACGCCGCGCAGCACGTTGCCGCGATCGCCGACGCCGCGGGCATCGAACTGTACGGCGGCACCATGCTCGAGGGCGCGGTCGGCACCGTCATCTCGGCCCATGTGTTCGCCACCTTCGCCAATCTGCAGTGGGGCACCGAACTTTTCGGCCCGCTGTTGTTGACCGAGGAAATTCTCACCGAGCCGCTGGACTACAGCGACTTCCAGCTCACCGTACCCGCCGGCCCTGGCCTGGGCATCAGCCTGGACGAGGACCGCGTGCAGTTCTTCTGCCGTGACCGTGCCACGCGCGCGGTGAGCCTCGCCGACACCACCACCAAGGGAGGTTAAGCCATGCTTTTCCAGGTACGAATGGACGTCCAGATTCCCGCCGACCTGCCGGCCGACGTGGCCAACGACATCAAGGCGCGCGAGAAGGCGTACTCGCAGGAGCTGCAGCGCAGCGGCAAGTGGCGCCACATCTGGCGCGTCGTCGGCGAGTACGCGAACTACAGCATTTTCGATGTCGACAGCAACGAGGAACTGCACGAGCTCCTGACCGGGCTGCCGCTGTTCCCCTACATGCGGATCGCGGTGACCCCGCTGTGCCGGCACCCGTCGTCGGTCCGCGAGGACGACCGCCAGGAATAGCAGCGACCGGGGCTTCCGCGAGGAGCCCGGGGCCGCCAACGCAAACTCGAGAGGAGTGGAACCATGAGCGTCAAGATCTTCGAAACCACCGAAGTGCAGGATTTCCTGAAAACCGTCGCCGGGCTGGACAAGCAGGATGGCGATCCGCGCACCAAGCAGATCATCCACCGGCTGATGTCGGACCTGTACAAGGCCATTGACGACCTGGACATCACCCCCGACGAGTACTGGACCGCGGTCGCCTGGTTCAACGCGCTGGGCACCGCCGGACAGGCTGGCCTGATCTCCCCCGGGCTGGGACTGGATCACTTCCTCGACCTGCGCCTGGACGCCAAGGACGCTGCGATCGGCGTGGAGAACCCCACCCCGCGCACCATCGAGGGGCCGCTGTACGTGGCCGGCGCACCGGTCGAGCAGGGTTATGCGCGGCTGGACGACGGCAGCGACACCGACGGCCAGCCGCTGGTCATGCACGGCACCGTATACGACGCCAGCGGCAAGCCGGCACCGGGCGCCAAGGTGGAGGTGTGGCACTGCGACACCCGCGGCTTCTATTCGCATTTCGACCCGACCGGCAAGCAGGCGCCGTTCAACATGCGCCGCACGATCATCGCCGACGAGCGGGGCCAGTACCGCTTCCGCAGCATCCTGCCCTGCGGCTACGGCGTGCCACCGGGCAGCCCGACCGAGCAGTTGTTGAGCGCGCTCGGCCGCCACGGCCAGCGTCCGGCGCACATCCACTTCTTCATCAGCGCCGACGGGCATCGCAAGCTGACTACCCAGATCAACCTGGCCGGTGATCCGCTGGTCAACGACGACTTCGCCTACGCCACCCGCGACGAACTCGTGGCCGAGGCGATCGGGCACACCGATGCGGCGGCTATCAAGGCCGCCGGCATGGAAGGCCCGTTCTCCGAGATCGCGTTCGACTTCCGGCTCAGCGCACTGGTGGACGGCGTCGACAACCAGATCAACGAAGCCCGCGTGCGCGCGGCCGGCTGAGCAAACCTCTCGGCGACTGCACGCCGCCGAGCGGCCACGTCATCCTCCCATGCCCCAAGGGGCGTCATCGGAATACTCCAGGAGACCGTCATGTCCGCAGTGATCGACAAAGCCCGGGATCTCGACCAACTGCTCGCCACGGCCGTGCAGGACGACAAGGACGCGGGCGTGTTCCGCTGCCGCCGTGACATCTTCACCAATGCCGACCTGTTCGAGCTCGAGATGGAGGCCATCTTCGAGAGCAACTGGGTCTACCTGGCGCACGAAAGCCAGATCCCCGAAAACAACGACTACTACACCACGAGCATCGGCCGCCAGCCGGTCATCGTCACCCGCGACAAATCGGGCGAGCTGCATGCGGTGATCAACGCCTGTGCGCACAAGGGCGCGATGCTGTGCCGGCGCAAGCGCGGCAACAAGGGCAGCTTCACCTGCCCCTTCCACGGCTGGACCTTCTCCAACAACGGCAAGCTGCTCAAGGTCAAGGACGCGAAGACGACGCAGTACCCGCCGCAGTTCGACCAGCAAGGCTCGCACGACCTGCGGCGCGTCGCCCGCTTCCAGAACTACCGTGGCTTCCTGTTTGGCAGTCTCGATCCGGACGTGCAGTCGCTGGAGGATTACCTGGGCGAGACCCGGGTGATCATCGACCAGATCGTCGACCAGTCCCCGCATGGACTGGAGGTGCTGCGCGGCAGCTCGTCCTACGTCTACGAGGGCAACTGGAAGCTGCAGATGGAGAACGGCTGCGACGGCTATCACGTCAGCAGCGTGCACTGGAACTATGCGGCGACCATGAACCGGCGCAACGCGGAAGGCACCAAGGCCGTCGACGCCAACAGCTGGAGCAAGAGCACGGCTGGCGTCTACGGTTTCGAGCATGGCCACATGCTGCTGTGGACGCGCACGATGAACCCGGAGGTGCGGCCGGTGTATGGACGTCGCGACGAGATCGCGGCGCGCGTGGGCGCGGACCGGGCGGATTTCATCGTCAACCAGACCCGCAACCTGTGCCTGTACCCGAACGTGTTCCTGATGGACCAGTTCTCGACCCAGATCCGGGTGATCCGCCCGATCAGCGTCGACCAGACCGAGGTCAGCATCTTCTGCTTCGCGCCCCGGGGCGAGAGCGCCGAGGACCGTGCCATGCGCATCCGCCAGTACGAGGACTTCTTCAACGTCTCGGGCATGGGCACCGCCGACGACATGGAGGAGTTCCGCGCCTGCCAGGCCGGCTACGCCGCCACCTCGGCAGCGTGGAACGACATGAGCCGCGGCGCGCCGCTATGGATCGACGGCCCCGACGAGAACGCCAGGCGCATGGGCCTCAACCCCTCGCTGTCCGGCGAGCGCAGCGAGGACGAAGGCTTGTTCGTGCGCCAGCACGCGTACTGGGCGAAAGTCATGCGCGACGCACTGGAACGGCAGCGCGAAGAGGTGTCGGCATGAGCTTCGACTACCAGCGGATATGCGCCTTCCTCTACCGCGAAGCGCGCCTGCTCGACGAGCGCCAGTGGGACGAATGGCTGCTGACGTACGCCGAGGACGTGACCTACTGGATGCCGGCATGGGACGACGACGACCAGCTGACCGAGGACCCGCAGTCGCAGATCTCGCTGATCTATTACCCCGACCGCTCGGGCCTGGAGGATCGCGTATTCCGGATCAAGACCGAGCGCTCCAGCGCATCCATGCCCGAGCCACGCACCGGCCACGGCGTGCACAACGTGGAACTGTTGGCAGAACGCGGCGACGAGGTCGACCTGCGCTACAACTTCCACACCCTCAGCCACCGCTACAAGGTCACCGACCAGTACTTCGGCACCGTGTTCGCCACCCTGCGCAAGGCGGGCGACGGATTCCTGATCAGCCGCAAGAAGATCGTGCTGAAGAACGACTACATCCGCCAGGTCATCGACATCTACCACGTCTGACAGGTGTCGTTGCCTGCGAGGAGGCCACATGAATCACAGCATCGCTTTGAATTTCGAGGACGGGGTCACCCGCTTCATCCAGTGCCGGGAAGGCGAGACGGTACTCGACGCCGCGTACCGCAGCAGGATCAACCTGCCGATGGACTGCTCCGATGGCGTGTGCGGCACCTGCAAGTGCCGCGCCGAGAGCGGCAACTACGACCTGGGCGACGACTACATCGACGACGCCCTGGGCGAGGATGAAAAGGACAACGGCCTGGTGCTGACCTGCCAGATGGTGCCCTCGTCGGACTGCGTGATCGCGGTGCCGGCGGATTCCACCGTCTGCAAGACCGGCAACGCGAAGTTCAACGCCACGGTCGCCCGGGTCGAGCAGCACAATGACGCCGCGATCGTGCTGGAGCTCGACGTGGCGGATGACGCGCCGGCGTTCCTGCCGGGCCAGTACGTCAATATCGACGTACCGGGCAGCGGCCAGCACCGCTCCTACAGCTTCAGTTCGGCGCCGGGCGAGCGACGCATCAGCTTCCTGATCAAACGCATCCCCGACGGATTGATGAGCGACTGGGTGGGCAAGGCCCAGCCGGGGCAGGCGCTGGAATTGACCGGGCCACTCGGCAGTTTCTACCTGCGCAAGGTCGACAAGCCATTACTGTTCCTGGCCGGCGGCACCGGTCTGGCGCCATTCCTGTCGATGCTGGAGACACTGGCGCGCACCGGCGCGGACCAACCGGTGCACATGATCTACGGCGTGACCCGCGACGCCGACCTGGTTCTGGTCGAACAGATCGAGGCCTACGCGGCGAAGCTGCCGAACTTCAACTTCATCACCGTGGTCGCCGAGGGCGCGAGCGCGCATCCGCGCAAGGGCTGGGTCACCCAGCACATGCCGGCCGAGGTGCTGCACGACGGCAACCTCGACGTGTACCTGTGCGGGCCGCCGCCGATGGTCGATGCGGTGCGCAAGCACTTCGACGACTGCGGCGTGACGCCGGTCAGCTTCCACTACGAGAAGTTCACGCCGAACGCGCCGGCGCGGGACAAGGCGGCATGAACGCACCGCGCTTCGCCGGCAAGGTCCTGGTCGTGACGGGTGCCGCGCAGGGCATCGGCCGTGAGGTTGCCCTGCGCGCGGCGGCCGAGGGCGGCAAGGTCGTGTTCGTGGACCGCGCGGACTTCGTCGGCGAGGTGGCCGCCCAGGCGCAGGGTGAGAGCGCCGCTTTCCATGCGGATCTGGAAACCCACGCCGGCGCCGAGGCGGCGATGGCGTTCGCCGCGGCGACCTTCGGCGGCATCGACATCGTGATCAACAACGTCGGCGGTGCAATCCGCATGCGCCCGTATGCCGAGTTCGAACCGGAGCAGATCGATGCGGAGATCCGCCGTTCGCTGATGCCCACGCTGTACTGCTGCCACGCGGCGCTGCCGCACCTGTTCGCGCGCGGCGGCGGCACCATCGTCAACGTGTCGTCGAACGCCACCCGCGGCATCCACCGCGTGCCGTACTCGGCGGCGAAGGGCGGGATCAATGCGATCACGCAATCGCTGGCGATGGAGCTAGCGCATCGCAACATCCGCGTGGTGGCGACCGCACCGGGCGGGACGGATGCGCCGCCGCGCCGGATACCGCGCAACGCCGTCGACGAGAGCCCGGCCGAACAGGCATGGATGGCCGAGACCGTGGCGCAGGTCGTGGGCTCCAGTTTCCTCAAACGCTATGGAAGCATCGCCGAGCAGGTCGCGCCGATCCTGTTCCTGGCCTCCGACGAGGCGTCCTACATCACCGGCAGCGTATTGCCGGTGGCGGGCGGAGATCTGGGATGAACACCCCGGCATCGCTCCACTCCGCATCGACAGGAGAGACAAGACAGCCATGATCGACAAGACGACCTGGACCCTGCAGTCCGCGGTGGCCGACATCCCCGATGGCGCCAGCGTGATGGTCGGCGGTTTCGGCACCGCCGGCATGCCCGATGAGTTGATCGATGCGCTGATCGCGCATGGCGCGCGCGAGCTGACCATCATCAACAACAACGCCGGCAACGGCGACGCCGGGCTGGCTGCGCTGATCGCCAACAAACGGGTGCGCAAGGTGGTCTGCTCGTTTCCGCGGCAGACCGACTCGTGGCATTTCGACGCCGCCTACAAGGCCGGCGAGATCGAACTCGAATTGGTCCCGCAAGGCAACCTGGCCGCGCGCATCCACGCTGCGGGCAGCGGCCTGGGCGCAATCTTCACCCCCACCGGCTACGGCACCGAACTGGCCGCCGGCAAGGAGACACGCGAGATCGACGGCCGGCACTACGTGCTGGAGTACCCCATCCACGCCGACTTCGCCCTGATCAAGGCCGACCGCGGCGACCGCTGGGGCAACCTTGTCTACCGCAAGACCGCGCGCAATTTCGGCCCGCTGATGGCGATGGCCGCCAAGTGCACCATCGCCCAGGTTTCAGAAGTGGTCGCGCTGGGCGAACTCGATCCCGAGTCCGTGGTGACGCCGGGCATCTTCGTGCACCGCGTGGTCGCTGCAGGAGGCAAGTCATGAGCCGCTTGAACCGTGAACAGATGGCCGCGCGGGTGGCGCGCGACATCCCCGAGGGCGCCTACGTGAACCTGGGCATCGGCCTGCCGACCCAGGTCGCCAACTACCTGCCGGCGGACAAGGAGATCTTCCTGCAGAGCGAGAACGGCCTGCTCGGCATGGGCCCGGCCCCGGCGCCCGGCGAGGAAGATCCGGACCTGATCAACGCCGGCAAGCAACCGGTGACGCTGCTTACCGGCGGCTGCTATTTCCACCACGCCGACTCGTTCTCGATGATGCGCGGCGGGCACCTGGACATCTGCGTGCTGGGCGCGTTCCAGGTTTCGCAGCACGGCGACCTGGCCAACTGGAGCACCGGCGCGCCCGACGCCATCCCCGCCGTGGGCGGTGCGATGGATCTGGCGATCGGTGCCAAGCAGGTGTTCGTGCTGATGGAACTGCAGACGCGCAAGGGCGAGAGCAAGCTGGTCGCCGAATGCAGCTACCCGCTGACCGGCCTGCGCTGCGTGTCGCGCATCTACACCGATGTCGGCGTGTTCGCGCCTGGACCCGAAGGTGCGCGCGTGATCGAGCTCGTCGACGGCGTGAGCCTCGACGAGGTACGTCAACTGACCGACCTGCCGCTGGAGATGATCGAATGAACCACGCTTACATCTGCGATGCCGTGCGCACGCCGATCGGCCGCTACGGCGGCATCCTCTCCGCGGTGCGCGCCGATGATCTTGGCGCGCTGCCGCTCAAGGCCCTGCTGGAGCGCAACCCGGGCCTGGACCCGGCGGCGATCGAGGAAGTGTTCTACGGCTGCGCCAACCAGGCCGGCGAGGACAACCGCAACGTCGCCCGCATGAGCCTGCTGCTCGCTGGGTTGCCGGCTTCGGTGCCGGGCGTGACGCTCAACCGGCTGTGCGCCTCGGGACTGGAGGCGCTGGGCCAGGCGGCGCGCGCGATCAACACGGGGGAAATGGAACTGGCGATCGCCGGCGGCGTGGAGTCGATGACCCGCGCCCCGTTCGTGATCGGCAAGGCCGACCGGGCGTACGGGCGCGGCCAGCAGCTCGAGGACACCACCATGGGCTGGCGCTTCGTCAACCCGGCCCTGGACACACGCTACGGCACCGAAAGCATGCCGCAGACCGGCGACAACGTAGCCGCGGATCACGACGTCAACCGTGTCGACCAGGATGCGTTCGCGCTGCGCAGCCAGCAACGCGCCGCGGCGGCGCAGGCATCGGGCTTCTTCGCCGAGGAAATCATCCCGGTCACCGTGCCTGGCGCCCGGCGCGGGCAGACCGAATGGGTCGATATCGACGAGCACCCGCGCGCCGACACCACCGCCGAAGCGCTGGCCAAACTGAAGCCGCTGTTCCCGGGCGGCACTGTCACCGCCGGCAATGCCTCGGGCATCAATGACGGCGCCGCCGCGTTGGTGATTGCCAGCGAAGAAGCGATCCAGCGCTTTGGCCTGCGCCCGCGCGCGCGCATCCTCGGCATGGCTGCCGCGGGCGTGGAGCCGCGGGTCATGGGCATCGGCCCGGTCGCGGCCACGCAGAAACTGATGGCACGGCTGGGCCTGCAGATTGGCGACTTCGATGCGATCGAACTCAACGAAGCCTTCGCCAGCCAGTCGCTGGCCGTCATGCGTGCACTCGGCCTGCCCGACGATGCGAAACACGTGAACCCCAACGGCGGTGCGATCGCGCTGGGTCATCCGCTGGGCATGAGCGGCGCGCGGTTGGCGCTGACCCTCGTGCACCAACTGGAAAAGACCGGCGGCAGGCGCGGCCTGGCCACACTGTGCGTCGGCGTCGGCATGGGCCTGGCGCTGGCTGTCGAGCGGGTCTGAGGCACGCGATGGCTTTCCTCAACCTCCCCACCCACCGCCTGCGCTACCGCATCGACGGCGAGCGCGGCCCGTGGCTGACGTTCTGCAACTCGCTTGGCACGGACCTGAACATGTGGGATGCGCAGGTCGGCGTGCTGTCCAATACATTCCGCATATTGCGTTACGACCGCCGCGGCCACGGCGCGTCAGGCGCACCGCCCGGTCCCTATTCGATCGCCGATCTCGGCGGCGATGTACTTGCGCTGCTTGATTCACTGGCGATCGGACGCACGCATTTCTGTGGCCTGTCGATCGGTGGCATGGTCGGCCAGTGGCTGGGCATCCATGCCGGCGACCGCGTGGATCGCCTGGTGGTCTGCGCGACCGCAGCCCGCATCAGCACTCCCGAAAGCTGGCAGGCTCGCAGCGAACAAGTTCGCGAGCACGGCCTGGCGCCGCTGATGGAAACCACCGCCGAACGCTGGTTCACCCCTTCCTTCAACGCCTCCCACCCCGCGGTGGTCCGCGACATCCTGCAGCGCTTTGCCGGAACGTCGGTCGACGGCTATCGCGGTTGCTGTGCTGCGCTGGCGGGCACCGACCTGCGAGCGGAACTGGGGCGGATAGAAACACCGCTGCTGGCGATCTCCGGCAATGACGATCCGGTGTGCACCCCGACCGACCTGCAGGCCATAGCCGGCGGCGTGGTCAACGGAAGCCATCTGTCCCTGCCCGGTCGCCATATCGTGAACATCGAATCGGCGCAGGAATTCAACGCCGCGCTGCAGGATTTTCTGGTGTCACCTGACAGCGGGAATATCGACAAATCCCGCGATAGAAGCGCGAGTGCCCGGCGCCTTTCGGTGCCGGGCACTTCGTGACGATACGACTCAGCGTGACCGGTTACGGTCCGGCATGACCTTCGCCGGCCACGCCACTCACATCACTGGGTGTTGGCAAGCTGGCCGCAATCGCCTTGCTTGCAATCGAAATCGACCTTGATGCCACGACCCACGATGACGCCGACATTAAGGTGCTTGACCACGGGCTTGCCGTTTTCCTCCAGCGTTACCGTGTAAACACCCACCGGCAGCGAGCTGAGCATATAGCGGCCTTTTTCGTCCACCTCGACGTGACGCTGCATGCCGTTGGTCGTGCTTTTTGCCCGCACGGTGTCGCCCGCCGGTGCCTTTCCGAAGATGTGGCCCGCGGTGGCCTGCGCCTGGACAGCGACAGATCCCACCATGCCGCAGATGCCGATGACAGCCGCAACCGCCAGGCCACGGAAGGAGACGCGCTGATGGGAACGACGGGGAGAGGGAGAGCTGAAATGGTTCATGGGATTTTCCTTCTTGTTTTCCATGCGTGGGGATGAGCCGCCATGGGGTTGGCAACCAGCTCATGCGGAGTTGAAGTGTCGATCTGCTGCCGATGGAATCACTGTCACCGGAACCAGATCGACGCGCGCAGCGTATGTCGCGCAAACACCTTCCACGAAGGGTCAGAGGTCACGAACAGTACATGACGTATGGGGGAGGACGAAGGCGTTGCTTGACGATATCCACGACTCGCCGGACGATCTGTCGGCGCTTGCCGCGATCACGAAACAATGGAAGCCACACACATGCGAACGCACGGAACGCTGGTGAAATGGAATGACGATCGTGGCTTCGGTTTCATCGAACCGGCGGCAGGTGCGGAAGAAGTTTTCGTCCACGTTTCCGCATTCCCGCGCGACGGCATCCGACCGCGCATCGGCGAATTCGTATCGTTCGGGATTGACCTTCGAGAGGACGGGAAAAAACGCGCCGTCCGCATCATGCGTCCCGGCAAAAACAACAATACCGTGCGTCGGGCGACACGCGATGTACCGTCGGCGACGAGTCGCTCCGGCGCGTTAACCACGATCCTGGGTTTGCTGACGCTGATCGCCATCGGCTGGTATGGCTATGCGTCGTTTGCATCGAAACAGATGGCGCCTGCGGAGCCCATGTTGCCCGCGACACGTGCCCTGCCCGCGTCCGCGCCAAGTTTCAACTGTGATGGCCGCACCCGCTGCTCGCAGATGACCTCATGTGCCGAGGCGACCTATTTCCTGAAGCAATGCCCTGGCACGCAGATGGATGGCGATGGCGACGGTGAACCGTGCGAAAGCCAGTGGTGCGGCGCCAGTTGGTCGGATTGATGGCGGCCCGCACCGCCAACGTTCTAGGCGTTGACGGCGCGAACCACGCGCGCATGCTTGATCCGGCGCAACCAGTCGTAGCCGTTCAATTCGACCGGCATGGTGGTCGCCGCGCGGCGGGACGCCGGTGCAGCGGCGGGAGCCGCTCCATCGAATTCGGAGCGCTTGCCCTGCAACAGATTGGATAGATGACGTTTCATCGAAGTTCTTCCCGGTAAGAGCCGCTGTGACAACGGCGCATGACGTGTTCTCTGTGTGTCCAGATATCGGCGCGAAACCGCTGGAATCAACGATTCGCCACGCGATCAAAGCGTTTCCCGTCGCGAACAAATCGGCGCCGGCATCAACCAGCCCCCTGCTCCGCCCGGTGATCGAAGCGCTACACCGGCAGGGAACGATTGTTCGCATAGCGAAACACTTTGGGCGCGATTTGCGGGGTTTTGCCCGGCCTCGCCGGTGCCCATCTATCGGCACTCACGCACATTCGAGTGCCGCGCCATGCGCAAATCACTATCTTCAAGGCTATTGCCCACGCTGTTGTTGTTCGTCCTCGCCTTCGCGGCGATCGCGTCGCCGGGTGTCCGCGCGGCCACGCTGTACGGCACAGGCTACGCGCGGGTTGGCGTGCCGGATCTGGCACAGGCGGTCACGTTCTTCCAGGACGTGCTGGATTGCCGCGTGATCGGTCCGAGCTTCACGAAGAAGCCGGCCACCTCCCGTTTGCTGTCCTGCGACACGGGTTCCATCGTGGAACTGTTCGACAACGGCGACGCCTCCGCCACGCCGGGCCAGCCCTTGCGGTTCGTCTCCGACGACGTACGGCATGGCGGCGAGTGGCTGCGGCGTGCGGGCGCCACGGTGAATGGTTCGCCGCACCGACTGACCTCCGGTTCACTGGCGGGCCGGATGGTGCTCGATTTCAAGTCGCCGTGGGGCATGCCGCTGCAGTTGCTCGACAGCCATGCCTACAACCCGGTGGACGGAACCCTGGCCACCGTCGCGGCGGATTGATCGCTCAGAGTCTGTGAGGAAAACCACTTCCTGTGGTTTTCCTCTATCGCGCGTCCGGCGATGCATGGGCGGTTCGACAGGTTGAACAAATCCAACCGCTCAGCGGCGGGCGCGGAAGAACTCGCGCAACATGCTGGCCGATTCCTCGGCCAGCAGGCCACCGGATACCTCGATGCGATGGTTGTGGCGGGCGTCCACCAAGGTGTCGAACATGCTGCCGGCAGCGCCGGTCTTGGGATCGATCGCCGCGTAGACGACGCGACCGAGCCGGGCGTGGATCATCGCCATCGCGCACATCGCGCACGGCTCCAAGGTGACGTACAGCGTGGCGCCGGTCAGTCGGTGATTGGCCAGTTTCTCGCCGGCCGCGCGCATGGCCATCACTTCGGCATGGGCGGTCGGATCGTGCAGGGTGATGTTGCGGTTCCAGCCAAGGCCGACGACCTCGTCCCCCTGCACCAGCACCGCACCCACCGGCACCTCGCCCTCGGCGTCGCGGGCATGCCCGGCCAGTTGCAGGGCATGACGCATATGCCGGACGTCGGCCGCCGAAAATGCACTTGGGGTTTCAGGGCTTTCGTCAGTCATTTCAATGCATTGTGGTTCATACATGAGAAAGCCGGCAAGTTGCCGGCCTCCTCGGATGCGTGCAAGTGACTGATTTTACTATTCCCACTCGATCGTGGCAGGCGGCTTGCCACTGATGTCGTAAACGACGCGAGAAACACCACGCAACTCATTGATAATTCTGTTGGAAACCGTGCCAAGAAACGCGTACGGAAGGTGCGCCCAGTGCGCCGTCATGAAGTCGATGGTTTCCACCGCGCGCAGCGCGATCACCCATTCGTAGGCGCGCGCATCGCCCACCACGCCCACCGATTTCACCGGCAGAAACACGGCGAACGCCTGGCTGGTGGTGTCGTACAGGTCGGCCTTGCGCAGCTCGTCGATGAAGATGGCATCGGCCTGCGCCAGCAGTTCGGCGTATTCGCGTTTCACTTCTCCCAGGATGCGCACGCCCAGGCCCGGGCCGGGAAACGGATGGCGATAGACCATCGCGCGCGGCAGGCCCAGCGCCACGCCGATGCGGCGTACTTCGTCCTTGAACAGTTCACGCAGTGGCTCGACCAGCTTCAGCTTCATGTGCGCCGGCAGGCCGCCGACGTTGTGGTGGCTCTTGATGACGTGGGCCTTGCCGGTCTTGCTGCCGGCCGACTCGATCACGTCGGGGTAGATCGTGCCCTGCGCCAGCCACTTCACCTTGCTGCCGTCGGCGGTGATCTTTGCCGACTCCTCGTCGAAGATCTCGATGAAAAGCCCGCCGATGATCTTGCGCTTGGCTTCGGGATCGGCCACGCCTTCGAGCGCCGTGAAATAGCGATCGGCCGCGTTGACACGGATGACCTTGACGCCCATGTGCTCGGCCATCGTGGCCATCACCTGGTCGCCCTCTTTCCAGCGCAGCAGGCCGGTATCGACGAACACGCAGGTCAGCCGATCGCCGATGGCCTTGTGCAGCAGCGCGGCCACCACCGAGGAATCGACGCCGCCGGACAGGCCCAGCAGGACGTGGTCATCGCCGACCTGCTCGCGCACGCGGGCGATCTGGTCATCAATGATGTTGGCTGCCGTCCACAGCGTGGCGCAGCCGCAGATCTCGCTGACGAAGCGCTTCAGCAGGGGCTCGCCCTGCTTGGTATGGGTGACTTCCGGATGGAACTGCACGCCGTACCAGCGCTTGTCGTCGTTCTCCATCACCGCGACGGGGATGCGCGCGGTGCGGCCGGTGACCACGAAACCGGGCGGCGCGGTGGCGACGTGGTCGCCGTGACTCATCCACACATCGAGCTTGTGGTCGCCCGGATGGTCGTTGAGGCCGTTGAACAGGCGGCTGGGCGCGATGATGTCCACGCTGGCGTGGCCAAACTCGCGCGCCTCGGCCGCTTCGGTGGCGCCACCCAGTTGCGCGGCCATTGTCTGCATGCCATAGCAGATGCCGAGGATCGGCACGCCCGCATCGAACACCTGCTGCGGTGCCTTCGGTGCATCGGCCAGCGTGGTGGATTCCGGCCCGCCGGACAGGATGATGCCCTTGGCACCGAACGCGGCGATCTGCGCCGGGTCGTGGTCCCACGCCCAGATCTCGCAATACACGCCGATCTCGCGGATGCGCCGCGCGATCAGCTGCGTGTACTGCGCACCGAAATCGAGGATGAGGATCTTGTCGTCGTGGAGCCGGGATTGAGGATTCGGGATTCGGGATTCGGTCATGACGGCGTTTCAGCAGGGAATCGGGAATCGGGAATCGGGAATGGGAAAAGCGTCAAGCCCGAGCGCTGGCCATGACGCGCAGGGAACCGATCTACCGATTCCCCATTCCCTATTCCCCATTCCCGGCACACTCAGGAATTCAGCCGATAATTCGGCGCTTCCTTGGTGATCTGGATGTCGTGCGGATGCGCCTCGGTGACGCCGGCGGAGGTCACTTTCACGAACTGCGCCTTGTTGCGCACGTCTTCGATCGTGGCCGCGCCCAGATAGCCCATCGAGGCACGCAGGCCGCCGATCAGCTGATGGATGATGTTGCGCAGCGGGCCACGATACGGCACGCGGCCTTCGATGCCCTCGGGCACCAGCTTGTCCGCGTCGGCCTCTTCCTGGAAATAACGGTCCTTCGAACCCAGCGCCATCGCGCCGATCGAGCCCATGCCGCGGTAGCTCTTGTACGAACGGCCCTGGAACAGCTCGACCTCACCGGGTGATTCTTCGGTACCGGCAAACATCGAGCCGAGCATCACGCTGGAAGCGCCTGCGGCGAGTGCCTTGGGAATGTCGCCGGAATAGCGGATGCCGCCATCGGCGATCAACGGGATCTCGTCCTTCAACGCGGTGGCAACCATGTCGATGGCGGTGATCTGCGGCACGCCGACACCGGCAACCACGCGCGTGGTGCAGATCGAGCCCGGGCCAACGCCGACCTTGACGGCATCCACGCCCACGTCGAGCAGCGCTCGCGCCGCCTCGCCGGTGACGATGTTGCCGGCGATGACCTGCACGTTCGGGTAGTTCTTTTTTACCCAGCCCACGCGATCGATCACGCCTTGCGAATGGCCATGCGCGGTGTCCACCACCAGCACGTCCACACCGGCATCCACCAGTGCCGCCACGCGCTGCTCGGTGTCACCGGATACGCCAACGGCAGCACCGACCAGCAACGCCTCGTGGTGATCCTTCGCCGCGTTGGGGTTGTCGCGGGCTTTCTGGATGTCCTTCACCGTGATCAGCCCGCGCAACTGGAACGCGTCGTTGACCACCAGCACTTTCTCGATGCGGTGCTTGTGCAGCAGCAACAACACTTCGTCCTGGCTGGCGCCTTCGCGCACGGTCACCAGTTTGTCCTCGCGGGTCATGATGTTGCGCACCGGGTCGTCGTGCTTGCGCTCGAAGCGCAGGTCGCGACTGGTGACGATGCCGACCAGCTTGCTGCCCTCGACCACCGGCACGCCGGAGATGTTGTGCGCATGGGTCAGCCGCAGCACTTCGCGAATGGACGTCTCGGGGTTCACGGTGATCGGGCTGCGGATCACGCCGGCCTCGAATTTCTTCACCAACCGAACTTCGGCCGCCTGCTGCTCGGCCGTCATGTTCTTGTGGATGATGCCGATGCCGCCGTTCTGCGCCATGGTGATGGCGAGGCGGGCTTCGGTCACGGTGTCCATCGCGGCCGACACGATGGGAATGTTCAGACGAAGGTCGCGGGTAAACCGGGTGGAGGTGTCGACGTCGCGCGGCAGCACGAGGGAGTGGCCCGGAACCAGGAAAACGTCGTCGTAGGTCAAGGCCTCGGCGAGGATGCGCATGCGAAAAGTCCCGCTGGCAAAGAGGGAATTATACGCGTCCCACCATGCTGCTCGCCAGATGGCTCGCCAACCATCGCGCCTTTTTCAGGCGGATCGCGTGGAAACAGCGCCCGCTTCCGCCGCTTCCAGTGTGTTTTCCAGCAGCGTGGCCACCGTCATCGGACCCACGCCACCAGGCACCGGCGTGATCCAGCTCGCGCGCTCCGCGGCCGCCTTGAAATCCACATCGCCCACCAGCCGACCATCGTCCAGGCGATTGATGCCCACGTCGATCACCACCGCGCCGGGCTTGATCCAGTCGCCTTTCACCAGCCCCGGCTTGCCCACCGCCACCACCAGGATGTCGGCCTGGCGCACGAAGCTTTCCAGGTCTTGCGTGAAACGATGGCAACAGGTCGTGGTGCAACCGGCGATCATCAACTCCAGCACCAACGGGCGCCCCACGTGATTGGACACGCCAACCACCACGGCATGCTGTCCGCGCACGGGGCGATCGGTGTGCCCCAGCAAGGTCATCACGCCCTTGGGTGTGCACGGGCGCAGGCCGAAACGGCGCAATGCCAGGCGGCCCACGTTGATGGCCTGGAAGCCGTCGACATCCTTGGCCGGATCGATCCGGTCGACCATCGCGTCTTCGTCGATATGCGGCGGCAGCGGCGACTGCACCAGGATGCCGTGCACCTCCGGATCGGCATTGAGCCGGTCGATCAGCGCGAACAAGGCCTCCTGGGTGGTGTCGGCCGGCAGGTCGTGTGCGAACGAGCGAAACCCGACCTGATCGCAGGCCTCGCGCTTCTTGCGCACATACACCAGCGAGCCGGCATCCGTCCCCACCAGGATCACCGCCAGGCCCGGAGGCGGCAAGCCGAGTGCCTTGCGCGCCGCAACGCGACGGCCGATGCGCCCCAGCAATTCCTGCGCAATACGTTTGCCGTCGAGAATGCGTGCGCTCATGATCGTGCCTGTCGATAAAGGCAAGCATTATCGATGCTAGCCGACACGCACACAAACAAAAGGGAGCCTGGATGCCTGCCGGGACCGCGCCGCCCATCGAACTCGACGGCAAGGGCTTGCACCTGCGCCCCTGGCAATCGCGCGATGCCCGGGCGTTGTGTGACGCCGCGCAGAGCTCGCTGTCCACGGTGGGCCGCTGGCTGCCCTGGTGCCACGCCAGTTATTCGCTGGATGATGCGCGCGCGTGGGTCGCTTATTGCGAACAAGGCTGGGCGAATGCGGAGGATTTTGCCTTCGCGGTGTTTGACGATCGCAACGGCGAATTGCTCGGCGGCGTCGGGCTCAATCAACGCAACCCGATGCATCGCAGCGCCAACCTGGGTTACTGGGTGCGCCAATCGCGGCAAGGTGAAGGCATCGCGGCGCGTGCCGCATCGCTGGTTGCCCGTTTCGGGTTCGAGCAGTTGGGATTGATCCGGATCGAGATCGTCACCCTGCCCGACAATGGCGCCAGCCGGCGCACTGCGGAAAACATCGGTGCGACGTTCGAAACCCTGGCCCGCCATCGGTTGTGGGTGCGCGGGCAACCGATGGACGGCGTCGTGCACGCACTCATTCGCGCGGACATGACGTAAGCGTCGCGGCTCATTCGACGGGTTGGCGCTGCGAGGGCGCCGTGGAGCGGCGCAACCTCAGCGGGTGCGCTTGATCAGGTCGCTGACCCGGCGTCGCGCCTTCTTTTCCTGTTCCTTGGTCAGTACTTTCTTGCGGCCGGCGTACGGATTCTCGCCTTCGCGGAAGGCAATGCGGATCGGCGTGCCTTCCAGCTTGTAGCGCTTGCGGAAGAAGTTTTCCAGGTAACGCTGGTAGGCCGGTGCGATGTGTTTGGTGCGCGTGCCGTGGATCACGATGGTCGGCGGGTTGTTGCCGCCCGGATGCGCGAAACGCAGCTTGGGCGAATGCCCGTGCACCAATGGCGGCTGATAGCTTTCGTACGCCTTTTCCAGCGTCTTGGTGAGGTCGGAGGACGCCAGCACCTTGGTCGCTGACGCGTGCGCACGCACCACGGCGCGCATCAACTCGCGCAGGCCCGAACCGTGCAGTGCGGAAATCTGCACCTGCTTGGCCCAGTCGACGAACACCAGCCGGCGATCCAGCGCGCGGCGGCATTCGTCGCGCTGGTATTGATCCATGTCGTCCCACTTGTTGATCGCGATGACCAGCGCCCTGCCCTCGTCCATCGCATAGCCGATGAGGGTGAGGTCCTGGTCGGCCAGGTTTTCGCGGGCGTCGATCATCACCACCACGACCTGCGCCGCGGCGATCGACTGCAGTGTCTTGATGACGCTGAATTTCTCCACCGCCTCCTCGACCCGCGCCTTGCGCCGCACGCCGGCGGTATCGATCAAGGTATAGCGCTTGCCGTCGCGCTCCAGCGGCACGCGGATCGGGTCGCGCGTGGTGCCGGCCACGTCCGACACGATCAGCCGGTCCTCGCCCAGCAGGCGATTGATCAGGGTAGATTTGCCCGCATTGGGGCGGCCGACGATGGCAACGCGGATGGTGCCATCCTCGCCGTTGGCATCGGTGGCGTCTTCCTCGTCGGCCGGCAGCAACGGCAGCACGACGCGGATCAGGTCATCGGTGCCGCGATTGTGCGCCGCCGACAATGGCAAGGTGGTGGCGACGCCGAAAGCGGAAAACTCGGCCAGCACGGCCTGCTCGTCGAGCCCGTCGGTCTTGTTGGCCACGGCGATGATCGGCTTGCCGCTGCGGCGCAGCTCGCCAAGGATCACGTAATCCTGCGGCAGCAGCCCGTCGCGGGCATCGACCACGAAGACCAGGATGTTGGCTTCCTCGATCGCCAGGCGCACCTGCTTTGCGGTGAGCACATCCATGGCGTCCTCGACGCCCGACAGGCCGCCGGTGTCGACCACCACGAACGGCCGATCGCCACTGCGGCAAATGCCGTAATGGCGGTCCCGGGTAACCCCCGGCATATCGGCCACCAACGCGTCGCGACTGCGCGTCAGTACATTGAAAAGGGTTGATTTACCGACGTTGGGACGACCAACCAGAGCGACGACAGGCAACATGATGGAAGGTCGGTTCCCGGATCAGCGCGCGGACAGACGGTAGGCGCCGATGCGGCCTTCCACGTCTTCCACGTAAACGATGTCACCCACCACCAGCGGCTGGGCACGGATGGCTTTCCTGGAGAGCCGCTTGGTGGCCGCGAGCGCGCCGTCGCCGGTTTGCAGCCAGTGCACGTAGCCTTCCAGATCACCCACCACCACGTAATTGCCCTGCACGGCAGGGCCGGTGACCCAACGGTACTTCAGCGCGTCGTTCTTCCAGATATCGGAGCCGCTGTTCTTGTCGAACGCCCAGACCTGCGACTCGTCGTTCACGGCAAAAATGGCGTTGCCATTGACCGCGAGCCCATCCGTCGTCGAAAACTGGTGGGCCCACAGCGGCCGACCGCTGGGGCCATCGATGGCCACCAGGTTGCCGTGGTAGGCGCTGCCATACAGGGTGGTGCCGTCGAGCAGGATGCCATTGTCGGCGTCATTCAGGCGCTCGATGTCGGTGCGGCCTTCGCCAGTGGAGAGCTTCTGCTCCCACAGCTTTTCGCCGTTGTCCTCGCGCAGCGCCACCAGCTTGCCGTCGTCGGTGCCGAAAAACACCACGCCGTTGGCAGCCAGCAAGGCGCCATTTCCACGCAAACTGAGCAGCGGCACGCTACCCTGGTCGTACACCCAGCGACGTTCGCCGGTGCCGGCATCCAGACCATAAATCCGGCCATCCTGGGTGCGCACCAGCACCAGCCCGCCATTGATCAACGGCGAGGCCAGCACTTCGGAGTTGAGCGTCGCATCCCAGCGCGGGCTGCCGTCCTTGGCGTTGATGCCGTAGACGTGGCCATCCAGCGTGCCTACGGCGAGCAGATCGCCACTGACCGCCGGGCCACCCGCATAAAACGCGTCCGGGCGCTTCTTGTCGCCCCAACCGAACCAGCCGTGGGTCTTCGAGCTTTTCGACCAGAGCTTCTTGCCGCTGACCGCATCCATCGCCACCAGCTTGCCATCGGTGCTGTCGGCGTAGAGCACGCCGTCGACCACGGTCGGGCGCAGCCGCGCGCCACTGTCGCCAGCGCCTTCACCGACGCTGTTGCTCCACAACTTTTCCACCTGCACCGTCGGCTTGAAATCATCCGGCAGCGGTGTCGGTGGCTGGATGTTTTCCTTCTTGAAGGAATGGCAGCCGGCGATGGCAAACGTCGCCACAATGGCGAGCAGGCCCAGCGAATGTCGTTTCATGGATCCGGATTTCATGCGCCCTGCTTTCCGGCCGCGGCCAGATCATCGAGTTTCATCTGTAAGGCGGCGCGCTGCGGTGCTGCCTCGGTCAGTATCGACAACGCAGCCTGGTAGGCCTTGCGTGCCTCGTCGATACGCCCAAGCTTGACCAGTGCATCGCCGCGGAGTTCCTGGCTCAGGCCCTGATACTGCCCGGCAGGAATGCGGTCGAGCGCCGTCAGCGTGGCCGCGCCATTGTCACGCGCCAACTCGACCCGCGCGATGCGCAATTCGGTCAGCGACTTGAGCGCCTCATCACTGGCATGGCTGGCAGCCCACTGCAGCGAGGCTTCGGCCTTGTCCAGCTGGTTGGCCTCCAGTTGCTGGCGCGCGCGATCGCTCACCGCAAACACGGTGAAAGACGATTTCTCGAAATCCTTCATCATCTTGTCGACAAGCTGATCCGCGGCACTGGTTTTGCCGGAAGCCAGCGCGGTTTGCAGCTGCTGGTAGATTTCCGCCGCCTCGCCCTGGCTGCGCGCCTGATGGCTGCGCCATTGCTGCCAGCCGAAGATACCGACCAGTCCGATCACGATGCCCACGATGATGGAGGCGCCGTTTTCGCGCAGCCACTTCAGTACCAGCTCGCTCTGTTCGTAGTCGTCGTATGCGTCAAATGCCATGCAAAAATCCTTCGGAAGTCCGCGCCCCGCCGGCGTGCTCGGAAGCCGGCGTGGAAGATAAAAGCAAAAAGCCCACCGATACCGCTCGGTACCGGGCGGGCAATGGGCAAGCATAACCGAAATGTGGCACCCGGACGGAGCCGGGCGCGTGGATCAGAGGGCGGTCGGGGTGGCCTTGCCGTCGCGGATTTCAACGCTGAAGTGCGCGACGTTGGCGTGCCGGAAATCGTCGAGGCCAACCGGCTGCCCATCGATGGTGGCGCTGGCGCCGGAAACGTTCCCGATGCGCACGTCGAGCGGCTTGTCGCTCTGATAGATCTTGTGGCTGCCCGCGGGCAGCAAACCGTATTCCAGCCGCACGCCGGCCGCGTCAGTCACTTCGACCCAACTGGCGGAGGTGAGGTTGAGCTCGAGGTTGTGGCCGCCCACACCTGTCTCGACCGCCGCGGGCGGGGCCAGGACAGACGGCTTCTTCGATGCCGCGCTGCTGTCGAGGTTCGGAAAAGCGGCCATCGAGGCAAGCAGGGGTTGTTCCTGCACCGGAGGCGGCAGCGCCACGTGACTGGGCAGCCGGGCTGCGTCATTCACGGCGGATTCCGGGGCATCAACCTGCGCAACCGGCGTCGCATCCAGGGGAGCTAGATGGCTGAGGTCGCGATTGAGCGTGCCGCGCACACCCATCCACACCATCGGTACCACGATGACGGCGGTCAGCACCACATACGTGGCAGCCGTCGCGTAACGGTCGAGCAGAAAACGTGAATGCGAAATGCCGCCGGTGGCCACCAGGGTGGGCTCGGTCTGCTTGATGCGGTCGAGCTCGGTCTGGATCAGCGCCGGATCCATGCCGAGATAATGGCCGTATTTACCGATGTAACCGGCCAGATAGACCTTGGAATCGATGTCCTGATAATCGTCGCGCTCCAGCCGCCGCAACATACGGACCGGCAATCTGAGTGCGTGGGCGCAGGCTTCGATTTCCAGTCCCCGCGCTTCACGCGCCTCACACAAAAGGGCGCCGAAACTGGGGCTTCCCAGGGTTGCTGCTGAAGCCGGCTCCGCATTTTGGGGAGCATCAAAGACGATCGACTCGCTGGCATCCTGGCCAGGGAAATTGGGTTGCATGGTCATTGGCTGACGTTGTTGTCCAGAGCACGCGCCTGTTCCGAGTCCGGGAAACGGCTTTGCAGACGCTGATTGTAAGTGCGAGCGCCTTCCAGGTCGCCCAGACGAGATTCGATATCGTGACCGAGTTTCAAGGTCGCGGCGTCAGCCGCGCCCAGCCCCTCCCGGCGTTGCAGAAACGCGCGGGCGTGAAAGGCATCATTGCTCAAAAAAAGCAAGTTTGCCAGTTGATATAGTGCCTCGGCGTTCTTGGGGTTACGCACGAGCGCGTCACGAAAGCTCTGTTCCGCACCCTTCGAGTCGCTCATCTGCATCTGGCACACCCCGGCGTTGGTCAGTGCCACATCCGGGGTTTGATAGAAGGGATCGGTAACAGCCTTGCGGAAATAACCGATCGCTTCGCCGCCCCTGCCGGTATGGCAAAGGAAGGCGCCGAGGTTGTTGTTCGGCGCACCCTTGGTCGGATCCAGCGCAACCGCCTTGCGGTAATGCTGCTCGGCTTCGGGAAGCTTGTTGATCCGCTCATACAGCACCGCGATGACGGTGTGCGCGGGCACGTAATCGGGATCGAACTGCAGCGCCTTGGTCAGTTTGCCAAGCGCTTCCTGCAGGTCGCCGTTGGCCATGTAGCGCTGGCCCAGTTCGGTATGTACCCGCGCCGCATCGACGGCCTGTTGGGCCTTGGACGTCTTGGGCATGTGCGCCCCCAACGCACTGCTGTTGGTGTGCGTCGTGACACAGCCCGCCAGGGTCAACGCCAAGGCAACAACCAGGACCCGCTCAGCTCGCATGCAATGTCCCCTCGTCCTGCCGCTTGCGAATATCGGCGCTGCGCCGGGTGCGGTCCGTCACCTGCCCCGCCAACTGCCCGCACGCGGCATCGATGTCGTCACCGCGGGTGCGGCGCAGCATGGTAAGTACGCCGGCGTTGAGCAGCCGCGTCTGGAAATCGTGGATGTCGTTGGCGTCCGAGCGCTGGTACTGGGTGCCCGGGAACGGGTTGAACGGAATGAGATTGACCTTGCAGGTGGGCAATTTGCGCATCAGCTTGATCAGCTGGCGAGCATGCTCAGGCTGGTCGTTGATGCCCTTCATCAAGGTGTATTCAAAGGTGATCGAGGTGCGCGGCTTGCGCGCGATCCAGCGCTGGCACGCCGCCAGCAGCTCGGCGATCGGATAGCGCTTGTTGATCGGCATCAATTCCGTGCGCAACTCGTCATTGGCCGCATGCAGCGATACCGCCAGCGAGACGTCGATCTGCGCCGAAAGCTGGTCGATCAGCGGCACCATGCCCGCCGTGGAAAGCGTCACGCGCTTGGCCGCCAGGCCGAAGCCCAGGTCGTCGCGCATCAGGTGCATCGCCCTGACTACGTTGTCGAAATTGGCCAGCGGCTCGCCCATGCCCATCATCACCACGTTGGTGATGCGGCGGTTCTGGTGGGTGACGTTGCCCAGCTGTTTTGCCGCCACCCAGACCTGGCCGATGATCTCGGCGGTGGACAGGTTGCGGTTGAAACCCTGTGCGCCGGTGGAGCAGAAGCTGCAGTTGAGCGCGCAGCCGATCTGCGAGGACACACACAAGGTGCCGCGCGTCGGCTCGGGGATGTACACCGTCTCGATCGCGTTGCCGGAGTCCATGCCCAGCAGCCACTTGTGCGTGCCGTCGGTAGCTACCTTGTTCAGCAGCGTCTTCGGCGCGCCGATGTAGCAGACCTCGGTGAGCTTGGCGCGCAGCGCCTTGCCCACGTCGGTCATGTTTTCGAAGTTGTCTTCCAGGTCGTGGTAGATCCACTTCATCACCTGCTCGGCCCGATACGGCTTCTCGCCGATTTGCGTGAAGAAATCACGCAGACCCCGGCGATCGAAGTCGAGCAGATTGACCTTTTCGGGTGGATTGACCACAACCTGGTTCACAACGCATGCCTCACAAACAGGGGATCGCTCAGCGCGACAGGACGTCCGTCGCGGCGAAGAAATACGCGATTTCCACCTTGGCGGTTTCCACGGCGTCGGAGCCATGCACCGCGTTGGCGTCGATGGAATCAGCAAAATCCGCGCGGATCGTGCCCGGCGCCGCTTCCTTCGGATTGGTGGCACCCATAAGGTCGCGATGAGCCAGCACGGCGTTCTCGCCCTCCAGCGCGGTGATCACCACCGGGCCGGAAATCATGAAATCAACCAGGGCCTTGAAGAACGGGCGCTCACGATGGACCGCGTAGAAGCCTTCGGCCTCCTGGCGCGACAGCTGTTTCATTTTGGCAGCGACGATCTTCAGGCCGGCCTTTTCGAAACGGGCGTAGATCTGGCCGATGACGTTCTTGGCGACGGCATCGGGTTTGATGATGGAAAGGGTGCGCTCCAGCGCCATACGAATCTGCTCCGGTGACGGATAAAAAAGATAAAGAGGGTCGGCCAGAACGGCCGGCGGTGACGTAAACCTTACAAGGATTGAGGGTTTAGCCCCGGAAAGTCTGACAGATTCTAGCTCATACGCAAGTCATATGCAGTTTGCAAGTAGCGAGGCGGTTTGACGTTCGTGAAGTGGGCCGCGTATGCTCAAACGATCGTTTGAACGCCTGTTCACCGCTGACGGATGGAAGCTATCGTGAATCGCTCAAGCTCGACCAAGGACCGCATACTCGGCGCCGCCGAAGTCCTGTTTGCCCAACGCGGTTTCGAAGGCGCGTCATTACGCCAGCTGACCGCCGCTGCCGGCGTGAACCTGGCCGCGGTGAACTACCACTTCGGCTCCAAGGACAAGCTTGTCGAACAGGTCTTCCGGCGCCGGCTGGACACGCTCAACGCACAACGACTCGCTGCACTGGGCAATGCCAGGGAAAGCGGCAACGACCGCCTCGAGGACGTGCTGGACGCGTTTATCCGCCCTGCGCTGAAGCTGTCCCACGAGGATAGCGGCTCGCTGTTCATGCGCGTACTGGCGCGGGCCTTTGCCGAACACGACGACTCGCTGCGCCAGTTCCTGTCCGAGAACTACGGCCACGTGATGCGCCAGTTCACCGCCGAGTTCGCCCGCCTGCTGCCGCATCTCAGCAAGGAAGAGCTGTACTGGCGCATCGACCTGGTCACCGGCGCGCTGACTCACGCCATGTCCGGCTTCGGCATGATCCAGCGCAAGCAAGATGTCAGCGAAGGCGTACATCTCGAACAAACCATCCAGCACCTTATTCGTTTCGCCGTCGCCGGGCTCACCCATCCCTAGATCCGGGTGCGTCAGTCAGGACCTCGCTCGGCACTTCATGTCGGTACTTTCGGAGAAGCCAATGACTACATCCCCCCGCCAATCCCCCTCGACGCCTTCCGCGCTGCGCATCCGCAAGGCCGCCGTGCTGGGCGCCGGTGTCATGGGCGCGCAGATTGCCGCGCACCTGACCAACGCCGGCGTTGAAACCGTGTTGTTCGACCTGCCCGCGAAAGAAGGCCCCAAGAGCGGCATCGCGCTGAAGGCGATCGCCAACCTGGCCAAACTGTCGCCGGCTCCGCTGGCCGACAAGGCGCTGGCCGCCTCGATCATCCCAGCCAACTACGACGATGACCTCGATCATCTGAAAGATGTCGACCTGGTGATCGAGGCGATCGCCGAACGGATGGACTGGAAGCTCGACCTGTACAAGAAGATCGCCGGCCACCTGTCGAAGACGGCGATCATCGCCTCCAACACCTCAGGCCTGTCGATCAACAAGCTGGCCGAAGCGCTGCCCGAGGAAATGCGCCACCGCTTCAGCGGCGTGCACTTCTTCAACCCGCCGCGCTACATGCATCTGGTCGAGCTGATCCCGACCAAGCTCACCGACAAGAACGTGCTGGACGGCCTCGAAGCGTTCCTGGTCACCACCGTCGGCAAGGGCGTGGTAATCGCCAAGGACACGCCGAACTTCATCGGCAACCGCATCGGCGTGTTCTCGATGCTGGCCACCATGCATCACACCGAGCAATTCAAGCTCGGCTTCGACACCGTCGACGCACTTACCGGTCCGGCCGTGGGTCGCCCCAAGAGCGCCACCTATCGCACCGCCGACGTGGTCGGTCTGGACACCATGGCGCACGTCATCAAGACCATGGCCGACACCCTGCCCGACGATCCATGGCACCAGTATTTCAAGGCGCCCGCGTGGCTGGCCGGGCTGATCGAGAAGGGTGCGCTGGGCCAGAAGACCGGCGGCGGCTTCTACAAGAAGGTCGGCAAGGACATCCAGGTGTTGGATGTGGCCAAGCAGGATTTCCGCCCCTCCGAACAGAAGCCGTCCGATGAAGTCGCCGCGATCCTGGGCGTAAAGGACCCGGCCGAGAAGTTCGGCAAGCTGCGCGCCTCCAGCGACCCGCAGGCGCAGTTCCTGTGGGCCACCTTCCGCGACCTGTTCCACTACACCGCCTACCACCTGGCTGACATCGCCGACACCGCGCGCGACGTGGATTTCGCGATTCGCTGGGGCTACGGTTGGAAGCTCGGCCCGTTCGAGACTTGGCAGGCTGCCGGCTGGCAGCAGATTGCCGAATGGATCAACGAAGACATCAAGGCCGGCAAGGCGATGAGCAACGCGCCCCTGCCCGTCTGGGTCACCGACGGCCGCAAGGGCGTGCACGGCAAGGACGGTTCTTACTCGGCCAGCGCCAACGCCGACAAGCCGCGTTCGCAGCACCCGGTGTACCAGCGCCAGCTGTTCCCCGATCCGATCCTGGGCGAGAAGTTCGATACCGGCAGCACCGTGTGGGAGAACGACGGCGTGCGCCTGTGGACGCTGGGCGACGACGGCATCGGCATCATCTCGTTCAAGACCAAGATGAACACCGTCAACGACCACGTGCTCGACGGCATCCAGCACGCGATCAAGCTGGCCGAGGAAAAGCTCAAGGCCGTGGTGATCTGGCAGACCGGCGAACCGTTCTCCGCCGGCGCGGATCTGAAGGGAGCACTGGGCCTGCTGAAGGACGGCAAGTTCGACGACTTCGAGCACATGGTCGCCAACTTCCAGCGCACCAGCATGGCGATCAAGCATGCGCTGGTGCCGGTGGTCTCCGCCGTGCGCGGCATGGCCTTCGGCGGCGGCTGCGAATTCCAGATGCATTCCGCCCGGACGGTTGCAGCACTCGAAAGCTACATCGGCCTGGTCGAGGCCGGCGTCGGTCTGCTGCCCGCTGGCGGCGGCCTGCATGAGCTGGCCGTGCGCGCGTCCAAGGCGAATCCGGCCGACCCGTTCGAGGAGTTGAAGAAGGTGTTCGAAACCGTGGCGATGGCCAAGGTTTCCGCCAGCGCATTCGAGGCGAAGAACCTGGGCCTGCTGCGCGACAGCGACGTGGTCGTGTTCAACGCCTACGAACTGCTGTACGTCGCCAAGAAGGTGGCGCTGTCGCTGGCCGAGGCCGGCTACCGCCCACCGCTGCCCGCCCATGTCACTGTCGCCGGCGATGTCGGCACCGCCACGTTCAAGGCCTCGCTGGCCAACCTGCAGGCCGGCTATTTTGCCTCCGAACACGACGTCGACATCGCCTCGCGCATCGCCGACACCCTCTGTGGCGGCGTGATCGAGCGCGGCTCGACCGTCGACGAGGAATGGCTGCTGGCGCTTGAGCGCAAGCACTTCGTGGAGCTGGCGAAAACGGAGAATACCCAGGCCCGCATCGCCCACACCATGACCACCGGCAAGCCGCTCAGGAACTGATCACGACCCTCCACACCGTCATCCCGGCGAAAGCCGGGATCCAGCGACTCAAGGCACCACCAAAGGCACTGGGTTCCAGCTTTCGCTGGAATGACGAACAAAAACCAAGACGCGTCGCCGCATCCCTGCGCGACGCCACGGAGCAAATCCCATGACCAAGCAAGTGCAAGACGCCTACATCGTCGCGGCCACCCGCACCCCGGTCGGCAAGGCGCCGCGCGGCGTGTTCCGCAACACCCGCCCGGACGACATGCTCGCCCACGTGATCCGCAGCGTGATGGCGCAATACCCCGGCATCGACCCGCACCAGATCGGCGACGTCATCATCGGCTGCGCCATGCCCGAGGCCGAGCAAGGCATGAACGTGGCGCGCATCGGCCTGCTGCTGGCCGGCCTGCCGCACACCGTGCCCGGCGTCACCGTCAACCGCTTCTGCTCCTCCGGCCTGCAATCGGTGGCGATGGCCGCCGACCGCATCCGCCTGGGCCTGGACGACCTGATGCTCGCTGGTGGCACCGAAAGCATGAGCATGGTCCCGATGATGGGCCACAAGGTCGCCATGAACCCGGCGATCTTCCAGGACGAGAACATCGGCATCGCCTACGGCATGGGCATCACCGCCGAAAACGTGGCCAAGCAGTGGAAAGTCAGCCGCGAACAGCAGGACGCGTTCTCGGTCGAGAGCCACCGCCGCGCCCTGGCCGCCCAGGCTGCCGGCGAGTTCAAGGACGAAATCACCCCGTTCCAGCTCGACGACCACTACCCGGATCTCGCCAGCCGCGACATCACCACCGACAACCGCGTCATCGACCAGGACGAAGGCCCGCGCGCAGGCACGACCCCGGAAGTATTGGCCAAACTGCGCACCGTATTCCGCAACGGCCAGTTCGGCGGCACCGTCACCGCCGGCAACTCCAGCCAGATGTCCGACGGCGCCGGCGCCGTGCTGCTCGCCAGCGAAAAAGCCATCAAGCAATACAACCTGCAGCCCCTCGCCCGTTTCGTCGGCTTCTCCGTCGCTGGCGTCCCGCCCGAAGTCATGGGCATCGGCCCGAAGGAAGCGATTCCCAAAGCGCTCGCGCAGACCGGCATCACCCAGGATCAGCTCGACTGGATCGAACTCAACGAAGCGTTTGCTGCACAGGCGCTGGCCGTGATGGGCGACCTCAAGCTCGACCCGGCCAAAGTGAACCCGCTCGGCGGTGCCATCGCGCTCGGCCATCCGCTCGGCGCCACCGGCGCGGTGCGTATCGCCACGCTGGTGCACGGCATGCGCCGCCGTAAACAGAAGTACGGCATGGTGACTATGTGCATTGGCACCGGCATGGGCGCGGCGGGGATCTTCGAGGCACTCTAAAGCTCGTCATTCCGGCGAAGCCTGAATCTGAAACTGGAACGGCGCCGTAGCGATACGGCGCCGTTTGCGTTTGAGCGGCCCTGATCCGCTTGCCACACCTTCTCTGGCCAAGGTGGTGACGTATCCTATGGATAACGGCATGTTCTCGGCGGTGGCGACAAGGGCACACAGCGCAAGGACATCAATGCAGCCCGGAAACTCGCTGCCAGCCTGTGAGGTGAAACATGCGCACCAAGACCCACCCCTTTGACCCCGCCGAACACCTGGGTACCCCCGAAGCCCAGGCTGAATACATCTCCGCCGCCCTGGAAACCGGCGACCCCGCCTTCATCGCCGGCAGTCTCGGTGTGGTTGCACGCGCCCGCGGCATGTCCCAACTCGCACGCGACACCGGCCTGCGCCGCGAAAGCCTGTACAAGGCGTTGTCCGCCGAAGGCAACCCGGAGTTCGCCACGATCATGAAGGTCGTGCAGGCGCTGGGAGTGAAGTTGAGTGCCGAGGCGGCGTAACAGATCTGGTGATGCCGCCACCGGTGATCGGATTAACTTCCTCCGTCCCAGTTACGCCGAATCCGATATGACCCCGGGCTCATCCCCATCACGGTACGGAACCGTTGATTGAAGGTGGACAGGTCGTTGAATCCGGCCGCGAAGGCGATGCTTGAAATGGAGCCGGCCGAGTCGCGCAATTGCTCGGCGGCGCGCTGCATACGTGTGCGCAGCACATATTGATGCGGCGTCATGCCCACTACGCGGCGGAAGACGCGCAGGAAATGCCAGGGGCTGAGATCCGCGTCGTGGGCAAGTTCAGCCAGCGACAGGGTCTCGCCCACCTCATGCGCGTGCGCTTCAATGCGGCGCACGGCATCCGATACACGCTGAGCATCGTGGTTTCGCAATGGACCTGGTCGGGAGCGAAGCCCGGCATCCGCATGCAGCACGGCGCCAGCCAGATCGATGGCGACTTCCTCCAACGCAGCGGTATCTCCCTGCCTGAAGGATGCCAGCCGGGCCAGCATGCCGGTCAGCGAGGCGGCGGGTGGCACATGCGAGTGGGCGAACGTCGCCCGGCGCATGCTGGGCATGGCGGCCACCAGGCTCTCCCAGTAAGTCGGCGTGAAGTGGAACGAAAGGCAGCGATCACCGATGCCATGTTCGTGCCTGCACTCGAAGCATTGGCCATGATTGCCGAGCAGCAAAGCGCCGGGAGCCAGCAGCGCGGCGCCCTGTTCGCTGCGGTACTGGAACGTGCCGGCGAGCACCGCCGCTATCGACACCGTCTCGTGGCGTTCCTCGAACGCGCGGTCGCGCGGCCCGGCGTTGCAGGTTACTTCCTGCACGCTCCAGCCGTTGCCGGCAGCCCATGTTGTGGCATCCATCGTCATCGAATAACGGCTCTTGCGTGGACCGCAATTTTTCCCAAGCCACCCAGCGCGGCAACGCCGATGATCCTGCCACCGACCATCCATGGAGTCACCCATGATCGACCATCTTTCCATCGGCGTTCGCGACATCACGCACGCCAAAGCCTTTTACGACGCCGCGCTGGAGCCGCTCGGTTACCGCTGCCTCAGTGAGGACGCGACCTCACTCGGCTACGGCGCAACTTCCGTGGCGTTATGGGTGTTGCGCAGCGAGGTGCCGGTTGCCGCCAATGACGCCTCCGGCTTGCACATCTGTTTTGCGGCGCCCAGCCGTGCCAGCGTCGACGCCTTCCATGCCGCTGCCCTCGCGCATGATGGCCGCGACAATGGCGGACCTGCATTGCGGCCGGATTACGGCACAAGCTATTACGCCGCATACGTAGCCGATCCGGACGGCTACCGCATCGAAGCGTATTGCAGCAGTGCTCGCTGACCACAGCGGAAAGCTGCCGCTCACATCTGACCAGGAGAATCCTTTGGCTACCGTACGCAAGGACATAGTCACCACGGCACATTCCGACGACGTGTGGGATGCGATCCGCGACATCGGGGCGCTGCACACCCGCCTGGTGCCGGGCTTCGTCATCGACACCCGACTCGAACCCGGTGCGCGGTGGGTTACCTTCGCCAATGGCCACTGCATCCGCGAGCCAATCATCACGCTGGACGAACAGGCGCATCGCCTGGTGTGGTCGGCCGAAGGTGTTGGCGCCACGCATTACAACGCCTCCGCGCAGGTGGTTGCCGAACCGGGGATCACCCGCGTCATCTGGCTCGCCGACTTTCTGCCCGACGACATCAGCGGCGCGATCGAACTCGCGATGGACACGGGTGCCGGCGCCATGAAGGTCGCACTGGACAAACTGGCGCGTTGAGTCGGCGGCATGACAAGCGCGTCGACTCCGTCGGCTGCGAGGGCCACGCCCAGCACGAACAGTCAGTGGGCCGGCCTCCTCAACGTCGTCGCGCCGATACCGGGCTATCGCTGGCATGGAGCGACCACAGTCGCCGCAGTTGGCGTGCCGAGCCCAGGCCGGCGCGTTCGGCAGCGCGCTCTACGCTGTCACCGCTGGCCAGTGCCTGGCGGGCGAGTGCCAGACGCAGACGGGCATGATAAGCATTGATCGACATGCCGCTGGCCTCGCGGAAATGCCTCGTGAGGCTGCGTACGCTCAGGTGGCCGATGTCGGCCAGACGCGCCAGCGGCCAGTCCTGTTCGGGCGCTTTGGCCAGCGTATCCTGTACGTGGTGGATCGCCGTATTCATGTGGTTGCGCCCTTCCAGCCACGGCGACAGCGCGGGATCGCCTGACGCCCGCCGCATGTAGACGGCCATTTCGCGCGCCACCGCGGCGGCCAAGCGCGACGAGCCCAGCCCGGCGATCAAATGCAGTGCCAGGTCGATGCCCGCGGTGATGCCCGCGCTGGTATACACCTCGCCATCCTCGACAAACACACGGCTGTCCAGCACCTCGGCCGTCGGCGTGAGTCGGCGCAGCGCATCGAGCAAGCTGTGGTGTGTGGTGCAGCGCCGGCCGTCCAGCAACCCGGCGGCAGCGGCCAGCAACGCACCCGAACACACACAGGCCAGACGCCGGCCATGGCTGCCGTGTCGTCGCAACCATTCGATGAGCGCCTTGTTGGCGGGCAGTGACAAAACCTGCTCGCCACTGCCGCTGGCGCCGCACACCACGATCATCGCGTGCGTATCCAACTGCGCCGGCAGCGGTTCGATACCGACGAGCCCGACACCCAACGCCGTCATGGCGGTGTCCCCACCCTCGATCGGCGCCAGCATGCGCAAGCGCAGAGGTAGGCCCATCGAGGCGGCGATACGAAACGCATCGGCCGCGCCGGCCAGATCCAGCAGGATCAGGTCCGGCGGCAGCACGAAGCACACCTCAGTGATCGGCGAGGACGTCATCGACGGTGCAGATGCGGGCAAAGCGGCCATCCAGAACCAGTTCCGTGCGTTGCTTGATGTCCTGCGCATCGTAGCGAGTGCCGCTGCCGGCGTGGACCATCGGGAAGGTCAGCGTGGCTTCGGTGACGTAGTCGACGGCGAAGCCGAGATCGGAAGCGACCCGCGTGGTGGTTTCGCAACACTGCTCGGTGCGGATGCCACTGACGATCAGTCGCCCAATGCCACGTTCGCGCAGCCAGGCTTCCAGTTGCGTCCCGGTGAACGCGTTGTGCACCTGCTTGCGGAACACCACATCGTGCGCCTCTGGCACCCACGTCATCGGTTTCACCAGGCCCGACGCCTCGGAAAAGTGTGCATCGCCATCCTCGTGCAGGATGCGCACCACTGGCCAGCCGCGCGCGACCGCTGCATCGATCAGCTTCAACAGGTTCTCGCGGAACACCGGCATATCGTCCTCGCGCCAGTACGGCGCATGCAGAAACGATTGCTGCACATCGATGACCAGCAAGGCGGGGTTATCGAACATGGGACGACTCCATCGTTGAGGGAGCCGTCACTCTAGACAGCCGGGCGATAGTCAACGAGCACCGTGCCGGACCGTGAGCGGACGGATCCGGCCAGGTGTGCATCAACGGCGATCACCGCTTCGCTTCTGGAAAACGTAGTGACGGCTACATCGACGCCGCGATGCGTCCCACCGCCGCCAGCACCGCCTTGCGTTCTGCCGGCTCGGCGTGGGAGCCGGCGTAGTACGCGCTCACCAGCAACGGTTTGCGCCGCGGTGGCCAGATGATGGCCACGTCGTTGGTTTCGCCCTGGCTGCCGCTGCCGGTCTTGTCGCCGGCCGTCCAGTTTGCGGGAAGGCCGGCGCGGATGGCGTCGAGGCCGGTACTGCATCCGCGCAGCCATTGAAGCAGCAGGTCCCGCGATCCAGCGGAAAGCCGGTCACCCAGCAGCACGCGATGCAGGTCCGCCAGCATGGCGTCCGGCGTGGTGGTGTCGCGGATGTCGCCGGGGCTGCCCAGGTTGAGCTCGGGTTCGATGCGGTCGAGCCGGGTGGTTTCGTCGCCCAGGCTGCGCGCAAATGCGGTGATCGCGGTCGGGCCGCCCATGCTGGCGAGCAGGAGATTGGCGGCCGTGTTGTCGCTCAAGGTCACGGCAGCAGCGCAGAGCTCGGCCACGCTCAGGCCCGGCGCGCCTACGTGCTTGCTGGTGACCGGAGCGTAGTCCAGCAACACGTCTTTGCCGTAGACCACGCGGCGATCGAGTCGCTCCCTGCCGCTATCCACCCGCGCCAGCACGGCGGCAGCGGCAAGCCACTTGAACGTGCTGCACATCAGGAAGCGCTCGCCCGCGCGATGCCGGATGCGGCGGCCGCTCTGCGCGTCCAGAATGGAAACGCCCAGCCGCCCGCCATGCTTGCGCTCCAGTTCGGTGAACTGTGCCGTGGCGTCGTCAACAGACGCCGCCCACGCGAATCCGGGGCGGAGTGCCAGCGCAAATGCGCCCATCAAGGTGCCTTTCAACAAATCGCGACGATGCATGGGATGGCCTTTCAAAGAGAAGATGCAGCGGTTATGGGGTCACCAATGGTGGCTGGCATGACCGTCCATTCGCGGCGCAAACCATGGCATTGCCGGGGCAGCACAACCTGGCCACGATTCCCTTCTCATGATGGTGTGGATGGCGCTTCGACTCCGCCCGCTGCGCGGGCTGCGCTCAGTGCGAACGGTTGGGGGGCGGGCGAGTGGTCATCGCATTGCCAAACGTCGCAAGCAAATTGGCGCGGTCCGCTATTGATCGCTCGAACGGATATGGTCCAGCCCGGCCGGGCTCAGTTCGAACCGTTGACGATCCACCTTGTCGCGATCGGTCTGCACCAGGAGCCCAGCCGCCAGCAAGCGGGCGCTGACGTCGGCGGGCACCATCGCCGCCCTGCCCTCGGCCACCCAGGTGAGATAGTCCAGATCGGTCGGATCGCGTTGTTCTGTCATTGGCACGGGTTCCGTTGCTTTGGTGCATGCAGCTTGCCCGCTGC
Organism: Rhodanobacter sp. Root627; assembly: GCF_001427835.1. Classification (NCBI taxonomy): domain Bacteria; kingdom Pseudomonadati; phylum Pseudomonadota; class Gammaproteobacteria; order Lysobacterales; family Rhodanobacteraceae; genus Rhodanobacter; species Rhodanobacter sp. Root627. The sequence goes on from NZ_LMGW01000001.1 coordinate 899,772, forward strand.
CTGGCGACGATGGCGTCGACGCATCAATCGGCGGGCGCATTGAATAGGGGCGCCTCGTTTACCGATACACCCAATGGCGTGAAACGACGAAGCTGATGACGGCAAGACACGCCTCGACCGCTGGCTTTGCCAGCCACGCCATCTGCAAGCCGAGTTTCGCTTCCACCAGCGTGACCAGAAGGGTGCTGAGCACGGTCAGCGGCAGCCACATGGCCAGGAAGCGCAAAAACCGGTGAGGGCCGAGCCGGGTGGCGTCGGGTGTGCCGAACGTGAAGCGGCCATTCGCCCAGAAGCCCAGCAGCGCACCGGTTATGCGCCCAAGAACATTGGCCACCGGCGCCGGCGTGCCGAGCGCCGTCAACACCACGAACACCGCCCAGTCGGCGGTCAGCAGACCGAGCCCGACCATCAAGAAGCTGACTCCCTGTCGCGCCAAACTCATTGAATCTCCCGCTGGATTGCCGTGTGCAGCAGCAAAGTCTCGCGTACTTGGCGCAGGGGTGGAAGCGTGGCGGTGCGTTCCGTCATCGCATGGGGACACGGCAACACGCGTCGACAACCGTCGGAAGCCCTGACGGCAATGCCATCGGCGGCGTTCCAGCAGTCGTGGACAAGCTTGCTGAAAGCGCAATTGAACTTTGCGATGAATGGTGTGGTTGCGGCATGTGCAAACGCAGACACTCTGTTTGCGCGGCGCCACCCGGCAAACCCGGCGCCGCTCCACCACCCCACCCATCAAGGCCAACATCATGAAGTTCTACTACCACCCGTCCCCCAACCCCGCCAAGGTCGCCTTGTTTCTCGAAGAGTCCGGGCTTGATTACCAGATGGTGCCGGTCGACACGGCCAGGGGCGAGCAGCACGGCGCCGCCTACCGCGCCATCAACCCCAATGGCAAAACTCCGGCCCTGGTCGATGGCGATGCCGTGGTTTTCGACAGCACGGCGATCCTGCTTTATCTCGCGGTGAAGCACGGCAAGTTCCTGCCCGAGAACACGCCGGAAGTTCGCAGCCGGATGTATTCGTGGCTGATGTTCATCGCCACCGGCATCGGTCCGTTCTCCGGCCAGGCGGTGCATTTCAAGCACTTCGCCCCCGAGCCCAAGGCTTACGCGCTCAATCGCTACGACTTCGAGGCACGGCGCCACTGGCGGATCCTCGATGAGCACCTGGCCACCCGTACGTTCATGGTCAACGAGGAATACACCATCGTCGACATGGCCTTGTGGGGTTGGGCGCGCGCCCTGCCCTTCATGTTTGGCGAACAGGGCTGGGTCGACTTTCCCCACGTCAAACGCTTCCTCGACCGCATCAATGCACGCCCGGCCGCCCAGCGCGCCGAAGCGCTGAAGGATGCACACACGTTCAAGACCGAGATGGACCAGGAATACCTCGACGCGATGTATCCCCACAACGCGGATCGCGCGGCGACAGCTGCCGCCTGATTCGCCGGTGCCGTGGTGGCTCCATGGCCACCACGGCATCCCTTGTTCCCCGCCGTCGGATCAGCGTGGCGTCGTCGCCGGCGCTGCCTGTGCCGGCGGCGGGCCGTAGGTGGGCGTGTCGCGGTATTGCGCCGGCACATCCCACATGCGCCCGGCGTAGAAGACCGCCCAGGCCACCACGAACAGGCACATCACCCACACCCACACCGGGATCGACGAACGCGCTTCGGCGCGCCGCGGGTCGAACGGGTCGTCGGTGCTGAAGGCGTCCACGGTCAGGCGCAACTCGCCGCGCCGGGTCGAACCCGGGCGCAGGCCCGACACGATGATGCCGGGGCCGTTCTGCACGTGGAACGGGATTTCCTCCACACCTTCGGCGCCGCTGTGATCCTCGGCGCGGATGATCAGCCGGTGCGGGCCGTCGGCCAGCTTGCGGGTATCGAGGGTCAGTGCGGTCGGCAGTTCGTGATCCGCCACCGGTTGCAGATCGTCGTCGAGGTAGACGCGTACGTGGGGCTTGGACATGGCGGGTTTCCTCAACGGTCCTTGCGCAGGATCTCGTACTTGGCGTGGTGCGGGTCTTTCTCGCCGGGCCGGAAGATCATCCAGAACATCGCGACGAAACAGCCGATGGTGATCGCCCCGGCGATCGCGATGATGGCGACGTTGCCCCAGAACGGCCCGAGAAAAGCATGATGCATGGTGACCTCCTGCTCACGGGCCCTTGGCGCGCACGGCGGCCACGGCGGCCGCGGTCGCCGGCTTGGCGTGGTTGCCCCACGAGCTGCGCTCGTAGTTGACGATGTTGGCGATGTCCGCGTCGCTCAACTGATCGGCGAACGGCGGCATCACGCTGCTGTAGGCCACGCCGCCGATGGTGACGCCGTGCGCACCGTGCAGCACGGTGTGGATGTGCAAGGTCGGGTCGTCGGCATCCACCGCGGCGTTGCCCTTGAGCGGCGGAAACGCGCCTGGAATGCCTTCGCCGGTGGCCTGGTGGCAGGCCGAACAGTTCGCCATGAACAGGCTCTGGCCCTTGCCGGCGTCGTAGCTGTAGCCACCACCGGCAGCCGCGGTTGGCGCCGGTGCCGTTGCGGGCGCCGCCGAGGTCATGCCGCCCATGCCACCGTTCATGGCGTAGCCCGGAATCGGCGTCTGCTTCAACGACAACAGGTACGCCACCAGCGCCTTGGCCTGCTGGGTCGGGATCACCTTGCCCTGCTTCGGCGCAAACGCCGCCGGCACCGGGACTGCCGTCTCGCCGGGCGGCACGGTGGCGACCACATGGAACAGGAACTTGAAGTTCGGCATCACCGACTCGGGCACTACCGCGCGCGGGTCGAACAGATGGATGTACTGCCACACGTCGCTGGGTTTGCTGTTGCCGATATTGGAGAGATCCGGCCCGGTGCGCTCGGAACCGAGCAGCTCCGGCGTCTGGTAGCTGAAATCGCCCGGTGCGGATGGACGTCCAAACACCTTGTCCTCGGCCAGCGGCCGCACCTGCTGGGTATGGCAATACGCGCAACCGTTCGCGGCATACACGACGCTGCCTTCCGCCTGCAAGGCCGTCAATGGCTTCACGCCCGGGCCCGGCGGGGTTTTCGACAGGTCGATGGCCGGGATCACCGCAATCCCCATCACGATGACGATGTAGACAAGCAGCGCACCGCCGGCAATCTGCAGCAACTTTTTCATGCGGCGGCCCCCTCGGTGCGCGCCAGGATGGGTGAGCCCGCATTACCGGTTTGCCCCGACGTCATCCGCCACACGTTCCATGCAAACACGATGTGGGACAGGAACATCAGCAAGCCACCGGCACCGCGCCAGACCCAATACGGCGCCATGTCCGTCACCGACTGAATGAAGGGCCGCTGGTGCAGCCAGTCCAGCCCCTGGATGGTGCCGCCGATCGACAGCGCGATGACGTAGATGAAACTGCCTACCAGCGCCATCCAGAAATGCAGGGCAATGCCCAGCCGGCCCGGACTCTTGTGGGTGGCCAGCGGCAGCAGCGCATAGATGCCACCCCACACCGCAAACGTGACAAAGCCATACATCGTCAGGTGCGAATGCCCGACCGTGAAGTTGGTGAGGTGCCAGATCGCCTGCATCGAGCGGAACGCCTCGACCGTGCCCTGGGTCGAGCCAAACAGGTAGCCGATCACCGCCACGAAAATGAACATCAGCGGATACGAGTGGGTCATGTCGCGATAGCGCCCGCGCATCGTCAGCAGGTAATTCGCGCTGCCACCCCACACCGGCACCAGCATCGCCACGCTGAACACGATCGCGGTGGTCTGCAACCACCACGGCAGCGGGCTGAACAGGAAGTGGTGCCCGCCAAGCAACGGATAAAACAGCAGGTTGGTCCAGAACGCGAACACGCCCAGCGCATAGGAATAGATCGGGCGGCTGAGGATCTTCGGGATCGCGTAATAGAAGACGCCCAACGCCAGCGGCGTAAACCACATGCCCACCGCGTTGTGCATGTAGAAGCCGGAAATAGCGACCTGCCCCAGGCCATGCTGATACCACGGCAGCGTCGCGACGATCGCGATCACGCAGGTCCACAGCACGCCGCACACCGTGTACCAGTTGGAAAGATAGATGTCCTCGGTGGTGCGTCGCGCCACCGTGCCGATCAGATTCCAGCCGGTCACCAGCAACGCGGCGAGGAATACCAGCCGGATCGGCCACGGCCACTCGCGGTATTCCAGATCACCCCAGTTGTAGCCCAGCTCCAGCGCAATGGTGCCGGCGATGGCGGCAAGGTTGAACAGCGCCAGGCCGATCCAGGCCAGCTTGATGCTGTAAAGCTTCGTGCCGCAACTGCGTGCGGCCACGTAATACGCCAGCCCGACCAGGCCGATGCTGGCCCAGCCGTAGAAGGTGTCGTTGGTGTGGATCGGCCGCAACCGGCCGAAGGTCAGGTACTTCGCCGCCCAGAAATCCGGCGCGCCAAACTTGAATGCCAGCAGCAACCCCACCGCCGTGGCAAAGAGCAGCCAGCAGGTGGCCGAAACGGTGTATGCCGAGAACACGGCGGCCAATGCGCGATCATCGTCCGCGCTCACCGCCGAATGCTGTGCCGTGACAGTTGCCTGCATCGTCCATCCCATCGCACGTGGTACGGCGTCCACACGGGCGTCGGGGTTTGTGACCGTATACCCGCACGGAACACACACCCATGATCTGGATCAGAAAATCGCAGCCGAATGTCTGCGCCGTTGGCGCCACGAAGGCAACCGATACGGCAAGTAGTGCACGTACAAACCACCGCAATTAACATCGCGCCACGCGACAATTCCGATACCGCGCAGCGCGCCTGGTCACCTACCGGTTGTTGCTGGTAGCTACCCTGGGGTGGTTGTTGCTGACGTTGGGAACATTCTTGAAGCCGCTCGACATCGGGCCCCTGGCGGGACACGCGATGGACCTGATGAATAAATCGCTATTGCAAGCCGCATTGTTGGCGCGCGCCACGTAGCGCTCATATTCCGCATGCGAGAGGCGATGGTTCGAGCCGCCGTATTGACTGAAGTACGCACGCAGGTCGTACAAAGTCTTGGGCACCTCGGAGCGGCTGACCTCGCCATCCCCGTTCTTGTCGAGTTGGGTGAAACTCGGTAACGCGTCACCCGGATTCTTTGTCTCGGGTTGCTGTGCCCAGGCCACCGACATCGTGGAGACTGCCATAGCCGCAGCAACACAAAGCCCCGCCATTCCATTTCTTCCCATTACCTATCTCCCGATAAGCGACGCATCCAACAAGTCGAGGAACGCCAACCCGTGACGCGTCGCGCCGGATTGGCGAACCCAGCATAGCGCGACTGGGGATGACGAAGGGACGGATTTCGCGCCACGTACACATCATTCTGGTAAGAGGGGCATTTCACTGCCGTTCGCTCCCCGGAGAACCCGCATGACCAGCAAGAACACCATTTGCCTTTGGTATGACGGTACCGCCCTGGACGCCGCCACCTTTTACGCCAGAACATTTCCGGACAGCGCCGTGGGCGCCGTGCATCACGCGCCTGGCGACTATCCGGCCGGCAAGCAGGGCAATGTCCTGACAGTCGAGTTCACGGTCATGGGCATCCCGTGCCTGGGTTTGAACGGCGGCCCGGCATTCCGGCACAACGAGGCGTTTTCATTCCAGGTGGCCACCGACGATCAGGCTGAAACCGACCGCCTGTGGAACGCCATCATCGACAACGGCGGCCAGGCCAGCGAGTGCGGCTGGTGCAAGGATCAGTGGGGCCTGTCCTGGCAGATCACCCCACGCGCCCTGACCGCCGCAGTCACCGACCCCGACCCCGCCGTCGCCAAGCGTGCGTTCGACGCCATGATGACGATGACGAAGATCGACATCGCCGCGATCGAAGCCGCACGACGCGGCTGATTACGGCCACGCCACCATCAGCTTCCTTCCCCACCCGCGAGGGAAGGTGTTCGAGATCGCTGTTCGTGACGTTGGCCCTGACTTCCTTCCCCCGCCCGGTGGAGAAGGTGCCGAAGGCGGAAGGGGCGCTCTTGCTCCTGATCCTTTGCTCCCCCTCCCCCACTACACCGCAAACTCCCTCCAATCCCGCCCCACGGCACGCGCACACCGCCATAACTCGGAGTACCGTCCTCGCCCCTGGGGCTCGAAAAGGAAGCATCCCCGGCATGCATGGGGGCTTCAGCGCTTCGGGTGGATCCCGGCCGTGGTATCAATCAATGCGAGGGCTTGCGATGAAAAGATTGATGAACAAAACGTTGGTGCTGACAGCCTTGCTGCTGCCGTTTCCGCTGATGGCAGCGAGTGCGTTCGATGGCACATGGAAGATCGATGTCAGCAAGATCCACGGCTCCGGAACAGCGGAGGTGATGACGCTCAAGGACGGCCTGTACACCTGCAACTGCGCGCCGCCCATCCACATCAAGGCCGACGGCACCGACCAACCCGTCAGCGGGCGGCCGGACATGGACCACATGGCCGTGAAGGTCGTCAGCGACCACGTCGTCGAGCAGACCGCCAAGAAGGACGGCAAGCTCATCTACAGCCGCACTTATACCGTGGCCCCGGATGGCAAGACCGCCACCTTCGACACCACGTCCGATCGCGGCAAGCACGCCAACTTCCACGGAACCCTGAAGCGCGTTGGTCCCGGTGCACCGGGTTCGAACGCCCTGGCCGGCTCCTGGCAGATTGCGAGCTACCAGAGCGCGTCGGAAAACAGGTTGACCTCCACCTACAAGGTCGATGGCGACACGGTGACCATGTCCAACAAGCTCGGTGAGTCCTACACGGCCAAACTCGGCGGCAAGCCGGTCGCTGTAGCGGGTGACCCGGACCATGACACCGTCGCGGTGAAAATGGTGGGGGAAGCCCTGCAGGAGACCAACTACCGGGACGGCAAGCTCACTTCGATATCGAAGATGACGGTGTCGCCGGATGGCAAGCAGATGACCACCGTGGCCACCTTCAAGCCCACCAACCGTGGCCTCACCCTGGTGGCCAACAAGCAATAACCGAGGGCACCCGCCCGATCGTTCCACCGACGAAAGCCCGGCCAGATGCCGGGCTTTCGTCCGGAACCAGCGCAGATCGAAACCTGCTTTCTCCATGCCGATCCAGCGCACTCGTTCGTCGCTACACGAAGGCGGCCACAACGGACGCCATGACCTCAGGAGACAGCCATGCCCTACATCGACGGTTTCGTCCTCGCCGTGCCCAACGCCAGGCGCGAAGCGTTCACCACGCACGCCACCACGTTCGACACCATCCTGCTGGAATTTGGCGCCACGCGCGTCATGGAGTGCTGGGGTGACGACGTGCCCGACGGCAAGCTCACCGACTTCCGGCGCGCCGTGCAGGCCACCGAGGATGAGTCGGTGGTGTTCTCGTGGATCGAATGGCCCGACAAGGCCACCCGCGACGCCGGCATGGCAAAGTTCATGAAAGATCCCCGGCTGGAAGGCGCCAGCGACATGCCGTTCGACGGCCAGCGCATGATCTTCGGCGGCTTCGTGCCGGTGGTCAGCCTGCCCGGTTAGCCGCCGCGACGCCCTATGCCAGCAACTGCGAGATCGTCTGCACCAACGCATCCCCGCTATACGGCTTGAGCAGCACCTTGGTGCGCGAATCCAGCAGATCGGTATCCGCGTCGAAGCGACCGGTGGTGAAGACCACCGGCAACTCCGCGGTGGTTTGCCGCAGGGTTTTCACCAGATCGATACCGGACGAACCCGGAAGCCTCAAGTCCGCGACCAGCAGATCGATCCGCTCGCGCCGATGCTTCTCGATGGCGGTTTCCGCCGAGCCCGCTTCCACGACGACATATCCCCTCGATTCCAGCATGTCCTTGACCGTGGAGCGAATGGACACGTCGTCCTCGCACAGCAGGATCCTCGACCGTCCCGCGTGGGTGGTGCGCGATGGCCGGGGCCGCGCGAAAAGTGCGGTGTCGGCGGGCGGTCGCGTCGTCCGTGCGGAAAGCACCTCGCGCAGCTTGAGCGCCAACGCTTCCTGCGTGTAAGGCTTGCTCAGCAACTCCACGCCCTGGTCGAGGCGGCCGGCGTGAACAATGGCGTTTTCGGTATAACCCGAGGTGAACAGCACCGCGATGTCAGGCATGCGTTCGCGCGCCTTGATGGCCAGCTCGGGGCTGCGCATCGTGCCGGGCATCACCACGTCGGTGAACAGCAGATCCAGCGCGACGCCGCTTTCGATGATGGACAGCGCACTGCGCGCATCGGGCGCCTGCAGCACGCGGTACCCGAGGTTGCGCAGCAGCGAGACAGCCGTTTCCCTCACCGCCTCGTCATCCTCCACCACCAGGATCGACTCGGTGCCCCCGCGCATCCGATCCGGCGCGCCGATGGCCTGCGCCTCCTCCGCCTGCATGCTGCGCGGGAGATAGATCTTCACGGTGGTGCCATAGCCCGTTTCGCTGTAGATCTGCACATGCCCGCCCGACTGCTTGACGAACCCGTAGACCATCGACAGGCCAAGCCCCGTGCCGCTGCCTTCCGGCTTGGTGGAAAAGAACGGCTCGAACACCTTCTCCAGCAGATCCGCCGGCACGCCGCAGCCGGTATCCGTCACCGCGATGAGCACGTATTGCCCGGCCTTCACTTCATGCTGGCGACGGACGTATTGATCGTCGAGATAGGCATTGCCCGCCTCGATGGTCAGCCGGCCGCGGCCGTCCATCGCATCGCGCGCGTTGATCGCGAGGTTCAGGATGGCGTTTTCCAGATTCGTCCGGTCAACGGACGTGTTCCAGAGCCCGCCACCGATGACGGTCTCGATCTCGATGCCCTCCCCCAGCGTATGTCGCAACAGGTCGTCCATGTCACGGACGAGCTTGCCGGGGTTCATGACCTTGGGCGCCAACGGTTGGCGGCGGCCAAATGCCAGCAACTGCGAGGCCAGTTTCGACCCGCGCGCCACGCTGGCCATGGCATTGTCGATCCGGCGTCTTGCCCGATCGTTGTCCGCAACGTCATCGCCCAGCAGTTGCAGGTTGCCGCTGATGACCTGCAGCAGGTTGTTGAAGTCGTGCGCCACGCCGCCGGTGAGCTGGCCGATGGCTTCCATCTTCTGAGCCTGATGCAGCGCCCGCCGCATTTCGTCCATCGCCTCCTCGGCGCGCAGGCTTTCGGTCGCGTCGCGGGTGATTTTCGCAAAGCCGATCGGGTTGCCCTCGTTGTCGTCGACCCGGTCGATCACCACGTGCGCCCAGAACAGGGAGCCATCCTTGCGCACACGCCAGGCCTTGTTCTCGAAGCGACCGTGCTCCAGGGCGTGCGCCAGCCCTCGCTCGGGTTCGCCCGCCGCGCGGTCGGATTCGGTGTAGAACGTCGAGAAGTGCCGCCCCAGGATCTCCTGCTCCGTATAACCCTTGATGCGCTCCGCACCCGCATTCCACGAATGCACGTGGCCTTCCAGATCGAGCATGTAGATGGCGTAATCGATGACGCTCTGCACCAGGCGACGAAACTGCTCGCCGGTGAATTCATGCGCGTCGGCTTCGGCCTGCTGCTGGGAAAGGTCGCGCGCGACCTCCCACCATCCAATCAGCGCCCCCGTGGCGTCGCACACCGGCTGCACCGTGATGGACATGGCAAATACCGAACCATCCTTGCGCCGAAGCACGCCCTCGATCTTCTGGCCGTCGCCATCGTTCCGGCAGGCAGTCCGGGCAATGGACAATGTCGCCGTCTGCTGCTCATCCGGGTACAGCGCGGCCACCGGCATGCCGATCGCCTCCTGCGGCGAATAGCCGGTCAACTGCTCGGCACCCCGGTTCCAGGTCTCGATGCGCCCTTGGGCGTCCACCATGTAAACAGCAACGTCTTCCAGCGATTCGACCAGAAGCCGATAGCGATCACCAATATCCACGGGTCTTCCTTCAGCGATCACGCACGTCAGCTCGACTCTGCCTCCGCCTGAACTACCGGGCGGGAAGCATGGGCTGACCGAAACGCAGACGATACAACGCGGGGGACGGTCCGGACAGATGTGGCCACGCCCCTTCGCAGGATTGCTTGACATCATGTTTCCATGGAAACAATAATGAGTTCCACGGAAACCATGGCGGGACCGACGATGAAACATCAGGCAGGCCACGCGGCGCCGGACAAGCCGCTCGAAATCCACCTGGGTTACTGGCTTCGACTCGTTTCCAACCATGTCTCTGGAAGCTTTGCCAGCGCCCTGCAGGCCAGGCAGCTCTCCGTCGCGGAGTGGGTGGCGCTGAACCATATCGAAGGGCGCGCCGACATCACGGCGGCCCAGCTCGCTGACGCGATGAACCTGACACGCGGCGCCGTCTCGAAAATCGTCGACAAGCTGGTGAGGAAGCAGTGCGCCGTGCGGGCGTCGAACCCACGCGACAATCGCGCGCAACTGCTCTCGCTCACCCCGTCCGGCAAGCGCACCCTGCCCCGCTTGCGGGCGATAGCCGACCACAACGACGAACACTTCTTCAGCCGACTCGACGCCGCCGAAAGAGCCGAGTTGCGGCGCCTGCTGCAAAAACTGGCGGAAGCTCACGCCATAAGCACCGTTCCAGTCGACTGACCAGCGCCTTTCGGCGCCACGGTCCGATCCCCTGAAAATTACCCGGGAGACACACAATGAGCGAGGCGATTTCCAACCTGCAAGCCGCACAGCAAAAGGCGATGGCCGGACGCCCGCGCGTGGGTGGGTTCCCCTACCTGGCCGAAACCCTCCGGTGCGCCGGTGTAACGCGCAACGTGTGGCACCTGCCCGCCTGCGCGAGCCTGTATCAGACGCGGCTGGGCAGCGTGATCCAGCAAGGCACGCCGCTGGTGTCGGGAACCGTCGATGTGCCGCCCTTCGACGAACAGGCGCTGGTGGCCGCGATCCGCACGGATCAGGCCGGCGAAAGCACGTTCCCGCAGTTCCTGCTGGCCGCCTGGCAGGCGGGTGTCGTTCGCTACGAGGTCGATTTCGCCGAACGTCACGTGACCTATGAAGGGTGTTGCGGGGAGTCGTACGTCGAACGCTACCCGGCCCCGCCGGCACAGGCGGCCGGCTAGCGCCCGCTCCTCACTCCCGCAACGCGGCATCGCCCCAGGTCACCACCAAAGGCAGGTCGCTGGTCGGTGCTTCGCTGCGCGCGACGAGTTCGACGGTTTTCACATTGGCGAGGTCGGCGCTCAGCGTTTGCGCGGCCTGGCCATAAGCCGCCGTGGCCTGGGCAAGCAGGTGGCCGTCACCGAAGACCTGGAACACCACTTTGTCTTTCAGGTTGCGGGTGGAATCGTCCACGCCCACTTTCGCCTCGAAGTGCCTGAAGCCGGCGGCTTTCACTTCCATGCGCGAGTTGGCCAGGATGCCGATGCCGGAGGCGAAGACTTTTCCATCCACGGTCAACGCCTGGTCGTACGGCGTGGCATCGGCGCGGGCGCCGCCCCAGCCGCCATAGCTCGGACGCTCGCCGCTATTGGTGGTGGCGCCCCACGGGTTGCTCATGCGATGGACGATCGGATCGGGCAAGGGCACGATCACGCCATCACGGGCGATGTTGATGGCGCCGGGTATTTCCGACAGGTACATGCCATCGGCAAGCTGCCGTTTGCCCTTGGCCTCGAACACGCGCGACTCGCGCGGCTGCAAGGTGAAGGTCCGTTCGCCGCCCGTCAGCATCATGGTTTTTTTCGACCACAGGTCGGTGAGCGCCACATCGCCCACCATCTTCAGCTGCGCGGGCGTCAGGGTGATCTCGGCAGGCCCCGAACCGCGGTTGAGCAGCAGCACGGCCTTGGTGCCGGAGTCGCTGAGCGTCTTGACGAAGATCTGCACGTCATCCGAGTCGTAGGCCATGACCGCCTGGTGGCCGCCACTGTCCTGGTTGAGCCGCACGATGTCCTTGTTCGACCAGATGTCCATCAACGCTTGCGGCGCGTTGCGCAGGTCGTAGCCGATGATCAGCGGCGCGTCGATCATCGCCCACAGCGAGAAATGCGTGCGCGCTTCGGTGAGGTGGTGCACGTCGAAATCGCCGTGGCCGACGAACAGCATGTCCGGGTCGTTCCAGTGGCCGGGGCCGGCGTAGAGCGCACGCGTCGAGGCGCTGTCGAAGGTGTGCAACATGCGCGACCACTGCGGCGTGATATCGCCGCTGGTGCGCCACAGGTTGCCCACGTCCTTGCCCCACGCGCGCACGTTGGCGGCGCCCCAGGCACAGATGGAATACACGTAGTCGCCATCGGGATTGCTGGCGGCCAGGGCGTCGGCCACTTGCTGGTACAGCGCGCGCACGGCCGGGATATTCGTGCGGTTGATGCTGGCCTGGTCGATCAGCGGCGGATACGCGTTGTACTTGTGTTGCTTCACGAAGGGGCGGTCCGCCCCGTACACGTTGATGCCGCAGGCGTCGACCTTGATGTAGTCGAAGCCCCAGTCGGCGAAATACAATTTGATGTCCTGCTGCACGTGGCCGTGCAGGCCGATCTGCCGTTCGGCGATGGTGCCCTCGGGCAGGTTCGGCGAATGCAGGTCATAGGCCTGCGAACAGGCGTTGCCGCCGATGTCGGTATAAATGCCGGCCTTCAGGCCCATGCTGTGCAGCTTGTCGGTGAAGGGGCGGAAGCTGGATGTCTCGCTGCCGCCCACTTTCGCCGACGGGAAGATCGCGGTGCGCACCTGCATGCGCCCGTCACTGGTGCGCCGTTTCAGCCACCAGCCGTCGTCGATGTTCACGTAGATGTAGCCCAGATCGCGCAGTCCGCTGTCGACCAGCACTTTCGCCGTACCCATCACCTTGGCCTCGTCGACGTCGGTGCGGAACGCGTTCCACGAATTCCAGCCCATCGGCGGCGTGGCGGCGCGTCCTGCCGTGGCGCCCGTCCAGTGGCCCGCGGGAGCGAGCGGATCGGCGGCGGGTTGGGCAGCCGTCGCAGACAGCGCTGTAGCGGCAAGCAAGGTGAAAGCGAGAAGCGTGGCCTTGAGCATGGGTCGTCTTTTTCCCTGATGGATTCGCGGCGGACGTCGGGGTTGTTTCATCAAACCCGGAACAACGGATGATTGTACCCAGCCCCGCGGGACCAACCGGGATGGCGGTTGCAGATCGGCGCCGCCGACGTGGTGCGACGCAACGCTAATCCTCGCGTCGGCCCGTGTGCTCGCGATCGCGCGCGTAGTGATGCGCCAGCGCAAACGGCGGCAGCCAGCTTTCGCGGCGGATGGTCCAGTTCTCGTAGGTCGGCACCAGTTGATCGGGCGCATCCAGCGTCCCCAGGTGCACTTCGACCTCGTCCTCGACGCGGGCGAAAACCGACGAGCCGCAGCGGGGGCAAAAGTGCCGCCCGGCGTAATCGCGCGTTTCGCCTTCGATGACCACCGCGTCCTGCGGAAAGATCGCCCCCGCGTAGAAAAGCGCCCCGTGATGCTTGCGGCAGTCGAGGCAGTGGCACAACCCCACCCGATAAGGCTGGCCCGTGGCGCGCAGGCGCACATCGCCGCACAGACAGCCGCCGGTGAATGTTGTCATGGTGTACTCCTCTTTATGCCGGTAAGCCGCGAGTATCCGGAATTCCTGGTGGCGTCGCCGTGCAGGCCGCACCCGCCCCGAGAAACACGACGCCGACCGCCAGCGGCCCCGGCCGGGTTAAACTGCCCGATTTGCTCCGGAATACATGGCCCAAGCAGCACACCGCCCGCCGGTTCGCGGGCCCACCTTCATCCGCCTGCTGGCGCGCCTGACCGAAGCGGAGCTGGCGCCTTCCGGCCCATCGCTGCCCGACCGGCTGGGCCAATGGCTGGATTGGAAGCACGCGCTGGCGCTGGCGGCAGCGCTCGACGCCCGGCCAGCCGAGGCGGCGGGCGATGCGGGGGCGCCGGACGACCTGCACGCCGAGTGCGCGCGGGCACGCGAGGTGCTGGCGGCCGCGATCAACGACGCCCCGCTGCTTGCGCCGGCGACACCTGCCGAACCGGACTACGCTGCGTTCCGCCAGCTCTGCCTCAACCGCCAGCGCGCCACACAGGCCGCCGTGGGTCGCCTGCGCGGCAAGCTGCGCGACGCGCTCGCGGCGTCACCCGGCATGAACCAGCTGGCCGAGGTGGACGCCGCGATGGAAGTGGCCATCACCCCGCGCGAGCACACCCTGCTGGCCAAGGTGCCCGAGCTGCTGGGCCAGCGCTTCGAACGCCTGCGCACCGCCGGGGACGCCTCAACCACCTGGCTCGACAGCTTCCGCCGCGACATGCGCAGCGTGTTGCTGGCCGAGCTGGATCTTCGTTTCCAACCGGTGGACGCGCTGCTTGCAGCGCTGCGCACCTCCTGACCCGGTACACCATGTTCAAACGTCCCTTGCTTCTTTCCGTATTTGCCCTGGGTCTCGCCGCTATCGGCTGGATCGTGGCCGGCTACATCGGCAACAACCTGCTGGGCACGGCCATCGCCCTGCTGATCGGCGCCTGCTACCTCGCCGGTGCGTTCGAGCTGTTCCGCTACGGACAGGCCACCGCCACGCTGCGCCGAGCGGTGGAGGAACTGACCGAGCCGCCCGCCGAACTTGGCCGCTGGCTGGAGCGCCTGCATCCGGGGCTGCGTCACGCCGTGCGGCTGCGTGTCGAAGGCGAGCGCACCGCGCTGCCGGCGCCCGCGATGACGCCGTACCTGGTCGGCCTGCTGGTGTTGCTGGGCATGCTCGGCACCCTGCTGGGCATGATGGCCACGCTGCGCGGCACCGGCACGGCGCTGGGCAGCGCCAGTGATCTGCAGGCGATCCGCGGCTCGCTGGCTGCGCCGGTCAACGGCCTGGCCTTCGCTTTCGGCACCTCCATCGCCGGCGTCGCCAGCTCGGCCATGCTCGGCCTGCTCTCGGCGCTGGTCCGCCGCGAGCGGCTGGAAACGGTACATGCGCTGGACGCCAGCATCGCCACCACCCTGCGCATCCATTCGCAGGCCCATCAGCGCGAGGAATCCTTCCGCCTGCTGCAACAGCAGGCTGCCGCCATGCCCGCCCTGGTCGAGCGCCTGCAGGCGATGGCCGCGACGCTGGAACAGCAAGGCTCCGCCGCCCACGAGCGCCAGCACGCCGATCGCGAAGCCTTCCATCGCCATACCGAAGAGACGTATACGCAGCTGGCCCGTTCGGTCGAGCAGTCGCTGCAGGCCAGCGTCACGGACAGCGCGCGCACCGCCGCTAGTGTGCTGCAGCCAATAGTCGAATCCACCTTGGCCAGCCTGGCCCGCGAGAGCACCGCCATCCAGGCCAGCGTGGGCGACGCCGTGCAGCGCCAACTCGATGGCCTCGCCGCCGGTTTCGACACCACCGCGCGCACCGTCATCGGCGTCTGGAACGACGCGCTCGCCCAGCACCGGCAGACCAACGAAGCCCACACCAGGGATCTGGGCGACGCCCTCGCCCGCTTCGCCGACACCTTCGAGCAGCGCTCGTCCACCTTGCTGGATGGCGTGGCCATCCGTCTGGATGCCAGCGCCGACCGCGCGGCCAGCGCCTGGCAAACCGCCCTGTCGAAACAGGACGCCGTCCACGCCGAGCTGGCCGAACGCAACCGCCAGGCGCTGGCCGCCGCCAGCGAAACCTTCGCGTCGCACGCGGCCGCGCTGGTGCAGGCGGTCGACCGGTCGCACGCAGCATTGCAGTCGGCGCTGCAAAGCCGCGACGAGGAGCGTCTGGCGGCATGGGCGCAGAAGCTGGAGAGCATCGGCACCGAGCTGGGCGCGCAGTGGAAGGCGAGCGGCGACGTCACTGCCGCTCGTCAGCAGGCGATCTGCGACACGTTGGAACAAACCGCCGGCACCATCGCCGCGCAAACCGAGGCCGCCGCCAGCAAGACTCTCGCGGAGATCGCCCGCCTGGTCGAAGCCGCCTCCGAGGCGCCACGCGTGGCCGCCGAAGTCGTCGGCGAGCTGCGCCAGAAACTCTCCGACAGCATGGTCCGCGACACCGCCATGCTGGAGGAGCGCAGCCGCCTGCTGGCCACGCTGGAAACCCTGCTCGACGCCGTCAACCATGCTTCCACCGAACAACGCAGTGCCGTCGACGCCCTGGTCAGCACCTCGGCCGAGCTGCTCGATCGCGTCGGCACCCGCTTCGCCGCGCAGATCGAAACCGAAACCGGCAAGCTCGACACCGCCGCCGCGCAAGTCACCGCCAGCGCCGTCGAAGTCGCCAGCCTCGGCGAAGCCTTCGGCGCCGGCGTGGCGCAATTCGGCCAGGCCAACGACGCGCTGATGGAACGGCTGCAGCAGATCGCCGGCGCCCTCGACAGCTCGCTCACGCGCAGCGACGAGCAACTCGCCTACTACGTGGCGCAGGCGAAGGAAGTGGTCGAACTCAGCGTGCTCTCGCAACAGCAGATCATCGCCGACATGCAGCAGCTTGCTGGACCCCGTGCGCCGGGCAAGGCGGCGAAAGCATGAGCATGCTGCTTTTCCAATGCCATCATTCCCGCGAAGACAAGCGGCTGCCCAGGATATTCCCGGCGGCCGGATCAGCTCCTCCCCCTGCTCGCAGGGGGAGGTTGGGAGGGGGTAAAGCTCTTGCCTCCAAACCAAAATCACCCCTCCCCAACCCTCCCCTGCATGCAGGGGAGGGAGCCTTCGATCATTGCCGTCCCGCCACGACAACACCATGAGCCACGAAGTCGAAGCCGACGCCGAATCCACCGCCCCCATCTGGGCCTTTGGCGACCTGATGTCGGTATTGCTGGGCGTGTTCGTGCTGATCCTGGTCGGCGTGATCGGCGTGCAGCTGCAGCTCTCGCACAAACTTGAAGTGGCCGAGAAACAGCGCCTGGCCGAACAGCGGCGTCGCACCACGCTGGAGCAGGCGCTGGCCACGCCGCTGGCGCAAGGCCGCGTGACGCTGGTGAACGGCCGCATCGGTATCCGCGGCAATCTGCTGTTCGCACTCAACTCCGACCAGTTGCAGCCCGACGGCCGCCAGCTCATCCAGAGCCTCGCCGCACCGCTGACGCAGTACCTGCAATCGCGCGACGAACTGCTGATGGTCAGCGGCTTCACCGACGACCAGCCGGTGCACGGCGACAACCGCCAGTTCGCCGACAACTGGGAGCTCTCAGCCCAGCGCGCCCTCACCGTCGCCCGCGCGCTGATCGCTGCCGGCGTGCCCGCCAACGCCGTGTTCGCCGCCGCCTTCGGTGCGCAGCAACCGGTCAGCGCCAACACCGACGAAGCCGGCCGCGCGAAGAACCGCCGCGTGGAAATCGCCCCGATCCCCCGCTCCTCGGCCGCCAACGCCGCGCCGAAAGACGCCGACCCTGGCCATGCGCGCTGACACCACCACGGCCATCCGTGCGCGGCTGATCGCGGCGATGGAACAGCGCACCGCAAGTCTCGATGGCGAAGCACGCCGTGCCCTGGAAACGCGGCTGGCCGAACTGCGCGCACCAGACGCGGCGCCCGACAAAACACCCGCCCGCCCGCCGCACTCCGGCTTGCGCGAGCTCATTGCGAATCTCACCCGCGAAGCCTCGCTGCAGAGCGCCGCGTATCCCGACATCCCCGCCCTCGCCGATTTCCGCCAGCTGTGGTCCACCCTCCGTGCCGACAGCCAGCTCCGGCAATCCGTCGCCCATGCCACCACCGACGCCGGCCCGCTCAACTCCACCGCCCTGGCCAACCGCGCCATCGCGCTGATGCGGGAACTTTCACCCACATACCTGCGCGCATTCCTGGCCTACGTCGATGACCTCGCCTGGCTGGAGCAGATGGACAACGCAAGCTCGAGCGTGGGGTCAGCCGGCTCGAAGAAAAAGCGCGCCCGACGCAAACCACCGGGTTGAGCGTTCGTCATTGACGGCGCGCCCGAATCGCAACGAAAACACGCGCGCCTCACGCGGTACGCCGCCCCGTATGGCGCGTGTAAATCAACTTCTCCACCGGATAGCCAAGCGAACGCGCGTACTCGAGGAACGCGTCGCGCGCGGCCGTGTCCAGTTCCGGCTCACGATGCAGCAGCCACAAATACGCATAGTCCGGCGAGCCGACCAACGCCGTGCGGTAGCCTTCATCCACGCGCAGGATCCAGTAGTCGCCCTTGGTGAACGGAATCCAGCGCAACCCTTCCGGCAGGAAGCTCACCTGCAAACGCCCCGGTTCGGCCGGATCGGCCACTGTGGCCACGCCCACCGACTCCTCCAGTTCACCGTCGCCATTGTGGGCGCGGTTGTCCACGCGCAGCGTGCCGTCGGGCTGGCGACTGTAGCTGGCGCTGATGTCGGTGTATTCGGGTGGCTCGTGGCGCATCGGCAGCCGTGCGATTTCGTACCAAGTGCCGAGGTAGCGATCCAGATCCAGCGGAGACACGGTGGGCGGTGGTTGGCGGTCCATACGTTGGCCTCAAGAAAAGAAAACGCAGCTTGGGCGAGCGCGGATGAAGGCCACGACAAAAGGCAAGCCATTACACCGCGTTCGCACGCGCCATGGAAAATGACCGAACATGGCCTGGGACGATATCGACCTCGATGCGTTGAGGCGGCTCCGGAACGTCTCGTACTACTTCCGCTACCCGCTGACCCGGCGCGACTTCCACGTCCTGCGCATGGACGACCGTGCACAAGGGCATTACGCGTCCAAGGCGCTGCATTCGGGCTTCACACCCGATGGACGCGTCGACCGGACGACGCCTTACAACGGCGACATCGCCACCCTCTTCCTGCCGCTCGACGCCCGCGTGCCGGCCGACGCACAGTTGCTGTTGACCCATGTCGATCCGGCGCGGATCGTCCATCCGAATGGCTCGCGCAATTGGGTAGCAATCCGCGATGCGGCGGAAAACTGCATTCGCGAAACACTCCGCCAGCGCGACGCGCGGTGAGCGGGCGGCCCGAGGCGGGAAGAATCCGTTCCTGTTCCGACGATGCCACCGGATTCGACGCGGTGTCGAAATAGCTTACATGTCCGTGGCGCGGAGCCATGACCGTTAATGCGTAACTGACTGTAAACAAAGTTATTTAGTTACTGGCATGAGACTTGCTTAACATAGGTAAATCTTTCCCGCTCTACGGGAGAGGCAACTCGACCTACAGGGATCAACATGAATTTCTTCAAGAAAAAAGCCGGGACCGCTCTTGTACTGTTGGCCGGCCTGCTGGCCGGCGGCGCTGTTACGGCCACGCCCGTCACCATGGACTTCAACGGCCTCAATGCCCTTACGTCTGTGGACAACTACTACGACGGCGGATGCACCAGCGGCGGCTTTTTCTTTGCCAAATGTGGCGGTCCTGACTACGGCGTGGTGTGGAAGAACGCTACCGTAGGAGACGACTTCGCGGGTCTGGCGCTGAAAAACAAAGCCACTATGAACGTGACCTTTGGTTTCACGGACGGTCTGTCGTTCAACTACTACAACTTGACCAACCGTTTTTTTGATGGCGACGTCCGCGTGTACACCGGCAAGAACGGCACAGGGCAACTGTTGGCACAGGCCGATCTGGCCGCGAGCGATCCTTGGGATTTCCTCGAGCTCACCTTCTCCGGCTTGGCCAAGTCGGTAGTCTTCAATGGCTCACCGCTCTTTTCCACCGGCTTCGACAACGTGACGCTGGGCGTGACCACCCCCACCCCGGTCCCGGAACCGGCTGCTCTCGGCGTATTTGGCCTGGGCCTGCTGATGATGGGTGCATTTGTGGGCCTGCGTCGCCGTTACAACTGACGCCTGCTGTCGTACAGGAAGGCACCGACACCCCCGGCAACGGGGGTTGTTCTTTTGGGTTTGAGGAAAAGCAGGGCCACGTTCCAGGCGTCCGGACACTTCCCTTCCTGGCACGTAACGGTGAAGTGCATCCGGCGCCAAAGCAAGTCACACTCGGCGCATGAAAACCATCCCTGCGCTGCTCATCACCCTGCTGCTGGCCACGGCCCTGTTGCCCGGCTGCACATCGCCCGCCACCGACGCGCTCAGCAAGACAAGCGCAAGCGCGACGCCTGCGGAAACCCCGAATATCCTGGTGTTCACCCGCACTGCCGGTTACCACCATGAGTCGATCCCCACCGGCGTGCAGACGCTGCGCGAGCTTGGGCAAGCGGAGGGCATCGACGTGACGCAAAGCGATGACCCGTCCCTGTTCAACGACGCCAGTCTGGCCCGCTTCGATGCGGTGGTGTTTCTCAGCACCACCGGCGACGTGCTCGATGACGCCCAGCAGGCAGTGTTCGAGCGCTACATCGGCAAGGGCGGCGGTTACATGGGCGTGCACGCCGCGGCCGATACCGAGTACAACTGGCCCTGGTACGGCCGCCTCGTCGGCGCCTGGTTCCATAGCCATCCCAAGGGGCTGCAGACCACCGTGGTGCGGTTCGAGGGCGATGAAGCTGCGTTGGCAAACGAGTGGCAAACCACCGACGAGCTGTACAACTACCGCAGCAACCCGCGCGCCGGCGTCAACGTGATCGCCACCGTGGACGAAAGCCGCTATCAGGGCGGCACCATGGGCGCCGACCACCCGATCGCCTGGTGCTCGAACCGCCTGGGCGGACGTGCCTGGTACACCGGCCTCGGGCACACCGACGCGCAATACGCCGATGCCGTCTTCCGGGCACACCTGCTGCGTGGCTTGCGCTACGTGATCGGCCGCGCAAACGCCTGCTGATGGCCTGCCGATAACGGGCAGCTTCGACCCGGTGCCGGAAAGCGCTCACTGCCCCGCGCTTTCGCCGGGTCGAGGCATCGCACCGGACAGCGCCGTCCCATTAAGATGTTCGATCATCCGGACGCAAGGACACATACAATGATGAAGCTGGCGAACGCGGTCTTTCTTGCGGCTCTGCTCACAAGCACAGCTCACGCGCAGACCAACGCAGGCGAGCAACCCGCCGATCCCAACCTCCCCTTCACCATCACCAAGGTGGCAAGCTTCGACCTGCCCTGGCGGATCGCCTTCCTGCCCGATGGCCGCATGCTGGTGACCGAGAAAGTCGGTCGCGTGCAACTGGTCACGCCCCAAGGCGCCAAGACCGAACTCAAGGGCGTCCCGGCCAGCTGGTTCCAGGGCCAGAACGGCATGCTGGGCGTCTACCTCTCGCCCCATTACGCCAAAGACCACAACGTGTACCTCACCTATGTCGCACCGGGCGAGTACGGCGGCGGCCTGGCGCTGGGCCGTGGCCAGCTGGTGCTGGACGACAAGCAACCACGGCTGGACAACTTCCAGGTGCTGTGGCACCAGATGCCCACCGGCAAGGGCGGCCAGGCCGGCGCCGCGGTGGCGTTCTCGCCGGATGGCAAATACCTCTTCCTCACCGTGGGCGACCGCCAGCGCTTCACGCCTGCGCAAGACCCCGACCAGCCGGTCGGCAAGATCCTGCGGCTCACGCTGGACGGCAAACCTGCGCCCGGCAATCCGGGGGCCGGCAAGGTCGGCGCCCACACCATTCCGCTGATCGATCCGCCCGCCGATACCGAGGCGGCCAAGAAAGCGCCCGTGGTCAGCACCTATACCTTTCCCGGCCCCAACCTCACGCCGGCCGAAACCTGGAGCACCGGCCACCGCACGCCGTACGGTCTTGCCTTCGCACCCGATGGCCGACTGTGGGAACTCGAGCACGGCCCGCGCGGCGGCGACGAACTGAACCTGATCAAGCGCGGCAAGAACTATGGCTGGCCGCTGGTCTCCTACGGCATGAACTATGACGGCGTGCCCATCCCCAGCCCCGACACGCGCCCCGATCTGGTCAAACCCGTGATCTATTGGGTGCCGATCATCGCGCCGGGCAACATCATGTTCTACAAGGGCAGCATGTTCCCGCAATGGAACGGCAGCGCCCTGATCAGCGGCCTGGCCAGCGAAGCCATCGTCCGCGTCACGTTCGATGCCAAGGGCGGCGCCACTGCAACCAACCGCTGGAACGTCGGCAAACGCGTGCGCGATATCGAAGAGGCACCGGATGGCTCGCTGTGGATGGTGGAGGATTCCAAACCGGGTGGCTTGTATCGTCTTACGCCGAAGAAATGATTTGGCGCATCGGCCACCTTTGACGTGGCCGACAGGACCTACCAGCTACCAGGAAGCGTAGCTGGCCCGAAACCCATGGGTGTCAGGCAATTGTCCCTGACACCTTTCTTGCCGCTGCCTGGCGGTTGCCCTCGCAAATAGTGCGACGGCCCACGACCGCCAGATAGGCTTCCGCGAGGCGGGCTCCGGCTCGCTTGAGGTTAGCCTCCGATAGTCCGGCGTAGCTGAGCACCAGCGTGACGTGATCGGGCGGCATCCTGTGGAAACACTCCGCCGAACGGATGCGCACGCCGCGCGCCAGCGCTTCGGCCATCAACGCATCGGTGGCATCGCGCGGCAATCGCGGCAAATGCAGAAAGAGCGACCCTCCCGCCACCGAGCCGGTCACTTCCACGGCGTTGCCCAGCCGCGTTTGCAACGTGTCATGCAGGGCGCGATGCCGGGGCGCCAGGCGATGTGCGATGCGCCGCAGATCACGCAGATACTGTCCGCTGGTGATGCACGCAACCAGCACGTGCTGCTGCATCGATATGCTGCCGCGATCGGCCAGCCACTTGACCGCCAGGAACCGCTCGCGCAGCAGCCGTGGTAGCAGCATGTAGCCCAGTTGCAGCGCGGGAAACATGGATCGGGCGAAGCTGCTGACGTGGATCACCCGCCCGTGGCGATCCAGCGACCACAACGACGGCGAGCTGGACACGCCGAAGCGGTGCTCGCAGTCGTAATCGTCCTCCACCAGGCAGGCATCGTGCGCGCACGCCCATTGCAGGAGGGCCCTGCGCCGCTCCTCGGGCATGACTACACCGGTCGGAAACTGGAACGACGGGCTCACGCTCACCAACCGCACACCGTCCAGTGCCGCGGCATGGAGGTCGATATCCAGTCCGAGCGGCCCGACGCTGCACGGCACAATGCGCGCGCCCAGCGCCTCGTAGGTGTGGCTCACGCTCCAGTGGCAAGGTTCCTCAACGCCCACGCCATCGCCTTCGTCGAGCAGGACCCGGGCGATCAGGTCGCGGGCCTGCTGGGCGCCGCTGACGATCAGGATGTCGTCTGGGTCCACCTCGATCGCCCGCTCCACGCTCAGGTAGCCGGCCACCGCCTTGCGCAGCTGGACGGCTCCCTGCAATTCGGGGAAGTCGGGCGCGTCGCGGCGGCGCAGCAGCGCCATCAGGTTTTGCATCCACGCTTTCAGGCTTCGTGGATCGGACTTCACGCGCGGCTGCGAAAGATCGATCGCCTCCCCTTCCAAACCGGCCGGCACACCCGCGGACGTGTTGGGCAACGTGGCGCGCCGCGCCAGGCGGGACAGCCGCGGCTCGTCCGGCGCCCGGGGCTGTTCCTCCACCGATATGCGGCATGCCGGCACGCCGGTGGGAGGCGCGCTCACATAGGTGCCGCTGCCCGAACGCGAATCCAGGTAGCCCTCGCTTTCCAGCTGGTCGTAAGCCATCAGGACGACCGTGCGGGAATACCCCAGGGCTGCAGCCATCGAGCGGCTTCCGGGCAGGCGCGCGCCCACCTGGAAACGACCCGAGTCGATGTCCCGCCGGATCGATTCGGCGATCTGGACATACATCGGTTCATCGTTTCGCCGCCTGTTCCCCATTCATGCTCCCCGGCCGGATCGAAGTGGTGCTATCGAAAAACCCCTCGACCGGTCATTTACGCTCCCGCTCGCCCCAAAGATGATCATGCCACGGCTGGCTGGCAGGCCTGCTCGCGCATGCCGTCTCCACGGCCGTCGCTTCGGGCGGCCGGCCTCCGTCTTTTTCGCCATCGCAACGGCACGCACCGCTGGAACATGCGGCGATGGCGATCGCTACGCGAGCGCCGGGTTCACGTGTTCCGCCCGCCACTAACGCTCTCCAAGGAGGCACCAGGATGAAGCTCTTTACGTTGTCTGTGCGCACGTTGGCGTTGATCGGTTGCGCGGTGTTCGCGGGGCTGGCCAATGCCCACGATGTCGACGATCACAGCCTCGATCCCGCCTACGCCAGGTATTACCAGCAGCAGGTGAACTGGGGCGCGTGTCCGCCGTCGCTGTTCACCGACGGCAGCACCATCCAGTGCGCACTGGTCACGGTGCCAGTCGACTGGGCCGATCCACGTCAGGGTGACATCACCATCGGCATCTCCAAACCGCTCCATCCCTCGCCCTACGCCCGCCTGTTGCTGGTGAACGCGGGCGGTCCGGACAACTCCAGCGCATCCCAGGCGGAGATGCTCGAGCAATGGCAGCCGCAGGTGCTGGTCGATCACCTGGTGGTCGGCGTCGATCTGCGCGGCATCACCGACGGCCTGGGCACCAAGGTGAGCTGCAACTACGCCCGACGCAGCGGCGCCGAAAACTTCATGGACGGGGACAGCCGCAATCCCACGGTCGACAGCGTGCGGGCTCAGCAGGAATGGTGGCATCGGTCGATCAGCGCCTGCCTGCGAAAGCACGCCGCCTTCCTGCGGGGCATCAACACGCCGAACCATGCCCGTGACTTGAATCTGGTGCGTGCCGTGCTGGGCTTCCGCCATGCCGACCTGTTCGGCGTATCGAGCGGCACCGGGTTGATGGCATACGCGGACCGCATGTTTCCCGACCGCTTCGAGCGTGTCGTGCTCGATAGCAACATGAACTGGCGGCACCTGGACTGGCAGCAAGAAGGGTTGCAGCAGGCGTCGATGGACCAGTTGAACCTGCAGCAGGCGCTGATCCCGTTCATGGCCCGTCACGACGACCAGTTCCACATGGGCACCACCCCGATGCAGGTCATGACGACGTTTCGACGGATCTACCAGGCCGCATCCGAGCACCGAATGGGCAGCGTGACGCCGGACCAGGCACTGGGTTCGCTCCAGGGCACCGGCATGTGGGTTTTCTGGGACCTGATGGTGTCGCCATCGCTGAGTGCCATGTCAGCGGCGCTCGATGGCGATCCGGCCCACATTGCCAATGCCGAGCAGATGGCCGCGATGACCTTCGCCGACCTGCGCAACCTGCCGAGCTTCAACCCCATGGCCGATGTCTTGCAGTGCAACGATTCGGGCTCGACCGACCGGCGCAGCATCGCCAGCAAGATCGCGGACGCGCACTCGTACTGGGCCATCGGCTCCTCCAACCTGGTGGACAAGTGCCGGCGCTGGCCGTGGCGTCCGGCGCTCGATCGCGGTCTGGAATGGCGTACCCGAGTGCATGCCCTGATGGTGCAGAACGAGTTCGACCCCTCGACGCCGTACGCCGAGGCGCTCAAGAATCGTCTTGAGAACGGACCTGCCGCGCGGATGGTGCTGGTCGACAACGCCGCCACGCACGCCATCATGTTCGACGACAACGCCTGCATCACCAACGCCGAATCCGCCTACCTCTCTTTCGGGGTCATGCCGGCCAGGGATCTGGTTTGCCAGGCCAAGCCGATGCACTCCTTCGCCATGCAGGACAGCGGCAGCTACGAATACGGCTATCCCGCGGCCGGTGGGCGGCTGCCGCCGCCTCCGAATGTCCGCCAGGTGAGCTGGACGCTGACGCCCTGACGCTTGCTGATTCCATCCCGCAGGGATTCACCCCTCCTGCACCCCAACGAAGGAGGCCCCCGCAACATGGGGCCTCCACGGCTTCGGCGGATGGTGCGGGATCAGCCTGGGTGCTTCTCCAGCCACCTCGTCGATCGACGGCAGGCGGTCCTGGCGGATCATGATGCGGTGCCTGATGTTCGCAATCCCCCAGTCGGCCGCACGGCAGAGCCGGGCGCAATGTACTTCGGCGCGAAGCCTGAGGTTTCACTTCCGCACCCTACTTGTTTGACTGGATCCCTTTCGCAGTTCCCCGCTTGTTCATGTGCCGAATCGGGAACAGCCGTTTCGCGGTCACACACTGGCAGCCATTGGGGCTGCACGACAGCGAGGCACGGCATGAGCAAATACCTGATCTTCTTCAACGAATGGCGCTTACTTAAGCGCCGTTCGTCCTGAGCGTAAGCCGAAGGCTGAAGCGGGCGACACGGACAGATCTCACTTGGCGGCGCTTCGACTTCGCCCGCTTCGCGGGCTACGCTCGGCGAGAACGGGGTAGAACTGTCGCCAGCTCCAGATCAGGTGTCAGGTCTAACGCACGCCAGCAAGCAACTGATCGACGACAGGGGCCATCTTTGATTTCACGCCCTGCCACTTGGCCAGGGAGAGGCCACCCTTGCCCCTGAGGTGATATTCCGCTGATCCGATTTGCAGGCCGTCTTTCCACAAGTGGAGTTCGGCATGTGACAGATAAGGCGAGAAATCCCAGGAACGGAGCGCCGTGTAGGTCAACGTCACCGTGCACGAAGCGGCTTCGTTTTCGTTCACCAGCCTGGTTGGCAAGCCGTGCCGGCTGAAGCCTTCCCGCACGACGTCCACAAAGCCCTCAACAATCACCTTGGGATTGTTGACGATGCACACTTGGGTGCCCGGCGAGACCGAACGGGCCGGCTTCACCTTGACGGACGTGCAGCCGCCAACGGCGACAAGCGCCGCCAGAAAAATCATCTTCTTCATGTTTTCCCCCTGTAAGCGCGTGACGATACACCTTGCAGCGCGACAGCACTCTCCCTGCGGATGGCCCGCACCAAGGTGCATGTAACGAATCGCATGCGCTGAGCGAATACCCCCTCAGCAGCCGTGTCGCAGCCAGCGCCCTTCGTGCGGCCTTGCGACACGACAACGCCAGTGAATGACGTTCGCAGACATGCCCCTGGAGTCGAACATGCACGATCCCACACCACCCCATACGCCGCCACGCCGAATCGGCGCGTGGAGCCTGATCATCGGCATCGTCGTCATTGTCGCCATAGCGTTCGGCTACGTCGGCGGCTGGCTTGCACCGCATCGGCTCACACCGGAAAAGCTGGTGAACCAGTTGCAGCACGACGCCGGTACGTTCGCCGGCTATCGCCGCAACCATGCGAAAGGCGTGTGCGTGGTCGGCCACTTCGACAGCAGCGGTCAGGCGCAGACGTATTCCGTCGCGCAGGTGTTCGCGCCGGGGCAA
This sequence comes from Rhodanobacter sp. Root627, assembly GCF_001427835.1. NCBI lineage: Bacteria > Pseudomonadati > Pseudomonadota > Gammaproteobacteria > Lysobacterales > Rhodanobacteraceae > Rhodanobacter > Rhodanobacter sp. Root627. The sequence continues at coordinate 926,701 of NZ_LMGW01000001.1, forward strand.
CGCACGCCGGTGGTCGGGCGGTTCGCGATACCCGGTGGCAATCCGTATGCGCCGGATTCCAGCGTGCCGATCCGCAGCATGGCGCTGCGTTTCGCGCTGGCGAACGGACAGCAGTGGCGTACTGGAATGAACAGCATGCCGGTGTTCCCGGTCGCCACGCCGCAGGCGTTTTACGCGCAACTGCAGGCGAAGCAACCGGACCCGGTCACCGGCAAACCCGACCCGGCGAAGATCGCCGCTTTTTTTGCGGCGCACCCAGAAACCGCCGCGTTCCGCGCCTGGGCGAAAACGGCCAGGCCATCGGCAAGCTTCGCTACGGAGAGCTACTGGGGCCTCAACGCTTTCGTGTTCGTCGACGCGGCCGGCCGACGCCAGCCGGTGCGCTGGCGCATGGTGCCCGAGGCGAGTGATGCCGGCGTCGCGACTACGCCGGGCGGCGCGGATTACCTTGCCGCCGACCTCACCGAACGTCTCGCTCGCGGCCCGCAACGCTGGCAGTTGCAGGTGACCCTGGCCAATCCGGGCGACCCGACCAACGACGCGACAAAGACCTGGCCGGACGACCGCCGCACGATCGATGCCGGCACGCTGGTGCTGGAACGCAGCGCGCCGCAGGCCAGCGGCCCGTGCCGCGACATCAACTATGACCCGCTGGTGCTGCCGGCCGGCATCGAGGCTTCCGACGATCCGCTGTTGCCCGCCCGCTCCGCCGCGTACGCGGACTCGTACCTGCACCGTACCAGTGAGGAAGCCCACCTGCCCGGCACCGCCACGCCCAAGCCGGAGACGAGCCGATGAACGCCACCCCCGACCGGTTCACGCTTGCCGCGCGCACCTTGCACTGGCTGATGGCGGTGATGATCGTGGCGATGCTGTTCATCGGCGTCGGCATGGTCGCCACCGTCTCCGCGCGGCACGAATGGCTGCTCGCCATCCACAAGCCGCTCGGCATCGCGATCCTGCTGTTGGCGGTGATCCGGCTGGCGGTGCGCCTGCGCCATCCGCCACCGCCGTTGCCGGCCGACCTGCCCGCGCTGCAGAAACTCGCGGCGCTGGCCTCGCACTGGCTGCTGTACTTCCTGATGCTGGCGATGCCGCTGATCGGCTGGGCGATGCTCTCGGCCGGCGGCTATCCGGTGATGCTGGGCGACTCGCTGCGGCTGCCACCGATCTTCCCCACCAATCCGGTCGCCTTCGCCGTGCTGCGCCACCTGCACACTGCGTTCGCGATGCTGCTGTTCCTCACCTTCCTGGCGCACATGGGCGCGGCGCTTTACCACGGGCTGATCCGCCGCGATGGGGTATTCGCGTCGATGTTGCCCGCGGCGTCACCGCCGGTGGATGGTGATGGCGAAGAAGTCGATGCCGACAACGCTGGTCGTCTTTCCGCCGCCCCTCCGGACGACTGAGGAAAAGGAGGCAGGGGCTAGCTGGGCCACTTCACTCTGAGGCCAGTTTTCTCCGCTCTCCCTTCCAAATCGGGAAGGTGTCATTTGTCCTGAACTGCTTCGACCTGAATGCGGAGGGTAACTTTCATGTCCATCCCGAACGACTTGCCGCCATCAAGTCCGAATTCGTCCCGCTCGAACGTGCCCAGCGCATCGGCACCGCAACGCAGCCGTGGCTTCAGCATGAAATCGGGGACACATTTGAACCTGTCGATGGTGAGCGTCAGCGGCCTGGTCACCCCGCGCAACGTCAATGCACCGATGGCTTTGGTTGGCGCCCCATCAACAAAATCCGTGAGCTTGCCGCGATAGTGCGCTGTCGGATATTTCTCCACGAAGAACGTGCCGCACTCCGTCTGGCACATCGGTGCTTTCGCACCAAGCATTACCTTGTTCAACGCCGGGTTGCCGAAATCGATGCTGGCGATGTCGACGGTCACATCAATCGCTCCCGTTTTACCGGCCGTGTCGAGTGTGGCCGTGCCGGTGCTGTGATCGAACTTGCCGCGCCAGATCGACAGGCCCATGTGATCAGCTTCGAAGCTCGGGTACGTGTGGTCCGGATCAAGGGTGTAATGCACCGGCGTGGGCCCGGCGATGGCCGTGGTTGCGGCCAGCAGCATCAGCAGTGAGGGCGTGAGAAGGCGCATCGTGGGTTCCCCGTGACGTTGACGTGGTTGATCGTGGCCGACCGAATGTCGACTTTCAGAGTTACGACGAACGGCAAGGCTGCAGATCGACACGCCGCGGCAAGACATTTCGCGCCTGCAAAGACGCCTATGCCGCCCCATCCTGTTTCAGCAGGTCACCCACATGGTGTCATCTCTGGGAAACCGGGAAAAACCGGGGCCAGAAAGTGAACCTGGTCCCGGGTTCCGAGATCGTTGATTGCCATGCCCCTAAAGCCATCGGGCAACGCCACCATGATGAGAACAGGTACCGCGATGGCTCATGCTGAAGCTGAATGATCCGTCCCGACACTGTGCAGTTGCACCCGACGGAATCGCTCCATTGGTCGTATGCGCAGGGCGATGAACGTCGAACCCCTCACGGTTCGTGTAGCTTCCCTTCTCCACAAGCGTGGCCACACGGACAGGGGCAGTAAGTGACGTTGAAGGTTCATGCTTCTGCGCCAGCAACGGGCTGGGAGCGGCGCCAAGCACGAGAATCAGCGGGACGAGCCTAAGCATGGAGCGACCTGGGGCAATTCAACCTACCCAGGTAAGCAACAGCCCTGCCAGAACTCGATTGGAAAATCCGGCAAGCCCGGATCTTGGACGCTTAGGCTGAAACTGTCGGCAAGGACGGGGCAAGCTCACTCCGCCGGGCGACGATCGAATTTAAATAGCCCCTTTAATTTCGCTCTTGGACCCCTGTCTTGCTACATCTTGTACTCGACCCTGGCGCTTTTCTTCCCCGAGAGGACCAGATACGCGATAGAGAGGAGCGCGATCAAGGCGCTCAGTTTCGCCACCCTTCCGCAGACCGAAGGAAGCACGCGATACCAGTGGATGGCGGCAACGCAGACCGCCAGCGAAAGAGCAGGAAGTGCCTTGAGATACAACGCAAACCACTTCTTCGGAAACAGCAAGGCAACTATGGCAGGTATCAACAGGGCATCGGCTGTCATGCCGACCGCGAGAAAACCCAGCCCCGCCTCAAAGCACTTCTCCAACGGCCCGGAGTCACAAAAAACATTCGCTACCACGAAGAGTCCAAAACCAAACAAGGTGGCCAACTGTGCCGCCCACAAGCGCACGGCAAGCAGGCCGAACCGGGCGCCCTGCGCCCAGGTCTCCCGAAGGCAAGCCCACTCTTTGGCACGCAAGGCAAGAACCCCCACTTTTCGCACGAGCCATCGCCATGACGACACGAGCGATGATCCCATTGATACCCGATGCGTCCCGTCCACCTCGTCAAGGTCTGACGTCGCGATTTCGACCGCGTTGCGCCTTTCCAACGCTTCCGCGGCGTAACCGCGATCCGCGAGCACCTCCAACAATGCGGCCTCCGCTTCCGGCAACAAGCCGCCGCTGCGGTAACGAGCCAACAGGATGCGCGTGTCCATCGCCCGGTACTGATGAAAAAAATCCTGCGTCCGCTCACTCACAGAGGCAATCTCCGTAGGGCTATCACCCGATTTGCGGGAAAGGGAGGTGGGTGGGTTTACTCCGCACCCTACTTACGTGGATCCGACCCCGTTGACCGGAAAAAAGGGGGCAGAGGCAATTATCCCGAATTAATTGCCCCTTCGCCTTCGCCTTTATTTGGTCCGAAAGCCAAGATCTACCCGGTCAAGGATGAGCTGTTGGCGGGGTTCCACTGAGGTTGAGATATCCGCAAAAGCAGAGGTCAGAGTCGACTTTCCACAACGATCGCCTCAAGAAAGTGCACTCTGACCCCCGTTTTCTTAACTTCCTCCGTCCCTTTTTCCGAATTTAATTAGCCATGCCCCTTTATGCTGTTTTTACTCCGGGAGGATCTGCTTCACAGACGCAGCAAAGGCATCACGTACATCTTCCTTCAAGCAGACGCGACACCATTCCGTCGCCATAGTTTCCCAAACATTTGTCCTGCTCTTAAGAATTTTGTCACCAATCCGTTCCGGCCAAGAATGAAAATCAGCGCTGAGCATGGCATCTTCTAAATATGCGTGTAAACTGCCAGCCCCAATGCCAAATCTCTCATGGAGTTGCCCCCAATTTGCCTGTCGCAGGTCTTCAAACACCACCCGCTCAGGCGCCTTATCACCAGGCAACATGGCGCAACCAGGCTTCATTTCCTGATCGCCGTCTAGAATACCCAGACCAGGCTGCGGCAGTCTTCCTTCAGAAGCCAGCTTGCCCATCATAGCAACGACGTTAGATGGACCTACTGGTGAAATTTTTATGTGAGAAAGCAAGTCTCCCCCTTCGGGATGCGCCGCTAGAATTTCACGTGCCCATATCTCCGCGAAAGGATCCTCGACATAGAGGAAAGCCTCTGGATGCGACACGTCGTCTAACTTAGTTAAAGAGAATTCTGGGCTGGCACCATAGACCACGCTTGGGCCAGTGGATGTCGGAAGAAGCAGGACGCGCGCCTCGGGCGGAAGCTCCTCAAGGATGTAAGGGCTGTGCGTAGATACGATAACCTGAGCACGGCGCAGACGACTCAGCTCGATGAAAAAATTAATTAACCTCCGCTGCGCCTTTGGATGGAGTGAAGCCTCCACCTCGTCGATAATAATGAGAGAATTCTGGGGGACGGCTTGCAGTGCTCGCATCAAATCAAGGGAAGTATCCTCACCTGCGCCTTGATGAAATTGAGATATCTCACCAAACTCCCTGCGCAAAAGACCGACGGTTCTTTTTTCGTTTACATCCGGAGCGGCAAATCTAGCATCTTGATACTCACGACCAAGAATATAAGATAATTTAGAGCGGTATTCGTCACTTAGCGCTTCAGTCGATATCTCACCTGCAGCGAGCCGCGCAACCTTTGCATACCCTGCTGTTGCATCCAAAGGAAGCGTTCTCGCGACGTCAAACCAAAATATGCGCCTGCTATACCGTTTTTCTGGAAAGCTCCATCGCTTGGTTGGCTTTTTAATCTTAAAATTGACCGAATTATCGCCAAGTTTTATGGCATATCCAAGTTCAACTTCGCTTAACGTGTCCCAATGAGTATCTAAGAAAAAATCAGATGGGTAATACCCTGTTTCCTTGGTTCGCTCATAAGCCGAAGCCGCAACTTTTAGAACCGTGCTTTTTCCTGCACCATTCTCGCCAACGATGGCCGTCACGGGGAATTTGAATTGCACGGATTGCCCTTGCCAACCTCGAAGCCCCTTGATGTCAACGCGATCAAGGAACTGAGGCCATAGACCGCCCTGGAATTGATCGCGAATCCGCTGGATTTCCCCTGTATTCATTCGATTTCCCCGTCTTGGCCGAAGGAGCCCCTTAAGTTATCTACGGAATTGACGCAGCGGAAAAGCACTCGTCATCAATCGATAGGCGCACGGCCTGGGTGCTGAAAAAAAGTTCGCCACCGACTGTCGCCTGGACATTCTAAAATTTTTTGACCCACAGAACATCCCGCCACGACCGACGCGTAGTTGGTAAATCAGATTTACTCTCCTAACCCAGTGATTTCACCGCGATAAAGGAGGGACGGGATTCCAGCCCACTCAAACCATCGGCAACTTCAACCTCATCTCTCCCGCACACTCCACCGCCACCTCATAGCCCGCATCCGCATGCCGCATGATGCCTGAGGCAGGATCATTCCAAAGCACCCGCCCAATCCGCTCATCCGCCTCAATCGACCCATCGCAAACAATCACCACCCCCATAAAGGGGTCAGGTTCATATAATCACGCCGCCGCCAACACCTTGCGCACCGTCTTCGGCGCCGCAACCGCCACTTTCAACAGCGCCTTCGCCGCACCGCTCGGCTCGCGCCTGCCCTGCTCCCAATCCTGCAAGGTGCGGGCGGAGACGCCCAGCATCGCGGCAAAGTCAGCCTGGGACAGCCCGAGCTTGAGCCGCGCCTCGGTGGCTTCCGTCACTTGCACGGTAAAGCGCCGGCCGCCGCCGGCCTTGATCTCGCGAATGGCCTGCAGGACTTCCTGCCCGATATCGCGCTTCGCGTCCCGTTCGAAGATTGCCTTGCTCAACTTCTTCATGGTTTCACCACCTGCTCCTTGAGCAATCGGATGACGTTTGCCGGCAAGTTCGCCTGTCGTGACTTGGCGTAGATCGCCAGCAACCAAATGTGGCCTTGCTCAGTCACGCCGTAGTAGATCACGCGTACACCGCCACGCTTGCCCTTGTCATAGGCGCCCCACCGGAGCTTGCGGCAACCGCCCGATGCGGGAATGACGTCGCCAGCATCGGGATGGCTGGACAGGTACCACTGCAAGCCGGCGTACTCCTCTTCCGTGAGGTAGTCATGCACGTATTTCGCGAACACGGACGATTCGATGAACTCGTACATGGCAGACTCCTTTCCGCATGTCGGAACTATACGGCAATGCCGTATAGCCCGCAAACTGGTTCGTGACGATCAAACCATCGGCAACTTCAACCCCTGCTCCTTCGCGCAATCGACAGCAATCTCATACCCCGCATCCGCATGCCGCATCACACCGGTGCCCGGATCGTTCCACAGCACTCGCGCAATCCGCTCGTCCGCTTCCTTCGTACCATCGCAGACAATCACCAGGCCGGAATGCTGGGAGTAGCCCATCCCTACTCCGCCGCCGTGGTGCAGCGACACCCAGGTGGCGCCGCCCGCGACGTTGAGCATCGCGTTGAGCAGCGGCCAGTCACTGACGGCGTCGCTGCCGTCCTGCATGGATTCGGTTTCGCGGTTCGGTGAGGCGACGGAGCCCGAATCGAGATGGTCGCGCCCGATCACCACCGGCGCCTTTAGCTCGCCGTTGCGCACCATCTCGTTGAACGCCAGGCCCAGCTTGTCGCGCAGGCCCAGCCCCACCCAGCAAATCCGCGCCGGCAACCCCTGGAAGCTGATGCGCTCCTTTGCCATGTCGAGCCAGCGGTGCAGGTGCTCGTCGTCGGGGATGAGTTCCTTGACCTTGGCGTCGGTCTTGTAGATGTCTTCCGGATCGCCGGACAGTGCCACCCAGCGGAACGGGCCGACGCCGCGGCAGAACAGCGGGCGTACGTAGGCGGGGACGAAGCCGGGGAAGGCGAACGCGTTTTCGCAGCCGACGTCCTGGGCCATCTGTCGGATGTTGTTGCCGTAGTCGAAGGTGGGAATGCCCTGGGCGTGGAAGGCCAGCATCGCGTCGACGTGGGTTTTCATCGACAGCTTGGCGGCGCGCGCGGTGCCGACGGGGTCGGCCTTGCGGCGTTCGAACCACTGCTCCACGGTCCAACCCTGCGGCAGGTAGCCGTTGACCGGGTCGTGCGCGCTGGTCTGGTCGGTGACGGCGTCGGGCTTCACGCCGCGCCTGACCAGCTCGGGAAGGATGTCGGCGGCATTGCCGAGCAGCGCGATGGATTTCGCCTCGCCCGCTTTCGTGTATTTCTCGATACGCGCCAGCGCGTCGTCGAGGTCGCTGGCCTGCTCATCGACGTAGCGGGTCTTAAGGCGGAAATCGATGCGGCTCTGCTGGCATTCGATGTTGAGGCTGCACATGCCGGCGAGTGACGCCGCCAGCGGCTGCGCCGCGCCCATGCCGCCGAGGCCGGCGGTGAGCAGCCATTTCCCTTTGAGGTTGCCTCCGTAGTGCTGGCGGCCCATCTCGACGAAGGTTTCGTAGGTGCCCTGGATGATGCCCTGCGAGCCGATGTAGATCCACGAGCCGGCGGTCATCTGGCCGTACATCATCAGGCCTTTCTTATCGAGCTCGTTGAAGTGCTCCCACGTCGCCCAGTGCGGCACCAGGTTGGAGTTGGCGATCAGCACGCGCGGCGCGTCCCTGTGCGTGCGGAACACGCCGACCGGCTTGCCGGACTGCACCAGCAGGGTCTCGTCGTCGTTCAGTTCGCGCAGCGACTTCAGGATCGCGTCGAAGCACTCCCAGTTGCGCGCGGCCCGACCGATGCCGCCGTACACCACCAGTTCGGCCGGGTTCTCCGCCACCTCCGGGTCGAGGTTGTTCTGGATCATGCGGAACGGCGCTTCGGTGAGCCAACTCTTGCAGCTGAGCTCGGTGCCACGCGGCGCGCGGATGACGCGGGTGGTGTCGATGCGGGTGGGTGCGCTCATCGATGGGCCTCCGTACGAAGACGATGGAGTATAGGTCACGCGCTGAAGCACGAGCCGCCGCCGCGAGCGTGCGCGGACGTGAATCGACGGTCACCTGGTGCTATGTACACTCGGGCGCCTCATTGGAGAACCCGGACATGCCCACGGTGACGCAATTGGCGGACGAACTGCGCATCGCGAACGAAGCGTTGGCGACGGCGAACAGGAAACTGGCCGACGCCGACGCGCGACACAAGACCATGATCGGCGAACTCAACCACCGCGTGCGCAACATGCTGGCGGTGGTCAGCGCCGTGGCAAACCAGACCCTGGCGAAAGCGGTCGATGAGAACGTGCTGGACGCGTTCCAGGACCGGCTGCAGGCCATGGCGCGCATCTATAAGCTGCTGACGGAAGCGGGCTGGTCGCACCTGCCGTTCCAGGAGCTGGTGCGCGAAACGCTGGCCGCGAACGTCGATCCATCGCGCTTCTCGCTGGACGGGCCACCGTTGAACCTCGCCCCGCGCGAGGCCCTGGCGCTGGGCATGGTCATCCACGAACTGGCGGCGAACGCGCTGAAACACGGTGCGTTGTCCACCGCGAACGGGCATGTGGAGGTGCGCTGGGAAAACCCCGCCGACCGGGCCGATGCCATCGACATCCGCTGGGCGGAATCCGGCGGCCCGCCCGTGGTCGAGCCGCAACATCGGGGCTTCGGCATGCTGATGGTGGAGCGCCAGCTGGCGTACGAGCTGCAGGGTCACAGCACTGTCACCTATGCCCATGGAGGATTGCGGGCCACGCTGCACCTGCCCCCACAGCAGGCGCCCCAGGAGCATGAGCATGAACGCGGCACATCCCGATGGCCAGGTCGTCATGGTGGTGGAGGATGAACTGCTGGTTGCCGCCACTCTCGAAGCCGCACTGGAAGATGGCGGCTATCACGTGCTGGGGCCGGTCGCGACCGTACCGGCGGCGATCGGCCTGCTGCGGACGTCGCAGCCGGACGTGGCGCTGATCGATTACCGCCTGGCAACAACCACCACCGAAACGCTGTTGCCCTCGCTGAAATCGCGGCACATACCGGTTTGCGTGCTGACCGGCTACGGCGCCGGTCAGCTTCCGGCCGCGTACGCCGGGTTGACGGTGCTGGAAAAGCCCTTCCGCATCAAGACGTTGATGGCGACCCTGAGCCAGATCGGCTCCGACAACGGCCCACACGCTGCAACATGATTGCGCTGGCAGAGCGCTCCTCGGCTGCGTATGCTGGTCATCGGGGACACCGATGAAACCGGCACGGCAGGAGTGCACTTATGGACATCGCAGGATTGCGAGTGATGGTGTTCGAGGATGATTTTCTCCTCGCCGGGACGCTAGCGGACGTACTCGGCCGATTGGGCTGCACGGTCGTCCGCTGCATTGCCGCACTTGATCAGGCCATGGAAGCGGCGCGCACGGAAAACTGCGATTTCGCGGTGGTCGACCTGCAACTGCAAGGCGTGATGGCCTACCCGCTGCTGGACTGCCTGGCGCAACGCGGCATCCCCTGCATCATCGCCAGCTGCCAATCGCGCCAGGACATCCCACCCCGTTACATGTCGATGCCGGCGATCTCCAAACCGTATACGACGCGCGAACTGCGCCGCGCGATCGACGTCGCCTGCGGTGCCCAATCCGTGCGCGAATCCTCGGGCGATTCACGCGACTGAACCGCGATGCATTGATGTCCGAAAACGGCGAGTTCGCGCCGCAGCGCAGTGCTAGCCTGCGCACATGGACATCACTTCATCCCTGCCCGACCCGCATATCTGCGAACAGGCCCGGCTCAGCCGCGACGCGCGTTTCGACGGGCTGTTTTTCACCGCGGTCAGCAGCACCGGCATCTATTGCCGGCCCGTATGCCCGGCACCCGTGCCGAAGCGGGCGAACGTGCGTTACTACGCGAATGCAGCCGCCGCCGAAGCGGCCGGGTTCCGCCCCTGCCTGCGCTGCCGGCCGGAGCTTTCGCCGGGCAACGATCAATGGCAGCGCGGCGACCACGTGGTGGCGCGTGCGCTGAAGCTGATCGAAAGCGGTGCGCTGGAGGAAAGCTCGCTGCCGCAACTGGCCACCCACGTCGGCGTCGGGGCGCGCCAGTTGCGACGGCTGTTCGTCGAGCGCGTGGGTGCGCCGCCGATCAGCGTGCACACCACGCGACGGCTGTTGTTCGCGAAACAATTGCTGACGGAAACCGCGTTGCCGGTGACCGAGGTGGCGCTGGCGTCGGGATTCCGCAGCCTGCGCCGTTTCAACGCGGCGTTCGCCCAGGCGAACCGCATCGCGCCACGCGAACTGCGCCGCCACCCGCGCGCGGCTGCCGGCGATGCGCTGGTGCTGCGGCTGGGCTACCGGCCGCCGTACGCGTTCGGCGAGCTGCTGGCATTCCTGCGCACGCGCGCCATGCCCGGCGTGGAGCGCGTGGATGACGACAGCTATGCGCGTGTGTTCGGCCCTGCGGATGCGCCGGGCTGGCTGCGGCTCAGTGCGTGGCCGGGCGAGCATGCGCTGCGGCTGCAATTGCATTGCCCGCAATCGAGCCAGTTGCTCGGCGTGGTGACCACGCTGCGACGGATGTTCGACCTGGACGCGAATCCGCAGGCCATCGCCGATACGTTCCGCGATGACGCCATCCTCGGTCCGCTGCTGGCACGCCGGCCGGGCCTGCGCCTGCCCGGCGGCTGGGACGGTTTCGAGATAGCGGTGCGCGCGATCCTGGGCCAGCAGATCAGCGTGGCGGCGGCGCGCACGCTGGCCACACGCATCGTGCAGCGCTGGGGCCAGCCCCTGGCCGAGGCGCCGATGCCGGGGCTGGAGCGATTGTTCCCGACGCCGGAAGTGCTGGCGCAGGCGGAACTGCGCGAAGTCGGCCTCACCACCGCGCGCGCCGCCACCGTGCGTGGCATGGCGCAGGCCCTGCTGGACGGACGCGTGGACTTTCGCGCGGATCAGTCGCTGGATGAATTCGTGGCCCGCTGGGTCGCCCTGCCCGGCATCGGCGAATGGACGGCGCACTACATGGCCATGCGCGCATTGAGCGAACCGGACGCATTCCCCGCTGCCGACCTGATCCTGCGCCGTGTCGCCACCACCGACCCGACCCCGCTGAGCACGAAGGCGCTCAGCCAGCGCGCCGAAGCGTGGCGGCCCTGGCGCGCGTACACCGTGATCCACCTGTGGCGCGGCACGGCGGATGCACCGCCCGCACCGCGCTCGAAGAAATCGGAGAAGACCCCATGAAAACCCCGACCGACACGATTCACCACGACGAAATGGCGAGCCCGGTCGGCCGCCTGCAACTGGTGGCGGACGCCGATGGCCTGCGCGGCATCTGGTTCGAGCACGAGCGTGATCCGCTGGTCATCCCGCCGCACTGGATTCAGGTGACCGCGGCGCACGCCTCGGCACCGATCGCTATCGCCCGCGCCCAGCTGACGGAATACTTCGCCGGTAAACGCCGCCAGTTCGACCTGCCGCTGCACCCGATAGGCACGCCGTTTCAGCTTGAGGTGTGGGAGGAACTGGCACGCATCCCCTACGGCGTCACCATCAGCTACGCGGACCTGGCCCATCGCATCGGCCGGCCCCGCGCGATGCGGGCGGTAGGCGCCGCGAACGGCCGCAACCCGTTGCCAATCATCGTGCCGTGTCACCGCGTCATCGGCCGCGACGGCAGCCTCACCGGCTTCAGCGGCGGCCTGGAAATCAAGCGCCTGCTACTGGATCACGAACACGCGGCGCCGGCTGGCGACTTGTTCGCGTAGTTTCTGTTTGTCTGCGCAATCCCTGTAGGAGCGGCTTCAGCCGCGATGCTCTTGCTCTGGTGTCAGCAGGTGCAAAAAGCGTCGCGGCTGAAGCCGCTCCTACAAAAAGTGCAGGCTTTCACCCGCCGCTATTTGCCGGCGCCGGTGCCGGCGGCTGCACCGGCACGCCCCAGTAGCGATCGATCAGGCTTTGCTGCTGGGCGCGGTCACGGTCGCGCCGTGCATCGTCCGCACGGTCGAACTGCCGGCCGGCGGACGGATTGTTCGCATAGGGTTGCCTGGCCACGTCCGACACACCTTGCTGCAGTTGTCCGCGCAGCTGGCTTTGCTGGAATTCCTTGCGCAGTTGCTGTTGCTGCACCTGCTGCTGGAATTGCAGATTGGGCCGCGGCGGGATGGGTGCCACCCGCAGCGGCGGCGCGGTTTTCGGCACCGGCGGCGTGGCGGGTTTGCGCTGCACGGATTGTTGCGGCGCGGCCAACGCAATGCCAAGCGGCAACGCCAGGCTGAGGCCGGCGAGCCAGCGGATACGTGCGTCAAAACGTGTGCGTAGCCATGTCATGGTCATGCATCTGCGCGATCATGGAGGAATCATTCCGCTCCATTTTCAGGCATTGCACATGAACATCCTGTTTCGCCTGCTGTGCGCGTTGCTGCTGGCGCTCGGCGCCGGCTGCGCCACGCAGCCGCCCAGCGCGGGCAAAACCGCCAGCACGCATCCGCTCCTGCTGATCTCGATCGACGGCTACCGTCCCGACTACCTCACGCGAGGCTTGAGCCCCACCCTGGCGATGCTGGCGCGCGACGGCGTGCGGGCGCAATCGATGCAGCCCTCGTTTCCGTCGCTGACGTTTCCCAACCACTACACGCTGGTCACCGGCCTGCGTCCCGATCACCACGGCGTGGTCAACAACACCATGTTCGATGCGCGACTGGGCAAGTTTTCGCTGGGCAACCGGCGGGCGGTGAGCGACGGCCGCTGGTGGGATCAGGGCACGCCGATCTGGGAGACTGCCGACCGCCACGGCCTGCGCACCGCCACCATGTTCTGGCCCGGTTCGGAAGCGGATATCCACGGCCACCATCCGGATTACTGGAAGCCGTACGACGGCGCCGTCACACCCGACCAGCGCGTGGATCAGGTGTTGGCATGGCTGGATCTGCCCGCAGACCAGCGGCCTGGTTTTCTCACCTTGTATTTCGATGGCGTCGACCACGCCGGCCATCATCACGGCCCGGATTCACCGCAGGTGGACGACGCGCTGCGCCAAACCGACGCCGCGCTGGCACGGCTGGTGAAGGGTTTGCGGCAGCGCGGCCTGTTCAACCGCATCAACCTGATCGTGCTGTCCGACCACGGCATGGCCAGCGTGCCGCTGCAGAACAGCGTGCTGATCGACAAGCTGATCCCGCTGGATCAGGTACAGACGGTGAGCCTGGGCGTGCTGGCCGGCTTCAATCCGTTGTCCGATTCGCCCGCCGCGCAGGCCGCGTTCACCCGCATCGAGAAGAAACTGGAGCAACCGCAGCCGAACATGGATTGCTGGGACAAGACCCGCGTACCGGCGCGCCTCGCCTACGGCCACAACGCCCGTGTGCCGCAACTGCTGTGTTCGGCGCACGTGGGTTGGCGCATCACCACCACGGCGTACATGACCAGCCACAAGGGCCGCGTCAGCGTGGGCGAGCATGGCTACGACAATGCGGCGCCCGCCATGCAGGCGCTGTTCGTGGCGCACGGGCCGGATTTTCGCGCGGGCCTCACCGTGGCCCCGTTCGCGAACGTGGATGTCTATCCGCTGATGGCACGCCTGCTGGGTATCCCCGCGCTGCCAAACGATGGTGATTACACGGCGGTGGAGGACATGCTGCGTCCGGCGTCACGCTGATACCCGGGGAACGGCCGCCACCCACCTTCCCGCAAGTTACACTTGCCCGCTTGTCTCCACGTCATCGCCGCCGGCGACCGTGCCCGCCGACGCCATGGCGCGGGGCACGCTTCCGCAACGGCAAGATTGCCCTATGTCGAAATCCCTGCCGCACCCGCCCCTGCCCACCACCCCGAAACAGCGCCGCTACTGGTCGCCACCGGATGGCTCGGCGCGCGCGCTGCTGATCGCGGAAACCGCCCGTGCGCATCCGGGGCTGGTGGTCGCGGTGACGCGCGACACCCAACGCGCCCGCGCGCTGGAAGACGAGCTGCGCGTGTTCAGCAGCGGCTTGCCCGTGCTGCATTTCCCCGACTGGGAAACCCTGCCCTACGACGCGTTCAGCCCGCATCCGGAGATCGTGTCGCAGCGCATCGCCACGCTATACCGGTTGCCCAGCATCCAGCGCGGCGTGCTGGTGGTGCCGGTGGCCACGCTGATGCAGCGGATCGCCCCGCGCAGTCACATCACCGGCGCGGGCCTGGTCTTGGACAAGGGCCAGAAACTGGACCTGGCGCACGAGCAGCGACGGCTGGAAGCCTCCGGCTACCGGCACGTGCCGCAGGTCGCCGAGCCGGGTGATTTCGCGGTACGTGGCGCGCTGATCGACATCTACCCGATGGGCAGCGACACGCCCTACCGCATCGAGTTGTTCGATGACGAAGTGGAGTCGATCCGCAGCTTCGATCCCGAAAGCCAGCGCTCGCAACAGCAGGTGGAAAAGATCGAGCTGCTGCCCGCGCGCGAATTCCCGCTCACCGAGGAATCGGCCAAGTCATTCCGCAGCAACCTGCGCGAGCGCTTCCCGATCGACGTGCGCCGCTGCCCGCTGTACCAGGACATCAAGGAAGGCGTCACACCCGGCGGCATCGAGTACTACCTGCCGCTGTTCTTCGAGCAAACCGCCACGCTGTTCGACTATCTCGCCGACGATGCGCTGTTCGTGCTGGGCGAAGGCGCGGGCGAAGCGGCCGACCAGTTCTGGGCGCAGACCGCCGAGCGCTACGACCAGCGCGCCCACGACATCGAGCGCCCGGTGCTGCCACCGGCGGAGCTGTACCTGCCGCCGGAGCAATGGCGCGCGCAACTCAACAAGCGGTTGCGGGTGGAAGTGGTGGAACCCGGCCACGAGCACGCCGTGGCCGTAGGCACCCAGCCTGCGCCGGAGCTGCCGCTGAACCGCAAGGGCGAAGAGCCCGGCACCTCGCTGCGGCATTTTCTGGCCAGCTATCCGGGGCGTGTGCTGATCGCCGCGGATTCGGCAGGTAGGCGCGAGGCCTTGATCGAAACGCTGGCGGCAGCAGGGCTGAAGCCGCAGAACGTGGAGAGCTGGCCTGACTTTCTCCTCCCCCAGGAAGCAGCAGAGGGAATCAAGTTCGCCATCACCATTGCCGGGCTTGAGCAGGGTTTCGCGCTCACCAAGCCGCAGATCACCGTGCTCACCGAACGCGAGCTCTATGGCGAGCGCGTGCGCAGCGAGCGCGACCGCAAGCGCCGCCGCGGCACCGCGCGCGATCCGGAAAGCATCATCCGCGATCTCACCGAACTCACCATCGGCGCGCCGATCGTGCACGTCGATCACGGCGTGGGCCGCTACCAGGGCCTGGTGTCGATGGATGTGGGCGGTATGGATGGCGAGTTCCTCACCATCGAATACGCCAAGGGCGACAAGCTCTACGTGCCCGTGGCGCAACTGGGCCTGGTCAGCCGCTACTCCGGCACCGCGCCGGAGTTGGCCCCTCTGCATTCGCTGGGCGGCGATGCGTGGGAGCGCGCGCGCAAGAAGGCCGCCGAGAAAGTACGCGACGTGGCGGCCGAGCTGCTGGCGATCTACGCCCAGCGCGAGGCGCGCGGCGGCGAGTCGATGCCGATCGATCGGCAGATGGTGGAAGAGTTCGGCCGCGGCTTTCCGTTCGAGGAAACGCCCGACCAGGAAAGCGCGATCGAAGCCGTGCTGAACGACCTGGCCGCACCGCGCGCGATGGACCGGGTGATCTGTGGCGACGTGGGTTTCGGCAAGACCGAGGTGGCCCTGCGCGCCGCATTCGCTGCCGCCACCGCGGGCCGCCAGGTGGCCGTGCTGGTGCCCACCACGCTGCTGGCGCAGCAGCATTACCGTAATTTCGCCGACCGTTTCGCCGATTGGCCGGTACGCGTGGACGTGCTGTCGCGCTTCAAGTCCAGCAAGGAAGTGAACGAGGCGCTGAAGCGCCTGGCCGACGGCCAGATCGATGTGATCGTGGGCACGCACAAGCTGCTGATGCCCGACGTGAAGTTCAAGAATCTCGGCCTGGTGATCGTGGACGAGGAGCAGCGTTTCGGCGTGCGCCAGAAAGAGCAGCTGAAAAAGCTGCGCGCCGAAGTCGACCTGCTGACGATGACCGCCACGCCGATCCCGCGCACGCTCAACATGGCCATGGCCGGCCTGCGCGACCTTTCGTTGATCGCCACCCCGCCTGCCCACCGCACCGCCGTGCGCACCTTCATCGCGGCATGGGACCCGGCCACCATCCGCGAGGCACTGCAACGCGAGCTGTCGCGCGGCGGCCAGGTGTACTTCCTGCACAACGAGGTGCAGAGCATAGAGCGCACCGTGCGCGAGCTGGAGGAACTGGTGCCCGAGGCGCGTATCCGAATCGCCCACGGCCAGATGCCCGAGCGCGAGCTGGAAAGCGTGATGGCGGATTTCCACCGCCAGCGCTTCAACGTGCTGGCCTGCACCACCATCATTGAAACCGGTATCGACATCCCCACCGCCAACACCATCATCATCGACCGCGCCGATCGTTTCGGCCTGGCGCAGCTGCATCAGTTGCGCGGCCGCGTGGGCCGCTCGCATCACCGCGCCTACGCCTACCTGGTGGTGCCTGATCGCAAGTCGATCACCGCCGATGCGCAGAAGCGGCTGGAAGCGCTGGCCTCGCTGGAGGAACTGGGTGCGGGCTTCACCCTGGCCACGCACGACCTCGAGATCCGCGGTGCCGGCGAACTGCTGGGCGATGAACAATCCGGCCAGATCCAGGAAATCGGCTTCGGCCTCTACACCGAGCTGCTGGACCGCGCGGTGCGCGCGCTGAAATCCGGCAAGGTGCCCGACTTCGACTTGAGCAGCGAACACGAGACCGAAGTGGAACTGCACCTGCCGGTGCTGATCCCCGACGACTACCTGCCCGACGTGCACACCCGCCTGACGCTGTACAAGCGCATCGCCAGCGCGCGCAATGAGGCCGACCTGCGCGACCTGCAGGTGGAGATGATCGATCGTTTCGGCTTGCTGCCGCCGCCGGCCAAGCAGTTGTTCGCAGTGGCCACGCTGAAACTGATGGCCACGCCGCTGGGCATCCGCAAGCTAGATCTGGGCGCCGCCGGCGGGCGCATCGTGTTCCGCGAGAAGCCCGAGATCAACCCGATGACCATCATCAACCTGATCCAGCGCCAGCCGCGCATCTACAAGCTGGATGGCCAGGACAAGCTGAAGATCATCATGGATCTGCCGGGCGCGACGGAGCGCGTGCGTGCTGCGCAGGAATTGTTGGTGACGTTGGGCGCGCGGAGGCCGGGTTGAAGCGCGGCCAAGGAGTGAGCGCCTGCTTTTTGCTCGTCATTCGAGCGAAAGCTGGAATCCAGTGCCTTCATGCAGTGCCCGGAAGTCGCTGGATCCCAGCTTTCGCTGGGATGACGGCAATATCCAGCGCCAGCCGCGCATCTACAAGCTGGATGGGCAGGACAAGCTGAAGATCATCATGGATCTGCGGGCGCGACGGAGCGCGTGCGTGCTGCGCAGGAATTGTTGGTGACGTTGGGCGCGCGGAGGCCGGGTTGAAGCGTGGTCCGAACAAGCCGTCATTCCAGCGAAAGCTGGAATCCAGTGCCTTCATGCAGTGACCGGGAGTCGCTGGATCCCAGCTTTCGCTGGGATGACGGCAATGGCCTGTTTCACCAGGACAACGCGCGAGCCTCGATCAGCGCACCCTAAGCATCAGCCGCCAGAGCTGCCGCGGCTTCATTGATAAACCCGGCCAGCTCACCCGGATCATTGGCGATGGCAGTCGCCCCGGCCAACGTCAACTCCTCGCGGCTGCCAAAACCCCACAGCACGCCAAACCCGCGCACCCGGTTCGCCACCGCGCCTTCGATGTCGAAACGGCGGTCGCCGATCATCACCGCATGTTCGGGCGCCGTCTGGAAATCGGCCAGCGCGGCGGCGATCATCGATGCCTTCTCGCAATGCGGATTGCCCGGCTCCGGGCCATACACATGCTGGAAAGCCGCGCCGAACGGCAGGCTTTCCACGATCGGCAACGCGTGCAGCCGCGGCTTGCTGGTGACCACCGCCAGTTGATGGCCAGCCGCCTGCAGTCCTTCTATCAACTGCTCCAGGCCCGGATACACGGCGTGCTCGCGCCAGCCGATGGCGGTGAAGCGGTCGTGGTAATGGCCGATGGCAGCAGTGACTTTCGCCGCATCGTTGTCCATCAGCGCGGCGAAGCCCTGGTGCAGCGGCGGACCGATCCAGTCACGCAAGGCCTCGGGCGCGGGTGCGGGCACCTGCATCTGCACCAGCGCATGGCGGATGCAGCTGAAGATGCCCAGCTCCGAATCGATCAGGGTGCCATCGAGGTCGAACAGGCAAAGCATTATTCCGACGCCCGCGCCTTCAGGGCGGTGACCGCCGGCAGCTCCTTGCCTTCCAGGAATTCCAGGAACGCGCCGCCGCCGGTGGAGATGTAGGAGACGTCATCGGCGATGCCGTACTTGTCCACCGCGGCCAGCGTGTCGCCGCCGCCGGCGATCGAGAACGCCGGCGAGGCGGCGATGGCGCGCGCCAGGGTTTCGGTGCCCTTGCCGAACGCGTCGAACTCGAACACACCGACCGGACCGTTCCACACCACCGTGCCGGCCTTGGCGATCAGCTCGGCGTACATCTGCGCGGTGCGCGGGCCGATGTCCAGGATCATCTCGTCATCGTGCACCTCATCGACCGCCTTCACCGTGGCCGGCGCCTGCGCGGAGAACGTGGGCGCCACCACCACGTCGACCGGCATCGGCACTTCGGCGCCGCGGGCCTTGGCGTCGGCCAGCACTTTCTTGGCGGCGTCGATCAGATCGGCTTCGTACAGCGAATTGCCGATCGGCAAACCCATCGCCGCGATGAAGGTGTTGGCGATGCCGCCGCCCACGATGAGCTGGTCGACCTTGCCGATGAGGTTGTCGAGCAAGGTCAGCTTGGTCGATACCTTGGAGCCGGCCACGATCGCCAGCAGCGGCCGCGCGGGTTGCTCCAGCGCCTTGCCCAGCGCGTCCAGTTCGGCCGACAGCAACGGGCCGGCCGCGGCGACCGGGGCAAACTTGATCACGCCATGGGTGGAAGCCTGCGCGCGATGCGCGGTGCCGAACGCGTCCATCACGAAGATGTCGCACAGCGCGGCATATTTCTGCGCCAGCGCGTCGTCGTCCTTGCCCTCGCCCACGTTCATGCGGCAGTTTTCCAGTACCACCACCTCGCCGCTGGCGACCTCGACGCCGTCGAGGTAATCGGCCACCAGCCGTACCGGCGTGCCGAGCTGCTCGCCCAGCCAGGCGGCCACCGGCGCCAGCGAGGACTCGGCATCGAACTGGCCTTCCTTCGGGCGCCCCAGGTGCGACAGCACCAGCACCTTGGCACCGGCATCGCGGGCGGCGCGGATCGTGGGCAGGGCGGCGTCGAGGCGCTGGGTGGAGGTGATGTGGCCGTTGTCGATCGGCACGTTCAGGTCTTCGCGGATCAATACGCGCTTGTCGCGCAGATCAAGATCGCTCATGCGGGTGACGGACACGGCAGGACTCCAGTGATATGTTTGGACGACCGCCCGGACCAGGGCGGCCGGGCAGGAACCGCCTATTGTCCGGCGCGGCCCGCGCTGACGCAAACCGGGGCACCCTTCCGGACCACCCGCAGGAGCCGAGCCTTGAGCCCTACCCTGACCCTGTACGGTTACTGGCGCTCCAGCGCCGTCTACCGCGTACGCATCGCGCTGAACCTCAAGGCGCTGGATTACCACTACAAGCCGCTGCACCTGTTGCGCGACGGCGGCGAGCAGCACGGCGCCGATTACCGCGCCTTGAACCCGCAGCAACTGATCCCCTGCCTGCTCGACGGTGACCGCGCGATCACCCAGTCGCTGGCGATCATGGAATACCTGGACGAGACCTTCCCCGAACCGGCCCTGCTGCCGGCCGACAGCCGCGGCCGCGCACGGGTGCGCGAGCTGGCGATGGCAGTGGCCTGCGACATCCATCCGCTGGGCAACCTGCGCGTGCTGCAGCGCCTGGAAGCGCAGTTCGGTGCCGACGACGTGCAACGCGCGGAATGGTCGCGGCACTGGATCGCGACAGGGTTCGATGCGCTGGAAGCCATGTTGGCCGACAACCCCGCCACCGGCCGCTTCTGCCACGGCGACACGCCGGGCCTGGCCGACGCCTGCCTGGTGCCCCAGTTCTACAACGCCTTGCGCTGGAAGCTGCCGCTGGAAAACTACCCCACGCTGCAACGCATCCACGCCGCCTGCAACGAGCTGGAGGCGTTCCAGCAGGCCGCGCCGGAAATGCAGCCGGACGCTGTCTAGAAACGCAAAACCCCACGTGATCCCTTCTCCCGCTCGCGGGAGAAGGTGCCCGACAGGGCGGATGAGGGCGCTCTTGCTCTGCGCCGTGAAAAGCGCCCCCCTCAGCCCTCCGGGCAGCTCCCCCCGCGAGCGGGGGGAGCGAAATCCGTCAGATCTTCGGGCAACTCAACCGGGGAGCGACATCATTGTTGCGCCCGCACCAGCAACACATCACTGGGCACCGCCGGCACAATGCGCCGCGAGGTGCCGCCCACCAACAGATGAAAGGCCAGGCCGCGGCGGAAGGCGCTGATCACCACCAGATCCGCCTCTTCCCGCATCACATGGTCGCGCAGCACGATTTCCGGGTGGCCATGTTCGATCAGGGGCACGACGCGCTCCTTCACGTCGGCGGCAAGCGGCGTGTCGTCCAGGAATGATCGCATCGTGGCCATTTCCATGCGGGCCAGGTCGCTGCTGTGTTCCGCATCCAGCCACAACGAGGTGTACGGGATATCCAGCACGTGCATCAACGCCAGCCGAGCCGCGGGAAACCACTTGGCGGCGGTGGTCAGGCCAAAGCGGGATTCCGCGGTGAAATCGGTACCGACCACCACGTTGGCGTAGGCATCGTGCGGCCGGCTCTTGACCACCAGCAACGAAGCCGGCGACTTGCGCAGCAGTTGCTCGGTAACGCGCCCCAGCGCACTCGGTGACGACGGTTCGGACGCGCCCAGCACGATCAGGTCGCAGCCCTGTTGCACGGCGGTGTCGAGAATGGCGTCGGCCGGGTTGCCATCGGCCACGTGGATGGTGAGGCCGGCGATCTCCTGGCGCAGATCACGGCGGATCTGTCGCTCCACCAGGACCGGGCTGGAGTAGCCCTGTCGCCACGACGGCTGGCTGATCGGCGACAACTCGTCCTCGGCGGGACACGACTGCACGTGCACGACATGCAGCGGCACCTGCCACTGTTGCGCCAGTTGCGCGGCGCGATCCAGGGCGCGGTCGCCGTGGCTGCGCAGATCGGTCGCCAGCAGTATTTTTTGCGGTGGCGCGAGGCTTGAAGCGATCGCAGTCATGCGCGCTCTCCGTGGTCCCTGCAGGTTGACATGATGGCGCGGCCGGCTGTTTGAAGCCGACAGCGCGACCACGACTATAGAGCTTTGCGGGTAGATCGACGCGGCCTGTAGACTCGGAAATGGCGCTCGTTTTCGCGACTCATGCCTTCCGTCCGCGGAAGCGCATGGCGATGCGTGCGCTGCGCGACCGGTGCTGCCGGCGTATTCCCCGAACGGTGGCCCGATGCCTTACGACCTCGCTGCACTCGCCATGCTCTGCCTGCCCTTCCTGGCCAGCGTGGTCGTGTTGATGGTGCGTGGGCGGCAATGGGCGACATGGCTGATGATCGCCACCGCGGCGGCGTGCCTGTTGCTGGCGGTGGGCATCTATCCGGCGATGGATGGCGGCCACGCGTTGCGCCACGTCGTCCATTGGGTGCCGTCGCTGGGGCTGGATCTGGTGCTGCGCGTGGATGGCTTCAGCTGGCTGTTCCTGATGCTGATCTGCGGCATCGGGCTGCTGGTGGGTGTGTATGCCCGCTACTACATGCCGCCGGACGATCCGCTCAATCGTTTCTGCGCGCTGCTGCTGGCGTTCATGGGCTCGATGCTGGGCATCGTGATGTCCGGCAACGTGATCCAGCTGGTGTTTTTCTGGGAGCTGACCAGCATCTTCTCGTTCCTGCTGATCGGCTACTGGAACCAGGGCGCGTCGGCGCGCGAGGGCGCGCGCATGGCGTTGATCGTCACCGCCGGCGGCGGCTTGTGCCTGTTCGCGGGGATGATGTTGCTGGGTCACATCGCAGGCAGCTACGACCTGGATGTGATCCTGGCCGCCGGCGAACAGGTGCGCGCCGACGCGTTGTACACGCCGATGCTGGTGCTGGTGCTGCTGGGCGCGCTGACCAAGAGCGCTCAGTTCCCGTTCCACTTCTGGCTGCCGCAGGCGATGTCGGCGCCGACGCCGGTCTCGGCGTTCCTGCATTCGGCCACCATGGTCAAGGCCGGCGTGTTTCTGCTGCTGCGTTTCTGGCCGGTGTTGTCAGGTACCGACGCCTGGTTCTGGCTGGTGGGCGGCGCCGGCCTGCTGACCCTGTTGCTGGGCGCAACCGCAGCCGTGTTCCAGCAGGATCTGAAGGCGGTGCTGGCGTATTCGACGATCAGCCATCTGGGTTTGATCACCATGTTGATTGGCCTGGGCAGCACGCTGGGCGCGGTGGCGGCGATCTTCCACATCGTCAACCACGCTACTTTCAAGGCATCGCTGTTCATGGCCGCCGGTGCGGTGGATCACGAAACCGGTACGCGCGATCTGCGGCGGCTGGGCGGCCTGCGCCACGTCATGCCGATCACCGCCACGCTGGCGGTGATCGCCAGCGCCGCGATGGCCGGCGTGCCCTTGCTCAACGGTTTCCTGTCCAAGGAGATGTTCTTCGCGGTGGCGCTGACCACCCATCGCGGCCCCGCGGTGGACATGGCCGCCGCGGCGATCGCCGTGCTGGCCAGTGCGTTCAGCGTGGTCTATTCACTGCGTTTCGCGCTGGGCGTGTTCTTCGGCCCCGCGCGTGACGATTACCCGCGCCAACCGCACGAACCGCCGCGCTGGATGCGCCTGCCGATCGGCCTGCTGGCGCTGGCCTGCGTGCTGGTGGGCATGTTGCCGGCGCGGGTGATCGGGCCGCCGTTGCGCGCAGCGGCGTATTCGGTACTCGGCGAGGCCACGCCCGCGTTCAGCCTGGCGGTGTGGCACGGGTTGACGCCGCCGCTGTTGATGAGCGCGATCGCGCTGGTGGCCGGGTGTGTGGTCTACGTGGTGCTGCGCGGTTATTTCGCGGGGCGCGAAACGCTGCCGCTGCTCGGCCGGTTCAGCGGCAGGCGGATCTTCGAATGGATGCTGACGCTGCTCACCGCCACCTTGCCGGCCGCGCTGGAAGGCTTGTTCCCCAGTCGCCGGCTGCAACCGCAGTTGCTGTTGATTGTGCTGGCCGCATCACTGGCGGCGGGCATGGCGATGTGGGGTTCGTCGCTGCCGCTGTCGCTGCATGGCTCGGGTGTCGATCCCGCGTTC
Source organism: Rhodanobacter sp. Root627 (assembly GCF_001427835.1). NCBI lineage: Bacteria > Pseudomonadati > Pseudomonadota > Gammaproteobacteria > Lysobacterales > Rhodanobacteraceae > Rhodanobacter > Rhodanobacter sp. Root627. The sequence continues at coordinate 950,289 of NZ_LMGW01000001.1, forward strand.
GCACTGCTGTGGCTGCTCGGGGGCGCCTGCGCGATAGGCGCCGCGACGCAGGCGAAGTTCCATCGACTCGCCGCGCTGCTGCTCACCGGCGGCGCCGGCCTGGTGTCGTGCATCAGTTTCGTGTGGTTGTCGGCGCCGGATCTGGCGGCGACCCAGTTGCTGGTCGAGGTGGTCACCGCCATCGTGATCCTGCTCGGCCTGCGCTGGCTGCCCAAGCGCATCAGCGGCATGGCACCGGACAGCCGCCGTGCCCGCCTGCGCCGCCGTCGCGACATGGTGATCGCCGCCGGCGTGGGATTGGGGCTGGCGACGTTGGCCTATGCAGCCATGCTGCATCCGGTGGCCGATTCGATCTCGCACTTTTTCCTGGAGCGCGCGTACACCGAGGGCGGCGGCCACAACGTCGTCAACGTGATCCTGGTCGACTTCCGCGGCTTCGACACCCTGGGCGAAATCAGCGTGCTGGCGATCGTGGCGCTGACGGTATTCGCGCTGCTGCGCCGCTTCCGTCCGGCGATCGAGAGCGTGGACGCGCCCGCACAGCAACGGTTGCAGGCAGCCTTCGAGGCCAGCGACAACGGCACCGCTTCGGTGGTGGCCGATTACCTGCGCATCCCGGGGCTGATCGTGCAGTTGATGGCGCCGGTGATCGTGCTGTTCGGCCTGCATCTGTTCCTGCGCGGGCACGACCTGCCTGGTGGCGGGTTTGCCGCTGGCATCACCGTGTCGGTGGCGCTGGTGCTGCTGTACATGGCGCGCGGCGCGCGCTGGGTGGAGGTGCGCCTGCGGGTGGCGCCGTTGCGCTGGATCGGCGCCGGCCTGTTGCTGGCGGTGAGCACCGGCCTGGGCTCGCTCGCGTTCGGCTACCCGTTCCTCACTTCGCACTCGCGCCACGCCGACATACCGTTGCTGGGCGAGCTGCCGCTGGCCACGGCGATGCTGTTCGACCTGGGCGTGTTCTTCGTGGTGGTGGGCGCCACGTCTTTGATGCTGGTGGCGCTGGCGCACCAGTCGCTGCGCCGCCCGCGGGTATTGGGCGAGCCCGTGGTCGATGCCGAGGGAGATCGCTGATGGAGGCGGTATTGGCATTGGCGATCGGCGTGCTGGCGGCATCGGGCGTGTGGCTGCTGCTGCGCCCGCGCACGTTCCAGGTGATCATCGGCCTCACCCTGATTTCCTACGCGGTGAACCTGTTCATCTTCTGCATCGGCGGCTTGCGCACGGGCGCGGACCCGGTGCTGCGCAGCGGCGCCGACATCACGCAGTACGCCGACCCGCTGCCGCAGGCGCTGGTGCTGACCGCGATCGTGATCAGCTTCGCCACCACGGCGTTGTTCCTGGTGGTGCTGCTGGCCTCGCGCGGCCTCACCGGCAATGACCACGTCGACGGCAAGGACGGCACGCCATGAGCGCGCATCTGCTGGTATTGCCGATCGTGCTGCCGCTGCTGGTGGCGGCGTTGCAATTGCTGCTGGGCGAACGGCGGCGACGGCTGGTGGCCGCGTTGAGCGTGGCGTCCTGTGTGGCGCTGGTATTGCTGGCCGCCGCCCTGCTGGTGGGCGTGACCGGCGCAGCGGCCGGCGACGGCCTGACGGCGGTCTACCTCATTGGCGACTGGCCGGCCCGGTTCGGCATCGTGCTGGTGGCCGACCGGCTGTCGGTATTGATGCTGCTGCTTACCGCGGTGCTGGCGCTGGCCCTGTTGCCGTGCGCGCTGGGTCGCTGGCAACAGCCCGGCGGCCCGGTGCAGCCGATGTTCCAATTCCTTCTGATGGGTTTGAACGGCACCTTCCTCACCGGGGACCTGTTCAACCTGTTCGTGTTCTTCGAGGTGCTGCTGGCGGCTACTTATGGCCTGGCGTTGCATCGGCCGGGCGCGCGCCGGGTCAGCGCCGGTTTGCATTACATCGCGGTCAACCTGCTCGCCTCGATGCTGTTCCTGGTGGGCGTCAGCCTGATCTTCGGGGTCACCGGCACGCTCAACATGGCGGCGCTGGCCCAACTGATTCCCACGGTGCCGGACAACACGCGCGCCTTGCTGCATGCGGGCGCCGCGATCCTGGGCGTGGCGTTCCTGGTGAAGGCGGCGATGTGGCCGCTGGGGTTCTGGTTGCCGCGCACCTACGCGGCGGCGACGTCGCCGGTGGCCGCGATGTTCGCGATCATGACCAAGGTGGGGGTCTACGTGCTGCTGCGGTTGAGCCTGTTGCTGTTCGGCGATGGCGCGGGCCCGGCCTCGGCCCATTTCGGCGACACCTGGCTGTTGTGGGGCGGCATGGCGACGGTGGTGGTCGGGGTGGTCGGCATGCTGGGCGCACGCGACCTGGGCAAGCTGGCCGGCTACAACGTGCTCATCTCCTCGGGCACCCTGCTCGGCGCGATCGGCCTGCAGCATCCGGCGGTCACGGCGGGCGCGCTGGCTTACCTGGTGATCTCCACCCTGGCGATCGCCGCGTTTTTCCTGCTGGCCGGCATGCTGGCGCCCGACGACGAGGCCGAGGCGACGCCCCTGCTGGAACCGTACGACCCAGCCGGTGAAGCGCTGTACGCGGACGAAGACGAGAACCGCGCCACGCTGCCGGCGCCGGTGGCGCTGCTGGGCATGTGTTTCCTGGTCTGCGCGCTGGTGCTGGCCGGGTTGCCGCCGTTGTCCGGCTTCCTGGCCAAATTCGCCCTGCTGGCACCGATGCTGGAAACCGGGGCGGGCCGCGGCGCAATAGCGTTGTTCACGCTGGTGGTGGTGGCGGGCTTCTGCACGGTAATCGCGATGTGCCGCACCGGCATCCAGATTTTCTGGGCCGATGAGGATTGGACCTTCCCCCCCATCCGCCTGGGCGAGGCCGTATCGGTGCTGATCCTGCTGGGATCGTGTCTGGCCTTGAGCGTGTGGGCCGACGCCCCGCTGCGCTACCTGGCGGCCACCGCCGAGCAATTGCACGCACCGGCCTATTACATCCGCGCGGTGTTCCCGTGAGGCGCTGGCTGCCGCATCCGCTGATGGCCGGCTTCCTGCTGCTGGCCTGGTTGCTGCTGCGGCAGAGCCTGGCGCCAGCCACGGTGGCCAGCGGCGTGGTGATCGCGCTGGGGCTGGCGTGGGCGTTCGGCAAGCTGCGTCCGCCACGGGCGCGGGTGCGTCACTACCCGCTGCTGGGCAAGCTGCTGTTGCGGGTGTTGCGCGACATCGTGCGCTCCAACCTGGCGGTGGCGTGGATCGTGCTGCGCCGACGCGGGCGGTTCACCTCGGGCTTCGTGGCGATCCCGCTGGAGCTCACCGACCATTACGGGCTGGCCGCGCTGGCCTGCATCATCACCTCGACGCCGGGCACGATCTGGGTCGATCACGACTCGGCCCGCAACGTGCTGCTGATCCACGTGCTGGATCTGGTCGACGAGGCAAGCTGGATCGACACCATCAAGCAACGCTACGAGCGGCCCCTACTGGAGATCTTCCAATGAGCCATGGTTTCCTGGCGTTCGCCATCGTGGCGGCGCAATACCTGCTGTTGCTGGCGATGGCCTTTTCGATCATCCGCATGGTGCGCGGGCCGCGCGCGCAGGACCGCGTGCTGGCGCTGGACGCGCTGTACGTGAACGCGATGCTGTTGCTGCTCAGCATCGGCATTCGCACCGGCAGCGAGCTGTATGTGGAGGCGGGCCTGATCATCGCCCTGCTGGGCTTTGCCGGCACGCTGGCGTTTTCCAAGTTCCTGCTGCGTGGCGAGGTGATCGAATGAACCATCTCGACGCGCTGCCACCGTGGGCCGCGGTGATGGTGGGGGTGCTGGTATTGCTGGGCTCGGGCTTTGCCTTCGTCGGCTCGCTGGGACTGCTGCGCCTGAAGGATTTCTACAAGCGCGTGCATGCACCCACGCTGGGTACCACCTTCGGCGCGTTCTTCATGCTGGCCGGCTCGATCATCTGCTTCTCGGTGGCGCACGGGCGGCCGATCTTCTACGAGATCCTGATCGGCGTGTTCCTCACCCTGACCACGCCGATCACGCTGATGCTGCTGGTGCGCGCGGCGCTGTACCGCAATCGGGTGGAGGAAGCACAGGAGCCGCCCCGGCGCACCACGCTGGAATGAGGCGTGGATGTTTGTCCTTGTGGGCGCCCGTTTGGACCGGCGCCCGGTGGCTCAGAAACCCATGCCGTAAGGGTCGTTGCCCGCCAGTTCCGCGTTGCTGCCGCCTTCGGCCAGGCGGATCTTCAGGGCCAGGCCATCGCGTGAATCGGACTTGTTGAGCGCTTCTTCCAACTCCACGCGGCCTTCCTTGTACAGCCGGTAGAGCGACTGGTCGAAGGTCTGCATGCCTTCCTGCAGGCTGCGATCCATCGCTTCCTTGATCTCGTGGGTCTGGCCACGGCGGATCATGTCGCGGATCAGCGGGGTGTTCAGCAGCACCTCGGCGGCCGGAATGCGCCGGCCATCCTTGCCGATCACCAGGCGCTGGCTGATCACCGCGCGCAGGTTCAGCGCCAGGTTCATCAACACGTTCTTGTGCGCCGATTCGGGGAAGAAGTTGAGGATGCGTTCCAGTGTCTGGTCGGCGTTGTTGGAGTGCAGCGTGGCCAGGCACAGGTGGCCGGTTTCGGAGAACGCGATCGCCGCTTCCATGGTGTCGGTGTCGCGGATCTCGCCGATCATGATCACGTCCGGCGCCTCGCGCATCGCGTTCTTCAGCGCCTCGTGGTAGCTGTGCGTATCCAGCCCCACCTCGCGCTGGTTGACGATGGATTTCTTGTGCCGGTGCAGGTACTCGATCGGATCCTCGATGGTGAGGATGTGGCCGGACGAGTTGCTGTTGCGCTGGTCGAGCATCGCCGCCAGCGTGGTTGACTTGCCCGAGCCGGTGGCGCCCACCACCAGGATCAGGCCGCGCGGCTCCATGATCAGGTCGCGGAAAATCGACGGCAGCTGCAGCTGGTCGATGCTGGGGATCTCGCTCTTGATCGCGCGAATCACCATGCCCACTTCGCCGCGCTGCTTGAACACGTTGATGCGGAAACGGCCGGCGTCCTTCACCGCCAGCGCCATGTTCAGTTCCAGGTCGCGCTCGAACTGCGGCACCTGGCCTTCGTCCATCAGCGAATAGGCGATTTTCTTGACCATGCCGTTGGGCAGGCCGGTATTGCCCAAGGGGTAAAGCTTGCCCTCCACCTTGATGTTCACGGGGGCGCCTGTCGACAGGAACATGTCGGACGCGCCCTTGTCTACCATGAGCTTCAGGAAGTAACCGATGTCCACGTATGACCCCTGTAACAGTGTGCGTTGCAATGAAGGATTATGCCTGCACACAATACGCTTCAAAACTCGATTAGGAATGTGATGGTGCACATCTTTTTCCAGCCGGCGCGGGCCTCCCGCCGACTTTTTGCGATGGCGACCGCCCTGGGCGTGGCGCTGATTATTGGCGGTTGCGCCAGCGTGCCGCCACCGGACAATGCGATGAACCTGGCGCAGAACCAGTTGCAGGCCGCACGCGACGCCGATGCGGCCGATTACGCGCCGGTCGACCTGGGGTTTGCGCAGGACAAGTTCCAGCAGGCACAGAACGCGATGGCGCAGCGCAAATATGCCGACGCCGCCAATCTGGCCGATGAATCGCGGGCCGACGCCGAACTGGCCAGGGCCAAGGCACGACTGGGCGCGGCGCGCGCGCAGATCCAGGCCAAGGTGCAGGAGAACGCCCGACTGCGCCAACAGGGTGAGCAGGATGCGTCATCCCCTGCCCCGGCGGAGAACGACTACGCACCCACCGGGAACGCCGCCCCGCAACTCGACGACATGCCGGCACCGGCGGCTTCGGCACTCACCACACCGGCGCCGGGCGAAGGTTTTCAGACCGTACCCAGCACCCCGGCCCAACCCGACCAGACTCCCGATCCCACTGCACAGGGGAGCCAGCCATGAAACGTTTCCCGACCCTTTTCGCCGGCGCACTGCTGGCACTGGCTGGCGCACAAGCCGTGCATGCGGCGCAGGACGACATCGACGTCAACCGCCTCAACAACAGCCTCGATCAACTGGCCAACGATCCCACGTTGGGCAATTACGCCCAGGCCGAACAGGGACGCGCCCACGATGCGATCAACCGGCTGGCCCAGGCGCGTTCGCGCGATCGCGCGCACGAGTTGTATCTGGCCGAGCGCCGGGTGGACCTGGCCAAGGCCGCGGCGCAGTTGCAGGATGCCCAGCTCAAGCTGACCCAGCTCGATCGCGAGCACGACCAGATCCTGCTCGACAACAGCCGCCGCGAAGCCGACCGGGCACGCCGCGAGCTGGAGCGCCAGCGCATGCAGTACCAGATGGCGCAGGAAGAAACCGCCCGTCTGCAACAGCAGGGCGAAGCGTATTCGCAGGCTGCCGAGCAGGCCCGCAACGAAGCCGCAAAAGCCAAGCGGCTCGCCGCCGCCCAGAGCAAGGTCGCCAGGGCCGCACGGCGTGAAGCCGAGCTGGCGACCAAGGTGGCCAAGGCGATGCGTTCACAGATGCAAAGCGGCGACGAAGCACCCGCGGCCACCCCGGCACCGAAACCGAAGAAGCCGTAAATCGCGACGTCGGTTTCCCGCGAGCACCCCCTCTCCTCGCAGGGAGAGGGGGCTATCCGGTGTCCTCGAAGTAGGTCCGTAGCGCCAACGCACCGCAAAGTCCGAAGCGACCCTGACCTCCTCTCCCCCTTGGGGAGAGGACACAGGAGAGGGGCCGGTGCTTGCGAAAATGCCCAAAAATACGGGCACCCGACAGCCCGAAGACCGCGCCACGCCAAGCCCCGTCATCCACTTCCGGGGCCACCTCCAAGCTGAACGCAAAAGCCTGTTTCGACAGGTTTTTTCTTTTAATTTGACCGCGTTCAAACAAGCCATGAAACCAGCTTGCTAACCCCCTCGGGCCGGTGTAGGGTCAAAGTCCCATGGGCACCCTGACCCATGGGTCACTGACCTGAATTCATGCCCATCAGCGTTCACATCCCCACCCGCGATTCCGGAGTCCCGGCGCGGGTCGTTGGTGCGCGCATGCATTCATACGTCTGCGGGCGACCGCAACCAGGCGCCCGCCAGCCCACTCGCGAGGAGGTCGGATCATGTTTGAAAACCAGCAGCGTGACGATGTCGAGGCTTTGATGAAGGCGGATGCCGAATTCCGCCGGCTCTATCAACGGCACAAGCAACTCGACAGCAAAGTCCACGATGCCGACATCGGCGTACTCCCCATCGACAACCTCACCCTCAACAGCATGAAGAAGGAAAAGTTGCAGGCCAAGGCTCGGCTCGAACGGATGTGGGAAAGTCGCAGAACCCTCACGCATTAACCTGCCCGGTTTGACATGACACGCGGCCCCGGCCTCCTTCGAAAGACGGATGCCGGGGCCGCCGCCGTTCTGGCACCACGCGCGCACCGGAATCGCCCATCTGCTCGGCTATCATTGGCGTCTGTCACGCGGCGCATGGCGCCCGACCCCTTCTTGCAACGGAGCAACCATGACGATTCACCAAAGTGTCCTGGAACTGATCGGAAACACCCCGATGGTGCGCACGCAGCACCTCGACACGGGGGTCTGCGAGCTGTTCCTGAAGCTGGAGAACGCGAACCCCGGCGGCTCGGTGAAGGACCGCATCGGCCTTTCGATGATCGAAGGCGCCGAACGCGCGGGCAAGATCAAGCCCGGCGACACCCTGGTGGAAGGCACCGCTGGCAATACCGGCCTCGGCCTTGCGCTGGTGGCGCAGCAAAAGGGCTACCGGCTGGTGCTGGTGGTACCCGACAAGATGAGCCGCGAGAAGATTTTCAACCTCAAGGCGATGGGCGCCGAAGTGGTGCTGACCCGCTCGGACGTGGCCAAGGGCCATCCCGAGTATTACCAGGACATGGCCGAGCGGATCGCCAACGAAACGCCCGGTGCCTACTTCATCAACCAGTTCGGCAACCCGGATAACCCCGCCACGCACATCCAGTCGACCGGCCCGGAGATCCTCGCCCAGATGGATGGCAAGGTGGACGCCATCGTGGTCGGCTGCGGCTCCTCCGGCACCCTGACCGGCCTGTCGCAGTATTTCGCCGAACACTCGCCGGCCACCGAGATCATCCTGGCCGATCCGGTCGGCTCGATCCTCTGCCAGTACATCAATGAAGGCACGCTCTCGACCAAATCCGCCAGCTGGATGGTCGAGGGCATCGGCGAGGACTTCCTGCCGCTGATCAGCGATTTCTCCCGCGTGCGCAAGGCCTATGCGATTGCCGACAAGGAAAGCTTCCTCACAGCGCGCGAATTGCTGGCGAAGGAAGGCGTGCTGGGTGGTTCATCCACCGGCACGCTGGTCGCCGCCGCGCTGAAATACTGCCGCGAGCAGACCGAGCCGAAGCGTGTGGTGACGCTGGTCTGCGACACCGGCAACAAATACCTGTCCAAGATGTACAACGACTACTGGATGCTCGACAACGGCTTCCTGGAGCGCAAGCAGCACGGCGACCTGCGCGACCTGCTGCTGCGCCCCTATGCCGAGCGCGACACGGTGGTGATCGGCCCCAACGAACTGCTGGTCACCGCCTACACCCGCATGAAACTCTACGACGTGTCGCAGTTGCCGGTGATGGATGGCGACAAGCTGGTGGGCATCGTCGACGAGTCGGATGTGCTGATGCACGTCCACACCGACGAGACCCGCTTCCGCGATCCTGTCTCCGTGGCGATGATCAGCGACCTGCACATGCTGGACATGCGCGAACCGATTACCGCGCTGTTGCCGGTATTCGAGCGTGGGCACGTGGCCATCGTGGTCGACGGCGACGATTTCCTGGGCCTGATCACGCGCATCGATCTGCTGAATTACCTGCGCCGCAAGGTCAACTGACCACTTCCGGCGCGTCACCGCGACCCGCCGCCAACCAATCCAAAAGGATTTCTCCGATGTGTGGAATTGTTGCTGCCGTTGCCCAGCGCGATGTGGCGCCATTGCTGATCGTTGGCCTGAAGGCACTGGAATATCGCGGATATGACTCGTCCGGCCTGGCCGTGCTGGCCGGTGGCGATATCCAGCGCGTGCGCGCCAAGGGCAAGGTGCGCGAGATGGAAGCGCTTTACCTGGCCGCCCCCCTGCCCGGCGGCACCGGCATTGCGCACACGCGCTGGGCCACCCATGGCGTGCCCAGCCAGGCCAACGCCCATCCGCACATCGCCGGCCACGTGGCAATCGTGCACAACGGCATCATCGAGAACTACGCCAGCCTGCGCGCCGAGTTGCAGCAGGCCGGCCACGTGTTCACCTCGGAAACCGATACCGAGGTGATGGCCGCGCTGATCGACCGTCAACTGAGCAGCGGACTGAAACTGCGTGACGCCGTGCTGGCTACCGTGCGCGAACTGGAAGGCGCCTACGCCATCGCCGTGGTCAGCAGCAAAGAGCCCGACCGCGTGGTCGGCGCCCGCCGCGGCGCACCGCTGCTGGTGGGCCTGGGCATTGGCGAGAATTTCCTGGGCTCGGACGCGCAGGCGTTGATCCAGGTGACCAACAAGATCATCTACCTCGACGAAGGCGACGTGGTCGAGATCACCCGCGACAGCGTGCAGATCTGCGGCCTAGACGGCCAGTCGGTCGAGCGCGCCATGCACGAAAGCGAGCTGTCCGCCGATGCGGTCGAGCGTGGCGAGTACCGCCACTACATGCAGAAGGAAATCTTCGAGCAGCCGCGCGCCGTGGCCGACACGCTGGAGGCGCGGCTGGGGCCGCACGGCGTGCTGCCCAACATCTTCGGCATCGAGAGCGACGAACTGCTGCGCCGCACGCGCGGCGTGCACATCATCGCCTGCGGCACCAGCTACCACGCCGGCCTCGTCGCCAAATACTGGATCGAGGAATTCGCCCACCTGCCGGTGAGCGTCGAAGTAGCCAGCGAATACCGCTACCGCGACGCGGTGGTGCCGCCGGACACCTTGCTGGTCGCCATTTCGCAATCGGGCGAAACCGCCGACACGCTGGCGGCGCTGCGCGAGTCGACCCGCCGCGGCTATCTCGGCACGCTGGTGATCTGCAACGTGCCCGAGTCGTCACTGGTGCGCGAGGCGGATCTGAAATTGATGACCCGCGCCGGCCCGGAAATCGGCGTGGCCTCGACCAAGGCCTTCACCACCCAGCTCGCCGCATTGGCGCTGTTCGCGCTGGAACTGGCGCAACGCAACGGCATGGACCCGGCGCGTCATGCGCAACTGTGCGCCGAGCTGCAACACCTGCCGCGCGCCATCGAGGACGCCCTGAAACTGGAGCCGGCCATCGTCGAACTGGCGGCCGAATTCATCCATCGCCAGCACGCCCTGTTCCTGGGCCGCGGCGCGCATTACCCGGTGGCGCTGGAGGGCTCGCTGAAGCTCAAGGAAATCTCCTACATCCACGCCGAGGCCTACCCGGCCGGCGAGCTCAAGCACGGCCCGCTGGCGCTGGTCGACGAGAAGATGCCGGTGGTGGCGGTGGCGCCGAACGGCCCGCTGCTGGACAAACTGAAATCCAACCTGCAGGAAGTGCGTGCCCGCGGCGGCCGTCTGATCGTGTTCGCCGACGGCGCGGCCGGCATGGACGACATGACCGAAAACGGCGCCACCTTGCGCGTGGCTTCCGGTGGCAGCTTCATCGCGCCGATCGTGTTCACCGTACCGCTGCAGTTGCTGGCCTACCACGTGGCCGTGCTGCGCGGCACCGACGTGGACCAGCCGCGCAACCTGGCCAAATCGGTGACGGTGGAATAAGCCGGACGGACCTGCGCGGGCGGCAGCACGCCGCCCGTCTCAGGAGCTGCACGAAAGCATCGAGCATCCCGCCTTGTGCCGCGCCCAGTCAGGGCGTTTCTGCGCGAACGCCTCGCGCCCCGGCTGGTCGTCGTAAGGCCGCCGCATCACGTCGAGCAGTTCTTGGATGCCGCTGGCATCACCGGCTTGCGCCCGGTCGATCACGTTCTGCACCAGGTAATTGCGCAGGACGTAGCGGGGATTGGCCGCGCGCATGCGCTCGCGGCGCTGGGCGACGGTTTGCGGATCGGTGGCCAGGCGCTCGACATAACGCTTCAGCCACTCGTCCAGCGCCGGCTCCGCGTCGCGCCGCTTCGAGGCGTCGTAGAACGCGTCGTCCATGGGCGCCAGCGTGGGCGCGTCAGGGTCGATGTCGCTCAATCCGCGAAACCACAGCGTCATGTCCACTTCCGCCCGCGCCATCAGCGTGTGCAGCGACTGCATCAACGCCACGTCCTCGTCGCGGCATTCGACCAGGCCCAGCTTGGTCGCGATGTTGGCGCGGTCGGCCGCGGCATACGCGGCGGCGTAGCGATCCAGCCCGGCCTGCAAGGGTTCGACACCCGAAAACAGCGGCGCCAGCGCGCCGGCCAGCCGGCTCAGGTTCCACCACGCCACGTCCGGTTGCTGGCCGAAGCGGTAACGGCGACGCTGCGCGTCGGTGGTGTTGGGCGTCCAGTCCGGATCGAAGTTGTCGATCCAGCCGTAGGGGCCGTAATCGATGGTGAGACCCAGGATGGACATGTTGTCGGTGTTCATCACGCCGTGCACGAAACCCACCCGCATCCAGTGCGCTACCATGCGCGCGGTGCGTTCGCACACCTGACCGAACCATTCGCCGTACAGCGCCTCGCCCTCCCCGCCAAGCTCGGGAAAATCGCGGCGGATGGTGAAGTCGACCAGTTGCCGCAGCAACGCGTCATCGCCTCGCGACGTCGGCAATTCGAAGTTGCCGAAACGGATGAACGAGGGTGCCACACGGCACACGATGGCACCCGGTTCCGGCGCAGCATGGCCGTCGTAGAACATGTCGCGCAGTACCGGCTCACCGGTGTCGATCAGGCTGAGCGCGCGTGTGGTCGGCACGCCCAGGTGATGCATGGCCTCGCTGCACAGGAATTCGCGGATCGACGAACGCAACACGGCGCGCCCGTCCGCACCGCGCGAATACGGCGTGCGTCCGGCACCTTTCAACTGCACTTCCCAGCGCTCGCCGGCCGCATTGATCACCTCGCCCAGCGAGATCGCGCGCCCATCCCCCAACTGGCCGGCCCAGTTGCCGAACTGGTGGCCGCCGTAATTAGCCGCGAACGGCTGCATGCCCGGCAAGAGCGCGTTGCCGCCGAATACCCGCGCGAAAGCCAGCGTGGTGATGTCCGTCGCGCGGATACCCAGCAGGGCCGCGGTTTCTGCCGAATACGCCAGCAACCGCGGCGCGGCCACCGGCGTGGGCTCGACCAGCGAATACAGCGCGCCTTCCACCTGGCGCAAGCCCGCGCCCCGCTCGGGGTCGGCGGGCAATTCGCGGACAAACGCATTGTCGAAACGCAGCTTGAGCATGCGGAGGCCGATCGGCAGGAGAGACCCATCCTATATCCGGTCGGCGACGATGCCTTGCAAGGCGTCGTCACATGCCGCGAGCCGTAACGCCCATGCGGCTATAGTCCGCCACACCGACATCTGCGGAAACGCCCATGCCCGATACGCCCAGCCTCAACGCCGACGCCCTGCCCGAGGACGCCTCGTACATCGCCGACACCACGCGCTGGGTGGAGCGCGCCGTGATCGGCTTGAACCTCTGCCCATTCGCCCGTGCCCCACACGTGCAGGGCAAGCTGCGCATGCGCGTCAGCCATGCACGCGACACCGACGCGCTGCTCGATGATCTCTGCGGCGAACTGCAATCGCTGAACGCGCTGACGCCCGAAGAGTGCGAAACCGGCCTGCTGATCCATCCTTACGTGCTCACCGATTTCCTGGATTACAACGACTTCCTCGACGTGGCGGATGCGGCATTGCAGACGCTGGGGCTGGAAGGCATATGGCAGGTCGCCAGCTTCCATCCGGACTACCAGTTTGCCGACAGCAGCCCCGACGACATCACCAATTTCAGCAACCGCTCGCCCTGGCCCACGCTGCACCTGCTGCGTGAGGCGAGCGTGGAGCGGGCGATGGAATCGATGAGTGACACCGATGCCATCTACCGCAACAACATCGCCACCCTGGAGCGGCTGGGCCACGCGGGCTGGCAGGCGCTGTGGCGCGACGACAAAGACTGAACGCAACGCGCCATCGCGCAAGGCGCGTGACTTTCGGCAGGCGGCCCTTTTCAGCGCGGTTCTATAATCGAAGCATGCGCGAGAGCGCGCGCCGATCATGGAACCGTGATGCCCAAGATGATGAAGGCGCTGGTCAAGCGCAAGCCCGAACAGGGCATCTGGATGGAAGAAGTCCCAGTGCCGGAGGTCGGCCCGAACGAGGTGCTGATCAAGATCGAGAAAACCGCGATCTGCGGCACCGACCTGCACATCTACAAGTGGGATGAGTGGAGCCAGCGCACGATCAAGCCCGGCCTCACCATCGGCCATGAATTCGTGGGACGCATCGTGGAGATCGGCCCCGGCGTCACCGGCTACAAGATCGGCGACCGGGTCTCGGCCGAAGGCCACATCGTCTGCGGCCACTGCCGCAACTGCCGCGCCGGCCGCCAGCATCTGTGCCCGCACACCGTCGGCATCGGCGTGAACCGCAACGGCGCGTTCGCCGAATACATGAGCATGCCCGCCTCCAACCTGTGGCCGATCCCCGACCAGATTTCGTCCGAACTGGCCGCGTTCTTCGACCCCTACGGCAACGCCGCGCATTGCGCGCTGGAGTTCGACCTGATCGGTGAGGACGTGCTGATCACCGGTGCCGGCCCCATCGGCATCATTGCCGCCGGCATCTGCAAGCACGTGGGCGCGCGCAACGTGGTGGTCTCCGACGTCAACGACTACCGGCTGAAACTCGCCGCCGACATGGGCGCCACGCGGGTGGTCAACGTGGCCAACCAGTCGCTGGGCGACGTGGTGAAGGACCTGCACATCGAAGGCTTCGACGTGGGCCTGGAGGTGAGCGGCAACCCGCGCGCGTTCAACGACATGCTCGACTGCATGTACCACGGCGGCAAGATCGCCATGCTCGGCATCATGCCGCGCGGCGCCGGCATCGACTGGGACAAGGTGATCTTCAAGGGCCTCACCCTGCAAGGCATCTACGGCCGCAGGATGTACGAGACCTGGTACAAGATGACGCAAATGGTGCTGACCGGCTTTCCGCTGCAGAAAGTGCTGACCCATCAGATCGCCATCGACGATTTCCAGCGCGGCTTTGACCTGATGGATGCGGGCCAGTGCGGCAAGATCGTCTGCTCCTGGAGCTGAACGATTGCGACGCATCACCGGCACCCGCATTACGGTATCTGCGTAAACTTCCCGTAGCCGGTCGCCACCGGCCGCAAGGAAGGCCCGGCAGGCTGTTGCCGGCCCATGACGCCACCGGAAAGTTCGCATGAATGCCCTTCGCTCCATGGCAGGTGCCCACCTGGCGACAACCCGCGACAAGACACGGCAGCTGTACCAGTCGCATCGCGCGCGCAAGATCGCGCTGATCGCCGCCATCGTGCTGGTGGTGTTCGGCCTGCTGGGTTTCCTCGCCGCGCCGCCGATTATCCGCGGCCAGATCGAGAAGCGCGCCAGCACTGCCCTGTCACGGCCGGTGACGCTGAGCGCGGTGCACTTCAACCCGTTCACCTTGCGCCTGCAGCTGGACCAGCTGCACATCGCCGACCACGACGGCCGCGCGCCCTTTGTGGACGTCGACGAAGCCGTGATCAACGTCTCGTGGACCTCGCTGTTCCGCCGCGCGCCGGTGCTGGACGAGCTGCGCCTGCAGCACCCGCGGATCCACATCGTGCGCACTGCCGACGGGCGCTTCAACTTCACCGACCTGCTGGAACGCTACGCTTCCGAGCCCGCGGACCCAAAGGCGCCACCGGCGCGCTTCTCGCTCTCCAACATCGGCGTGCACGCGGGTGACATCCAGTTCGATGACCAGCTGACCAAGGCCAGCCACCACGTCGAGCAACTGGAGCTGGGCATTCCCTTCATCGCCAACCTGCCCAGCGACACCGACGTGTTTGTGCAGCCGCTGTTGTCACTGCGGGTGGACGGCAGCCCGTTGCGCATCGACGGCCACACCAAGCCCTTCACGGATACCCGCGAAGCAGTGATGCACTTCCAACTCGACCAGCTGGACCTGCCGCGCTACCTGACCTACGTTCCCGTGCCACTGCCGGTGGCCGTGCCCAAGGGGCGGCTCAGCGGCGACCTGGAGCTGCATTTCGCGCAAACCAAGCCGACGCCCCAACTCCAACTGACCGGACACCTGCAACTGGACGACTTCGCGCTCGCCAGCAATCACGGCGAGCCGATCCTCGAACTCGGCCACGGCCGCGTCGAGCTGGCCGACGTGCAACCGCTGCTTTCGCGCTACCACCTGGGTGCGCTGCAACTGGACCGTGCGCAGTTGCACTACACCCAAGGTGCCAACGGTCACAGCAACTTCGACAGCCTGACCACCAACTCAGCACCAGCCGCGCCCGACGCGACGCCGACCGATCTGCGCATCGCCTCGCTGGCGCTGGCTGGCAGCACCATCCGCTACACCGACGCCGCCAGGCACAAGCTTGATCTGGATGACCTGCATGGCGCGCTGCAGGGCCTGAGCCTGCAACCTGCTCCCGCCGGCCGGATCGATCTGGCCGCCCGGCTCGGCGGCGGCACGTTGTCGACCAAGGGCACGCTGGATCTGGCCGCCGGCCGGCTGGCCGCCCGACTCGGCCTCAAGCAGGTGGACGTGGCCCCGTTGCAAGCCATGGCACCGCCCATGGCCGCTCAGGTCACCAAGGGCAAGCTCGACGCCGACGGTCAGTTGCAGCTCGACTGGGGCAAGACGTTCAACGTGCACCTAGCCGACGCGCACGCCACGGTAAGCGACTTCGCGCTTGAAGCACCGTCGAAGGAACACGGCACGCCGCTGGCCTGGGGCAAACTGCAGGCGG
This sequence comes from Rhodanobacter sp. Root627, assembly GCF_001427835.1. Classification (NCBI taxonomy): domain Bacteria; kingdom Pseudomonadati; phylum Pseudomonadota; class Gammaproteobacteria; order Lysobacterales; family Rhodanobacteraceae; genus Rhodanobacter; species Rhodanobacter sp. Root627. Next base: position 966,165 of record NZ_LMGW01000001.1, read on the forward strand.
AACTGCGCCTGCTCGACCTGGCCAGCCGCCAGGCGCAATTGGGCACGGTCACCGTCAGCAAGCTCGACCTGAAACTGCAGCGGCAGCACAACGGCGACCTCAGCTTGCTGGAACTGCTGGCAGCACCGGCCGGCCAGCGAAAGGCCGCTGTCGCGGCAGAACACGACCAGCCCTGGCACTGGAGCATCGCCCACCTCGGTCTCGATGATGGCGCGCTCGCCTTCACCGACTTCGCCGCCGGCGCCAAGCCGGTCAGCCTGCAGATGAAGTCGCTCAAGGGCAGCATCGACAACCTGGACGACAAGCTGGGCGACGCACGTCCGTTCAAGCTGCAGGGCGCCATCGATCGCGGCACGTTCGCCGCCTCCGGCAAGCTGCGGCCCTCGCCCTTGGGCGCCGATCTGCAACTGCAAACCAGGCGGCTGGACATCGCCCGCTTCGAGCCGTACATCAGCGTGCCGCTGAACGTGACCGTGGCCGCCGCCCGGCTCACCAGCAACGGCAAGCTGCATTACGACGGTCGCGGCGATACGCCAAAGCTGCGCTACCAAGGCAACGCCGCGCTGGAACGCGTGCGCGTGCAGGACAAGCTCACCGATGACGACTTCCTGCGCTGGCGCACGCTCAGCGCCGTGAACCTCGACGCCAGGGTCGGCGAGGACGCTCCACGCATACACATCGGCGCCCTCGCGCTCACCTCGTTCTACGCCCGCATGATCGTCAACGCGGACGGCAAGTTGAACCTGGCCGACGTGGTTGCCTCACCCGAAGCCGCGCCGGTGTCGGTCACCCGCGCCGCCGGCACCACGCCGGCCACGCCGACACCACTGCCGCAAGCTCCCGCCGCCACGTCGACCGCGACAGTCGCCACCTCCGCGCCAGCCACGCCTCCGCCCGACATCCATATCGGCGACATCACCCTGGTCAACGGCCAACTCAACTACACCGACAACTTCATCAAGCCCAACTACACCGCCAACCTCACCAAGCTCACCGGCAGGATCGGCGCATTCGGCACCACCCCCGGCGATCCGCCGGCCGCGCTGTCGGTGCAGGCGGCGCTGGACGACGATTCGCCGGTGGACATCGACGGCAGCATCAACCCGCTGCAACCAGTGGCCTTCCTGGACATCAAGGGCAAGGCCAACGAGGTCGAACTGACCCGTCTCGCCGCCTACTCCACCCGCTACACCGGCTATCCGATCACCGCCGGCAAGCTCAACGTGGACGTCCACTACATGCTGGACAACCGCAAGCTCAAGGCTGACAACCACATCTTCATCACCCAGCTCACCTTCGGCGCGCGCGACGAAAGCCCGGGCATCAAGCACATGCCGGTGAAGCTGGCGGTGGCCTTGCTCAAGGACACCCAGGGCAACATCGACGTGAACGTGCCGGTGTCCGGCTCACTGGACGATCCGCAATTCAGCATGGGCGGGCTGATCTGGCGCGCCATCGGCAACCTGATCGCCAAGGCCGCCACCGCCCCGTTCCGCCTGCTGGCCGGCGCCTTCGGCGGCAGCGACGAAGACCTCGGTTATGTCGAGTTCGCGCCGGGCTCGGCCGTACTCGATACGGCGGCGCAAGCACGCCTGGGCAAGATCGTGACCCTGCTGCAACAGAAACCATCGCTCAAGCTCGGCATCATCGGCCGGGTCGACCCAAGCAAGGATCAGGACGGCTTGCGCAAGGTCACGGTGGAAAACCTGGTGCGCCGCGAAAAGTTGCTGAACACCGAAGGCAAGGACGCCGACACGTCCGACGCCGCATTGGCGGCAGTCAACGTCACCCCCGACGAGTACGGAAAATACCTGCGCCGCGCCTATCGCCATGACGATCTGCAGGACAAGCCGCGCAACTTTCTCGGCCTGAAAAAGTCGCTCGAACCCGACGAAATGCGCAGCCTGATGGAAACCGATGTGCCAGTGGACGCCAAGGCCATGCGCGCGCTGGCCGAGCGCCGCGCCGCAGCCGTGCAAACGTGGCTGAAGGGCAAGCTGGACGATGCACGCGTATCACTGCAGCAACCGCAGCTCGACGCCAATGGCATCGACGACAAGGGCAAGAGCACGCGCGCGGATTTCAGCCTGAAGCAATAGCGCCCCGCACACCGTGTCGGGCTTCCTTCCCTGCACCGCGCCAAGCGGTCAAAATCGAGCTTTCCCATCGGCCGGAATCCCCATGAGCTACTCAGCCAAGGCACGTTACGCCAGCGAACTCCAAACCATCCGCGAACAGGGCCTGTTCAAGGCCGAACGGATCATCACCTCGCCGCAGTCCGCCGAGATCGAACTGGAAGACGGTCGCAAGGTGTTGAACTTCTGCGCCAACAATTACCTCGGCCTGGCCGACAACGCCGAGGTGATCCAGGCCGCCAAGGACGCGCTGGACACGCATGGTTTCGGCATGGCCAGCGTGCGCTTCATCTGCGGCACGCAGGACCTGCACAAGCAACTGGAGGCGAAGATCGCCGCCTTCTTCGGCACCGAGGACACCATCCTCTATGCCGCCTGTTTCGACGCCAACGGCGGCCTGTTCGAGCCGCTGCTGGGCGAGCAGGACGCCGTCATTTCCGATGCCTTGAACCACGCCTCGATCATCGACGGCATCCGCCTGTGCAAGGCGCAGCGCTACCGTTACGCCAACAGCGACATGGCCGACCTGGAAGCGCAGCTGCAGGCGGCCGAAGCGGCCGGCGCACGAACCAAGCTGATCACCACCGACGGCACGTTCTCGATGGATGGCGTGATCGCGCCGCTGGCTGAGATCACCGCGCTGGCCGCGAAGTACAACGCCATGGTGCATATCGACGAATGCCACTGCACCGGCTTCCTCGGCGACACCGGCCGCGGTGCGGCGGAAGTGCATGGCGTGATGGACAAGATCGACATCTTCACCGGCACCCTGGGCAAAGCGCTCGGCGGCGCGGTGGGTGGCTTCACCACCGGCCGCAAGGAAGTGATCGAACTGTTGCGCCAGCGCTCGCGGCCGTATCTCTTTTCCAACTCGCTGCCGCCGCACGTGGTCGCCGCCGGCATCAAGGTGTTCGACATGCTGGACAGCGCCGCCGAACTGCGCACGAAGCTGCAGGAGAACACTCGCCATTTCCGCAAGCAGATGACCGCCGCGGGTTTCGACATCAAACCGGGCGTGCATCCGATCGTGCCGGTGATGGTCTACGACGCACCCAAGGCGCAGGCGATGGCCAGCGCCCTGCTGGATGAAGGCATCTACGTCACCGGTTTCTTCTTTCCCGTGGTGGCCAAGGGCCAGGCACGCATCCGCACGCAGATGAGCGCGGCGCATACGCGCGAGCAACTCGACCGGGCGATCGCGGCATTCACCCGGGTGGGTCGCAAGCTGGGCGTCATCGGCGGCTGAAGCATCGCGGACAATGTCGCGGCGGGACGTATCACATCCCGCCGCGACGCCCTCCACGCATCACTTTGCGGGTTTGCGGAACCGGTACATGAACTGGTCGGTGTGGCCGCGTATCGACTTGTCGAACACCTTGATGTCGTGCGGATCGGCCGGGTTGCGCAGCGCATCGCTCTCGCCATCGAACACGAAGCCGGCCGATTCCACCTGCGTCTTCACGATCGCCGGATCGATGCGGTGCAGCGTGTTGGTATCACGCATGCCCGAACCTGCCGGCGCCACGTGGTCGATCACCACGAACACGCCACCCGGCTTCAATGCCGCAAACGCTTGCCGATCCAGCGTCACCGGATCGACCTTGCCCATGAACGGGTCGGGATAGTCGTGGTAGTTCTGCGAGGTAAACACCAGGTCGACGGATTCCGGTGCACGCAGCATCGCCGCCGGCTGGGTCAGCACGCTCACATTCGCGTAGTGCGGGTTCGCCGCCAATGCCTTGATCGTCGCGACACCTTCATCGTCGACCTTGGCGTATTCATTCGGCACCACCGCATACACGTGCCCCTGCGTACCCACGACGCCGCTGAATACGCGGGTGAAATAGCCGCTGCCGGGAACCAGCTCCAGCACGTTCTGGCCCGGCTTCACCTCGGTGAAGGCCATGACCTGCGCCACCTTGCGCCGGGCATCATCGGACTTGTCGGCTTGCCGCGCGGGATCGGCAACGGCCTTGGCGACGGCATTGGAAACGATGGGGGCCGATGCTTCGGCCAGGGTTACCGAGGGCAAGGCGAGAACAAGCAACGCCGCGAGAACAGTCAGACGCATGACCTACTCCTGCATCGAAGGGGGAGCGCCGATTGTGCGCCTGATGCGCCGCGTGATCGATAGTCACGAAGGGCGCCAGCCCAGGAGTGTGGACGGCAGAAACGCAAGGGGCTACGGCTTTGCGCTTTTGGCCGGGTTTTCCGCTCCATTTCGTCAGATAGCTACGGCTATCTTCCTCAAACGATCGAAAAACCCGACTCAAAAGCGCTTCGCCTCGCTCCCTTGGTTTCCACCGCCCACGCTCCCAGCCGGCGCCCTTCCCTGTTACCAGGTGATCGGCTTGTCGTCATCCTTGGCGCGCATGGCGGCGGGGAACGCCTCCATCAACGGCCGGATCAGGTCCAGCGGCAGCGGAAACACGATGGTGGACGACTTGCCGGTGTGCGACATGTCGGCCATCGTCTGCAGGTAGCGCAACTGCAACGCCTGCGGTTGCTGCGACAGCATCGCCGCGGCATCGCGCAGCTTCTCGGCCGCCTGCATCTCGCCCTCGGCATGGATCACCTTGGCGCGGCGCTCGCGCTCGGCCTCGGCCTGGCGGGCGATGGCACGCACCATGGTTTCGTTGAGGTCCACATCCTTGATCTCGACGTTGGCGACCTTGATGCCCCACGGGTCGGTGGATTCATCGAGAATGGCCTGCAAGGTCTGGTTGATCGAATCGCGCTGCGACAGGATCTCGTCCAGCTCGTGCTGGCCCAGCACCGAGCGCAGCCGCGTCTGCGCCAGCTGGCTGGTGGCCTGCAGGAAGTTCTCCACCTGCAGCACGGACTTGTCCGGCTCGACCACGCGGAAATACACCACCGCGTTGACGCGCACCGACACGTTGTCGCGCGAGATCACATCCTGTGGCGGCACGTCCATCACGGTGATGCGCAGATCCACCCGGATCATCTGTTGCACCACCGGCAACAGCAGCACCAGGCCCGGCCCACGTGTGCCCGTATAGCGACCCAGCGTCAGGATCACGCCGCGCTGGTACTCCGGCAGGATCTTCACCGCGGAGAACAACAGCAATATCGCGATGATGACCAGGACACCGACAAATCCAAACATGACTCTCTCCCATCAACAGTTTTTGGAACGGCATCGTGGAATGGCCCGCGGCGCCGCTTTCCGAGCGCTTCAGAGGGGCTCGACCCGCAACAGCAAACCCTCCCGCCCGACGACACGCACCCGCGCGCCGCTGGGCAGGGCGGTTGCGCAGCGGGCGCGCCAGCGCTCGCCGCGCACCAGGACCCATGTTTCGTTGTTGTCCCCCACCGGTTCGAGCAGCTCGGCGACATCGCTGCGCATGGCGTCGTCGCCAGTCACCTGGAGCGAGCGGCGCGAGCGGAACACCAGCCATACGACCAGTACCAGCAGACCCGCGGCGCATACCGCGATACCGCCAATGACACCCAGGTTCACCGCATAACCCGGCACGCCGGTATTCATCAGCATGATCGACCCCAACACGAAAGAAACCAGTCCACCCACGCCAAACACTCCGACGGTGGGCGTCACCGCCTCGGCCACCAGCAGGCCGATGCCCAACGCCATCAACGCCAGGCCGGCGTAATTCACCGGCAGCAACTGCAACGCATACAGACCGACCAGCAACGCGATGCCACCCACGATGCCCGGCAACATGGCGCCGGGATGCAGGGCTTCCAGCCCGAGCCCGAAGATGCCGGCCAACAGCAACAGATAGGCAATGGTGGGATTGGTGATGATGCCGAGAAAGCGGCTGCGCGAACCCGGCGCGTAATCACGCACGGTGGCATCAGCCAACTGCAGGGTGACCGTCTCGCCGTCGACCTGCACGCGGCGCCCGCTGGCCTTGGCCAGCAGGTCGGCGGCGTCGTTCGCCACGAAATCGATGACGTGCTTCTGCGCCGCCTCGCTGGCGGTCAACGTGGCGGCGCCGCGCACAGCCTGCTCGGCCCAGGCCGCGTCGCGCCCACGCAGTTGTGCCAGCGAGCGGATATAGGCGATCGAATCGTTGAGGACCTTGTTCGATTCGGCGTCCTCGGACGCCGCGGCCTTGCCCGTACTGGATGCCGCCGCCGGCCCGGCATCCGGCTTCTGCAGTGGCATCGGCGTGCTGCCGCCCAGTTTTACCGGCGTTGCCGCGCCAACATGGGTGGCCGGTGCCATCGCGGCGATCTGGGCCGCATAGAGAATATAGGTTCCGGCCGAGGCGGCTCGCGCCCCGCCCGGTGCCACGTAGGCCAGCACTGGCACCTTGCTCGCCAGCATGCCGGCGATGATCTGGCGCATGGAATCGGAAAGACCGCCGGGCGTGTTCAACTGCAGCACGATCGCTACCGCGCCATCGGCAACGGCGCGTTCCGCGGCATCGTCGAAATATTCCGCGGCGGCGGGGCCGATCGGTCCGTTGAGCGACACGCGGGCGACCATCGGCGAGTTCGCTGGCGTCGGCGCAGGTGCCGCCGTCGCAGTGAGCGCGAGCAAGATCGCCAGCAACAAAAGCCAACGCGTCATCACGAACCTCCTGCATCCATGACGGCACTGTAGCGCGGATCATGTTAGTGATCGGGCAAGTTCAAACCCTACCGGAGTACATGATGCCGAAAATAGATATTGCCAGTGTCCCCGAACGCACCGGCTCGAACTACCCCGCACCTTTCGCCGAACAGGCCGGCAAACGCATCAAGCTGGCCCTGGGCAATGCTGGCAACTTGCAGGACTTCGGCGTCAACCTCACCACGCTGCCGCCAGGCGCCTCATCCAGCCAGCGGCACTGGCACAGCCACGAGGACGAATTCGTGTACGTGCTGTCCGGCGACGTGGTGCTGGTGACCGACGCGGGCGAGCAAACCCTGCACGCCCACGACTGCGCCGCGTTTCCGAAAAACGTGGCGGACGGCCATCAGCTGCTGAATCGCGGCAAGGTCAACGCGGTGTATCTGGAAATCGGCTCGCGCCATCCGGACGACGCGTGCACCTATCCGGATGTCGACCTGCATGCACCCGCCGGTGACGCTGGCTATACCCACAAGGACGGTTCACCGTACTAGTGCGGCAGCCCGGCGGGCATCTCAGAGCGCGGCGTCCGAACCCCACAGCGCCTCCATGCTTACGTTCATGCCCAACTCGTCGAGATCCACCACCTCGGTCACGGCGTGAGCCGTGGGGTCGCCATGGCGACGAATCGGCGCACCGATGCGCAAACCGTCCTGGGTGGTGATCGAGGACACCCGCGGATTGCGGTCGGTGGCGCCCCGGCGCGTGACCACCGCAATGCTGCCGTTGTGCAGACGCACGCCGGTGCCCGGCGGGTAAATACCCAGGGTCTTGATGAACAGCGCCGCATGATGCTCGTTCACCGCCGCCCCCTCGTTGAGAAAGAGCCGCCGCAAGGCCACGTTGGGCAGCATGGCACTGCGGCAGGCGCGGCTGGAAACCCGCGCGCAATAGACGTCGGCCAGCGATACCAGCTGGGTCAACGGGTGAATGGCGTCGCCGGATTTCTTTGCGGGGTAGCCGCTGCCATCCGGGCGCTCGTGATGGTCGCGCACGATTTCCAGCCAGCGTTCGTCGCCAACGCCGCGCTGCTGCAGCCAGTCCACGCCGCGTTCGCAATGACCGGTCACGTCACGACGCTGGTCGTCGTTCAACTCGCCCACTTCCTGCAGGCGTTGCTGCAGATCGAGCATGCCGAAGTTCATGGTCAAGGCCCCCGCCACCACGGTGGCGAGGTCGGCCGCAGAGAACGACATGGCCACGCCGGCGATCTGGCATGCGATGGCCGCGTTCACCGAATGGCGAATGGCGTAGGAACCCTCGCGATGCATCAGGATCGAAGCCAGCGCGACATCCGCGTTGGCCCGGCAGGCACGCTGCACCGTGGCGGCCACTTGCAACAGCGGCGTGGAGACCTCGTCTCCGACCGGCGCGGCGGACAACAACTGCAACTGGCGTCGTGCACCGAGAATGAGCGACAGCGGCGACGGGTTTCGGTCGGGTTCCGGCGCCGCGGGCTCGTGGGTGGGCGTCACCCCTGCCCACAACGCATGACGTTCCAGTTTCTCGATCTGGCTTGCGCTGGTTATCACGTGACCGCGGCGCAGGAGAAGCGTGCCCTTCACATCATAGGCATCGCATGGCAACGGTTCGCCAATCTTGAGATCCGATGGATCGATCAGACGCTTTTGCACATTCGCCCCGCTTTCAGGTACCGAGCGGTCGAAGCGGTGTGCTCCCGGGTCGATGGTCTCAACCAACCGACCCTCCATTGCGGCAGGCCTTGCAACTGCAACCGCAACCAGCACCGTGTACCTGTACATACCTGATCGGCGGATGCGCCGTGATCTTTAGCCTGGGCCGGAAGAAGCACCAGGCGCGGGACGTCCGGCGGCCGGCAAATCGGTGCCGACAAGGATCGCGCGGATGGCACGCAGCTTTGCCTTGATCAACGCCTCGTTGGCCGGCCCCGTACGCAACAGAAGCCTCTGGCCCGCCGAAAGGGATTCCAGCGCGGGATCCGCGAACACGTAATGGCTCTTCGATCGCAACAGGAGTGCCGGCTGTGCCAGCTCCGGCGCCGCCAGCAGGTCGTCGATCACCACAATCAACCGGTCGTTGAAATAACCATGGGGGTAGCCAAGCTCCTGATAAGCCTGCTGGAACATGGGGTATGCACGCGCATACCAGGCGACCAACTGCGCCGGATCGACATGCTGCATCACCTCGATATAAGGCGTATAGCGGTCACTGTTCTGCGCGGCCACGGTGATATGGCCATCGGTTTCGACCGTCGCAAACGCACCCTTGGGCGGGTGCGCGGGCAGCATCAACGTACCCATTGCACGCCGCGGCAAGGCATCGATGGTGGCGACGATGCGCGCCACCACCCGTGTCGATACCAGCAAATCACGCCCCTGGTCTCCACCTGTCAGCGCCATGAGCGCGGCGATCACGTCGTCGTCGCTTTCACCGAGCGGCGGCAGTGAGGCAGTGGACGCAGTAGCTGGCACCGCCGCCTGCGTGATCGGATGGCGGGGTGACGTCGCCGTCGCTGGTGCGACCTGCGTTGTGGCCGATGGCGCCGTTTCACCGGCCGCGGGCGGTTGCTGCTTCATCTTGTGCGACACATAAAGAGCCACCACCGCAACCACCAGCACCACGACCACAGCCAGCACCCAACTTGCCACCGATGTTTTCTTTTTCACGCGTACTCCGTCGTTGCCATTGCACAAGCGGTTCGACTGAAAGCGGTCCGGATCGTTCACGGCCCCGCGTCACGCCGACGACACCAGCATGTCCGAAGTGGCCTGCGCATGCGTTGATCTTTCGTTAGCCGCCGTGCTTTCACCTCGCGTGTCCATGTATTTCCGCACCATGGCACCTCCTGCACACCGCGCTGCCTTCATGCCCGCCTCCCCCATCCGCTTCGCCGGCGAACGCGCTCCACGGGCCTGATCATGAAGCAGGCCAGTCTTTTCGATGCGGGCGGCACGCGGATACTGCTCGACGATGTCAGCGGCAAGATCACGCTGACGCCGGACCTCATCGATGCGCAAACCGCAGCCCAGTGGTTCCGGGCGTTGCACGACGGCATCGTGTGGAAGAGCGGCCGTCGGGTGATGTACGAACGTGAAGTGGACGTACCGCGATTGCGTGCGCATTTCCGCACCGACGACCCGGCGCTTCCCGACGTGTTGCAACAGGCCCTTGGCCGTGTTCGCGCCGCCTTCGGCGCACCGTTCGACAGTATTGGCCTGAATCTCTACCGCGACCAGCACGACAGCGTGGCGCCACACAACGACAAGCTCGCGGATATCATCAGAGGCCAGCCGATCGTGTTGCTGTCGCTCGGCGCCACCCGCACCATGACGATCCGCGGCAAGCAGCCGCCGCGCCATGTATTGCGGGTGGATCTGGACGCCGGCAGTGCGCTGTTGATGAGTTGGGAAACCCAGCTCCACTACGACCACGCCATTCTCAAACAGCGCGCTCCCATCGGACCGCGCATCAGTCTGGCCTTTCGGGTGCGCGAAGCGGGCAAGACTGGCGATGTTTCCTAACGGCTGTCGCCCTTGGGAAAGCGCACCCGCTCCGGCTCGGCGTTGAGCCGCTGCAGCATTGCGGCGATCAGGCGGGATTTGACGCTGCCGGCCTGTTTGGGATCCACCACGTAGCGCACGATCGCGTCGATCCAGGTATTGGCGTTGACCCGAAACAGCACCGACGGCCGCTCGTGCACCTGCACCTGGTCCACCGGGGTGGACGCCAGGATGTCGCGGAAAACCTGCACGCGTTCGATCATCGCCTCGCCCAGTTCCGCCTCCGCCGCCTCGCGCATCACCCGGCCCACGAACTCAAAGTCGCTGTCGTAGCCCACCTGGAAGGAAATCTCGTTCCAGATATACGGAAAAACCGGCCATGAATAGTTGTAGATGGCGCTGGTCAGCACGTTGGCATTGGGAAACTTCACCAGGCGCCCGCTCGGATGATCGGTGGAGACATAGGGCCCGCCAACCTCCCACAGCGTCGTATCCAGGTAGGTCACGTCGATGACATCGCCGGTGGCCTCGCCGATGCTTATGCGGTCGCCCACGCGATAGGGCTCGCGCGCAAGGATGTAGATCCAGCCGATGAAGCTGGTGATCGGCGTCTGCAACGCAAAACCCAGCACCAGCGAGATAAGTCCCAGCGAAGCGGCGGCCGCGTACCAGTTGGCGAACAACACCGAAACCACGATGGACGCCAGCACCACGTACACCACCAGGCGCAGGATGCGACGCAGGTTGTAGCGGGTGACCGCCGTCTCCGCCCGCTCGATGGCGTAAACGCGCACCAGCCTGGCTGCCGCCAGGGTCAACACGATTGCCATCGCGCCCCCGCTGGCTCGCCGCAGCAGCGGGACGTAGCGCGCGGCGAAATCGAAGTAATGCAGCCGCAACAGGTAAAACACCACCGCCAGCACGATCAACGCCAACGCATAGGTCCCCAGCCAGAACTTGTGCCGGCGCGGTACCGCCGGCGGCTTTTCATCGCCGCAGTCGCGCGAGCGCTGCCGCATGGCGCGCTGTACCTGTTCATCCTGGGCCTTCGCCGGGTCGAGGGCGCTGTTGGCGACGGATGGGGAGGGATCGGTCATGCATGCTTTCCCGGCTGGCCGAAGTACGGCGTAGGGCCAGCGAACTACACCGGCGGTACCGATAAAGTGAAAGCCAGCGCCTGCATGCTCACTGCGCGTGCACCATCGCGCCCGCTAGCATCCGGCAGTCCATCCCGATGGAGCCGTCGCGTGTCCCCGCTCAAGCTCGCCACTTTCAATATCAATGGCATCCGCTCGCGACTGCCGATCCTGCTGGCATGGCTGGAGCGCGAGATGCCCGACATCGTCTGCCTGCAGGAACTGAAGGCGCCCGATGATGCGTTTCCGATCGCCGAGATCCGCGCCGCCGGCTACGGTGCGCTGTGGCAGGGGCAAACCTCCTGGAACGGCGTGGCGATTCTCGCCCGCGGTGGCGACCCGGTGGAAAGCCGGCGCGGCCTGCCCGGCGATCCGGCCGACAAGCAGAGCCGCTACCTGGAAGCGGCGGCGCATGGCGTCATGGTGGGTTGCCTCTACCTGCCCAACGGCAACCCGCAACCGGGGCCGAAATTCGACTACAAACTGGCGTGGTTCGAGCGGCTGATCAAGCACGCCGCGCGGCTCTACAAGAGCGGCCACCCAGTGGTGCTGGCGGGTGATTTCAACGTGGTCCCCACCGACGAGGACATCTACAACCCGCGCTCATGGCTGAAGGATGCCCTGCTGCAACCGGAAAGCCGCGCGTGCTATCAGCGACTACTGGCGCAAGGCTGGACCGACGCCTTGCGTGCCCGTCACCCGGATGATCGCATCTACACGTTCTGGGATTATTTCCGCCAGCACTGGCCGCGCAATTCGGGCCTTCGCATCGACCATCTGCTGCTGAGCGCCGATCTGGCGCCGCGGCTGAAAGATGCCAACGTCGATCGCTGGGTACGCGACCTGCCCCATCCCAGCGATCACACACCGACCTGGATCACGCTGGACATGGCGGCCCGGTGCAAATCCGCCGCGCCGCGCAAGACCGCCCGCCCGCAGCCGGCCAGGCCTTGACCAGGCAACGAGCGGGCGCGATGGCTGCAGCCCCATCGATTTCTCGGCAAGCGGCCGGTGACAACCGACCCTGGCCAATCCCTGGCCGGGCCATCAAGCGCCGTCAATGGCGACGGTCGGCTTCCCGCTTGGCGTCGTCGTTAGCCTTGCCAACCTTTTTCTGGACTTTGCCGACGTTTTTCTCCACGGCGCCCTTTGCTTCCTGCCATTTGTCACCCGTGACCTTGCCGGCCACTTCCTTCACGGCACCCTTGACCTCGTGCTTCGTACCCTCGACGCGATTGTGATCCATGCCAACTCTCCGCAAGCCTGCGGCGTGCAGGCGCTTCGTTTGTACGACGAGGGCGGTCGACAGGCCGTGACCGGCCTGTTTGCACGATGTTTGCGGGTGCCGATGCGCACGTTGCATTCACGGTCCGGGCCGGCAAGCTGTGTGACCACCTCGTCCGGACGCTCCGCATGGCCCACACCTACGACTGTCTGATCATCGGCGCCGGTCCCGCGGGACTCACGGCGGCGACCTACCTGGCGCGGTTCCGGCGCGACATCGTGGTGCTGGACGGTGGCCAGAGCCGCGCCCGCTGGATTCCGGCCAGCCACAACTGCCCCGGCTTTCCCTTCGGCGTAGCGGGCAACGAATTGCTGGCACGTTATCGCACCCACGCACGGGAATACGGTGTGCCGATCGTGGAAACGCAGGTAGAGACCCTGGCCAGAGAGGGCCCTGCCTTTGTCGCCGGTGATGGAACGCGCGAATGGCGGGCGCGTCATGTGATCCTGGCCACCGGCGTGGTCGACCGGCTGCCCGAAATGGCGGATGTGGAAGACGCCATCCACAGCGGCGTGGTGCGCTTGTGCGCGGTTTGCGATGGCTACGAAGCCCGCGACGAAGCGATCGGCGTACTCGCCCCGGCCGCCGACGCGCTCGACCACGCCGAATTCCTGCGCACGTTTTCACGCAAGGTCGCCGCCTTGGTCATGGATGAACCCGGCATGCTTGATGACGCATGGCGGCGGCGCGCGGACCGTGCCGGTATCACGTTGTACCCCGCGCCCACCCGGCTGTCGCTGCGCGACGGCGGTTGCCAGGCGGATTTCAGCGACGGCACCACGCTGCGCATGGATACGCTCTACCCCGTGCTTGGCGCCGAAGCGCAATGCGCGCTGGTTCGCGCACTCGGCGCGCGGCTCGATGCCGTTGGGGCGCTGCATGTGGACGAACGGATGCACACCAGCGTGGAGGGTTTGTATGCGATTGGCGATGTGGTCAGCGGGCTCAACCAGATCAGCGTGGCGGTGGGCCATGCCGCGCTGGCCGCCAGCGCAGTGCACCAGCGTCTTCCGCCAAACCCCCGGTGAGGATCGGTTCCCCGCGCCGTGCCGACAGCCGAGGCCACGGCTGTGCGGGTAGAAGATCAGGTGTTGATCAAGGGCGCGACGTTGCGAACCGACACGCGGTGGTATCGGCAAAAACCAGCCAACGGCAATGCCCGGGAAAGCGCATATACGCGCGAATCAATTCACCGTACCGGCGCCACCACTTGCGGATCGGGGCGAACGACGACGGAATGTTCGAGCCATCGGACTGACGATGTATTCAACACCGCCGGAAAACTTGCATATACTTCCGCCGCTGGGGGCAGCAGGGGCGGCGGCATATAACCGTGCGTCAGGGAGATTCGCCAAGTACCGCCGATATACACCACCGCCCATCACCTGGGCACGACGCGGATGGCGGACGACCCGAAGAAAGGCGTGGTCGATCGCCACGGCAAGGTGCATGGCGTAGCCAACCTGCACATAGCCGGCAGTTCCGTGTTCCCGACCGGCGGCTGGGCGTTTCCGACACTCACGATCGTCGCGTTGAGCCTGCGCCTGGCCGAAAACCTCAAGGCGAAACTGCGGTCGGACGCACTGGCCGAGATGGGGGATCAGGCGAACGCCGCCTGACTCCCTTCATTACAGAATTCTCGGGTGTTGCAAACACTCGCCGCCTGGCGCCATGGCCAGGCGGCAGCGGTCGCTGCGACGTTCAGGCCAGGTGCCGGCGCACCCATGCCACGTAACGGTCGACGAAGTCCTGCAGGAATTTTTCGGTGCCGTCGTTGCTGATGTGGCCCTTCTCATCGATCAAGGTATCGTCCTTGAAATGCACGAAAACCTCCGGCTGCGCCAGCGTCGACACGTCCAGATAGGCCAGCGTGTTGCGCAGATGCTGCTGTGCCATGGCGCTGCCCACCGCGCCGATCGAGGCGCCGATCACCGCCCCCGGCTTGCCCGCGAACGAGTTGGTGCCCCAGGGCCGGGACCCGATATCAAGCGCGTTCTTCAGCACGCCGGGCACCGAGCGGTTGTATTCGGGGGTAACGAACAACAGCGCGTTGGCGGCCTCCACCTGGTGTTTCAGCCGCTTGCACTCGGCCGGGTAATCGCCGTCGAAATCCTGGTTGTAGAGCGGCAAGTTGTCGATCCGGATGTGCTCGAACTCCACCCCTTCGGGCGCCAGCCGCTCCACGGCCAACGCCAATCGGCGATTGATGGATGCCTTGCGCAGGCTGCCGACGAATACCGCTACCTTGATCTTACCCATGTGTTTGGCTCCGACAGGTTGAGGTCCATTTTGATGCGCCGACCAGTATAGGTTCCTCCGCGTTAGGCACCGTGATGACGCCCGGTTTGGCCCGAAACGACCCAGTGGCACGCCGATTGCTTTGTCGATCTCACGGATCACACTGATTTTTCAGGTTTTCTTGCCGACCCACCCCGTGCAACAATGGAGAGACGCCAGAGCTCATGCCCAGGGCATGACGGACTTGTTGCAGGGAATACGCATAGTCCGGTGAGGGGAAGTCAACGTTCAAGGAACGGTCGATGGCCAGGTCGAAAACAATCAGCGCTTTTTGCCACCTCCCGTGGCTCGGCTGTCTGATGCTGAGCCTGCTGTCGATTGGCATTGTCCGCGCCGCCACACCACTGGATGGCGCCTGGCGCACGGTGCATGCGGGCGATACGCCGCAACAGGTGCTGCAGGATTTTCACAACGGCACGCTGACCCGCTTCGATCCCGCCATGCTGCAGCAGTTCCCGCGCAGCAACCTTGGCAGCTGGGTCGTGCTTGCGCCGCAACCCCCCTGGGTCGATGAAGAAAGGGTGCTGGCGATTTACCCGCCCCCGGCCGGCGTCATCACCATCTATCCCGCGGCAACCGACGTCGTCGCCCCCTTGTCGCGCAGGGATTTTTCGGCACCGGCCCATGGCCACGGCCGGCTGGCGTGGTACGTGCCGACAACACAACCGCCCTCCGCACCGATTGTGCTGAAGTTCGAACCCACGACCGCCGTCGCCGCGCCCGTGCGGTTCGACCTGCAGCCGTGGGGCGAATACCTGCAGAAGGACGCCAGCTGGCTGGTCTTCGCCACCGCGTGCTTCGCCGTGATGCTGGCGATGGTGCTGATGGCACTGTGTTTTTCGCTGATGCTGCGCGACGTCACCTACACCTGGTACGCGGGCTACATCCTCTGTTATGCGCTGATACAGGCCGCGCAGAGTGGCTTCCTGTTTCATCCGCTGGAGTGGCATTGGCTGGACGGGATAGCGCCCGCGCTCGAAGCCATAGCCACCGCCGCCTCGGTGGCATTCGCGTCGCTGTTCATGGTGCGGTTCTGCGAATTGCAGCGCTACGCACCGCTGCTGCGTGTTCTCATCGGCGGGCTGGCCGTCTGCATGGCGGCACTGGTCATCATGCAAGGTAGCCGCATCGACCTGCTCCAGCAGAGGATGTCATTGCTGCTCAATCCGCTGCTGTTGCTGGGGGCCACCTTGCTGTCCATCGCCGCCATCATCGCCGCCGCACGCGGTTCGAGGCATGCGTGGTTTTTCCTGGTCGGTTGGGTACCGCTGCTGGCGCTTACGGCAATCAGCAGCGCACAGATGAACGGCGCGCTGCCCAGCCTGGGCTGGATCAACCAGGCGGCGCTTGGCGTAGGTGCGTTCGAGGCCATCGTGTTGTCGCTGGGTCTGGCCGACCGTGCGCTGGTGCTGCGCCGCGACCGCGACACCGTGCGCGTACTGGCCGAACGCGACATGCTGACCAATGCCTTCAACCGCCGCGCATGGATCGAGCGCGCCGAGAAAGCGCTGGCCAGCGATCCCCCGCAATCACTGGCCGCCCTGTTCCTGGACCTGGATCACTTCAAGCAGCTCAACGACCACCACGGCCACAGCGCGGGCGATCACGCACTGACGTCGGTGGCGGCAGCGCTTGAAACGGAGCTGCGGCCCGCCGACTTGTTCGGCCGCTATGGCGGCGAGGAATTCGTGGTTTTGCTGACCGGTGCCACGGTGGCGCAAGCGATGCAGGTGGCCACCCGGCTGTGCCGCCGCGTGCACCGGCTGGAGATTCCGGTGGACGAGGGAGAGCAGCGGCTCACGATCAGCATCGGCATCGCCATGCGTATCGAGGGCGACACCGTTGCGTCACTGGTGGATCGCGCCGACCAGGCCATGTACAAAGCCAAGCTCGGTGGTCGCAACCGCACCTTTCTGCATCGTGTCGCCACGCCACACTCGGCACGACCACGGTTGCATATCATCGATGGAAACGGCCGGTAACAGGCTTTCGCCGCCGACGCCCACACTGGCGCCTGCTTGAGCCTCTGGTTCGGTCACCCCAGCTCGCGGGCAGCCGCCACCACATCGTCTACACCCGGCAAAACCAGCAAGGCGGCACTCGCCAGCGGCGTGAAGGTGTCGGCGCCCACGACCCGGCGCAACGGCGTGGCACCGCAGCCACCTTCGACGATGGCGGTGATCACGCCCTCGCCCACGCCCGCGCTCTTGCGGCCTTCATCCAGCACCAGGATGCGCCTGGCGCTCTTCGCCTGTGCCGCGATGAAGGCATCGTCGAGCGGCGCCAGCCAGCGCAGATCGACCACGCGCACCTGCCACTTCAGCTCCGCTTCGATCGTGCGCGCGGCGCGCAACGCCATCGGCACGCCGTTGCCGAAGGTGAACACCACCAGGTCGTTCGCCTTTTCGTTGTAGACACGGCCCTCGCCCAGCGTCATCGCCTGGTCGGGCGCCGGATAGTCGAACTGCCACTGGCCGTCGCCGGCCTCGTACAGATCCTTGGTCATGTACAGCGCGATCGGTTCGAGGAAGGCGCAGACGCGGCCATCGACCTTCGCCAGCGCCATCAGCGTGCGCAGCATCATCGCCGCGTCGTCGCCGCGGCTGGGGCAACCGACCACCAGGCCGGGGATGTCGCGCAGCGCGGTGATCGAGTTGTCGTTGTGGAAGTGGCCGCCGAAACCCTTCTGGTAACCCAGCGAGGCCACGCGCATCACCATCGGATTGCGGTACTGGCCGTTGGAGAAGAACTGCAGCGAGGCCGCCTCGCCGCGGATCTGGTCGCAGGCGTTGTGGAAATACGCCAGGTACTGGATCTCCGGAATCGGCAGCATGCCCATGTTGGCGTAGCCCTGGGCCAGGCCCAGGATCATCGTCTCGTCGAGCAGCGTGTTGAACACGCGGCTGCCCTTGAAGGTCTTGTTGAGGCCCTTGGTGACGGTATACACGCCGCCCTTCTGCGCCACGTCCTCGCCGAACAGCAACGCCTCCGGATACTTCGCCATCAGGTCGTGCAAAGCCTGCCCGATCTGGATGGCCAGATGCCGTGGCGGCAGTTTTTCCGGCAGCTTCGCTTCGCCGCCGAACACTTTCAGGCGCTGCGCCGCGTAGTCGGCGCGCGTGGCCTCGGCCTTCACCGCGGCCGGCGTGTACGGCGCCAGCGGCTTCATCACGTCGTCCAACGAGGTCAGGCGATGGCGCGAATCCGCATCCTCGGCGGCAGCGAAGCAACGCTTGCGGGTGGCCTCGTAGAGATTCAGCAGGTCGTCCTTCGAATACAGGCCAGACGCCAGCGCGATGGCGGCCGAGCGCAGCAGCGGATCGGAGCATTCGACCGCAAAGAGTTCCTCGATGCTGCGCCACTCGATCTCGAAATCGGTGCCGGCGTGGCCCATCACGCGGGTGGTCTTCAGGTGCAGGAAGGTTGGCCGGCGCGTGCTGCGGCAATGCTCCACCGCGCGCTGCACCTGGGCGTAGCCCTCGGCCACGTCGAGGCCGTCGGCGAAGAAGTAGTCGAGATTGGCGCGATGCTGGTAATTGTTGGCGACCCAGCCCGACGGCGTCTTCACCGAGATGCCGATGCCGTTGTCCTCGCACACGAACAGCACCGGTGCGGGCAGTTTCTGGTACGCCGTCCAGGCCGCTGTATTGAACGCGGTCTGCGCACTGGCATGGTTGCTGGAGGCATCGCCGAACGAGCAGATGGTGATGCTGTCATCAGGAATCGGCAGCTGATGGCCGATGCGGCGCGCCTGCTCGATCGCCACCGCGGTGCCCAGCGCCTTGGGCAGGTGCGAGGCGATCGTCGAGGTCTGCGGCAGCACCCACAGCGGCTTGGAACCCCACACCTTGTGGCGGCCACCGGAGGCCGGATCGTCCTTGCTGGCGGCGAAGGACAGCGCCGAGTCCATCACCGGGTCCATGCCCGGGATCTTGCGGAAACGTTCGGCCATGAAGGCGCCGGAGCGGTAATGCAGGAACGCCGGATCGGTGTGGCGTGCCAACCGCGCCACCATCGCGTTGCCTTCGTGGCCGGACGAACCGATCGTGTAGAACACCTTGTTCTGCACGCGCAGCACGCGCGCCATCAGGTCGAGGTGGCGCGAGATCAGTTGCGATTCCAGCAACTCGCGGAAGCCGCGCGCATCCAGCGCACTGCCCGGCAACACCGCCTCGTCGTCGCGTGGCGCGGCACGGGTTTCGCCCTGCCACAGCTGCACGAACTCCAGAAAATTCTGGTCGACGACTTCGGCGCGATTGAAGCCCTTGTGGCGAGCGCCGAGGGCGAAGGGAATGGCTGTCATGGTGTGGTCGTTCTGATCGGGCGGTAGTCAACGGGAAGACAGGACAGGAATGGTGAAAGCAGCAGGCGTGAGTGCCCGCAACGCTTCGGCGTGCCGCATGTCCTTTTCCCGTCCGAAACTTTTGAAGAGGCGAATCTGGTCGTCGAGGGAAGGCACCGGTACCGCCAGGCCGTTCACGCCCACCAGCACCAGGCGGCCGGGCGATACCGCCTGCCAGCGCTCATCGGCATGAACTTCAAGCGCGCCCATGATCTCCACCGCCGCGCCGGGAAAACGGAAACGGGCGAAATGCGAACGGAAGCGGCCGGCATCCGGCGGCGTGAACGCGGTTTCGCGCTGCGATGCCCAAACCGCCATCAACGTCTCGGCATCGGCACGCGAGGTCAGCACATCCACATCCGCCGCGCTTGCCTGCGCGCCGAGCAACAAAGCCGCGGTGCTGCCGATCAGGCACCACGGATCGACGCAGTGCACGTGCAGGTCGGGCACGATCTCGGCCAGGGTGGTGTAAAGCGCTGGCGAGAGGTGGCTCATGCGCGTCGCCTGCGCCATTGCTCGCGCGTCTGCGCCCAGATCTCGGTGGGCGAACCCTCGTGCGGTGCGGGCAGCTTGCCGGGGCCGCGGAGGGTCGAACCCAACCGCCGCGCCAGTGCCTGCGAGGCATGATTGTCGGGATGGATGGAGTGGATCACTTCATCCCAGCCGAGTCGGTCGAAGGTCCAGTCGATCGCCGCGATACAGCCTTCCAGCGCATAACCCTTGCCCCAGGCGTGGCGCGCCAGGCCCCAGCCCACTTCGGTTCCCGGCCACCCTTCCGGATGCCATGGGCCCAACTGGCCGATCCATTGGCCACTGGTCTTCTCGATCACCGCGAACATCGAGAACCCCTGGATCGTCCATGCACCGGCTTTGCCCAGGAAACTCCGCCACGCCAACGCCCGCGTCTGCACGCCGCCGGTGAAGAGGGTTGCCTCCGCATCCGCCATCTTCGCCGCATAGGCGTCAAAATCCTGCGCAAGCGGCGGGCGCAGGATCAGCCGGTCGGTTTCGATGCGCAGCGAATCGAGGTCCATGCGCCACATCCTTTCAGAACGCGTTGATGCCGGTCAGCTCGCGGCCGACCACCAGCTCGTGCACGGTTTCGGTGCCTTCATAGGTGATCACCGATTCCAGGTTCAGCGCATGGCGGATCGCACCGTGCTCGGTGGTGATGCCGGCGCCGCCGAGGATGTCGCGGCACTGGCGCGCGATGTCGATCGCCATGCGGCAGTTGTTCCATTTCGCCAGCGACACCTGGGTCGGCTGCATCTTGCCGGCATCCTTCAGCCGGCCGAGCTGCAGCGACAGCAACTGCGCGGTGGTGATGCGCCGGGCCATGTCGGCCATCTTCAGCTGCACCGCCTGGTTGGAGGCCAGCGGCTTGCCGAACAGGATGCGCTCGGCGGTGTAGTCGAGCACTTCCTTGAGGCAGGCCTGCGCAGCGCCGATCGGGCCCCAGGTGATGCCGTAGCGCGCTTGGGTGAGGCAGCCCAGCGGACCCTTCAAGCCCCTCACGTTCGGCAGGCGCGCGCTGTCCGGCACGCGCACGTTGTCGAAGAACAGCGCGCTGGTGACCGAGGCGCGCAGGCTCATCTTCTTGTGGATTTCCTGCGCCTTGAAGCCGGCCGTGTCAGTCGACACCACGAAGCCCTGGATGCCGTCGTCCGTCTGTGCCCACACGATCGCGATGTGCGCCAGGTTGCCGTTGGTGATCCACATCTTGGCGCCGTTGATGACCCAGTCGTCGCCATCCTTCTTCGCATGGGTCTTCATGTTGGCCGGATCGGAGCCGCCGTGCGGTTCGGTCAGGCCGAAGCAGCCGATCACTTCACCCGCGGCCATCGGCGGCAGGTAATGTTTTTTCTGCTCCTCGCTGCCGTAGGCGAAGATCGGGTACATGCACAGCGAACTCTGCACCGAGGCGAAGCTGCGCAGGCCGGAATCGCCGCGCTCCAGCTCCTGGCAGATCAGGCCATAGCTGACGCCGTTCATGCCGGCGCCACCGTATGCCTCGGGAATCGTGGCGCCGAGCAGGCCCAGGCCGGCGATCTCCGGGATCAGCTCCTTCGGGAAGCGGCCCTGGTCGAAGCAATCGCCGATGATCGGCAACACGCGCTCATCGACGAAACGGCCGACGGAGTCTTGCACCATGCGCTCCTCGTCGGTGAGCAGCGAGCGGACATCATAGAGATCGAGCGGGTCGAGACGGGTAGCCATGCAATGGAGTCCGTAGGTCAAGGCAAGCTTCGCATTCTAGTCCGGCCGTCCGGAGCGGTCATGGCAAGCTGCAGCATCGGCGATAGGCGCAGCGGCAGGGCCGTGGGACAATCGTCGCGCCCGCCTCATCGCGCTGCACGCATGCTGCGATCGAAGTTTCCCCCGCCCTCTTCGGATACCCATGTTCAAAGGCATCCTGCTCGGTTTCCTGGCCTTTGCCGCCTTCGCGCTCAGCGACGCGTTCGTGAAGCTGTTGCACGGCTCGCTGCCTGCTTATGAGGCGGTGTTTTTCGGCGCCTTGTTGGGCCTGAGCGCACTGCCCTTCATCAAGGGAGAGGGCGACCGCTGGCGCGAGGTGCTGCTCGCGCAACGCCAGGGTTTGTGGGTCGTGCGCGCCGTCGCCAGCGCCATCGGTACGACCGCCGCCGTGATCGCGTTCACCGCCCTGCCGATGGCCGAGGCTTTCGCGCTGATCTTCCTGATGCCGATCTTCGTCACCATCCTGTCGGTGCTGGTATTGAAGGAGCATGTCGGCTGGCGCCGCTGGTCGGCGGTGGTGGCGGGTTTCCTCGGCGTGCTGGTGGTGTTGCGGCCGGGCTTCCGTGAACTCGGCGCCGGCCATCTTGCCGCGCTTGTCTGCGGCCTTGCCGGTGCCATCTCGATGATTGCCCTGCGCCTGTCCGGGCCACACGAAAAACGCATCACGCTGTACGGCGCCGGCGTGATCGGCTCGACGACGCTCGCCGGCATGCTGATGCTGACCAACTTCCGCTGGCCGCATTTGAGTCAATGGCTGTTGCTGCTCGGCTACGGTTTGCTCGCCGCACTCGGCGCGGTGCTGCTGATGCTGGCCACGCGCAGGGCGCCGGCGAATCACGTGGCACCCACCCAGTACAGCCAGATGCTGTGGGCCGTGCTTCTGGGCTATGTGCTGTTCGACGACCAGCTGGATTGGCCCATGGCAGTCGGCATTGCCATCATCCTCGGCGCCGGCCTGTTCACCTTCGTACGCGAGGACAAGGTCACGCGCTGGTGGAAGCGAACTCGCGTGGTGTGACGATCGATGGCGCGATACCGCAGCGGCTCAGCGGTTGCTGACGCCATGCGGGACATGCCCGGTCGCCACGTGCTTGCGTGCGGATTCCACGTTGGCCGGTGAGTCGTCGAAAAAGATGTCGGCACCGAAGGCATCCAGGAACGGGCCCTTGTCGCGGCCACCCAGGAACAGCGCCTCGTCGATGCGCACGCCCCAGCGGCGCAAGGTGAGGATGACGCGCTTGTGTGCGGGCGCGGAACGGGCCGTGACCAGGGCCGTGCGGATCGGTGAATCTTCGGCGGGAAACGCCGCCTGCAGGCGGTGCAGCGCGGTAAGAAAACCGCGGAACGGGCCCACCGAAAGCGGTTCGGCGGCGTGCTCGGCCTCGCTGCGATGGAACGCTTCCAGCCCTTCCTCGCGCGACACCCGTTCGCCCTCGTCACCAAACAGCACGGCATCGCCATCGAATGCGATGCGCAACTGCTCGCTGGCGCGCGGCGGCGCGGTGCTGGGCAGGATGGTGGCGGCGGCGACACCGGCGGCGAGCGCGCGGCCGACGTCCTCGGCATTGGCGGAAAGAAACAGATCCGCCTTGAACGGCGCGATGTAATCGGACGTCGGCGCGCCGCTGGTAAACGCGGCGCGGCTGATCTCCAGCTTGTAATGCTGGATCGCGTTGAAGATGCGCAGGCCGGTATCGCCCGAATTGCGCGACAGCAGGATCACCTCGACCGGCGGCACGTCACCGGCCAGCTTGTTGAGCCCCAACAGTTTCTGCACCAGCGGAAACGCCACGCCAGGCTGCAGGATCTCGTTCTCGTGCTCGATCTGGAAGTTGCGGTATGCATCCAGCCCGTCGCGCTCGAACAGCGAGTGGCTGTCACCGAGGTCGAACAACGCGCGCGAGGAAATGGCCACGACCAGTCGGTTGTCGCCGGCAGCTACCGGATCGTGCGCGTCGACGGGAGGAGTGGTCATGCGTCCTGTGCCTGATGGGAGGGATGGTTTTGAATCTAGCAAAGGTGGGGGTATGGGTGGGTGGAGAAGAGCTTGCCCTCATCCGCCCTGTCGGGCACCTTCCCCCGTAAACGGGGGAAGGGAGCTGGCTGGTTCGGGGGAGCTCGATGATCCGCCGTTTACGGGGAAAGTGCCGCAGGCGGATGGGGGCAGCTCTTCACTCCGCCGCGAACTGCTCATCCAGTATCCGCTGCTCAAGATTGTGCTCGGGGTCGAACAGCAGCCGCACGCCCTGATCGCCCGATTGCCGGATCGTCACGGTCAGCACGTCGCGCACTTCATGGAAATCCGCGGTGGCGCTGACCGGTCGCTTGCCCGGGTCGATGACGCGAAACGCCACTTCCGTGCGATGCGGAAGAATGGCGCCGCGCCAGCGGCGGGGGCGGAACGGGCTGATCGGGGTCAGCGCCAGCACGTTGGCATCCAGCGGCAGGATCGGGCCGTGCGCGGACAGGTTGTAGGCCGTGGAGCCAGCGGGGGTCGAGACCATGATGCCGTCGCACACCAGTGAGGTCAGCTTCACCGTGCCGTTCAACTGCACTTCCAGATGGGCGGCCTGGTTGCTCTGGCGCAGGAGCGACACCTCGTTGAACGCCTTGGCGACATGCGCGCGGCCGGCCACGTCGGTCACCCGCATTTCCAGCGGAAACAGCGACGCCACGTGCGCCCGCTCGATGCGTTCGGGCAGGTGGTCGAGCTGGTGCATGTTCATCAGGAAACCGACCTGACCCAGTTTCATGCCGTACACCGGCACGTCCAGGTCGCGATAGGCATGCAGGGTGCGAAGCATGAAACCATCGCCGCCCAACGCCACGATCAGTTCGGCCTGGGCTGGCGGTACATCGCCATACCGTTGCACCAAGGCATCGCGCGCCTGTTGCGCGACGGCGGTGTCGCTGGCGACAAAGGCAAAACGCATCGGGAACCCTGACTGGCGGGAGAAGGCTGAAGGATACGACAGAGGGGGAGCTGCGCCCTAAAGTCCCGAGCGTCCCCGCACGCCCGCCCCCTCCCAACCTCCCCCTGCCAGCAGGAGGAGGAGCCAAAAGCCGCAAACACCGAACACGAACCACCACAAAGCCAGAGCGTGCCGTAATACCCTCCCCTGCTCGCAGGGGAGGGACGGGGTGGGTCAACCCGCGGGGAACTCCAACCGAAGCCTCAAACCGGCAACTGCGCCAGTTGCGCCAGTCGCCTCACGGCCACCGATGCAATCGGGTAATCGGCATTCTGGGTGAGGATCTCGGCCAGCATGCTGCGCGTGTGTTGCAGCGTGGCGTCGTCGCGTTGCAACCATGCCTGCACCGCGGAGACATCGCCGCTGTCGTCGACGCCCATGCTCAACACCTGCTGTGCCAGCGCCCGGTGCTGCTGGTTCAACTCATCCAGCAGCGAGCCGCGCGCCTGCGCATGCCAGTGGCCTTCCACCGGCAACGCCTCGATCTGGTCGCGCAACCAGCCCAGATCCAGCGCTTCGCCCAGTTCATAGAAGATGCGCGCCACTTTCTCGATCGGCTCGTCGCTTTGGCGGGCGATCTCGGCCATGTCCAGCGCCGCGCGCAGGTCTGGCATGCGGGCCAGCCGCAGGGCCAGTGCCGATGGCATGCCAAGGCCTTCCCATTTCTCGCGGTCGCAGGTGAAGTCGCCCTGGCCCGCCTTGCCCAGCACGTGCGGCAAGGCCTTGCGCAGATCCGACACCACGCCCTGGTAGCGCTCGACGTTGGCGGCGATATCCAGCGTGCCACCGGGTCGGTTCAACAGCCAGCGCGTCATGTGCCGCAGCAACGCCCAGATTTTCAGGATCGCGTCGGTCTGGGTGCCTTCGGCCACCTTGCTGTCCAGCGCCTCAAGCTCGGCCCACAGCTCGCGGGCATCGAGAATCTCGCGCGCTGCGGTGTACGCCTTGGCGATGGCGGCGGGCCGCTGGCCGGTGTCCTCCTGCATGCGCATCATGAAGGTGGCGCCCATGCGGTTGATGGTGGAGTTGGTGACCGCGGTGGCGATGATCTCGCGCTTCAGGCGGTGGCGCTGCATGTGCTCGGCGTACTTCTCGTGCAGCGGCTCTGGGAAATAGCGCACCAGCTCGCGCGAGAGGTAAGGATCTTCCGGTACGTCGGAATCGAGCAGTTGCTGGAACAGCCGCATCTTGTCGTACGACAGCAGCACCGCCAGCTCCGGCCGACTCAGGCCCTGCTCCCGGCTCTTGCGCTCGGCCAGCTCGGCATCCGATGGCAGGTTCTCCACCTGGCGGTCCAGCGTGCCCTCAGCCTCCAGCGTGCGGATGAAATGCGCCATGGAACCGAGCCGGCGCACCGACTGGTGCTCCATCAGCGTGATCGCCTGGTTCTGCCGGTAGTTGTCCCACAGCACCAGCTTGCCGACCTCCTCCGTCATCGACGCCAGTTGCTCGTTGCGGGCGTCGACGCTGAGCTCGTTGCGCTTCACCGCATCGTTCAGCAGGATCTTGATGTTGACCTCGTGGTCGGAGGTGTCCACGCCCGCGGAGTTGTCGATGAAGTCGGTATTGAGCAGCACGCCGTTCTGCGCCGCCTCGATGCGGCCCTTCTGGGTGAAGCCCAGGTTGCCGCCCTCACCCACCACCTTGCAGCGCAGCTCCCCGCCATCCACGCGCAGCGCGTTGTTGGCGCGGTCGCGCACGTCGGCATGGCTCTCGCTGGCGGCCTTGACGTAGGTGCCGATGCCGCCGTTCCACAGCAGGTCCACCGGCGCCCGGAGGATCGCGCTGAGCAGTTCGTTGGGCGGCAGGTGCTCGACATCGGCCTTCAACCCCAGCGCGGTACGCACCTCGGCCGAGATCGGGATCGACTTGGCGCTGCGCGGATACACGCCGCCACCGCTTGAGATCAGCGAGCGGTCGTAGTCGTCCCAGCTGGAACGCGGCTTGTCGAACAGGCGCTGGCGCTCGGCAAAGGAGCGTGCGGCGTCGGGCGTGGGGTCGAGGAAGACATGGCGATGATCGAACGCCGCCACCAGCTTGATGTGCTCGGACAACAGCATGCCGTTGCCGAACACGTCGCCAGACATGTCGCCGATGCCGACGCAGGTGAAATCCTGCGACTGCGTGTCCACGCCCAGCGAGCGGAAATGGCGCTTCACCGACTCCCATGCGCCACGCGCCGTGATGCCCATGCCCTTGTGGTCGTAGCCATGCGAACCACCGGAGGCGAACGCGTCGCCCAGCCAGTAGTCGTGCTCGATCGAAATGGCGTTGGCGATGTCGGAGAACGATGCCGTGCCCTTGTCGGCGGCCACCACCAGATACGGATCGTCGCCGTCGTGGCGCACCACATCCTGCGGGTGCACCACCTCGCCCTCGACCAGGTTGTCGGTGATGTCGAGCAAGCCGTTGATGAAGATGCGGTAGCAGGCGATGCCTTCGGCCAGCTGTGTGTCGCGGTCGCCATCGACCGGCGGCCGCTTGACGAAGAACCCGCCCTTGGAACCGACCGGCACGATGACGGTGTTCTTCACCATCTGCGCCTTGACCAGGCCCAGCACCTCGGTGCGGAAATCCTCGCGCCGGTCGGACCAGCGCAGGCCACCGCGCGCCACCGCGCCGAAGCGCAGGTGGATGCCTTCGACGCGCGGCGCGCAGACCCAGATCTCGCGGTAGGGGATCGGCTTGGGCAGCCCGGGAACCTGATGCGGATCGAGTTTGTAGCTGATGTAATCGCGCGGCGCACCCTCGTGATGCTGGAAGAAGCTGGTGCGCAGCGTGGCACCGATGACGCTGACGAAGCTGCGCAGGATGCGGTCCTCGTCCAGGCTGGCGACGTTCTCCAGCAGCACGCCGATGGCGCTTTCCACGGCCTGGATCTGCTCCGCGCGCGGCCGCGACAGGGCGGCGCCGAGATCGGCGATCAACGAAGGCTGCGCGCTCTGCACGTTGGTCGGGATCAACGCTTCCATCTCGGCCGCCAGCGTGGCGCCAGCCGCCTTCAAGGCCTCGGCGGACATATCCTCGCGGCGCGGATCGAACCGCGCCAGGAACAGCTCCACCAGCAAGCCGGCGATCGCCGGATAGCGGTTGAGCGTGTCTTCCATATACGCCTGCGAGAACGCCGCGCCCGTCTGCAGCAGGTACTTGCAATAGCCGCGCAACATGGCGATCTGGCGCCAGCTGAGCTTGGCGCCCAGCACCAGCCGGTTGAAACCGTCGTTCTCCGCGTTGCCGCGCCAGATCTGCTCGAAGGCTTCCTCGAACAAGGTACCGACCTGCTCCACGCTGAAGGTGAGCTTGCCGGCCGGTTGCACCTCGAAATCCTGGATCGACAGCGACGCGCCATCGCGCGGGATGTCGTAGACGTGCTCGGTGAGCACGCGCAGGCCCAGGTTCTCCAACTGCGGCAATACCTCGGACAGGGCGATGTCGCCGCCACTGCGGTAGACCTTGAAACGCAGCGTCTCCGGCGCCTTCAGCGGATGGTAGAACGACATCCGCAGCGCGTTTTCGCCCGACAGCAGCGATAGCGCGCGGATGTCCTCGGCGGCCACGGCGGGGCTCACGTCATCGACGTAACCCGGCGGCATCGCCTTGCCGAAACTGTTGGCGAGCAGCATGCCCTCGTGCTCGCCCTGCGAACGCACCAGCGCATCGCGCACATCGTCGTGCCAGTTGCGCACGATCGCCTCGACACCCTGCTCCAGCGCGCCCAGGTCGTAATCGGGGTGATCGCCGATGCGCGGCCGCACCACCACGTACAACCGGGTCAACGCGGCCTCGCCCATCTGCACCGACGAATCCACCTGCTCGGCATGCAACGCCTCGCCCAGCAGCGCCTCGATGCGCTCGCGCACCGAGGTGTTGAAGCGTTCGCGCGGCACGAATACCAGGCAGGCGAAGAAACGGTCATAGCGGTCGCGGCGGACGAACAGTCGGGCGCGCGCGCGCTGGCGCAGCTCCAGGATGCCGCTGGCGGTGGCAAACAGCTCGTCCTCGTTGCTCTGGAACAGCTCGTCGCGCGGCAGCACCTCCAGGATGTGGCGCAGCGATTTGCCGGAGTGGGAATCGCGCTTGAGCTCCGAACGCACCAGCACCGATTCGACCTTGTGCCGCACCAGCGGCACATCCTGCGGCCGGGTCATGTAGGCACTGGAGGAGAACATGCCGATGAAGCGTTCCTCCGCCACTGCCTTGCCATCGGCATCGAATTTCAGCACGCCCACGTAATCCATGTAGCCGCTGCGATGCACGTGCGAGCGGGCATTGGTCTTGGTGAGGATGATGGCGTCGGTCGCACCCGAGTGCGGCAGTTCGCTGGCCGCCAGCGAGCGCACCGACCGCGGCGCCAGCGAATGATCGCTGTCACGCAGGATGCCCAGCCCGGTGGAATCCACCGCGCGCAGCACCTGCTCGCCATCGGCCGCCACCACCTCGTACTGGCGGTAACCGAAGAAAGTGAAGTTGTCGTCGGCCATCCAGCGCAGGAAATCCGCCGCCTCGCGCACGGAATCCTCGTCCAGCGAAAGCTTGCGGTGCGGCAAGTCGGCGGCGATCGCCAAGGCCTTGTCGCGCATGGCCGACCAGTCGCCCACGGCCTGGCGTACATCATTAAGTGCGTCGGCAACCTGTGTCTGCAGGCGCGAGCACAGCGCCTCGTCGACGATGCGGTCGATCTCGAAATGCATGATCGACTCGGGCACGCCGGACTCGTCACCGAGCCGCAGGAGCTGCCCCTCGGCGTCGCGCACGGCGTTCAACACCGGGTGGATCACCGCCTGAATCGACTGCCGGTTCTCCGCCACGATCATGCTGACGGTGTCCACCAGGAACGGCATGTCATCGGTGACCACCTGCAACAGGCTGCGGCCGGGGTGACCAGGCACCGCATCCAGCACCCGCACCAGCGCCTGCCCACGGGGTCGGCGTTGCATGAATTGCAGCAAGCCCGCGATCAATCCGGCCCACTGCTGCGGCGTGTGTGCGGCCACGTCGCCCGGCGCCATGCGGGCAAAAAAGACGTCGGTGAAGATGTTCGCCCCCGCCAACTGGGAGGGTTCGAGCCCCTGTGCTTTCAGGGCGTCGAGTACGGCATTGCGGGGGGATGTTGCGGTGGTCGCTTGGATCGCATTCATGGCTTCTACTGGGTAGTGAAAACAAAATGGCGTCATGCAACGTCGCCCCAGAATACTGCCGCGTCGCGAAGCACCACCACCGACCTCCGCCACTTGCATATTTCGCGCGGACAGTGATCCAGTTACGTGGCGCGCAAACGCGTGCGGCATCGGCTGCCTGCCGGCGCTTGTCCATACCACCACACCCGGTGTCAACGGGTGGATTCACACCTGATTTAAAATGTAAACTGTCCGGTATAGTCTTGCCGGCCAAGGCCCGATGCTCCGCGAGGATTCGCGAAGCATCCGTCGGGCGCCCCTACCGTCGGCAAGACCCAAAGACATGAGGCAGCCGAGGCACGGCGCTGTATCGATCCCCTGGATCGGCAGCCGCGCACCGGTGCATCCCCACTCTTCCCCGATTCGAGCATCGTTCTGGAGCCGCCATGAAGTCCTCCCTACTGCGCGCACCGTTGTGCCTCTGCCTGCTTGCCCTCGCGGCATGCGGCGGCAAAGGCAAGGAACAAGGCCCGCCGCAAATGCCCCCGCCGGAAGTGGGTGTGCTGAAGGTGCAGCCGCAAAACGCACCCCTGACGCGCGACCTGGTGGGGCGCCTGTCGCCCTATCGCAGCGCCGATGTACGCGCCCGCGTTGCCGGCGTACTGCTGAAGCGCACGTACGAGGAAGGCACCGACGTCAAGAAAGGCCAGCTGCTTTTCCAGATCGACCCGGCGCCGTTGAAGGCATCGCTCAATGCCGCGCAGGCATCGCTGGCGCAGGCGCAGGCCACGGCAACCAACGACAAGGTCACCGCGCAGCGGGTGCGTGAGCTGGCCCCGAAGGGCTACGTGTCGAAAGCCGATCTCGACAACGCGCTGGCCGCCGAACGCAATTCCGCCGCCGCCGTGCAGGCTGCACGCGCCAACGTGGAAACGGCCCGCATCAGCCTGGGCTACGCCAACGTGACCTCGCCCATCGATGGTCGCGCCGGCCAGCAGCAGGTGACTGAAGGCGCGCTGGTGGGCAATGGCGAAGCCACCCTGCTCACCACGGTGGACCAGATCGATCCGCTGTACGTGAACTTCACCATGAGCGTGGCCTCGCTGGAGAAGATGCGCAGCGCGCAGCGCAGCGGCGACGTCACCCTCGCCGGCGCAAACAAGACCAGCGTGCGGATCACCCTGCCCGATGGCAGCACCTATGCGGAATCTGGCGTGCTGGATTTTTCCGACACCTCGGTCAACCCGGCCACCGGCGCGGTGAACCTGCGCGCCACCATCCCCAACCCGCAACGCACGCTGTTGCCCGGCATGTACGTCACCCTGACCGCCAACCTCGGCCAGCAGCACAAGGTGTTCCTGCTGCCGCAGGCGGCGGTGCAGCGGGACACGGTCGGCGCCTACGCGATGGTGGTTGGCGCCGATGGCAAGGTCGTGCGCAAGGACCTCACCACCAGCGACATGCGTGACGGCCAGTGGGTGGTCAACGACGGCCTCGCCGCGGGTGATGCGGTGGTGGTCTCCGGCCTGCAGAAGGTCAAGGCCGGCGCACCGGCCAAGGCCACGCCGTGGCAGCCTGCGCCACCCGCCGGCGCCAAGTCGGCCGCCAAAGCCCCGAGCGGCAAGTAACGGAGCGCGATCATGCCGAGTTTCTTTATTGACCGCCCCATTTTCGCGTGGGTGGTGGCCATCCTGATTTCGCTGGGCGGTGTGCTGGCGATCCTCAACATGGGCGTCGAATCGTACCCGTCGATCGCCCCGCCGTCGGTCACCGTCAGCGCCACCTACCCCGGCGCCAGCGCGGCCACCACCGAGAAAACCGTCACCCAGGTGATCGAGCAGCAACTGACCGGCATCGACCACCTGCTGTATTTCAGCTCGTCGTCCAGCGCCAGCGGTCGCGCCAGCATCACCCTGACGTTCGAAAGCGGCACCGACCCGGACATCGCCCAGGTGCAGGTGCAGAACAAGGTGGCGCTGGCCACCCCGCGCCTGCCCTCGGAAGTAACCCAGCAAGGCGTGGTGGTGGCCAAGGCGAACGCCGGCTTCCTGATGGTGGTGGCGCTGACGACGGACAATCCGGAGATCGACCGCAACCGCCTCAACGACATCGTGGGTTCCAGCGTGCTGGACCAGATCGCGCGCGTACCCGGCGTGGGCAGCACGCAGCAGTTCGGTTCCGAATACGCCATGCGGATCTGGCTGAACCCGGACAAGCTGCAAGGCTACAACCTGTCCGCCACCCAGGTGCTCGCCGCGATCCGCGCGCAGAACGTGCAGTTCGCCGCCGGTTCGCTGGGCTCCGACCCCGCGCCGGAAGGCCAGGGCCTCAGCGTCACGGTATCGACCGAAGGGCGCTTCACCACGGCCGAGCAGTTCGCCGACATCGTGCTGCGTGCCAACAGCGACGGCACCACGGTCAAGCTGGGCGACGTCTCGCGGATCAGCTTCGGCCCCGGCAGCTACGGCTTCGACACCAGTTACGAGGGCAAGCCGATCGGCGCCTTCGCGATCCAGTTGCTGCCCGGCGCCAACGCGCTGGACGTGGCCACCGCGGTACGCGCCAAGATGGACGAGCTGGCACCCAGCTTCCCGCAGGGCGTGACCTGGTTCAGCCCGTATGACAGCACCAGTTTCGTGCGGATCTCGATAAACGAGGTGATCCACACGCTGATCGAGGCGATCATCCTGGTGTTCCTGGTGATGCTGCTGTTCCTGCAGAACTTCCGCGCCACGATCATCCCCACGCTGGTGATCCCGGTAGCCCTGCTGGGCACGTTCCTGGGCATGCTGGTGCTGGGCTTCACCATCAACCAGTTGACCTTGTTCGGCATGGTGCTGGCCATCGGCATCGTGGTGGACGACGCGATCGTGGTGATCGAGAACGTCGAACGCATCATGACCGAGGAAGGCCTCTCGCCGCGCGACGCCACGGTCAAGGCGATGGGCCAGATCACCGGCGCCGTGGTGGCGATCACGGTGGTGCTGGCGGCGGTGTTCGTGCCCTCGTCGCTGCAGCCGGGCGCCACCGGCGTGATCTACAAGCAGTTCGCGCTGACCATCGCGGTGTCGATGGGCTTCTCCGCGTTCCTGGCCCTGTCGTTCACGCCGGCGCTGTGCGCCAGCTTCCTGCAGCCGGAACACCACAAGAAAAAGAACATCGTTTTCCGCAAGTTCAACGACATGTTCACCTGGATCACGAAGACCTATACCGGTCACGTCCACGGTGCGGTGAGTCATGCGCCACGCTGGATGATCGTGTTCGTGGCGGTGGCCGTGCTGGGTGGTTTCCTTTACTCCCGCCTGCCCGGCAGCTTCCTGCCCGAGGAGGACCAGGGCTACGCGCTGGCCATCGTGCAGTTGCCGCCAGGCGCCACCCTGCAGCGCACCACCAAGGTGATGAAGCAGATGCGCGAGATCCTGGACAAGGACGACGCGGTCGCTGGCGTGCTGCAGGTCACCGGCTTCAGCTTCGTCGGCGCCGGCGAAAACGTCGGCATGAACTTCATCAAGCTGAAAGACTGGGCCGACCGCGATGCCTCCGCCACGGAGTTCATCGGCCGCGCCAACGGCGCCTTGCAGCAGATCCGCGACGCGCAGGTGTTCGTGGTCAACCTGCCGACAGTGCAGGGCCTGGGGCAGTTCGGCGGCTTCGACATGTATCTGCAGGACCGCAGCGGTGCCGGTCGCGACGCGCTCACCCAGGCGCGCAACACCTTGCTGGGCAAAGCCAGCCAGAGTCCCGTGCTGGTGGGCGTGCGTCCCAATTCGCTGGAGGATGCGCCGCAGTTGCACCTGGATGTCGACCGCATCCAGGCGCAATCAATGGGCCTGTCGGTGGGCGATATCTACAACGCGGTCGGCCTGATGCTGGCGCCGGTCTACGTCAACGACTTTGCCTACGGCGGGCGCGTCAAGCGCGTGATCATGCAGGCCGATGCACCGTATCGCATGGGCCCGGATGCGCTGGAGCACTTCTTCACCCCCAGCTCGCAGCTCACCGCCAACGGCACACCGGCGATGATCCCGCTGTCGAACGTGGTGCATACCGACTGGATCGTGTCGTCGCCGTCGCTGACCCGCTACAACGGCTATTCCGCGGTGGAAATCGTCGGCTCGCCCACGCCAGGGCATTCCTCGGGCGAGGCGATGGCCGAGATGCAGAAGATCGTCAACGACGACCTGCCCAAGGGCTTCGGCTACGACTGGACCGGCCAGTCCTACCAGGAGATCCTCTCCGGCAACGCCGCCACCTTGCTGATGGTGCTGTCGATCGTGATCGTCTTCCTGGCTTTGGCGGCGCTGTACGAAAGCTGGTCGATCCCGATCGCCGTGTTGCTGGTGGTGCCGCTGGGCATTCTGGGCGCGGTGGTATTCACCCTGTTGCGTGGCCTGCCCGACGACATCTACTTCAAGATCGGCATGATCACGGTGATCGGCCTGGCCGCGAAGAACGCGATCCTGATCGTGGAGTTCGCGGTGGCCGAACAGCAGGCCGGGCGCACCCTGCGCGAAGCCACCGTCGACGCGGCCCGACTGCGCCTGCGGCCGATCCTGATGACCTCGCTGGCCTTCATCCTGGGCGTGTCGCCGCTGTTCTTCTCCACCGGCGCCGGCGCCAACGCCCGCCACGCCATCGGTACCGGCGTGATCGGCGGCATGCTGTTCGCCACCTTCCTGGGCGTGCTGCTGATCCCGGTGTTCTACATCGTGGTGCGACGCCTTCTGGGCGACAAGCTGGATGGCGATACGCCGGCCAAGCCCGCACTGGATGGGCCGAGCACGTTCGACTCCGATCCGCGACGGGGCGCCTGATCCCCGGCAACAACGAAAAGCCCGGCAGGAAACTGCCGGGCTTTTTTGTGTCATCGCCAGCGCAGGGCCGCCGCCAAATCCCGTTCATCCTGAGCGTAGGCCGAAGGCCGAAGTCGAAGGACATGCCAGTGCGCAGCCACGTTTGGCGGCGCTTCGACTCCGCCCGCTGCGCGGGCTACGCTCAGCGCGAACGGTTGGGGGGTTAGTCAACCGCGGCGGGTGCCTGCTCCCGCGTGCCAATCAGCGCAACCCTGTTTCGGCCCGCGCAATCACCATCCGCTGGATCTCGCTGGTACCCTCGTAGATCTCGGTGATTTTCGCATCGCGGAAGTAGCGCTCCAGCGGCATTTCTTTCGAATAACCCATGCCGCCATGGATCTGCACCGCCTGGTGCGCGATCCACATCGCCGCTTCCGAGGCAGTGAGCTTGGCCACGGCCGCCTCGGTGCCGAAGCGGCCACCGCGTTGCTCAGCTTCGCCCTTGGCCCACGCCGCGCGCAGGGTCAGCAGCGTGGCGGCGTCGAGCTTGCACTTCATGTCGGCGATCTTGGACTGGGTCATCTGGAAGCTGCCGATCGGCTGACCGAAGGCCTTGCGGTCGCGCGACCATTGCAGGGTGGCCTCGTAGGCGGCGCGGGCGATGCCGACTGCCTGCGACGCGATGCCGATGCGC
This sequence comes from Rhodanobacter sp. Root627, assembly GCF_001427835.1. Taxonomy (NCBI): domain Bacteria; kingdom Pseudomonadati; phylum Pseudomonadota; class Gammaproteobacteria; order Lysobacterales; family Rhodanobacteraceae; genus Rhodanobacter; species Rhodanobacter sp. Root627. The sequence continues at coordinate 1,001,275 of NZ_LMGW01000001.1, forward strand.
CCCGCGTCAAGCACGCCCATCGCGATCGAGAAGCCCTTGCCCTCCTCGCCCAGCAGGTTCTCCTTCGGCAATACGTAATCGGTGAACTCGATCTCGCAGGTGGCCGAGGCGCGGATGCCCAGTTTCGGTTCTGTCTTGCCGGCGTGGAAGCCAGGTAGTTGCGTGTCGATGATGAAGGCCGACACGCCCTTCGCGCCGATGCCCGGAGTGGAGATGGCAAACAGCACGATGTAGCGCGCCACGGGGCCGGAGGTGATCCAGCTCTTCTTGCCGTTGATCACCCAATCGCCAGCGGCGTTCCTGGTGGCGCGCGTGTGCATGGCCGAGGCGTCGGAACCCGATTGCGGTTCGGTCAACGCATACGCGCCGATCGCCTCGCCGGTGGCGATGGCGCGCACGTACTTCTGCTTCTGTTCCTCATTGCCGTGCTTGAGGATGCCGTGGCAGAACAGCGAGTTGTTCACGCTCATCACGGTGGCGGTGGCCGCGTCGGCCGCGGCGATCTCGATCATCGCCAGTACGTAGGCGATCGGGTCCATGCCGGCGCCGCCGTAGGCTTCGGGCACTTCCACGCCCATCAAGCCCAACTGGCCCATTTCGCGGATGTTCTCCAGCGGAAACTCGGCGCGGGCGTCGAACTCGGCCGCCACCGGCGCAATGCGCTTTTGCGCGAAATCACGGGCGATCGACTGGATCGACAATTGCTCTTCGGTAAACCGGAAATCCACGGGCGCCTCCAAAGTTACGTCAGCAACCATTTTAGAACGTAAGAAGTGAAAGCCTCTGTGCGAACGCAACATGGCCCGACAGCGGGTTGCGGCATGGCCTCTGCTTGACGCATCGCACCACCCGGCCTAGCCTTGTCATCTTTCTATCGCGATAAAGGGATGACGATGGATCTCGCTACCGCCTCCGGCGTGCTGCGGCTACTCGCCGATCCCACCCGGGTGCGCCTGCTGGCCCTGCTCGAAAACGAGGAGCTGACCGTCGCCGAACTGGCCGCCGTGCTGCATCTGGCGCAGCCGCGCGTATCGACCCACCTGGCCAAGCTCAAGGAAGCCGAGCTGGTGCGCGACCGCCGCGCCGGCGTGTCCGCCTATTATCGCGCCAACAACGAGGGCGACGAACACCAGCATGCGCTGCTGCGCTCGCTGCGCGAAAGCATCGACGACGCGTTGCTGCGCGAGGACGCCGCGCGCCTGCCCGGCGTACTGGCCCAGCGCGCCCGCGAACAGGGCTGGGCCGACACCGTGGCCGGCGACATGGAGCGCCACTATTCGCCCGGTCGGACCTGGGAAACCGTGGCCCGCTCGCTGCTGCAATTGCTGGCCACCGGCGACGTGCTGGACATCGCCTCCGGCGACGGCGTGACCGCCGAACTGCTGGCCCCGCATGCGCATTCCATCGTCTGCGTGGATTCCAGCGAGCGCGTGGTCGAAGCCGCCGCCAAGCGACTCAAGCCGTTCACCAACGTGCAGGTGCTGCAGGGTGACATGCACGCACTGGAGCTGGGCGACCAGCGCTTCGACCTGGTGTTGATGCTGCACGCCCTGACCTACGCCGAGGACCCCGCCGGTGCCATCGCCGAAGCGGCCCGCATGCTGCGCCCCGGTGGTCGTCTGCTGGCGGCGACGTTGGGCCGGCACGACCATCGGGCCGCCGTGGAGCCCTTCGACCATCGCAACCTGGGATTCAGCAGCGACCAGCTGGAAGGTTTCGCGCGCGCCGCGGGGTTGGAGGTACTGAACTGCTCCCGCCTCAGCCGCGAACGCAAGGCCCCGCATTTCGAGGTCATCAGCCTGCTGGCACGCAAACCGTCATGACCCCCGACTTTCCTTTTCGCCACCCTGATCAAACGAGCATTGCCCCATGAGCGCCCTCCCCTGGATCCACCCCGAACGCGTCGCCCTGCTGGAGGCGGCACTGGCCACGCGCATCCTCATCCTCGACGGCGGCATGGGCACGATGCTGCAGGCGCATCAACTGGATGAAACCAGCTTCCGCGGTGAGCGCTTCGAGCACGGCCACGACGGCCACGCGCACGACCATGCCGGCAGCTGCGATCTGAAAGGCAACAACGACCTGCTCTCGTTGACCAAGCCCGAGATCATTCGCGGCGTGCACGACGCCTACCTCGAAGCCGGTGCCGACCTGATCGAAACCAACACCTTCAACTCCACCCGCATCAGCCAGGCCGACTACAAACTGCAGCACCTGGCGCAGGAACTGAACCGCGAAGGCGCCAGGCTGGCCCGCGCCGCCTGCGACGCGATGACCGCGAAAACGCCGGACAAGCCGCGCTTCGTCATCGGCGTGCTCGGCCCCACCAGCCGCACCGCCTCGCTTTCGCCGGATGTCAACGATCCGGGTTTCCGCAACGTCACGTTCCAGGAACTGGTGGAGAACTACACCGAATCGGCGAACGGCCTGATCGAAGGCGGCGCCGACGTGCTGATGGTGGAAACCATCTTCGACACCCTGAATGCCAAGGCCGCCCTGTTCGCGCTGAGCGAACTGTTCCACCAGCGCGGCGCACGCATGCCGGTGATGATCTCCGGCACCATCACCGACCGCTCCGGCCGTACGCTCTCGGGCCAGACCGCCGAAGCGTTCTACTACTCGGTGCGCCACGCGCGGCCGCTGTCGGTGGGTTTCAATTGCGCGCTGGGCGCCGAGGACCTGCGCCCGCACCTGCAGACGCTGGCGGGCGTCGCCGAAACCTACGTCAGCACACATCCCAACGCCGGCCTGCCGAACGCCTTCGGCGAGTACGACGAAACGCCGGAGGAGATGGCCAGCGTGATCGGCAGCTTCGCCCGCGAAGGCTTGCTGAACCTGGTCGGCGGCTGCTGCGGCACCACGCCGGCGCACATCAAGGCGATTGCCGAAGTGGTGCGCGATTGCGCACCCAGGGCGCCGCTCTCACTGGCCACGGAGGCCGCATAACATGACACGCCACACCCGCCTCTCCGGCCTCGAACCGCTGGTGATCACGCCCGACCTGTTGTTCATCAACGTGGGCGAGCGCACCAATGTCACCGGCTCGGCGCAGTTCAAGAAACTGATCAAGGAAGAGCGCTACGACGAGGCCGTCGAAGTCGCCCGCCAGCAGGTCGCCAACGGCGCGCAGGTGATCGACATCAACATGGACGAGGGCCTGATCGACTCCGAGGCGGCGATGACCCGCTTCGTCAACCTGATCTCGTCCGAGCCCGACATCGCCCGCGTGCCGTTCATGATCGACTCGTCCAAGTGGACGGTGATCGAGGCCGGCCTGCGCTGCCTGCAGGGCAAGGGCATCGTCAATTCCATCTCGATGAAGGAAGGCGAAGCCCCGTTCCTGGAGCAGGCGCGCAAGGTGCAGCAATACGGCGCCGCTGCGGTGGTGATGGCGTTCGACGAACAAGGCCAGGCCGACACCATCCAACGCAAGGTGGAGATCTGCTCGCGCGCCTACGAATTGCTGACGAAGGAACTCGACTTCCTGCCCGAAGACATCATCTTCGACCCCAACATCTTCGCCATCGCCACCGGCATCGAGGAGCACAACAACTACGCGGTGGACTTCATCGAAGCCACCCGCGAGCTGAAAAAACGCTTCCCGGATTGCCACATCTCCGGCGGCGTCTCCAACGTGTCGTTCTCGTTCCGCGGCAACAACATCGTGCGCGAGGCGATCCACTCGGTGTTCCTGTACCACGCGATCCGCGCCGGCATGGACATGGGCATCGTCAACGCGGGCGCGCTGACGATCATGGACGACATCGACCCGCCGCTGCGCGAGCGCGTCGAGGACGTGGTGCTGAACCGCCGCGAGGACGCCACCGAGCGCCTGCTGGAGATCGCCGACAACTACAAGGGCAAGCGCGGCGCCGCCGAGGTCGAGACGCTGGAATGGCGCGAGAAGGACGTGCGCTCCCGGCTCAGCCACGCGCTAGTGCACGGCATCGACCAGTACGTCACCGAGGACACCGAGGAAGCGCGGCAGATGTCGACGCGCCCGCTGGACGTGATCGAAGGCCCGCTGATGGACGGCATGAACGTGGTCGGCGACCTGTTCGGCGCCGGCAAGATGTTCCTGCCCCAGGTGGTGAAATCCGCCCGCGTGATGAAAAAGGCCGTGGCCTACCTGCTGCCCTACATCGAGGCGGAAAAACTGCGTACCGGCGACACCGGCAAGAACAACGGCAAGATCGTGATGGCCACGGTCAAGGGCGACGTGCACGACATCGGCAAGAACATCGTGGCCGTGGTGCTCCGCTGCAACAACTTCGAGGTGATCGACCTGGGCGTGATGGTGCCCGCGCAGAAGATCCTGGAAACCGCGATCGCCGAGAAGGCCGACATGATCGGCCTGTCCGGCCTGATCACGCCGTCACTGGAAGAGATGGCCAACGTGGCCAAGGAAATGCAGCGGCAGAACTTCCACGTGCCGCTGCTGATCGGCGGCGCCACCACCTCGCGCGCACATACGGCGCTGAAGATCGAGCCGCACTACAAGGCCGGCACGGTGTGGGTGAAGGACGCCTCACGCGCGGTCGGCGTGGCACAGTCGCTGGTGAGCAAGGACCTGGTCGGTGATTTCCTGGCCAAGGTGCGCGTGGAATACGCCGACGTGCGCGAACGCCATCGCAACCGCGGCCCCGGCAAGAAACTGGTGTCGCTGGAGAAGGCACGCGCGCAGCGCTTCAGCTGCGACTGGGCCGCCTACGAGCCGCCGCAGCCCAAAAAACCCGGCATCACCGTATTCGACGACTACGACCTGTCAGTCATCCGCCGTTACATCGACTGGACACCGTTCTTCCAGGCATGGGAGCTGGCCGGCCACTACCCCGCCATCCTCACTGACGAGGTCGTCGGTGCCCAGGCCACCGAGCTGTTCCGCGACGCCCAGGCGATGATGGACAAGATCATCGGCGAAAAATGGCTCACCGCCCGCGCCGTGGTCGGCCTGTGGCCGGCCGCCAACATCATGGATGATGTGGAGATCTACACCGACGCCAGCCGCACCACGGTGCTCGCCACCCTGCACAGTCTGCGCCAGCAAGCCGACAAGCCACCCGAACGCCCCAACCTGTGCCTCGCCGATTACATCGCACCGAAGGAGTTCAACAAGCCCGACTGGATCGGCGGCTTCGCGGTCACCGCGGGCCTGGGTATCGAGGAACACCTCAACCGCTTCCTGGCCGACTACGACGACTATTCCTCGATCATCCTGAAGGCGCTGGCCGACCGCCTGGCCGAAGCATTCGCCGAGCACATGCACGAACGCATGCGCAAGGAATTCTGGGGCTTCGTGCCGGACGAGGCGCTCGACAACGACGCGCTGATCGCCGAGAAATACCGTGGCATCCGCCCGGCCCCCGGCTATCCCGCCTGCCCCGAGCACACCGAGAAGAAAACCCTGTTCGCGCTGCTGGACGCCACCAAAAACGCCGGCATCGAACTCACCGAAGGTTTCTCGATGTACCCCGCCGCCGCGGTCTCGGGCTGGTACTACTCGCACCCCGACAGCCAGTATTTCGTGGTCGGCCGCCTGAGCAAGGAGCAGATCGAGGACTACGCACGCCGCAAAGGCTGGACTCTGGCCGAAGCCGAGCGCTGGCTGGCCTCCAACCTCGACTACGAGCCCGAATAAGCGTGGTTCTGCAGGAGCGCACCCAAGGTGCGCTCCTGCATTGTCTTTACGCGGTCGCGTCTCCGGTAATGCTGTTCTTGCGATTGCGCAGATGCACGTACAGGTTGTACGTGGAAACGAATACCGGGAAGAAATTCGAGAGGATGCCCACCGAATCGTTCTTGCCCACGATGAAATACGCCAGCAGCAGCACGCTGCCCAGCACCGACAGCCACCAGAACGCCAGCGGCATCACCACGCGCTTGTACTTGCGCGTGTAATAGAGCTGCACGAACCATCGGCTGGTGAACATCAGCGTGCCGGTGTAACCCACCAGCTTCCATGGGGTCAGCTGAAAGTGCTGCAGCGCATGGACGATCGACGGGAAATTGGCACTGAAAAAATCCATGGCGACGCACTTCGATTTGTGAGGTCCGCAAGTCTACCAATTCACCCCGTGCTCCCGAGACGTTTCTCCTCGCGCGTCATCAAATAACGTTGACCCACGCCGCAACTGCCCCTAAAATGCAGCGCTCACATTGGGCGGTTAGCTCAGCGGTAGAGCACTGCCTTCACACGGCAGTGGTCAGTGGTTCGATCCCACTACCGCCCACCAAGACAAATAAAAAACCGGCCTTCTGGCCGGTTTTTTATTGCGCACGGTTCAAGCCCGGCATCGAGGCTCGAATCAAAGAGGCCGCGTCACGCCTGTCCTTGCGCAGCAAGCGCCGCCAGGCGATCGAGTTCCGCTTCCACAAAGCCTGCCTCCAGTCGCGCGGGTCGGTTGAACGGGCCGCGCAGGTTGACGCCCATGTAGTCGCGTATCAGGGCGAAGAAATGAGCGATGGGTTCGATGCCGTCGCGCTGGCAGCAGTGCTGGTACCAGCGGGTGCCGGCGGCGACGTGGGCAACTTCCTCGCGCAGGATCACTTCGAGGATGGCAACGGTTCGGGTGTCGCCCAACCGGCGCAGGCGTTCGATCATGGCCGGGGTGACATCCAGCCCGCGTGCTTCGAGCACGCGCGGCACCAGCGCCATGCGGGCGGTGTCGTCGTGAGCGGTTTTCTCGGCCATCTGCCACAGGCCGTCGTGGGCGTCGAAATCGCCGTAGGCATGGCCAAGCTCCTGCAACCGCTCGGCCAGCATCGCGAAATGGCGCGCCTCGTCATGGGCGCAACTGGCCCAGTCGCGGTAATACGCGGCGGGCTTGCCGCGGAAGCGGTAGACCGCGTCCCACGCCAGGTTGATCGCGTTGAACTCGATGTGCGCCACGGCATGCACCAGCGCCGCCCGACCTTCCTCGCTGCCGAGGCCGCGTTGCGGCAGCTGGCGTGCGTTCACCAGCACGGGTTTCGCAGGTCGGCCAGGCGCGGTGATCGGATCAGGCGCAGGCGACGACGTGTCGGGTTGCAGGTCGCCGGCGAGAAACGCTTCCCATGTGGCGTGGGTAAGCCGCAGTTTCTCGGCCGGTTCGGTGGCATCCAGACAGCGTTTGGCCGCGGCGTGAAGATCGGTCATGGCTTTTCCTGTAGGAGCACACCTTGTGCGCGACGCTTTTCGTTGCGTGACGAAGAGCTATCGCGCACAAGGTGCGCTCCTACATGAGGTGATCGCCCAGCGCTAGACGCTGCGCCTGGCGGCCTTGGCATCGTCCGAACGCAACATCTGGATCTGCTCCAGGTAACGCTGGTCCAGGCCGGTGACGTACTCGCCGGAGAAACACGAGGCGTCGAACTGCTGCAGCTCCTCGTTGCCGTCCTGCACGGCCCAGATCAGATCCTTCAGGTCCTGGTAGACCAGCCAGTCGGCGCCCAGGATCTTCTCCACCTCGGCCTCGGTCTTGCCGGCGGCCACCAGCTCGGTCACCGAGGGCATGTCGATGCCGTAGACGTTGGGGTAGCGCACCGGCGGCGCGGCGGAAGCGAAATAGACATTCCTGGCGCCGGCGTCGCGGGCCATCTGGATGATCTGCTTCGACGTGGTGCCACGCACGATCGAGTCGTCGACCAGCAGCACGTTCTTGTTGCGGAATTCCAGGTCGATCGCGTTGAGCTTGCGCCGCACCGATTTCACCCGCTCACCCTGCCCCGGCATGATGAAGGTGCGACCGATGTAGCGATTCTTGACGAAGCCCTCGCGGAACGGAACGCCCAGCACCCCGGCCAGCGCACTGGCGGCGGTGCGCGCGGTGTCGGGAATGGGGATCACTGCATCGATGCCGTGATCGGGGCGCAGGCGCAGGATCTTCGCGCCCAGTTTTTCGCCCATGCGCAGGCGCGCCTTGTACACCGATACGTCCTCGATCATCGAATCGGGCCGCGCCAGGTAGACGTACTCGAAGATGCATGGGGTGTGCAGCGCACCCTCGGCGCAGCGGCGGCTGAAGAGCTCGCCTGCGTCGGTGATGATCACCGCCTCGCCCGGCTCCACGTCGCGGATGCGCTTGAAGCCCAGCACGTCCAGCGCCACCGATTCCGACGCCACCGCGTATTCGCGACCTTCGGCGGTGACGCGTTCGCCCAGCACCAGCGGGCGGATGCCGTGCGGGTCGCGAAACGCCAGCAAGCCGTAGCCCAGCAGCAACGCCACGCAGGCATAGCCGCCGCGGGCGCGCACATGCATGCCGGCCACGGCCTTGAAGATGTGATCCGGCGTCAACGCCATGCGGTCCTGGATCTGCAGCTCGTGCGCCAGCACGTTCAGCAGCACCTCGGAATCGGAGTCGGTGTTGATGTGGCGCCGGTCGCCCTCGAACATCTCGCGGCGCAACTCGTCGGTGTTGACCAGGTTGCCGTTGTGGGCGAACGCAATACCGTAGGGGGAGTTGACGTAGAACGGTTGCGCCTCCGAGGAGCCCTCGGAACCGGCTGTGGGATAGCGGCAATGGCCGATGCCGATGCGGCCGGGCAGCGTCTTCATCGATGCCTCGGTGAACACGTCGCGCACCAGCCCGTTGCCCTTGTGCAGGCGCAGCCGCGAACCGTCCACGGTGGCGATGCCGGCGGCGTCCTGGCCGCGGTGTTGCAACACCGTCAAGCCGTCATAAAGCGCCGATGCCACCTGGGTGGTACCGACAATGCCGATGATTCCGCACATGTTGTTGCCTGCTTCGAAAGTCGTTCAAAAATGAGGGGCGGGAGCGCTGCCTGCAGCCGCGGGATAGGCCTGGTGCGCGGTACTGGCCGGAGCGGGCGTCCGGCCCGATATGGGGGTCAGCAGCGAAGCCGGCAAGCGTGGCAACTGGCTCAGCTGGGCGGGCGCGTGCAGGTTGCGCACCTCCGCCGGCACGCGCTGTTCCAGCCAGCTGGCCACATGCTGAAAATGCGGCAGCAACACCGACTGCTGCCACCACGGATCGCGGGTGAACGCGGTGAATCCGATCAGGAACACCAGCAGGGTCACCAGCAATACACCGCGCACGAACCCGAAGATCATGCCCAGCAGCCGATCGGTGCCGGACAAACCGGTACTCGCCACCAGCCGCGCCACCACGAAGCGCAGCAACGCGCCCAGGATCAACACCGCCACGAAACACAGGCCGTAGCCGGCAATGATCCGTGCCGAGGGCAGCGTGATGATGGTGCCGAAGTGCGACGCCACCGCCGGCCCGAAAACCCAGGCCACCCAGAACGCCGCCGCCCACACCACCAGCGCCAGCACTTCGGCAATCAGGCCACGCCACAGCCCGATCAATACCGACAAGCCGAGCACGCCGATGATCGCGTAGTCGATCCAGTTCATGGATGAATCCGTCCGGCTCGCAGTGGGCGATGCAAGCTCAAGGCACCGACACGATGTTGCCGTCGATGCCCAGCTTGGCCTTGATCTGGTCGTGCACGCGCTGTGCATCCGCACGCTGCGTCTGCGGGCCGGCGCGCACCCGCCACAGCTGCTTGCCGCCGACGTTGACCGAATCGACAAAGCCGTCGAAACCTGCCGCCCGCAACTTGTCGCGCAGCGCGTTGGCGTCGGCCTGGCCGCTCACCGCCGCCAGTTGCACCGCCCAGCCGCCGGCCTTGCTGGCGCTGGCGGTATGTGCGGAGGTGGTCGGGCTGGCGGAGCTGGCTTGCGCGACGCTGTGCTCCAGCGTCGCCGGCACGCCGGAGATGCTATGGGTGATTTTCAGCCGCGCCGCCTCAGCGGCCGTGCGCGTGGCAAACGGGCCGGCGACGACCTTGGTCCGGCGCTGCCCCGCCTGGGTGATCGCATGGCTGCTGACCGGGTAACCCAGGGCACGCACCTTCTGCTGCAAGGCGGCCGCGCCCGAGGCGCTGGCGTAGGCACTGAGGTTGATCATGTAGCTGCCCTGCACGCCGGCGTCGGCCACATGGGGCGCAGGCTCGGCGGGTTTGGGCGCAGGCTTGGGGGCCGGAGCCGGGGCGGGTTCGGGCTTGGCTTCGGGCTTGGCGGGAGCCGCCGGCTTGGTCGCGACGGGCTCGGCGGCAGCGGGTGCCGGCGTTTCATTGCGGGTCGCGGCCTGCATCGGGATCACCGGCTCGGCGGTGGACGTGCCCGTTCCCGTGGTAACCGTGGTGGGCTCGTGCGCCTTGCCGGCGCGGGGGTCGGTCTCCACATCCAGCGGACGGTTGGAGCCGATGTTCACCGTGGCCAGCTGATCGCCGGAGACCGGCGCCTGCGCTTGGGTCGGTGCCGTGCCGCTGGTGGACAGATCCATGGTGCGCGTCTGCAGGTCGCGATCCGGCGCCGGCGGAATCGCCAGGCTCACCGCCGCGTCGCCACTTTCCGCCGGCGGCTTGCCGGAAAACCACATGGGAATGAACAGAACCGCCAAGGCGATCAGGACGGCAGCACCCAGCAGGCGTGTATTCAAGGTTTCGCTCCAAGGCGGCTCGCGGCAGGCAGAACGCGATTATAACCGCCAGCGTCCCTGCTCATGGAACCGTCCCAACCGGCACGGTGCGCGCGACGGCAGATGGTGTGGGCTCCAGCGCCATCTGCGCCAGCACGGCACTGGCCACGAAGAAGGAACCGAAAGCCAGGATGCGATCCCCGGCCTGCGCCGTCCGACGCGCCGCAGCGAGCGCGGCCGGCACGTCGGCGTGGGTGTCGAACGTTGCGCCGGGCTGGGTCTGCCGCAGGATTCCAGCGAGCGCATCCACGGCCAGGCCACGCGGGCTCACCTGCTCCAGCCCGGCCAGATGCCAATGATCGATGCGCGTGCCCAGGGCACCGATGACGCCTGCCACATCCTTGTCGCCCAGCGCGCCGTACACCGCGTGCACGCGTGCGGGCGGTTGTGCGTCCAGCCAGTCCGCCAGCGCACGCGCGGCCTGCGGGTTGTGACCCACGTCCACCAGCACCGGCGGGTCGCCGCCCAGCGGTTGCAGGCGTGCCGATGGCGAGGCGGCGCGCAATCCTGTGCCGATCGCCGTAGGCCAGTCGTGCGTCGACAGCGCCGGCTCCGCCGACCACAGTGCATGCAGGGCCGCAATCGCGGCCGCCGCATTGGCGTATTGCACCGGCGCCGACAGCCACGGATCGGGCAGCTCCATGTCGGCGCCGTCGCGGTGCCGCCAACGCCAGCCACCGTCGGCATGACGCTGCGCGTGGAAATCCACACCGGCCCGCTCGACCCTGGCGCCGCAGGCCGCCAGCGTCTGCAGCAATCCGGCCGGCGGATCCAGCTCACCCACGATCGCCGGCCGCCCGCGGCGCGCGATGCCGGCCTTCTCGCGGCCGATGCTGTCGCGATCGGGGCCCAGCCAGTCCATGTGGTCCAGATCCACCGTGGTGATCACCGCCACGTCGGCGTCGATGATGTTCACCGCGTCCAGTCGCCCGCCCAGGCCGACTTCCAGCACGGCCAGATCCAGCCCCGCACGCGCAAACAGATCCAGCGCGGCCAGCGTGCCGAATTCGAAATAGGTCAGCGGAATGGCCGGATCGGAACCGGCCGTGCGCGCCGCCTCGATGTGTTCGAACGAGGCCACCAGCGCGGCGTCGTCCACCTCGGTGCCGTCGATCCGCACCCGCTCGTTGTAGCGCAGCAGATGCGGCGACGTGAAACTGCCCGTGCGCAGGCCGGCTGCCCGCGCCATCGCCTCCAGCAAGGCCACGGTGGAACCCTTGCCATTGGTGCCGCCCACCGTGATGACACGCCGCGCCACCGCCGGCGCGCCCATCCGCTGCCACACCTGCCGAACCCGATCGAGCCCCAGCTCGATGCTGTGGACGTTGACGTGTTCCTGATAGGCCAGCCATTCGGCGAGGTTGCGGGTCATGCGAAAGCTTCTTGTTGAATGGCGGGTGCGGGGCGCGTGGTGGGAATTGATCGGGATCAGCCCGTCATTCTACTGTTCACGGTGGTCGCCGCGGCGCGGGAAAACGCGCACGGCGGGCGGGGATGGGGGAAAGCAGGCAAAATACGTGGTTTCGGCGCTTGCGACTTTGCTTCTGCCTGGTGCGGGTCGCGACTGAAGTCGCTCCTACAAGGGTCGTGCCGATCCATCAATCACAGCGGTAGACCTTTCGATGAACGCCCACCCCACCCTGCCCCCGCGGGATGACGACGAGTCCGCACTGTTGGCGCAATTGCGCGAAGCCACCGCGCTGCTCGAAGCGCTGGCCGCCGACCGCCAATTGCTGGACCGCCTGCCCGCCGACGAGCGGGCACGGCTGCAGCTGGCCGTGGCCAATGTCTACCACCCCGACCCGGTGGCACGGCGGGTGAAGCTGAAGGCGGCCGAGAAGGCACGCCACGCGGCGAAGGTGCAGACCGAAGACAACGTGCTGAACCAGACCGGCATCCGCGCGCTGCGTCGCAAGCCGGTGTTCACCACGCCCAACGTGTTCGCGCCCGAGGGCTTCATCGCGCACGACGTCGGTCCCGACGCCGACGCGGCGCAGCCGCGCGAATCGGTCGAGCCGAAGCATTGCTACGTGTGCAAGCAGAAATACACGACGCTGCATTTCTTCTACGACCAGATGTGCCCGACCTGCGCCGCGTTCAATTACGCCAAGCGCACCGAGCTTGCCGACCTGCACGGACGCGTGGCCTTGCTCACCGGTGGCCGCGTGAAGATCGGCTACCAGGCCGGCCTGAAGCTGCTGCGCGCCGGCGCCGAGTTGATCGTCACCACGCGTTTCCCGCGCGATTCGGCGGCACGCTACGCGGCGGAGCCCGACTTTGCCGAGTGGGGCCACCGCCTGCAGGTCTACGGCCTGGACCTGCGCCACACGCCCAGCGTGGAAGCGTTCTGCCAGGAGCTGGTGGCGACCCGGCCGCGGCTGGATTTCATCATCAACAACGCCTGCCAGACCGTGCGACGCCCGCCGGATTTCTACGCGCACATGATGGAAGGCGAAACCGCCGCGCTGCACGACATGCCCGAGCACCTGCGCAAGCTGGTCGGTCATTACGAAGGGCTGCGTGGCTCGAACATCCTGCCCCAAAGCACCGGCCGCGACACCGCCGTCCCCGGCCTGACCCGCGCCGCCGAGCTGTCGCAACTGCCGCTGCTGCCCGAGGAACTGCTGGCGCAGAGCCACCTGTTTCCCGAAGGCCGGCTCGATCAGGACCTGCAGCAGATCGACCTGCGCCAGCGCAACTCCTGGCGCTTGCTGATGGCCGAAGTGCCGTCGGTGGAATTGCTGGAAGTGCAATTGGTCAACGCCATCGCACCGTTCATCATCAACGCGCGCCTGAAGCCGCTGATGCTGCGCACGGCCGAGCGCGACAAGCACATCGTCAACGTGTCCGCGATGGAAGGCCAGTTCTACCGCAGCTTCAAAACCACCCGCCACCCGCACACCAACATGGCCAAGGCCGCGCTAAACATGATGACGCGCACCTCAGCCACCGATTACCACAACGACGGCATCCACATGAACTCGGTCGACACCGGTTGGGTGACCGACGAGGATCCGGCCGAGCTGGCCGCAAAGAAGGTGCTGGAAGAACGCTTCCACCCGCCGCTGGACATCGTGGACGGCGCCGCCCGCATCGTCGACCCGATCATCCACGGCATCAATACCGGCGAGCACGTGTGGGGCCAGTTCCTGAAGGACTACCGCCCCACCGATTGGTAAAGTCGAAACACTCCCTTCTCCCGCTTGCGGGAGAAGGTGCCCGAAGGGCGGATGAGGGCGCTCTTGGCGACCCGCTATTCACACCCGCTTGCCTACCCACTGTATGCACTGCGCTTTACGTTCCCCGGAGCGATGCCATGCGCCACGCATTCGCCATAGCCTTCATCGCCCTCGCCCCACTCGCCCTCGCCAGCTGCGGCGAGTCAGCCCGGTTGACCGTGCATCAAGGCATGGGCCCGAACCCGCAACTGCCGCCGCCGCACAAAACCCTGATCCCCACCGTCAACACCGCCAAGGCGATTGGCTGGTCCACCCATGAACACCCCACCGCTGCGCCGGGCCTGACGGTCCACGCCTTTGCCCGCGATCTGGATCATCCCCGCTGGCTGTACACACTGCCCAACGGCGACGTGCTGGTGGCGGAAACCAACGCGCCACCCAGACCCGACGACAGCAAGGGCATCAAGGGCTGGGTTGCCAAGCTGATCATGGCCGGCGCCGGCGCCGGCGTCCCCAGCGCCAACCGCATCACCCTGCTGCGCGACGCCGATGGCGATGGCGTCGCCGAGACGCGCCGCATCTTCCTGCAGCATCTCAACTCCCCGTTCGGCATGGCATTGGTCGGCGATACCTTCTACGTCGCCGACACCGACGCGTTGCTGGCCTTTCCGTACCGCGCCGGTGAAACAAGCATCGCGGCGCCGCGCCGCAAGGTGATCGATCTCCCCGCCGGCACCATCAACCACCACTGGACCAAGAACGTCATCGCCAGCCAGGACGGCCGCAAGCTCTACGTCACCGTGGGTTCCAACAGCAACGTGGGCGAGAACGGCCTGGCCGTGGAAAAGGATCGCGCGCGCATCCTCGAAGTGGACATCGCCAGCGGCAAGGCGCGCGCATTCGCCACCGGCCTGCGCAACCCCAACGGCATGGACTGGCAGCCGCAAAGCGGCGCGCTGTGGACGGCGGTCAACGAACGCGATGAACTGGGCAGCGACCTGGTGCCCGATTACATGACCTCGGTGAAGGACGGCGGTTTCTACGGCTGGCCCTTCAGCTACTACGGCCAGCACGTCGATACGCGGGTGAAGCCGCAGAACCCCGCGCTGGTGGCTTCGGCGCTCGTGCCCGACTACGCGCTGGGCCCGCACACCGCCTCGCTGGGGCTGATGTTCTACCGCGGCCAGTTGCTCGGTGCGCACTATCGCAACGGCGCATTCGTGGGCCAGCACGGCTCGTGGAACCGCCGGCCGCGCAGCGGTTACAAGGTCATTTTCGTGCCGTTCGCCAACGGTGAGCCCGCCGGCCCGGCGCAGGACGTGTTGACGGGGTTTCTCGACAGCGAAGGTCGCGCGCGCGGCCGGCCGGTCGGTGTGGCGATGGACGCGAAAGGTGCGCTGCTGGTGGCCGATGACGTCGGCAACACGGTGTGGCGCGTAACACCGGCTCGAACCGGCGCCGATTGAGCGCCCGTCCCGCCGCGGAGCGCGCCATGAACGACAACAAGCATCGACTCGCCACCGACGCAACCCCGGACGATCACCAGACTGCCGACGAGAAGGACGGCTTCTCCCTTTCCACCGAAGAAAAGCATGACGTGGAGGAAAAGCAGCCGCCCCGCGCCGCCGTGCTGCACGAAACGATCCGGTTGCAGGGCGAGGAGGAACTGGGCCGCAGCATCCCCGCGCTGGGCTGGTCGGCGCTGGCGGCGGGTTTGTCGATGGGCTTTTCCATGCTGGCGCGAGGCCTGCTGCATCGCCATCTCGGCGACGCGCCCGGCGCCTTCCTGATCGAAAGCCTGGGCTATCCGTTCGGCTTTCTGGTGGTGATCCTGGCGCGGCAGCAACTGTTCACCGAGAACACGATGACGGCCGTGCTGCCGCTGATGACCCATCCGGACCTGGCCAAGCTCGCTTCGCTGCTGCGGCTGTGGTCGGTGGTTTTCGTGGGCAACATCATCGGCACCGCCCTGTTTGCCTACGGCATCCTGCACATGCCCGTGTTCGACCATGCCACGCACGAGGCCCTGGTCGGCATCGGCGCCGAGGTGATGGCCAACTCGCCAGGGCAGATGTTCTCCAAGGGCATTCTCGCCGGCTGGCTCATCGCCACCATGGTGTGGCTGGTGCCCGCCGCCGAGCAGGCGCGGATCACCGTCATCGTGCTCACCACCTACCTGATTGCGCTGGGCGGGTTCACCCACATCATCGTGGGCTCGGTGGAGGTGCTGTACCTGGTGTTCAGCGGCGGCGCCGGGTTCGGCGACTATGTCTTCCACTTCGGCCTGCCGACCCTGCTGGGCAATATCGTGGGCGGCAGCTGCATCTTCGCCTTGATCAGCCACGCGCAGGTGCGCGGCGACGAGGCTTGAGCGCTGCGTCATCGCACAGCCTTGAGACGCCATTCAAAACGCGGTGGAAACGCACCCTCTCACCGTTCTCCCTGAGCGTCGGCCGCGCAGCGGCCAGAGTCGAAGGGCACGCCTCGTGAACTTTCCCGCATCACTTCGACTTCGCCGCCCTGCGGGCGGCTACGCTCAGTGTGATCGGAGGAGGAGTTCGCTGCTCCAGGGGCCTTAAAAATCCAGCCCTCTCCGATCGTCACTTCCGCTTGCGCGGCGACGGTGGCGCCGTCGAACCGCGCACCACCAGATCCGCCGACAGCACCCGCTTGCGCGGTGGTACTTCGGGATCGGCCAGCAACTCGATCAGCATCGCCATGGCCTCGCGCCCCAACGCATTCTTGGGTTGGGCCACGGTGGTCAGCGCGGGCGAGGTGTAGCGCGCGAAACGGATGTCGTCGAAACCCACCACCGAAACATCCTCCGGCACGCGCAATCCGTGCGAACTCAACGCGCGCATGGCGCCGATCGCCATCTCGTCGTTGGAGCAGAACACCGCGCTGAACGACTGCCCCTGCGACAGCAGCAGCTCGACGGCGCGTTCGCCCGCCTCGATCGAAAAATCGCCGCTGACCATCAACGCGGGATCGAAGGCGAGCTTCGCCCGCTGCAACGCCAGCCGGTAGCCTTTTTCGCGGTCCACGCAGATCGGGCTCGACGGCGGGCCGGCGATGAAGGCGACCTGGCGATGCCCCAGCATCACCAGATAATCGACGGCGGCGCCCGCGGCGGCGACGTTGTCCACGTAGACGCTGGAAATCTGCTTGTCCTTCACGTACTCGCAGGCGTTGACCACCGGCAGCCGACCCGGCATGGGAATCTTCGGCACGCGATGGGACATGGTGATGATGCCGTCGGCCTGGCGCGCGGCGACCATGTCGGCATACGCCTGCTCGCGCACCAGGCTGCTCTGGGTTTCGCCCAGCAGTACCGAGTAGCCGCTCTCGTGCGCCACCTGCTCGATGCCGCGGATCACCTCGGAGAAAAAGGGATTGGCGATGTCCGGCAGCAACGCCACGATCAGTCGCGTCCGTGCCGTGCGCAGGTTGCGTGCCAGCGCATTGGGCGTGTAGCCCACGCGTTTGACCACCTCCTGGATGCGCAGGCGCGTGGTCTCGTTGACCACCTCGGGCCGCTGCAATGCCCGCGACACCGTCGCCACCGAAACGTTGGCAATGGCGGCGATCTCCTTGATCGTCCTCACCCGCGCGGGCGTCGCGGCCGCGCGCGTTGCGCTGGCGGTGGATCGCTTGCCTCTGGATCCTTCCGAACTCACGGTCTGCCACCTCCTCGTCGACGCTGCGCCGCACGATAGCACCCGCCTGGCCAACCAACGCGCCATGCGGGGCGCTTCCCAACCCGTCCACAGCAATTTTTGTGCAACGCAATGTAATGGATTACATCCAACAGTTGCGCGGGCATTTGCGCATCTGTTACACAGCTTGCCACGTATTCCGACGTTTTTTTGCATATTCGTCTTGCAGCGCCGACTGAGGGAAGCCGGGTAAATCCGTCGTTTCCCGCCATCATGTAATCGAATACATCGCATGCGGCAGCCATGCCGCCGGAGGGGAGATGGCAAGCCAGCCCGTATCGAGCGGCACCCACGCAATGGCAGGCGCAAACGACGCGCCGAACCGCGAGGCATCCGCATGAAGTCCCTCGGCATGGCCCTGGTCGGGCCAGGCTTCATCGCCGCGCATCACATCGATGCCGTGCGCCGGCTGGGCAATGTCGAGGTCGTGGGCCTTGCCGGTTCCAGTCTGGCCTCGGCGCAGAAGCGGGCACGCGAGCTTGGCGTTGGACATGCCTACACGGACTACCACGAGTTGCTGGCCGACCCGGCCGTGCAGGTCGTCCACAACACCACGCCCAATCACCTGCACCGGGAGATCTCGCTGGCGGCCTTGCGCGCCGGCAAGCATGTGATCTCCGACAAGCCGCTGGCCAGCAACCTGCAGGAAAGCCGCGAACTGCACGAGGCCGCGCGCGACGCCGGTGTGGCGCACGTGGTGACGTTCAACTACCGCAGCCACGCGCTGGTGCAACAGGCGCGCGCCATGATCGCCAAGGGCAAATTGGGGGCACCCGTATTCGTGCACGGCTGCTACCTGCAGGACTGGCTGACTGACGACAAGACCTATTCGTGGCGCCTCGATCCCAAGCGCGGCGGCGCCAGTTCCGCGCTGGGCGACATCGGCTCGCACTGGTGCGACCTGGCCGAACACGTCACCGGCGCGCGCATCACCGCGGTGCTGGCCGACCTTTACACGGCGGTGCCGGTGCGCCATGTGGCGGCGGCGCCGACGCGCGCTTTCGCCAAGGCAAAAGCGGCACCGCGGCGCGACGTGAAGATCACCAGCGAGGACACCGCCAGCGTGCTGCTGCGTTTCGACAACGGCGCCCGCGGCTGCGTCACCGTGGGCCAGGTACTGCCCGGCCACAAGAACGATCTCCGACTGGAAGTTAATGGCCGCCTCGCCTCGCTGGCATGGCGCCAGGAAAACCCCAACGAGCTGTGGATCGGCCACCACGACCGCGCCAACGCCGTGCTGTCGCGTGATCCGGCGTTGCTCGACTCGGCCGCACGCGGCTACGCACACCTGCCCGCCGGCCATCCGGAAGCGTGGAGCGACGCCTTCCGCAACCTGATCGCCGATGCCTATGCCTGGATCCGCAAGGGCGGCACGCCACAGACGAAACCGGCCGCGTTGCCGACCTTCGCCGACGGCTACCGCAACGCGCTGGTGATCGATGCCATGCTCAAGAGCCATGCCGCGGGCGGCGCATGGCAAAACGTGGAAGACGACCGCGAACCACCACGCAAAAGGGGAGTACGGAAATGAAGTGGCGCCTTCGCTTGATGATGCTTTTCCAATACGCGATCTGGGGTGCGTGGTACGTCACCGTGGGCACCTGGCTGGGCCAGACGCTGCATTTCAGCGGCACGGAAATCGGCGCCATCGCCGGCACCACGGCGATCGGCGCGATGATCTCGCCGCTGTTCGCCGGCCTGCTGGCGGACCGCTGGTTTGATACCCGCCGCGTGCTGGTCGCCTTGCAGGTGCTGGGTGCCGCGCTGCTGGTGTTCGCGGCGCAGCAGCAGGCATTCGGCGTGCTCTACGCCACGCTGCTGCTCTACAGCCTCTGCTACATGCCGACCCTGGCGCTGACGACCTCGCTGGCGATGCGGCACATCGATGATCCGCGCGAGGAATTCGGCGCCATCCGTGTTTTCGGCTCGATCGGCTGGATCGTGGTCGGCCTGGTCGTCGGCGCCGCCGGCATCGAGGCCACCGCATCGCCGCTGTATTTGGCGGCCGGGCTGTCGCTGGCGATGGCGGGCTATTGCCTCACCCTTCCCGCCACCCCGCCGCTGGCCGGCAACAAGCGTTTCGAGCTGCGCCAGGCGCTGCCGCTGGAAGCCCTGCATCTGCTGCGCGGACGCTCGATGGCAGTGTTCGCCCTCGCCTCGTTCCTGATCTGCATCCCGCTGCAGTTCTATTACGCGTTCACCAACCTGTTCCTCAACGAAGTGGGCGTGGTCAACGCGGCCGGCAAGATGACTGGCGGGCAGATGTCGGAAATCCTCTGCATGCTGCTGATCCCCTGGTTCTTCCGCCGCCTGGGCGTGAAGTACATGCTGGCGGTAGGCATGCTGGCCTGGGTAGTGCGCTACGTGATGTTCGCCTTCGGCACACCGGACGAGCTGATGTGGATGTTGTGGCTGGGCATCATTCTGCACGGCATCTGCTTCGACTTTTTCTTCGTGGTCGGCCAGATCTAC
Source organism: Rhodanobacter sp. Root627 (assembly GCF_001427835.1). Taxonomy (NCBI): domain Bacteria; kingdom Pseudomonadati; phylum Pseudomonadota; class Gammaproteobacteria; order Lysobacterales; family Rhodanobacteraceae; genus Rhodanobacter; species Rhodanobacter sp. Root627. The sequence continues at coordinate 1,021,129 of NZ_LMGW01000001.1, forward strand.
ATCGACCGCGAGGCGCCGCCGGCCCTGCGCGCTGCCACCCAGGGCCTGATCACCTTCATCACCTATGGCCTGGGCATGTTCGTGGGCTCGTGGTTGTCCGGGCTGGCCGTCGATGCCTACGCCGCGACGGACGCCCAGGGCATCGTCGCGCATCAATGGCGTCCGATCTGGCTGACCGCCGCCGGCTTCGCCGCCGCCGTGCTGGTGCTGTTCGTGCTGCTGTTCAAGGACCGCGAACGCGCCGCGGACCCCGACCTTTCCCACCTCGACCTGGCCACCCGGGAGAAAACCCCATGACGATGACCCGCAGGCAGTTCCTGTCCCGCTCGGCGCTTTGCGGCACCGCTGCATTTCTGGCCACCAGCACCGCCGGCAGGGCATTCGCCGCCGCCGCGCGGGGCAAGCCGATGGGCATCCAGCTCTACATGATCCTCAAGGCCTATCAGGACGATCCGGTCGGCGCGCTGAAAACACTCAAGGAAATCGGCTACACCGAGATCGAGGCCATCATCACCAGCACCGCCGCCAACCTGCGCGGCCAGCTGGACGCCACCGGCCTGCGCTGCCCCAGCCTTCACTTCGACGGCATCGGTTTCGAGCCGGGCCTCGAGGCGGCGCACACGCTGGGCGCGCAGTACATCGTCAGCAGCATGCTGCCGGCGATCATGCAGAAAGAGCTGGCCGCCAAGGGCAAGCATGGCGAGCAGGACTATTCACTCGACGGCGCCAAACGCACCGCGGAATACGCCAATCGCCTGGGCGAGAAAGCCAAGCAGGCGGGCCTGCAGTATGCGTATCACAACCACCACCTGGAATTTTCCGATGTGGGCGGCGGCCAGACGTTCTACGACGTGCTGATGAAGGAAACCCGGCACGACCTGGTGAAGTTCGAACTGGACTGCGGCTGGGTCCACGTCGGCGGCAAGAACCCCGCGGATTACTTCAAGGCCAACCCCGGCCGCATGCCGCTGATGCACGCCAAGGATTTCCTGCCCGGCGCCGGCAACGGGAACTACCCTGGTTCCGAACTGGGCCGCGGCACGCTCGACTACCAGCCGATCATGGCCGCGGCGGATCAAGCCGGGTTGAAGCATTGCTTCGTCGAGCAGGAAGGCCCGTTCTCGCGCATCAGCCAACTCGACGCCGCGCGCATCGACTACGACTACCTGCGTCCGTGGCGCTGAGCGCCCACCTTTCCGTCTGATCGCCTTTTCCCCGGGGGCTCCATGAACAACCACATCTACGACGCCATCGTCATCGGCACCGGCATCAGCGGCGGCTGGGCCGCCAAGGAACTGACCGAGAAAGGACTCAAGACCCTGGTACTGGACCGCGGCCGCATGGTCGAGCACGGCGACTACCCCACGGCGATGAAGGCACCGTGGGAGCTGCCCTACGCCGACGAGCCCACGCAGGAAGACATCCGCCGGCATCCGGTCCACACGCGTCCCTCCTTCTACGGCATCAAGCAATCCACCAAGCACTGGTTCGTCGACGACCTCGACAATCCGTACGAGGAAACCAAGCCGTTCGACTGGTTCCGCGGCTACCAGGTCGGCGGCCGCTCGCTGATGTGGGGCCGGCAGAGCTACCGCTTCAGCCCGATGGATTTCGAGGCCAACGGCAAGGATGGCGTGGGCGTGGACTGGCCCATCCGCTATGACGACCTGGCGCCCTGGTACGACTACGTCGAGGAGTTCATCGGCGTCAGCGGCGACACCGATCACCTGGCGCAACTGCCCGATGGCCAGTACCTGCCGCCGATGGAGCTCAACGCCGTCGAGAAGGACTTCCGCGAGAAGCTGGCCAGCAAGCTGGGGCGCAGGCTGATCATCGGCCGCACCGCCAACCTGTCCGCGCCGCTGAAGCACGACAAGAGCCCGCAACGCGCGCCCTGCCAATACCGCAACCTGTGCATGCGCGGCTGCCCGTACGGCGCCTATTTCAGCAGCAACTCGTCCACCCTGCCCTCCGCCCAGCGCACCGGCAACATGACCATGGTGGCCAACGCCATCGTGCACGAACTGATCTACGACAACGCCAAGGGCAAGGCCACCGGCGTGCGCGTATTGAATGCCGAAACCGGCCAGCAGACCGACTACTTCGCGCGCATCATCTTCGTCTGCGCCTCCACCTTCGGCACCGCGCACCTGCTGCTCAACTCCACCTCCAGCCGCTTCCCCAACGGCTTCGGCAACGACAGCGGCGAGGTGGGCCACAACATCATGGACCATGTGTTCGGCAGCGGCGCTGGCGCCCTGGTGGATGGCCACGAGGACCGCTACTACACCGGCCGTCGCCCCAACGGTTTCTACATCCCGCGCTACCGCAACATCGGCAGCGACAAGCGCGACTACCTGCGCGGCTTCGGTTTCCAGGGAGGCGCCAGCCGCCAGGACTGGACGCGACTGGTCGACCAACCGTTGCTTGGCGACGAGCTGAAGCGCGCGGCCGAGGCGCCGGGCCCGTGGCGCATCGGGATGACCGGCTTCGGCGAGATGCTGCCGTCGCACAGCAACCACGTCACCCTGGATCGCAACCGCAAGGACAAGTACGGCCTGCCCCTGCTCAACTTCGACGCCGCCCACGGCGAGAACGAAGTCCGCATGGAGAAGGACATCATGAACGACGCCGCCGAGATGCTCAGTGCCGCCGGCTACCGCAACGTGGCGACCTACAAGATCAAGGCGAACGTGGGTGCCGGCATCCACGAGATGGGCACCGCGCGCATGGGCCGCGATCCGAAGACCTCGGTGCTCAATGGCTGGAACCAGATGCACGCCTGCAAGAACGTCTTCGTCACCGACGGCTCCTGCATGGCCTCGTCCGCCTGCCAGAACCCGTCGCTGACCTACATGGCGCTGACGGCACGCGCGGCCAACCATGCCGTGGAAGAACTGAAGCGCGGCAACGTCTGAGGAGAAACGCCATGAACCGTCGCGAATGGTTGAAGTGCATGTCCGCGCTGGCGCTCAGCGCGGCAGGCGCACCGTTGCTGGCCGTATTCGATGCGCATGCCGCCGCGCAAAAACCCGCCATCGGCCCCCGTTTTTTCAGCCCGCCGCAAGCGGACGTGGTGGCCGCCGTGGTCGACATCATCATCCCGCGCACCGATACCCCCGGCGCGCTGGACGCGGGCGTGCCGCGTTTCATCGAGCAGATGTTCCGGGACGTGTATTCCAAGGCGGAACAAGCGCGCTACCTGGGCGCACTGGCCGCGTTCGAGCGCGCGGGCGGCACGCCGTTCCTGCAACTCGACGCCGCGCAGCGCAAGGCGCTGGTCACCCGGCTGCATGGCGAGGCGCTCGCCAGCGGCCGCCACATCGACCACAACTCCGCCGCGGCCTTCGTGCTGATGAGCAAGAAGCTGGCGATGCTGGGTTACTTCATGTCCGAACCCGGCTGCACGCAGGTGCTGCAGTACGTGGCCGTCCCCGGCGGCTACCAGGCCGATGTGCCCTTGTCCAAGGCGGGCAATGGCCGCGCCTGGGCTGTCGAAACCGTCTTGAGGCTCTGACCCATGAAAACACTCAAAGGCCCGGGCATTTTCCTGGCGCAATACGCGGGCAACTCCGCACCGTTCGACACCTTGCCCAACATCGCCCGCTGGGCGTCGTCGCTGGGTTTTGTCGGCGTGCAGATCCCCTCCAACGACACCCGCCTGTTCGACCTGGAGCAGGCCGCGGCCAGCAAGACGTATTGCGACGACATCACTGGCATGCTGGCCGAACACGGGCTGGCGGTGACCGAGCTGTCCACGCATCTGCAAGGGCAGCTCGTGGCATCGCACCCGGCCTACGACGCATTGTTCGACGGCTTCGCGCCGCCCGCGCTGCGTGGCAACGTGGTCGAGCGCCAGGCGTGGGCGGTTGAGCAGCTCAAGCTGGCGGCGAAAGCCAGCAAGCACCTCGGCCTCACCGCGCACGCCACCTTCTCCGGCGCGCTGGCCTGGCATCTGTTCTATCCGTGGCCGCAACGTCCGGCCGGGTTGATCGAGCAGGCGTTTGCGGAACTGGGCAAGCGCTGGCGTCCGATCCTCGACGCGTTCGACGACGCCGGGGTGGACGTCTGTTTCGAATTGCACCCGGGCGAGGACCTGCACGACGGCGCCACCTTCGAGCGCTTCCTCGATGCGGTGGACCAGCATCCGCGCGCCAACATCCTCTACGACCCCAGTCACATGGTGCTGCAGCAGCTGGACTATCTCGCCTTCATCGACCTCTATCACGAGCGCATCCGCGCCTTCCACGTGAAGGACGCCGAGTTCCGCCCCAACGGCCGCTCGGGCGTCTATGGTGGCTACCAGAGCTGGATCGACCGCCCCGGCCGTTTCCGCTCGCTGGGCGACGGGCAGATCGACTTCCGCTCGATCTTCAGCAAATTTGCGCAATACGGCTACCCGGGTTGGGCCGTACTGGAATGGGAGTGCTGCATCAAGGACGCCGAGCAAGGCGCGGCCGAAGGCGCGACGTTCATCCGCGAACACATCATCAAGGTCACCGAGCGCGCGTTCGATGACTTCGCCGCAACCGGCGCCGACGCCGCGTTCAATCGCCGCGTGCTGGGGATGGACGCGTCATGACCGCCAGCGGCATCACCCGTCGCGATGCGCTGGCCTGGCTCGGCACCACCATCACCGCGCTGGGCGCCGCGCCATGGCTGGCCGCATCGGCCGACAGCGGGTCGCACCCACCCCGGTCGCAAAAGATGACGCCAGGGCGCCTGAAGCAATCGCTGAGCCGCTGGACCTCGCAGGCGCCGCTGCCGGAATTGTGCCGGCGGCTCAAGGGAATCGGTTTTGCCGGCGTCGATCTGGTCTACGCGGACGAATGGGCGGTGGTCAACGACAGTGGTCTGGCCGTCACCATGGGCTACCCCGCCAAGCGCGACAATTTCCTCACCATGGGTTTCAACAACCCGGCCCATCACGCCGTGCTGCTGAAGGAACTGGAAGCCGCCATCCCGCTGGCCAAGCGCGCAGGCGTGACCAACCTGATCACGATGTTCGGCAACCGCCAACCGGGCATCGATGAAGGCCATGCCATCGACAACTGCGTCGCCGGGCTTTCGAAGATCGCGCCGTATGCGGCCGAGCACGGCGTCACGATCTGCGTGGAACTGCTGAACAGCAAGGTCGACCATCCCGGCTACCAGGGCGACAGCACGCGCTTCGGCGTCGCCGTGATAAAGGGCGTCGATTCACCCCACGTGAAGCTGCTCTACGACATCTACCACATGCAGATCATGGAGGGCGACGTGATCCGCACGATCCGCGACAACATCGCCTGGATCGGCCATTTCCACACCGCCGGCGTACCGGGCCGCCACGAGATCGACGACACCCAGGAGCTCAACTACCACGCCATCGCCAAGGCGATCGCGGATCTGGGCTTCGACGGCTATCTCGCGCATGAGTTCGTGCCGGCAGGGCCCGACCCGTTCGCCGCCTTCGCCGAGGCGGTCAGGGTGTGTACGGTCTGATTTTCCCGTTTCGGAGCTGCCCATGACTTGGCAAACCATGTTGATCTTCACCACGCTGGCTACCGCCGCACCCTCTTTCGCCACTACCGCGGATCACCCACCGACCGACCCCAAAGCCACCGAACAATGGCAGCCGGTGCCGAAGCTGGTGACACCGGGCAAGCACGACGCCGCACCGCCCTCGGATGCGATCGTGCTGTTCGACGGCCGCAACCTCGATCGATGGGAGTCGGTCGACGACCATTCGCCGGCCCGCTGGAAAGTCCACGATGGCGTGCTGACGGTCGACAAGAAGGCCGGCAACATCCAGACCCGGCAGCGGTTCAAGAACTATCAGTTGCACCTGGAATGGCAGGTGCCGGCGGATATCGCCGGCGAAGGCCAGGCGCGCGGCAACAGCGGCCTGTTCCTGGCCTCGACCGGGCCGGGCGACGCGGGCTACGAACTGCAGATCATGGATTCGTGGAAAAACCCCACCTACGTCAATGGCCAGGCCGCCAGCGTCTACAAACAGACGCCGCCGCTAGTGAACGCCATGCGTCCGCCGGGCGCATGGCAAACCTACGACGTCGTCTGGACGGCACCGGTGTTCGCCGCCGACGGCACGCTCACCGCGCCGGCCTACGTCACCGTGCTTCACGACGGCGTGCTGGTGCAAAACCACACCGCGCTGACCGGCGAAACCGTCTACATCGGCAAGCCGGCCTACACGCCGTACACCGACGCGCCGATCAAGCTGCAGGCGCACGGCGACCCCTCGCAGCCCATCAGCTTCCGCAACATCTGGGTGCGTCCGCTGGATTGAGCGGGTATCGCATCGGTCGATGCGTGGCGCCGCCGGCGCGTGCGTAGTGCCGCCCAACGAAAAGCGAACAGCCCCAACGGCCGCAGTGTTTATACTCGGCCGCTTCGCATGCGACAGGAACACACGCACCGTGCAATCGATCATCGACGTGCGCCAGGTGACAAAAACCTACGCCTCGGGCTTCAGCGCGCTCAAGGGCATCGACCTGCAGATCCGCCGCGGCGAGATCTTCGCCCTGCTCGGCCCCAACGGCGCCGGCAAGACCACGCTCATCAGCATCATCTGCGGCATCGTGAATCCCAGCAGCGGCAACGTGCTGGCCGACGGGCACGACGTGGTGCGTGATTTCCGCGCCGCGCGCGAACGCATCGGCCTGGTGCCACAGGAGCTCACCACCGACGCCTTCGAAACCGTGTGGGACACGGTCAGCTTCAGCCGTGCGCTGTTCGGCAAGCGGCCCAATCCGGCGCACATCGAGAAAGTGCTGCGCGATCTCTCGCTGTGGAACAAGAAAGACAGCAAGCTGATGACGCTGTCCGGCGGCATGAAGCGGCGCGTGATGATCGCCAAGGCGCTGTCGCACGAGCCGCCGATCCTGTTTCTGGACGAGCCTACCGCCGGCGTCGATGTGGAGTTGCGCCGCGACATGTGGGCGATGGTGCGCGCGCTGCGCGACACCGGCGTCACCATCATCCTCACCACGCACTACATCGACGAGGCCGAGGAAATGGCCGACCGCATCGGCGTGATCAACAAGGGTGAGCTGATCCTGGTCGAGGGCAAGGCCGAGCTGATGGAGAAGCTGGGCCGCAAGCAGCTGATCCTGCAATTGCAGGCGCCGATGACGGCGATTCCCGCCGCCCTGTCCGATTACCCGCTGACGCTGTCCGAGGATGGCCAGCAACTGGTCTACACCTTCGATGCCCAGGGCGAAAACACCGGCATCGACACGCTGCTGCGCCGCCTCGGCGAAGCGGGCATCGACTTCAAGGACCTGCAGACCCGCCAGAGTTCGCTGGAGGATATTTTCGTGAGCCTGGTGGAGGACCGCGCATGAAGTTCAACTGGCATGGCATGGGCGCGATCTACCGCTTTGAGATGGCCCGCACCCGCCGTACGCTGCTGCAGAGCATCGTCTCGCCGGTGATCTCCACCACGCTGTATTTCGTGGTGTTCGGCGCGGCAATGGGCTCGCACATGGGCGGCATCGACGGCGTCAGCTACGGTGCCTACATCGTGCCCGGCCTGATCATGCTGTCGCTGTTGACGCAGAGCATCTCCAACGCCTCGTTCGGCATCTACTTCCCCAAGTTCACCGGCACCATCTACGAGATCCTCTCCGCGCCGGTGTCGTACCTCGAGATCCTGGGCGGCTACGTGGGTGCCGCCGCCAGCAAGTCGGTGCTGCTGGGCTTGATCATCCTGGCCACCGCGCGGCTGTTCGTGGACTTCGACGTCGCCCATCCGGTCTGGATGGTGGCGTTCCTGATCCTCACCTCGGTGACCTTCAGCCTGTTCGGTTTCATCATCGGCATCTGGGCCGACGGCTTCGAGAAACTGCAGCTGGTGCCACTGCTGATCGTCACCCCGCTGACCTTCCTGGGCGGCAGCTTCTACTCGATCCACATCCTGCCGCCGCTATGGCAGAAGATCAGCCTGTTCAATCCGGTGGTGTACCTGATCAGCGGCTTCCGCTGGGCGTTTTACGGTGTATCGGACGTCAGCGTGGAAATCAGCATGGGCATGACGCTGCTCTTCCTGGCGGCCTGCCTGGCCGGGGTGTGGTGGATCTTCCGCACGGGGTATCGGTTGAAGGCCTGAAACGCGGGACCAGGCACAAGCTGACGCCGGTCTCGACACAAGCGGCAACAACGAAATGCCATCGGGTGTTCAACGCCGGTCCGACGTGTGCGCGGCGACGAAGCTGCGCAGCACGTCGTTGATCCGCGTCTGGTAACCCGCCCCCCCGTCCTTGAAGTAATCAAGCACGTCCCGGTCGATGCGCAGGGTCACCTGCGCCTTTGGCTCGGCGCGCGCGGGACGATGCGCCGCCCAGAACGCAGGCGACAGCGCCGGAATGTCGCTGTAGTCGATGGCCTCATCCGGCATGTCCGCGACGGCTTGCATGCGTTTGCGTTGCGCGGTGGCGAGCGGCTTAGGGTGTTTGGGATCAATTTTGTACTTCATGATAAATCGCTCGCTCGTAAGCGTTGGCCTTGCGGGCCGAAATGATGCGTGTGACCTCGCCGTGGACACCACGCACGGCGTGCACTACCACCAGCAGCACGGGATCCACCCAGCCGATGCTCAGCCAACGCTCCTCTCCGTACTCCTCGCGATCATCGACCATGTCGATGCGGCCCGGATCGAGAAACACGCGTGCAGCCTCTTCAAACGCGATGCCGTGCTTGCGCAGATTCAAAGCCGCTTTGGCATCATCCCACTCGAAGTCCATTCCCTGGGCCCCATCATATGTAACTACCAAATGTAGTTACATATGATGGGGGAGTCAAACCCGGAGCATCGCTTTGTCACCCCGGTAAAAACCCACGCGCCGGCTCGCGATACGACTACGCCTGTCCCTTACCCATTGTCTGCGCCTCGATATCGGCGGCAAACCGCTGCAGCAGATTCACCAGCGTGTCGACATCCGCTTCGCTCCATTCGGCGAAGAGCTTGCGCGCCATGCGTTCGCGCGCCGCATCCAGCGCATCGGTCATCGCCTTTCCCTTCGGGGTAACGGCGGCCGCGCGCACGCGTGCATCGGTTTCGCTCGCCTGGCGTTGCACCAGACCCAGTGTCTCCAATTTGGTGACTTGTCGGCTCACGGTGGTGTAGTCGCGCCCGGCCCGGCCGGCCAGATCGACGACACCAATCGGGCCGAGTCGCTCGATCACCACCAGCAAGGGGAACAGTGCGCGGTCCAGCGCGATGCCGGCATCGCGTACCAGTCGCTCATCGACCTCCGGCCGGTTCAGCACGCTGACCACGCTGATCAACGCCATGTGCAACGCACGCACACGGGAGGATATATGTGCATCTTGCACATTTTTTCTGGAAGCCATACGATCCTCAATTCATGTGCATTTTGCACATATATGGAACCACGATGAACGTGTCGAACACCGATGTACTGATCTGCGGCGCCGGTGCCTCCGGCCTGACCTTGGCCATCGATCTTGCGCGGCGTGGTGTCAGCTTTCGCCTGATCGAGAAAAATAATGCGCCTTTCCACGGCTCGCGCGGCAAGGGCATCCAGCCAAGGACACTGGAAGTCTTCGAGGATCTTGGCATCGTCGACCGCATCCACGCCAGCGGCGGCCCCTACCCGCTGATGCGCACCTACCGCGCGGACGGAAGCCATGACGATATCGCGCTGGGTCAGGAGATCGCGGCCACTCCGGCCGAACCGCACGCCCTGCCGTGGATGCTGCCGCAATTCCTGACCGAACGGATCATGCGCGAGCGCCTGGCGGAGCTCGGGCATCAGGTGGCATTCGGCTTCGAACTGGTGGCGGTGCAACAGGATGCGCAAGGTGTGACTGCCACGCTCGACGGCCCGCGCGGTGCGGAAAGCGTGCGCGCCCGCTATCTCGTCGGCGCCGATGGCGGCCGCAGTTTCGTGCGCCAGGCGCTGGGTATCGGTTTCCCCGGCAAGACCCTGGGCGTGCGCGCCATGGTGGCCGACGTCACCCTGCACGGTCTGGAACGGGATGCCTGGCATCGCTTCAACGACACAGACATGCCGCAGCAGATCGCGATGTGTCCGCTAGCGGGAACCGGGATGTTCCAGATCCAGGCACCAATCCCGCTCGAAGGCGACGTCGACCTTTCCGTCGCCGGCCTCAACACCATGCTGGCGCAACGCACCGGGCGCAGCGACATCCACGTCAGCGAGGTGTCGTGGGCTTCCGCCTTCCACATGAACGCCCGGCTGGCCGACCGCTATCGCGTCGGCCGTGTTTTCCTGGTCGGCGACGCCGCCCACACGCATCCGCCCACCGGTGGCCAGGGCCTGAACACCAGTGTGCAGGATGCGTACAACCTCGGCTGGAAGCTGGGTGCCGTACTGGCCGGCGCGCCGGACGCCCTGCTGGACAGCTACGAGGAAGAACGCCGCCCCATCGCCGAAAGCGTGCTCGGCCTCTCGACCCGACTGCTCGATGCCGCCAAGCGCGGCGACGGCCGACGCGGCCGCGAAGTCCGCCAACTCGACCTCGGCTACCCCACCTCGTCACTGAGCCTGGAGGCGCCGCAAAGATCGCATGGCCCGCAGCCGGGCGACCGTGCGCCCGACGCACCCATCCATCACGCCACCGGCCTGCCCACCCGCATCTTCGACCTGCTGCGGGGACCACACTGGACGCTGCTGGGCCAGGACGTCGACCGCGACAGCATCCCACCGCATCCGCAGCTGCGCATCCACGTGTTCGGCAATCGCGGCGACGTGGTCGACACGCAGGGGCATTTCCGCGACGCGTATGGCGTGGCGTCGAACAGCTGGGTGCTGGTGCGGCCGGACGGGTACATCGGGGCTTTCATCGCGGGTGACGGGATCGATGCGCTGCATGCGTATTTGCAACGCTTTGGCATCGCGTTGGGGAAGATCGCAGACGCCACCCCAGCCTGAATTCCTCCGCGTCACCGCCTGTCCCGGTGGCGCGGCAACTCCCGCCGAAACCGCGAACGACTCAGGCGAGCAGTCCAAGCGAACGCAGCGCATCCTCGGCCGCTTCATGGTCTTGCGCCGACGTGCCGCCAGAGATGCCGATGCCACCCGCAAGCTTGCCATCGAGCATGATCGGCACGCCGCCGCCCACCGCCATCAGCCGCGGATGCTGGCCCAACGGAGCCACCATCGGCTCGCTCATGTAGTGGTTCCATTGATGCGTCGACATGCCGAACGATGCAGCGGTCCATGCCTTGTCCATGGCCACCTCGGCGGTCAGGAACGGCGCCGCGTCCGCACGTTCGAAGGCGCGCAGATGACCGCCCGCATCGGTGATGGCAATAGTGGCCGCGAAGCCGCGCTGGGCGCATGCCGAACGGGCCTGGCCGAGCAATTCATGCGCGGCTTCCAGGCTGAGGATGGGGTTGGTGGTTGCGTTCATGGCGATTCCTGGGGATGAAGAGTCAGCGGGCGGCAACGACAACTTTGCCGATCATGTTGCCGGCCTCGACCAGCGCGTGCGCCTGGATCAGGCCAGCGGCATCGAGACCATCGATACGTCGGGTGAGCGTGTGCACCACGTCGCCGCGATCGACCAGTTCGGCCATGCGGCGCAGCAAGGCGTGCTGTCGGGCGATGGTGCGCGTGGTGAAGATCGGGCGCGTGTACATCAGCTCCCAATGGATCGAGATGGACTTGGTCTTGAACGGGCCGATGTCGAGCGCGACCGGATCGTCGATCAGCGCGAACTTGCCCTCCGCGCGCATCACCGCGGCAATCTGCGGCACGTAGCTCGCGCTTTCATTGAGGCCCACCACGAAATCGACTTCCTTGATGCCCAGCGCCTGCAACTGCGGCGCCCACGGCTCGCGATGGTTGATGACGTGGTGCGCACCGTGCGCCAGTACCCACTCGCGCGTCTGGTCCCGCGAGGCGGTGCCGATGACGGTGACGCCCGTCAACCGACGTGCGAGCTGGGTCAGGATGGAGCCCACGCCGCCGGCCGCACCCGTCACCAGCAACACGCTGTTCTCGGTGGGATCGGCTTCGTGGACGCGCAGGCGGTCGAACAGCAGCTCCCACGCGGTGATGGCGGTCAGCGGCAGCGAAGCCGCTTCGGCGAAATCCAGCGACCGGGGCATCGGCCCCACGATGCGCTCGTCGACCGCCTGCAGTTCGCTGTTGCTGCCCGGCCGCGTGATGTCGCCCGCATACCAGACGCGATCGCCGGGCTTGAAGCGTGTGGCCAGCGGCCCCGTCGCCCGAACGATGCCCGCCGCATCCCAGCCGGGAATGCGGGGCGCGCCTTGCGGTACGTCGCCATGGGCGCGGATCTTGGTGTCCACCGGATTCACCGAGACGGCTTTCACTTCGACCAGAAGGTCGTGATCGCGCAACTCGGGTGTGGCCAGTTCAACGTCCTGCAGGACGTCGGGGTGGTCGATCGGGAGGTTCTGGAAAAAGCCGACAGCTTTCATGGGCGTGCTCTAGGTGATCTGGAGGCGCCATTGTGTCGATGTTCGTTTTTCCGAAAAATAGGTTAATGTCAGTAACACTTATCGCATTTTCAAGAAAATGATCCGACTCGACGACATCCAGATCTTTGTGCAGACGGTCGAGGCGGAGAGCTTTTCCGAGGCCGCCCGCCAGCTCAATATCGCCCCCGGCTTTGCCAGCGCCGCGGTGCAGCGGCTGGAGAAGGCGCTGAATACCCGGCTGTTCGTGCGCTCCACCCGCAGCATGCAGTTGTCGGCGGAGGGCGAACGCTATCTGCCGCATGCGCGCGCCATGCTCGATGCACGGTCGCAAGGCCAGCGTGCACTGGCCAGTGCGCAAGACAGCTTGTCCGGAAGCCTTCGCCTTTCGGTGCCCTCGGATTTCGGCAGGAACCTCCTGCTGGGCTGGCTCGACGAATTCCAGCACCAGCATCCGGCCCTGTCCCTGCACCTGCGGATGAGCGATCGCGCCGCCACCCTGACGCGCGAACCGCTGGATGCAGCCGTGCGCTACGGCGCGTTGTCGGATTCGTCGCTGGTCGCCATTCCGCTCGTCGAAAACAACCGGCGCGCGCTGTGCGCCGCGCCTTCCTACCTGGAGCGCGCAGGCAAGCCCGCGAACGTGGACGACCTCAGGCACCACAACTGCCTGCGCTTCGTGTGGAGCGAGCAACTCCACGAACCCTGGCTGTTCACCCTGCCCGGCGGCAACAAGACCGTGAGCGTCTCGGGCAATCGCATCAGCGACGACGCCGACACCGTGCGCCGCTGGGCGGTGGCCGGCGAGGGCCTGGTCTACAAATCCCGCATCGACCTCATTCCGGATCTGCGCGCCGGCCGCCTGGTCGAAATTTTCCCGCCAGCCCACTGCGAACCGTCACCGCTCAACCTCATCTGCGCCGACCGCTCGCGATTGACGCCGGCGATCACGCAACTGAAAACCTTCCTGCAGGCGCGCTGCGCACGCCTGCTCGACGATTACTGGCAACACGTCGCAGCGAGCGCCGGCACCCAAAAAGGCAAGCCTCGCCGAGCTGCTCCACGTCGCTGACGAACGCCAGCCGTTGCCCGTCATCCCAGTGCCTCGCAACGGCCGAAGGGCCGGTCACGGCGGTATCCAGCGCCGCCACACCACTGCCCACAAGGCACGTCACTCCTGTCTACGCAGGAGCGACGTGCAGAAACCCAGGCCGACGGCAAGCCGCGCAGACTGCGGCAATTGAAACAAGCCACCTTGCCGCTCCCCTGACCAGGGTCAACACATGCGGGCGTGGCAAACGGTAGCTTGCAGCGACTCAATCGGAGCACCCTGCCCATGTCGTTCGATATCGTGATCATCGGCGCCGGCCCCGCCGGACTGTGTTTCGCCCGCTCGCTGGCGGGCAGCGGCTTGCGCATCGCGCTGGTCGAGCGGCAGCCAGAGGCGGCACTGGTCGCACCGGCCGACGACGGCCGTGAAATCGCGATCACCCATCACTCGCAGCGCCTGATGCGCGAGTTGGGCCTGTGGGCACGGCTGCACGACAACGAGATCGGCACCTTGCGCGACGCCATGGTGATCGATGGCGACGACCACGACGGTTTGATGTTCCGCCACGACGAGACCGGAAAATCACAGTTGGGTTGGCTGCTGTCCAATCACGCGATCCGCCGCGCGGCGTATGCCGAAGTGATGGAGCAGCCCGAGTCCGAGCGCATCACCGGCGTGCAGGTAACCGCCGTGCGCACCGCCAGCGACGGCGCCCAGGTCGAGTTGAATACCGGCGACATCCTGCACACCCAACTCGTGGTCGCCGCGGACAGCCGCTTCTCCGAAACCCGCCGCGCCATGGGTATCCCGGCAAGCATGCACGACTTCGGCAAAACCATGCTGGTGCTGCGCATGCAACACGACGTGGCGCACGACCAGGTGGCGTGGGAATGGTTTGGCGTCGGTCAGACCCTCGCCCTGCTGCCGCTGCACGATCCCCACACTTCGTCGGTGGTGTTGACCCTGCCGCCGCAGGAAATGCAGGCCCTGCTGGCACTGGATGACGCAGCGCTGGAAACGGCGATGGCCGCCCGCTTCCAGCAACGCCTGGGCGCCATGCGTATAGCCGGCCCGCGTTGCAGCTACCCACTCGTCGGCGTGTACGCCAAACGCTTCGTGGCCGAACGCTTCGCCCTGATCGGCGACGCCGCCGTCGGCATGCACCCCGTCACCGCCCACGGCTTCAACTTCGGCCTGCTCGGCCAGGCCACCCTGGCACGCGAACTGCGCGCCGCCGTTGCCACCGGGCAACCGATCCACAGCCGCGAGCTCCTGCGCCGCTACGAACGCAAACACCGCCTGGCCACCCACCCGCTGTATCTGGCTACCCAGATGCTGGCTGGTTTGTATACCGACGACCGACGGCCGGCGCAGGTGGTGCGCAAGCTGGCATTGCGGGTGGGTGCGCGGTTGCGGCCGTTCCAGATGGCGGTGATGGCGGGGCTAACAGCGGATGCTGGGACGGGGGTGCGGGCTCCCCGCTTTCAATTCGCGCGTCCGGGGCGGGTGGCTACGGGCGTGGAATAATCATTCCTGAAACTTGTCCCCTGACACGAATGGCGCTGACTTAAGCCCGTCATCCTCGCGAAAGCGAGGATCCAGTGCCATTGGCCGTCCGTAAAAAGCCGAAGTCACTGGATTCCCGCTTTCGCGGGAATGACGAAAGAGTGGGGATTCACGCTTAAGTCAGCCATTCGTCCCTGACACCTTTCTGCGGAGAATGACTCTCCGGCGCGTTTCTCAGTGGCCGCTTTCAGGAACCACCGAACCCGCCGGCGACGCGGCACTGCTCGCGCTGGCGAGCTTCTCGGGACGGGCGTCCCCGGAAGCGTACTGCCCGACCTGCAGGGTGAACTGTGCTTTTTGCCCTGATGCCACCGCCGCAGGATCAACGTACACCTGAATCCTGTAAGTCGTCGCAGCCCCGACGGACTGCGACCACGTCTTGGCCCCGGACGTCGCCGTGTCGACCAGCGGCTTGCCATGAGTCTGGTCATCCACCTTGAAGTGCACCTGGGCGTTGTTCGAGATGAGATTGACCTTGACGGTCATACCCGCGGCGATGGCCACGGTGAAGTTCTGCGACGTGGCGTCGGCCCCCAGTATCCAGCTCTGCACCGCCCATGGCTCGCCGGGTTCAAACGTCACGGCAGTCGCCGGCGCCTGAAAGTCTTCGACACCGTATTGCCCGATTTGCAACGCGTACTTCACGGTCTCACCGGAGGGCACCGCGGCAGGGTCGATATAGACCTGGATCGTATACGTCGTGTCCGCCGGGTTGACCGTTGTCCAGGTGGTCTCGCCAGTCTTCTGCGAATCCAGGACCGCTTTTCTGCGGTTCTGGTCTTTCACCTTGAGCTGCACGTTCGGGCTGCGGGTGAGGAGATTGAGTTTGAACGTCTTGCCCGCCACACCGGCGACCGTGTAATCGACCGACTTGTTGGAGCGGTCAAGACTGCCGATTTCCTGCGCCCACACACTGTTTGGCGCAAAGGTCACGGCAACCGGCGTGTCGGCGGATACAGGCAGCGATACGCAGGCAACCGCCACTCCCAGGCCCGCGCCGAACGCGCCGCGGAGAAAATCGAAACATGACATGTGTGGAACCCTCGCATGGTTTGGAATTCGCCGGGGATGCTTCGATGATTCCATCGCGCTGCATCGTGGCACGCGCATCGACGCGGCGTTCCAGTGCATGGGCGGCGCCTCACCCCTGAGTCGGTGCCGTCCGCGAACGATACGCCTGATTCGCATGGCTCGCGATACTGTCCTCGACAGCTTTTCGGAGGAAGGCGGGGGCACGGCTGCCGCCGTTCGGGATGGTAGTGGTGTCCGGGCTTATGGCGGATGGTGGGACGGGGGTGTTGCTTCCCGCTTTCGATTCGGACGTCTGGACTGGTGATCCAAACCGGGGTCAGAGACGACTTCCAAAGCTCATATGGAAAAGAGCACTCTGAGCTGGCCCGGGTTTGACGGACACCTTTGAACGGGGACAATCCCCTGGGAGGTGTCAGATGGTCAAGCGTCAACGATTCACCGCAGAGTTCAAGCGTGAGGCGGTCAGGTTGCTCGATGCGGGCGAACGGCCGGCATCGGAAGTGGCGATCGATCTGGGTATCCGTCGCGACCTGTGTTCGCGCAAGGTCGTCGGCTGGGCGATGTCCGACCGCAATGATGAGCCGCTCGTTCCCGCCGCCCTGCGCATGGCCATCACCCACCGGCAGCCGCCAGCAGGCCTCATCCGATCAGGTCCGAGAGACCGGGGCTCATCGGGCACGTTTGCAGGCTGAGGGCAAACCCATCTCCGCGCGGAAGGGCCGGCCGCCTAAACTGCGCCAGCTAGTGAGACCAGCACCGTAGCGATGGGCCAGACTTCATCACTGAAAAATCTTCGACAGGTTGGACACTAGTCTGCAATATGCTGGCCACCATAGAGCTTCCCGGAACTCGGGCAGATCAATGGAAGGGCTCATGGAAACCATCTACAACATCTTTCTCTTCTTTGAGAAGGAACAATGCGATGAAGTTGGATATGTCACCCACCAGTTTGAAGGCACGGACCAAGCTGCGGGTGAATTCCTCCGTGAGCGAATGGATGCCGATTTGAAGGTTGCCAAGCGGCTACGCCTGTCAAAGCCCTTCACCCATGGGCGATTGGTGTCCGGGCAACGCCTCGGAACCGCCCATCATCTATTCGACGACATCTTCCAAGTTACCGGTGCGCGTGCAGACCCACTGATGCTTGTGACACAGGTGGTCGATGGTGTTGTTCGCGTGAACTACATGGGTGGGATCGGACCCTTGGACATGAATGATGCAAGCGAAAGATTGGGGGCGTCTGGGGTGATGGTTGATTGGCTAAGTGAATACACTTCAGATGGCGCCATCGACTTGCCTCGGCTTATCCATGATGACTATTTCCTCGCCATCAAAACCACATTCAATGCCAAGTTGTATGTGTCGTCGATGAAGCTTTTACTTTCCTGTATCGACTCATTGGCCTACGTTCAATTCGGGCATTCGAGGGACCAGCCTCCGGTGTTTGTTCGGTGGCTCAATGCACATGCGGAACTTGCGCGCATCGGCATTTCCGGAGAAGAGCTATGGGAGATGCGCAACGGCATTGTTCACATGACGAATATCCATTCCGCCAAGGTCAGATCCGGCAAAGTCAGGCGCATCAGCTTCGGCGTGAACGTGCCAGACGGGGGTCTTTGGTCAGAAGCCGAAAGCATTTTCTATTTCAACTTCTACGGTCTCATTAAGGTCGTGGGGAATGCTATTGGACATTGGCTCACTGCCCACCTCGGAGACGCCGAGTGGTTCGCCATGTTCATTGGACGATACGATGAGACGGTGTCAGACAGTCGCGTGGCGCTCAGTGGAAGGCTGCATCCAACACCAAGGCAAACTACGGCGTGAGCCAGACTATGACTTCAATAACCCCGATCTTGTCTGATCCGGAACGTGAGGTGGTTGTGCTTGCCTCGGTCGTGGGCATCATTGATGACATGGTGAACCACGCTATCTTTTCTTTCCCCGGGCGCGATACGACGCTTCAACCCTTTCCGGAATCATCCACAACGAGAGCCTATTTTGCCTTGCGACTGAGCGACTTCCTTTCCCAAACGGACCGGAACATCGGCATGGCCGAAGTTCCCTATCTGCGCCATCTCACGCAGATCGTTGAAAGCCCCTCGCTCGGTGACTCGACAGGTTTGCGTGCCAGCGTCGAGCAGTTCATTGTTTGGCTCAACGAGAAGAAGACGTTCGCCAAGGTTTGGCTTCCAACGCTGAACATCGAAACGTCGCTGACGCCGAGCCGCCTGTCCTGGTTGAAGGTGGCCGGCAACCTTCAAAAGCATGATGCCCTTCGGTCGGGTGGAACCGCCGATGACATTGTCAAATGGCTTCAAGAACAAGGCCACGCCGTGGACCGCACGGACGTTCTGGGTGCGCTCGACGACTTCCGCGAGTGGTTGACTGAGGATGCGTTGAGCGCCTACATCCCGAAGTTGGGGTTCCTGCTGAATGAGCTGCGCTGGGAGACCTTCGAGTATTTACGCCCTTACTACCGGAGGCACCATGTCACTGAGTGGGACAATGCCCTTCAATTTCATCGTTACCGGTTCACTCCCGACCCAAAGATCACCACACCTTTCGCGTGTGGACAGCGTCATGCGCTGTTGAACTGGGTCAGGAAGCAGCCCATCGTGCCTAGGTTTTCGATCGACCCCGCTTGGCACCGGATAGAAGACGCCTTCGCTTCGAGATAAGCGAAGAAGGCTTGCGGTTACTCCAGGCAGAAGCAGCCATCTTCATACAGACGAATGTCATGACCTTGGCCGACTGTTCATCATGCCGATCAGAGCTTTTTCATGAGCATCCTCAAAATGAGGTCTCAAATTCTGTCCCATGTCTTCGTGCTGCTGGATGACACCGAAACTGGGGTCAGAGACGACTTACAAAAGCTCATATGAAAAAAGAGCACTCTGACCCCTATTTTGAACACCTCATGGAAAAGATGGCACTCTGATGAATTTTGTTAAGAAAAATGCGTGGATGTTATAGCAGCTATCGGGGGCGCGACATGGACGGCCTCCTACACGATAACGCGCCGCCCGCTGCCGACCCTGCGCGCTCGGCAGCAATGCTAGGCTCGCCGGCATGTCGTTCCTCTTGCATCTTGACCAGCCAAACGAGTGGCCTGACGCCTTGAAGGCCACGCTTACCGACATACGCCCCATCATGCGCGCGTGGGAGCTGGACTTACCGGCGAAGAATGCCACCGACTTTGATCAAGCGGTGGATACACTCGGCGACGCGTTGTGCTCGTATTCTGTTCGAGGGTGGCACTGCACGCGCTTGACTGATGACGAGGCGGCAGACGTTGAAGTGAACGGCATGACGCCCTTGAGTGCCGACCTAATCGAGCGCCGTATTGCTGCGCAAGTTCAGCGCGATACGTTGCCGGTCGCTGTGGGCGATGCGTTGCGTTCCGCGCATCAAGGTTCTGCACACAACCGCGCCGGCATGATCTGGTTTTGTTTCTTTCCGCCGCGCGAGGCTGGCGAAGGTGGCATCCATCGCCTGTTGCGCCACTGGGGTGGCGAGGCAGTTTATGGGGCGCACGAGTCGGACGCGGCCATCGCCCCCGCGCTACGGCAGCTTGGCACGCCATGCATCGTTGAGGCTGACGTCCCGGTGGCATGGCTGTCGGGTACATACTCGGCAGCCATGTCCATGGCACGGCGCGATTTAATCCACCACGGCGAGACCATCGCGGAACACGTCCGGTTCGAGGCTCATTCGCTGCGTGCGATCCCCGGCGACTGCATCCGTGCGGTGCATCGGTTTCCCGATCCGCGCTTTATCGCGTTGTCCGGTTGCGATAGATGGCACACGCCGCTGCTGTAGGCGTCGCCTGTGCGCCACGGCGCGCAGTGCCTATAGGGGCGAGCGCCTACATCGTCCACGCTCCGCGCCGATACTCTCGCCCCGGCAGAGCGCTAGACTGACCACGCCCCGCAAGTCCGGACACAAACCGACGGGAGTCAGGCGCAAGCCGACAACGGACGTCAGGCGGAACCGACGACCGGGGCAGCTCTGCGTAGATGTCCTGTCATCACTGGAGGCCGACCGCTTGGGCGTAGGCGTCGGCTGAATCTGTCATCTGACGACACAACGCATCATCACCGACTGCCTTGGCCACCATCGCGCAATTTTGCAAGCTTCGGAAGTAGTAGTTGCGAAGGTCGGCGCGGTGCTCGTCATGACGGTATGTGCCCGCTACTCCTCTTACGCTAAATCCTTCACCTGCCACACTATGCAAATCCATGATGTGTGGAGCAGCGCCATGGACGTAGCCAGAATAAGATTTGTAAACAGACCGTTCCGCTTTGATTGCCGTACTCGGGTCTGGTCCAGAATACTTAGCCACATAGGAGCGGATCTTGTCCCGTCTCGGTTGTGCGCGGTCTTGGCTTGAATCCAACGCATTAGGTGCGTCGAACTCCTCTTTCCAGAACTCCTTTAGCAGGCTCTCATGCCTTTCAGTGAGGTCGTTTTTAACCATCCCAAGGACCAGGAAGAGAATGTCTGAGCCTCCCTCGTCCATTGTTCGCTGAAGTATCCCCTGCTCATGAACGTGGCCGTGTTCCATGAGAATTTGCGCTGCGTTCAAGTTGCTTATGTGGCGCGCGAGCTTGGCAACGAGAGCCTGCTGAATAGTTTGCTCGACGTAGCGCAACACTGGATGGCCGTGAAGCAACACTTTTTGCGGAGGCGGGATCTGGCTTTCTATCCGCCGCAAAGCGACCTCCATGTTGCGTAGAGCAATGCTCTCGTTGGACTGTGCCTCGTTCATTCAATTATCCAGTGCGGACTAGAACACTTTGGATCTGTTCCCGTTGACCAACACCAGTCTATCCGGATCACGCCAGCCAGCACTTACCCCGGCAGCGCTTCTATCTACACCGAGACCATGCATACATGTGCAGGAGCGCCTCGCGCCGGCCGACCCTTACCCGCCTACAACCCCGGAGCGTAGATCGCGAAGGCGCAAGGCTAGCGCCCTGCTCCGTTTCTCGTCCGTAGACGTCCGTTTACAAGTGGAATATCGCAGAGGGACGTAAAGCGGGACGGACGAACTACAGATACAAAAAAGCCCCTATTTTCAGGAGCTTAAATGCGTATCTGGCGGAGAGAGTGGGATTCGAACCCACGGTAGTGTTACCACTACGGCAGTTTTCAAGACTGCTGCCTTAAACCACTCGGCCATCTCTCCATAAACTCGTTGTCCTGCGCAAGGCGCGCGTTGCGCGCCACTACGGCAGTTTTGTTCCGGGCATCCTGCCCTTCACCCCTTCGGGGCCAGCGGCTGCGCCGCTGTCCGCTTCGGCTTCCTGCCTACGCGTCAAGACTGCTGCCTTAAACCACTCGGCCATCTCTCCATAAACTCGTTAGCTGCGGCAAGGCGCGCGTTGCGCGCCACTACGACAGTTTTGTTCCGGGCATCCTGCCCTTCACCCCTTCGGGGCCAGCGGCTGCGCCGCTGTCCGCTTCGGCTTCCTGCCTTCGCGTCAAGACTACTGCCTTAAACCGCTCGGTCATCTCTCCAAACCTGGTTCTTTATCCGCCGCATCAAACAGACCGGCGGATTGCCCTTCGACTTCGCTGCGCTACGCTCAGGGAGAACGGCTAGGGGTGCTTGCGCGGGGTGCAATCCTATCAGGAACGGCTTTGCGGGGGACGGCTGGAATCCTTCTTCGACAGCGCGACAAGGCAGATTGCCAGGATCGTCACCGGGATCAACGCGCCCATCAGCGGCAGCAGCAGGATCGGTTCGCGTACGACCATCGGGACGAGTTGAGTGGCAGCGGCGAAGGTGATGATGGCGAGGCGTCCGCGGCGGCTGTGGCGGGCCAGCCAGAAGCTGGCCAGGACGAGGGGCAGCGCGATCACGGACAGGTCGAGGTCGACGGTGGGCAGGCGCCATACGCTCTCGAAGCTGAGGCGCATGCCGATCACGGTGGCCAGTACCGCCAACAGGAAGAAGCTGGTGTAGAACTCCACCCTGCCCCAGCCTCCGCGTGCCGGCGCCGTGGTCACGCGATGCGGTCCAGCCCGGCCATGTACGGGCGCAGGGCTTCGGGGATGGTGATCGAGCCGTCGGCGTTCTGGTTGTTTTCCATCACGGCGATGAGGGTGCGGCCGATGGCGAGGCCGGAGCCGTTCAGGGTGTGCACGAGTTCGGGCTTGCCGGTTTCGGGATTGCGTACGCGGGCTTGCAGGCGGCGGGCCTGGAAGTCTTCGCAGTTGGAGCAGCTGGAGATTTCGCGGTAGGTCTGCTGGCTGGGCAGCCACACTTCGAGGTCGTAGGTCTTGGTGGCGCCGAAGCCCATGTCGCCGGTGCACAGCAGCAGCTTGCGGTATGGCAGGCCGAGTTTCTGCAGCACGGTTTCGGCGTGGCCGACCAGTTCTTCGAGCTGGGCATAGGAGTCGCTGGCGCGGCTGATCTGCACCATCTCGACTTTCTCGAACTGGTGCTGGCGGATCATGCCGCGGGTGTCGCGGCCGTAGCTGCCCGCTTCGGCGCGGAAGCAAAGCGTGTGCGCGGTCATGCGCAGCGGCAGCGCGTCGGCGTCCTGGATGGTGTCGCGCAGCAGGTTGGTCAGCGGGACTTCGGCGGTGGGGATCAGGTAGCGCCTGGTTTCGTTGACCTCGGTGGCGAACAGGTCGTCCGCGAATTTCGGGAGTTGGCCGGTGCCCTGCATGCTTTCGGCGTTGACGATCACCGGCACGTTGCATTCCAGGTAGCCGTGCTCGGCAGTGTGCAGGTCGAGCATGAACTGGCCCAGCGCACGGTGCAGGTGCGCCAGTTGGCCACGCATGACGGTGAAGCGCGCGCCGGACAATTTGGCGCCGGAATCGCCATCGAGCCAGCCGTGGCGCTCGCCCAGTTCGACGTGATCCTTCACCTCGAAATCGAAGCTGCGTGGCGTGCCCCAGCGACTCACTTCGACGTTGTCTTTCTCGTCGCGCCCTTCCGGCACGGATTCGTGCGGCAGGTTGGGGATGCCCAGCGCGATCTCGGACAGCCTGGCCTGCACGTCGGCCAGCGCCTGCTCGTTGTTCTTGAGCTTGTCGCCGAGGCCGGCGACTTCGGCCATCAAGTCGGTAACGTCCTCGCCCTTGCCCTTGGCCTGGCCGATCGCCTTGGAACGCGCGTTGCGCACGCTTTGCAGCTCCTGCGTCTCCATCGAAAGCTGCTTGCGCTGGCTTTCGAGCTGCTCCACGGCCGCCGTATCCAGCACAAAGCCGCGCGTCGCGAGCCGCTTGGCGGTATCGGCGAGATGCGCTCGCAGCAGCGTCGGGTCCAGCATGGTCGTTCCTTTGGGTGATCAGACCGGCAATTATCGTGGCAGCCGGTGAAGCGGCGCAAACGAGCGGGTCGGTCAATGGGTACGGATCGTCGCGGCGGCGACACGGTGGTTCAGGTAACTTTCCTCTTTGCCGGAACGAAAGACCCCGTGACCCGCACCGGCCGGCCATGCCGGCCTGCCCGACGCTCAACTCACAAAGGACGAGCCCGATGTCGAGACACCCGGTGACTTTTCCACGCGATCACGCACAACCGATGACGGCGGACATGCCATGAACTGGCGCCGTCTTCTCCCCCGGCTGTTGATCGCGTTGCTGATCGTCGCCGCGATCGTCGGCTTTTTCGCGTTCGACCTGTCGCACTACCTCAGCCTGCATGCGCTCAAGGAGCAGCAGCAGCAGTCACTGCAGGCATGGCGTGCCCAGCACCCCCTGTTGCTGGCGGCGGGTTTTCTGGTGGGCTACATCGTGATGGCAGCCGCGTCGCTGCCTGGCGCGGCGCTGGCCACGATTGCCGCCGGCGCGGTGTTCGGACTGGTGGAGGGCACGCTGCTGGCCTCGTTTGCGTCGTCGATCGGCGCAACGCTGGCGTTCCTGGCCAGCCGTTTCCTGTTTCGCGATGCGGTGAAGCGCCGTTTCGGCAAGCGCCTGGCCACCATCGATGAAGGCCTGAAGCGCGATGGCGCGTTCTACCTGTTCACCTTGCGGCTGGTGCCGGCGCTGCCGTTTTTCGTGATCAACCTGCTGATGGGCGTGACCGCGCTGCCGGCGCGCACGTTCTACTGGGTCAGCCAGGTCGGCATGCTGGCCGGCACCGTGGTCTATGTGAATGCGGGCACACAGCTGGCGCAACTGGATTCGGCATCGGGCATTTTTTCGCCGCTGCTGATCGGCTCGTTCGTGCTGCTGGGCATCTTTCCCTGGATTGCGCGCGCGCTGGTGGCGCCGGTGCGGCGGCGCAAGCTTTATGCGCGCTGGAAGAAGCCGCGCCGCTTCGATCGCAACCTGGTGGTGATCGGCGCCGGTGCGGCGGGGCTGGTCAGCGCATACATCGCGGCCACGGTGAAGTCACGCGTGACGCTGGTGGAAAAAGGCGCGATGGGCGGCGACTGCCTCAATGAAGGCTGCGTGCCGTCGAAGGCGCTGATCCACAGCGCACGGCTGGCCGCCCGGGCGCGCGATGCCGTCGCAGCCGGTGTGCAGGTCGGCGAGGTCACCGTCGATTTCGCCGCGGTGATGGCGCGCGTGCAGCGGGTGATCGGCGACGTGGCGCCGCACGATTCGATGGAGCGCTACCGCGAGCTGGGTGTGGACGTGCGCAAGGGTCACGCCACCATCGTGTCGCCGTGGGAGGTGCGCATCGATGGCGAAACCCTCACCACCCGCGCCATCGTCATCGCCGCCGGGGCGGAGCCGCTGGTGCCGGACCTGCCGGGCCTGGCCGACTCCGGCTTTCTCACCTCGAGCACCTTGTGGGCGTTGCGCGAACTGCCGCAACGGCTGGTGGTGATGGGCGGCGGGCCGGTGGGTTGCGAGCTGGCGCAGGCGTTTGCGCGATTGGGTTCCCGCGTGACCCAGGTCGAGTTGGGCGAACGGCTGCTGAGCCGCGAGGACACCGACGTCTCGGCGTTTGTCGAGGCGCGCCTGCGCGAGGATGGCGTCGACGTGCGCACCGGGCACAAGGCGGTGGCGGTGGAATCGGATGCGCAGGGAAAATCCCTGCGCTGCGAGCACAACGGCGAAACCGTCGCCCTGCCCTTCGACGCCTTGCTGGTGGCCGTGGGCCGTCGCCCGCGCGTCGAAGGTTACGGATTGCAGGCGCTGGGCATTCCAACGCCACGCACCATCGACACCGATCAGTACCTACAAACGCTGTATCCCAACATCTACGCCTGCGGTGACGTGGCCGGTCCCTACCAGCTCACCCACGTGGGCGCGCACCAGGCCTGGTACGCCACCCTCAACGCGCTGCTGGGCGGGTTGTGGCGGTTCAAGGCGGATTACTCGGCGATCCCCGCCACTACCTTCGTGGACCCGGAAGTGGCGCGGGTGGGGCTCAACGAACGCGAGGCCACGGAGCAGGACATCCGTTACGAGGTCACCCGCTACGACCTGGCCGACCTCGACCGCGCCATCGCCGAGGACGGCACGCGGGGCTTCGTCAAGGTGCTCACCGTGCCGGGCAAGGATCGCATCCTGGGCGCCACCATCGTCGGCGCGCAGGCTGGCGAGCTGCTGGCCGAGTTCACCCTGGCGATGACCCACGGCCTGGGCCTGGGCAAGATCCTGGGCACCATCCACGCCTATCCGACCTGGGCGGAGGCCAACAAATACGCCGCCGGCGCCTGGCGCAAGGCACACGCACCGCAGGGCGCGCTACGCTGGGCGGAACGTTGGTTTCGGTGGCGGCGACGATGAAAACCCGGTTTCTCCTCTGCATCACGCTGGGCCTTGTCGCCCCGTTGGCCATGGCGAGCGACGGGACGCTGTCGCTGCGTTTTTCCGACAGCGCCACGGGAAGCCAGCTGCCCTCCGGCTGGAAGCATTACGCGATGTCGCGGCACAAGACCAAGGCCGGCGTCATGCTGGTCCGCGACGGCGATGTCACCGTGCTGCACATCGATGCCAACCGCGGCGCAGGGGGTATCGCCCACCCGCTGAAGCTGCCGCCGGATCAGGTGTTGAGCTGGCGCTGGAAGGTGGACCACAGCGTGGCCAAAGCGAACCTCGCGAAGAAGCATGGTGACGATTTCGCGGCGCGCGTCTACGTGTTTTTCGACATGCCCGCCAACGCGCTGACCTTTGGCGAACGAATGAAACTGCGGATGGCGCGCGTGGTCATGGGGCATGCGCTGCCCCGCGCCGCGCTGTGCTACGTGTGGGACAACACGCACCCGGTCGGCACCATCGCGCCGAACGCCTACTATGGCGCCGTGCGCACCATCGTCCTGCAAAGCGGCAATGCCCACGCGGGTCAATGGCAGAGCGAGCATCGCGATGTCGCCGCCGATTTCCGCGCTGCCTTCGGTCGGCCGGCACCAGAAATCACCGGCGTGGCCGTTGCCAGCGACACCGACAACACCAAAGGCCACGTCAACGCGTGGTTCGGCGACCTCACTTTCTCGGCGTCCACCGCCACACCGGAGTCCACCGATGAATGACATCGCCATCGACGTGCGACCGTCCTTCGCGCACACGCTGCGCGTGCATGGCGTGGCCCTGCCGCGCACGCCGCTGGAGATCCTGCAGGTCAACGTGGGCAAGCTGTGCGACCTGGCCTGCCATCACTGCCACGTCGAAGCCGGCCCCAAGCGCACGGAAATCATGCAGGCCGCCACGGTGAACCGCCTGCTGGCCTTGCTGGCCGATGCGCCGACCATCCACACGGTGGACCTGACCGGTGGCGCGCCGGAGATGAATCCGCACTTCCGCCAGCTGGTGCGCGAGTCGCGCGCCATGGGCAAGACGGTGATCGACCGCTGCAACCTCACCATCCTGTTCCGCGAAGGCCAGGAAGATACCGCGCAATTCCTGGCCGACCAGGGCGTCAAGATCGTGGCCTCGCTGCCCTGCTACACCAAGGCCAATGTGGAAAAGCAGCGCGGCCAGCACGTGTTCGATCCGTCCATCCGGGCGCTGCGCATGCTGTCGGAGCTGGGTTACGGGCGCGAGGGTTCGGGCCTGGAAATCGACCTGGTCTACAACCCGCTGGGCGCCAGCCTGCCGCCCGCGCAGGCCTCACTGGAGGCGGACTACAGGCGCGAACTGGCCCAGCATTTCGATATCCACTTCAACCACCTGTTCACCATCACCAACATGCCGATCAAGCGCTTCCTGCACCTGCTGGAGCGCGAGGGCCGCTACGACAGCTACATGCAGACCCTGCTGGATGCGTTCAATCCGCAGGCGGCGCTGGGCGTGATGTGCCGCAACCAGTTGTCGGTGGATTGGCGCGGGCATCTCTACGACTGCGATTTCAACCAGGCGCTGGAGCTGCCGCTGGGCGGTCGCGAACGCACGCTGTGGGACATCGAGGCACTGACCGACATCGAGCATGAGCGGATCGCCTTCGGCAGCCATTGCTACGGCTGCACCGCCGGCGCGGGCAGTTCCTGCGGCGGCGCGCTGACCGTGTAACGGGGACCTGTAGGAGCGACTTCAGTCGCGACGCTCTTCCGACGAACAGCAAAGCTGTCGCGACTGAAGTCGCTCCTACAAGAGAACAAGTCCCCCGTCATTCACCAAACAACCACCCGAACCGCAAACATGACCGAAGACACTCAAACCCAAACCTGCTGCGGCGACGACTCCCGCGTCCGCGACGACGTGCGCGAGTACTACGGCGAGACGCTGAAAAGCAGCACCGACCTGCGCACCACCGCCTGCTGCAGCACCAGCGCCATGCCGCTGCACCTGCGCGAAACCGCCGCCCTGCTGCACCCGGAAATCACCGAACGCTTCTACGGTTGCGGCTCGCCCATCCCGCCCGCGCTGACGGGCGCCACCGTGCTGGACCTGGGCTGCGGCACCGGTCGCGATGTCTATCTGCTGTCGCGCCTGGTTGGCGAGCAAGGCCGCGTGATCGGCGTGGACATGACCGCCGCGCAACTGGCCGTGGCCGAACGCCACCGCGATTACCACGCCAAAGCATTCGGCCACGCGCACAGCAACGTCAGCTTGCTGGCCGGCGATCTGGCCAACCTCGACACGCTGGGCATCGCCGACAACTCGGTCGACGTGGTGGTCTCCAATTGCGTGCTCAACCTGGTGCCCGACAAGGCGCGCGCGTTCGCGCAGATCCTGCGTGTGCTGAAGCCCGGCGGCGAGTTGTACTTCTCCGACGTGTTCGCCGACCGCCGCCTGCCCCCGGAACTGATGCGCGACCCGGTCTTGCTGGGCGAGTGCCTGGCCGGCGCGCTGTATGTGGAGGACTTCCGCCGCCTGCTGGGCACGCTGGGCGTGGCCGACGCGCGCGTATGCGCCCGCAGCCCGATCGAACTGACTGACCCCGCGGTGGAGCAGCGCATCGGCTTTGCCCGTTTCGAATCCATCACCTGGCGCGCGTTCAAGCTGCCGCTGGAGGATCGCTGCGAGGACTATGGCCAGGTCGCCACGTATCTCGGCACGCTGCCGCACCAGCCGCATGCGTTCGACCTCGATGACCACCACCATTTCGAAACCGGCCGCCCGCTAAGCGTCTGCGGCAACACCGCCGACATGCTGGGCGCCAGCCGTTATGCGGGGCATTTCCGCATCGACGGCGACAAGCAGCGGCACTTCGGCTTGTTCGATTGCGCGCCTGACACGCGCGCCGCTGCCGACACGGGTGGCGCCTGCTGCTGATGAACGCGAGCCCCGCCAGCGGTATCGATCAGGACACGGCCGCCGCAGGCCCGCTGCGCCTGTCGGTGATCGTGCCGCTGGCTCCCGGCGAAACGGCATGGCGACCTTTGCTCGATCAACTGGCCGAAGGCATGCCCGACGACAGCGAAGTGATCCTGGTGCATGCCGGCGCGCAAGCGTTGCCGCCACTGCCGTCGTCGACACGATCGACGCTGCGCCAGATCGGCAGCCCACCGGGCCGCGCACGGCAGCAGAACAGCGGCGCCCAGGCCGCGCGCGGACGATGGTTGTGGTTCGTGCACGCCGACTCCCGGCTGCAGCCGGAAACGCTGGCGGCGTTGCAGCGCTTCACGCAGCGCGCGGATGACGCGCTGGGTTTCTTCGACCTGTCTTTCAGCCGCGACGGCCCGCGGCTGGCCGCATTGAACGCCTGTGGCGCCAACCTTCGCTCGCACTGGCTGAAGATGCCGTTCGGCGACCAGGGCCTGTTGTTGCCGGCGCATTGCTTCACCGCGCTGGGCGGCTTCGACGAGCGCGTGAGCTACGGCGAGGATCACCTGCTGGTATGGACCGCGCGGCGCGCCGGCCTGCCCATCGTCGGCGTCGGCGCGGCGCTGCAAACCAGCGCCCGCAAATACGCACGGCATGGCTGGTGGCGAACCACCTCGCGGCATCTTTGGCTGACCCTGATCCAGGCGTGGCCGCAATGGCGCCGCCTGCGGCGGGAACGACGATGACCGCGGCGCTGGCCATCTTCGTCAAAACGCCCGGCCACTCGCCGGTGAAGACCCGCCTTGCGGCGAGCATCGGGCAACAACGCGCCGAACACTTCCACCGTCTGGCCGCTGCGGCCGTCGCCGCCGTGGCCCGCGCCGCGATGCCCGGCGTTCAACCGTGCTGGGCTGTCGCCGAACGCGACGCCCTCAATGACCCCATGTGGAATGCGTTGCCCGCGCTGTGGCAGGGCGAAGGCACGCTCGGCGCGCGGCTGCATCACGTCTGTGCGTCGCTGCAACAGCGTCACGGGCGCGTGCTGCTGATCGGCGCCGATGCGCCGCAGATCCGGGTCGACCTAGTGTCTGCGGCGCTCGAAGCGCTGGACGATCCCGCCACGCCCTTCGTCTTGGCGCCGGCGCACGATGGCGGCTTCTGGCTGTTCGGCACACGCCAGCCGGTACCGGAGGCTGCGTGGCTGGCGCCGCGTTATTCGTGCACCGATACCGCCAGCGCGTTGATCGACGCCTTGTCGAGCGACGGCGCCATCGCGTCGCTGCCGATGCTCAACGATGTCGATGACGGTGGCGATCTGGCGTCGCTCATCGTCGATTTGAAGGCACTGCCCGCGCCGCTGCCCGAACAACGCGAGCTGCTCGACTGGCTGCTGGAGGAATGCGTGGACGACCCGAGAAGCCCCGATAGATTGCTCCCCCTGCACAGCGGGGGGAGCTGCCCGAAGGGCTGAGGGGGGCGCTCTTCGTCATGCGAAAAAAGATCAAGAGCGCCCCCATCCGCCCTTCGGGCACCTTCCCCCGCGTTGCGGGGGAAGGAAGCGGAAAGTGCCGATTTCCACGATGTCTGATTGAACGCCACGCCCAAGAGCCCGTACACCAACCTGGAGCCATCGCATGAATACTCGACCACCCTTCCCCTGGACTCGCCGCATCGCCTCGCTCGGTTTGCTGGCCGGCATCGTCGCGCTGTTGGCGATGTTGGCCGGGCCGCTTTATCGGGCCGGGATGATCGGCCTGGGCGCCGCTTTCTCAAGCGTGTTCTTCGGTTACTGGCTGGGCCTGCTGGCGGCGCTGTTCGGCGTGATCGCGCTGCTGCTGGCGCTGTTCGCCCAGCCGCGGCGCTACCTGGTGCGGGCGCTGATCGCGATCGTGCTGGGCGTGATTGCGTTCGTGCCGCCGATGCTGTTCAAGCACAAGGCCGGCTCGGTGCCGGCGATCCACGACATCACCACCGACACGGCCAACCCGCCGCCGTTCCAGACGCTGCTGGCCGAGCGTGCCGACGCGCCCAACTCGGCCGTCTACGGCGGTGCCGAGGTGGCGGCCAAGCAGCATGCGGCTTATCCGGACATCCAGCCGCTGCAGTTCGACGCGCCGCCGGCGACAGTCTTCAAGGCGGCGCTGGACAACGCCAAGTCGATGGGCTGGGCGATCGCGGCGCAGGTGCCGGATGAGGGCCGCATCGAGGCCACCGCCACCACGTTCTGGTTCGGTTTCAAGGACGACGTGGTGATTCGCCTGCGGCCCGAGGCCGGCGGTACGCGCGTGGATGTGCGCTCCGAATCGCGCGTGGGTGGCAGCGACGTGGGCGCCAACGCGGCGCGTATTCGCGCGTACAGCCGCAAATTGCGCGAGGCGGTGGGCGCCCACTGACGCGCCCGTTTTTTGTAGGAGCGCACCCTGTGCGCGATGCTTCTGCTGAGGGGCGTCGAAAAGCATCGCGACTGAAGTCGCTCCTACGGGTTCACCGGCGGCGGAACGGTTGCAGCATCAGGGCGCCGAAGCGCTGCTCGCGGTTGTCGCGGAACCGGTCCAGCCCCAGCCGCAGGGTTGCCTGCGGCTGGCGTGGGGCGTCGCGGTAGCTGCGGAACAACCAGTCCCACCACGACAGGTTGAAGCCGAAGTTGCTGTCGTGCTCGTCGCGCAGCACCGAGTGGTGGATGCGGTGCATGTCGGGCGTGACCACCACCCAGCGCAGCGCGCGATCCAGCCCAAGCGGCAAGGCCAGGTTCGCGTGGGTGAACATCGCGAAACCGTTGAGCAGGATCTCGAACGCCAGCACGGCCGCGGGTGCGGCGCCCAGCGCCAGCACCGCGGCAATCTTCAGGCCCATCGAAAACAGGATTTCCAGCGGGTGGAAACGCATGGCGGAGCTGGCATCCAGCGTGAGGTCGCTGTGGTGCAGGCGATGCAACCGCCACAGCCAGCCCACCCGATGCATCAGCCGATGCTGGGCGTAGATCAGCAAGTCCAGCGCCATCAAAGTCACCACGATGGCCAGCCACGATGGCAGCGTCCACAGGTGCAACAGGCCGACGTGGTGTTGCTGCGCCCATAGCGCGGCATCGATGGCCAGCCACGGCAACAGCAAGCGCAGGCAGAGCGCGCCAACCAGGCCGAAGCCCAGGTTCACCGGCCAGCGATGACGCCGGTCGGGATTACCTTGATGCCGCGGCCAGCGCCATTCGGCCAGCACCAGCAACACCAGCAGCAACACGAAGATGGCAGCGCGCCAGGCCACGGCGTTCATCGGCGCATGCCGGCCGCGGTCACGAACCCTGCGCGTCGCGGCGACGCTTGCGCAGGTCGAGCAGCTTCTCGCGCAATTGCAGTTCCAGGCCGCGCTCGACCGGCTCGTAGAACACGGTGCCGACCAGCGCGTCGGGCAGGCATTGCTGATCCAGCGCGATGCCGCCTTCGGCGTCGTGGTCGTACTGGTAGCCCTTGCCGTAGCCCATGCCTTTCATCAGCTTGGTGGGCGCGTTGCGCAGGTGCATCGGCACTTCCAGCGTGCCGCCTTCGCGCACCGCGGCGCGGGCCTTGTTGTAGGCCATGTAGGCGGCATTGCTCTTGGGCGCGATGGCCAGCCAGATCGCCAGCTGGGCCAGGCCCAGTTCGCCTTCGGGGCTACCCAGGCGTTCGTAGGTGTCCCATGCATCCAGCGCCATGCGCCATGCACGTGGTTCGGCCAGGCCGACATCTTCCACCGCCATGCGGGTCATCCGACGGGCGAGGTACAGCGGATCGACGCCGCCGTCGAGCATGCGACACAACCAGTACACGGCGGCGTCGGGGTCGGACGAGCGCACGGATTTGTGCAGCGCCGAGATCTGGTCGTAGAACTGTTCGCCCTGCTTGTCGAAACGGCGGGTGCGGTCGGCCAGCACCTGGGTCAGCGTGGTTTGATCGATGCGCCCGTCGTCGGCCAGTTCAGCGGCGATTTCCAGCAGGGTCAGCGCGCGGCGCACGTCACCGTCGGCGGCCTGGGCAATGGAATCCAGCGCTTCGTCGCCGACCTGCAACTGCAACGTGCCCAGTCCGCGCTCGCTGTCCGCCAGCGCACGTTTCAGCGCGGCAATGATGTCGTCGCCGGAGACCGGCTCCAGCACGTGCACGCGGCAGCGCGACAGCAGCGCGGAGTTCAGTTCGAACGAGGGGTTTTCGGTGGTGGCGCCGATGAAGATGATCACGCCGCGTTCGATGTGCGGCAGGAACGCATCCTGCTGGGTCTTGTTGAAGCGGTGCACCTCGTCCACGAACAGCACGGTGCGCCGGCCCTGGGCAAAGTTCACCTCGGCTTCGGCCAGCGCCTTGCGCACGTCCGGCAAGCCGGAAAGCACGGCGGAAATCGCGCGAAAATCCGCGTCGGCGTAGCGCGCCACCAACAGCGCAAGCGTGGTCTTGCCGCAGCCAGGCGGGCCCCACAACACCATCGAATGGATCTTGCCCGCCTCCAGCGCGCGGCGCAGCGCCTTGTCCGGCCCCACCAACCGCTGCTGGCCCACGATTTCGTCGAGGCCGCGCGGGCGCATGCGCTCGGCCAGCGGCTTCAGCGCATCGGTTTCGGTGGCGAACAGATCGGCGGACGGGGATGGATGGCGAGGCATGGGCGGATGATAACCCGCGGGTTGTGGGCACCGCGTTCGCTCAGGCGTCAGCCGGGGCCCGGCGGCGATACAGCGTGTAGCCCAGGCCGCACAAACCCGTCAGCGCGGCGGGCACCAGCAGGGTGCGCTCATGCAAGGCGGGGAAAAGCAGCGCGCCCGCGGCACTGCCCAGGGTGAAGGTGACGATCACCAGCACGCACACCCGCACGCGCAAGGTATCCACGGTGAGGCCACGCAGGCGCTGGCCGATGTAGATGCCGAGGTCGGTGAACATGCCCGAGACGTGGGTGGTGCGGAACACCATGCCGCTGTACGTGCTGGCCATGCCGTTCTGCAGACCCGCGCCCATCGCAGCGAGGTAAAGCCCCAGCGAATCGTTCTGATGCAGCAATGGCACGGCGGCGAACAGCAGGATCGATTCCAGCACCAGCGTCACCCCGTAACGGCGCCCCAGCTTCAGCGTGCTCTGCTGCACGATCATGCCGCTGACCACGGCACCGAGCACGAACGCACCGATCGATAACAGCCAATGCCACGCCTCGCCGCTGTCGCCAGTGCCCAGCGCCACGCCGAACAGGCTGGCGGAGCCGGTGAGGTTGGTGATCGACTGGTGGCGAAAACCCATGTAGCCGGCGGCGTTGACGATGCCCGCGATGAAGGCGAGCACGCCGCCGCCGAACCAGGCCCAACGCGGCAGTTGACGCAAGACCGGCATGAGGATGCAGTCAGTCTTTCAGCGGCTGCACGTTGATCACCGGCGCATCGCCGATCACGTCGGCGCCCGGCGGCGGCACGAAGTTGAAGGTCGATGGCGGGATTGCCACGTTGCGCTGCCAGCCGGAAAAGCGGATGTCCGTGGTGGAGCCGAGCTGGTCGCGGAACGTCATGCGCGCCAGGCCGTTCGCATCGAAACCCAGGTCGGCGTAGTCGAATTGCGGGTCTTTCGCGGTGGAGGTGAGCCGCAGCCATTGCAGGCCGTCGCGCTCGCCGCGCTCGGCCACCTTGAAGTTGTTGTCCAGTTGCGACACGTCGGTGAGCACGGTGAGCGGGCTGTGCGCCTCCTCGGCACTCTGGATCCGCACGGTGACCTGGTCCAGCTCCGGGTCGTACATCCACACGCGGCTGCCGTCGGCCACGATGGTCTGCTTGTACGGCGTCAGCGTCTCCCAGCGAAACTGCCGCGGCGACTGCAGCGCCAGCGTACCCGCACTGGTCTTGCTGTCGTGCCCGTTGATGTCGATCAGGGTCTGGCTGAAATGACCGGTCAGCGAATGCAGGTTCTGCGCGAACGCATTCAGTCGCGTGCGTGCCGGCCCGGTGGCGGCCTGGGCCACGCTGCCGAGCGACAGCAACAGGAGGGCGAAGGCAAAGGTGAGGCGTTTCATCGGGATTCCCAAAGCGATGGCGGTGCGGATTGTGGGGCGTATTGGCTTAACCGGAGCGTGTTCTCTGTAGGAGCGACTTCAGTCGCGATGCTTTTTCTCTGAAGCCCCGGAACAAGAGCATCGCGACTGAAGTCGCTCCTACAATTTTCCCGCATCCCGCATTGCCGCGGCTCAATCCCGCGGCGGCGGGGGCGCCAGCACTTCGCGATTGCCGTTGTGCTGGGGCGCGCTGACCACGCCGTCCTGCTCCATCTGTTCGACCAGGCGGGCGGCGCGGTTGTAGCCGATGCGCAGATGGCGCTGCACGCCGGAGATGGAGGCCCGGCGGGTCTGGGTGACGATGGCGACGGCCTTGTCGTACAGCTGCGCCTCGGCATCGCCACCCTCCTCGCCATCCTGCGGGATGCCGGAATCATTGATGAACTTGCCATCGCTGGTGGCCTGTACTTCCTCCAGCACGCCTTCGATGTAGTTGGGCTCGCCCTGGGATTTCAGCCAGTTGACCACGCCGTGCACCTCGTGGTCGTCGACGAAGGCGCCATGCACGCGCTCGGGCGTGGCGGTGCCCGGCGGCAGGTACAGCATGTCGCCGTGACCCAGCAGCGCCTCGGCGCCGGACTGGTCGAGGATCGTGCGCGAGTCGATCTTGCTGGATACCTGGAACGCGATGCGGGTGGGGATGTTGGCCTTGATCAGGCCGGTGATCACGTCCACCGACGGACGCTGGGTGGCCAGGATCAGGTGCACGCCGGCGGCGCGCGCCTTCTGCGCCAGGCGGGCGATCAGCTCCTCCACCTTCTTGCCGACGATCATCATCATGTCGGCGAACTCGTCGATGATCACCACGATGTTCGGCAGCGGCTCCAGCGGCTCGGCGGCCAGGTTGGGCATCTCCGGATTGGGGCGGAACAGCGGATCGAGCAGTGGCTGGCCCGCGTTCTCGGCGTCCTTCACCTTCTTGTTGAAGCCGGCCAGGTTGCGCACGCCCACGGCGGCCATCAGCTTGTAGCGGCGCTCCATCTCGGCTACGCACCAGCGCAGCGCGTTGGCCGCTTCCTTCATGTCGGTGACCACCGGCGCCAGCAGGTGCGGGATGCCCTCGTAGACCGAGAGCTCCAGCATCTTCGGGTCGATCATGATCATGCGCACGTCTTTGGCGCTGGCCTTGTACAGCAGCGAAAGCACCATCGCGTTGACCGCCACCGACTTGCCCGAACCGGTGGTGCCGGCGACCAGCAGGTGCGGCATCTTGGCCAGGTCCACCACGACGGGTTTCCCGCCGATGTCCTTGCCCAGCGCCAGCGCCAGCGGCGATTTCTGCTGGTCGTACTTGTCCGATCGCAGGATTTCGGAGAGATAGACGATCTGCTTGCGGGTGTTGGGGATCTCCAGGCCGATCACGTTCTTGCCGGGGATCACGTCAACCACGCGCACGCTCACCACGGACAGGCCGCGGGCGATGTCCTTGTCCAGGCTGGACACCTGCGAACCGCGCACGCCGGCGGCCGGCTCCAGCTCGAAGCGGGTGATCACCGGGCCGGGGTACACACCCACCACCTTGGCCTCGATGCGGAAATCCTTGAGCTTCAACTCCACCTGGCGCGACAGCACCTCGAGCGTTTCTTCCGAATAGCCCGGGCCCTGCTCCGGCGCCTCGTCCAGCAGCGACAGCGGCGGCAGCTCGCCGGGTGCAGCGGCGCCCACGAAGAGCGGTATCTGCGTTTCCAGCCGGGCGCGCTCGCTTTTGGTCACCGGCGCGGGGGCTGATTCGATCCGCACCGGCTCGCGTTTCGCCTGCTTCACCGCGTCGTCTTTCTTCACCGCCGCACGCTCGGTGCGCGCCAGCCGCGCAGCGCGTTCCTGCGGCGCCTGGCGCAGGCGCTCGCGAACCATCTCGGTCAGCCGCAGCACCGTGTGCCCGGTCCAGTCCATCACCTTGAACCACGACAGCCCGGTGGCCAGCGTCACCGCCACCAGGAACACCGCCAGCAACAGCAGCGGCGCGCCCTTGTAGCCGAAAACGTATTGCAGCCCCTTGCCCACTGCCTCGCCGATCATGCCGCCGGCGCCCTGGGGCGCCATGCCACTGTCGGGGAAATTGAGCCAGCACAGGCCCGGTGCGGTGATGAAGAAGAACACCGAGCCGATCAGCCGCAGCGAAGGCTCCCAGCGGCTGCTGCTGGGTTCCGCCCGGTGGCGCAGCACGTTCACGCCCAGCAGGACCAGCAGCAGCGGGAATGCATACGCCACCATGCCGAACAGGTAGCGCAGCAGGTCGGCCACGTACGCACCCAGCATGCCGCCGAAGTTGCGCGCATGATCGGCGCTGCCCACATGCGACCAGCTCGGGTCCATCGGGTTGTAGCTGAACAGGCACACCAGCAGGTACAGCGCCAGCGGCAGCAACAGCAGCGCGCCGGCTTCGCGCAGGCGCCGTTTCAACTCCTCGCTGAGGCCTTCCCGGGCCGGCTGTCTGGCGTTCGTGCTGCGTGTCGCCATGGACGACCTCTTCCTGTTGACCAACGTCAGAGCATACCTTGCAACGCCGGTTGTACCAGCTTGCCGTCAGGGGCACCGCCGGTGCCGGGATTCGGGGTTTTGCGGGCCATCAAGGCAAATCCTGTCAAGGGAGAAGTGTGGCGGAAAATCACCGCGGCGACGCCGGGCCTGCCGTTCGCCTTGAATCGGCGGCTTCGATTCCCCATTCTTGCCGACTGAACCGCCGCTGTTCGTCGGTCATGCGCAAGCCTTCGCGAAAAGCCGCGACCGCATGCCACGGCCGTCGACAGCTGACGAGGATTATAACGGTGCGCCGCTGGACCGGCGATTTTTCAGGACCCTGCCACGCGTCATCGACGCACTGCGACCGCCGGATCAACGGCTTGCGCGGGCAACCCCGGACAACCGCCCCAGCGCACACCATCCTGCAACCGCTGCAAAACTCCGCGGAGTAACTGGCAAAAATGAACACCGTTCCCAAGCACAGTCGACTGCTGATCCTCGGCTCCGGCCCCGCCGGCTACACCGCGGCGGTCTACGCCGCGCGCGCCAACCTCAAGCCGACCATGATCACCGGCCTGCAGCAGGGCGGCCAGCTGATGACCACCACCGATGTGGACAACTGGCCGGGCGACGTCGAGGGTTTGCAGGGGCCGGCATTGATGCAGCGCATGGCCGAGCACGCCGAGCGCTTCCACACCGAGATGATCTTCGACCACATCCACACGGTGGATCTGAAGCAGCGCCCGTTCCGGCTGCGCGGCGACTCCGGCGACTACACCGCCGACGCGCTGATCATCACCACCGGCGCCACCGCGAAATACCTGGGCATCGCCTCGGAGGAGAAGTTCAAGGGCAAGGGCGTGTCCGCCTGCGCTACCTGCGACGGCTTCTTCTTCCGCGAGCAGGCGGTGGTGGTGATCGGCGGCGGCAATACCGCCGTGGAAGAAGCGCTGTACCTGTCCAACATCGCCAGCAAGGTCTACCTGGTGCATCGCCGCGACAAGCTGCGCGCCGAGAAGATCATGCAGGACAAGCTGTTCGAGAAGGCCGCCGCTGGCAAGATCGAGCTGGTGTGGAACCACAGCGTGGACGAGGTGCTGGGCGACGACTCCGGCGTCACCGGTGTGCGCGTGAAGGACGTCAACTCCGGCGCCACCCGCGACATCGAGGCCACCGGCTTCTTCGTGGCGATCGGCCACACGCCCAACACCGGCATCTTCCAGGGCCAGCTCGACATGCACGACGGCTACATCAGGATCCACAGCGGCCAGCAGGGCATGGCCACGATGACCTCGGTCGAAGGCGTGTTCGCCGCCGGCGACGTGGCCGACCATGTCTACCGCCAGGCGATCACCTCGGCCGGCTTCGGCTGCATGGCCGCGCTGGATGCCGAGCGCTGGCTGGATCAGCAGACGCCGGCAGCGTGAGATGTAGGAGCGCACCCTGCGCGCGACAGCTCTTCGTCACGTAACGAAAAGCATCGCGCACAAGGTGCGCTCCTACAGGCCGAACCATGCTCACCACCCGCTTCCATGACGCCATTGCCGAGCTGCCTGCCGCGGCGTGGGACGCCTTGCGTGGCGACGACAATCCGTTTGTCTCGCATGCGTTCCTGGCTACGCTGGAGCGTTCCGGCTGCATCCGGCCGGACTGGGGCTGGCAGCCGCATCATCTGGGCATCTACGAGCGCGAGCGGCTGATTGCCGCCGCACCGCTGTACTTCAAGGGCAACTCGCACGGCGAGTTCGTGTTCGATTTCGGCTGGGCGCGTGCCTGGCAGCAGGCTGGCGGCGAGTACTACCCGAAACTGCTCAACGGCGTGCCCTACTCGCCGGTGACCGGGCCGCGGCTGCTGGCTGGCGGCGACGGGCAAACGGTCCTGCTGCAGCGGGCGCTGGTGGAGGCGATGCGCGGCGAGGCGGAGGAGCTGGGGCTTTCCTCGGTGCATGCCAATTTTCTGGAGGCCGGCGAAACCGAGGCGTTTGACGAGGACTGGCTGGTACGGTCGGACGTGCAGTTCCATTGGCACAACCACGGCTACCACCATTTCCCGGCGTTCCTGGCCACGCTCAACCACAAGAAGCGCAAGAACATCCTGCGCGAGCGCCAGCAGGTGGCGGCCAGC
The DNA here is from genome assembly GCF_001427835.1 of Rhodanobacter sp. Root627. Classification (NCBI taxonomy): domain Bacteria; kingdom Pseudomonadati; phylum Pseudomonadota; class Gammaproteobacteria; order Lysobacterales; family Rhodanobacteraceae; genus Rhodanobacter; species Rhodanobacter sp. Root627. The sequence goes on from NZ_LMGW01000001.1 coordinate 1,060,465, forward strand.
GGCCTTGCGATCGAATGGCGCAGCGGCGACAGCCTCAGCCTGCTCGAATGGCGCCGCGTGCACGCGTTGTACGAGACCACCTTCGACGCCAAGGGCAACCACGCCGCGCTCACCGCCGCGTTCTTCAGCCACCTGGGCGAACTGGGCCAGACCGCGCAACTGGCGCTGGCGCGCGACGGCGAAACCATCGTGGCGATGGCGCTGTTCATCCAGGGTGGCGGCGTGCTGTACGGGCGCTACTGGGGCGCCATGGCGGATGTGCCCGGACTGCATTTCGAGCTGTGCTATTACCGCGGCATCGACTACGCCATCGCGCAGGGCCTGCAGCGTTTCGAACCCGGCGCGCAGGGCGAGCACAAGCTGGCACGCGGCTTTCTGCCGGTACGCACGCATTCGCGGCATTTCCTGGTCAACCCCGGCTTCCGCGCGGCGGTGGCGGACGCGCTGATCCACGAAGCGGAAGCGGTGGACGGCTATGCGGCCGAACTGCTGGCGCACAGCCCGTATGCGAAGACCCGCGAGGACAACGAAACCGGCTCACCGCGCGACCTGTCGCCGTGATCCGCCTGCCCCTGCTCGATCCGGACGCGCCGGCGTCGTTCCCCGACCCCCGGCAGGCGTTGACGGAACCCAACGGCCTGCTGGCGTTTGGCGGCGACCTTTCGCCGACGCGGCTGCTGGCGGCCTACGGCAAGGGCATCTTTCCCTGGTTCAGCGATGGCGAGCCGATCCTGTGGTGGTCGCCCGATCCGCGTTGCGTACTGCACACGCAGGACCTGCGCATCAACCGCAGCCTGCGTCGGCAGTTGGCGGGCAAGCATTGGCACCTCACGCTCGACCACGCATTCGACGCGGTGGTTCGCGGCTGTGCCGCGCCGCGCCGGGACGCCTCGGGCACCTGGATCGTGCCGGCGATGGTCGATGCCTACAACCGCCTCTATCACCTGGGCCACGCCCACAGCCTCGAAATCTGGGAGGGCACGCAACTGATCGGTGGCATCTACGGCATTGCGCTGGGGCAACTGTTCTGCGGCGAGTCGATGTTCAGCCGCCAGAGCGGCGCATCCAAACTGGCGCTGGTTGCCCTGGCCAAGCTGCTGCACGGCTGGGATTTCCCGCTGATCGACACCCAGGTGGCCAACGCACACACCGTGAGCCTCGGCGCCGTCGAGATACCGCGGGCGCAGTACCTGCAGGACGTGGCCACGTTACGCCGCCGGCCCGGTCAGCCGGGCAATTGGGCGGCATTTACGGATGAGCTGATCCAGCCCTGCAAATAGCGGTAGGGGCGCACCCTGTGCGCGAGGCTCTTCGTCATTTTGGGCAAAAAGCGTCGCGCACAGGGTGCACTCCTACGAGAGCGCGGCGCGTGGCGGCTCGGCGGTTTCGGGTGGCTCGCCCAGCGCCTTGATGTCGTCGTAGTGCTCGATGAACAGCGCGACCAGTCGGGGGTCGAGCTGGCTGCCGGCCACCTTGCGCAGGTAGTCCAGGACGTCGGCTTCGGGCCAGGCGGGCTTGTAGACGCGCGGGGAAATCAGTGCATCCCAGATGTCGACGACGCTGAAGATCCGCGCCGCCAGCGGGATGGCTTCGCCGCGCAGGCCGGCAGGATAACCGGCGCCGTCCCAGCGTTCGTGATGGCTGTAAGGGATGTCGCTTGCACCGCGCAGGAAATCCACCCGCTGCAGCATATCGCCGCCGAACCGCGCGTGCTGGCGCATGACGGCGATCTCCCCTTCGTCGAGCCTGCCCGGCTTGACCAGGATCGCGTCGGGCACCGCCAGCTTGCCGATGTCATGCAGCAAGGCGCCGAATGAGAGGTTGCGCAGCGCATCGCCATGCACCCCCGCCACACGCGCCAGGCCGGTGGCCATGCGCATCACGCGGCCGGAATGATCGCCGGTTTCCTTGTGCCGGATGTCGATCGCCGACACCAACACGCGCAATGCCTGCTCCTGCCCGTTCAGCAGTCGCTGGGTGGCCTGCTGCAGCCGGCGCATGTCGCGGCCGAGCATCCAATACAGCAACGCGCCGGTACCAAGTACGAAGAACCAGCCCTTGATGCTCTGCAGGAATGGCAGATCGGCGCGGTCGCCGGCCACGGCATTCAACGCGTGGTCGGAAAACCAGATCCACAGTGCCGACACGGATACGTAAAGAACGACGGTGCGCAGCTGTGGGCGTTTCGTCACGGATAGTCATCCCATTGAGGAGGTTTCGCTTCAGGGGCCTGTCGGACTTGTGTGGTCGAGGCGAAGAGCTGGCCTTGCAGCCCAGCCCACTCAAGCCCGACTGACTCCCTGGGTCAACACACGAGCTGGCAACGCAGTGTGAAGAAAACCGTACCCGCGCATTGTGACGCATCCATCAGCTCGTGCGGGCGGTGTATTTGCGCTCCACGTAATCGTCCAGGATGCCCACGAATTCGTTGGCGATATTGTCGCCACGCAGGGTCATCGCCTTTTCGCCGTCGATGAAAACCGGCGCGGCCGGCGCCTCGCCGTTGCCCGGCAGCGAGATGCCGATATTGGCGTGCTTGGATTCGCCCGGTCCGTTGACGATGCAGCCCATCACCGCCAGCGTGAGGTTCTCGACGCCGTCGTACTTCACCCGCCACAGCGGCATCTGCTCGCGCACGTGTTCCTGCACGGTCTTGGCCAGCACTTGGAAGAACTCGCTGGTGGTGCGGCCGCAGCCCGGGCAGGCGGTGACCAGCGGCGTGAACGAACGCAGCCCCATCGTCTGCAGCAGCTCCTGCGCCACGATCACCTCGCCGGTGCGGGAGGCGCCAGGTTCGGGCGTCAGCGAAATGCGGATGGTGTCGCCGATGCCTTCCTGCAGCAACACGGCCAGCGCAGCGCTGGAGGCGGTGATGCCCTTGGAACCCATGCCCGCCTCGGTGAGGCCCAGGTGCAAGGCATAATCGCAGCGCGCGGCCAGGTCGCGATACACGGCGATCAGCTCCTGCACGCCGGAGACCTTGCACGACAGGATGATGCGGTCGCGTCCCAGGCCGATCTCCTCGGCCTTGGCGGCCGACTCCAGCGCCGAGCGGATCAGCGCCTCGCGCGCCACCCGCGATGCATCCCACGGTTCGGCGCGCTGCGCGTTCTCGTCCATCAGCGCGGCCAGCATGCTCTGGTCCAGCGAACCCCAGTTGACGCCGATGCGCACCGGCTTGGCGTAACGCAGGGCCATTTCGATGATCGACGCGAACTGGGTGTCGCGCTTGGCCCCGAAACCCACGTTGCCGGGGTTGACGCGGTACTTGGCCAGCGCCTCGGCACAGGCCGGTTCGCGTTCCAGCAACTGGTGGCCGTTGTAGTGGAAGTCGCCCACCAGCGGCACGTCCACGCCCATCATCGCCAGCCGCTCGGCGATCCGCGGCACCGCCGCGGCGGCGGCCGGCGTGTTGACCGTGATGCGTACCAGTTCGGACCCGGCGCGGGCCAGCTCGGCAACCTGCCTGGCGGTGCTGGCGGCGTCCTCGGTGTCGGTATTGGTCATCGACTGCACCACGATCGGCGCATCGCCACCGACGCGGACCTTGCCGACCTGCACGGCAACACTGTGTCGGCGCGGGGCCGGACCTGCCGTGAGAGGCACCTGGGTAACCATTTCGCTCATGCTTCTTGTTCGGGAAAACAGCGCCAAGGATAACCGATCACCGGTACGCCTCCGATGACCCGGCCCGATGGCGCCATGGAGCGAAGGTGGCCGGCGCGCGCCATCGAGCGGCACGGGATATCTTTCACGAAAGCTGCAAGCCGCAGCTGCCAGACTGGGAGCGCACCGGGCAGTTCGGTACGCATTGTCGCAGCGGCTTGATTGGCGTCATGGCATCGCGTCACGCTTTACGCAAAATAGCGCAGTTAACCGTCGGGGATCCGCATGCCGAACACCGAGTATTACAACGACAGAGTGGTGCGTCAGTTCCTGCTGGCTGCCGCCGTGTGGGGGATCATCGGCATGTCGGTGGGCGTATATGCCGCTGCCGAACTGGCCTGGCCCGCGCTGAATTTCGACACCTCGTGGCTGACCTTCAGCCGCATCCGCCCCGACCACACCTTCGGCGTGATCTTCGCGTTCGGCGGCTCGGCGCTGATGGGCACCTGCTACTACGTGGTGCAACGCACCGGCCATGCGCGGCTGGCGTTCACCAAGCTGGCCGGCTTCACCTTCTGGGGTTGGCAACTGGTCTGCGTGCTGGCAATGGTGACGATGCCGCTGGGCATCACCCAGAGCAAGGAGTACGCCGAGCCCGAGTGGTTCATCGACATCCTGATCGCGATCGTGTGGGTGAGCTTCGGCGTGGTGTTCTTCGGCAGCCTGACGCGGCGCCGGATCAAGCACATCTACGTGGCGAACTGGTACTACGGCGCCTTCATCATCGCGGTGGGCCTGCTGCACATCGTCAACAACCTCGCGCTGCCCGCATCGCTGTTCAAGTCGTACCCGGTCTACGCCGGCGTGGTCGATGCGATGGTGCAGTGGTGGTACGGCCACAACGCGGTGGCGTTTTTCCTCACCGCCGGCTTCCTCGGCATGATGTATTACTTCGTGCCGCGGCAGGCGCAACAGCCGCTGTGGAGCTACCGCTTCTCGATCGTCAATTTCTGGGCGTTGATCTCGGTCTACATGTGGGCCGGCGCGCACCACCTGATGTACACCGCCCTGCCCGACTGGGTGCAGTCGGTGGGCATGGCGTTCTCGCTGGTGCTGCTGATGCCCAGCCTGGGCTCGGCCGCGAACGGCCTGCTCACCTTCAACGGCTCGTGGCACAGGCTGAAGATGGACCCGGCGGCCAAGTTCATGGTGCTGTCGCTGGTGTTCTACGCCGCCTCGACCTTCGAAGGCTCGATGATGGCGATCAAGACGGTGAACTCGCTGTCGCACTACACCGACTGGACCATCGCGCACGTGCATTCGGGCTCGCTGGGCTGGGTGGCGATGATCACCATCGGCTCGCTGTACGCGATGGCGCCGCGCGCGCTGGGGCAGGAGAAGATGTATTCGCGCAAGGGCATGGAGTGGCACTTCTGGATCCACACCATGGGCTTGCTGCTGTACGTGGGTTCGATGTGGACGGCCGGCGTCACCGAAGGCCTGATGTGGCGCAAGACACTGCCCGATGGTTCGCTGGCGTATGCGTTCATCGACAGCCTGATCGCGGTCAAGCCGATGTACTGGATCCGCTGGCTGGGTGGCGTGTTCGTGCTCAGCGGCATGGTGATCATGGCCTGGAACCTGTGGCACACCGCAGCCGACGCGCGTGCGCGATTGATCAAGCCGATCCCCGTGCCCATCCCCGAGCCCTACCCGCACCAGGTGCCGGTGCCCCTGCCCGCGGCCAATTGAGGAGCCTGGCTGATGCGTCCGTCCATGATCGCCACTTCGATCGGGTTACCGATTCTGCAAACCCTTCCGGCCCTGCAAGCCCAAAGGCGGCCATCCATCGCCGCACTCTTCAAATAGAGCTCAACCATGGCCTATAAACATTTCGAAGTCATCGAGAAGCACGCCGGCCTGCTCGGCGTCCTGATTGCGATCATGGTGTCCATCGGCGGTCTTGCCGAGATCACGCCCCTGTTCATCCAGGCGCATTCGGTAAAGGCGCCGCCGGGGGTGAAACCCTATGACGCGCTGCGCCTGGCCGGTCGCGACGTGTATGTGCGCGAAGGCTGCTACCTGTGCCACTCGCAGATGATCCGCGCCTTGCGGGCGGAGACGCAGCGCTACGGGCACTTCTCCACCGCGGAGGAGTCGGTCTACGACCGACCGTTCCAGTGGGGCTCCAAGCGCACCGGACCGGATCTGGCCCGCGTGGGCGGCAAGTATTCCGACCATTGGCAGCGCCTGCACCTGGAGGACCCGCGCCAGGTGGAGCCCGAGTCGAACATGCCGGCGTATCCCTGGCTGAATGACAACAAGCTGGACATCGCCGACGTGCAGGCGCGCATGCGCACCCTGCGCCGGCTGGGCGACCCGTACAGCGACGACGACATTGCCAGGGCCAACGAGGCGCTGGCCGGCAAGACCGAGATGGATGCGTTGATCGCCTACCTGCAGGGACTGGGCATCAAGAACGAGCCGGTCGCTGCCGTGCCGGTGCCGGCCGGCCACGGAGACAAGCCATGATGAATCCGATCTGGGGCCATATCACCGGCGTGGTGACCGTGGTGCTGATGCTGATCTTCATCGGCATCTGGGTCTGGGCCTGGCGCAAGCGCCATCGTTCAACGTTCAAGCGGATGTCGGAGATTCCGATGGAAGACAAACCCGAGGGCCCGCTGCCCGACCCGGCCGACATTGCCAAAAAGGACGTCGCCGACAACCAGGGGAGCGACCAGCCGTGACCACTGGATTGTCGTTGTGGGTAATGTTCCTGGTGGTGCTGAACCTGGGCATCACGTTCTTCCTTTTCCTGTGGGCGCCGCGGGCCAAGATCCCCACCCTGCCCGACCAGACCAGCGGCCACGTCTGGGCGCACGGCACCGTGCGCGAAGGCGTGCGCAACCTGCCGTTGTGGTGGCTGCTGTTTTCCGGCGCGATGTTCCTGGCCGGGTTCGCCTACCTGGTGCTGTACCCGGGCTTCGGCAGCCACAAGGGCATCCTCGGCTGGACCTCGCACGGCGAGCTGGCCAGGGATGAAGCCGCCAACGACGCGAAACTGGATGAGCTGCTGGAGCGCTTTCGCCAGTATCCGGTGGAGCAGCTGGCCAATGACCCCGCCGCGCTGCAAATGGGCGGGCGGCTGTTCGTGGACAACTGCGCCGCCTGCCACGGCCGCGGCGGCTACGGCAACGTCAAGGTGGGCGCGCCCAGCCTGATCGACAACGACTGGCTGTACGGCGGTACCGGCGCGGACATCCTGGCCAGCATCCACGATGGCCGCAGCGGCTTGATGCCGCCGTGGGCCAGCCTGGGCGAGGACAACGTCAAGAACCTGGCCCAGTACGTGTTGAGCCTGTCCGACTCGCCGCACGACGCAGCCAAGGCGGCGGCCGGCAAGCCGCTGTTCACCACCTGCGCGGCCTGCCACGGCCCCGACGGCAAGGGCAATCCCGCCTTGGGCGCGCCCAACCTCACCGACCACATCTGGTTGCACGGCGGCACGCTGGAGGACATCGAGCACTCGATCGGCGGTGGCCGCCAGGGCGCCATGCCGGCGTGGAGCACGCGCCTGACCAGTGACCAGATCCGCGTACTGGCCGCTTACGTCTACCACCTCTCGCACCAGGGCGATGCCGCCGCGAGCCAAGGCCATGCCCAGCGCTGACCCGGTGCCGGCACCCGCCAGGGCAGCGTGGTATCGCCAGCCGATCGTGTGGTTGGGAGTGGCGCTGTTCGTGGCTTCGCTGGCCGGTTGCGTGTGGATCATCGTGGTCGCCGCGCACCATCCCGATACGCCGGTGGAACACGCCGGCAGCGGCCTGTTCGGCGTGCCGTCCGCTGCGCACAGCAGCCACGGCCCGCCGCCCGCCAGCCCGCGATGAATGCCTACGCGGCCTGGGCGCACCCGCAACTCGCCGCGCAGGTCATGCGCCCGCGCCGCGATGGCCGCAGCGAAATCGCCCTTCGCGTCGACGGCCTGCATGACGCCCGCCAGATCCTGACCCTGGAGCAGTTGATCCACGCCCTGCCCGGCGTGAAACGCGTGGCCATCGATGCACCGGCCGGACGCGTGCGGGTGGTGTGGGACGCGCGGCGCACGCCGTTGCCGCGCCTGCTCGCCGTTTTCGCCAGTACGCATTGCACCGCGCAGCCGCTGCGCCACGACAGCATCGACGACGCCCGCGCGATCGAGATGCATGCGGCACTGAAGCGCCTGCTGGTCGGCGGCATGTTCGCCATGCAGGTGATGACCTACGCGTTCGTGATGTACATCGGCGCGGTCGATTTCGTGGACTTCACCACCCGCGGGCTGTTCCGCTGGCTGAGCCTGTTGTCCACCATTCCGGTGGTGTTCTATTCGGCGCAACCGTTTTTCGCCGGCGCGCAGGCCGAGCTGCGCCAGCGACGGCTGGGGATCAACCTGCCGGTGGCGCTGGCGGTGGCGCTGGTGTTCCTGGCCAGCTCCGTCAACACGCTGCGCGGCGACGGCGAGATCTATTTCGACTCGGTCAGCATGTTCGTGTTCCTGCTGCTGGGCGGACGCTACCTGGAACTGCGCGCGCGCCATCGCAGCAGCGCGCTGGGCGATGCGGTGATCGATGCCACGCCGTTGCTGGCCGAACGCCGCCGCAGCGATGGCCAACTGGAAACCGTGGCCGCGATCGAGCTGGCCCCCGGCGACCTGGTCCACGTTAGCGAGGGCGGCACGGTGCCCGCCGACGGCGTGCTGGAAGGCCATACGGTGCGCGTCGACGAAGCGCTGCTTTCCGGCGAATCGCGGCCGGTCACCCGGCATGCCGGCGAGCGGCTGGTGGCCGGCAGCGTGGTCCTGACCGGGCCGGCGCAACTGCGGGTGGAATCCAGCGGCTCGCACACGGTCGCCGCGCGGCTGGGTGCATTGGCGGCTCGGGCACGGCAGGCGCGCGCGCCCTCGATGCTGGCCAGCGAACGCGACGCCAGCCGCTTCGTGGCCCGCGTATTGCTGCTGACGGTACTGACCGCACTGGGCTGGTTGCTGGTCGATCCCACGCGCGCGTTCGAAGCCGCGGTAGCGGTGCTGGTGGTGGCCTGCCCCTGCGCTTTCGCGCTGACCTTGCCGGCCACCCTCACCCGCGCGCTGGGCGTACTGGCGCAGCGCGGCGTGCTGGTGACCGACAGCGCGGCGCTGGAGCCACTGGCGCGGGTCGATTTCGCACTGTTCGACAAGACCGGCACGCTGGCCACCCCGCAACTGTCGCTGGCGACGGTGGAACCGTTGCGAGGCGACGATCCCGCCCGCACCCTGCAATGGGCCGCCGCACTGGCGCGCGAAAGCTCGCACCCGCTAGCCCGCGCGCTGGCCGCGGAAGCCGCCGCGCATGGTTCCCCGATACGCGCCGCCGCGGTGCAGGTCGTCGCCGGCGCGGGCATCCGTGGCGAACTGGACGGCCGTGCCCTGCGCCTGGGCCGCGCGGATTTTGCGCTGGAACACAGCGGCGAAAACGCGTCCACGCTGGCTGCGGGCACCCTGGTACTGGCCGATGCGCAGGGCGCCATCGCCGCGTTCCATTTGGACGAACGAGCCCGATCCGACGCCGCGGACACCGTGGAATTTCTTCGCGCCGACAACATCGCCTGCGCCATCGCCAGCGGCGACGTGGCTGAACGCGTGGCCCCGCTAGCCAGCGCGGTGGGTATCGACGACTGGCATGCGCGGCAAACCCCGGCGGACAAGCTCGCCGTGCTGCAGGCCGCGCGGGCACAAGGTCATGTCACCCTGGCCGTGGGCGACGGCACCAACGACGCCCCCCTCCTGGCCGGCGCCGACGTTTCCGCCGCGCTCGACAGCGGCACCGGCCTGGCCCAGGCACATGCTGACCTGCTGCTGCTGGATGGACGTCTGGATGGCTTGGCCAGCGCCCGCGTGATCGCGCGTCAGGTGCGTCACGTGGTCGCCCAGAGCCGGCGCTGGTCGCTGGCCTACAATTTCTGCGCGGTACCGTTCGCCGCGTTCGGGCTGGTGCCGCCGTGGCTGGCCGGCATCGGCATGACCTTGAGCTCGCTGGTGGTCGTGCTCAACGCGCAACGGGTCGGCACGACCACGCCCGCGTGGGGAGCCTCCAAATGAACATCCTGCTGATCCTGATCCCCGTCACCCTGATCGTCATCGGCGTGGCGGTGGCGCTGTTCTTCTGGGCGGTCAACCATCAGCAATTCGACGACCTGGACAGCCCCGCCGTGCTGCCGTTGATGGATGATCCGCCCTCCGAAAAGAGCGAGGGAACGACCTGTGGGAGCGACTTCAGTCGCGATGCTTCTGCTCTGGAGCCCCAAGACAAAGAGCATCGCGACTGAAGTCGCTCCTACAGAGGCCGCCGCAGCGCCGCCAGCAACACCCGCTGCTGCAGCCGATCCTTCCACGTCGCCGGCGCCGCCAGGCCCATCCGCTTCAAGGCCTCGGCTTCGCCCGCCACCGCATCGCCGGGCCGGACCACGGCTTTCAGCAGCCGCCATTTCCCACGCCAGCTGATGGCGCAGCCTTTCAGCCAGTTCAACGCCGGCAGCAGCCGCTGTTCCACGTCGTCGAAATCGCTGCCGAACGGGAACTTCGGCAGCAGGCCCTTGCGCTGCAGCGGTGCCAGCGACTGGCGCAGGCAGTCGGGGCGATTGCGGCGCCAGGCGGCGGGTATCACGAAATCCGGCGCCAGCTTGCCGTGCGCCTTGGCCTCCGCGCACAGCGCGTCGAGGAAGCAGGCGTCGCTGATCGACAGCATCGCCTCCACGCATTCACTGTCGCTCTTGCCACGCAGGTCGGCCACGCCGTATTCGGTGACGTAGATGTCGCGCAGATGCCGGGGGATGGTGGTCTGGCCGTAGTTCCAGCGGATGTTGCTTTCCAGGCCGTTGCGGCCCATGCGGGTGGCGCGCAGCAGCAGCACCGAGCGCCCGTCGGCCAACTCGTGCGCCATCGCCACGAAGTTGTACTGGCCGCCCACGCCGCTGACCACCGCACCTTCCTCCAGCGTGTCGGAAACCGCCGCGCCCAGCAGCGTGGCCATCATGCAGGTGTTGAAGAAGCGTGCGCCGCGCCGCTGCAAGGCGGCCAGCGTCTGGTGGTCGCCGTACAGCTGGTTGACGTGGGACACCGGGCACATGTCGATCGCATCGGGATCGGCCGCCTCGGTCTCGCCGAGCCATGCGTACAGCTCGCGCGAACCCAGGAAGAACGCGCCGCGCAGGTAATGCCCGCCAGGCGTCGCCGGATTCAACCGGCCCGCGACGGAGGCGCGTTCCAGCGCCAGGTTGTCCCAGCTGCGGCGCTTCAGGATGCCGCCGCGCTGCAGATGCATGAAACCGTCCATCACCATCTCGCTGGCACCGTACAGGCCGGTGACCAAAGGCGCCGTACCGCCCAGGTAGCCGGCCAGCGTGCGCGTGTTGCCGCCCGCATCCAGCGACGCCAGCGCGCCGCGCCACGCGCTGTTGGACTGCTGGCGCAGCAGCAGCGCCTTGACCAGCGCATCGGACAACGCGCCGATGCCGATCTGCAGGCAACCGCCATCCTTCACCAGCGCACTGGCGTGCAGGCCCAGCGCATATTCGGCCACGTCCAGCGGCAGGCGCGGCAATGCGAACAGCGGTGGCGAGGTTTCCGGCTGCAGTTCGATGTCGAAGAAACTTTCAGGTACTTCGGCCGCGCCGCTCATGTACGGCAGATCCGGATGCACCACGGCCACGCACAACGGCCGCGCCTTGCCGGCGGCTTGCATCTGGCGCAGGAAATCCAGGGTCAGGTCGGGGTTGCTCGACAAGCTGTAGTGCACGCCGTCGGGGTCCTCGCGCCGCGCCACCAGCTGCACCAGCAGGTTGATCTCCTGCAGCACCAGGTCGCGCGCCACGTGGGTGTAGTTCTGGCTGATGTAGCTGCGCTGCGCGCTGGCCGAATGCAGCAGCGCACCCGACTGCAGGTAGAACTCGTGCACCTCGACATTGGGCGGCAAGGCATCGCGCGCCTGGTCGATCGCGTACTGCGGGTCAATCTGGTCGGCGCCGAAATGCCGCCGCAGGAAAGGTTCGAGGAAACGCGCCTCCAGCCCCGGCTTGGGCCGCGGACGCGTCAGCGACAGCGCCGTGTACAAACGCATCGACCGGGTGGTGTCCGCGGCGGTCAACGCGTACAGCGCGTTGAGCAGTCCATGCGGTTTGCCCAGCCCCAAGGGCGCGGCCACGCGCAAGTCCGGGCCTAGCGCATCGGCGACCTGCTGCGCGCAGGTGGCGGTATCGGCGTAAAGGCGACGGATCGGCATGCCTGCGATCATGCCAGAAGCGCCGCGCGGCGATGGCGCTACGTCAACAAGGCTTCGCTTACACTCGGGCCATGTCATCGCTACCGCTCATCCCCACCACACCGAGCCGATTACTGGCCGAACAGGCGCTGAGCCGCGCCGCCGGTGCGCCGCTGCTCAACGGCAACGCGGTGGAGTTGCTGATCGATGCCGCCGCCCACTACGAGGCCTGGCTGGCGGCGATCCGCGGCGCGCAGAACCGCGTGCTGCTGGAGAATTACATCATCCGCAACGACGACGTGGGCCGCGCTTTCCGCGATGCCTTGGTCGAGCGCGCGCAGGCCGGCGTGCTGGTGAACGTGGTGGTGGACTGGATGGGTTGCCTGGGCCAGTCGCGCAGCCGCTTCTGGGCGCCGTTGCGGGCGGCCGGCGGCGAAGTGCGGGTGTTCAATCCACCGCAACTGGGGCAATCGTTCGGCTGGCTCAGCCGCGACCATCGCAAGGTGCTGGTGGTCGATGGCGTGCAGGGTTTTCTTTCCGGCGTGTGCATCAGCGCGAAGTGGCTGGGTGATCCCGCGCACGATGTGCCGCCGTGGCGCGACACCGGCGTGGCACTGCGCGGGCCGGCTGTGGCCGAAATGGAAGCCGCGTTCGCCCAGAGCTGGGGTGGCATCGGCACGCCGCTGGCACCGTTTGCGCCCTTGCCCGAACCGGACGAGCCCGCCGGCTCGGTCGCCCTGCGGGTGATCGCCACCCAGCCGGCCAGTGCCGGCATGTACCGGCTCGATCAATTGATTGCCTCGATGGCGCGCAAGACCCTGTGGCTTACCGACGCGTATTTCGTGGGCCTGGCGCCTTACGTGCAGGCGCTGGTGGCCGCCTCGCGCGACGGCGTGGATGTGCGCCTGCTGGTGCCGGGCAACAGCGATATCCCCGTGGTGGCCAGCATGTCGCGTTCGGGCTACCGGCCGTTGCTGAAAGCCGGCATCCGCGTGTTCGAGTGGAATGGCTCGATGCTGCACGCCAAGACCGCCGTGGCCGACGGCCAGTGGGCGCGGGTAGGCTCGTCCAACCTCAACATCGCCAGCTGGCTGAGCAACCGCGAGATCGACGTTTCGGTGGAGGATGCCGGCTTTGCCGGCCAGTTGGCCGCGCAGTACGAGCGCGACCTGGAGAACGCCACCGAGATCGTGCTGGCGCCACGTCGCCGCCATCCCGGCAGCGAGCGCGTGCGCAGCAGTCAGGACCGGCCGCGCCGGGTGCGCCATGCCGGCGGCAGTTCCAGCCGCGCCGCGGTGGGCGCATTGCGCATTGCCAACACGGTGGGCGCCGTGCTGAGCAACCGCCGCGTACTGGGCGACACCCCCAGCGGCCCGCTGTTCGCCGGCACCGCCGGGCTGACCTTGCTGGCCGTGGTGTCGCTGCTGTGGCCCGCCTGGGTCGGCTGGCCGCTCGGCCTGCTGGCCGCCTGGTTTGCGCTGAACCTGGGCATCGCCGCCTGGCGCATGTATCGCGGCCGGCGCCGCCCGGCGCCGGGCAAGAGCAGCTGAGGCAGGATGCGGCCTGTTCAAAGCAATCTCTCAGAAAGCTTCGCCAAGCGGATGTTTCTACAGGACTAGGTCTGACGGCGCGTGATAGGCTCGCCGTCCCATGCCCGCCTTCGACGACAGCACCACCCGCCATGTCCTGACGCCCAGTTCGCTCAACCGGCTGGTGCGCGACCTGCTGGGCGATGCGCTGCCGCAGGTGTGGATCGAGGGCGAGCTTTCCAACGTGGCCCGTCCCGCCTCCGGCCATGTGTACTTCACCCTGAAAGACAGCAGCGCCCAGGTGCGCTGTGCGATGTTCAAGATGAAGGCGTCGACGCTGCGCTTCCGCCCGGTCGATGGCCTGCAGGTGATGGTGCGCGCCAAGGTCGGCCTGTACGAGCCGCGCGGCGAATTCCAGCTGGTGGCCGAATACATGGAGCCCTCGGGCGAAGGCGCGCTGCAGCGGGAGTTCGAGCAACTCAAGGCCAGGCTCAACGCTGAAGGCCTGTTCGACCCCTCTCGCAAGCGCCCGTTGCCGCGTTACGCGCGTCGCATCGGCGTGATCACCTCCGCCACCGGCGCGGCGGTGCGCGACGTATTGAGCGTGCTGGCACGGCGCTGGCCATTGGCCCACGTGGAAATTCTGCCGGTACCGGTGCAAGGCCGCGAAGCGCCACCGGCGATCGTGGCGATGCTGCGCAAGGCGTCGGCCTGCGCCCGCTACGACGTGGTGTTGCTGACCCGCGGCGGCGGCTCGCTGGAAGACCTGTGGGCGTTCAACGAGGAGATCGTGGCGCGGGCCATCCATGCCAGCGCGGTTCCGGTCATTTCTGCCGTGGGCCACGAGATCGATTTCAGCATCGCCGATTTCGTGGCCGACCTGCGCGCACCCACGCCCTCGGCCGCGGCCGAATTGCTGGTGCCCGATGCGGTGGCGGTGGGCCGCCACCTGCGTCAATTGCAGCAACGCCTGCTGGCGGTGCAACTGGGCCGGTTGCAGGCGCAATCGCAACGCGTCGATCACCTGCTGGCTCGCCTGCAGGCGCAACGGCCGCAGGCGCGGCTGCAACGCGACCGCGAGCGGCTGGTGCATCTGCAGCGCCGCTTGACCACCGTGCTGCGCGAACAGGATCAGCGCCGCCGCACCCGACTGGAACGCCTGCACGCACGCCTGCTGGCGCGCCACCCACGCAACCAGTTGCCCCTGCTGCAGCGCCGCCTGGCCGAGCAGGACCAGCGCCTGCGCCGCGCCATCACCCAACTGCTGCAGCGGCGCCAGACCCAACTACGCCACGACGGCCGTGCACTGCACGCCGTGAGCCCGCTGGCCACGCTGGAGCGTGGCTACGCCATCATGTTCGACGCCGACGGCAAGGTGCTGCGTTCGGTGCAGGGGGTGGAGCCCGGCAGCACGCTGCGGGCGCGCCTGGTGGATGGCGAACTGGGGCTGCTGGTGAGTGAGTCCCGGCCGGCGAAGCCGCGCGGGTAGACGCACTCAGTCCGGGGTTGCCTGGACCTCGTCCGGTCTGGCCGTGTCCTCGCGCACCAGCATAGTCGGCGCGATGCCGAACATGCGGCGGCAGGTGCGGCTGAGGTGTGCCGAGTCGGCGAAGCCAGCCTGTTGCGCCGCCTCCGTCCACGAACCGCCCGCCATGCCCCGCGCCACCGCCAGTCCCACGCGCGCCCACAACAGGTAGGCGCGAAAGGAAATCCCCGTCTGCGCCACGAATAGATGCCGGAAGCGGCTCGGCGACAGATGCACCATGGTGGCCACCTGGGCCAGCGTGAGTTCCGCATCGGGGTGTTCGCGGATGCGCTCCAGCACCCGTGCGATGCGCGGATCGACGGCCTGCAGTCCCGTCGATCGGCCCGACAGATGCTCGACAATGCACTGCGCCGCCTCCACCAGCGCGGCCTCCGTGCCACGCGTGTCGAACACGGCATGCAATGCTGCCGTGCGGGCCGCCAGCCCCTCGTCGCGCAGCAGGTCCACGTCGTGCTGCCGATGGCGAGCGACCAGTTCGCGGCCGGCCAGCGTCTCCGGCTCGACGAACACCATCGCCACCGTGTGACCGCAGCCATCGAACAGGTGCGCTCGATCCGGCATGACGATGGCGGCTGCCGTCTGATGCCAGGCGTCCGCTCCCACGCCGCGGATGCGGAACGGCTTCGCCAGCGCCAGCGTGATCTGGATGGCGTGGTGGCTGTGCGGCTGCGCCTGGCCCGTGCCGCGTCCGATCCACACACTGCCGCCTTTCCACATCGCCACGCGGCCGACGCCGATGATCGCGCGACGAGGTTCTGCGGCTGGCGGGGATCGGGACATGGCGGATCTTCGCGTCGGGACAGGACGCGCGAAGGTTAGCCTTTAGGTTCAAGCGCCCGATAGGGGCGCTGCCGACAATGGCGCCACGGAGCACACCTCCGTACCCTTTCCAAACCCGACGAGAACACGACCATGAACACCACCGACACTTTCGCCTGCCGCTGCTCCGACTGCGCCGGCGCCACCTGCACCTGCGGCTGCCAGGCCGCATCCGTCAATCCTTCCGGCTGCGGCTGCGGTTGCGGCGCCAGCCAGCCCTGCCATTGCGGCGAGACGGGTGCCTGAGCACTCCACCCTGAAGGGCGGCGCGCACCGCGCGCCGCCCGGGCTTTCCCCATGCCATACGACCTGATCATCTTTGACCTGGACGGCACGCTGGCCGACTCCTTCGCGTTCTTCGCCCGCGTGCACAACCGGCTCGCCGATCGTCACGGCTTCCGCCGCCTCTCACCCGCGGAAATCGAGGCGTTGCGCGGCCATTCGGCACGCGAGGTCATGCGCCACGTGGGCTTGCCGCGCTGGAAGCTGCCGTGGGTCGCCCACAGCTTCGTGCGCATGATGCGCGAGGCGGACATTCCGCTGTTCACCGACGTCGACTGGATGCTGCAACACCTGCAACGGAGCGGCGCCACGCTGGCGCTGGTTTCATCCAACGCCGCCGACAACTGCCGACGGATCCTGGGCGACGCCCACTGGCAGCGGCTGGCCCATGTCGAATGCGGCGCCTCCATGTTCGGCAAGCGCCGCCACATCGCCCGCGTCCTGCGCGCCACCGGCGTCGACCCGTCCCGCGCCATCTACATCGGCGACCAGTCCACCGATGCCGAGGCCGCCCGCCGTGCTGGCGTGGCGTTCGGTGCCGTCGCATGGGGCTATGCCACGCGCGCCTCGCTGGAACGGCTCAAGCCGACGCACCTGTTCGACGCCGTCGAGGATCTGGCCGGGCTGACGGCATAGCGGCTCCCGTCGCGCCGCCGTTGTCCGGCGCTGGCCGCACCGGCGTGTCGGTTGCCACCGGCAAGGCTCACGGCCACTGAACATCGCCACGTCCTATGCTTGCCCGATCACAACCGCGGGCAGGCGCCATGTTGAACAAGAGCTATCCCTACTACCTCGCCAACCAGCCACAGCAACCGAACACCGACCTCGTCGTGCGCGACAAATACAGCGGCAGGATCGCCACCCGCGTGGCGGTGCCGGATGCAAAGGTTGTCGAGAAGGCCATCGCCGCCGCAGTGAAAGCCACCGCGCCGATGCGCAACTTCAAGCCCTGGGCGCGGCAGGCGGTGCTGCGCCATTGCGTGCAGCGCTTCAGCGAGCGCCGCGATGAGCTGGCCGAGGCCTTGTGCATCGAGGCCGGCAAGCCGATTCGCGATTCCGCCGGCGAGGTGACGCGGCTGATCGAGACCTTTCAGATCGCCGCCGAGGAAGCCGTGCGCATCAACGGCGAGACGCTGAACCTGGAACTGGCCAGCCGTCTGGACGGCTATCACGGCTACACCAAACGCGTTCCGCTGGGGCCGGTGTCGTTCATCACGCCATTCAATTTTCCGCTGAACCTGGTGGCGCACAAGGTCGCCCCCGCCATCGCCGCGGGCTGCCCGTTCGTGCTGAAACCGGCGGAGAAAACCCCGATCGGCGCGCTGATCATCGGCGAGATCCTGGCCGAGACGGATCTGCCCAGGGGCGCGTTCTCGATCCTCCCCATCGATGGCGAGCACGCCTCGCCACTGGTCGAGGACGAGCGCTTCAAACTCCTCTCGTTCACCGGCAGCCAGATCGGCTGGAACCTGAAGGCGCGCGCCGGCCGCAAGAAAGTGGTGCTGGAGTTGGGCGGCAACGCCGCCTGCATCGTGGATGCGGACCAGGGCCCGCACCTGAAGCATGTGGTCGAGCGGCTGATCTTCGGCGCGTTCTACCAGTCCGGCCAGAGCTGCATCGGTGTGCAGCGCATCTATGCGCACGACGACATCTACGACGCCCTGAAGAAGCGGCTGGTGGCGGCCACGAAAAAACTGAAAAGCGGCGACCCGAAAAAAGACGACACCTTCCTCGGCCCGATGATCGACGAAGCGGCCGCCAAACGCCTGCACGGCTGGATCGAGGAAGCGCGCGAAGCCGGCGGCAAGCTGCTGTGCGGCGGCAAGCGCGAGGGCAACATGCTGCAGGCCACGCTGATGGAAAACGTGCCGGCCGACGCCAAGGCCAACCGCATGGAAGCGTTCGGCCCGTTCGCCCTGCTGCAGCGCTACAGCACGTTCGACGAGGCCATCGCGATGGTCAACGATTCGGACTACGGCCTGCAGGCTGGCATCTTCACCGACAGCCTGGACCACGCCATGCGCGCCTGGAACGAGCTGGACCAGGGCGGCGTGATCGTCAACGACATCCCCAGCTTCCGCGTGGACAGCATGCCCTACGGCGGCGGCAAGCTGTCCGGCTTCGGCCGCGAAGGTATCCGCTATGCGATCGAGGACATGACCGAGATCCGGCTGATGGTGATGCGCGAACCTGGATAGAGACCCGCGGGACCTGTAGGAGCGACTTCAGTCGCGACGCTCTTGATTCAGGGCTCCAGAGCAGAAGCATCGCGACTGAAGTCGCTCCTACAGTCGCTCCCTGTCACTGCCATTTCGCCGCGCCGCGCATTGCGCCATCATCCCCAGCATCTCCTCGCGGAGCGCTGCCATGACCACGCTTGTGTTCGTCCACGGCTGGAGCGTCACCAACACCTCGACCTACGGGCAACTGCCGCGGCAGTTGCAGCAGCAGGCCGCCGCGGCGGGGATGTCGCTGACGCTGGCGGATATCTGGCTCTCGGAATACGTGAGTTTCGACGACGCGGTGACCATGGCCGACCTGGTGCGCGCATTCGACCACGCGCTGCGCGACCTGCACCTGCTGGACGCAAGCATTGCCTGCATCACCCATTCCACCGGCGGTCCGGTGGTGCGCGAATGGCTGCGTGCGCAGCGCGACAAACCCGGCACCCACAGCACCATCAAGCTGAGCCACCTGGTGATGTTGGCGCCCGCCAACTACGGCTCTGCCCTGGCGCAGCTTGGAAAGGGCACGCTGGGCAAGTTGAAGTCGTGGTGGAACGGGGTGGAACCGGGCCAGCGCATCCTGGACTGGCTGGCACTGGGCAGTGATGCGTCGCTGTCGCTGAATCTGGATTACATCCATGGCGCCGATCCCACCAGCGTGGGCCAGTACCTGTTCGTGCTGACCGGCGACCGTCCCGACCGCGCGTTCTACGATCACCTCAACAGCTACACCGGCGAGGACGGCTCCGACGGCGTGGTGCGCATCGCCGCCGCCAACCTCAACGCGCGCCACGCGGTGCTGGCGTCCGGCGGTAAGGCCGCCACGGTGGACACCCTGGCGCTGAACCTGCAGCGCGGTCCCCGCTGCGCGTTCAAGCTGATCGCCGGTGCGTCGCACTCCGGCGATGCGCACGGGATCATGGCCAGTGCCGCGCCCGCCACCGTGGACGCGATCCTGCGCTGCCTGCAGGTGCGCAGCGCCGCGGCGTACGCTGCGCTGTGCACCGCGTTCGAGCAGGAGAACGACGCACGCGATGCGGACAAGGTGGAGCTGGAACCGGCCGGCCCGTTTGCCCCGCGCGTGCACATCCACGACCCGCGCAGCCTGCTGATCGTGCGCCTGTCCGACGAGGCAGGCGAGCCGCTGCCCGATGCCGGTTTCCTGCTCACCGCGGGCGCGCAGGCCAGCCCCGACCTGATGCCCGACGGCTTCCTGGTCGACCGCCAGGCCAATGCAAAAACCCGCGCGACATCGCTGTATCTCAACTACAGCCTGCTGGCTGGGGATGCTCGCGTGGCCGACCCGCGCAACAGCCGCAAGACCTTGCGCGCCGCGGTGGCCAGCCATCGCCCGTACGGGGCAAGAGTGCAGCCGGCTGATCTCGCCGGGCTGGTGCACCATGCGCTGGCGCAAAGCGCGGCGGCCGACGACCTGTTCAACATGCTGGGCGCGCACCAGACCACGGTGCTGGACGTGGTGCTGCCGCGGCACGTGCATGAGGGCGTGTTCCGCCTGACCCGCGACCTCGCACCACACGACTTCCACAACCCTGTACCCGGCCCGCTCATCAGCTGAGGAGCCTCAGCTGCCGTTGTGGTTTTTGGCCTATGATCGCGCTCGCTCCGCCCGGTCGAGACGTGCCCCGCACGCTGTCCACGGGTGGCCACATCGAACGCGCACATGCAAAAGAAACCCGTCTTCTTCGATCCTACCGGCCGCCGCGCCGGTCGGGTTTCGCTGCTGGTTCTGCTGGCCGGCGTCATCAGTACCTTGTTCGTGGTGGCCTGCGCCGTCAGCCTGTTCGTGAGGCCGACCATGGGCGGCCTGCATATCGGTGAGCATGCCCGCACGCGCCACGCGCTGGCCAACGTCAAGGCCGCCGCGCCGGAACTGCTGAAGCCCGCCGCGAAACTGGCCGCCGAAGTGCGTGCCCGCCAGAAACAGCTGCACGCGCCGCACACCCACGCCAGCAAGGCGCCCGCCACCCATGTGCCGCCGCTTTCGCTGGACAAGCCCGCCGACCGGCCGCTGGCAATCGGCTTCTACGTCAACTGGGACGACAACAGCTATGCCTCGCTGAAGCGCAGTCTGCCGCAACTGGATTGGGTGATCCCGTCGTGGATGAGCCTCAGCGGCAAGGACATGGCGCTGCACACCAGCATCGACGCCAAGGCGATCGACCTGATTCGCCAGCAGAAGCCTTCCACCCCGATCCTGCCGCTGCTGCAGAACGCGGTAGACGCCAACTGGGATGGCCCGGGGCTGGCGCGCATGCTGGCCGACCCGGCGTTGCGGCAGGCGCGCATCGCGCAGATCGTGGCGTTCCTCGCGGCCAACCATTTCCAGGGTGTGGCGGTCGACTTCGAGGAAGTGCCCGATACCGCGCAAGGCGACCTGAAAACCTTCCTCGGCGAACTCAACGACGCGTTCGATCCGCATGGCTGGGGCATCGTGCTGTCGGTGCCGTTCGACGACGCCAACTGGGATTACGCCGGCTACGCCGACATCGTCGACTTCGTGGTGCTGATGGCCTACGACGAACATTGGGCCGGCAAGACCCCGGGCAGCATCGCCGGCCAGCAATGGTTCGAGGACACGCTCGAAAAACGCATGAAGGACCTGGACCCCGACCAGACCATCGTGGCGATCGGCGGTTACGGCTACGACTGGTCGCACGGCAACAATGCCGAGGCGCTGACCTTCCAGGACGCGATGGACCGGGCGTCGGACGCGCAGGCCGACATCAGCTTCGACCCGGACACGCAGAACCCGCACTTCTCTTACGACGAAGATGACGGCACCACCCACCAGGTCTGGTTTCTCGACGGCGTCACCGCGTACAACCAGATCCACGCCGCCGACGAATACAAGCCCTATGGCTATGCCCTGTGGCGCCTCGGCTCGGAAGACCCGTCGGTGTGGTCGGTGCTCGATCGCCGCTACGGCGCACCGGCGCCCGATCAATTGCGCTCGATCGGCGCGGGCGAAGACATCGACATCGAAGGCCAGGGCGAAGTGCTGGAGATCGCCTCGCAGCCATCGCCCGGCGCGCGCAGCATCGAGGTCGACAAGGACGACGGCAGCATCGACGACGAAAGCTACGCCAGCCTGCCCAGCTCGTACGTGATCCAGCGCGCGGGCACGCTGCCGCACAAGATCGCGCTGACCTTCGACGATGGCCCCGACCCGGAATGGACGCCGCAGATCCTCGACATCCTCAAGGCCAAAAACGTGCCGGCCACGTTCTTCATCATCGGCGAGAACGCCGAGATGTCGCCAAAGCTGGTGCAGCGCGAAGTCGCCGAAGGCCACGATGTCGGCAACCACACCTTCACCCACCCCAACCTCGGCGAAAGCCCCGCCCGCATCGTCTCGCTGGAGCTCAACGCCACCCAGCGGCTGTTCGAGGCGCTCACCGGGCACTCGATGCGCCTGTTCCGCGCGCCCTACTTCGGCGACGCCGAACCGACCACCGCCGACGAACTGGTGCCGATCCAGATCGCGCAGAAAATGGGCTACCTCTCGGTGGGCCTGCATGTGGATGCCGAAGACTGGCAGCGCCCCGGCGTCGATGCGATCGTGAAGAACGTGGTCGCCGGCATCGAAACCACCAACGTCGACCGCAAGGGCCAGGTCGTGCTGCTGCACGATGGCGGTGGCGAGCGCTCGCAAACCGTGGCCGCGCTGCCGCGCATCATCGACGGCCTGCGCGCGCAGGGTTACCAGTTCGTCACCGTCTCCGCGCTGGCCGGGCTGACCCAGGCGCAGACCATGCCCGCGATCCAGCCCGGCTCGGTGTCGCAATGGGCCGACCGCATGGTGTTCCTGGGACTGGGCTTTTTCGGCCACTTCATCCGCTGGCTGCTGACCACGGCGATCACGCTCGGCGTGGCGCGGCTGTTGATACTGGGCGGCCTGGCCCTACTCAACCGCCGCCGCGAAAAGCGGCGCAGCGTGCCGGTGCTCGGCGTCGAGCCGCCGTTGGTGTCGGTGCTGATTCCGGCCTACAACGAGGAAAAGGTGATCGCCAGCTCGATCCGGCAGATCCTCCGCAGCCACTACGCCAACCTCGAAGTGATCGTGGTCGACGACGGCTCGATCGACGCCACCTCCACCGTGGTACGCCAGCACTACGCCGACGAGCCGCGCGTGCGCCTGATCACCATCCCCAACGGCGGCAAGGCGCACGCCGTCAACACCGCATTGCGTGAATCCCGCGGCACCGTGGTGGTGGCGCTGGACGCGGACACCCAGTTCGAGCCGGACACCATCCCGCACCTGGTGCGCTGGTTTGCCGACCCGAAGGTCGGGGCCGTGGCCGGCAACGCCAAAGTCGGCAACCGGATCAACCTGATCACCTTGTGGCAGGCGCTGGAGTACATCACCGCGCAGAACCTGGAGCGCCGCGCGCTGGCCGCACTGGGCGCGATCACCGTGGTGCCCGGCGCGGTCGGCGCGTGGCGTCGCGAAGCACTGGAACAACTCGGTGGCTTCCCCGCCGACACCCTGGCCGAGGATCAGGACCTGACCATCGCGGTGCAGAAAGCCGGCTACACCACCTTGTTCGATGCCGACGCCATCGCCTGGACCGAAGCGCCCGACACCGCACGCGGCCTCGCACGCCAACGCTTCCGCTGGTCGTACGGCACGCTGCAATGCCTGTGGAAACACCGCGACGCCACCTTCAACCCGCGCCACGGTTCACTGGGCACGGTGGCGCTGCCGCAGGTGTGGCTGTTCCAGATCCTGTTCTCGGTGGTCTCGCCACTGGTCGACCTGGTGCTGGTCTGGCAGATCGTGGCCACCACACTGGATTACCTGCAACACCGCGGCCAGTTCGACGACACCAACCTGATCCGCATGCTGGTGTTCTACGCCGCCTTCATGGCCGTCGACCTCGCCGCCTCGGCCCTCGCCTTCGCGATGGAGAAGAAGGAAAAATGGAGCCTGCTGTGGTGGCTGGTACTGCAACGTTTCGGCTACCGCCAGCTGATGTATTACGTGGTGGTGCGCTCCGTCTGGACGGCCATCAAGGGCCCGTCGGTGGGCTGGGGCAAGCAGGAGCGCAAGGCCACGGTGAATGCCGGAGCACAAAGCCCCTAGGAGCGCACCCTGTGCGCGATAGCCTTGCGCGAGTGCCGGGTATTGCAGAAACAAAAGCCCAACACACCACGTCCGTGCAGGCTCAACCGCGCACCCGCATCGTCAGCCCCTTCAGGAAATTGCGCAGCAACTGGTCGCCGCACAGCTTGAAGTTCTTGTGGTCGCTCTGGCGGAACAGTGCGCTCAGCTCGGGCTTGGACACCGGCATGCCGGCGCTCTCCAGAATCTGGTGCATGTCCACGTCCTTCAGCTCGAAGGCGACGCGCAGTTTTTTCAGCACTACGTTGTTGGTGACGCGCTTCTCCGGCGGACGCGGCGGCTGGCTTTCGTCGCGGCCGCGGCGTTGTACGACCAGGCCGTCCAGAAACAGCACGAGCACCTGGTTGCTGCATTCCTCGTAGCCGGACTCGCCTTCCTTCTTCAGGTACGCCTGCACCTGCTCCCGCTCCAGCTCCACTGTCGGGTCGGCCAGGTTCACGAGTTGCGCCACTTTCGCGTCGCTGAGATCGAGCATGTAGCGGATGGCGCGCAGTACATCGTTGTTGATCATGGGATCGCCGGGGTTTGCGGGGACGCCATGCTACCGCGACCGGGCTCGGCATGGGCCTGCCGCCGACCGTTCGGCCGCCCAAAAGGATCACCGATGCACTTCATTCCATGTGCACACGAAGCGGCGAATGCACGATGATCGGTGGAATGCCGGCGGCGGTTTCCCCGCCCCCCCCCCTGGAATACTGCTGATGAAACTCGTGCGTTATGGCAATCCCGGTCACGAAAAGCCCGGCATGCTGGATACCGAAGGCCGCCTGCGCGACCTTTCCGCCGCCGTGACGGATATCGATGCCGCCGTATTGAGCCGCCACGGCCTGCGCCAGCTGGCCGCGCTGGATCCCGAGCGGTTGCCGCTGGTCGAGGGTTCACCCCGCTACGGCACGCCGGTGGCGCAAGTGGGCAAGATGATCTGCGTGGGCCTGAACTACGCCGACCATGCGGCCGAAAGCGGTGCCAAGGTGCCCGAGCAGCCGGTGCTTTTCATGAAGGCCACCAGTGCCATCATCGGCCCCAACGACGATGTGATCCTTCCGCGCGGCTCGGTCAAGGCCGACTGGGAAGTGGAGCTGGGCATCGTGATCGGCGACGTGGCGCGCGACGTATCCGTCGACGATGCGCTGAACCACGTGGCTGGCTACACGGTGGTCAACGACCTGTCCGAACGCGAGTTCCAGCTGGAGCATGGCGGCCAGTGGGTGAAGGGCAAGAGCTGCGACACCTTCGGCCCGATCGGCCCCTGGCTGGCCACCGCCGACGAAGTGGCGAACCCGCAGGACCTGGCGCTGTGGCTGGAGGTCAACGGCCACCGCTACCAGGACGCCAGCACGCGCACGATGGTGTTCGGCGTGGCGCACCTGGTGAGCTACATCAGCCGCTACATGACGCTGCTGCCCGGCGACGTGATCAGCTCGGGCACCCCGGCCGGCGTGGGTCTTGGCCTGAAGCCGCCCACCTACCTGCGCGCCGGCGATGTGATCGAGCTGGGCGTGGAAGGCCTGGGGCAACAACGCCAGCAGGTGCTGGCTCATCCCGCCGACCGTTGAAACGCGCCTCCCCGTTCCGTGGCGACGGACACGGGGCTGACGATCACTTCGGCGCCGACGCGTCGTCCACCACGGGTGCGACGTCCAGCGCCGTGCTTTGCGGCGCATTCCAGCCCAACGCGTTGTAGACGTAATAGCGCGCGATACCCACGTACTCGTGCAGCGCCAGGTTCGTCAGCACCAGGTTGCTGGCGCTGGGCCACAGGCTGAAGGTGGCGGCGAGGTAATCGGCGCGGACCGGGGTTGGATGGATGCCGAAATGCGCGAAGTACAGCAAACCGCGCTGCAGGTGGAAGCCCGACGTCACCAGCCATATGCGTTGCGCACCCATCGTCTGCAACAACGGACGGCTGAATTGCGCGTTCTGCCAGGTGTTGCGGCTGCGCGATTCCAGTTTCAGGTCCGCCACCGGCACGCCGAGTCGTTGCAGCACCGCGCCGTAGGTCACCGCCAGCGGCGTACCCAGCAGCGAAGGGTCGCCGCCGGTCACCAGCACGGTGCAGCGCCGCGCCGCGCTGGTGCAATCGCGATACATCGCGGCGGCCTGCACGATGCGGCCATAAGCGGCGAAACCAGGCTCCACCGGTTCGTCCGGAATCGGCACCGCGCCCGAGGTCAACAACACGATGGCATTGTCGGACGCCCATGCCGGTGCCGGTCGCACCACGTACGGCGCCTGCAATCGCTGCAGCAGGAGCATCGGCAATAAACCGCTTCCGGCCAGCAGAAACAGGATCAGCGCCAGCGCGAATACCACGCGGCTGCAGCCACGCCAGCGGACCCAACGCAACACGCAGGCAAGCACCAGCGCAACGGCAAGAGCAGTGAAGATCATGGCGACCAGCAGCAATCCATCAGCGTCCGATTGTAGGGAAGCCGCGCGCGCACGGCGATCCATCGCCCGCCGCCACGACCCATGACGCGAAATGCATGCGCGACAATAGACAGATGAGCGAAGCCCTTCACGCCCTCACCGAGCGCTGCCGCCACAGCGAGGAGATCAGGAAAAGCCGCTTCCTGGCCCAGGCCGCGCCCGTCGCCACGGCGGCGCAGGCACTGAATTTCCTGCGCGAGGCGAGCGATCCGGTCGCCACGCACAACTGCTGGGCCTACCGTATCGGGCAGGAATACCGCTTCAACGATGACGGCGAACCCGGCGGCACCGCGGGCCGGCCGATCCTTCAAGCCATCGAGGGCCAGGGCATCGACAACGTGATGGTCGTGGTCACCCGCTGGTTCGGCGGCACCAAGCTGGGCGCGGGTGGCCTGGTGCGCGCCTACGGTGGCACGGCCGCCGAATGCCTGCGGCTGGCACCACGCCAACCCATCGTGGCGATGGCGCGGCTCGGGCTGCATTGCGACTTCGCCGAGCTGGCCCTGCTGAAAGCGCGCCTGAAGGAACTGCAGGCCGAAGTCGAACAGGAAACCTTCGGCGCGGACGGCGTGACCCTGCAACTGCGCCTGCCGGACAGCCACGTCACCGAAGCGCAGGCCCGCATCAACGACATCACTCGCGGCCGCCGCATGGCGAAGCGCCTTGATTGAGACGGGCACTCCTGCTTTTGCGAATTCCCAATCCCCAATCCCGCCTCAACCAATTGAATCAACGCCCACACGCCCCACTTCAATGACGGCGTGCCCGGCACGCATCGCCTCCAGCCACTGCGAGATTCCATGAGCGACGCCGCCGAAACGCCGAAACCCTCCCGCCGCATCGGCGCGCTGCGCGAACTGTGGCCCTTCATCAAACCGCACAGGGCATTGGCGTTCGGATGGCTGTTGTTCCTGGCGCTGTCATCGGGCGCGTCGCTGGTGTTGCCGATGGCGTTCCGCCACATCATCGACCAGGGTTTCGGCAACTCCAGCCTGGCGGTGATCAACGAAACCTTCCTGGCCATGTTCGGCGTGGCGCTGGTGCTGGCCTTCGCCACCGCCGCGCGCTATTTCTGCATCACCCTGCTCAGCGAGCGCGCACTGGCCTCGCTGCGCGATGCGCTGTACGCCCATGTGATCCGCCTGGACGTGAGCTTCTTCGAGAAAGCCCGCGTGGGCGAACTCACCTCGCGCCTCAGCGCCGACACCGAGGTAGTGCAGGCGCTGGTCGGCTCGGGCGTGTCGGTGGCGCTGCGCAGCGCGGTGATGCTGGTGGGCGCCGCGGTGGCGATGGTGTGGACCGCGCCGTCGCTGGCCGGACTGACCGCGCTGGTGATTCCCGCGGTGATGCTGCCGATCCTGGTATTCGGTCGCCGCGTGCAGAAGCTGTCGCGCGCCAGCCAGGATCGCCTGGCCGACGCCGCCGCCATCGCCAACGAAACGCTGAATGCCTCCACGGCGGTGAAGGCGTACGCGCGCGAGACGATCGAAAGCCACCGCTACTCCAGCGCCATCTTCCGAGCACTGGCCACTGCGCGCCGACGCATCGGCATGCGTGCGCTGCTCACGTTGTCGGTGATCGTGCTGGTGTTCGGTGCCATCACCCTGGTGCTGTGGGCCGGTGCCCGCCACGTGCTGGCCGGCACGCTGGATGCCGGCGTGCTGGGGCAGTTCGTGTTGTACGCAATCTTCGCCGCCGGCTCGGTAGCTGGCCTGTCGGAAGTCTGGGGCGACGTGCTGCGTGCCGCCGGCGCGATGGAGCGCATCGGCGAGCTGCTGGCCGAGCGCCCCAGCGTCACCGCACCCACGCAGCCGCTGGCCCTGCCCAGCCCGATGCGCGGTACGCTGCAGTTCGACGACGTCACGTTCCATTACCCCACCCGACCGAATGCCGCGGCGCTGGAAAATTTCACGCTGGACGTGCAGCCCGGCGAAACCGTGGCCCTGGTCGGTCCCTCGGGCGCCGGCAAGAGCACCGTGTTCGCCATGCTGCTGCGCTTCTACGATCCGCAATCGGGCACGGTGAAGATCGACGGCATCGACCTGCGCGCGCTGGCCCTTCCCGACCTGCGCGGCGCCATTGCGCTGGTGCCGCAGGAAACCGTGATCTTCAGCGGCAGCGCCGCCGACAACATCCGTTTCGGTCGCCAGGATGCCGGCGATACGGAAGTCGTCGAAGCCGCCAGGGCGGCCGAAGCGCATGAGTTCATCAGCGCGCTGGACAATGGCTACGACGCCGAGATGGGCGAGCGCGGCGTACGCCTCTCCGGCGGCCAGCGCCAGCGCGTGGCCATCGCCCGCGCGATCCTGCGCGACGCCCCGTTGCTGTTGCTGGACGAAGCCACCTCGGCGCTGGATGCGCAATCCGAAGCGGCGATCCAGCAGGCACTGGAGCGACTGGAAAAAGGCCGCACCACCCTTGTCATCGCCCATCGCCTGGCCACCGTGCAACGCGCCGATCGCATCGTGGTGATGGACGGCGGCCGCATCGTGGCGCAAGGCACGCACGAAAGCCTGCTGGCCGAAGGCGGTTTGTATGCGGAGCTGGCGCGGCTGCAATTTGTGGCATGAGCCCGCGCAATCTGCCGACCGAAGCGTCACGCGGCGCGGCTGACGCCAGCCATTGATGTTGTCGCCGGGCCCGCCGTCACCGATCTTCCGCCCGGTGATCTTCCGCACGGTGGCAAACCGCCTCGACCTTGTTGCCTTCGGGATCCAGCAGGAACGCGCCGAAGTACGTCTCGTGATAATGCGCACGAAGGCCCGGGGCGCCGCTATCTTCCCCGCCGTGACGGAGACCGGCCTCATGGAAGGCGCGCACCTGCGCGCGTCTGGTCGCCTTGAAGCACCAGTGGCGGCGAGGGTCGGCCGCAGCGTTTTCCGAGGCGTAGACCGCCAGGCAGGTGTGCGAGTCTTCGGCGGCACTGCAGCGGACACCGTACCCCAGCGCATCCTCGCGATCGTAGACCTTGGCGGCGTCCAGGGCACCCATGATGGCGTCGTAGAACGGGCGGCAACGCGCCAGGTCCCTGACCGTGATGGAGACGTGGTCGAGCAAAAACATGGTTGCCCCCGCTTGCGCTGAAGCGGTGCAGTGTGCCACTCCCGCTCCACGCATCGCCAGTCGGCCTTCAGCCCGCCGCAGCCCCGCGGCCGGGAACGCGCAACGCGTTGGTGGAAGCAGCGTCGCGATATCCTCGTGCGCTGACCCATCACCCGCGACCGCCATGTCCATCGTCCTCACCCCGTTCGCCCGCACCCGCCTGTTTCCGCGCGACCGCCGCCCCAGCGCCATCCAGGATTGCAGCGCCGAGGCGTTCGAACGACACCTCAACAGCGAACCGCCACTGAAGGTGCTGGATGGCTACGCGCCGTTCTGCAAGCTGCACGTGCACCGCAACTGGACCAGCACGCGCTGCACCGCCACGCCCATCACCGACGCGAACCGCCATCAGCTCCACTCGGCCTACGAGGCACGCAGCCGCGATGAATTGCCGGTTCTGGTGCGCTGGTTCGAAGGCATCGATCCACCCGTCGCCAACTACCTGCTGCCGATCCTTTACAGCGGCGAACAGCTGGCGAAGGAAGGCGCGCCCATCGACGCCGACTGGGGCGTGGTCGGCTGCCTCTACACCGCCGAGCCGGAAGAGATTCCGATGGTGCCGATCACCATGCTGCGCAATGCGCTCGGCGTGGCCGAGGGCGGTTCCGGCGTACCGCTCGATCGCGAGGCGTATCGACGTGCGGTGGCGTTCTGGGATGCACACGCGAACTGGCGTGGGTGAACGCCCGGACGTGGCGACGGTTTTGGACGTATTTACTGCCCAAACCGTTCGCGTCGGGTATCCAATCGTGGGATACACCACGATTTCGCCATTGAGCTCATGCGTTGAACTATCTGTTCCCGATAACGTCGTAACGCGAAGTATCGATATTGTTTATGATGCGGGAGAGGGGAATTCCATTACAGTCGAAATCGGTGCAACGACCCATGAAGACTTGCACGGCCGCGTGCCGCACGTGTAACGCCAATTCACCCCCTCATCGCGGCTTGACCCCGGCTTTCATCCGCTGATGCATTAGAAAATTGAACTCAGGGTGTTTCAATTTGCATTCGCTAGATGCAGTTCCATGTCCATAGGAATCGGAGGATATACAGTGCTCAAGACCAAAATCGTTCTAGTACTCGCAGCAGTTTCCGTGACAGTTGGATGTTCGCCCAAATATCAGGTCAAGCTTGATTCGAAACCGCAAAGCGCCAGGGTCGTCTGCAATGGGGCCGATCAGGGCTATGCGCCAGTAACGTTGCCTTACAACACCGTCCCACACGAGACCTATGTCGATGCGAGCAACTGCAACGCCGTCTGGTCCAGCGGAGTCAAGGCAACCTACCCTGCAAAGGTGGAGGTCTCCTCCGGAGGCCAGGCCGAGTTCACGCTGGTGAGGCCGGAGGGTCCAGGTTCCGAGAAGGATGAGAAGTTCAATCGGAAAATCCAGGCGATAAAAAGGGAAACCAAACGAACCCCGGGCATGGATCCGAAGCCCATGAAGGAACATCCACGCCCAATGATGTGTTCTTCGGTAGGCGGCCAGGAAACCTGTTTGTAATCCGCCGCAGGTTGAATTTCGGCGGTGGACATATCGTTCACGCGGGGACTGGCTATTCGTTCAGAACGGACGACCAGTCCCCGTTGACGCCAGACTCCCTCCCGAGTCACGTCGTCAGGTTTCAGTGCGCCACCCGCTTTCCCTCCGCATCCACCGATTCCTTGACGGCCGCCACGAAGGCACGCCGCGCCGCGACCAGCGCATCCGATGTCGCGTGCGGCCAGGCACCCACCTGGGCGATCACCAGCTGGCGCGCGGGATCGACGTAGATCATCTGGCCGAAGATGCCGATGGCGGCATAGCTGCCGTCGGTATCCGTCCACCACAGATAACCGTAGCCACGGTCCGGCGCGTCGACGCTGGCCTGGCGTTGCAATGCGCCCTTGAGCCAGGCCAACGCCACCACCGGCTTGCCGTCGACGCGACCGCCGTCGAGCATGAATTGGCCCAGCCGCGCGTAATCGCCCAACGTGGCCGACAGGCCGCTGCCGCCGGTATCGCTGCCATCGCATTCGTCCTTGATCCAGGTGGCGTCCGACGCCATGCCGTACGGCTTCCAGATCGTCTGCGACAGGTAGGCCGCCAGCGAACGGTGCGTGGCCCGCTGCACCAGGATGCCGAGCAGGTCGGTTTCGGCGGTGTTGTAGTTCCAGTGCGTGCCGGCGGGCCATTGCCGTGGCTGCTTGCGCAGGTACGACAGCACATGCGCCTGGCCGTCGACGCAGGCGCCGAGGTACATCTGCGCCACATCCGATTTGGGGTCCGCGTAATCCTCGTCCCACTGCACGCCGGAGGTCATCGTCAGCAACTGCTGCACCGTGACGTCGGCGTAGGCGCTGTCGCGCAGCTCCGGAATATAGGTGCCCAGCGTGTCGTGCAGGCTGTGGATTTCGCCGCGCTGGAGCGCGATGCCCAGCAAGGCGGAGGTGACCGACTTGGCCACCGAGAACGACTCCCACCGCTGCTGCGGCCCGAAGCCCAACGCGTAACGCTCGAGGCGAACGCGTCCGTGCTGCAGCACCATCACGCCGGCAAGATGGTGCTGCTCCATGTAACTCGCCAGCGACGTAGATCCACCGAGCGGCAAAGGCTTGCCTGGTGGCAGTTCGTGGACATGCGTGCCGTGCGGCGCAAGGTCGCTGGGAAACAGCGTGGCCATCTGGCGGAATTGCGCCTCGCGCTGCGCCTGCGGCCAGAACAGCACCTGCTCGCGTTGCTGGCCGATGGTGGGGGTCGCCGGCCCGGCCGCTGCCGATGGCAACGCGACAATCAGGCCAAGGGCGGCGACGAGCAGACGGACACGGATGACACGGTACATGGCGATACGGCCGGAGCGATGGCGGGACCATCATTTTACCGGCCAGCACCACATGGATATGTCCAACATGTTTTGCGCCTATCTTGAAGCGCTGAACAGGGACATCAGGCGGTTGCAGGTTCGCGGGAAGGTTCCGGCTTCACCTCCAGACGACGTTGGCGCCGCGGCCTTCACGCTGCATTGCGCACAAGATGGTTCGATCAAGTCATTGCGGAGCAGCTTTCCAGCACTCCCATGACTTGGGCGACGCCGGCCAGCCGGCACGCCATCTGTAGTGCCAACCCGAGAAAGGAGTTATCGATGATCAAGCGCACGCTTCCCCTACTGATTGGACTGTCGGTTTGCAGTGTGGCCCTGGCGCAGGATCCACCTGTCACTACCCAGTCGCAGACAACCACCACCCAGACCACTACCAGTGCATCCACCTGGAGCACCACGCCGCCCGCCGGCGCGTTGAGCGAGGAGGCCATCAAGACGGCGGTCGCCAATGCGGGCTACAAGGAGGTCAAGGACCTGGAATTCAAGGATGGCGTCTGGCGCAGCGAGGCGCGCGGCGGCAACAAGCAATGGGTGGAGATCGCGGTGGGTCCGGAGACCGGCAGGGTCTACGTCAGCGACGCGCCTTCCAAACTCAACGAGGACGAGGTGAAAGCCAAGCTGGCCGCCGCGGGCTATGAAAAAGTCCACGACGTGGAATACGAACACGGCCTGTGGAGCGCTGACGCCTCCACCCACCACGGCACCGCCGTCGATCTGCTGGTCGATCCGGGTGATGGCAGCATCGTGGCCAAATCGCGCGACTGACATCGCGTCACCCGCAAAAAAGAAAGCCCGGCGCAGCATGGCCGGGCTTTCCTGCATCACGTCGACGGCTACGGTGATTCCGTCGCCGTCACGGTTGTACGCCTCAGCGCAATTGCAGCATCACGATCGACTTGGCCGGCAGCGCGACCTTCAATTGGTCACCCTGCACGCGCGCGCCGTTGAAGGCCGCCGGCTTCACCGCGTTGGGCTGGTCGAAGGTGTTGCGCGAGGTGATCTTCGGCGCAGTGAGGATCTGCCCGTTGACACCCTTCGCCTGCAGGCCTTGCACCTTCACCTGAACCTGCGCGGCGCGAGCCGGGTCGAGGTTGGTCAGCGCCACGTAGACATGGCCGTCCTTCGCCCGCACTGCGGAGCCGTGCACCTCGGGTACCGAAATACCGTCGAGCGTGTACTTCGGCGTGTCGAGCTGCAACGGCAGTTCGGTGGCGTCCTGGTACGGCAGGTACATGGCGAACACGTGGTAGGTGGGCGTCAGCAGCATGCGCGGGCCGTCGGTGAGGATCATCGCCTGCAGCACGTTGATCATCTGCGCGATGTTGGCCATCCGCACGCGATCGGCATGGTGGGTGAAGATGTCCAGCGTCAACGAGGCAACCAGCGCATCACGCAACGTGTTCTGCTGCTGCAGGAAGCCGGGGTTGGTGCCCGGGAGCGGCGCATACCAGGTGCCCCACTCGTCCACCACCAGCGCCACTTTCTTTTCCGGGTCGTACTTGTCCATCACCGCGCTGTGGCGGGTGATCAGGTCATCCATCCGCAGTGCTTCGGACAAGGTCTGGATCCAGCCCTTGTTGTCGAAATCGGTGGACGACTGGCTCGGCGGCCAGCCACCGGCCACCGTGTAGAAATGCATGCTGAGGCCGTCCATCAGCTTGCCGGCCTCGCGCATCATCACCTCGGTCCAGTGATAGTCGTCGCCGTTGGCGCCGGGCGCGATCTTCAACATGGTCTCGCCGGCGGGCACTTTCACGAAGGTCTGGTAGCGCCGGTACAGATCCGCCGCGTACTCCGCGCGCATGTTGCCGCCGCAACCCCACAACTCATTGCCGATACCGAACAGCGGCACTTTCCAGGGCTTTTCGCGGCCGTTGGCGACGCGCTCCTGGGCCAGTGTCGATTTGCCGGTGGCGGTCATGTACTCGGCCCACTGCGCCATTTCCTCAGGCGGCGCGTTGCCCACGTTGCCGGCCACGTAAGCCTCGCTGCCGATAAGCTCCACGAAGTTCATGAACTCGTGCGTGCCGAACGCATTCGACTCGGTCACGCCACCCCAGTTGGTGTTGACGCTGGTCGGGCGCTTGCTCTTGGGGCCCACGCCGTCGCGCCAGTGGTATTCATCCGCGAAACAACCGCCGGGCCAGCGCACGTTGGGTACATGCAGGGCCTTCAGCGCCTTGATCACATCGTTGCGATAGCCGTCCGTATTCGGGATGGACGAATCCGGCCCGACCCACAGGCCGCCATAGATGCCCGTGCCCAGGTGTTCCGCGAACTGACCGAACAGATGGCGCGAGACCACGGCGCCGGGCTTGCCGGCCTCGAGGCTGCCGCTCACGGATACGTCGGCGGCCAGTGCCTGGCCCATCCCCAGTGTCATCAGGACGGACAGCGAAAAAAGGTGCCAGCGTCGTGCAGGTTTTTGTGGCATTGCAGATATCCCCGTTGAGTCGATGCGACGGCGGCACCGGCCAAAAAAAATCGACGATGGAAGGCGTCGCTCCGCCTGTCCATGCCGACCGTTCCCGCTGAGCGTAACCCGCGACGCGGGCAAAGTCGAAGCACCGCGGGAGCACGCACAGATCCGTTGCATCACGTGCGCGGCGGCCCTTCGGGGCCGGTCACCGCCGTCGCGCGCAGGCGTGGGCCGTCGCTCAATCCTGCAGCAGATCCAGATCGCGCACGGCACCCTTGTCGGCGCTGGTCACCAGCTTGGCGTACGCCTTCAGCGCGGCGCTGACCTTGCGCTTGCGCGGCAATGCCGGTCGCCAGCCCTTCGCCGCCTGGGCCGCACGCCGGCGCTCCAGTTCCTCGTCGCTGACCTCGAAACGCACGATGCGGTTGGGGATGTCGATCACGATGGTGTCGCCGGTCTGCACCAGGCCGATGTTGCCGCCCTCGGCCGCTTCGGGCGACACGTGGCCGATCGACAACCCGGCGGTGCCGCCGGAGAAACGGCCATCGGTGATCAGGGCGCAAGCCTTGCCCAGCCCCTTGGATTTCAGGTAGCTGGTCGGGTACAGCATCTCCTGCATGCCCGGTCCGCCGCGCGGGCCTTCATAGCGGATGATGACGACGTCGCCCGCTTTCACCATGCCGCTGAGGATGGCCGCCACCGCCGCATCCTGGCTTTCCAACACCACCGCAGGGCCGCTGAAGGTGAGGATGCTCTTGTCGACGCCGGCGGTTTTCACGATGCAGCCGCGCTCGGCGAGGTTGCCGTAGAGCACCGCCAGGCCGCCATCCTGGCTGTAGGCGAATTCACGCGAACGGATGCAGCCGGCCTCGCGGTCGGTATCCAGCGCGTCGTAGCGGCAGCTCTGCGAAAACGCGGTCTGGGTGCGAATGCCCGCCGGGCCGGCGCGAAAAAACTCCTGCACCGCGGCATCGTTCGTGCGCGCCACATCCCACGTTTCCAGCGCCTCGGCCAGCGACGGGCTGTGCACCGTGGGGACGGATGTATCGATCAGACCCGCGCGATCCATCTCGCCCAGGATCGCCATCACGCCACCGGCGCGATGCACGTCCTCCAGGTGGTAACTGCTCGACGGTGCCACCTTGCACAGGTTGGGCACCTTGCGCGACAGCCGGTCGATATCGCTCATGGTGAAATCGACACCACCCTCCTGCGCCGCCGCCAGCAGGTGCAGCACGGTGTTGGTGGATCCGCCCATCGCGATATCCAGCGACATGGCATTAACGAACGCGGCCTTGCTGGCGATATTGCGCGGCAACGCGCGTTCGTCATCCGTTTCGTAATAGCGGCGGGCCAGCTCCACAATCGTGCGACCGGCCTTGCGGAACAGCTGTTCGCGATCGGCATGCGTGGCCACCAGCGAGCCGTTGCCCGGCAACGACAGGCCCAGCGCCTCGGTGAGGCAGTTCATCGAGTTGGCGGTGAACATGCCCGAGCAGGAACCGCAGGTGGGACAGGCGGAACTCTCGATGGCCAGCACGTCGGCGTCGGACACGCTGTCGTCCGCGGCCGCCACCATCGCGTCGATCAGGTCCAGGGCAACATCCTTGCCGGCCAGCCTGGTCTTGCCCGCTTCCATCGGACCACCGGAGACGAACACCACCGGAATGTTCAGCCGCAGCGCCGCCATCAGCATGCCGGGTGTGATCTTGTCGCAATTGGAAATGCACACCAGCGCGTCGGCGGTATGGCCGTTGCACATGTACTCCACGCTGTCGGCGATGATGTCGCGCGACGGCAGGCTGTAGAGCATGCCATCGTGGCCCATCGCGATGCCGTCATCGACGGCGATGGTGTTGAACTCCTTGCCGACGCCGCCGGCGCGCTCGATCTCCTCGATCACCAGCTGGCCCATGTCCTTCAGGTGCACGTGGCCGGGCACGAACTGGGTGAACGAGTTGGCCACCGCGATGATCGGCTTCTGGAAGTCGCCGTCCTTCATGCCGGTGGCGCGCCAGAGCGCGCGGGCACCGGCCATGTTGCGGCCGGCGGTGCTGGTACGGGAACGATAAGCGGGCATGGATTTCCCCTGATGGCGGTGGCTGCTGGGCGAACGCCCATTCTGCTTGGCGACCTCCATACCGTCCAATACAATACGTTGAGTCCAGCCATACGACATACGAATAGTGGAACTGCGCCAGCTTCGCTACTTTGCCGCCATCGTCGAGGAAGGCGGCTTCTCCCGCGCCGCCGAACGGCTGCATGTATCGCAACCACCGCTGTCGACCCAGATCCGGAATCTGGAGAACGAGCTGGGCGTGCAGCTGCTGGAGCGCAGCAATCGCGGCGTGGTGCTGACCACGGCCGGCGCGGTGTTCTACGACGAAGTGCAGGCAGTGCTGGCGCGGCTGGAACATGCCCGGGTGAAGACGGTGCAGACCGAGCGCGGCGACATCGGCATGCTCTCGATCGGCTTCGTGTCGATCGCCGATTACGGCATCCTGCCGCCGGCGTTGAAAAGCTTCCGCACCCGCTTTCCGATGGTGGAAGTGCAGTTGCACGAGTTGACGACGGATGCACAGATCCGCGAATTGCGCGCGGCGCGGCTCGACCTGGGCATCGCCCTGGCGCCGGTCAACGAGCCGGACCTGGCGTTCAAGGGCGTGATGCGCGAGGAGCTGGTGCTCGCCGCACCCGCCGACGACCCCGCGGCGAAGGGCGACGGGCCGATCAGCCTGCGCAGCCTATCGAAGGCCAGCTTCATCGTACCGCCGCGCGAGGTCGCCTCCGGCCTGTACGACCTCACCATCAGTCATTGCCACGCGTCCGGCTTCGCCCCGCAGATCACCCAGCACGCGCGGCAGATGCAAACCGTGATCGGCTTGGTCTCCAGCGGCATGGGCTTCGCGCTGGTACCTTCGTCGGTGCGCAACCTGCAACGTCCCGGCGTGCGTTACCGGCCGTTGCGCGGCAAACCAGCCTTCATCGAGCTGGGCATCCTGCGTCTGCGCAACGTGGTCAACCCGCTGGCCGAAAACTTCATTGCGGCGCTGCGCTCGGCAGCCGCGGAGCGCGGAGCCCGCAAGCCGACGTAGCGGTTTTGCCGTGCGTGTCCCGTATCAAACGCGTGCTACCAAGCAAGTCCATCCACGCGTCATTGCCAGCCTGCGCAGAAGACGGCACGATCCGTGGTTATTGGTCGACGCAGCACTGGGGGGTTCATGGCGGAAGTCTCCTTCTTGTCGGGTGGCGGCGAGATGGGTGCGTTGATGCGTGCCCATGACTGGTCGCACCATCCGCTGGGCCGGCCGGAGGGCTGGCCGCAGTCGCTGCGTACCAGCCTTCGCTCGATGCTCAATTCGCGCCACCAGATGTGCGTGTTCTGGGGCAGCGAGGCATTCTGGTTCTACAACGACGCCTACCGGGAGACGCTCACGACCGAACGCCATCCTTCGTCGCTGGGCAAACCGGGGCGGCAGGTGTGGCCCGAGATCTGGGA
Source organism: Rhodanobacter sp. Root627 (assembly GCF_001427835.1). Lineage (NCBI taxonomy): Bacteria > Pseudomonadati > Pseudomonadota > Gammaproteobacteria > Lysobacterales > Rhodanobacteraceae > Rhodanobacter > Rhodanobacter sp. Root627. Next base: position 1,098,200 of record NZ_LMGW01000001.1, read on the forward strand.
CGACATCGGAGCGCAGATCGCCCAGGTCATGCGCGGCGGCAGCGCCACCTGGCACGAAAACCAGCGCCTGGTGATGCAACGCGATGGCCGCGACGAGGACACCTACTGGACCTACAGCTACAGCCCGATCGATGATGAAAACGCCGACAGCGACGTCGGCGGCGTGCTCGTGGTGTGCACGGAAACCACCGAGCAGGTGCTGGTGTCCCGGCGTGCCCTGGAGGAGCGCCAGCGGCTGGCCGAATTGTTCGAACAGACCCCCTCGTTCATCGCCATGCTGCGCGGGCCCAACCATGTCGTCGAATTGGCCAACCCCGGCTACATGCGGCTGATCGGCGGCCGTCCGCTGCTGGGCCGCACGGTGGCCGAAGCCCTGCCCGACGCGGCCAGCCAGGGCTTCGTCGACCTGCTGGACATCGTCTACGTCAGCGGCCAGTCGTACGTGGCCACGGCCATGCCGTTCGCCATGCAACCGGCACCGGGCGCGGCGATCAGCCAGCGCTATCTCGACTTCGTGTATCAGCCGATCAGGGACGATGCCGGCAGGGTCACCGGCATCTTCGTCGAAGGCACCGACGTCACCGAGCGGGCATTGGCGGAGAAGGCACTGCGCGCCAGCGAAATCAGGTTGCGCGCGATCAACCGTGACCTGGAACAACAGGTGGCGCAGCGCATGCATGGCCGTGCGCGCACCTGGCAATTGACCACCGACATCATGGGCGTGCTCAATGCCGAGGGCATTTTCGAGCTTTCCAATCCCGCCTGGCAGCGCGTGCTGGGTTGGCCCGAGGAAACCATCGCCTCCACCCCGTTTTTCGACTTCCTGCATCCGGACGACCTGGAGCGCAACCGGCGCGCGTTCAGCCGCGCCCTGGAACTGGGCGAGCCGGCGCTCAGCTTCGAAAACCGCTATCGCCATGCCGATGGCGGCTACCGCTGGCTGTCGTGGGTAGCCATTCCCGAAGACGACAAGATCTACTGCAGCGCGCGCGACGTCACCGCCGAAAAGCAGGCCGCCGAATCACTGGCGCGCACCGAGGCGGCGTTGCGCCAGGCACAGAAGATGGAAGCCGTGGGCCAGCTCACGGGCGGCATTGCCCACGACTTCAACAATCTGCTGGGCGGCATCATGGGCGCGCTGGAAGTCGCCCAGATGAAACTGGAGCAAGGCAAGATCGAGGATCTGCCACGCCTGCTTGAAATCGGCGACACCGCGGTGCGCCGCGCCGCCTCGCTCACCCAGCGCCTGCTGGCCTTTTCCCGCCAGCAAACGCTGGACCCGCGCCCCACCGACATCAACCGGCTGGTAGCCGGCATGGAAGAGCTGATACGCCGCACCATCGGCCCGCCGGTGCAGCTGGAAGTGGTCGAAGCCGACACCTTGTGGCTGTGCAGGGTGGACCCGCCGCAGTTGGAGAATGCGCTGCTCAACCTGTGCATCAACGCCCGCGACGCGATGCCCGACGGCGGCCACCTCACGATCGAAACCGCCAACCGCACGCTCGATGATCCCGCCGCGGCGGCGGCCTTCGACCTCCAGCCCGGGGAATACGTGTCGTTGCGCGTCACCGACACCGGCAGCGGCATGACGCCCGAAGTGATCGCACGCGTCTTCGACCCCTTCTTCACCACCAAGCCGATCGGCCAGGGCACCGGGCTGGGCCTGTCGATGATCTACGGCTTCGCCCGCCAATCCGGCGGCCAGGTGAGGATTCACTCCAAACCCGGCAAAGGTTCGGCGTTCACCATCTACCTGCCACGCCACCTCGAAGTGCCGCACGAGGCCGAGCCCGGCCAGCCCGGACGCCTGCCGGCAGCCACCCCGCGCCGCGAGACCGTCCTGGTGGTCGAGGACGAACCCTCGATCCGCGAACTGGTCTGCGAACTGTTGACGGAGTCGGGCTTCCGCACGCTGCACGCCGCGGACGGCAGCGCCGGCCTGCGCATCCTCCAGTCGGCGGCCACCATCGACCTGCTGATCACCGACGTCGGCCTTCCCGGCACGCTGAATGGTCGGCAGATGACCGACGCCGCCCGCACCGTTCGCCCCGGGTTGAAAGTCCTGTTCATGACCGGCTATGCCGAACACTCCGTCGTGGGCAATGGCCACCTGGAGCCGGGGATGCATATCCTCACCAAACCGTTCTCGCTGGATGTGCTGCGGCGAAAGATCCACGACATCCTGTCGGCCTGATTCATTGAGCCTGATTCATTGAGCCTGATTCATTGAGCCTGATTCATTGAGCGTGATCCATCGGGCGTGACCCATCGGGCGAGGTTCCCCTGCGGCCGTGGCAAGGATGCCGATGTTTCCGGGGTCTTATAGGATGAAAGGTTCTAGCCGGACTGGAGAACGCCGATGACAACCCGCTGGATACCGACCCTGCTCACCCTCGCCATGCTGCTCATCGGCGGCGGGTATGGGCAAACCGCACAGGCAGCGCCGTTGGCATCATCGTCCGCTGCCACCCAGCACCTGTTGCTGTCGGATGACCTGCTCGACCGCATGATCGCCGTCGCCAGGGAACGCCAGGCCTTCGAGAAGGCCCACCCCGGCAACGGCGAAGACGACAGCGACGATGACGACGACACCGGTGTGCCCACGCTCGCATCGATGGCGAGCCGGATGGACGCCGATCCCGACACCCGCGCGATGCTCGCGCGACATGGCTTCACGGGAAAGAGCTACCTGCTTGCCATGACCACCCTGGCCCATGCCGGCGCGCAGGTACGGATGGCCGGAACCAAGTGGGCCTCGACCATGCCCGGCGCGGCATCCGTCGACCCGCGCAACATCAATTTCTACAAACAGCACGCCGCGGAAATTTCGGCATTGAATGCGCTGAACAATCCCGACTATTCCCCCGAGGAAGACGAGCGCATGGCGCACGACCTGCGCAGCATCGACCCCGAGGATTTCGACGACTGCGTGCTGCTGATTCCGGCCACGCTGCCGCTTACACCCCTGGCGGAACCCGGCAGCATCGCCACCACCCCGGCATCGCGCATCGAACTGGCCCGCGCCACCGGCAAGGTGGCCGAGCACTTTCATTCCGAGCGCCTGAAAAAGGATTTCACCATCATCGCGGATGAAGTACGCCGCCATGCCCATGAGCCCAGGATCGAATCGGCGAGCCTCGCAGCCGCGCTCGAAGACAGCAAGACCTGGGCGGCGGGTCGGTGCAAGGGGAGTGGCTCATAGCGCGTTGCAGCTTCAACCCGCGGCGGGTGACGGTCCATATGGAACGGCGCGTTCCGCGCATCCTCGTCCGACCCGTCGATGACGCCTTCCTCCCAACCTGCCCCGTGGACTCATGCGCACCCTGATCGCCGACAACGTGCGCTTCGCGACCAGCAACATCCGCTGGATCGGTGGCTGCTTTCTGCTGACCCTGTTTTCCTCGTTCGGCCAGACATTTTTCGTGGGGCTGTCCGGCAACGACCTGCGCGAGCAGTTCGATCTTTCCGGTGGCGAGTTCGGCGGCTTGTACATGGCCGCGACCTTGATGAGCGCGATCACCCTGCCCTGGCTCGGCCGCACCCTGGACCTGATGCCGGGATGGAAGGTCGCGCGTTTCACCATCCCGTGTCTGGCCGGCGCCTGCGTGTTGCTGGCGGTGGCTCCGCATCTCGCCGTGGTGGCGCTGGCGCTCTATCTGCTGCGCCTGTTCGGCCAGGGCATGATGACCGAGATCGCCTACACCGAAACCGGCCGCTGGTTCGTGGCCAACCGGGGCCGCGCGATGGCGCTGGTGGTGCTCGGCGTGCAGGTGGGCTCGGCGTTGCTGCCGGTGGCGGTGGTGCTGTTGCGGGACGTGGGTGGCTGGCGGTTGCCATGGATCGCCTCGGCCATCGTGTTGATGCTGGTCGGCTATCCATCGGTGCTCCGGCTGCTCGCCACCGAGCGCGTACCGCATTCGACCGAATACCAGGCGGACGGCGCGCGAATGACACGCGACTGGACGCGCGCCGAAGTGATCCGCGACCCCATCTTCTACCTGCTGCTGAGCGGTGTGCTGGCACCGCCCTTCATCGGCACCACGATCTTCTTTCATCAGGGCTACCTGATTGCGCTGCGTGGTTACGACCCGCTGGTTTTCGCGGCGGCCTTCCCGGTGATGGCGGTGACGACCGTGGTGTTCGGCCTGATATGCGGTCAACTCGTCGACCGGCTCGGCGCGCTGCGGTTGTTGCCGTTCTTCCTGATCCCGCTGGCCATCGCCTCGGCAGCGGTTGGCCTGCTGACGCCGGTCTGGGGCATCTACCTTTTCATGTTTCTGCTCGGCATCAGCAGCGGCTTCACCCAGACGCTGCTGGGGGCGCTGTGGCCGGAGGTCTACGGCGCCGCCAACCTCGGCGGCATCCGCGCGATCATCGTGTCGGCCATGGTGCTGTCCACGGCACTGGGGCCTGGCATCAGCGGCGCCTTCATCGATCTTGGCGTGGCGCTGCCGACGCAGATGCTGTGGATGGCCGGCTGGTGCGTGGTCGCCTCGTTCGGCCTTGCGGCGGCGTCCCGCGCCGTTGTGGCGCGGCAATGAGCTACTGCACCACGCCGACCTCCAGGCTGCGCGCGTCGCTGCGGCCGTGGTCGTCCACCACGCGCAATTGATACGTGCCCGCCTGCACCGGCTGCCACGTCAACGCATGCGCGGGCGTGGCGCGGCCGATATAGGCGTCGTTGACGAACCAGTACAGCGCACGCACGTCGGCGTCGCTGGTGGCCGCGAGCACCACGGCATTGCCCTCGGGACGATCCAGCCGCAGCGCGTAGGACGCACCGCGCAACGGTGAGGTGATCGCCGGCGGATCGCCTTGCGCCTGGCCCGCGTTGGCGCAGGCGGGATTGTGCGGCGGCTTGCGGATCGGAATGCCGGCACGGGCGAACACCGCGGCGAGATCCGAAGGCCAGTACTGGAACACCTCGGTACGAGTCGAGCCAGCCGCATACGGCGGACACGCCGGCAGACCGCTGGCGTTGTCGATCACCACCGGCCTATACACATTGCCCACCTTGATCGGGGAGACGCCGGGGATGAACCAGGTCTCGCCGGTCGCCGGACACCAGCGGCTGGGCAGCATGCCCGTGGCCAGGCACACGCGCACACGCTTCAGGCCGTCGGGCAACGAGCGTGATGGCGGGCGCAGCTGCGGATGGCCGGCCAGCAGTGCGTCGTGGATGCGGAAGAACAATGGCGCGGCCGCATCGATGCCCACGAACGCCGGGTTCGGCGTGCTGTCGAAATTGCCCACCCACACCACCAGCACGTACGGGCCGAAACCGCCCGCCGTCCAGGCGTCGTGGAACGCCCACGAGGTGCCGGTCTTCCAGAACACCGGCGCGGCGGCGGGCCGGCTGCCGAACGTGGTGCCCGGCCGCGGGTTCTGCTCCAGCATGTCGGTGACGATGAAGCTGGCCGCCTCGCTCAGCAGCCGCTTGCCCGGTACCGCTGGCACGTCCTGACGCAGGCGCAACGGTTTCAGCACACCGCGGTTGGCCAGCAGCGCATACATGCGCGCCAGGTCCTGCATGGTCACGTCGCCGCCGCCCAGCACCAACGCCAGGCCGTAGTGCTGCTCGCTGGCCAGGTTCTGCACGCCAGCCTGGCGCAGGAAGCCGTACAGATCCGGATCGCGCAATTGCGCATCGACCCATACCGCAGGAATGTTGCGGCTGTGGATCAGCGCCTGGGTGGCCGTCACCGGCCCAAGGAAACGCCCGTCGAAATTTTCCGGCGTATACGGCCCGAACGAGCTGGGCACGTCGCGCAACACGGTCTGTGGCCCCAGCACACCCTGATCCAGCCCCAGCCCGTAGATGAAGGGTTTCAGGGTGGAACCGGGCGAACGCGATGCCAGCGTGCCGTTGACCTGGCCGTGGATGTCCTTGTTGAAATAATCGACCGAACCCACCAGCGCCTTGACGTCCATGCTGCGGGTGTCGACAAGCATGGCGCTGGCGTTGCGCACGCCCACGCCAGCCATGTGCTTCACGTAATCGCGCACCTGCCGTTCCAGCAATTGCTGCAGGCCGAGGTCGATGGTGCTGCGCACCTGCGACGGCAGCGGCTCGCCCCGCGCGTTCGCGCCGGCAATCAACTGATCGACCGCATGCGGCGCCTCGAACGGCAGTTGCGCGATGGTGTGCAACGCCAGCGGCATGCGGAAGACCGCGCGCCACCTGGCGTCATCCGGATGCTTGCGCAGCCAGCGCTGGAACAGCCGGTTGCGCGCGGCGGCGAGACGCGGCGCCACCACGGTGGCCTCCGGACCGTGGCGCGCGTCGAGCCGGCGCGACGGGTCCTGCGGAATCACCGCCAGCGTCAGCGCCTCGGGCAGGCTCAACCGGTCGGCGGACTTCTCGAAATACACCAGGCTCGCCGCGCCGACGCCCTGGATATTGCCGCCATAAGGCGCGCTGTTGAGATACGCCGCCAGGATGTCCTTCTTCGAATGGAACAGCTCCAGCCGCAGCGCCAGCGCCACCTGATGCAGCTTGCCCAGCGGCGTGCGCGTATCCAGCCGATACAGCAGCCGCGCAAGCTGCATGGTGATGGTGGAACCGCCTTGCGGATGTCCGTGGCGCACGTAGGTAATCCACGCCCCGCGCAGCAGCCCCCACGGGTTGAAGCCCGGATGCCACCAGTACCACTGGTCCTCGTGCATCAAGGTGGCGTCGACCAACTGCGGGGAAATTTCCGCCAGCGGTGTCCACAGCCGGTACTGGTCATCGCTGGCCAGGGTCAGTCGCAGCAGGCGGCCGGCATCGTCATGGATCGCGGTCGATCGCGGCAACGCGTCGCGCAGCGACGGATGCGGCCACAACCGGCAGCCGATCAGGATCGCCGCGATCAGCCCCAGCGCCGCCAGCACGTTCTGCCAGCGGCGCAACCAGCGCCCTGCTCCGGCGCGCGCGGCGTTTGCCCACTCCGTGCGCACGCGCCCTCAGCTCACTTCGGTCGCACCACGGTCAGCACGCCGGCGGCGGGCGCTTCGGCCTGCACGCTGGGCCGGTACATGGCCGAGGCATAGGCCGGCGGAATCCGGAAGCTGCCCGCATTGGTGGCGCGGATGCGGTACACGAATTCGCGCACGTCCGACGATACCGAACCGTAGATCACCACCCGATCCTCGCGCACGTCGGCGTGATCGGCATGCCAGCTGGAGCTGTCCAGGCCCAGCGGCGACGTCCATTGCGCCTGCGCGCTGTCGTCGTCGGCATACTCGCCGTCTTCCGGGGTGTCGGTGGTGGCCGGCGGCGGCGTGCGCAGCACGGGGTCGAAGCCGCCGGGCAGCAGATCCACCACGGCGATGTCGTCCAGCTCCTCGTCGCCGATGGCGCGAACCTTCACGTGCACGTCGATCTCCTGTCCCACGGTGATCTTGTCCAGCGGCCGTCCCTTGTCGTCGGTGTAATCGCGCACGATTTCCAGGCCCTGCTTGATCGCCTTGACCGGCGCCTGTCGGTCGTAGCCGCTCTGGGTCAGCACGCCCCACGCGCTCTGCGCACTGTGATTGACGAAGCGCAGCTTGGCGGTCGCCGCATCCCACGTTTGCGCCTGCAGAAGGTGGCCTTGCGCCTTGCCGATGGACGTCGCCGCGCCATTCGCGCCGACCGCCTCGATGGAAAGCTTGGCGAGGTTGCCCGGCTCCATCCCGGCGTAACTGTCCAGCGCCAGGATCGTCATCGCCGACGACAGCGTGTTGTAGTCGTTCCGTTGCAGCGGCCAGGCGATGTTCTCGAACACCTGCGGCGGCAGCGCCTTGGCCTGCGCCGGGAATTGCCGCGACACGATGTACAGCACGCTGGCATCGCGCACCGCGGGGCTGTAGTACTCGGCGAAGTCGAAGCTGTCGCTGTCCGGCTTGCCGCGTTCCAGCACCTTGATCGGCCCGGCGATCAGCTTGTCGGCCTCATCGTCCTGCTGCAGCAACTTGTACGACGCGGCCAGCCAGGCAGCAGCCAGGTCGCTCCGCCATTGCTTCGCATACAACGCCTCCAGGCGCTGCTGCACGGCGGCAATCTGGTTGGTGGTGACGTTGCCCTGCACGGTCAACAGGTAGATCGCGTAGGCGCGATCGCGCAGTTGCGCCAGCGAGGTGAGGCTGTCGTCCGCCGCCAGTTCGCGCAGGTAGGCATTGCCGTTGTCGAGCACGTTCTGCGGTACCGCCACGCCACGCTCGCGTGCCTCCAGCAGGAAGTTCATGGCGTAGGCAGAGACGAACGGCAGCGAGGTCGGCGTGGCCGACCACAGGCCGAAGCCACCGGCATCGTTCTGGCGCGTTTCCAGCGTGCTGATGAAATCCCCCAGCGCCTTGGCGTTGCTGACCGGCTTGCCCTCGAACGCCGGTTGCAGCGCCTGCACGAACCCGGGTGCCGCGTCCCAGTTGGCCACGATCAGGCGCGGCATGGCCGAGCTGATGATCTGCTCGGTGCAGTAGTTGGGGTAATTGATCAGGTAGCTGGTGAGCCCGCGCGCCAGCACCACCGGCGAGGACGACAGCACCGCGTCGCGTCGCGCATACGGCGCGTACAGCGAACGCAGCGTCGCATCGTCCACCTGGCTGCCCGACTTCACCCGGGTAGTGGAAATCGAGGTGCGATACGGCACATTCGGTCGCACCGACAGGTCGACCGTCTGGCGAGCCGAGTGCGCACCGTGGCTGGCGCTGAAGGCGAGATCGGCCGAGCCCAGCGTGTCGGTGGCCTTGACCCGGAACAACAGCACGCCTTCGCGCATCGAGGCCAGGTCGATGTTCTGCGTAGCCGCGCCGACCACCGCCAGCCCCGCGCCCGTCTTCAGCGTGACCGCCACCGGCACCGCCTGCTTGCCGATGTCGGTGAGGTTGTTGGCCACGCCTACGCTGACTTCCGCCTCGTCGCCCGGCGCCAGCGTGGTCGGCACGTTCGGCGACAACACGAAATCGCCGCGCACGGTGGTCGTGCCCTGCCAGGTGCCGATGCGGTCGGGCGACACCGCCACGGCCATCACCCGCAACGTGCCGTTGAAGTCGTCCGGCACGGCGTAGTGGAAATCCCTGTCGCCATCGACATCGACGATGCCGGACCAGTACGCCACCGGCGCCTTCTTCTTGCGGCTGAACGGATTCAGCTGCCGCCCGATCGCCGCGTCGGCGTCGCCGCCGGTCGCCGCCGAAAGCGACATCAGCTTCTCGAAGTCGGGCAGGATCAGGTCGAGGATCTGCGCGGTGGACACACCCAGCATGCGCTTGCGGAAAAAGTATTCCAGCGGGTCGGCCAACTCGTAGCGCGCCACCTGCAGGATGCCCTCGTTCACCGCAAACAGCACCACCCTGGCCGGCTGGTCCGCATGCAATTTGAACGTGGCGGTGGTGCCGGGCTTGATCAGCGTCGGCACCGCCACGTCCAGCTTGTCCTGATGCGCCTCACGGCTCAGACGGAACGGCGCCACGCCGTAACTGAGCGGACTCATGAAGACGGCGTCGGACGACGGATCGCGCACGAACTGCACGTTGACGTAGCCGTTGCCCTCGAAACCCGCGGGGATGGTGATGTGCTGCACCGAACTGGTGGTGTCGGTGCGGAACCAGGCATGCGCGTAGACCTTGTCGCGCTCCAGCGTGATCAGGCCGCTGCCCACGTAGGGCGCATGGATGGCCACCTCGATGGTGTCGCCCGGCTGGTAGACACGCTTGTCCAGGGTCAGTTGCAGCTCGGCATTGCGCTCCAGCGAGCGCGACAGGTTGGCCGCACCGGCCACCGAGTACTCGACCCGGTTGACCTCCTTGCCGTCATTGGCGCGCAGGATCAGCAGGGCGTAGTTGCCGGGCTTGTCGGTGGGCAAGGTGTAATCCATGCCGCCGGCGGCCATCGTCAGCGGGCGCTTTTCCAGCGGGATTTCCTTCAGGCGCGACTCGTACTTGTAGACGCCCGAATACTGCTTGGTCAGCACCGATACGTATTTGCGCTCGACCAGCTGCGCCGTGAGTCCCGGCAGCGCGATCGACTTCGCCTGCGGGTCAATCGCCACCAGGCGCACGCGGCGCAACGCATCGCGATCGATATAATCGAGGTTGTCCACGCTCTTGTAGCCCACCAGCCAGTCGTCGTTGGAGACCATCGAGCCGGTCGCCGCGGCCACGGCGCGGCCACCGTCCGCCTCGTAGACCTTGGCCAGCAGATGCAGTTGATACGTCGCGTCCTCGTAGCGCGAAAGATCCAGCGCGAACGCGGCATGGCCCTGGGCATCCGTCTGCTGATCCTGCAGGTCTTGCTGGTAGCCCTGCTTGGCGCGGCGGATGTCGTAGAAATGCCAGCCCGACCAGCTCTTGAATGCGGGGAACGCCGGCTGCAGGCTCATCGACACCGCCACGCGCCGGTTGGCGGCGGGCGTGCCGAACAGGTTCTGCGCGTCCACCACACCCTGCAACTGCGCCGGTTTCACCCAGCCTTCCGTGACGGTTTGCGACAGGCTGGCGCGCACCTTCATGCGATCGGGCAGGAACTCCTTCACCTGCACCGTGGTGCTGCCGATCTGCGTATTGGCGCGGCCATCACGCATGATGTAGAGGTTCACCGTCCACGCGCCGGTGGCCGCGGTGTCGGCCGTGGTGTAGCTCAGCTCGCCGAAACCGGAGCGGTCCAGCGCCAGCGGAAACTGTTTCACCGTATTGCCGCGCGGGTCGACGATCTCCGCCTGCAGCGGGATGCCGGCGACGCTGCGCGTCCAGCTGGCCGCGCGCACGATCAGGCCGATGTGCATCATCTCGCCCGGTCGATACAGGCCGCGGTCGGAGAACAGGTGGGCGGACAGGCGGCCCGGATTCGGCGCGTTGTCCGCGCCACCCACGTCGAAGCGCGAGTAATCCAGCTCCCGCCCGCTGGCACCGATCGGCAGGAACGACATGTCCGCGCCCTGGGTGACCAGATACATCACCGGCCGCCGGTCGTGATCGAAGCCCGCCAGGCTGGGGAAACTCGCCATGCCGTCGGCACCGGTCGTGCGCGACAGCAAGGTTTTGCCGTTCACCGCCACCACCGCCACCGTGGCACCCGCCACCGGCTGGCCGCCGTGGATGGATTGCACGAACACATCCTGGCTGCCGTCGTCGGCTTTTTTCACCAGCATGCCCAGGTCGGTAACCACGATCAGGCGGCTGTCGGTGGGCGCGTCGCCCATGCTGCCGGCGCTTTCATCGACGGGGTCGCAGGCCGGAATGCCCGCTGACGCCGGCGCGTTCGCCGACGTACCGGCCGCTGGCGCCAGCAGCTGTTTTGCCGCCGTGCAGCGGCGGGCCGCATCGCGCCCGGCACGCTTCTCGACCGCCGGATCGTAGCCGCCCAAATGCAGCAGGAAGACACCGCGCTTGCCGTCGGCCAGGTACTTGCCCAGATCCACGCCGGTGTAGCTGGCCTTCGCCGGATCATCGTCGGACAAGGCCTGCTTGACCACGTAGCGCTCGACGATCTGATCCTCGCTGAAGCCGTACATCAGCTCAGGATGGCTGTAGTCGCCCTGATTGAGGCTGACCAGATGCTGCAACTGGTCAGGCAGCACGCGGCCCACCACCAGGCGCATGCCCGGCAGGTTACGCGACACCACCGAAAGGCGCTTGCTGCCGCTCATCGACAACAACGAGCCTGTGCCGACGAAACGCAGCAATTGCGGATATTCCGGCACGGTGATCACCCGCGTCACCGGCTGGCCCTGCACATAGCCGCCAAAGGACTTCAGCCCCTTGTCGATCCGCACGTAGATGCGCTGGCCCGGCTGCGCGTGGAAACCAAAACTCTGCAGCGCCTGGTAGTTCTCCTCCGTCGGCGTGGCGGTGAGCGGCAACGCCTGCGATTGCCGCAGCACATCGGCGCCGACTTGCGATACACCCCACGGATACGTGCGGCCATCACCGTTGTCGGAGCTACCCGGCCTGCGGTTCGGCAACACCCACGCATGGACCAGCGGAACGACCTCGTCCGTGCGCACCGCGCCGGTGAAATTCAGCACCAGCACTTGCTGCGGTTCGTTCTTGTCATCGTCGACCAGGGTCGGCCTGACATCATCAACGGTGAGGCTGTAGAGGCCGGGGATGCGCACCCGCGCGTGCAAGGCATCGCGCGTGCCGTCGCCGCCGCGCGAACTGGTGACGCCGTCATCCACGTTCACCAGCAGCAGGCCCGGATCATGCGGCAACGCCAGTTGCTGCGAGTGGATCCACGCGTGCAGCTTGTCCTTGCCGTAGGTGACGCTGAACTTGACCGGCGTGGTGGCCTTGCCGTCCGCGTCGGCGTTCGACAGGCTGACGCGTTTTTCCAGTTGCGCCGGATCCACCGGATAGTTGAAGTCCAGCTTCTGGATCACCTGCTTGGCGCTGGCGTTTTGCGGATCCTGGTAGAACTCGCCCTCGCCCAGGGTGGCGGTGAATGCCTCGGTGCTGAAATCGAAGCGGCTCTCGGCCAGGTGCACCTGCGGCGCCAGCAGTTTGGGCGCGTCCAGGCGCACCGTGTACTTCTGCCCCACCGGCCAATCGGTCGCGGGTGTGAACGTGAGGGTGCGGTCGTCCGTCCACTTCCATTGGCCCTTCACCGCGGGGCTACTGGCGATGCCGTCGGTGACGGCCTTGTCGACTTGCTCGATCGGTGCAGCCGAACCGGAGAACGTCACCACCAGCGGCTGGATGACCGGCGTGTCCTGGGTGTAATCGGTGATGGCCGGTGCCGTCACCTCGAATGTCATCTGCTGCGGACGCGGCCGATGCTGATACCACTGCCAGCCAAACCAGCCAGCCAGCGCCAGCCCGACGAAGGCCAGAGCAACGCCGCCGGAACGGCGCGGATGCCGCCGCACCACGTGCATCCAGCCCGGCGCGCCCCAACTGACATCACCCAGCAGGGGCCGCAGGCCGGCGCCAAGCATGCGGGTCAGCCAGCGCATTACACGCCAGGGCAGCATCAGCAGCCATTTCAGCAAATCCATGGTGTTTCCCCATCATCCAGAAGGCGCCGTCCGGCAGGACGGGCGTGACCACTGGTGGGGATAGTAACCGGCGATTGTGGCCAATGTGGGGACGTGCGCGGCGATCGGCGGGAAGGCGCGAACCGTGGGTGCCAGCACGGCGAGCCACCCGTTTTTTGGGCGGCCGGTTATGCCAAGCCGCCTCAAGACGGGACGCAATGAACGCGCGCCGTTCGCGCTTGTTGGATAATCGCCCGACGCCCCTGCCGCCGAAGAGCACCGAATGAACATCGAAAGTCCCAGCCCCATCGCGTGGCGTTTTTCCGAGCGCGCCGGGCAACTGCAAAGCTCGTTCATTCGCGAAATCCTGAAGATCACGCAGCAGCCGCAGATCATCTCGTTCGCAGGCGGCCTGCCCTCGCCGGCCACGTTTCCGGTGGACGCGATGAAAGCGGCCTTCGACAAAGTGCTGTCCACGGCCGGCAAGACTGCGTTGCAGTACGGCCCGACGGACGGCTACCTGCCGCTGCGCCAGTGGATCGCCGAGATGCTTTCGAAGGACGGCGCCACGATCGTGCCGGAACAGGTGTTGATGGTGTCCGGCTCGCAGCAGGCGCTGGATCTGCTGAGCAAGGTGCTGATCGACGAAGGCAGCCGCGTGCTGGTGGAAACGCCGAGCTACCTGGGTGCCCTGCAGGCGTTCTCCGTGTACCGCCCCGAATTCAAATCGGTACTGACGGACGACCACGGCCTGGTGCCCTCATCGATCCCTGCCGTCGCCGACGGCGCGCGCCTGCTGTACGCGCTGCCCAATTTCCAGAACCCGACCGGCCGCACGCTGTCCACCGCACGTCGTGTCGAGCTGGTGGAAACCTGCGCCGGCCTCGGCCTGCCGCTGATCGAGGATGATCCGTACGGCGCGCTCTCATACAAGGGCAACCCGCTGCCGAAGATGGTGGCGATGAACCCGGCCGGCGTGATCTACATGGGCTCGTTCTCGAAAGTGCTGACGCCCGGTATCCGGCTGGGCTATGTCGTCGCCCCGTTGCCGCTGGTGCGCGTCCTGGAACGGGCCAAGCAGGCGGCCGACCTGCACACGGCGCAACTCACCCAGATGGTGGTGCACGAGGTGGTGAAGGACGGCTTCCTCGATCGCCACATCCCCACCATCCGCGAGCTGTACGGCAACCAGTGCCAGGTGATGCTGGACGCGATGGCCGAACACTTTCCCGCCAGCGCCACCTGGACCAAGCCCGAAGGCGGCATGTTCATCTGGGCCACGCTGCCGCCGCACATCAACGCGATGGAACTGCTGGACGCCGCGATCAAGGAAAACGTGGCGTTCGTGCCCGGCGCCCCGTTCTACGCGAACGCGCCGGAAACCAACACGCTGCGCCTGTCGTTCGTCACTGTGCCGCCAGAACGCATACGCCATGGCATCGCCGTTCTGGGCAAGCTGATCGCCGCACGGATGTAAGAGCGGAAGACCTGCGGCGTGGCTTTCAGCGGCGACTCTTGCTGCCCGCAACCCGCGCCCTGGTCTTGACCTTGGCATCTCCGCCAGCCCCAGTCACCAGCAACGACCCGGCGATGACGCCAAACAGGTGATCGGCGCGCGGTGCCAGCGCCGGCTGGTCGCCCAGCCACGCCAGCGCCGCCACCAGCGCAAACAGGTCGGCGCCGTCGATATCGGTTCGCGCCACACCCGCTGCCTGCGCAAGGGTGAGCAATCTCGCACCGGCTGCCTTCATGCTGACGCACGAGGCATGGAGGGCCGAGTCCTCGTCATCGATGGCAGCGACCATCGATGCCACCACGTCGCGGTAGTCGTTCGCCAGCGTGACCACGTCGCGCAGCCACGTCACCAGTGCGTCGCCCGGCGAAGCTGACGTTTCGCGTTCGATGGCCTTCGTCGTCAGGTCATCGAAGCTTTCGCGCAACAAGGCCTCAAGCAGCGATTCGCGCGTGGGGAAGTGCCGGTAAAGCGTGCCGAGCCCGACGCCGGCCCTTCGCGCCACGTCGCGCAGCGACGCACCGGCGCCCTGCTCGACGACAACGCCGCGCGCAACGGTGAGCAAGTCCTCGTAGTTCTTCCTGGCATCGGCTCGCATGGCTTCCTCTTGAAAACCGGAGCAGTGCTCCGCATAATCGGAACACCGCTCCGTTAAGTATAGAGGATAAGGCAATGTCGACAAACACGATGAAGGCGAAAATGAAGGCCATTCGGCTGCACACATTCGGCGGCCCCGAGGTATTGCACTACGAAGACGCGCCGCTGCCCGGACTGAAGCCTGGCGAAGTGCTCATCCGCGTGCACGCGGTGGGCGTCAATCCACCCGACTGGTATCTGCGCGAGGGATACGCCAGCCTGCCACCGGAATGGCGGCCGCCGATGTCCTTGCCCATCATTCCGGGGACGGATGTGTCAGGCGTGGTCGCCGCGGTTGCCGATGACGTCGCCCATTTCGCCATCGGTGACGAGGTGTATTCGATGGTCCGCTTTCCCGAAGGCCTTGCCGGGGACAGCAAAGCCTACGCCGAGTATGTCGCGGTGCCCGCGGCGGAAGTCGCCCGCAAGCCCGCCGGGATCGATCACGTGCACGCCGCCGGCGCACCGATGTCCCTGCTCACCGCCTGGCAGTTCATGATCGAACTGGGCCACGACGCGCCCAACCCGCTTCAGCCGCACGCGCACCAGCCGGTGCCGCTGGCGGGCAAGACCGTGCTGGTCAACGGTGCCGCCGGCGGCGTGGGTCATTTCGCCGTGCAACTGGCCAGGTGGAAAGGCGCGCGGGTGATCGCCGTGGCGTCCGGCAGGCATGAAGCGTTTGTGCGCGATCTGGGCGCGAACGAATTCATCGATTACACCAAGACGGCGCCCGAGGAGGTGGTTCGCGACGTCGACCTGGTCGTTGACGCCGTGGGTGGACCGGGCGCGGCGCGCTTTCTGCGCACGCTCAAGCGTGGTGGCGCGTTGTTCCCGATCTTTCCGCTGGGCTTCGCCGGTGCGGATGAGGCTGGCAAGTTGGGCGTCACCGTGTCCGCAACGCAAGTCCGCTCAAGCGGCGCCCAACTGGCGGAACTCGGCGAGCTGCTCGACGCCGGGACGGTACGCGTCGCGGTCGACAGCACGTTCGCCCTGGCGGACGCGCGCAAGGCGCACGAGCGGGCGGCCCACGGGCACATTCAGGGCAAGATCGTGCTCACGGTCTGCTGAGGGAGCTCGTCATGACCACCCTCAAAGACGCCATCGAAGACCTTCTCAACAACCGCCAGCTGACGGCCGCTGAAGCGGTCGACCGGCACTTCGGTCCCGGCTTCCGCCAGCGCACGAACGGGACATGGGACGACCGGGCCACGTTCCTCGCCCGCATCAACCATTTCCGGGACGTGGTCGCGCACGCCACGATCACCGTTCTCGACGAACTTGGTGATGCCGACCGCTACGCCGAACGCCATGTCATCGACCTGCTCGAGCGCGACGGCGGGCGAATCCGGCAAGAGGTCTACGTGTTTGCGACGCTGGACCCGGACGGGCGCTTCGCACGCATCGAAGAGACGACGCTGTTGCTCGAACAGCAGCAGGAGATGCCTGGATCGACTTGAAGCGATGGCATGCGGGCGTCGTTGCATCGTCGCCCTGTTCCTCACCATGCCCTTCAGGGCAGCGCACCTCGCCGGCCAATGCGCAATAGACTGCCTGCTCCGACTCCTGCCCTGGTCCCCGTCGCACCCACCTGCATGATCCGGCCCGAAAAGCACAGCACGCCCCAAGTCTCGCGCAGCTCCATGATTGTGGCGGCACTGTCGACGGTGGTGGAGTGGTACGACTTCACGCTGTACCTGTATTTCGCCACGGTGCTGTCGCGGGTGTTTTTCGGGGGTGGCGAGAACTCGCTGCTGGCGACGCTGGGCGGGTTCGCCATTTCCTACGCGATGCGGCCGTTCGGCGCGATGGTGTTCGGCCATATCGGCGACCGTCTCGGGCGGCGACGCACCTTGCTGCTGTCGATGATGTTGATGACGCTGGCGATGCTGGCGACGGCGCTGCTGCCCGACTACGCGGCGATCGGCCCGGCGGCGGGCGTGTTGCTGATCCTGCTGCGTTGCCTCATGGCGTTCTCGGTGGGCGGCGAATACACCGGCGTGGTGGCCTATCTGCTGGAAGGTGCGCGGCCGGATCGCCGCGGCCTGATCACCTCGCTGGCGTCCGCCGCCAGTGAGATCGGGGCGCTGCTGGCGGTGGCGCTGTCCGCACTGACGGTGGCGCTGATGAGCGCTGCCCATCTCGACGCCTGGGGCTGGCGCATTCCGTTCTTCGTGGGCGCGGCGCTGGCCGGCTGCGTGTGGTTTGCACGATCCACCATGCAGGAGTCGCCGGATTTCCTGCGCCAGGTGCGGCAGCACACCGTGCCCGATGCGCCGCTGCGCCACACGCTCGCCCACCACAAACCCGCGCTGCTGCGCACCTTCGCCATCTCGGCGCTGGGCTCGATCACCTATTACGTGGGCATCACCTATGTGCCGGCGTTCCTGACCTCCTCCGGCGTCCTCGCCGAAGGCCGTTCGCTGTGGATGTCGAGCGGCGCCGCCGTGGCGGTCATCCTCGTCACACCATTGGCCGGCGCGCTGTCCGACCGGGTCGGTCGCAAGCCGGTGCTGATCGCGTTCGCCGTCGCCAGCATGCTGTTGCCGCTGGCGATGTTCGGCCTGATGGGCGGCGGCGGTGACTTGGCGATAGCGGGCGGCGCGATCGTGCTGGCCTGCCTTGCCGGCGGCGTCAGTGCCGTGGGCGCGCCGGCCACCGCCGAACAGTTTCCGGGCGAAGGCCGGCTCAGCGGCCTGGCCCTGGGTGTCACCATGGCGACAGCCATCTTCGGCGGCCTGACGCCGTTCCTCGCCGAGCTTCTGGTCCAGCAAACCGGCTGGAACGCGGTGCCCGGCGCCATGATCGCGGCGGTGGCGCTTGTCGTGCTGCCGGCCTTCCTGACCATGCCGGAGACGCGTCCGGGGTGGCATGTAACGAAAACGCACCGGGCAACGAATAGCTTGTTGAGCGACGACCAGGCCGATGGCGGCACGCGCTAGCGCACAACCACCCGCACGAGCCATCACGCATCGGAGCTGCCGCTCGACACAAGCTACCCACGGCCACCAACGCCAGTCTTCCGGAGTTGAACCATGAAACGACGCAGTGTCCTGAAATATCTCGGAGCCGCGGCAACCCTGCCCTGGCTGTCGGCTTGCGCGCGTGCCGTCGCCCCGCCCGCCGGCGCGGATACGGCAACGGTAAAAGCGCTGGACGTGCCTCCGGCTTTCTGGCGTGACAAGGTCAGCCCCGCGGCGTTCAAGGTGTTGTTCGAGGAAGACACCGAGCGTTCCGGCAGCAGCCCGCTGAATGCGGAAAAGCGTGCCGGCACCTTTATCTGCGCGGCATGCTGGTCGCCGTTGTTCGCCAGCGAGCACAAGTTCGAAAGCGGTACCGGCTGGCCCAGCTTCACCCAGGCGCTGCCCGGGCGTACGGCGACCAAGCGCGATTTCGTGCTGCTGATTCCGCGCACCGAATACCACTGCGCCCGCTGCGGCGGTCATCAAGGGCACATCTTCCACGACGGCCCGCCGCCGCTGGGCACGCGCTGGTGCAACAACGGGCTGGCGTTGCGCTTCGTGCCGGAAGGTCAGCCGCTGCCCGCGCTGAGAGGCTGACATGAGCATGCATGCCCTGGCCGCGCTGCGGCATCCTTCATGGCTGCGGGCGTTGGCGAGCCTGCCGATGCTGATCGTACTGGCCGCGTGCGCGCCCTCCGGCGCGGGCGCTACCAGCCCGTCATCCAGAACGGTCGACGCCCCGTCAGCGGCACGGACCTCGGGTGGCACGGCCGTAGCCGTGTTCGCGGGCGGTTGCTTCTGGTGCATGCAGCCGCCCTACGACAAACTCCCCGGGGTGATTTCCACCGAAGCCGGCTACACCGGCGGCCACACATCCCGGCCAACTTACCGGCAGGTATCCGCCGGCGGCACCGGCCATGCCGAGGCGGTGCGGGTGACCTACGACCCGCGCAAGGTCAGCTACCCGAAGCTGCTGGACGTGTTCTGGCACAACATCGATCCGGTGGCGGTGAACCGGCAGTTCTGCGACGTCGGTGACCAGTACCGCAGCGCGATATTCCCGATCGGACCGCAGCAACACAGCGAGGCCGAGGCCAGCCTGCGCGCGATACAGGCCGACCCACGCTTCAAGCGCCCCATCGCCACCCGCATCGAACCGGCCGCAACCTTCTACCCGGCCGAGGAATACCACCAGGCTTATTACCGGAAAAATCCGCTGCGCTACAAGTACTACCGCTACGGCTGCGGCCGGGACCAGCGCCTGCAGCAGATCTGGGGCAATGCCGGTTAGCTGACGCGGGCCACGCACCGCGCATGCGCTTGCCAGGCTTCACAGCCCGGGAACCTTTTGCGCCCCTGCTTCATCCGATCCGTGCCATGGCCCCGCGCAACCGCGCGGGCGCACGTGATCGTGGCGACCGGACTCGTCCGCGAGCCTCTCCCGAAAAGCCAGCCGAGCTTCATGTCGACACCGTTCTTCTCCATCGTCATGCCCACCTGGAACCGCGTCGCATGGCTCGACCGCGCGCTGGCGTCGGTGCTGGCGCAGCAGGAGTCATCGTGGGAGCTGCTGATTGCCGACGACGGCTCGTCCGACGGCACATGGGCGTCGCTGTGCGACTGGACGCGCCGCGACGGCCGCGTGCGCTGCTGGCGACACGCCAACCGTGGGCCGGCGGCAAGCCGCAATGCGCTGCTGCGCCACGCGCGCGGCAAGTGGATCGTGTTCCTGGACAGCGATGACGAACTGCTGCCCGATCACCTTGCCCTGCGCCGCGAGGCCATCGCCGCGCAACCCGATACCGAGCTGTGGTTGTCGCCGATGCGCATCGTCGGCAATCCCTTCGTGCCGAGCTGTATGCATCCCGGCGAGATGATCCATGTCGATCGCTGCATCGGCGTGGGCATGATCACCGTCCGGCGCGAGGCGATCCTGCGCGCCGGCGGCTTTCCCGATACTAGTTACGCCGAAGACGCCGCACTGATGACGCAACTGCGGATCATGGGCACACGAACCGCCTGGCTGACCCATCGCACCTACGTCTACCACCGCGATCACACCGACAGCATCACCGGTCATCACGCGCGGCAGACCCGGCCTTCCTGGCAGCATGTGGTGGCCGAAACCGTCGCGGGCTGAGCGCGCCCCTGGCGCTCGGCCGGACAGCCGCCATCCCGCAGCCAGAATCGATGCACTTGCGGCGGCGGGCAACCACGCCGACACCCCAGTTCGCGATGGCGGAGTGGCCGCAACCATCACGGCACGCGCCCTGCCCGCACGCAAATCGGCCTCGGCTACACTCATCGACTGGCCGAGGATTCTCCCCACATGGCGCCATCCGTTTCCCGCGATCGTCTCCTTCACGGCGCAAGCATGATCACCTTGTCGCTGACATCGCTTGCCGGCGCTGCAGCCACCGCGCTCGCCTGGCTCGGGCCCGTGCACCGGCCGATGGACATGGTGATCCCGCCGCTCACGTGCGTCTTCTTTCTTGTCCTGCTGATCATGCTTGTGCGCTGGCCGCATCGCCTTGGTCTCATCATGCGCGTCGCGTTGGCGGCCGCGCTGGCCGCACTTGTCGCGCCAGCGTGGTTCTACACCTGGCAGGCCACGCAGACGCCGGGACTACGGTTGATCGACATCTATCCGCCGATCGGCTCGCTGCTGCTGGTGCTGATGGTGACGGCAATGATCTACCTGCCGACCCGCGATGGCGTGACGATCGTCGTGGCCGGCTGGCTGCTGGTGGCCTTGCCGGTGCTGGTCTACCTGTTTACCCATCCCCAGGAAATACGCACGCCGCGAGGCGCCGACCTGTTGATGAGCTATGGGCCAGTCTTCGTGCTGCTGCTGGTGCTGCTGCCGGTGCAGCGCAAACTGACCAGAAGGATCCAGCACCTGGTCTCGGAGCAGGCCCACATGGAAGCCATGGTCAACCGGGATCCGCTGACCCGCATCTACAACCGCCGCTTCTGCGAACTGGTACTGCGAGACCTGCTCACCCGGCAGATCCCGGCAGGCGTGATCATGTTCGACATGGATCACTTCAAGGCGATCAACGACACCTACGGCCATCCGGTTGGCGATCGCGTCTTGCAGCAGGTGGCGCAGCGATGTCAGGAGCTGCTGCGCAAGAACGAATGCCTGGCCCGTTGGGGCGGCGAGGAGTTCCTCGTCGTCGTGCCGGATGTCGATGCCACTGCCCTGCACGCACTGGCCGAGCGGTTGCGAAAATCCATCACTGAATTGTCGATCGAACCCGTGTCGCTGGTGAGCGCATCTGTAGGCATCACGCGAGTGCTGGATGGCGACACCACCGACACCATTTTTCAGCGGGTGGACAAGGCGCTCTACCGGGCCAAGAAGCTGGGTGGCAACATGGTGTCATCGTGATCGATGAACGCAGGATGCCGCCACTTTCCCCTCCCGCCTACTTCCCCTCGTGCTGCGCCGCCAGCGCCAGGAACATGAAATTGGTGGCGCCGCCGCCCAGCACGTATTCGCGCTGCTGCCAGAAGTAGGGCCAGATTTTCAGCTCCGGCAGGTCGGGTCGAATCAGGGCCGTGCCGGAGATCACGCCGCCGGGGATGTAGCTCCAGTCGGCGCGGTTGCCGCCGTAGGCCACCGTGGCGGACAGCGCCCCCACACCGGAGGCGAACGACTCGGGGTTGTCGCCCGGATGCACGCCGAGCACGAAGTTGAGCGCCTCCATCTGCAGCGTGTCCGGCGTGAACTGCGGCCACGCCTTGCGGAAGAAATACTGGCTGACGCCGAACTTCTGGATGTCCCAGCCAGCACCCCAAATGTACGGCACATACGGCACGCCGTACGGTGTCTTGGTGGCGTCCGCGGTGAGCTTGGCCTGATAGGTTTTCACCGCCGCACCGACCTCGTCGATGAAGGCCTGGTCGTGGATCAGCGGCATCGCTTCGGCCAGCATGGCGCCGGTCTTGTCGATGTGCGCGACGATCTGCGGCTTCATCGCGATCAGGCGTTGCACGTACGCCGCGTCGGCCGTGGTTTTCGCCAGTTCCGACAGCGCGAATACCTTGGCGCCAAGGTCGTCGGCGCGGTCGATGGCGTGGCGGTAGAGGTCGAGCGCGGCATCGAGCGACTGCTTCGCCATCGCCGGGTTCACCGCCTTCAGCACCCGTGCGGCGGTCGCGAGTTGCGCCGCCGTGGTGAGTTCGCGATCGGGGTTGTCCTCGGTGAATACCCAGCGATCGTCTGGAATGGACGAGGTCGTCGCGGTCTTCTGGCCCGGCTTGAGCGCGGGATCGTAATCGAGCCCGTCCGTCTGGGTGGAGACATCGCCGAGCAGCACGTATTGCTCCAGCGTCGGCTCGATGATGCCGCGATAGGTGCGGCCCAGCACCTTGTAGCCGCCGAGCACACTGAGCAGGCCATGCTCCATCTGCTGGATCGCGTCGTTGACGCCGTCCGGCCGGTGGATGTGGGCCACCTTCTTCGTCTCGTCGATGCTGGTGGCGTCGTAGTCGAGGCCGAACTCCTCCACCATCTTGGCCAGCAGCCATACCGTGCCCATCTGGCTCTCGACGCGCAGGTCGTAATCGCCGGCATCGTGCCAGCCACCCGAGGTCAGGCCCGGCACGCGGTCGCCGGGCTTGTAGCGGGTCAGCGTGTCCGGCCCCTGCGCATAGCCGTCGAAGTGCACGCCGACCTGCGCCATGCGCGCGTCGTCCTGATGATCGAGCCCGTGCCAGGTACGGTAGTTCTCCTTCACCAGCATGTGGCACATCTGCACCGGCAGGAAATATTCGAGCGTGGGCTGCCACACGCCGCGATCGTAGACATCGTCGGCAATGCGGAAAACGTGCGTCTTCTGCCCGCGATAGGACAGCTGGTACATGCCGGGCGTGGTCACCGCGCCGAGATCGGCGGTCAGGTAGTTGTAGCGCAGGAAATGGCCCCACGGCTTGGGCCTGAAGCTGGCCACCTGCTGAGGGCCGCCGGCGGTCATCTTGTAGAGGATCAGCGCATCGGCCTTGTCGTCGCGCTTGTCCTGCTCGATCACCACGGTCTTGGCCTGACCGGGTCGATAGCCGACCTGCGACACCTGCACCACCGGCGCACCGCGCCAGTCCGGATCGACGTTCGGCGTGATGATCCACGACACCGCATTCTTCGTGGCGCCCGGGCGCGTGATCTCACGCACGATGTACCAGCCGTTGTTCTGGTTGCCGCGCCCGTCGAGCAGTTCGAGCCGACCCGTGCGGCTCTCGATCTTCAGCCGTTGCAGCTTGCTTTCCGGCGCCACCACCAGGGTTTTTCCTTCGGCCATCGGGGCGGAAATCAGCTGGCCATGGTCGTCACTGATGGGGCCATCCGCCTGGCGCGGAAAGATGCCCGACACCTGATCCATCAACCAGCTCTTGCCGAACAGGTCGGTGGGAAACAGCTCGAAATTGAAACCGACCTTGCCTTCCCACTCCGCCGGCAGCGGCTTGTCCAGGTCGACGCTGACCTTGAACGCATCGCCGTCCATCGGCGTCACGCTGACGTGGTAGCTGAAATGGAGGTCGGGGTACTCGATCGGGTTGAAGCCCTTGCGGTTCTTCGTCTCGTCGGGATAGTGCAGCGTCTGGGTGACGGTCTGCGCCGCCGCGTCGACCACCGGTTCGCCATCGCCCGCCGGCATCGGCGACCACTGCCCCGGCGACGGCTCAAGCCGCAGGTCGCCATTGGCCGCCACGCGCGTGCCGTGCTGAATCACCGTCACGCCTGTCTGGTGGCCGTCGGGATAGATGTCGGCAAACACCGTGACGTTCAGCCCCGGCGCCTCGAAATAGCCCTTGTCGTTGAGCTTCAGCTGCGGCTCGGCCTGCGCCGCGCTGGCGCCTGCCGCAGCCAGCGCGAGCAGCAGACCGATGGTCATTGAGAGCGTGCGTTTCATGAAAGTATCCCCCAGGCACGGACCGTAGCCACGGCCTCATTGCGATCCGGGGAAGCTAGCCGACGCCATGGCTTTGCCGCAAGTCGAGGCCGGCCGTTCGCATCTCCGCCGGATACGCCTCCCCACCGGCCCGGGCTCTGGCCGCCGCGCCAATTCCTTAAATATTTGCGCGCGGCGGCCGCTAAGACGGTCAAGGCATCCGAAACAGGTGCCAGGTTGGCAGACGTGGTTGCTTGATGAGTGTGTGGCCAAAAATCATTGACGTCCTGGCCAGCCGGGACCCTCGGCGGCGGGTGCGGCTTGTCCAGTGGTTGATTGCGAGCGCGGTCTACATCGGTGCCGCCACATTGTTGACCACCGGCGTGGGCCAGGGCTGGATGAACACTTCCGCCCTGGCGCTCTGGCTGGGCTTCGTGGTCGTCGTGCTCGCTTCGGGCTATGCGGCGCTGCGCAGTGGCTGGACCGAGCGCTTCCGCGACCCTTCATTGGCAGTCTGGCAGCTCTCGATGGGTGTGCTCGCCGTCAATTGGGGCTATCTGATTTGCGGCCCGATGCGGACGTCGGCATTGTTTCCGATCATGGTGGTCTTCGCGTTCTGCGCGTTCACGCTGCGCTGGCGCCAGATCGCCTTCGTGACGTTGCTGGCCGTCACCAGCCTCGTCGTGGCGATCGTGGTGCGCGAGCTTTATCCGCACTGGGTCCCGGCGCAAGGCGAGGTGGCACCGCTGCGCGTGGATATCAACAACGTGCTGATGCTGATTGTGGTGTTGCCGGCCATTGCCGTGATCGCCGCGCGCCTCTCCGCACTGCGCCGGAAGCTGCACGAGCAACGCGAGGCGCTGTCGCACGCATTGTCGGAGGTGGAGCGGCTGGCCGTCAGCGACGAACTTACCGGCATCCCCAACCGCCGCTCGATGCGTTTCCTGCTGGATCGCAGCGTGGCTTTCTCGGCTGGCGGGGTCACACCGTTCTGCATCGCGGTCCTGGACATCGATTATTTCAAGGCGGTCAACGACGATCTGGGGCACGCCGCCGGCGACGAAGTATTGAAGTCGTTTGCGCGGCGCGCCACCGCGGAGTTGCGCAACGCCGACGTACTGGCACGCTGGGGCGGCGAGGAGTTCGTGTTGATGATGCCTGGCGGCCTCAACAACGTATCCCGCGTAATCGAGCGGATCGGCAGCTCGATCCGCACCGGCTGTCACCCGACGCGGCATATCACCTTCTCCGCCGGCATCGCCCAGCACCGCCCGACGGAGACCGTGGATCAATTGTTGTCGCGCGCGGACGTCGCCCTGTATGAAGCCAAGCGCACCGGGCGGGACCGGTACGTTCTCGCCGATTGATCCAACGCGGTGAAAGCCGCGACGCACCCCTGCCACTTGAGTGGAAGCGAACGTCGCGCACGGTTGTCGGCCGTTCCGGCGAGCCCGCGGTTCTCGCCCTCGGGGACTGTCCAAACCAAGGGATCCAGCGACGCCGGCCCACGCTACGGCCATCGCCATGATTCCGTGCTGGCGAGCCGCTAGACTCGTCACGCGAGGCAACGTCGCGGGGGGAAACAGCATGTTTGAACAAGGCGAACGGCCACCCGACGGCCGCTCTCCCACGGATTTTTTCGGTCGTCAGGACGATGCGCGGCGCGCCACGCGGCGCATGCTGGTGCTGTTCCTGCTGGCCGTGGCATCGGTGGTTGCCGTGCTGGTTGCCGCGCTGGCGCTGGGCAAGTACGCGTTCATGCATTACTTCGGGCTGGCCTATGCTGGCTACTCGCCGTGGCCGGCCACATCCACCATGGTCGGCATCGCGGTCACCGCCACCGTCGCCATGGCATGGGTGTCGTGGGTGCGCATGCGCGAGCTGGGTCAGGGCGGCGCCGTCGTCATGGAGTGGATCGGTGCACGCGCAATCGATCCGGGCACCATCGACCCGGTACACCGCCGGCTCATCAACATCGTGCAGGAAATGGCGATCGCCAGCTCGATCCCTCCACCCGACGTCTATCTGCTTGCGCACGAGGATGGCATCAATGCCTTTGCCGCCGGCCACGGCACCACCGATGCCGCGATCTGCGTCACCTATGGCTGTCTGGAAAAGCTCACGCGTGACGAGCTGCAGGGCGTGATCGCGCACGAGTTCAGCCACATCGTGCATGGCGACATGCGGCTCAATATCCGCCTGATCGGCCTGCTTGCCGGGGTGATGTTCCTGGCAACCACGGGGCGCTCGATGATCTACGGCGACTTCAGCAGCGGCAGGAAAGACCCGACCTTCTACATGCTGGGGCAATACAGCATCGGCTTCATCCTGTTGTGCGTGGGCTCCATCGGCCACCTCGCCGGCCGCGTGCTGCAGGCGGCGGTTTCGCGCTCGCGTGAGTTCCTGGCCGACGCGGCCGCGGTGCAGTTCACCCGCCAGCAACTGGGCCTGGTGGGTGCGTTGCGCAAGATCCAGGCGCTCAGCGCAGGCTCCGCATTGCACGGGTTCGACAGCAGCGAGGTGGCGCACATGCTGTTCGGCGAAGGCGGCCGCTGGTCACGACTGCTGGCGACGCACCCGACCGTGCCCGTGCGCATCCGCGCGCTCGGCATGCCCTACCGCGAGCAGGACATCGCACGCATCGCGCGCGATTGGCAGACAACGGTACGGACGGCAGACGCGGACGCCCGTCACGTCTCCCTTGCCGGTTTCGCTCCGGCGATGGCAACGGCCCACGAAGGCAACCGCGCCACCACACGCGTCGCACAAACGCCGGGTACCGCGACACCGAGAGCACTGACGACCAGCATTGGCCAGACTATCGAAACGGCCATCCATACGGCCAACCATTTATTGCAGTCCGTACCCCGCCGGCTCCATGACGCAGCCGCCAACACCGATGACGCGCCGGCCCTGATACTGAGCCTGGCCGTCGACGCGGACCGGGCGTGGCGGACCACCCAGCTCGATCACATCGAGCACCACCTGGGCGCAACATTCCGCGCACAAGTCGACACCCCGCTCGATGCCGGCACCCGGTTGACGCCAAAAGCGCGTCTGCCCCTGCTGCAGCTCGCCTTGCCACGCTTGCGCCGCATGCCGCACGCGCAGGGGCAGATGCTGTTGCAAGCGCTGGATGCACTGATCCATGCCGACGGCCGCATCGACCTCTACGAATTCTGCCTGGTGCGTCTGGTTCGCCTGTACCTGGACGAAGCCGCGCAACCGGCGCGCGCCCGCATCGCCGGACCGGCGCGGTTGTTCGACCGACGCGCCGATTTCGCCACGCTGTGCGCGATTCTCGCCGGCCGCGGCGGTGTCGACGGCAATGCCGCGCGTCACATCTGGCAGCAGGCCATGGACAGCGCCCTGCCCGATCACGGCCTCGCATACGCCGTGCCACCCGCCTGGCAAACCTCTCTGGACGCGCTGCTGCAACGCCTCGATGCGCTGCGCCCCATCGACAAGGAGCTCGCGATCGAGGGCCTTGCCATCGCCGTGCTCGCCGACCAGCGCGTCACCCTGGAGGAAGCGGAGCTGTTGCGACTGATCTGCGCCTGTCTGCATTGCCCACTGCCGCCGTTTCTGGCGACTGAGGGCGACCTGAGTGGTCACGGGCCCCAAGCATCATTCTCGGCGGAAGAGTCCGATGTCTGTACGCACGGGGCTTCGCCGTTGTCCATTTGACCGGAACCCCGTCTGGCCCGAGCATCCCCAAACGGCGTACACCTGCTGCGCAGGAAACCACAAGAGATCGGGTATTCCCCGATACTCAACCCTTTCCGAAGAGGGCAACGCATTGCATCCGTCAGCCGAACACCCCCAGACAACCAGGCCTGAAGGCATCGCTCGTCGCATGATGTGGGCCCTGCTTACTGCATTCGCCGCCTTGTTCATGGCTTCCCAGGCACGCGCCAGCAGCGCCGCCCTTGTGTACGACAAGCCGGCCAGTCAGTGGAATGAAGCGCTGCCGCTGGGCAATGGCCTCATGGGTGCCATGGTGTTCGGCGGCGTGCCGGACGAACGCGTCCAGCTCAACCTGGGCACGCTGTGGGGCGGTGTGCCGAACGACTACCTCGCGCCCGGCGCCGCAGCGCAGCTGAAGCAGATACAGAAGCTCATTTTCTCGGGCAAGGTGGCGCAGGCCGAGACGCTCAGCGCGGGCTTCATGGGTGATCCGAAATTGCTGATGCCGTTCCAGCCGTTTGGCGATCTGCGGCTGCATGTCGAGAACAAGGGCACGGTGAGCGATTACCGAAGGGAGCTGCGGCTGGACGATGCGATCAGCACCGTTTCCTATGCGGTCGATGGCGTGCATTTTCGTCGCGAGACCTTCATCTCCTACCCCGACCGGGTGCTGGTGATGCGCCTCAGCGCCGACCGGCCGGCCGAACAGAACTTCACCGTCGCGCTGACCTCGCCCCAACCCGGCGCCAAGGTCGCGCTGGTGGGCAAGGGGACCATCGAGCTGACCGGGCAGATCGAGCCGCGCGCCAACCCGGCATCGTCGTGGACAGGCTCGTGGTCAAAGCCCGGGATGAGCTATGCGGGACGGCTCGTCATCAAGGCCGAAGGCGGCAGCATCCGCCAGGCCGGTGACCACCTGGAAGTGCGCGGCGCCGACGCCGTCACCCTCGTGTTCAGCGGGGCCACCAGTTTCAAGTCGTATCGCGATATCAGTGGCGCCGCCATGGCGGCGGCTCGCGCACCGCTGGCCACGGCCGCGCAGCACAGCTACGAGTCACTGAAGAACGCCCACCTGGCCGACTATCACGCGCTCTTCAACCGCGTGCATTTGCGCCTCGGCAACGACACTTCCGACGACACAGTGGCGACGGACCAGCGCATTCGCGACTTCAAGACCCATGACGATCCGTCGCTGGTGGCGCTGTATTACCAGTACGGGCGCTACCTGCTGATTGCCTCCTCGCGTGCGGGTGGCCAGGCAGCCAATCTGCAGGGCATCTGGAACCAGGACCTGTTGCCGCCCTGGGGCAGCAAGTGGACCACCAACATCAATCTGGAAATGAACTACTGGCCGGCCGAGACGGGCGACCTCTGGGAAACCCAGACGCCGCTGTGGGATCTGATCGACGACCTGCAGGTGGCCGGCGCGAAAACGGCGCAGCGCTACTACGGCGCGCGCGGCTGGGTGCTTCACCACAACAGCGACCTGTGGCGCGCCACCGCGCCCGTCGACGGGCCGTGGGGCCTGTGGCCGATGGGCGGGGTCTGGCTATCCAACCAGATGTGGGACCACTACACCTTCAGCGGCGACGAGACTTTCCTGCGCCATCGTGCCTACCCCGCCATGAAGGGTGCGGCGGAGTTTGTGCTGGATTTCCTGGTGGAAGCGCCGGCAGGTTCGCCGGTCGCCGGCAAGCTGGTAACCAACCCCTCCACGTCGCCGGAGAACCGCTACCTGCTCGACGGAAAACCTGTGGGCCTGACCTACGCCCCCACGATGGACATTGAATTGATCAACGATCTCTTCAACCACGTGCGCGCCGCCGCCCGCCATCTGGGTGTCGATGCGGCGCTCGTATCCCGCATCGATGCCGCCCAGAAACGCCTGCCTCCGCTGCAAATCGGCAGCAAGGGGCAACTGCAGGAATGGATCGAGGACTATCCCGAAACCGAGCCGGACCATCGGCACGTTTCCCACCTCTACGCACTCTATCCGGGCCACGCGATTTCGCCGGACAAGACGCCAGCGCTGGCCAAGGCCGCGAAACGATCGCTGGAGCTGCGCGGCGATGGCGGCACCGGCTGGTCGCGGGCCTGGAAAATCGCGTTGTGGGCACGGCTCGCCGATGGTGACCACGCCTACAAGCTGCTGCGCGATCTGATCGCCGAAAACACGCTGCCCAACATGTTCGACAACCACCCACCGTTCCAGATCGACGGCAACTTCGGCGGCACGGCGGCGATCGCGGAGATGCTGATGCAAAGCCGTATCGGCGAGGTCACCGTGCTTCCGGCCCTGCCGAGCCGATGGCAGGACGGCGAAGTCGACGGCCTGCGCGCCCGCGGTGGCTTGCGCGTTGGCATCACCTGGCGGGATGGAGCGCCTACCGAAGTGCGCTTGCTGAGCAAGGCCGCCACCTCGGTTCACCTTCGCTACCAGCATCACGATGTGGTCGTGGCGCTTGAGCCGGGCAAGCCGCTCATCGTAAACGCTGCGAGGCTGATGCCCTCGGCAAATGAGCGGCAACCCACTATGGCGGACTGACACCAGGGAAGGTCCGATCAAGCGGCTTGCTCATCATTCCTGCGAGCAACATCAGACCTTCGCCGGGCGGGCGCCGCAACCAGGACAGCCCTGGCACCGTCGGATGGCTCGCAAGCCATGGCCTGCTCGATCTGATCGAGACGGAATTCCTCGCCGATCCGGGTGACGAACAGGGGGTCGTCGATCAGGCTCTCCAGCGTTTTCAGTGCCGCCACAAGTTGCCCCTGCTCCTTCACTGTCCGGCTCTCGAAATTGCTGAACCGCCGCATGGTCAGGTTCTTCATCATGAAAAGCACGGACGGGATGGCGATCGGCACGGCGCCGCCGAGAAAGCCATAGGCATAGATGGTGGAATTCATCGGCAGGCTCGGCGCAATTTTCCCGAGCAGGTCGCCGCCGACGCCATCGAATACGGCGGTTGTCGCCAGCTCGGCGGACAGCGCAGCGAGCCTGTCGGTGAAGCCTTCTTCAGTCACCAGGACATGCTCCACGCCCGACTGGATGAGCGCGCGTCGTGCCGCCTCGGTACGCACCAGAAAAATCGCCGGCAGCTTCCTGCTTCGTGCGAGTGAAGCCATGGCGCAACCCGTGGCCGAATTGCCGGCCGTGACAATCACGCCCTTGTGGCCGGCCTCGGCAATCTCTTCGAGAAAAGCGTAGGCCGTCATGACGTTGACGAGCGAGCCGCAGTAATCCCGCGCACGAACATGGTCCGGCAGGATCAGGCAGGCCGAACAAGGCACGTGTGCCCGCTCGCACCAAAGCCCGACACTCTCCGCGCTTCGGCCCAGCGATCGGTAGACCGCCACCTGCTTGCCCGCATAGTCCCCAGGCACGCCTGCCCCCACCGCGATCACCCTGCCCGCACCCGACGCACCCCATACCTCATGGCGGTCGAGCGCGAGGGGATTGCCGACCGCGGTCGGCATGCGCAGGAACGTCTTGTCGCCCTGGTTGATCGCCGAGGCATCCATCTCGACAAGTACGTGCCCGGCCGCGGGTTCACCCGGCGTGGGGATATCGCGAACCTCCAACGTGCGGCTGAGTGTCACGCAGATCGCTTTCATCGGTTTGCTCCTGGTTCGATGGCTGCGCGCAGCTTAAGCAACCTCATCCATTGCCGAAACGTTCGATAGCGACATACCATCCATTCCATCCTGGAATCGATAGCGGTGACTCACATGGATCGGATGCACGCGATTCGGCTGTTCGTACGCCTCGTCGAATGCGGCAGTTTTTCCGCCGTGATGGACGATTTCGATGCGCTCGAATCCTCCGTGGGCGAGCGCCGGCAATCACCGCGAGGCACCATCCGGATCAACACCGCACCAGCGCATGGCCGGCTCTGCATCACACCGCTGCTGCCGGAATTTTTCCGGCGGTATCCCGACGTCACGGTTCAGATGTCGGTATCGGAACGGCACGTCGACCTGGTCGGCGAAGGCGTCGATCTGGCGATCCGCCACGGGCGACTGGTGGACTCCTCGCTCACCGCGAGGAAATTGTCGGAGGCGGATGCCGTGCTCACGGCGAGCCGGGGTTATCTTGCCCGGCTCGGCGTACCCACCCGGCTCGCGGATCTGGACCAGCACACGTGCATCGTGTTTGCGAAGGATCGCGAGCGTTACCCGTGGTCGCTCAAGGTCGGCAGGGAAACCGTTTCCTATATCCCGCACGGCTCGCTGCTGACCGGCGATGCAGAGCATGTCCGTGCGGCGGTGCTGTGTGGCCTTGGCATCTCCCAGGCGCCACGCTGGCTACTGGCCGAAGAGATCCGGTCCGGCCAGGTGCAGGTATTGCTGCCGAAGTTGCAGCCGGCGCGCGTGCCCATCCATCTCGTCTATCCGGCCGGCCGTCGTGTACCGGTGAGGGTAAGGGTATTTATCGACTACCTGGTGGCGGCGTTTGCGCATCCTTCGCACTGACCGCAAGCGGCCATCCGTAATCGCCCCGACGCGGGCCCGGCTCAACCCCGCAGCAGGAACACCGGCAGCGCCACCATGACCAGCACGAAGAGGATGCCCAGCACGCTCACCACCACGCGCACCGGGTCCGCACGAAGCATCGTGAAGAACGTGTCCGCGGTACCTGCGCGTTTGGCGGCGGCGTACTCCGCGCGGGCGTGATCGCGGCGTTGCCGCTGGAACTCATCCATGGCAAGCCGGGCGTCGGCGTAGGCGGTGTCCTCGGTCACCCAGATGCCGCCGGCCGAAATGCCCCACATGCTGGGCCTGGTTTCGTAGAACGCGATCCCCTGTGCATCGAGCATCGCGCGCACGCCGTCGGCCTCGTCATGAGGCACGTTGCGCAGGTTCAAAAGCAGTCTGGACATGGGGTGATGATAGCTGCCCTCGCCGCGGCGGTCCCCTCTAGAATACGTGTTCCCCACCATCAACGGATCTGGCCATGCCCGCGTATCCCGCCTGCCCGCAATGCGGACTCGACGACACCTACCCGGACGGTGCCCAGCTCGTCTGCCCGCACTGTGCCCACGAGTGGGTGGCCGGGGAATCCGCCGAAAACACCTCGGACGAACCGGTCGTGCGCGACTGCAACGGCAACCCGCTGGCCGCGGGCGATACCGTAGTGGTCATCAAGGATCTGAAGGTGCGGGGCAGCTCGATTC
Source organism: Rhodanobacter sp. Root627 (assembly GCF_001427835.1). Lineage (NCBI taxonomy): Bacteria > Pseudomonadati > Pseudomonadota > Gammaproteobacteria > Lysobacterales > Rhodanobacteraceae > Rhodanobacter > Rhodanobacter sp. Root627. Next base: position 1,130,996 of record NZ_LMGW01000001.1, read on the forward strand.
CACTGAAGCAGGGCAGCCTGATCCGCAATATCCGCCTGGTGCCGGATGATGCCGAGCACATCGAGGGCAACGCCGACAAGATCAAGGGGCTGGTGCTCAAGACGTGTTTCCTGCGCAAGGCCTGACAAGGCGCCGCAGCGAATGACGAAAAACTGCCGGGCCCACCATGCGCGAACCGGCAACTGCCCCGAATTTGTCGGACACCGCATCCATCGCGCCTGGCCTGGATCAACCGGAGGTTCTTTTGAAAACCCTGCACTCGCGCCTGCTTTTTGCCGTCTGTTCCGCCATCGCTCTGCCAGCCACCGCGCAGCAACTGGCGATCACCTGGGATGACCTGCCCGCCCATGGGCCGCTTCCTGCGGGCGAAACGCGGGTGGCGATCGCGCAGAAAATCATTACTGCCATGCAGCAGGCGCAACTGCCGCCGGTGTACGGGTTCGTCAACGGCATCCAGACGCGGAACGAGCCGGCCTCCACCCCCGTATTGCAGCTGTGGCGCGACGCCGGATTGCCGCTGGGCAACCACACCTGGTCGCACATGAACCTCAATGCCAATCCGCTCGCGGACTGGGAACAGGATGTGACCAGGAACGAGCCGATGCTGCGGAAGTACATGGGCGCCGCCGATTGGCACTGGCTGCGCTACCCGTATCTGGCCGAGGGCGACACCGCGCAAAAGCGCGCGGCCGAGCGTCGCTTCCTGGCGGAGCGTGGCTACAAGATCGCCAATGTCACCATGAGCTTCAGCGACTACCTCTACAACGAGCCGTACGCGCGCTGCGTCGCGAAAAAAGACAATGCCGCCATCGCCAAACTGGAAACCAGCTACCTCGCTGCCGCCGACGCCGCCATCGTCTACAGCCGCGCCATGTCGAAAGCGCTCTACGGCCACGACATCCCCTACGTCCTGCTGATGCACGTGGGCGCGTTCGACGCCCGCATGCTGCCGCGCCTGTTGGCGCTCTATCGCGAACGCGGCTTCAGCTTCGTCACGCTGGAGGAAGCCGAAAGCGCTCCCTTCTACAAGAACGATCTCGACCTCAGCCTGCCGTCGTCACCCGACTCGCTCGAAGCGACGATGGCCGCACGCGGGTTGCCACTGCCAGCCGCTCCCAGCCCCGGCCTCGATCTGGACAAGCTCTGCCGTTGACTGTCGCTGTGAAGATGCGCACCCGGCGTGGCGCATCTTTGATCACCCCGATTTGCGCCCGGTGAATGCCTCCATCGATGAGTACACCTTGAACACGCTCCCGGCCACCCAATCCCACAGCGGCAACGGCAGCAGCCCGCGCAAGGCGCCGCTCAACGCCACCGTCCATGGCATCATCAATCGCGGCTTGCCGGCCTTCATCGCGGCCCAGGCCTTGTCCACGACGTGCGCCGGCTCCAGCAGCGGCGTCAGCAACGGCGCGCGGGCACCGGCGAACATGCCGGTCTTGATGTAGCTGGGGATCAGCGTGGTCACCCGCACGTGGCCGTGGCCCGCGCGCCTGAGCTCCAGGCGCAACGAATCGCTCCAGCCGATCAGTGCCCATTTCGAGCCGGTGTACACGGTCATCCGCGGCACGGAGAGCAACCCGGAGGCCGAGGCCACATTCAATATTCGCGCCTCGTTGCCGGCGGCGATCATGCCCGGCAGGAAGGCCCGGGTGACATGCATCGGCCCCAGCACGTTGACGCGGATAACGAACTCGGTGTCGGTGAGCGGGTCGTGCTCCCAGAACGGTTTGCCGCGGACCACGCCAGCGTTGTTGATCACAATGTCCGGGGTACCGACTTCGGCCTGCACCCGCTGCGCCGCCTCGGCGACTGCCTGCGGCGACGACACATCGACCACCTGGGCCAGCACCCTGGCGCCGCGCGCGGCGAGTTCCGCGCGGGTCGCCTCCAAGGCCGCCGCGTCCATGTCCCACAACACCACGGCGGCCGCGTGCTCGGCCACCGCGCGCTCGGCATACAGGCGGCCCATGCCCATGGCGGCCCCGGTGATGAGAACGATCCTGCTTTCGACGGTGCGCATGTTTGTCCCCGGATTTTGTGCCGCGATTATGCGCCATGGTCGCAAAACCTGACCGGTTTTCGTGGGGTAAAGGGACTTTCAAGCGGGCACCACACCCAAATGATTCAACGGCCATCCAAACGGCCATCGACCACCATGGGCGACACCATCACCCACCTCGTATATCCTTTCGTTTCGCCTTGGAATGAGGGGGGAAAATGGCATTCAAGACGCTGACGACCGCAGCCATTCTGATGAGCCTGGGCCTGGCCTCCGGCGTTGCGGCAAACGAACCTCACGGATCAACGGCACCTGCTTGCGCACAGGACGGGCGGGCAGAAGCCGGCGGTTACCGGCTCGATGCCAAGCTGACCCGCAACGCGAACGCGTGGCTCCTGACCCCGCAAACAAACATCCAGTTCGCACCGGAGCAATACGGCGGTGCAGCCGTGCCGGGCACGGGGCACATCCATCTCTATTTGAACGGCACCTTGATCGGCCCGATAACGCATGCGGGCCCGGTCAGCCTGCCGCTGCTCGATCGCGAAGCCTACGTCGTGAAACTGGCACTGACCACCAGCGACCACAACGAAGCAAACTTCGGCGTATGCCGCGAAGTGCGCATTGCGGCACCCGTCATCAATGGATAATCGGCGAAATACCGGCATTTGTCCGGCCCGCCATCCACGACTTGAAAAGGCTTGAGCATGAGAATTTTTGCAGCCATCGCGCTGGCTTTCGTCGTTTCACCCGCACTGTCCGGTGACCTGCCCTCATTCACCCCCCAAAGCCTGGTGTTGAAAAACATCCCGGCGGCAACCGGGCCAGCCGTTGCTCTGTTCAACGGCAAAAATCTGGACCAGTGGGACGCCTGGCTGGGCTACGCCGATCCGGGCCAGACGTATCTGGCCAAACACGACGCACCCCTCGGCGTGGGCGGCAAGGGAACCATCTTCACCGTGGTGAGCGAGGACGGCGAGCCGGCGATCCGCGTCAACGGCCCGACCTGGGGCAGCCCGGTTCATCGCGGTGATTACGCCAACTATCACCTGCGGCTCGAATACAAATGGGGCAAGGCACGCTACGCACCACGCCAGGCGATGCTGCCGAACAACGGGCTGCTGTACCACACGCACGGCAAACCCGGCGCGGTGTGGGGCACGTGGGCGCGCTCGGTCGAGTTCGAGATCATGTCCGGCAGCGTCGGCATGGTGGTGCCGGTGGGCGACAAGCTGAGCGTCACGACAACCGCCGCGCACGACGCCTCCATCATCGATCCAAAGCTGCGCTACATGGTCGGCGGCGTGGATGCCAAAGCCATCGGCAACACCGCCACATGGAACGTGGAGAACAGCCACAACGCCGACGCACCCGACGGCGAGTGGAACGTGCTCGACCTCTACGTCGTCGGCAACCACGCCATCCACGTCGTCAACGGCGTGCCCGTGATGGAAGTGCGCAACATCTGCGAGCCCGACACGAAAGGCGTCTGCCAACCCCTCACCCACGGCCACATCCAGCTCCAGTCGGAAGGCGCCGAAACCTTCTTCCGCCACATCACGGTTGAGCCGATCAAGCAGCTGCCGGTGATTGAGGTGGTGAAGTAGGCTGAGGCCTGGTGCATTCCGTCAGCCTCCTTGAAAACCCAAGGCAGGCAGCACGGTCTCCGTTACGACTTGCGACCGTGCACGTTGCGCAGCTTTGATGACGCCAGCGCCAGCAACGTCGCGGCGCCGAGCGTACGTCGGAACGGGCTGGCGCCGTCGAGCACCTCCAGACCGGCCCACCAAGCAAGCGCCGCGTCGCGCGCGGTACGCATGCGGTGCCTCCGACCCCGCTGAAGTGCGCGTTGCCAACGCCAGCGCGCTCCACGTGAGCATCGGCTCATTGGGTGATTGCGCGATCGCCACGTGGCCTCGGCGATCGGTGATGAAATGGCGTAACGCTGACGACATGACTTGCTCCTGGCTGGGCTATCAGGCTGGCATGGAAAACGCGCAGGCAAGGTGATCGGCACAGGTATTTCTTCTACCGACAACGATCATGCGCCGGCGGCAACTGCTGCCACCGTCACGGCGTGACATCGAACGCCGCCTGCTCGGTCGCTTGCGAGCTTCCACCAACCCACCAGGCGCCCAACACCACGATCCGGCACCCACCAGCCGAGCCACCGGCGCTTGACAGCCCATTTATGTGCATATACACATATCACCCATGACACCGGACCTCACCATCTTCGCCACCACCCGTTGCCTGTGCCTCGCGGCGCGGCGTGCGGCGCGTACGATCACGCGCGAATTCGACCAGGCGCTGCGGCCGCATGGCTTGCGCGCCACCCAGTTCACCTTGCTGGCCGCGCTGCATCTGGCCGGTTCGAGCGCCATCGGCGAGCTCGCAGACATGCTCTCTGCCGATCGCACCACCCTGACCCGCAACCTTGCCGTCGCCGAACAACGCGGGTGGGTGACGTTGCGCACCGATCCCGCCGACGCGCGTTCGCGCCAGGCGGCGATCACCCCCAAGGGCTCGCGCGCCCTCAAGGCCGCCATGCCCAGCTGGAACGCAACCCAGCAACGGCTGCTCCAGGACATTGGGGAAGCCACCGCCGCAAGCCTGCATCGACTTGCCGGCGGGCCATGCGTCATGCCACTGCCCACCCAAGGCGAGTGATACAGCCGTAACGGAAACCGAAAGCCCCTTCCGCCGTATCCAAGGAGACGCCCGATGAAGCTTTACTGGTCCAATGTCACTTCCCCGCGCAAGGCCTGTGTGGTCGCGAAATACCTGCAATCACCGGTCGAATACGCCTATGTCGATCTTGATCGTGGCGAACAGAAGGCACCGGAATATCTGGCGCTCAACCCCAACGGCAAAGTGCCGACACTCGTCGACGGCACGCGCGTGCTGTGGGAATCCGACGCGATCATGTGCCACCTGGCGGCGCGTTCGGACTCGGACCTGTGGCCACAGGACGATCGCCAGATCGACGTCCTGCGCTGGTTGAGCTGGGCCGGCCAGGAATTCAATCCGGTGGCGAGCCAGCTTTACTTCGAATACATCATCAAGCCGCGCTTCAATATCGGCGAACCCGATGTCGATGCGGCGGGGCGCGCGCAGGAGGCTTTCCGTCAGCTCGCAGCCATCCTCGAAAACCATCTGCAGGACCGCCGCTGGCTGGTGGGCAAGACACTCACCGTGGCGGATTTCTCGCTCGCAATCACCCTGCCTTACGCCGAAGCCGCGCATATTCCGCTTGCCGAATTCCCAGCCATCCGGCGCTGGCACGACGCGTTGTGCGAAATCGACGCATGGCGCGAGCCGTTCCCCGAGATCGCCGTCGCTGCCTGAGCCGCTGCGATCGATTGCCGTCGCAGGCAGTCGTTGTGTCCACTCCCGTCCCACAAGAGGAAATGTCATGAACCTGGTCAGCTACCTTTTCTTCAAGGACAACGCCGCCAAGGCGTTCGATTTCTACGCCCATGCCCTCGGTGGCAAGGTCACGATGAAGGTGACCATGGGCGAAATGTCCGGCACCGAAGCGCTACCGGCAGAAGCCCGCAACCGGATCGCCCACGTGCGGCTGGAAGTCGGCGACGCCGTGTTGATGGGCTCCGACTGGTGCGGCCCCACCCCCGACCCGTATCCCGGCATCCACGGCAATGCGGTGTCGCTGAGTGTCGACGAACCCGGCGAAGCGGAACGCGTTTTCAAGGCGCTTGCCGAAGGCGGCCAGGTGACGATGCCGATCGCCGAAACGGAATGGGCCCTGCGCTTCGGCATGCTCACCGACCGGTTCGGCGCGAACTGGATGGTCAACTGCAACCGCCCCGTGGCGGGAAACACCCCATGAACGCGCCAGCCATCGCCACGCGCGCGACGTGGCTGGAAGCCCGCAAGGCGCTGTTCGAGAAGGAACGCGCCATGACCCACCAACTTGAGGCATTGCATGCCGAGCGCCGTCGGCTGCCCTGGGTGCGGATCGACAAGCGTTACACGTTCCAGGGTCCCGAGGGCACGCTCGACCTCGACGACCTGTTCGGGCGGCAGCAGCAACTGGCGATCTATCATTTCATGCTCACTCCCGGCTCGCACCATGTCTGCCCGGGATGTTCATTCCTGATGGATCACGTCGATGCCGCGCGTCGGCACTTCGAACATGCCGACCTCGCCTTCGCGGCGGTGTCGCGCGCATCCATCGAACGCATCGAAGAAGTACGGCAACGCATGGGCTGGACCTTCCCCTGGGTGTCATCCGGGGAAAGCGATTTCAACTACGACTTTGGCGTCTCGTTCACCGAAGCCGATCGCGCCGCGGGTCGCGCCAGCTACAACTACGGCCTTGCGAGCATCAGCAGCAGCCCCGACATGTTCGGCATCAGCATCTTCGCCAAGGATGATGACGGCAACATCTTCCACACCTACTCCACTTATCACCGCGGCGTGGAACTCCTGGCCGGAGCGTTCAACTGGCTGGACCTCACTCCCAAGGGTCGTAACGAAGGCGACGGCACCATGAGCTGGGTGCGGCTGCACGACGAGTACGAGGATTGACGGGTTGCCATGGGCCGTCCTCTTGCCACCCCTCTTTCGGCAAGAGGCGGCCGTGCAACGCCTGGCCGATGGAAAGCGGGATTTCCTTCACCAAGAGCCGCAAGCATCGTATTCAAATAGACGTCCATCTCATTCGTACGGGTCGAGTCAACCCCCAAGTGGAGCTGCATGATGACCATCACTATTACCGCGTTCGAAAAATCGCCGGATCGCGGCCAGGGGCTGGCGCGTGACACACGCGTTCGCTGGGCGCTTGAAGAAGCGGGGCAACCTTACGAGGTTCGCCTTGTCTCATTTCGCGCCATGAAAGAGCCCGCCCATTTGGCCATCCATCCCTTCGGCCAGATTCCGACCTACGAGGAAGGCGACCTTGCCCTGTTCGAGACCGGGGCGATCGTCCTGCATATTGCAGAACACCATGCGGGACTGTTGCCGGATGATGCCAACGCCCGGGCACGGGCGATCTCATGGATGTTTGCCGCCGTCAACACGGTGGAGCCGCCGATCCTTGATCTCGTTACCGCCAAAATACTGGAGGGCGACAAACCATGGAGCATGGAACGTCTGCCCCTGGTCCAGGACCGCATCCGCCATCGGCTTCGCCAGCTCGCTTCCCGGTTGGGTGGCGCAGACTGGCTTGACGGCCTTTTCAGTGCAGGCGACCTGATGATGGTGCACGTACTGCTCCGACTCCGCCCCTCGGGCATTCTGGACGAATTCCCCAGTCTCGCCGCCTATGTTGCTCGCGGAGAAGCCCGGCCTGCATACAAGCGCGCTTTTGCGGACCAGTTGGCGGTCAACCATCCTGACCATCGCGGTCGTTGAGGCGATTCCAGCGCTCCAGGCAAACCTGATCGCGGTGCTACGGCCTATTTCGCCTGTCTCCTTTGCCATTCTTCAAACCCTGGCGTCCCCGCACCGAGTAACCAGGTCGTCGTGGAGAAACAAGAGAACCACGCCATCGAACGGAGCACACAGCGACAGCACTAGGGCTATGGCGCCCCCGCGGAGGACCTGCAATCCATCATTTGTGCCTTGAACACCGGGCACAGCAATACTGTCGGCCCGTTGCAGAAGGTGGACTGGCTGAAGCAGATCACCATGGGGTTTCAAACCCCATTGAGAAACCGGAGCCCGAGTGCGCATCTGAAGGTATGCCACCACAGTCGTGTGACGATGCGGTGGGCAACTGCCGCAGGCAATCACTGCCATCCGGCAGCGTCGGCAACAGCTGAGCAACCCTCTCGACCTGCACCTCTCTACTCAATACGTTGTCCGGTGCGGCAAGCGCACCCTTGGTCCCAAGAGACAAAAGATGTCATGGACGAACAGCGCTTGCTTGAATGCCGTTATCCGCGTGAAGGCGGGGATCCCGTGCCCTGCATGCCGCCTACCAAGTCACTTGGATTCCCGCCTTCGGGAATGACGTGAAGTGGGTTTTGCGCTTGAGCAATCACCATTCTTGCCAGAGACGCGGCACGGTCGAGCCCGCCGTATCACGCAGCCTCTCGACCAGGAAATCCACAAACGTCGACATCAGCCATGGTTTTCTCTCATCGTGCAGCTACGTGTCAGGGACGACTAGCTGGATCTGATAGATACCTGAAATTTGTCCCTTATACCTTTTCCGATTTTCCGGAGGGCTACGTAGGCCATGCACTTTCGGTGTACGCAGTCTGTGGAATGTACTTCGGCGCTCGCAAGGGAAAGGATGTACGAACCGCGGCAAGCGACACCGCTCATCTGTAGGGTCCTCTGCTAGTGACGATCCCCAACTTGCACTGTTCTCGTACAACGCCAGCACGCAACCTCCCTGCAGCCGCTGATTGGTGCGAAGCATGTCCACGGCATCACCACGCCTTTGCGCGTGGCCGTTTTTTTCTTGTTTGCACAGCTGCCGCATAAAACGGACGAGCTGCAGTTCATGAAGGAAATATGGGTCCAACCATCGCGCAGACATTTTTTGGCCGCCAAGCGAGCTCGCGCGCCAGCTAGGCAGTACGCGCCGGCCAGCTCGCCTCAGTGGCTCGGGCAACTGCCTCGATGAACTTGGTTCATTTCAATAACTTGAGAAGAAACAACATGATCAATTCAAATAATGTCATCTACGCCATTCAGCCAAATGGTGATCTGATGTGGTATCGCCATGACGGGAGGGGCGACGGTAGTTTCAGGTGGGCCTCAAATGAAGGAAAGAAAGTTGGCACAGGCTGGGATGGTTCCGCAACCGTGTTCTCCGGTGGAGACGGGATCATCTATGCAATTCAACCCTTACACATAGATATTCGAACAGGCCAACGCAGCGGTGGTGATCTGATGTGGTATCGCCATGACGGACGTGACGATGGCAGCTTCAGATGGGCTTCGAATGAAGGCAANCTGGGATGGTGCCGCAACCGTGTTCTCCGGTGGAGACGGGATCATCTATGCAATCCAACCCTTACACATAGATATTCGAACAGGCCAACGCAGCGGTGGTGATCTGATGTGGTATCGCCATGACGGACGTGACGATGGCAGCTTCAGATGGGCTTCGAATGAAGGCAAAAAAGTTGGCACCGGCTGGGGGGGCGCTTCGAAAGTATTTTCCGGTGGGGACGGTGTTATCTACGCTATTCAGGAAAATGGCGATCTKATGTGGTACCGCCATGACGGGTGTGACGACGGCAGTTTCAGATGGGCTTCAAATGAAGGCAAGAAAGTTGGCACGGGCTGGGGCCATGCTNGAATGAAGGCAAAAAAGTTGGCACCGGCTGGGGGGGCGCTTCGAAAGTATTTTCCGGTGGGGACGGTGTTATCTACGCTATTCAGGAAAATGGCGATCTGATGTGGTATCGCCATGATGGGCGGGGCGACGGTAGTTTCAGGTGGGCCTCAAATGAGGGAAAGAAAGTTGGCACAGGCTGGGATGGTGCCGCAACCGTGTTCTCCGGTGGAGACGGGATCATCTATGCAATCCAACCCTTACACATAGATATTCGAACAGGCCAACGCAGCGGTGGTGATCTGATGTGGTATCGCCATGACGGACGTGACGATGGCAGCTTCAGATGGGCTTCGAATGAAGGCAAAAAAGTTGGCACCGGCTGGGGGGGCGCTTCGAAAGTATTTTCCGGTGGGGACGGTGTTATCTACGCTATTCAGGAAAATGGCGATCTTATGTGGTACCGCCATGACGGGTGTGACGACGGCAGTTTCAGATGGGCTTCAAATGAAGGCAAGAAAGTTGGCACGGGCTGGGGCCATGCTTTGAAAGTGTTCTCGGGCGAAGATCATCCTCGCGCAACAGGCAAGCTTCAGTTCCGATTGCTCGGCTTCGATGAACTTGATTCGACGGACTCATTCCTGCAAGGGGCAAGCGACGAGGTGTATATGTCGGCTATCGGGACAGACTCGACGGCAGTGCACGTCGGTTCAGATGGACAACCAACAGTTGACCTGGTAAACGCGAATATCGTTGGCGACGTTTCCGAAGATTCTGTACGCGGCCCGTGGCGCCTCAACCCTTATGTTTTGCTTGAATTCGATCTACATCGAACTGGCGATTGGCCGCGCAGCTATACAGCCACATTGTTAATTGTGGAGAAGGATAACCAGGATCTCGCCAACTCCTTCAGCGAACTGTATGAAAAGATTGGCGGCAAGATCAAGGAAGCAGTGGTCTCTGAGGCAACTACTGTTGGCGCGATGGTAGGTACCGCCATATACCCAGGCATTGGCACCGCCGTTGGAGCTGCGATAGGTGCTTTGGCGGGATTTGGGTACGACGCAATTATGCCGTTGATTAGAGAGGGGCTGGGGAACGACGTATTCACACCTAAATCAATCACGCTCGATATTCCCGGACCACGCCTCATACAAAACCTGCCGGATGTTGACCAGCCAAAGGTTGTTCGCATAGAGGAACTAGGTGCAAAGTACGATATTCACTATGACTGGCATTTTGTCGATGACTGAAATGCGCCCCATTGCCACCCTCCACCACATGCTGCGGAACACATGCGGGATCGAAGCGCGGCAGCCGAGGCGGGCGGATAGCAAGCCGGAGAGTATTTAACTTCCTCCGTCCCGGTTTTTGACGCACCTCTCCGGCGCACTTGGCCCCGCGATCCTGGAGCGAATGCTCGCTCGCGGCTGGGTGCGTCGCCAGAGCTTGGGGCGCGCGTTGGTTGTCTCGCCGGCGGGCGTGCGGTTTATCCAACAGCTCTAGGAAGAACATGGCCGCAGTGCCACGGCCTGTTTCGTTCCCCTGCGCCATCCTCCAAACCCAGGCACCCCCGCATCGAGTAACCTGGTCCCCATGGGGAAACAGGAGAACGATGCCATCGAACCGAGCGCGCCGCGGCGACGTTGGGGCTATGGCGCGCCCCTCGCACAGTTCCTCTCGGAGGATGCGCAATCCATCATCGGTGCCTTGACCACGTGGCACAGTTTTGCTGTCGACCCGTTGCAGAAGGTTGCCTGGCTGGAGCAGATCTCCCTACTGAAAGATCTGCTTCGCCCATGGGCGACATCCACGGGCGCGCTGTATTTCGAATACGACATCCCGCGCCTTGGCTCACGGGTCGACACGGTACTCGTGCTCGAGCACGTCCTGTTCGTGCTCGAATTCAAGGTGGGTGCCAGTGACTACTCGCGTGATGCCAACGATCAGGCCTGGGATTACGCCCTCGACCTGAAGAACTTCCACGAAGCCAGCCATCAGATCCCCATCGTCCCGATCCTCGTCGCCACCAAGGCTGAGGCGAAGTCGCTTTCCATTGACACCGGACACCATGACGACGGCGTCCCGCGGCCATTGCACTGCAACGCCACGAGCCTGGCCGATGCCATCCGACTCGGTCTCCACCACTTTCCGTCGGAACGGATCGAACCGGAGTGCTGGCAGCGCGGCCGTTACCATCCCACGCCGACCATCGTGGAAGCGGCTCGCGCCCTGTACGCCGGCCATAAGGTCGATGAAATTTCCCGCAGCGGCGCCGACGCCGAGAACCTGAGCGTGACGGCGAACCGGCTGGCCGAGCTGATCGCCGGCGTGCGGCAACGTGGCGACAAGGCCATCTTCTTCGTGACGGGCGTTCCGGGTGCCGGCAAGACGCTGGTCGGCCTGGATATCGCCAACCGGCACACGGACAAGGAAGACAGCCTCTATAGCGTGTACCTGTCCGGCAACGGTCCGCTGGTAAGTGTGCTGCATGAAGCATTGGCGCGTGACCAGGTGACGCGTGCAAAACAATCGGGCAACACCCTGCGCATCGGCGAAGCCCGAAGCGCGGTCAAGCAGTTCATCCAGAACGTCCACCATTTCCGCGACGACTGCCTCGCCAGTTCCGATGCGCCCATCGAACACATCACACTGTTCGACGAGGCCCAGCGTGCGTGGGATTTGAACCAGACCGCCGGCTTCATGAGTCGCAAGAAGGGCGTCGAAGGCTTCGACCAATCCGAGCCCGAATTCCTCATTTCCTGCCTGGATCGTCATGACGATTGGGCCGCCATGGTTTGCCTCGTGGGCAGCGGGCAGGAAATCAACACCGGTGAAGCCGGCATCAGTGAATGGCTGGCCGCGCTCCGCCAGCGCTTCGACCGCTGGCAGGTTTATCTGTCACCACGGTTGCACGAAATCGAGTACCACGCCCACGAGGAACTGGAGGCATTGCGAACCAACCCCCAGGCGCATTGGGACGATGCGTTGCATCTGGCAACCTCCATGCGATCGTTCCGCGCCGCACGCGTGTCCGAGTTCGTCAATCTGTTGCTGGCGCTGGAAGTGGAATCCGCACGTGACGCACTCTCGGAGGTCTTGCCCAACTTTCCCATTCGCCTGACCCGCCACCTCGACCACGCGAAAGCATGGTTGCGCCAGCAGGCCCGCGGCAGCGAGCGGTATGGAATCGTCGTGTCATCACAGGCGCAGCGACTCAAGCCGCACGCAATCGACGTTCGCGTCAAGGTCGATCCCGTCCGCTGGTTTCTCGAAAGCAGGCAGGACGTACGCTCTTCCTATTACCTCGAAGACGTGGCCACGGAATTCCAGGTGCAGGGGCTTGAGCTCGACTGGACGTGCGTGGTGTGGGACGGGGACCTGCGACTCAGCGCCGACCAGTGGGACCATTTCAGCTTCAAGGGCAAACGCTGGGAACACGTCCGCAGCGCGGCCCGGCAACGCTACCTGCTAAACGCATATCGCGTGCTGCTCACACGTGCACGACAAGGGATGGTCATCGTGGTTCCGGAAGGCAGCAGCGAGGATCCGAGCCGGAAGCCAGGCTATTACGACCCTGCCTTCGGGTTGCTCGCCAGTCTGGGCATACCCCGGTTGTAGCGCGTAAACCGGGGCGGACCAGCTCCTTGCGCGTCACGCCAGGGCCCTGACGATCACCTGCCTTCTCGGCAGCAAGCGTCAATGGTCGTCCAGACCATCGCGCAGTGCCTTGGCGAACGCCTGCGGTTGGTCGATCCAGGCGCAATGCCCGGCATCGCGGATGACGTGCAGGTGGACTTTTCCCGCCTTGGCCAGGGCGGACCACAAACGGGCCGACGGATCGAGATAGTCGCTGTCGCCCTGTATCACCGTGATCGGTACCGGATGCGCGGCGATCGCCGGCCGCACGTCCCACGCGGGCATGCTCGCGGCAATCGCGGCACCCGCCGCGTGGTTGTAGTAGATGCCGCCGCTGGTGAGCTGGTGCCAGCGTTCCACGTGCACCAGGTCCAGCGGCGCGTTGTAGCGGATGCGCAAGCGCATCCTCGCCTGCTGCGGCGTGTCGCGCTGCTTGTCCGACGGCAGGCCGGCTTCGGCCAGCGCCCGCGCGATGGCGTCTTCGCGCGACATCATGGCGGCTTCCCGCTGCTCCAGCGCCTTGTCGTAAGCATCCGACATGTCCTTGTTCATTACCGGCGGCATGCTGCCGGCCAGCACCATGCGCTCCACGTGCGTGGGGTAAGCGCGGTAATAGGCCATGGCCAACAGGCTGCCGAACGAGTGGCCGAACAGCGCCAGTCGATCGCGGCCCAGCGCAACCCGCAATGCCTCCAGGTCATCCACCATCTGCCGCATGGTCAGCTTGCCCTCCGTTCCCGCCGGCACCGGCGACAACACGCTGCCGCGCTGGTCGTACAGGACGAAAGCATGCCGCTTCAGCTGCGGTCGCAAGGCATCGATGATGTAGTGGAAATCGCGCCCCGGCCCGCCATGCAGGAACACCACCGGCGCGCCCTGCCCGATCTCGGTCACGAACAACTTCGCAACGTGATCCGTCGTCGGCAGATACCAGGCGTTGCGCTGCACCTGGTTGAAGACATCGTGCGCCCCGGGCTCCGTCGCGCCGTCGGCGTCGGCCGCATTGGCGGCGGTGCATACGAGGCCAGCGGCCAGAACCAAGGTAAAAAGACGAAGTACGCGCATGGCAGCCATCCTTCATGAAGACGGCAAGAGGTTACAGCGCTCCTTTTCCTCGCGCCCCCTCTTCCGAAAAAACGCATACGCCCAATGAGTGGCTCTTGGCCCTATACATGGCGGCATCTGCAGCGCGCAGGTAGTCGTCGGTTGTTGCAAAGCCGGCCTGGCTGCTGACCACCCCGATGCTGGCGCCGCAAGTCACGCTGTGCGCGCCGAGCTGATAGGGAGCAGCGAGGGCAATGGCCATCTGCCGGGCGCGCTCGATCGCACCGGCGTGGTCGACGGACTCAAGCAGCACGTTGAATTCGTCGCCACTCATGCGGGCGACGAGATCGACCGCCCGCACACAGGATTCGAGCCGGCGGGCAACCTGCTGCAACAGCTGGTCACCCACATGGTGCCCAAGCGTGTCATTGATGGTCTTGAACTGGTTGAGGTCCAGCAACAGCACGGCGAATGTATTGTCAGCGCGTGCCGGCGCGTCTGCCGCTTGGGAGGCATGGTCCCGATGCAGCGCAACCGCGTGCTCAAGGCGATCGCGGAACAACGGCCGGCCTGGCAGATTGGTCAAGGCGTCGTACGAGCTGCCGCGCTCGGCCAGATCGCTCAATGACCCGGCCATCCGCACGGCAACGCCAGCTTCGAAGTGCGCCACCCCGCGCCAGTTGAGCCACACCAATCGCCCCGATCCATGACGCGCGCGAAAATCCACCGAAAAGTTGGGCCGATCGCCCGACAGATGCCTTCGATACGCCGCCTGCACGCGCTCGTGGTCATCGGGGTCGATGAGCTGTTGCAGGAAGTGCCAGCCGTCATCATGCAGACCGCCGGCGCCGCTCAGCCCGACAATCTCATGGAAGCGCTGGGACACGTGCAGGACATCCGTGTGCAGGTCCCAATCCCAGATGCCGTCATTGGAGCCGCGCGTGGCCAGCGCATAACGGTTGTCGGATTGCACCAGCTCCAGCTCGGTATGTTTCTGCCGGGTCACGTCGATCATCAGGCCGATCATGCGATTCGGGCGATCCTTGTCGACATCCACGCGACACAGGTCGCGCACCCATACGACCTTGCCGAATTTGGTGATCAGCCGGTAACTCATCTCGTACGCATAACTGTGCGTCGCGTTGTACGCGGCGTTGTCAATGACCAAGGCCTCTTCCAGATCGTCGGGATGCACGCGCGAACGCCAGAACCCCGGGTCGGCCCGCCACTCCTCCACCGTGAAACCAAAAAGGCGCTCCACCTGCGGGCTCAGAAACGTATTGCCCACGCCGCGTTCGGCTTCCCAAACCACGCCGTCGATGGTTTCCAGCAACCGCAGGAAGCGTTGGCGAACCTCCACCAGCACCTGCTCGGTAATCTCGACAATCTCGATCAGCACGCCCTGGCGGCTGATCACCCGTTCAGCGTCATCCGTCTTCGGCTGGAGTTTCAGCCGCATCCAGTGATAGTCCGCGTTGGCCACGCGCAACCGGAACACCGGCATGCCCGACCGCAAGGTACCCGTGTCGTCGGGATGCACGAAGTCCAGCAACGACCGGCCCAGCGCCTCCTCCACCGAATGCCCCGTTAGCTTGTGCCAGGCGGGGTTCACGTAGGTGATCGTCCACAAGGCATCGGTTTGCACCACCGCCTCGGGCAGCAGTTGCAGCAGTTCCAGAGGCGGCGTCAAACGGTCGGGCATTGCTGTTTATGCTTACCGAAGCACCCTCACCAGTCCAGCCCTCAGGCATGACGCCTGGGCCGACCAGCCCGGAGTACATCGAGAGGCCGACGCGCCAGCCTGCCGCGTGCGCACTGACTGGGCATCGCATCGCGCTGCCGCGAAATGCGCCGAAACCTGATGCGCACCCGGCATCGATGGCAGGAAGACTGCGGAAGGGTCCCGGGCCAATGGATCCTGATCCGGGTGGCAACAGGGCCAATCGGCACGCCGCGCCGGGAGGCTTCAGGGCACCGGCAACACGCTGCTAATCTCGCGGCATGAATCTGCGATATGCATCGGCAAGCCTGTTGTTGTGGCTGTGCGCGGCGGCGTACGTCTGCGCTGCCGAGCCCGCAACCATCGAGCGCTCGGCCACGTTGGCCGACGTCTTTCCGGCGGCGCAGGTCCAGGCGCTGCGATCGGTGTTGCCCGCCGATCAGCGGGTAACGTGGGCCGTGCGCTTGCCGTCGACCTCACCGCGCAGCGTGCTGGTATTCGTCAGCCCCAACGCCGCGGCAGACCCACCGCCGGGCTGGGACACGGTGCTGGATCGGCACGCCACAGTGTGGATCGCCGCCCGCGATTTCGGTAATCCGGCACCGAGCCATCAACGCGTGCTGGTCGCATTGATGGGATTGGCGCTGGCACGGCGTGACTACGTGCCGGCCGACGCGCGTCGCTACATCGGCGGCATGTCCGGCGGCGGACGCATCGCCAGCATCGCCGCCACCACCTTCCCGCAGCGGTTCGACGGGGCGCTGTACCTCGCGGGCGCGGACGATTTCGGCCAGGCCGAGCCAGCGCGGCTCGCCGCCATCGCCGCGAATCGCTACGTATTCCTGACCGGCGACAAGGACTTCAATCGCCGCGAAATGCGGCAGGTCCACCAACGCTATCGCAAGGCCGGCGTACCACAGACCCTGCTGCTCGACCTGCCGCACTTCGCTCATCACTATCCTGGCGCGAACGATCTCGAACGCGCACTGGCCTTCCTCGATGGCGGGGCTGAGCGATGAAGAAGACAGCCACCGCTCCCTTCGATAGCGACGATCGCGCCCGATCTCGATACGCCGTATCCGGAGGCGATGGCCGATGCCACTTGCTGGTGGATCGAGGACGCGCTTCGTCCCGTATGATTCTCTCTCGAATCGGGCTGGCGCGGGCGCGCGGGCCGCGATGCGGTGAAGCGATTGCACAATAATCCGAACCACCCTTCCCATACCCGGCGCTGACACCATACGAACGGAGCCCTGATGAGACACAACAAACTCGGCACGCTGGCGACCCTGCTCGCCGTTTCCCTCGCCGCATGCACGCAAGCCCAGGATGCCGAAGATGCCCCATCGGCAAAAGCCGCCCACGGCGAGAACCTGTCCCAAGCCTGCAGCTCCGTCGACGCCGAAACCGGTGAGCTGGTGCCTTTTGCACGCCTGATCCAGTTGCGCATGGAATTGCGCTACCGCACCGATTACCGCCACGAATTCGACAGCGGCGACGGCACCGCAAGCAACCAAACCGAAATGAACGCGCTCGTCCAGGGTTCTGCCGACCTGCTCGCCTGCACATGGAAGGAATTCGGCTACAACCAGTACATGTTCCATCCCGCCAGTGAGGACGACCTGCCGCCCTTTCCCAACACCGCGTCCGGCACCGCAAGCCTGAAAGGTCTGGCGACCACGCATGCCGTGGTACACGGTGAAACCATCACCTCGAAGCAAACCGTGGAGGCCAGCGGCAAGCTCCGGGGGCTCACCTTGGCGATACCGACCCGCGACGAAACCATGCCGGACGACGATGGCACCTGCATCCTGGTGGATTTCGACGCCCCAATGTCCGGCAGCCAGGTGCTCGATGCCACGGGCAGCGAGGGCGGCCACAAGCATGAGGAGTCGTCACCGGCGTCGCTGGTGGACAACAACTATTCGGCGTTCGACGTCAGAACCCACGCCGACGGCGAGTCCGAGTTCACCAATCATTCGCTGAGGCTCTGCGATGGCCCGCGCAACCGGCCCGACCCCATTCCGCAGGATCTGCCCGCCCGTGGCATGACGATCAGCCCGGACGAATCCGTGTGGAGCCGCAGCGGCGAATGGGTCGGCCACAACTCGATGCCATCCGAGCGCCGCTACCTCGACTTTTCACTCAAGGTCGTTCCCCGAACGCTGCCCTATCCGAACCCATAGCACCAGCAAGGACGCCTCACACAATTTGGACGTCCGGACGGCCGTCCTTCGGCCGCACAAAGGTCTTGCGCATCGGCCAGTGCGACACGCTGGACAGCTGGAAAGAGATCATCCATACGACTCTGAACCGCGGCGGAGGAAATGAAGCGGCCACGGCGGCTCAATCGAACAAGCGGCGCTCGCGCCCTTCGTGATCGAGCAGCCAGCGCTTGCGGGCCAGGCCGCCCGCGTAGCCGGTCAGCGAACCGTTGCTGCCCAACGCGCGGTGGCAAGGCACGAACAGCGAAATCGGGTTGCGCCCCACCGCCGCGCCCACCGGATGAAACGCCTCGGGCCGGCCGATCGCCCGCGCCAACGCGGCGTACGTCGTCGTCTCCCCGCTTGGCACCTCGCACAGCGCGCGCCACACCTGCTGCTGGAACGCGGTGCCTTCCGGCGCCAATGGCATGTCCAGCTGCGTCAACTCACCCCCGAAATAGGCGTCCAGTTGCCGCGCCGCCTCGCGCAACAAGGCCGTCGTGGTCTTTCGCCACCCGACTTCCGGCGAGATCGCCGGAAAGTACTTCTGCCCCTCGAACCAGCCGCCTTTCAGCGCCCCGTCGCGCTCGGCGACCACGAAAACCCCTAGCGGCGTATCGATGGGGAGGTAAACCAGATTGTCCAGCATGATGAAGACGAAAGCAGAGGGCTGACCACACGGCCGATGCGATGCACGGTACTCCCTGCGGCGGTTCGGGCGAAGCGTGCCCGCCTCGCTCCAAGCGCGCCAAGGGAATGGAGGAAGCCGAGAACGACGGATTCAACGTCCTGCGTTCCGGTTCCGTGGCAGTCAGCCATCCGTCGAACGCGTCACCGCCTCCCACTTGTCGATTTCTGCAGCAGAAGTAGCAAGCTTTTCGCGAACCAGTTCAAGCGCATCGCTGCCGAGGAGCAAATGGCTGGGCGGCGAATCGCTGTCGATGATGGCCAACATCGTGCGAGCGGCCTTGCGCGGATCGCCCAGTTGTTTGCCGCTCTTTTCCTCGCGGCCCTTGCGGATGGGATCGAATAACGCGTCATAGTCGGCGATGGATCGAGGCGTCCGCAACATGGATCGGCCAGCCCAGTCGGTGCGAAACGAGCCCGGCGCCACCGCCGTCACGGCGATGCCGAAAGCTGCAACTTCCTTGCCCAGCGTGTCGGAAATCCCTTCCAGCGCGAACTTGCTGCCGCAGTAATAGGCAATGCCGGGCATGGTGATGAAACCGCCCATCGAGGTGATGTTGAGGATGTGCCCACGGCGGCGCCCGCGCATGTATGGCAGCACGGCTTTCATCATCGCCACCGCGCCGAACACGTTGACGTCGAACTGGCGACGCATGTCCTCCAGCGGCGACTCTTCCATCACGCCCTCGTGGCCGTAACCGGCATTATTGACCAGCACATCCACCGGGCCGATGTCGGCTTCGACCTCGGCTATCACGCTATCGATGGCGTCGAAGTCGGTGACGTCGAGGATGCGTGCGAAGGCGCGGGCGGCGGCGAGCGCCTCAAAGGATTGCCTGGCTTCGGCGTTGCGAACCGTACCGACCACCCGGTGGCCGGCCGCGAGCGCCTCTTGCGCAATAGCGCGACCGAAGCCGCTGCTCACGCCCGTGATCAGCAGCGTTTTTGGAGATGACATGACATAGCCTGCAATGAAAGGAAGGATGCATACTATTCTTCTGGCATGTGGACTTACGCGCCGAATATTCCCTGTTTATTGCCTATTCTTATGAAGTGACAGTGCCATGAAGAGAGCAGGATCGACACCACCCAACGCGGAATCGGATCAGCAACGCATGGTGCGCCTGCTTCAGGCGCTCGCGCCCGCGGAGGGCTACAACCTGACCGCGCTGCCGGACGTACGCATCCTGCGCTCCGACCGCCCGCTGTCGCGCACGCCGGTGCTCTACGACCCCGGGATCGTCATCGTGTGCCAGGGATACAAGCGGGGTTATTTCCGCGATCAGGTATATCGCTATGACGCGCAGCACTACCTGGCCGTGTCCGTCCCAGTGCCTTTCGTGATGGAAACCGAGGCGTCGCGACAACGCCCTCTGCTGGCCATCTACATGCACCTGGATTTCCAGGTGGCGGCGGAGTTGATGATCCAGATCGACCATCACGGCGCGCCCGCATCCGCGGCTGCGCCGCAAAGCATGATGTCCAGCCCGATGGATGCGGCGATGAAATCATCGGTACTGCGTTTCCTCGAGGCGATGGGCAAACCCCTCGACGCCCACGTACTCGGTCCGGCACTGGTACGGGAACTGTACTTTCATGTGTTGACCGGCGCCCAGGGCAGCGCCATGCGCGCGGCGCTGGCGATGCAGGGGCAGTTCGGCAAGATCGGCAAGGCGCTGCGACGCATCCACGCCGCGTATGCGCAACCATTGAACCTCACGCAACTTGCCAACGAGGCGGGCATGAGCGTGCCGACCTTCCACAGCCACTTCAAGGCGATCACCGGCATGCCGCCCATGCAGTACGTGAAGTCGGCGCGGCTGCACCAGGCGCGGCTGTTGATGGTGCGCCAAGGCATGACAGCCACGGCCGCCAGCTATGCCGCCGGTTACGAAAGCCCGTCGCAATTCAACCGCGAGTTCAAGCGCCTGTTCGGCCGTCCACCCGTCGAGGAAGCCAGGCGCATGCGCGAGAGCTTTGCGCTTCCACCAGCCCACGCGGCGTCCGCATACATTTCATCGCACTGAGCATGTCCAGCGCGGTGGCCGTCGTGCGCAGCGCTTCATCGACACCTTTCTTCCCTGCAAGGAAAACACCCATGACGCATCCGCCCGAACCCGCTGCCAAACGCGCACCTCCACCGCGCATCCCCTCCGTCTTCATCGCGGGCGTGCGCTATGCCCAGGTTCCCGGCGACGTTGAAACGGATGGTCAGATCGGCGGCTTCCTTGCGGCTTACGACGCGTCCAACCGCGAAATCTGGCGCATCAAGGTTTACGACAATCCACGACGCCCCGCACTGGAAGGCGATGTGCAGGACGTGTGGTTCCGCTCACTGCGCGCCGAAGGCGGCAAGCTGCTGATCGAGAACGAACGAGGATTGCGGCTTGAGGTCGATCCCGCGACGCGACGCATCTCCGGCCACCCGGCGCCCATTCCCGAGCCCCCACCGGACGTCGATCCTATCTCCGGCCAGCCGCGCATCCATCGGCCGGAAGCAAAAGATGCCGGGACGATCTGAACGTTCCGGCAACGCGGGCGGAGGAAGCCCGCAGCGCCGGATCCAACGTCCTCCGCCCTTTTTCGACATCGGGGCGACCCGGCTATCCTGTGAATCATCTACCGCGAGGCGCCCGACATGTTTCGATTCTTGCTGCTGTCATTGATGCTGGCCATCATCCCGCTGGCCGGGTACGCCGCCACGCCGGCCGAGGCCGCACTGGCGGATTTGCCGAATGTGTCGTTCCCGGCGTCGCACCGGGTTGCTTCCGGCAGGCTGCAGGCGGTTGACGTGGCGGCGCTGAAACGCGCCGGCATCGAACAGGTCATCGATCTCAGTGCCGACAGCGAGACGCCCGATTTCGACGAGGCTGCCGCGGTGCGAGCCGCCGGCATCGGCTATCACGCGTTGCCGATCCACGGCGCCGGCGACCTGACGCGCGCCCGCGTCAGACAGTTCGACCGGTTGCTGCGGGACGCGGGCGAGCAACCGACGCTGGTGCATTGCGCCAGCAGCAATCGGGTGGGCGCCATGATCGCGTTGCGCGCCGCCCTGGTGGATGGCCTGCCGACGGAAGCCGCGCTGGCCGAAGGTCGGCGATGGGGCATGAAGAGCCTGGAGCCCGCCGTACGCGAACGCTTGCACGCATGGTCTGGCGAACCAACCGAAAACGCTCATTGAGATGAGTGCCTGATCAACGTGTCCGAAAAAACCGGGCCATCTCAACCTGGCCCCTCACCTTTTTGCTTTCAGGTGACGCCGGGAAGCCCATCGCGTACCGTTGCCGCATGACAAAGCACAAGATGTCGCTCGCGACACGCATCCTCTGGGGACTCGTCATCGGCATCGTGGCGGCGCTGGCCACGCTCGCCATCGGCCAGTGGCATGCACCGACGCTGGCCTTCATGCAACGCGTGTCCTCGGCCGTGTTCGACCCGTTCGGGCAAGTATTCCTGCGCCTGCTCTTTTTCGTGGTCATCCCGCTGGTGTTCTCGTCGCTGGCTTCGGGCATCGTGCAACTGGGGCAGCTGAACAGGCTCGGCCCGCTGGCAGCGCGCACCTTCGCCTTGTTCGCGGCCAACATGGTGATCGGCGTGGCCATTGGCCTGGTACTGATGAACCTGCTTCAGCCGGGCCACCACATCGATCCGCTCACCGCGCAGAAACTGATGGCCGAGTACGGCGGCTCGGCCGTGCAAAGCGTGCGCACGCACGCCGAGCAACCCGGCCTCAGCCTCGGCCTGTTGGTGGAAATGTTCATGCCGCGCAACCTGTTCGGCGCAGTGGTGGGCAATAACCGCGGGGTCATCGGCGACGTGCTGCCGCTGATCCTGTTCGCCATCCTGGTCGGCGCCGCGGGCACGCAGCTGGCGCCCGACAAACGCCAACGCCTGCAGGATGGCCTGGACCTGATCAGCGAGTTGATGACGAAAATCGTCGACTTTGCGTTGCAGCTGGCCCCGTATGCCGTGCCGGCGATGATTTACAGCGTGATCGTGAAGGTGGGGCTGGACGTGGTATTGGCCCTGTCCGTGTTCGTGGTCGGCTGCCTGCTGGCCATGGCGCTGCACCTGTTCGGCACCATGTCGTTGTGGATCGCCTTGCTGGCGCGCAAATCGCCATGGGCATTCTTCAAGAACATCCGGCCCGTGCTGGTCACCGCTTTCAGCACCAGCTCCAGCAATGCCACGCTGCCCACCTCGCTGGCCATCGCCCAGGAAGAACTCAAGCTGCGCCCCACCACCTCGGGCTTCGTGCTGCCGCTGGGCGCAACCATGAACATGAGCGGCACGGCGCTGTTCGAGGGTTGCGTGGTGTTGTTCATCGCACAGGTGTTCGGCGTCGAGCTGAGTCTCGCTACCCAGGTCATCATGCTGCTGCTGGCGGTGCTCAGCGCCGTGGCCGTGTCCGGCATCCCGGGCGGTTCGCTGCCCATGATCGCGGGGTTGCTGGCCACGTTCGGGATACCTCCGGAAGGCATCGGCATCATCATCGGCGTGGACCGCCTCCTCGACATGGCGCGCACCACGGTCAACGTGGGCAGCGATATCGTCACCGCGCAGATCGTCGATGACAGCCTTAAGCGGGCCGAGGCGCGAAACGCGCAGGCGTAGTTACCGTGGGCCGCCCGGCTCATCGCAGGCCTGTGCACGCGCCAGCAAGACCGCTCGTTCACGCGCATTGGCGGTGAGCGATGCCGCCAGCTCGAACGCGTTGCGCGCTTCATCCAGACGACCCAGTTGCCGCAGCAAATCGCCGCGCACCGCCGGCAAGGGCGCGTAGTCGCGAAGCTGCCCTGCGTCCTCCAGCGCGTCGACGATGGTGAGTCCGGCGGCGGCGCCCTGCGCGCGGCTCACCGCCACCGCACGGTTGAGTTCAACCACGGGTGAAGGCATCACCTGCACGAGCTGCGCGTACAAGCCTGCAATCCGCGGCCAGTCGGTATCCTCCATCCGCAATGCGCGCGCGTGGCACGCAGCGATGGCTGCCTGCAGCGCATAGGCACCGCCAGCTCCACCGAGGCGTTGCGCACGCTCCAATGCGGCCAAGCCACGCTGGATCTGCAGGCGGTCCCAACGCGCGCGATTCTGTTCGGGCAGCAGAATCGGCGTGCCGTCGGCCTCGGTGCGTGCCGGTATCCGTGACGCCTGCAATTCCATCAGGGCCAGCAGGCCGAACACTTCGGCTTGATCCGGCAGCAGCCCCACCAACACGCGCCCCAGCCGCAACGCTTCCTCGCACAACGCAGGACGCATCCAGTCTTCACCACCGGTCGCGGCGTAGCCTTCGTTGAAGACCAGGTAGAGGACTTCGAGCACGGCGTCGAGACGTTCGGGAAGCTCGGCCTTGCGCGGTATCTCGAACGCCACCGCCTCCTTCGACAGCTTGCGCTTGGCGCGCACGATGCGCTGAGCCACCGTCGGCTCGGCTTGCAGGAAGGCGCGGGCGATCTCCGGCGTGCTCAATCCGCCGAGCAGGCGCAGGGTCAGTGCCACCCGCGATTCCATCGGAAGCACCGGGTGGCACGCCACGAACAACAGGCGCAGCAAGTCATCGCCGATGTCGTCGTCCGCCTTGTCCGGCGCTTCGTCACCCTGCATGTCGGCTCCGTGCAGCTCCCGTTCGATGCCGAATGCATCGTGTTTGCGCGCGTGCAAGGCGCGCTGGCGCAGATGATCGATGGCGCGATGCCTGGCGGCGGTCATCAGCCACGCCGCGGGGGTGTCGGGCAGGCCATCGCGCGGCCAGCGTTCCAGCGCGCCCAGCAATACGTCTTGCGCCAGCTCCTCCGCGGTGTCGATGTTGCCGGTCATGCGCGCGATGCGCGCCAGCAGCCGTGGCGATTCCATTCGCCACAGCGTGTCCAGGGCACGATGTATCGCGTCGGGGTGGGTGCTTGCCATCATCGCCATCGATCACATCATCCCCGGCAGCCTGCCGCAAGCGTGCCTATCCCTGTCGCACCGGCTCATCAGGTCGGCATCTGCGTCTCGTCCATCCAGAACACTTCCCATTGGTGTCCGTCCGGGTCGGCAAACCCATGCTGAACCATGAAACCGTAGTCCTTCGACTCGATCGTCGGGGTGGCACCCGCCGCAAACGCCCTGGCCATGAACGCCTCGACTTCGGCACGACTGTCGAGCGACAGCGCCAGCAAGGTCTCGGTGCTGGCACGCGCATCGGCAAGGGGCTTGTTGGTGAAGCCGGCGAAGAAGCTTTCCGCCAGCAGCATCACGCCTGTTCGTTCATTGATGATCAGGCACGCCGCATTTTCGTCGGTGAATTTCGGATTGAACGAGAACTCGAGCGCCTCGAAGAAATCGACGGAGCGCTCCAGATCCTTCACCGGCAGGTTGACGTAGAGATTACGGGGCATGGTTGTCCTTGGTGTGGGTGGAAGGCACGTGGCTCACGACGCGGACGTCACGCAATTGACCATCCACGGCTGGCCATAACGGTCGTCGCACATGCCGAATCGCGGTGACCACGCCGTCGCGGCCATCGGCATCCGAACCAGCCCACCGTCCGACATCATGGCGAACACGCGCTCGGCCTCCTCGATGTTGTCCACCGCGATGTTGACCGAGGTCGTGGCCTGGCCATCGTGGTTTTCCATGGCGTCGGCGCCCATGATCGAAGCGTCGCCCACCACGAGGTGAACGTTGGCGATCAGTGGCCGCATCGGCTCGGGAATGTCGGGCCCCATCTCGCCATAGGTCACGCTGGAGACAACGTCGCCGCGCAGGACCTGCGCATAGAACGCGAACGCCTCGCGGCATTTCCCCTCGCGAAACATCAGGTACGGGATAAGTTTCATGGTGTCGCTCCTGCTGGCTGTGGTTTCAGTTGCCAAGTCGCTGGCGCAAGCGCTCCGACTGCGCGCGCAACTCGGGGGTGAATTCGTCGCCGAAGTCGGCGGTGTCGAAAATCGGGCGGATCTCGATCTCGGATGGCCCGGGCATCGGATTCGGACAACGCTTGACCCATTCGATGGCCTCCTCCAGCGAGCGCACCTGCCACAGCCAGAATCCGGCGACCAACTCGCGGGTCTCGGTGAACGGGCCGTCGATCACCCGCCGCTGCGCGCCATCAAACGCGACGCGCGCACCACACGAACTCGGATGCAAACCCTCGCCTGCCAGCATCACGCCGGCGTTGACCAGTTCCTCGTTGAACTTGCCCATCGCCTCGAGCAACGCCTGGCTCGGCATCGCGCCGGCCTCGGACTCGTCGGTGGCTTTCACCATCACCATGACTTTCATTGCAGTCTCCTGTTTCGCGGCACGATCTGGCCGCTTGCAAGGAAGACGACGAACGGACACGCCCCGGATCGACATACCCTGAAAACTATTTTCCCTGGCCCTGTTTGAGCGGATCGCCAGTAGCGGGCATGATCGGCATCCCCGATGCGCTGTGGAGCCCGCGATGCAGTACCTGACCCTGATCCATATCGACCCGGGCTTGCTGGCCGAACTTCCGCAGGCCGAATACGACCGTCTGATGCGTGGTTGCTTCGAGAAAGCCGATGCGCTCCAGCAAGACGGCTCTCTGCACGGTTCGCAGCAACTGGAAAACCCCGACAGCGCCAAGACCTTGCGCATACGCGACGGCATCAGCCGCGTCACCGACGGTCCGTTCGCCGAAACGCGCGAATTCCTGGCCGGGTTCAACCTGATTGAAGCGGACTCGATGGATGCGGCGATGGCCATCGCCCGGGAATTCCCGTGGTCGCGTTTCGGCAGTATTGAAGTGCGCCCGGTGCGCGACATGCAGGCGGTGCGGGAGCACGTCGGCGCGAAGCAGGCAGCCGACGGCAACCGGGAGTAGCGGAAAGTCCGGTCGGCGCGTCAAAACCCGCCCCCGTGTCGATTTCGGCCGCCGTCGTTCGTCGATACAGCAAGGCCGCCATTCCGGTGGCCGTTGCCGCCGAGGAGACAACCATGTCCTATGTCGATGGTTTCGTGATCGCCGTACCCAACGCCAACCGCGAGTCGTTCATCAAGCATGCCAGCACCTTTGACGCCATCTTCCTGGAGTTCGGCGCCACGCGCGTGCAGGAGTGCTGGGCTGACGACGTGCCCAAAGGCAAGCTCACCGATTTCCGCCGCGCCGTGCAGGCCAAAGAGGACGAATCCGTGGTGTTCTCCTGGGTGGAATGGCCCGACAAGGCCACTCGCGACGCCGGCATGGAGAAATTCATGAAGGATCCGCGCATGGAGGCGGCCAGCGATTGTCCCTTCGACGGCAAACGCATGATCTTTGGCGGCTTTGTGCCGGTCGTGAGCCTGCCGGCGTAGCCACGGCTCCCACAAAAGGGGCCCGCGAAACGGTGACCCCTTTCTTTGCGTCGCCTGCTTCGGGTCCGTGCATCGCCAACCCGCGGGAATCAAGACGACCGCGGGTGAGCCTGACCGCGTTACCGGCACCTTCCCTTCAAGGCTTCACAAATCGCAACGTCATCCGGTCCGATTCGCCAACCGCTTGAAGCTTTGCGTGCTCGCTATCCGGCCCCGCCAGATTGGGTGGCAGGCGGTGGACGTTGATGTCTTCGGGATCCTTCGGGTTGGCATTGACCTGGGAGACGCCCGCAAGACGGAAACCCGTTTTCAGACCCAGTTCGATCAGGTAGTCCTCGGGAATACGGTGCAGCGCTTTCGCGCTTTCCACGGCATCGGAAAACGGTTTGGCGCGATGCTCGATCACACCGAAGACGCCGCCGGGCTTGAGCACCTGAAACGCCGACTTGAACACCGCGGCCAAGGTCTCGGGGCTTTGGTTCAGCCAGTCGTGGGTGTTGCGGAACGTGAGCACCATGTCAGCCGAGCCAGGCTTGCCGAGGTTCACCTGCAGCGGTGGCGCAAACGGCACGACTTTCTCGATGTTGCCGAACATGGCGGGATGGGCCTTGATCGTGTCGGCAAACTTCGGCGAGCCTGCTTCAATCAAGTGTCCGTGGTCGCCCAGGAACGGCGCCAGAATCTCGGTGTACCAGCCACCACCCGGCGCGATCTCGATAACCGTCATCTGCGGCTGGATGCCGAAGAATTGCAGCGTCTCGACCGGGTGGCGGTAGCGGTCGCGCGCCCTGTTCTCGGCGGAACGCCCCGGGCCGTTGACGGCCTGTTGCAACGAGGCGGTGGTATCCGTCTTCGGCGTGACGGCATTGGCGAAACATGGCCACAACAGGGCGCTGGCAAGCAGCAGGAGCTTTCGCGTGGGCTGGATCATGGTTCGAGCCTCCCTTGGTGGAACGTGCAGCGTACTCCGGAGGCGTCGAGGGTCACTACCGCAAATAGCGTTGGGGAACGGGCCAGTCGAGCTGGCCCCGTTCTTTGGTGGTTGTCAGACCGGGGCAAGCCCGTGCCCGCGCGAATGCCTCAGCTCCACTCCGCGTGAAAGCTCCCTTTTTCGTCGATGCGCTCAAACGTGTGGGCGCCGAAGAAGTCGCGCTGTGCCTGCAGCAGGTTGGCGGGCAGGCGTTCGCTGCGATAACCGTCGTAATAGGCGATGGCCGAGGAGAAGCACGGCACCGGCACGCCGGCGGCAATGGCCGCACTGACCACCTCGCGCAGCGCTACCTGATAGGTCTTGGCGATGTCGCGGAAATACGGTGCAAGCAGCAGGTTGGCCAGGTTGGCGTTCTCGGCGTAGGCGTCGGTGATGTTCTGCAAAAAGCGGGCGCGGATGATGCAGCCTCCGCGCCAGATCTGCGCGATGGTGCCGTAGTCGAGCTGCCACTTGTACTCGTCGGACGCAGCGCGCAACTGCGCAAACCCCTGCGCGTAGGAGACGATCTTGCTCAGGTACAAGGCCTTGCCGACGGCGGCGATGAACGCCTCCCGATCACCGCTGAAGGCCTTGCTGACAGGCCCTTCGAGTTGCCCGCTCGCCGCGACGCGTTCGTCTTTCAGCGATGACAGCACGCGGGCGAACACCGCTTCGGTGATCAGCGGCAGTGGCACGCCAAGATCCAGTGCGCTCTGGCTGGTCCACTTGCCGGTGCCTTTCTGCGCCGCGCGATCGAGTATCACGTCGACCAGATCCTTGCCCGTCTTCTCGTCCTTCTTGCCGAAGATGGTCGCGGTGATCTCGATCAGGTAGCTGTCCAGCTCACCTTCGTTCCAGCGGGTGTAGACATCCGCCAGTTCCTGGTTGGACAAACCCAGTACGTGCTTGAGCATCGCGTAGCTCTCGGCGATCAGCTGCATGTCACCGTATTCGATGCCGTTGTGCACCATTTTCACGTAGTGCCCGGCGCCGTCCGTGCCCATGTACGCCACGCACGGCTTGCCGTCTTTGGCCCGTGCCGCGATCTCGGTGAGAATCGGCTCGACCAGGTCATACGCATCGCGCGGCCCGCCGGGCATGATCGACGGGCCGTGCAAGGCGCCCTCTTCGCCACCGGACACGCCGGTGCCGATGAAGTGCAAGCCAGCCGCGGCCAGCTCCTTGTTGCGCCGGATGGTGTCGTGGAAATTCGTATTGCCGCCGTCGATCAGGATGTCGCCCTTGTCCAGCAGCGGTCGCAGCTGGGCAATGGTGTCGTCGGTCGGCGCGCCCGCTTTCACCATCAGCAGGATGCGTCGGGGCTTCTCCAGTGAATCGACAAACTCCTGCAGCGTGTAGGTGGCGACAAGCTTCTTGTCGCCGTGCTCGGCGATCACCTCGTCGGTCTTCTCGCGACTGCGGTTGTAGATCGACACCGCGTGACCGCGGCTTTCGATATTCAACGCCAGGTTGCGACCCATCACGGCCATGCCGACTACGCCAATTGCCTGCTGACTCATCTGATCACTCCTCGTGCTTGTTGACTTCAAAAGCGGGGCGGATCTTGGAGCGTGCAAGGTAAGGCGTCAGGCCGTGTGAAGAAATCGTTCAAGTAATGAACCTGACGCTGAGGTTGGGCGCTACCCGCCGAGTCGTTGCCAACCCATCGAGCCAATCGGGTCAGAGCACGTTGTTCGCGCTTTGTCGCCCAAGCAGGTGGGATTTAACTTACTCCGTCCCAGCTTCAGTACATTACCCTGGATAGTTGAGCCACGAGGCGAAGCCAAGGCCGCCGCCACTCCTCCTTCCTCTTCACGACAACGACAAAGGACACGCCCATGATCCGCGCCGTTTGCTTCGCCCTCGCCATCCTCGCCGCCGCTTCAGCATCCAACGCCGCGGAGATCGTCATCCACGACACCAAGTCGCAGCCCGAGAGCATGGCCGTGGGACCGGACGGCACCCTGTACGTCGGCAGCGCCAGTACGCCCTACGTCTATACGGTGAAGAAAGGCACCACGACGGCCACACCCTTCATCGATGCCAGCGCTGCCGGCCCCGGCACCTTCTTTTTCGGCGTACTGGCCGATGCGGCAACCAACACCCTGTGGACCTGCCAGCTGACGCCCGTGGCCGGTGCCACCCCGGTGCGCCGCAGCACCGCCCTGCGCGGCTTTGATCTGAAATCCGGCGCGCCCAAGCTGAGCTGGACCCTGCCGGGCGACAACTCCACCTGCAACGATTTCACCGTGGGGCCGGACAAGGCGCTCTACGTCACCGACACCGCCAACCAGAAGATCTACCGCCTCGCGCCCGGTGCCCAGGTCCCCACGCTCTATCTCGACCACCGCACCCTGCTCGGCATCGACGGCATCGCCTTCCTCGACGGAACGCTGTACGTCAACAACGTCTTCTTCAACAAGCTCTACCGGGTGCCAGTGGGAGCCGACGGCAAGCCCGGCACACCCGTCGACATCTGGATGGATGCCCCGGTCCACGGCCCCGACGGCATGCGCACCGCCAACAGCAAGCTGTTCGTCGCCGCCAACGGCAGCGGCGAGATCAGCAGCCTGACGATCAACGGCGACACCGCCCACGTCACCGTCATCAAGAACGGGCTGAAGACCCCGACCGGCGTCGAACCAGCGGGCGACACCTTGTGGTTCACCGAGCGCGCGACGGGCAAGGTCTGGTCCGTGCCGATGCCGGAATAAGAAGGGTCCGTAAAGGCGAAAACGGCGATCGGAACCGACCCGCACATACTTGCGCGCGAAACCCCACTTTTCGTCATTCCCGCAAAAGCGGGAGGAGCTTTTCAACAGACGAATGTCTGGTCATCCATTGCCTTCGGCATTTTGCCAGGTGCCGATGGCGCTGGGTCCTCGTTTGACCAGCTCTTCGGCTGTTGAAAGCGCCTCGCGAAGATGACGATCTCCAGCAAGTACCGTTCGGATCCGACACTGCTGGTTCGATGATAGGCTCCAGACCTTGGAAGTCAGGACCATACGGACAGGAACCCCAGCATGAAGACATTCAGGCCGCTCGCTATCGCACTCACCCTCAGCCTCGTGGCTCAAGCCGCCGCCGCGATGGGTATGGAAAGTAGAAGCCAAAGCATCAAGAGCCACGCTCCGCCAGGGATCACCGATGAGTTTTACGCTTGTGTCGACCGGGCCGATTCAGACGCCAACGCGGCAGCCAACTGCCTGGCGGAAGAACGGACTCGCCAGGATGGCCGCCTCAACGCGAAGTACAAGGCGCTTCTGGGAAAACTGAGCCCGAAAGCCAAGGACGAACTGATCAACGCCGAGCGCGCCTGGCTGAAGTTCCAGGAGAAGAACGGCGAGCTGGAAAGCTCTGTCTACGGCAGCGAGGCCGTCGCCAATCTCCAAGTGACGCAGAACGAGATCTTCCGCATCTGCGAACGCGCCAACGCGCTGGACGACTATTTGTTTATGGCGAACCTGCGGTAATCCCCTTCAAGGGCGAAGACGTGCCCAACCTCGGTACCCATGACCTCGATGTCGGAGCCATCGACTTCCGCGTACAGCAGCTAAGCTTCCGTCAAGTTCGTTCCTGCGAATTCTTTGAATGATAGGCTCGTTCGCCGGGGAATCAGGAACATGGCCGAGAGCCAGCAGGAGAAGGAAAACCCATGAAGTTACGAACTGCGCTGCCGGTTGTATGGACGTGCGTGGCACTGAGCACCACCGCCACGTCCGCCGATCCCGCCCATGTGACCAGCCAACCCGAAACCATTAACGGCATGGCCATCAGGACAGGGGTGGAACGGCTCTCCTACATCTCGTTGCGCTACTTCGGCGTTCGCTCCAGCTACGACGCGTGCATGAAGCGAAGCAGCGGCACGGCGCCGAAGCAACAAGACTGTGCAGGCACGGAACTCACCTATCAAGACGATCGCCTCAATCGGGTATACCAGTCGCTTCTGACGGTTCTGGATGATCTGGACAGGCGCGCGGCGGTCGAAGCGCAACGCGCATGGCTCACCTTCCGGGACAAGGACTGTGCAGCCCGCGCCGGCCGCTTCGGCTCGGATACCGGCCCGGCCACGGAATCGACGTGCATTATGGAAAGTACCGCTTACCGTGCCCAACAACTGGAGGACTGGCGCAACAGCGTTACGGGTCGATCTTCGGACTGAAACTGCCCAGCGATAAAAGGAGTTTGCAGTGAGCGAGAAGAAATTTTCGGGAGGCGACGCTTTTCCGCGCGACTCCCTGGAGTACCGCACTTATCTCATCATGATGAAGAGCGAGCTGCGCGACGGTGCAGGCGCGTACGAAATGAGCAACGCGGTGTCGGGGCGCAGCGGCCCAAGTTTCGGCCCCTTCCAGTACGACATCGGTTCCAACCAGAACGGGCGAAACCTGTTGGAATCCATCACGGAAACCGCCATCGATGTCCAAAGTCGTCGCATTCTGAGCAATGAAGAGTTGGAGGACATCAAGGGGCATTTCTACAAGCCATTTGGCGAATTTACCGCCGCCGACAGCGCGCTCTACGATCGGCTGGAGCCCAAGCTCAATGCTGCACTGAGCTCCGATGCAGGGATCAAGGCAATCAACGCCGATTTCGTACCCGGGGTGCAACAGAAGGTCGCCGCGGTGAATGCCGTTGTCGACGGTATGACCGAAACACCCAACAAGACCTTCATGAGTGGCAATGATGCCGCCAAACTCATCCTCATCGACACGAGAAACCAATACGGCGACGCAGTTAACGACGGCTTGAAAAAATTCATCAGCCTGACGAGCACCGATACCGCAATGGACATGCCTGGTCGCCGGCATGGCGCCACCATCAAGGTTGAAGGGGCGTTCGGATTGGATGACTTGGTGCGGTACAAGCTTCAAACCCAATATGCGCAGTCTGACCGAGGCACGAAGGATGTGCTCCGACGTATTTCCCATTGCGTGGAGGCCGCAGGTATCGAGAACGTCAAGGCCAGCTTGTCGGAAGAAGACAGGGAATTTTTCAAGACCGGTCTCGAAAAATATCTCACGGACCAAGGGCGCGACGCGGCAGTGCTCGACTCCGTGGAGTTGAAGGCTCTCGCCGAACTAGGCGGCCGTGAGCCGCTACTCAAGGTAGGAAGCAGCGGGCCTGCGGTAGCTGACGTCCAGCGAAAATTGGCCGCACTTGGCTATCAGCACCGCGGTCGCCCCATCGAGGATGATGGCGATTTCGGCCCAACAACTCGCGGTGCAATAGAGGATTTTCAGCGGCAGCACCACCTCGACCCCGATGGAAAAGTTGGCGGCGAAACCGCCGGAGCTCTCGAGCAGGCGCTGCAGCAATCCGCCATCACTCCGATCACCCTTTCCCACCCGCAGCACCCTGGATTTTCGCTGTTTCAACAGGCCTTCAACGGTGTGGGACAGCTCGACCAGACGCGGAGTCGCCCGACCGACGTACTCAGCTGCAACCTCTCCGGCGCGCTGGCGCTCTCGGCGCAGAAGGAAGGGCTGGAACGAATCGACCGGGTGATCCTTAGCGAAGATTCCTCCCGCGCGTTCGCCGTGCAGGAAAGCGCAGGCTCGCTGTTGCGGAAGTTTGCCTTTGTCGATGTGATTGGCGGCATCAATACACCGCTCGCGCAGAGCAGTGCGGACTGGTCGCGAATGCAGATGCCTGAGGCGCAGAATGCGCAGGAGCCAGCGCCGTTATTGCAGTCAGCGGATGTGCGGCTGGCGCAGCCACCCATGCAACGATGAACGACAGGGTTGGGGATGGCGGAAGACGTCAGGGGGACGATTATCATCGCCATGGGTATACGATCTATTCGGGGGAATCGCCGCTATGCATCGTTCCATTTTGAACTTGATGGCATCGTTGCTTGCGCTGATTCTGTTGCTATGTTCTCTACCCTCAGTTGCGTGTCGGCCCGTTCCGGGCTTTCCCACGGCATTGCCAAAAGTTTCCACGGTCGAGAAATTAGCCAACGCCTCACTCGTCGTGGCGGGCGAGGTCATCGAACGGGCAGACGACCGCGATACCAATACCAGCCTAATCAGCTTTCGTGTCGCCAAGCATCTCAAGGGCGCGAGTCCCGATGTCGTACAGATGCATGGCGCGCTGTATGTGCCATGCATGGGTCCGCCGCGGCTGCTCAACCCTGACGAGTGGTGGATCTTGTACGCCGTCCACGACGACCAGCGCGGTGGCTATGCGGTCATCGACCGCGAGACGTACTGCGCGCAAGGCGACACCATCGTTGATACGGGCAACGGCACCTGCCGGCGCGTATTGTCCAGCGCGACGACGTCAGGTCGACTCAATCTCGCAGCAGGGTCGCGCGTGGTGCTTGGCCCGGATCGCGACGTTTCGAAACTGAGATCAGCGGAATTGGCTCCGGGCAGCCAATTCCAAGGCGTCGCGTTGCCGGCCCATTCCGTGGTGGTGCCGTCTGGCGATTATGTGTCGCTGCCCAAGTCGCTGACGCTCGGTCCGATCCGGTTGAGCGGGAATGTGCGCTTTGGCAACCTGCACGATTATCACAACGCATCAACGTTGTATTTCGCGGAGCCGGATGACAGGCACGAGCCTCCCGGCAAGGTGAGGGTGTACGGCGCGGAAGTCTCGACGGTGTATTTCCCGAGTTTCGGTCCCGGCCCTCTGCGCGTAGAGCTGGCGCAACCCCAACACATGCAGGGTTATTACATCACCGATTATGTGGAGGTCGACGCCCATGGCAAGGTCGAGAGCTTCCGCGCCGCAGGCAAGCAGACCGTCGATGGCGTCAAGGTCAACAAGTGCGACAACGTGCGGTTGGAGAACGGCAAGGCCGCGCAGTATGTCCCGTTTTATAACCCGTGCACCGCGCGGTGACGAATAAGCAAAAGTTGTCAGCGACAAATTGAACGCCCCGGGGGGCGTTCGGTGCACGCACCACCGCCCCGCGCGGGTCCTGAAAACGGGGGCGCCGAAGCTGAGTTGGTCCCCGCTCGGCGACAACTCCACCTGCAACATCTTGATGGACGCCCCAGTCCATGGACCGGACAGCATGCGCGCCGCCAACGGCAAGCTGTTCGTGGCCGCCAACGGCAGCGGTGAGATCAGCAGGCTGATGGTCACCGGCGACACCACCCACGTCCCCGTCATCAAGAACGGGCTGAAGACCCCGACCGGCGTCGAACCAGCTGGCGATACATCCAGCACGCAACCTCATGCTCGATGCCCCATCAACGCACATAGGGCACAACATTGCCCCGGATCACCGCCCATTCGGCCGGTGTCAGCGGCAGCTGCGGATAGAGGCGGCCGTAGTAGTCGGCGAGATTCGTGCCGGTGTAGGGCCAGTCGGAGCCAGCCAGGAAATGGCTCGGTCCGATCTTTCGGATCAGCGCCACCAGGGCGCGCTTGTCGGGGGCAGGCGTCTTGTCCGTCCACACGCCGGAAAGGTCGAACCACACATTCCGGAACTTGCCGGGATCGGCTTGCATGTCATCCGCAAATGCACCCAGCGCGGACAGGGTCGCCTTGTCGATGCCACCCCAGCCGCCCGCGTGCGCAATCTGCACCGGCATGCCTGCCGCCGCCGGCAGCACGTCCTTGACGAAGCGCTGCACGTCCGCCGCGCCGTAGTCACTGCGCTGTGTCCGCAAGTGGACCACCACTGCCCAATGTGCCCTCGCGGCCGCCTTGAACACACCGGCAAGCGCGGCTATGTGCGCGTCTTTGCGCAGATCCACGCCCGAACTCGTCAAATGCAGTTTCAACCCGGCGACCCCAGGCTCCCCCTTCCATCGAGCGATCTCGGGAAGCGCCGTGGGCCGCAATGGATCCACGGCGATGAATGCCCGAAAGCGGTCCGGATGGGCGTGCACCAGGCCAACGGTCCAGTCGTTGGCGGCGCGCATCAGCCGTGCTGCATCGGCAGGCTGTGGATCCATCATCGGGCTCTCGGGGAGATAGCCCGTCGACAGCACCAGTGCACGCTTGATGCCCGCCTTGTCCATCGCAGCCAGCAAGTCTGCAGGCGAGTATGGGGTCGTCAGTGCCGCATCGCATTTTCCGTAGCGGCTGATGCTCTCGCAGAACTTCGGCACGAACGCCTGGATAGCCGGGGAGTTGAGATGCACGTGATGATCCACGCGGACCGCAACACTGTCCGGCGAAGATGGCTCCGCTGCCGTAGCGGAAAATCCGATCGCGACCGCAGCAACTACCAAGCTGCACAAAAACATCTCGCGCATCCGCCGCATCGTGAGTGTCCTGCTGAAGAGAGGGGAACCAATAGTGCGCTCACACCGATCACAGCGGGTCAGAGCGAGATGGCCCTTTGAGCGCCTTTCCCGATATCGCTCACCGAGCCGCGTATCGCGCGCAGGCGCCGATACAGGCACCGATGCCGGGCGGTGGGAGTCGCGCCGCACGCGGGAGCAAGGTGCGCGGGGCGCGGCCGCTTCCGCCGCCCGTTCGAGAACACATACCTTGAGCGGCAACCGTGCTTTGGCTATCGCGGCGAAGCGCGTGAACGGCGCCGTACTTCCCCAAAAAAAATCCCCGTTGCCGGGGATTTTTCACAGGCGCGTTGGAAAAAAGCGCTCAGGTATAACGACGGCGCACGACCATGAAACCGCCCAACAACGACAGGCCCAGGCCGAACATGCCCAGAGCCGCCGGCTCCGGAACGTCGGTCGCCGCGCTTCCGAACGTGATGTAGTGGCTGAGCCCACCCGCCTGGCCGGTGGAGGTGAACCACAGGTCCAAGTCGCCACCCAGGTTCTGCAGCAAACCGTAAGCCTGGTGCCTCGGGCCGGCGCCCACCTTGATCAACAGATAATCTGCGCTCAAGGAAAAGGCGAACGACTTGCCGGCTGAGGGCGCAATGTTGCCGCTGTTCTCGTCGAAGCTGGTCGCCAGCATGCTGTTGACGAAAGCCATTTCGCTCGCCGGACTGGCGTCCGACGGGCCGCCCAGCATCTGGCCGACCGTCGAGCTCCAGGCAAGCGGGGTCGCGTTGCTGACGGCCGCGAGCAGGCCAGTGCAATCCCCACCTGCGCTTCCGCAGCCGACCGTAAACCGTTGCGAGGTTTGCGTCGCGGCATTGTTGTAGAAGGTGATTGGCGTCGCTTGCGCGGCCGGCACGATAAAAGCCAGCGCGGCGACGACCGCAAGTGCCGCACCGGTGACTTTTGACCCAAAACGAGTGGACATCTTCTTTGACCTCTGGATGGCGTTCCCGCGGTACGTCGCGGTGCTGAATGCTTTAGCCAGAAGATGCAAGCACCCATCGTGCCAAGCCACAAGTCATTGATCCGGTGAGCACCGCATCCAAGCTTCCACCCGACAAGGGCCCCAAACTGTAAGGCTGGCCGACGCGAAGGGACGAAAGCGGACCGCCGGGGCCATCTGCGGGTGCAACCGATGTCCGGGTTCACGTCACGACGCGACGTCGCGGTCCAGCCCGACAGATCGCGATCGATTACGCACGAACCGTGGCGTTCTGCCCGCTTGGAAGCGCCAAGCCGCGCCAGCCATGCTTCTTTAACCGGCTTGGATCGCCTGCGCTACCGGCCGATGGTCGAAGCCAAAGCCGACGCTTCGCCGATGTCAGTCACCGCCCGCCTGGCGACAAATCAGGCAGCCTACTTGCCCGCGTCCCAGACCCGACCCTCCACGCTGCCGCCCTTGTCGACCATGAACACCTCGACCGCAAACACCTGGTAGGTGGGGTCGTCGCTGGCGTCGAAGTTGTCCAGGTTCGGGAGTTTCCAGCCGTTGGCTTCCCAGGCCTTTACGTGGTCGGCAAAGATGATCTTGTGGTCAACCCCGAGCGGCTGCTGCTCCTTGGGGCGGCTCCAGTACTGGTAGAACGTGGCGGTGTTGTTGATCGAGGGCTTTTCCTTGCGGAGGGTGCGGTAGGTGGTGTACTCCACGCCGTCGCTGACGAAGGAAACGCCCTTCTCACCGCCCTGCCCCGGCGTACGCACGCCGCGCTGAACAACGTAGTACTCCACCAGATGGGCCGGATCGGCCGGGTCCATGTTCTTGTCGTAGCCCCAGCCATACAGGGTCACGTAGCTGGCGCCCGAATCCTTGTCGAGGTGGTAGCCGATCACGCGGTTGCGGTCGCCATGATCCCAGCCGGCACCGCCGACATAGTTGTAGTCGCCACCCACCCATTCGATGGTGAAGTTGCCCTGCTCATCCAGCTTGAACGAGGCCGCGCCACCATCCTTCCAGTGGGTAAAAAACAGATCGCCCACGTGGCCGGTCGCATGGCTCTGCGTGAGCAGCGTCTCGCCACTGAAGCGCTGGGTATACGCCTTGAACTTGGTGATTGGCGGTTTGGCCTGTGCCGCAGCGGACGGCTGGGCCCGGGATGGCGGCTGCGCCGCATCAGCCACACGCGCCGGGTGCGAGCCGCAACCGGCGATGCCCAGGATCAGGGCGGAAGTCAGGAGGGCTTTGGTGAGGTGACAGGTCATGAGATGCCGGGCTGAATCAGGGGATGACCATGCAGCATGGCTTGTCAGCGGCGTTTAGCCAAGGGTGTGGGGTGAAGCAGATTGCGCCTGACAATTTTCGAAGACAACGCACCACGCACCGAAGCAAAACTACCGACGCCTCTCACGTGCCGTTGCGCGGATGGCCGTAGCGGCCAGCGCGCGACGCGTTCGAAAGCGGCAAGTGAACCTGGCTCCGTTTCGGACGCCTCTTCACGCGTAGCGTCGGGCGGTTCACTGGGCGAGAGAACCCAGAAGCTGCGGCGACCGTCCGCGATTCACAGTCGGCGGGGACAGCCGTCCAATGTCAGAAAAGTGCGCTCTGGCTCGCGCTTTTTGTCCAAATCACGCCGCGATTCGTTCGATATGTTGGACCGCCTTGCCCAGCAAACGATGCGCCTCCTCCAAATCAAAGTCTGCCTGCAGGCCCAGCCAGAACCGCTCGCTCGTGCCCAAGGCGGCCGCCAGGCGCACGGCGGTATCTGCCGTGACACCGCGCTTGCCGAGCACGATCTCATTGATACGCCGCGGCGGCACGCCAGCAGCGCGCGCCAGTGCGTTCTGGCTGATACCCATCGGAGTCAGGAACTCCTCGAGTAGCACTTCGCCGGGATGGATGTTGGGCAGGCTCTTCATGGTCAAGTCGCTCGTTAGTGGTAATCGACGATTTCCACGTCGTGGGCGTCGCCGTCGATCCACCGAAAACAGACGCGCCATTGATCATTGATCCGGATGCTGTGCTGGCCGTTCCGACTACCCTTGAGGGCCTCGAGCCGATTGGCTGGAGGAATGCGCAGGTCATCGAGCCTGGACGCGTTGCCGAGCATGCGCAGCTTGCGGCGCGCGACGGGCTGGATATCCGCAGGCAGCCGCCGAGATGGCGTACCGCACCAGATCTTTTCCGCTTCCTTGTCGGCAAAATTCCTGATCACGGAACAACCATAACGTTTTCCGTCATATGACGCAAGTCGTCATGGCTGGACAACCGCGAACGCGGATGGGAAGCGAAAGCACGGGAGCATGAATGTGGAAGTCTGTGGGAAGCATCGAGAAAACCTGGCGTCGGGCAACTTAACATCCCCAGTTGTCAC
Source organism: Rhodanobacter sp. Root627 (assembly GCF_001427835.1). Classification (NCBI taxonomy): domain Bacteria; kingdom Pseudomonadati; phylum Pseudomonadota; class Gammaproteobacteria; order Lysobacterales; family Rhodanobacteraceae; genus Rhodanobacter; species Rhodanobacter sp. Root627. Next base: position 1,170,378 of record NZ_LMGW01000001.1, read on the forward strand.
AGTTGTCAGTCCATCCGGTGTCAGCAACAAGTGCACGTGATTGCTCATCAACACATATGCATGCAGCCGGCAACCGAATCGCCCCAGCGCCTGCCGCAAGCATTGCAGGTAGCGCTGGCGATCGAGATCATCCAGAAAGCACGGCAACCGATTATTGCCCCGCCGCACCACATGCTGCGCAATGCTGGGAAGATCAAAGCGAGGTTGTCGAGCCATGCCTGCAGCATCGCCGCTCCACCAGCCGACCGCTGTCAGCTAAAACCGCCCCACCCATCGTCCAAGCCACCCACCCGACATCAGGCATTGTCCCTGACATCTTTTTTCTGACACCCTTTTTTCACCCTTTCTGTTTTCTCAGCATATGAGACAGAGACGGAGCACGGTGACGCACGCGTGATAGGCGCAATGACCAGAGGAACAGGAAGATGACGAGCTACTAGGTCAACCAAAATGCTCAAACCAACGGTGACCATGAAGTGCACACCGCTACATGCGTCTACCAACGCAGCCACATGCAGTATTTAGGCGAATTTCCCACATGCGAAGGCGCTGTACGAGCAGCGAAACAGCATTATCCTCAATCGAACGGCTGCTACACCTGCTCGAAGCCGTGTCATACGACTTGAAGACACTTGGCTGATTCGGATCGAGCCTTTAGCAGATGTCGGTGCCAGGGACGATTCGTACGTCCTGAGCCCCTAAGCACCCAACAACTGTCCCCGGCACCTTTTTCCCCAGTGAGCTTGCGCCGTCTTGGTCGGCCGAGGCGCCGGAACAGTGGGCACGAGGGAATTTAATTTCCTCCGTCCCGGTGTCGTTGGTCCAGCTACCACCACAACGCGCTGGGGCAGCACACACCACTCATCACCCCGCACGAGCAATACACGCTACTGGCCAGCACACCCGCCGGGCGCCAAGCCGCCTACTACGCGTTGGTGCATGAACACCTGGAAGAACAATTCCTCGACGAAATCCGACAGCACACCCAACAACAGCGCGCATGGGGAAGCGAACGCTTTCGGCAGCAGATCGAGGCCAAAGTCAGATTGAGGTAGTCCGGTTTTGGCGCAACCTTGACCGCGCTGCGGGAAGAACGGGATCGCCAGCAGGTCAAACACGACGAGCGCGCTCCTCATGACCATTTAACTTCCTCCGTCCCGGTTTTCGTGGCCGAGCCTTCGCGGGAGACGTTCGCCAGTCCACTTCCGGTTGCCGCCTGATCGGGTCGCCGGGGCTGACACCTTCTTGCTGAACTTCTTGCGCCGCCTCAAGTCGATGAAGATACCCTGCCCGCACCCCGGTCCGGGCCATCGACGGGAGACATTCCTTGAACAGGATGCATCTGAAAGCGGGCGGTGCCCTTTTACTGGTCATGATGCTCGGTCAGGCCAGGGCCACCGAAGCCAGCCACGCCACCGCGTCGCAGCGCATGCCGGACAGCTATGCGCAGGCGGCAAAGCTGATCGACCTGGGCGATGGCCGCCATCTCAACCTGCGCTGTTCGGGCAGCGGACCGCAGACCGTCTTGCTGGAGGCTGGCGCGGTCGCCGATTCCTCCACGTGGTTCAAGGTGCAGCCGCTTCTCGCCGCCCACGCGCGCGTCTGCGCGTACGACCGGGCCGGCCTCGGCTTCAGCAGCGAGGGGCCGATGCCGCGAGATCTCGACGCCGACGTGTCGGATCTGCACGCCCTGATCCAGCGTGCCGGCCTCTCGACCCCACTGGTGATGGTGGGGCATTCGCTGGGTAGCAACATCGTTCGGCAGTACGCAAGCCGCTATCCGGCGGACGTGGGCGCGATGATCCTGCTCGATCCGCCCGCGCAGGACATCGGCCGGTTTGCCCCCGCATGGCAGAAGGACGAGGACACCCTCTCGGTACAGCGGTTCGCGTTTCTTCGCCACTGCGAGGCCGCCGCCGAAAAGCACGAACTGACATCCACCCATAAGGAACTGAGCCAGTGTCTCGGCGGGCCCGATCCGCACGCCAGCGCCAAACTCAACGCGGTGAACCTGGCCCTGATGTCGAAGCCGGCGTACTGGCACACCGTACTTTCGGTACTCCAGGCCAATGTCGGGGTCTTCAAGCAGCCCGTGTCGAAGCAGGAGACGCACGGCTCGACACCCCTGATCGTACTGTCCGCCGCCAACACCTATGCCGATGCGCTGCCGCGTGACCGCAAGGGACTGGAAGACGCCCGTGCCCATACGCAGGCGCAGATCGTCGCCACATCCTCCCGCGGCACGCTGGTACACGTTCCGGGCAGCTCACACGACATTCAGATCGATCAGCCGGACGCGGTGGTCAAGGCGGTCAGGCAAGCGCTGGGGATGACGCAGCACGCAGCGAGGTAACGCTGCCCTACCAACAATGGTTGGACACAGGCATTGCACTTGGGGAATTTTAGCGCCTGCGTGCGTATGCCAGCCAGGAACGCGCCCTTGGTGACGAACGCTTCCAGCGCATGGTGGAAACCGCCCTCGGATGTCCTGCCGTGTACCGCCCGCGTGGGCGGTCACCGCGGGCAAGCATCCAGGAAGACATTTAATTAGCCACGCCCCATTACTCTCGACCCGGCCCCGTTCTTCACGGACGAACGCGAATGATCGTCTTCCCGCTGATCCGCCGGGTCGGGTTGAAAGCGGCGACGGCATCGTCGAGGGTGGCGATGTTGCCGATGTTCGACCGCAATCTGCCGTCCCGTACGCGCTGGACGATCTCGCCCAGTTGGGCGCGGCTGGACTCGACCACGAAGTCGACCGCCAGGCCATCGACGGGCCGCGTTTCGGCCGGCGCGACGATGGTCACCAGCGTTCCGCCGGCTCGAATCAGGCCTGCGGATCGCTTCTGGATGTCGCCGCCGATGACATCGAACACCAGATCGACCTTGCCGACGTCTTCCAGCGCGTCGTTGTCGAGGTCGACGAATTCCTGCGCGCCGAAATCGAGCACCTTCTGACGGTCGGCGGCGCGGCCGGTGCCGATGACATAGGCGCCCGCTTCACGCGCGAGCTGCGTCACCATCGACCCGACCGCACCGGCCGCGCCGTGCGCGATGACGCTCTGCCCCGCCCGAAGACGGCCGTGCTCGAACAGTCCCTGCCATGCCGTCAGGCCCGAGATCGGCAGGCTCGCGCCCACCGTGAAGTCGACGTCGCCCGGCAGCGGCGCGAGGTTGCGCGCCTCGATCGCCACATACTCCGCCAGGGTGCCGTCGCGATACCAGTCCGCGAGGCCGAATACCCGCTGCCCCACCGATAGCCCGACCGTGCCGTAGCCCAGCGCAGTGATCACTCCAGCCAACTCGTGCCCGGGAATCGTCGGCGTCCTGCTGCGGTCGAGTCGATCGGTCCAGGTCGAGGGCCACGTCAGCTCGGTTCCAACGAACCCCGACGCATGAATATGCACGACGACATCGTTTATTGCGGCCTGCGGCTCGGGGCGCTCCGCCAGCTTCATCCCGCCCGTTCCCGCGGCCTCATCGGTTACCACAATCGCCTTCATTGTCATTGTCTCCTCGGTTTGTCCCCTGGGTGGACATGTCGTCGAAATGGAAAGCTCGTTGGTTATTCGATGCAAAATGCAGAGTGGTTACCTAAAGCGCCGGTGTGAAAACCGAGGTCAGAGTGCACTTCTGACGGAAGTTCGCGGAATGGCCCGACAGACGGAACCCGCAGCACTGGGAAACTGGAGCCATTCCAGCATGGACGCCGCGATGCCCCGCCAGCCACGACTCGATCTTGCCTGCATTCCCCAACACGTCGTCCAACGCGGCAATGATCGCCAACCTTGTTTCTTTACCGACGTAGACCGTGTGCGCTACCTGCAAGACTTGCGCGAGATCTCGATGCGCGAGGGCTGCAACGTCCACGCGTATGTGCTCATGACCAATCACGTACATCTCTTGATGACGCCCGCCGCCAGTGGCCAGATTGCGCGCGTGATGCAATCCCTAGGGCGACGTTACGTGCGCTACATCAACGATCGATACCGGCGCACCGGCACCTTGTGGGAAGGTCGCTACAAGTCGTCACTGGTAGATCGGGAAACCTACTTGCTCCACTGCTATCGCTACATCGAACTCAACCCGGTCCGCGCTCGCATGACCGCCGACCCGCTCGACTATGCCTGGTCAAGCCACGCACACAATGCTTTCGGCCACGACGACCCTTTGATTCATCCCCACCCCGTCTATCTGGCGCTGGGAAGAACCGACGAGGAGCGATACAACGCATACCGCACCCTCGCCATGGAAAACCTGTCCCAAAATCACCTCGACGCCATACGCGAGCATCTTCAACGACAGCACGCGCTGGGCTCAGACCGCTTCCGCAGCGCTATCGAAGCGCAGCTGTCACGCCGCGCAGGACCGGCAAAAATCGGACGTCCGCGCAAAGTGCCTCAAGGAGAATAAGCCCTGAAAAGTGCGCTCTGATCCCTGTTTTTGCCTCCTGTTTTTAGACCCCCATTTTTATCCTCGCGTAGGAACCAACCTGTCGTACGGGGGAAGGTTGCTGCTGGCCATCTCTTCGGCTTCATAGGCAAGGCGCAGGGTGGCGGCGGCCTGCATGTAGCCCATCAGGAGATCCTCCTGATCACTGACGTCGTCGTCCTCGCCCGCCTGGTCGATCTCTGTTTCCAAGGAGTGGATCTGAATTTGCACCGCCTGCACGGCCATCAGCAGGGTCTGCCCGTCAATATCAGCCATGGTTTTCGCTCATCGTTGGAGTATGGAATCAAGCGCGCTGTACCGCTCGGGCTATGGCGTTTCGTGCAAGGTTGTCCACAGCACCTTTGAATGCGTAGATACGGAGGGATTTGGCCGCGCATTCAATCTGGTAATGATTTGCCTTGAGGCGCGGGTTGTAGCCGGTCTCGCGGACGACCAATGATGCTGGAATGACCGTACCCTCGGGAATTTCGAAGCAAAGCCAGCTCTTGCCCTTGAATACACTTTTCACGTCGAACAGCGAGGTGCCGCCCGAAACTGGGGTCCGAAACTGGGGTCCGAAACTGGGGTCCGAAACTGGGGTCGAAACTGGGGTCAGAGTCGACTTTTACACCAACGTCGCCCATTTAAAGTGCACTCTGACCCCTGTTTCGTTTGCGCTTCTATTTGACGTTTGCGCTTCTATTTGACAAATTTCGCCTTAATAAATTCCGCCAACTCTTGGCTGAATCTACCGCGTTTAAGTGAATCTGGCGTGGGAAATCCAATATTATCAATAGCCAGCTGGCATTTCTCGAATATCTTTATATATTTCCTATCTTCCGAATGAAGAACATCTATTATCTTAGAAGCGTATGCATCAGCCTTTCGAGAATTTGCCTCTGGCACGTCTACTTTTTCATGCACAAACCATTTGAAAGCATGGATAATATGCCATCTTACCTTGACGTAATTTTGTGCATTGATCTTCCTGCCATTAATTAACGTCTGATATTTATATAGTGCCAAAGCCGCAGAATAGTAATACGACTCGTGGTCATCTTCCTTGAATAGATTCTCACCACCGGCTACAAAAATCGCGCTCAGATAGCGCGCGGCGTTATGAGGCTGATTTAAGAACATGGCGGCATAGCAACGAGCCACCTCTTTTACATCAAATATGCGGGACACCTGATATCCAAGCCCTCTAAACTCGCCCTGCCGACGCTCAAAATAGATTCGACTATCGGCCGGCGCCGCTTGATTTCTCGCATCGAAATACTTCTGCACCAATTTCGCCTTTGTCCTTAATCCGTAAAAAGCTTCCTTAGGGATATCAGATTGACTGTTAGTAGCTGCAATGATGTCGCTGGATGACTCGTTATCGGGAGACTCAATAAACTTGATTACTACATTAACGTCCTCTGTCAGGCTTTCGTAATTCTCATGAAGCGTGCTACTGGTTTGACATCCATTTATTATTTGATAATTTGTTAGATGGATTTCCTTTGTGTTTGGCGTAAGAGTTATTTCAGGAGCAACTATAGTTATTCCATTATTAAGCACAGAGAAGAGCTTACGCTTATCTTTATCCTGCAATGACCCCTGTATCGCTGAATTTACATCATTGTCCTGACCCAAGAATGATCGAACGTTTTCCTCAAAGACTGATTGCCTAAGAGCTCGATCTCCATCCACAAGCAATGCATCCACATAGCTTTTTGCAGAAACAACACCTACATACGACTGGGGGATGCCAGGCATTTCCGGCATACCAAAATAATCGATCAATCGAAGCTTAGCTTCATTCTTATCAGTTATATCTGAGTAAAACTTAAGAATTTCGCTTCGCCCAGAAGGGGTCACGGAAACGCTATAAAAAAGTTCAGTCTCTTTTACGTGTCGCGCAATAATATCGAAGGCCGCCCTAATCTCGCGCTCAGATTTGTATGTACCCGATGTGCAGTAATAAACATGGATATTTGGACGGCGATTTCGAACGCGCTTTAGATTCTCGAATACGACTTTAAGTATGGAAATGGCCTCGCCATTTAATTTTCCATTTGGCAATTTTGGATCGAGGCTTAGAAAATCTTCTAGACCCATCTTGAAATTAGCAATTTCCGCCTTATTGAAAGACTCTCCGCTTTTAGCCTGAGTAAAGACAACATCCACGACCAGATTTGTCTTATGCGTATTAAAAATCTCTTGCGCGTCGTCAAGGTTGGTAATGAGATCACCATCTATAATTATCGCAACGCCATCAATGGACGCATCGTCCTCATCCGTAGTCACGTCAACCGGGTCAAAGCGCCCCAAAAAATGCCTGGAGACTACGCAATAATTACAAAAAACTTCAAATAACTTTGAATCAGACAGACCTTCATAGCCAAAATCGGCCTGGAGATCGTTAATGTGATTTTGAAGTATTATGTGCATAAATTCCCTTTTATTTATTTATAAAACAAGTTTGCCACTGCCGCACCCGTCACCCAACTATGCCCTTACGATTACCGACTTCGCACGTTATTTCGATAACATCGAAACTGGGGTCAGAGTCGACTTTTACACCAACGTCGCCCATTTAAAGTGCACTCTGAACCCTGTTTCGCACAAGATCACCTCGACGCAATACGCGCGCATCGTCAACGACAGCACGCGCTGGGCTCAGACCGCTTCCGCAGTGCTATCGAAACGCAGCTGTCACGCCGCGCAAGGCCGGCAAAAACCGGACGTCCGCGCAAAGTACCTCAAGGAGAATAAACCTTGAAAGTGCACTCTGACCCCTGTTTTGGAGGCACGAGGCTCAATTAGCCACGCGCCTTTAATCGACATTCGTCCATCGCACCAATAAATCCGCTATCTGCAGGAAGCACAATGTACAACACTCCTTATGAACTGATTATTTTCAGCAAACCAGGATTCAGAGAGCCGACTTTCTTCACGACTTCCGTAATTAAAGTGCACTCTGACCCCTGTTTTGACTACGGACGGCGAAATGGTGACACCTTTGTTGCGAGCAACAAGGGCCGCTGACGCGGTCCTAACCAGAACGGTGACTGGCGCGATCTTGGCGCCGCATGAAACACAACGGCTGGTGGTCAGCGGCAAGACGGGCACATACTCTTCGGCAGCGCCGGGGAAGAGCAAGTGCGCGTCTATTGACTCCGGCGGCGAAATGGTGACCCGGTTAGTTTGTTTTGGTTGGGATCAAAGCTGAAGCTCCTTCTCAACCTCTGTAACAAAGCCAAGAGGTAACCCAGTAAGCGACAATACGTCATTCGCGTCATTGAAGTCCGCGGTAGAGATAGACGACGTATATCGCTGATAGAAGGCAGACCCCAGCTCAAATGCTTGCTCAATCGTCCTGGCCTTATACTTACCGGAGCAAACACGAATTACATCGAATACAACTTGGTCCAAATAATCGTGTCCATTCGTGACCAAGGTCTCAAGGTACGTTGGTGATTTACTCGTATGCACAATTAGGTTTCGCGCTCGATAAAGCCGCCGTATCTGCCAAGTCACCTTTTTTTCGTGCCTATCCAATAAATCAAAAACCCTACTTTTTGACGCGACACTCTCTGCGAGTCTAAAGCACCGGTAGCGAAGTAAAACAAAATCCCCCAACCTACCGTACAACTCACTCCTAAGGTCCTCACATGCCGCGTGTGCAATAAGCACAGTCAATCTGTCCAACAGGCCAAAGCCCTTTGCCAATGGGACCTTCGACAATAGCTTCCGAGTTCTCCATTTATCCCACTTCAGGAGATCGCTTAGCAATTGGTTCATCAACCTACGGATATAAGCCATTAGGATAAATGGCATGATAGATCGAATCACCTTGGTTATCTTTGATCCACCTACGTGACTTGGGACCAAAGTTTCGAGAGAAATCCACAAATTGACGAGCTGATTATCTACGATCTTATGAGTGACGCAGACACCATGTAAATCTACAACGCGAGTGAATCGTTGAAAGCTTCCATCATCCCTCCTGGCGGAGAAATTCCTCAGGAGCGAATTAAGCTGCTTCGACGCCTTAGTTGCGCTTAAATCAAACGCCTTCTCCATAGGCCCCCTCGGAGATAAAATCTTGACCCCTGTCTTCTCGCAACACTCTTGCATCACGACGGCCTCATCCCGCCAGATAATATGGTCACGATGGTAGAAGAGCGTAAATAGATCAGTCAGCGCATCGAGCCTGCGAAACATAATATCTCTGGCAGCATAATGGTCTGGCGCGTCAATATGTTCCACTCGCACCAATAGCTCACCATCCCCTACTGGCGATGACCAATCTACAGAGCTATCCTCCGGCAGTGACTTCACTATCTCGATACCAAAAGAACCAATAGATTCAGAAACCTCCTTAATTAAACGTGAAACTACGGCAAAACCCGTGAATCGATGAGTTTTAGGCTTTATGACTCTGAGAAATTCATCTAATGCGTCACAACACTCGATAGCCGCCCCATTTGGATCAAAAAAATGGCTATTGACTGCGGCAAATAATGACTGCTTGCTCACTCCAATGTTCAGGAGCGTCGTTATAATCGTTGTAGCCAAAAAATCTATATCACTCTTTTTCCGAGCTCTAACAGCCTCCCCTAGACGTTCAAATGCAATCGCCAAGTAGCGATTAGGATTGATGGTGCGCCCTAGCACCTCCAGCTTGAGCCTGGTTTGCGATAAGGGAGTTTCAGCATTTACAAGAGTGTAATACCCGGGATCAAGATCTAACAATTCTTTTGTTATAGAGTCATTCTTTAGACTCCACGCAAGCTCTTCAAGGACCGGCTCCAGATTTGCCCGCTCCATGAAACCCTTTTCAATTTCTTTTACCAGGTCAATTGCTTCTATACACAACGACGGTGCATTTAGCGCCGGCGGTTTGTGTGTATCAAGTGAGAAGTCAAAGAGCATCTCATCCACTCTTTGAGCGAAGAACAACAGCCCTTCAACGCTTTCACTCAGCTTCCATTTGCTTAAGTTTTTTAGCTTCATCCTTTTCCCCTGCGCAGGTTAGAATTTTCTCCTTCGAACCTACATATTCCGCCGATACTCCCCCCCCACCTCATACAACGCATGACTGATCTGCCCCAGCGAGTTGTACTTCACCGCCTCGATCAGCTGCTCGAACACGTTGCGCCGATCCCGCGCCGTCGTTTGTAGCACCTTCAAGCTGTCGGCAGCCAGGGCATTGCGCGCCTCGCCGTACCGCCTCACGTTGGCGATCTGCTGCCCCTTCTCCTCCTCCGTAGACCGAATCAACTCGATCTCCGTCGCGATCTCCCCCGCATGCTCCCTCGGCAAAAAGGTGTTCACGCCGATCAACGGCAACGACCCATCATGCTTCTTGTGCTCGTAATACATCGATTCTTCCTGGATCTTCCCACGCTGATACATGGTATCCATCGCGCCAAGCACGCCCCCACGCTCGCTGATCGCCTCGAACTCCTTGTACACCGCCTCTTCCACCAGGTCGGTCAGCGTATCGACCACATAACTCCCCTGCCACGGATTCTCGTTGAAGTTCAGCCCCAGCTCCTTGTTGATGATCATCTGGATCGCCACGGCGCGGCGCACGCTTTCTTCGGTGGGCGTGGTGATCGCTTCGTCGTAGGCGTTGGTGTGCAGGCTGTTGCAGTTGTCGAACAGCGCGTACATCGCCTGCAGCGTGGTGCGGATGTCGTTGAACTGGATTTCCTGCGCGTGCAGCGAGCGGCCTGAGGTCTGGATGTGGTACTTCATCATCTGGCTGCGGCTGCTGGCGCCGTAGCGCTCGCGCATGGCGCGGGCCCAGATGCGGCGGGCGACGCGGCCGATCACGGTGTATTCCGGGTCCATGCCGTTGGAGAAGAAGAAGCTGAGGTTGGGCGCGAAGTCGTCCACCTTCATGCCGCGGGCGAGGTAGTACTCGACGATGGTGAAGCCGTTGCTGAGGGTGAAGGCGAGCTGGCTGATCGGGTTGGCGCCGGCTTCGGCGATGTGATAACCGCTGATGCTCACTGAGTAGAAGTTGCGCACCTTGTGGTCGACGAAGTACTGCTGGATGTCGCCCATCATGCGCAGCGCGAATTCGGTGGAGAAGATGCAGGTGTTCTGCGCCTGGTCTTCCTTCAGGATGTCGGCCTGCACGGTGCCGCGCACCTGGGTCAGCGTTTCGGTCTTGATGCGCGCGTAGGTTTCGGCATCGACCAGTTCGTCGCCGGACACGCCGAGCAGGCCAAGGCCGAGGCCGTCGTTGCCCTTGGGCAGGTCGCCCAGGTATTGCGGGCGCTGGCGGCCTTCGTAGAGCTCGGCGATTTTCTTTTCCGCCTCGGCCCAGCGGGCGTCATCAGCGCGCAGGTATTTCTCCACGTTCTGGTCGATGGCAGTGTTCATGAACATCGCCAGGATCATCGGCGCGGGGCCGTTGATGGTCATCGATACCGAGGTGCTTGGCGCGCTCAAGTCGAAGCCGGAGTACAGCTTCTTCATGTCGTCGAGCGTGGCGATGTTGACGCCGGAGTTGCCGATCTTGCCGTAGATGTCCGGGCGCGGCGCGGGGTCTTCGCCGTACAGGGTGACCGAGTCGAACGCGGTGGACAGGCGCGTGGCGGCACCGCCCTGGCTCAGGTAATGGAAGCGGCGGTTGGTGCGCTCGGGCGTGCCTTCGCCGGCGAACATGCGGGTGGGGTCTTCGCCGCTACGGCGGTACGGGTAGACGCCGCCGGTGTACGGGTAGTGGCCGGGCAGGTTTTCCTTGCCGAGGAAGGTGACGAGCTCGCCCCAGTCCTTGGACTTCGGCGGGGCGACTTTCGGGATTTTCTGGTGGCTCAGCGATTCGCGGTAGTTGTCGACGCGGATGACCTTGTCGCGCACCTTGTATTCGTTGACGTCGGCGGTGACGGATTGGTACAGCGCCGGCCATTCGCGCAGCTGATGAATCGCTTCGTGGCTGAGTTCCTTCAGCGCGGCGTTGTAGCGCTGGCGCAGGGTGACCAGCGAGCGGTCGCCTTCGGCATGCAGGTCGGCACTGCCGTACAGGTCGAGCGGGCGCGGCAACTTGTCGTCGCCCAGTTCCTTCAGCGACTCGTAGTAGTGCTGCGCCTTGCTGGCGAATTCGGCCTGGGTCTCGATACCCTTGTTGATCGCGCGGCCCTGCTCGGCGATCTCGGCGAGGTAGCGTACGCGGGCGCCGGGGATCAGGACGGTGGCGCGGGGTTCTTTCAGGGTGGTGTCGAGTTGCGGGGCCCAGCTGCATCCGGCTTCGACCGGGGCCACCCCACCCTGCCCTCCCCTGGAAGGGGAGGGTTCCAGAGCGGGCTGCCCTGCCTTGGAAGTGGCCGCGCCCAGATGCAGCTTTTCGCGCATCAGGCGGCACAGGTTGGTGAACATCCAGGTCACGCCCGGATCGTTGAACTGGCTGGCGATGGTCGGGTAGACCGGCACGTCGTCATCTTTCACGCTGAACGCGGTGTGGTTGCGCTTCCACTGCTTGCGCACGTCGCGCAGCGCGTCTTCGGCGCCGCGCTTGTCGAACTTGTTCAGCACCACCAGGTCGGCGAAGTCGATCATGTCGATCTTCTCCAGCTGGCTGGCGGCGCCGTAGTCGCTGGTCATCACGTAGACCGGGAAGTCGACCAGGTCGACGATCTCCGAATCGCTCTGGCCGATGCCGGCGGTCTCGACGATCACCAGGTCGTACGGCTGGCTCTTCAGGAAGTCGATGCAGTCGTGCAGCACCACGCTGGTGGCGGCGTGCTGGCGACGGGTGGCCATCGAGCGCATGTAGACGCGATGGCTGCGCAGCGAATTCATGCGGATGCGATCGCCCAGCAGTGCGCCACCGGAGCGGCGACGCGTGGGATCGACGGCGAGCACGGCGATGCGCATCTCGGGAAACGCGTGCAGGAAGCGCAGCAGCAGTTCGTCGACCACGGAGGATTTGCCGGCGCCGCCGGTGCCTGTGAGGCCAAGCACTGGTGTGCTTGGCCGGGATTCGAGATTCGGGATTGGGGATTGGTTGGAGCCGGCTGACCAGCTTTTGCGTAGATCGACGAGTTCGGCTTCGCTGAAGGCGCCGTCTTCCAGGGCGCTGAGCATGCGGCCGATGCTGATTTCGTCGTCGATGTCCGGGGCCGGCGCTTTTTTTAAATCCCGAATCCCCAATCCCGAATCCCGGTTGCGCGCTGCGCGCGCAACCACATCTTCAATCATCTCCACCAACCCCAGCTTCATGCCATCGTTGGGGTGATAGATGCGCTCGACGCCGTAGGTCTGGAGTTCCTTGATTTCTTCCGGGGTGATGGTGCCGCCGCCACCGCCGAAGACGCGGATGTGGCCGGCGCCGCGCTCGCGCAGCATGTCAATCATGTACTTGAAGTATTCGACGTGGCCGCCCTGGTAGGAGGAAATGGCGATGGCGTCGGCGTCTTCCTGCAGGGCGGCACGCACCACGTCTTCCACCGAGCGGTTGTGGCCCAGGTGGATCACTTCGGCGCCCTGCGACTGGATGATCCGCCGCATGATGTTGATGGCCGCATCGTGGCCATCGAACAGGCTGGCGGCGGTGACGAAGCGCAGTGGCGTGGTTTCTGCCGGCTTTGTGCCAGGGGGGACGTGCTTGGCGGGGGAACTCATGGCAACTCCGGACATCGTGTGCGATTCAGCGCATCGATTCTAGTGGCGGCAAGCGCCAAGAGCTTGCTGCAGCGCGTGCAACCAGGCCGCTGAACGCGAAACGCAAGCCCCCATTCGGGTCGATTTACGCCATGCCTTGTCTGCTCGCATACTCGGTGCCGGCAGCATGTCATCCATCGAAAACCGGCCGGGGGACCAGTCACGAAAAGATGGGCGGAGACATCTCACCAGCATTGGTCGTCGAGTGCTGCGCGGGCGAACCCCGCGCCGCCGAAAGCCACTCGGCGAGTGGGACAACCGGATCGTTCAACGCAGTCTCATCAAGGAAAGCGCGCATGAAAAGACTAATGCTCGGTGTCATCCTCGCCCTGGCCGCGATGGTTGTGCAGGCCAGCTCCAGCAGCGATGTCGAAGCCTCCGCCATCGTCAATGGAACCCTGGTGGTCGCCCAGGACGGCACGGTGCAGGCCGCGGTCGTCGACGAGCCGGACAAGTACGGGCAGCCGATCGTGGAGCTGGTGCGCAGGGCCGTCTCGCAGTGGCGGTTCCAGCCCGTGCTTCGCAACGGCGCGCCCGTGGTCGCCAAATCCACCATGCACGTGCGGGTGGTGCTCAGTAAAAAGCCCGACGGCAACTACACCGCGCGCATCAAGGGCGCCAGCTTCGGCGACAGCGACGCGCCATCCACCGATGCGGTGCACCGTGCTGAAATCAATAAGAAATTCCCGCCGAAGTATCCCGAGGCGGCCATCCGCGGCCGCGTACAGGGAACGGTGTACCTCGCGATGCGGCTGGACCGTAGCGGTCGCGTGGTCGACGCGGCAGCCGAACAGGTCAATCTTGGCAACCGCGGGCCGGACCACCTGCTCAAGCAATTCCGCGACGTGCTGGCCGAGTCGGCGCTGAAGGCGGCGCGCCAGTGGCGCTTCGAGATTCCCACCACCGGCCCGCTGGCCGCGCAGGAAAGCTGGACCGTGCATGTTCCGGTCAACTACGCCCTGAACGACACGAACGCGCCCCGGCCCAACTCTACCTGGGTGAGCTACATCCCCGGCCCGTATACGCCGGCGCCCTGGGTGAACAAGCCCGACGTGAACGTCGCCGATGCGGTCGCCGACGGCGGCGTGCGAACCGATGGCGCAGGTCCGGTACTGCTGTCCACGCTCGACCACGGCTGATACGCGGCAGCGGCTGGGGAATGCCGCCACCCCGATATGGTGGCGGCCTCGTCAATCAGGCGTAACGCTACGCCACGCCGTACGGCAGGTTGGGCGAGCTCACCACGCGCTCGCCGACCAACACGCCGCGCACGAACGCCAGCGCGGCGTCGATCACCTCGGGTGCGTCGAGCACGCGGCGATGGCCCAGCCCCTGCGTGGTGAGCAGCCGCGCGCCGGGCCAGTGCCGGGCATAGCGCTCGCCTTCGGCCCACGGCACGTCGCCGTCGTCGAGGTCGTGCACGATCAGCGCGGACTGGCCCAGCGCCGGCAGCCGCTGTTCCACCCGCAGCTCGTCGATGTGCACACCCGTGCGCCGGCGCAACCATTCGTAAAACGGTTGGCGCAGGTAGCTGGCCAGGTGCACGAAGCGGAAGAAGCGCCACGTCGCTGCCTTCATGTCGGCGGCGGGCGCCACCAGAATCAATCGGTTGGCGCGCCAGGTTTCATCCTGCGCAAGGGTGAGCGCGGTGCCGCCGAGCGAATGGCCGATCGCCAGCGCGGCGTTGCCGTAGTGCGCACCGATCGCGCGGATCGTGGCGATGAAATCCGGCAGCGTGCACAGCGTGCCGCTGCTGTGGCCGTGGCCCGGCTGGTCAAAGGTGATCACGGCAAATCCCATCGCCCGCAACGCGGCCACCCACGGCAGAAAACGCAGACCGAAGCTGGACCAGCCGTGCACCAGCAGCGCGTACGGTTGCGTGGCGGGGTCGCCCCAGACATAGGTGGCGATGGTTTCGCCGTTGACCTGCAACTGGCCGCGCTGCATGTCGTCGCCTGCCTGCGCCGCCTGTGCGCGACGGCGGCTGCTGGCGAACGGCGTGGCAAACAGGCGCGCGGCGCGGTTCACCGTGCGCGTGGGCGCAAGCCGTCCGCCCAGTACAAACGCGGCACGCACGGCGCCCAGCTTGAGGCGGGCGGAAAATCCGGGGCGATCCATCACGGTTCGGGTTGGCATGGGCGGGATCTCAGGCTTGCCAGCTGCGCCACAGGCGCTCGAAGGCGCGCTCGGCGTGACGTTTGGCTTGATCAAAACCGAACAGCCCGCCGTCGTGGTGCAGGCCGAGCATCAGTGCGTAGATTTCGAAGGCGAGCAGTTCGGCATCGGTGTCGGCGCGCAGGTGGCCTTCATCCACAGCCTGCCCGATCGCCTTGCACAGTTCACGGCGCCAGCCGGCCATCTGCGCCACCACGCTGTCGTGCAGGGGGCCCGTACGGCCGTCGTATTCGCTGGCCGATGACAGCAGCACGCAACCGCTCTGGAATTGGCGGCCCCAGGTGAACCAGTTGGCCACGATCGCCCGCAGCCGCGGCAGGCCGCGTGGCCGCTTCAGCGCGGGTGCCAGCACCGTGGCCATGAAGCGCTGGCCGCCGGCGTCGAGCACCGCCAGCTGCAACTCCTCGCGCGAGCCGAAATGCGCGAACACGCCGCTCTTGGACATGCCCACGTCGGCGGCCAGGCTGCCGATGGACAGACCTTCCAGCCCGCCGTTGCAGGCCAGCGCGTAGGCGTGGTCGAGTATGGTTTCGCGCGTGGCGGCGCGTTTTCCGGTGGTGATTGGGGTGCTCATGATGTGATAAATAGCACGATCGTTCGTTCTTTTCAATGGAACAACCACGCGGCCGTGATGTGTTGTCCGTATGCTGGCGGTCACACGTCCAAGGAGGAGCACCATGAAATACCGTCACCTGCTGGCGCCGCTGGCCACCGTGCTGCTGAGCGCCTGTGTCACCTCACCCACCGGTCGCTCGCAATTGATGATGGTGTCCGATACGCAGATGAACCAGATGGGGCTGACTGCGTTCAACGACATGCGCAAGCAGGGCAAGTTTGTCGACGCGCCGCGCGAGCGCGCCTACGCCACCTGCGTGTCGAAAGCGCTGATCTCGGTGCTGCCGCCGCCGTGGAACACGCAGCAATGGGAAGTGCAGATCGTGGATGACGACACCGCCAACGCGTTCGCCCTGCCCGGCGGCCGCATCGGCGTGAACAAGGGCATGTTCAAGCTGGCCAACAACCAGGATCAGCTGGCGGTGGTGCTGGGTCATGAGCTGTCGCACGTGGTGGCGCGTCATGGCGCCGAACGCGTTTCCGACAACATGGCCACGCAGGCGGCGGTGGCGGCGGGCACCGCGTATGCCGGCACGCGCGGCACCAACACCGGCTATGTTGCCGCGGCGCTGGGCCTGGGCGCGCAGGTGGGCATCCTGCTGCCGTTCTCGCGCACGCAGGAAAGCGAGGCCGATACGCTGGGCCAGCGCTACATGGCCAAGGCCGGTTTCGACCCGCGCGCGGCGGTGACGTTGTGGCAGAAGATGGGCGCACAAGGCGGCAGCAAGCCGCCGGCGTTTCTCTCCACCCACCCTTCCACCGGCAACCGGGCGCAGGCGCTGAACCAGCAGGCGCAGCAGTTGATGCCGGTGTACGAGCAGGCGCGCAAGAGCGGCCACGCACCGAATTGCCGCATGTAACAGCATCTCCACGCTTTGCTGCGTCGCGGAACTACCTTCACGGACGAAGTATTAGACTCCGCGCCAGTTTCATCGCCCCGGCCTCGGTCGGGGCGATCAGTTTCAGGGTTTTCTGTTTCCGGGGCGGTGGTGGTTGCATCGCCCCAGTCTGTAGATGCCGTCTGGCACCGTAATCCATGGAGTCACCGTTCCAATGATTTTTGAAACCATCGCCAACACGGGTCACGAAGAAGTCGTTTTTTGCCACAACAAGGACGCTGGCCTGAAGGCCATCATCGCGATCCACAACACGGTGCTGGGCCCTGCGCTCGGCGGTTTGCGCATGTGGCCGTACAAGACCGAGCAGGAGGCGGTGAACGACGTGCTGCGGTTGTCGCGCGGCATGACGTTCAAGAACGCGGTGGCCGGCCTGAACCTGGGCGGCGGCAAGGCGGTGATCATCGGTGATCCCAGCAAGGACAAGTCGGAGGCGCTGTTCCGCGCGTTCGGCCGTTTCGTCAACTCGCTCAACGGCCGCTACATCACCGCCGAGGACGTGGGCATCGATGTCAACGACATGGAGTACGTGTTCCGCGAAACCGACTACGTGACCGGCGTGCACCAGGTGCATGGCGGCTCGGGCGACCCGTCGCCGTTCACCGCCTACGGCTCGCTGCAGGGCGTGATGGCCTCGCTGCAGGCGAAGTACGGCAACGAGGACGTGGGCAAGTACAGCTATGCCGTGCAGGGCTGCGGCCACGTGGGCGGCGAGTTCATCAAGCTGCTGCGCGAACAGGGTGCCAAGGTGTTCGTCACCGACATCAACAAGGAAGCGGTGCAGCGCTGCGTCGACGAGCTGGGCTGCGAAGCGGTGGGCCTGGACGAGATCTATGACGTCGACGCCGACGTCTATTCGCCCTGCGCGCTGGGCGGCACCGTCAACGAGCAGACCATCGACCGCATCAAGGCCAAGATCATCTGCGGCCCGGCCAACAACCAGCTGGCCACCGACGAGATCGGCGATGAACTGCAGAAGCGCGGCGTGCTGTACGCACCGGATTACGCAGTGAACGCCGGCGGCGTGATGAACGTGTCGCTGGAAATCGACGGCTACAACCGCGAGCGCGCGATGCGCATGATGCGCACGATCTATTACAACCTGGGGCGCATCTTCGAGATTTCGAAGACCGAGAACATCCCCACCTATCGCGCCGCCGACCGCCTGGCCGAAGAACGCATCAACGCGATCGGCAAGATCAAGCTGGCGCACATGGGTAACGGCGGGACGCGCTTCCAGGGGCGGATGCGGGGGCAGTAAGCCTGACCCCCATGTAGGAGCGACTTCAGTCGCGACGCTCTTGCCTTGGACTCTGGAGCAAGAGCATCGCGACTGAAGTCGCTCCTACAAGAACAGCATCACGGGCGCGGGTTCGCACCGTATGCTTGACGCATGACGCAAACGTCCACTCTTTCCAGCTACTGGTTTCGCCTACTCGGTTACGACCGCTTTGCCGAATGCGTGCGCGTGCTGCTGGCGCTGGGCGGCATCGTGGCCTATGGGCTGGTCAGCGGCCAGCTGGCCGCGATCATCCCGATCCTGCTGGGCGCGATCGCCTGCGCGCTGGCGGAAACGGAAGACCAGTGGCGCAATCGCCTGATCACCCTGCTGGTAACGCTGGCCTGTTTCTCGGTGGCCGCAATGGCGGTGGAATGGCTGTTGCCGCATCCGGTGGCGTTCGCGATCGGCCTGTGGTTGTCGACGGTGCTGCTGGTGATGCTGGGCGCGTTGAGCGGGCGCTACAGCACGATCGCCGGCGCCACGCTGATCCTGGCGGTGTACACGATGCTCGCCTCGGACCTCGCCGGCGGTGCGCCGGAGGGTGGCCTGTTGCTGGAGCCGGCGAGGATGCTGGCCGGTGCCGCCTGGTACGGTGTGCTGTCGCTGCTGTGGAGCGCCCTTTCGCCGCAGCAGGCGGTGCGGCATGCGCTGGCGCGGTTGTTTCGCGCGCTGGCCGATCAACTGGATGGCAAGGCGGCGCTGTTCCTGCCCTTGCGCGGGCGCGATGACCAGGCGCTGCAACTGGCCCTGGCGCGGCGCAACGAGAACGTGGTGGCGGCGCTCAACGACACCCGCCTGATGCTGATCGACCGCATCGGCAGCCGCCGCGCACGCGGCACCACCGCGGTATTGCTGCAACGCTATTTCATGGCGCAGGACATCCACGAGCGGATCAACTCCTCGCACTATCCCTACGACGCGCTGGCCAGGGCGTTCTTCCACAGCGACGTGCTGTTTCGCTGCGAGCACCTGCTGCGGTTGCAGGCCAGCCGCTGCCGCCAGCTTGCCGATGCGTTGCGCCGGCGCGGCAGGATCGGACGCGACGACGATGTGGAGGCCGCGTTCGCCGACGTGCGCACCTCGCTCGAATCCCTGCGCGAAACGCCGCACGAGCCGGCACTGCTGCGCGCCGTCGATGGGCTGGCCAGCAACCTGGCCGCCATCCACGACCTGCTCGACGGCAGGGTGCTGCTGGACAGGCACATGGAATCGACGCTGCAGGACCCGGCGCCACAATCCCTCGCCGACGCCTGGGCGCGCATCCGCGCCCAGTTCAGCCCCCGCGCGCCGCGCTTCCGCCATGCCATACGACTGGCCACCGCCCTGCTGGTGGGCGACGTGGTGATGCGGCTGGTACATCCGCAACATGGCTACTGGATCATGATGACCACGCTGTTCGTGTGTCAGCCGAGTTATCACGCCACCTGGCGCGTGCTGCTGCAACGCATGGGCGGCACCATCGCGGGGTTGGTGATCGGCTGGGCGGCGCTGCACTCGATCACGCCGCTATGGCAGTTGCCGCTGATCGCGTTGACCGGCGTGGCGTTTTTCGCCGCCCGCCATCGCCGCTACGGCGTGGCCACGGCGATGATCACGCTGTTCGTGGTGATGCTGGTGAACCAGGTGGGCGACGGCTACGCGGTGATGCTGCCGCGGTTGTTCGACACGCTGGCCGGCGCCGCGATTGCCGCGCTGGCGATCCACTTCATCCTGCCGGACTGGCAAGCGCGGCAACCGGGCCAGTTGCTGGCCGATACGCTGCACAGCGACGCGCGCTACCTGGCCAGGATCCTGCCGCAATACCGCAGCGGCAAACACGACGACCTCGACTACCGCATCGCCCGTCGCGACGCCCACAACGCCATCGCCGCGCTGAGCGGCCTGCTCGGCCAGATGCTGCGCGAGCCCGGCGGCAAGCACCGCCACGATGATGTGCTGTTGCGATTCCTGACCGCCGCCCAGGTCTTGCTGGGTCACTTGTCCACCCTGGGCAGCCACCGGCAGGTGCTGTCCGCCGATGCCGTCAACGCGGTCATGGAGCGGGGGGACCAGGCCGTGGCGGCCTTGCAGCGTGTGGCCGATGCGGTACTGGCATCCGAAAAACCCGCCATCGACCCGGCAGATACTGCGGCAGATGGTGCCGAACCTTCCCTCCCGAATGACGACGTGGCGACCCTGGTGCTGAACCAGTTGGCGCTGGTGCGCGGCCAATGCCGCAAGCTGGCCGAGCTGACCGCGGAATGGCAGCCGCGCTGAGCGGAAAATACGTGATCCCCACCCGCCTGTCGGCCTGCCGACGGACACCGGAATACCCAGGCATTGTGGCCGCGCCAAGGCCGCCATCCGGTGCCAAAAGATGGCTGACGCCCGCCATGATTCTGGTACACTCCATCACGCGTTTTTGACGCGTAAACCCTTGCCTGAAAAGGGCAAGGGCCACGGGGGACCCGCATCGCGGGGGGATCGGCCAGGCCGTTCCGCCAACATCGGAACCTCATTGGGGACAAGACACGGGGATGCCAGCGTCCCGGTGCGCGAAAGCGCCCGGCCCATCCCCGTCCATGCGTTGCATGGCATCACCGGAACAAGAGCAGGCGGAACAGTTATGAGCACGATGATGATGGAAGCAGGGATCAGCGACGAAGAGATTCTGGGCAGGCTCAGGGAAGTGCTTCGTGACACGTTCGAGATCGACCCGGCGCGGGTCACGCCGTCGGCGCAGTTGTTCACCGAGCTGGAACTGGACAGCATCGATGCGGTGGATCTGGCGATCCACGTGCAGGAGATGACTGGCATGCGCATCAAACCCGAGGATTTCAAGAGCGTGCGCACCGTGGGCGACGTCATCGCCACCGTGCACACCCTGCTCGCCCGCTGACCGGCGGCGGCTTGCGTCGGATGTCGGTCCCGCTGATGTCAGTGCCCGCGGCGCGCCTTGCGCCGTGCGCGCTGATTCCGATCTACAACCACAAGCGCACGATCGAGCGCACCGTGCAGGCCGTACGGGCGCACGGCCTGCCGGTGATCGTGGTGGACGACGGCAGCGATGCCGACACCCGCGCGGTGCTCGATGCGCTGAAAGAAAACGGCGACATCCAGCTTCTGCGCCTGCCGCACAACCAGGGCAAGGGCGCCGCGCTGGTGGCCGGGCTGCTGGCCGCGCGCGCCGCCGGCCATACCCACGCACTGCAGATCGACGCCGACGGCCAGCACGACACCGGCGACGTGCCGCGTTTCCTGGGCGAATCCCGCGATCACCCCCATGCGATGGTGTGCGGACGCGCGGTCTATGACGACAGCGTGCCCAGGGCGCGCCTGTATGGCCGCTACCTCACCCACGTCTGCGTCTGGGCGGAAACGCTGTCGCTGGCCATCGACGATTCGATGTGCGGCTACCGGCTGTATCCGCTGCACGAAACCTGCGCGGAAATCGCCCGCGCACCATTGCCGGCACGGATGGATTTCGACACCGAGATCGCCGTGCGCCTGCTGTGGCGCGGCGTGCCGGTGCGCAACCTGTCCACGCGGGTGATCTACCCCGAGGGCGGGCTGTCACATTTCCGCATGCTGCACGACAACGCGCGCATCACCGCCATGCACACGCGCCTGCTGCTGGGCATGCTGCCGCGCGCGCCGCGTCTCCTGTGGCGCCGCTGGAAGAGGCAGGCCGCATGAAGGCGATCATTCCCCACCACCTAGACGAGAAGCCGTTGCGATGAAGCGTGTGGTGATCACCGGCATGGGCGGCATCACCGCGCTCGGCCACGATTGGGTACCCATCGAGGCGCGGCTCCGCGCGGGCCGCAATGCCGTGCGCGCGATGCCCGAGTGGGATTATTTCGACGCCCTCAATACCCGCCTGGCCTGCCCGGTGGACGACTTCACCCTGCCGCCGTGGCCACGCCGGCTCAGCCGCTCGATGGGTCGCGTGGCGCAACTGGCGGTGGCGGCCAGCGAGCACGCGATGCGCGACGCCGGGTTGATCGACGACCCCAGCGTCAGCGACGGCCGCATGGGCGTGGCCTACGGCTCGTCCGGCGGCAGCGTGGAGCCGGCGCGGGTGGTCGGCCACATGCTGGACACCGGTTCGATGCAGGGTGTCACCGCCACCAGCTACATCCACATGATGGCGCACACCACGGCGGTGAACATCGGCGTGTTCTTCCAGCTGAAGGGCCGCGTGATTCCCACCTCCAGCGCCTGCACCTCGGGCAGCCAGGCGATCGGCTACGGCTACGAGGCGATCAAGTACGGCCGCCAGACGATGATGCTTTGCGGCGGCGCGGAGGAGTTGTCCGGCCCCGGCGCGGCAGTGTTCGACGCGCTGTTCGCCACCAGCACCCGCAACGACCAGCCAGGCCTGACGCCGCGGCCGTTCGACCGCGCCCGCGACGGCCTGGTTGTGGGCGAAGGCGCCACCACGCTGATCCTGGAAGAGTACGAACACGCGAAAGCGCGCGGCGCCACCATCTACGCCGAAGTGATCGGCTTCGGCTGCAACTCCGACGGCAACCACATCACCCAGCCCACCCGCGAGACGATGGCCACGGCGATGCAGTGGGCGCTGCAGGATGCGGGCATCTCCGGCGAGGCGATCGGCTACGTCAGCGCGCATGGCACCGCCACCGATCGCGGCGACGTGGCCGAAAGCCACGCCACAGCAGCGGTGCTGGGTGCGCGCGTGCCGGTGAGCTCGATGAAAAGCTACGTCGGCCACACGCTGGGTGCGTGCGGCGCGCTGGAATCGTGGTGGGCGATCCGCATGATGCGCGAGGGCTGGTTTGCGCCCACCATCAACCTCACCAAGGTCGACCCCGAATGCGCCGAACTGGATTACATCACCGGTGACGGGCGCACGCTTTCCACCGACTGCGTGATGAACAACAACTTCGCGTTCGGCGGCATCAACACCTCGCTGATCTTCCGGGCCTGCGACTGATGGCGCCCGACCTGCTCGACGCGCGCGGCCTGCCCCGGGTGGTGGTGACGGGGATGGGCGTGGTCAGTTGCCTGGGCAATGGCTGCGAGGCGTTCCGCGACGCGCTGCAAAACAACCGCAGCGGCCTGCGCGCGATGGACAGCTTCGCCCGCCGCGGATTGAACACGCGGGTCGGCGGGCCGGTCGACGTCAGCACCCTGCCCGAGCCGCCGCGCAAGCTGCGCCGCTTCCTGGCCCAGCCGGCGCTGTACGCCTGGCACGCGATGGGCGAGGCGATCGCGCACGCGGGGCTCGACGCAGCCCGATTGGAAAGCGGCGACTGCGGACTGGTGATCGGCGGCGGCGCCTCGTTGAACGAATACGAAGTGGGCCTGGACGCTTATCGCAGCAAGGGCGTGGGTCGGCTGTCGCCGTTCCTGGTGTCGCGCGGCATGAGCAGTGCGTTGTCGGCCTGCCTGGCGCATGCGTTCGGCATCCGCGGCGTCACCCAGACGGTGGCCTCGGCCTGCACCAGCGCGACGCTGGCGATCGGCCAGGCGATGGAGCTGATCCAGTTGGGACGCCAGCAGATCGTGCTGACCGGTGGAAGCGAGGAATTGTTCGAAGGCACCGCCACCTGGTTCGACGCGTTCGGCGCGCTGTCCGCAGCCAGCGCCGATCAGCCGCAGCGGGCTTCGCGACCTTATGACCTGCATCGCGATGGTTTCGTGCTGGCCGCCGGCGCCGGTGCGCTGGTGCTGGAATCGCTGGCGCATGCGCGCTCGCGCGGCGCCACCGTGCTGGCCGAGCTGACCGGTTTCGGCGCCGGCACGGACCCGGCCAGCATGGTCGGCCCGGGCGTGGACGGCATGATGCGCGCGCTGCGGCAAGCCTTGCAGCAAGCCGGCACGCTGCCCGATTACATCAACACCCACGCCTGCTCCACGCCGCAGGGCGACCTGCAGGAATGGCAGGCAATTGAAGCGGTGTTTGCCGAACGCGGCACGCCGGTGCCGGCGATGTCGTCGATCAAAGGTTTGAGCGGCCACGCGCCCGGCGCCGCCGGCGCGCTGGATGCGATCGCCAGCATGCTGATGATGCAGCACGATTTCGTGGCGGCGGGCGCACCGGTGATCGACGCCGATCCCGCATTTGCGACGGCGCCGCTGGTGCAACAGACCCATGCGCGGCGCATCGACAGCGTGCTGTCCAACAGCTTCGGCTTCGGCGGCAGCTGCGCCGCGCTGATGTTCCAGCGGCCGGCGGAGCAAGCCGCATGATCGCGCTGCGCATCGAACAGTGGCGGGCGTGGGCGCCCGGCGTGGCCACCGAAGAAGCGTGGCTGGCCTGGGCGCAATCGCCGCGCGTGTTGGCCGACCAGCAGGAGCAGCCCGAGTGCCTGTCGTTGCCGCCGATGCAGCGCCGCCGCCTGAGCCGGCTGGCGCGGATGACGATGGAAGTGGCCTCGCCCTTGTGCGGCGACGACGAGCAGTTGCCGTTCGTGTTCGCCTCGCGCCACGGCGAGACCACGCGCACGCTCGACCTGCTGGGCGACGTGGCCGGCGAGCAACCGTTGTCGCCCACGCAGTTCGGCCTGTCGGTACACAACGCCATCGCCGGCCAGTGGTCGCTGCTGCGCGGCCAGCGCGGCGAATCGGTGGCGATCGCCGGCGAGGCGGATACCTTCGAGCACGCCATGCTGGAAGCGTCGACCCTGCTGGCCGCCGGCGCCCCGTCGGTGCTGGCGGTGATCGCCGAGGAAGTGCCGCCGGATGCCTATGACGGCTGGATCACCGATGTGCCGTTCTCGTACGCCGTGGCCCTGCGGCTGGGCCGTGCCGATGTGGCGACGCCCGGCAACACCTGGCAACTCGACCTGGATCGCCACGACGGCGACACACCGCCCTGCCCCTGGCCGCATGCGCTGGATTTCCTGCGCGCCATGCAGACCGCCGCCCCCTCGTTGCAGCACGCGTGGAAGAGACGTCGATGGCAGTGGCAGCGCAGCTGATGGAACGCCGCCGCGACGCGTGGCTGTGGCGCCTGCTGGCCACGGGCGCCAGCTTTGCCGTGTTCGGCATCGGCGGGGTGATCCTGCGGGTGCTGATCCTGCCGTTGTTTGCGTTGCTGCCCGGCGGTCCGCTGGCGCGACGTCGCCGCGCCCGTGCCGCGATCAGCCGCGCGTTCCATCTGCATGTGCAGTTCATGTACCGCACCCGCGTGCTCGACTTCCACATCGACGGCGCCGAGCGGCTGGGCCGGCCGGGGCAACTGGTGGTGGCCAATCATCCGTCGTTGATCGACGTGGTGTTCCTGATCTCGCAAATGCGCGACACCAACTGCGTGGTGAAGGCCAGCCTGTGGAACAACCCATGCATGCATGGCGCGGTGCGCGCGGCGCAATACATCAGCAACAACGGCAGCCCTGAAATGCTGGAGCAGGCCGCCAACGTGCTGCGCGGCGGCGAAACCCTAGTGATGTTTCCCGAGGGTACGCGCACCACGCCGGGGCAGCCGCCGGTGTTCCACCGTGGCGCCGCGGCCATCGCGCTGCGTGGCGCGCGCACGATCACGCCGGTGTTCATCTCGGTGGCACCGACCACGCTGACCAAGGCCGAACCGTGGTACCACATCCCCTGGCGGCGGGTGATGGTGCACCTGCGCGTCGGTGACGATATCGACCCGGCCACGTTCGACAACGCCCCCATGCCGATCGCCTCGCGACGCCTGAACCAGCACCTGCATCAACTCTTCCTGCAAGGACTCGACGCCTCATGACCACCCAAGACCCCGTGTCCGCACAGGCCGCGCTGGAGCAGGAAATCGCCCAGCTCATCATCGACACGCTGAATCTGGAACACCTGACGGTCGCCGACGTGGCGGTGGATCAGCCGCTGTTCGGCGAAGGGCTGGGGCTGGATTCGGTCGATGCGCTGGAGCTGGCGTTGGCGCTGCAGAAGCATTACGCCATCCGCATCGAAGCCGACGTCAAGGCATCGCGCAAGCATTTCGCCACCGTGGCCAGCCTGGCCGCCTTCGTGCAGGAGCAGCGCAGCGCATGCGGCAGCTGATCGCCAGGATCGCACTGCCGCTGGCCGGCGTGCTGTATCCGTTTGTCGTGTATTTCGGCACGGAGAAAGTCGCGCCGCCGATCTTCGCGCTGGTGCTGGGCGCGATCTGGCTGATCCGCGCCCCAAGCCTGCTGCGCCAGCCAGGCGGGCGCTGGATGGTGGGCATCTCCCTGCTTTACTGCGTGCTGCTGATGTTCACCGGCGAGGCAATGCTGCTGCGCTGGTACCCGGTGTTGATCAACCTGTTCCTGCTCGCCGCGTTCGGCTGGAGCCTGGTCTACGGCCCGCCCTTCATCGAGCGCTTCGCCCGTCTGCGCGAGCCCAACCTGCCGCCGGCCGCCGTGCGTTACACCCGCGTGGTGACCTGGGTATGGGTAGGCTTTTTCGCGTTCAACGGCAGCATGTCGGCCGCGCTGACACTGTGGGCGCCGCTGTCGTGGTGGATGCTCTACAACGGCATGATTTCCTACGCGCTGGTGGGCATTCTGTTCGGCGGCGAATGGGTGCTTCGCCAGCGATTGCGCCGGAGCTTTGCATGAGCCCGCTGGCGTCCGCGGCCAGGGCACTCGCCGACCATCCCTGGCTGGATGGCGCCTGGGCCGGCAGCACGGGCGCGTTGCTGTTGCTGAGCCGCCAGGGCCAGGCCGAGTTCCATCGCGAAGGGCGCCAATCGCTACTGGACACATTGCAATCGCAGCTCGCCATGCGCGACCTGGCTGTACCGGACAACTGGCGCCTGCTGGATGCACCGCCACCGGCCACCGACCACGCCACCATCGAGCAGCTGCTGGCAATACCGCGTCCGCGCCAGATCACGCCCATCGCCGAACAGGAAAACGCGGGCCACTGGAAACTGGACCTGGTGCTGCCATCTGACCTGATCCTCTTCGACGACCACTTCCGCACGGCACCGGTCTTGCCGGGCGTGGTGCAGGTGGCGTGGGCGCTGGCGCTGGCTGCGCCGCGACTGGGCACGTCGAACCACTGCCGCGAGATGGAGGCGCTGAAATTCCAGCGGCTGCTGCGCCCTGGCGACCGGCTGCAACTGGACCTGCATTACGAGGATGAGCCCGGCGAGGCGCTCGGAAAGCTGCATTTCGCCTACCGCCTCGCCGGCCAGCATTGCTCGTCCGGACGTCTGCGGGTGACGCTCGCCCATGGCTGAGCACAGCACCGACAAGCAGCATTGGGCCGCGCAGCGCGAGCGCGGAAGCTTCTGGCTGATGAAGCTCACCGCGTTCGGCCTGCGTTTGCTGGGGCGGCGCCCGATGACGCCGGTGCTGTATGGCATCGTGCTGTACTTCTTCGTGTTCGGCCGCCGCGCCCGGCACAACGTGCGCCAGTATCAGGATTACCTCGCCCAATGGAGCGGACGCAGCGAGCTGCGCCCCACCCTGCGCAGCGTGTTCGGCCAGTTCATGGCGTTCGGCGAAAGCCTGCTCGATCGGCTCGACGCCTGGCACGGCAAGCTGAAACTCAGCCAGGTGACGCTGCACGATCCCGATGGCGTGCGCCAGCGGCTGATGAAAAACCGCCAGGGCGGCCGCGGCGAGATCCTGGTCGGCACCCATCTGGGCAACCTGGAGGTATGCCGCGCGCTGGCCGAACTGGGCGAGCAGGTGCCGCTGAACGTGCTGGTGCACACCGCCAACGTGGCCCACTTCAACCGTCTGCAGAACGCCGCCGGCGATCATCAACTGCACCTGATGCAAGTCAGCGAGATGGACGCCGCGCTGATGCTCGACCTGTCGCAACGGCTGGATCGCGGCGAATGGCTGGCGATCGCCGGCGACCGCGTACCGCTGCAGGACGGCCGCAGGGTGGTGGTGGATTTCCTCGGTCATCCGGCGCCGTTTCCGCAAGGCCCGTGGATGCTGGCCGGGCTGCTGCGCTGCCCGGTGAACCTGATGTGCTGCCTGAAGATCGACGGCCGCTACCAGATCCACCTCGAATCGTTCATCGACGCGCCGGCCTGGGACCGCCGCCAGCGCGAGGCGCTGATCAAGGGCTGGGCGCAGCGCTATGCCGATTACCTGGCGCGCAAGTGCCTGCTGGCGCCGCGGCAGTGGTTCAATTTCCACCCCTACTGGCACGTCGACGCGCCACTACCCGCCACTGGAGAAAACGATGCGCAGCCGCGGCGTGTTGCACCTTGATACCGAGATCACCGTGCCGTTCTTCGACGTCGATTCGATGAGCGTGGTCTGGCACGGCCATTACGTGAAGTACCTGGAGATCGCGCGTTGCGCGCTGCTCGACATGATCGGCCACAACTACCTCGACATGCAGGCGTCCGGCTATGCCTGGCCGATCATCGACCTGCAATTGCGCTACGTGCAGGGCGCGCGCTTCGGCCAGCGGCTGCGCGTGCGCGCGGATCTCGCCGAATGGCAGAACCGGCTGAAGATCAACTACCTGATCAGCGACGCGGAAACCGGCGAGCGGCTGACCCGCGCCAGCACGGTGCAGATCGCGGTCAGCGCCGACGGCGTGATGCAGTTGGTCTCGCCGCAGGTGATGATCGACGCGGTCGAACGCCATCTTCCACCCCCTTCATCAACCCTCGCCTGATGCCTGCCATGAATTACGCCAGCTCCACGTACGTCGAGGAAACCCGCATCGGTTTCCGCTTCCTGAGCACGTTCACCTGGCAGCACCACGTGCTTCGCGTCGCCATCAACGACCTGAAGAAACTCTGCGGCGAACCGGCGCCGCAAGGCGGCGTGCTGCTGGACGTGGGTTGCGGCCAGGGCAAGTCGTTCCGGCTGCTGCAGGATGCTTTCCAGCCACAGCGGTTGATCGGGCTGGACGCCGATCCGCACAGCATTGCGCTGTCGCGCGCCGAAGCCGACAAGGAGCAGATCGGCGCCGAACTGATCGCCGGTGACTGCGCACAGATCGACCTGCCCGACGCCAGCGTCGACATCGTGTTCTGCCACCAGACCTTCCATCACCTGGTCGAGCAGGAACGCGCGCTGGCCGAGTTCTGGCGCGTGCTGACACCCGGCGGCGTGCTGCTGTTTGCGGAGTCGACCAAGGCCTATATCGACACCTGGGTGATCCGCTGGTTCTTCCGCCATCCGATGCATGTGCAGAAGAGTGCGGACGGCTATTTGCAGATGCTGCGCGAACAGGGTTTCGTGTTCGGGCCGCAGCAGGTTTCGCTGCCCTATCTGTGGTGGAGCCGCGCGCGCGACTTCGGCCTGCTGGAACGCTGGCATCTGAAACAGCCGCCACCGCCGGGCAAGCGCGAGGAAACCCTGGTCAACGTGGCCGCCCGCAAGCCTGCCGTCCCATGACGGCTTATCTCAACGCGCTGGGCGTGATCTGCAGTCTTGGCCACGGAAAGCAGGAGGTTGCCGCCGCCCTGTTCGCCGGCGACGCCAGCAGCATCCGCGCCGAAGCCGGCTGGGCGCCGGGACGCTCGCTGCCGCTGGGTGCGGTCAGCCATGCATTGCCGCCGATACCGCCGGCACTGGCGGCCACGCGGGACAACCGCGCCAACCGCCTGCTGCTGGCCGCGGCGCTGGAGATCGAGAGCGATATCCGTGCCGCCATCCATCATCACGGCGAGCACCGCGTCGGCGTCGTCATCGGCACCAGCACCACCGGCATCGAACGCACCACCGAAGCCATCGGCCATCGGCGCCAGCACGGCCAGTGGCCGGACGACTACCGCTATGCCGATCAGGAGCTGGGCGCGCCGGCCGAGTTCCTGGCCGAATGGCTGGCGCTTTCCGGCCCCGCCTACGGCATCTCGACGGCATGCACCTCCGGCGCGCGCGCCCTTATCAGCGCACAGCGCTTGCTGCAGATGGGCGTGTGCGACGCGGTGCTGTGCGGCGGCGTCGACACGCTTGCGCGGCTGCCGGTGAACGGCTTTCTGGCGCTGGAGGCGCTCGATGCCGACCACTGCCAGCCGTTTTCGCAGAACCGTCGCGGCATCAACATCGGCGAGGCCGCGGCGCTGTTCCTGATGACGCGCGAACACGGTGGCGTCGTTCTTGTCGGCAGTGGCGCCAGCTCCGACGCGTACCACATGTCGTCACCGGACCCGCAGGGCCTGGGTGCGCAGCAGGCGATGCGCGATGCGCTTGCCCGGGCGCAGCTCGATCCGGGCCAGATCGACTACGTCAACCTGCACGGCACCGCCACCGAACACAACGACCGCATGGAAAGCCACGCGATGACGGCCGTGTTCCCGCACGGCGTGCCCTGCTCCTCGACCAAGTCGCTGACCGGCCACACGCTCGCCGCCGCCGGCGCGCTGGAAGCCGCGTTCTGCTGGCTGAGCCTGCTGGACGGCGAGCGCCACTTGCCGCCGCACATCTGGGACGGCGTGGCCGATCCGGAGCTGGCCGCACTGGATCTGATCGACACGCAGCGCCGCCTGCCGGCACAAGGCACGCGGCGGCTGATGAGCAACTCGTTCGCGTTCGGCGGCAACAATGCCAGCCTGATCCTGGCCGACCCCAGCGCCGGAAACAGCGAGGAAATCCCGCCATGACGCATGGGCCGATTGCCGACCTGCTGCCCCACACCGGCGACATGATCCTGCTCGATTCGGTGCTGGAGGCCGAAACCGACCGCATCGTCTGCGGACTCGTGGTGCGGCCAGACGGCCCGTTCAACGACGCCGATGGCAGCCTGCCCGCGTGGTGCGGCGTGGAGTTGATGGCGCAGGCCGTGGCGGCATGGTCGGGTTGGACGGGCAAGCAGGAGCACCGCGCGGTACGCCTGGGTTTCCTGCTCGGCACCCGCCACTACCGCTGCAATGTGGACGCGTTTGCGCCGGGCAGCGAACTGGCCGTCGAGGCATTCCGCAGTTTTCACGACGACAATGGCATGGCCATGTTCGCCTGCCGCATCGACGCCGAAGGCATCCACGCCGAAGCCCGCCTGACCGTCTTCAGCCCACCCGACAGCGACGCCTTCCTCGCCTCCCTTGCATCGAGTCAGCCCCATGTCTGAAACCATTCTCGTCACCGGCTCCAGCCGCGGCATCGGCCGCGCGATTGCCCTGCGCCTGGCCCGCGCCGGCTACACGCTGGTATTGCATTGCCGCTCACGGCGCGAAGAGGCCGACGCGGTACGCGGCGAAATCGAGGCGCTGGGCCAGTCGGCCCGCGTGCTGCAATTCGACATCGCCGATCGCGCCGCCTGTGCCGCCGCACTGGAAGCGGACGTGGCCACCCACGGCGCGTACTACGGCGTGGTCTGCAATGCCGGGCTGACCCGCGACGCGGCCTTTCCCGCGCTCAGCGGCGACGATTGGGACAGCGTGCTGCGCACCAACCTGGATGGTTTCTACAACGTGCTGCATCCGTTGATCATGCCGATGATCCGCCGCCGCGCACCCGGCCGGGTGGTCTGCATCACGTCGGTCTCCGGCATCATCGGCAACCGCGGCCAGGTCAACTACAGCGCCTCCAAGGCCGGCGTGATCGGCGCCGCCAAGGCACTGGCGGTGGAGCTGGCCAAACGCAAAATCACCGTCAACTGCGTGGCGCCCGGCCTGATCGAAACCGACATGCTCGACCCCGAGGTGCCGGTGGAGCAGATCCTGAAGATGATCCCGGCCGAACGCACCGGCACGCCCGACGAAGTGGCTGCCGCGGTGGAGTTTTTGCTGGGGGCGGACGCAGGCTACATTACCCGCCAAGTGTTGGCCGTCAACGGCGGCCTGTGCTGAAGGGGACTGTTCAAGCACACGTTACGGAGATGGTTTCCCGTGCTTTGCCGCGGTCAGACGACCGCATCGATTCATCACCAAGGAGTCCCGCATGAAGGCTAAAGTTCTCGCCCTGACCCTGCTCGCGCTGTCCGCTGTTCCCGCCATCGGCATGGCCGAAGACGTGGTGTACCTGTCGTTCCAGGACACCGTGGCCGCCGCCACCGCATCCGGCAAGCTCGATGGCAGCGTGAAGTTCTACCTGGAAGGCAACCAGCCGGCCGGCAAGGTGGACGTGGTCAACAACAACGTCGTCACCAACAAGAAAACCAACGCCTTCGGCAAGTCCAGCCAGGAATCCTGCAGCTGGGCGCTGCAGTCGGCGCTGATCACGCTCCAGGACGCGGCCAAGCAGGCCGGCGCCAATGCGGTGGTGGACATCCAGAGCTACTACAAGAAACAGGTCCACAGCGACCCGAAAAACTACGAATGCCACAAGGGTGCCCTGATGTCGGGCGTGGCGCTGAAAGGCAAGCTGGCCAAGGTTCACTGAGCCACGACGAAACACGGCGCGGTGTCGCCAGCGAGGCGAGCCGCGCCTGCGTTACCATCGACGGCCCAACACCCGCGTAGCCATGGAGTCCGTCAATGCGTCCGTTCCCGCTCGGAGAAGACATCGACCTGCTGCGCGAGACCGTGCACGCGTTCGCGGAGAAGGAGATCGCCCCGCGCGCTGACAGGATCGATCGCGACAACCTGTTTCCCGCCGACCTGTGGCACAAGCTGGGCGAGATGGGCCTGCTCGGCATCACCGTCGACGAAGCGTACGGCGGCACCGGCCTGGGTTTCCTGGCGCACATGGTGGCGATGGAGGAAATCTCGCGCGCCTCCGGTTCGGTCGGCCTGTCGTACGGCGCGCACTCCAACCTCTGCGTCAACAACATCTTCCACAACGGCAACGAAGCGCAGAAGCAGAAATACCTGCCGAAGCTGTGCAGTGGCGAACACGTGGGCGCATTGGCGATGAGCGAGCCCGGCGCCGGCTCCGACGTGGTCGGCTCGATGAGCTGCAAGGCCGAGTTGCGCGGCGACGTGTGGGTGGCCAACGGCACCAAGATGTGGATCACCAACGGCCCCGACGCCGATGTGTTGCTGGTGTACATGCGCACCGCACCACGCACCGCGGGTAGCCGCTGCATGACCGCCTTCATCGTCGAAAAAGGCATGAAGGGTTTCAGCACCGCGCAGAAACTGGACAAGCTGGGCATGCGCGGCTCCAACACTTGCGAGCTGGTGTTCGAGGACTGCGAGATCCCGCCCGAGAACATCGTGGGCGAGGTCAACGAAGGCGTGCGCGTGCTGATGAACGGGCTGGACACCGAGCGGCTGGTGCTGTCCGGCGGCCCGATCGGGCTGATGCAGGCGGCGCTGGACATCACCCTGCCCTACGTGCGCGAGCGCAAGCAGTTCAATGCACCGATCGGCACGTTCGAGATCATGCAGGCGAAGGTGGCCGACATGTACACCGCGCTGCAGAGTTCCCGCGGCTTTGCCTACCTGGTGGCGCAACAGTTCGACAGCGGCGTGAAGTCACGCATCGACCCGGCCGCCTGCCTGCTCAACGCCTCGGCCAACGCGGTGAAGGTGGCACTGGAGGCGATCCAGTCGCTGGGCGGCAACGGCTACATCAACGAATTCCCCGCCGGCCGGCTGCTGCGCGACGCGAAGCTGTACGAGATCGGCGCGGGCACCAACGAGATCCGCCGCATGCTGATTGGGCGGGAGCTGTTTCACGGGAAGGCGTGAAAGGCCGGGATTGGGGATTCGGGATTGGGGATTCGTTAGAGCAGAGCGCCCGACCTTCCCGCTCTGAAGCCCCTCTCCCGAAGGAGAGGGGCAAGAGCAAGAGCTAGCTTCAGAACACCCAATTGAAGCTGGCCGTTGCCATTTTCGCCTGCTGGCGCTGACCCAGATACTGGTCGTAGCCCAACTGGAAACTGACCCGCGGGCTGAATGTCCAGTCCAGCGCCGCGCCCGCCATGCCGCCGTAGCGCGCCAGCCCGATACCACCCACCGGCGCCCATTGATTCACGCCGCTGAAGCTGGCCTGGAACACGTCGCCGCGCATCCCGAACGATTGCTGCCACAGCAGATGCGTCTGCAACTGCACGCTGCCGCCGCGGTCGAACTGCCATCCGCGGGTGGCGCGCACACCCAGACCGGCCTGCCAGCGCGCAACAGTTTGCGCCTCCGATTTCAACCCGAACCCGGCGCCGCCCAGTTCGTTGAAACCGTCGCGTCGGATCTGCGCGTACTGCAGGTTGGCATACGGCGTGACAACGCTGCGACCAAACGCCAGGCGGTAGCCACTTTCCCCGTAAGCCACGCCGTAACGGCCACCGCTTCGGCTGCTGACACTGCTGGACTGCGCACCCAGCTCAACCGTGCGCCGCATGTTTTCGCGATAGCTGCCGATGCCGAAGCGGCCCATCGTGTACCACGCGCCATCGATCACGCCGCCGTACAACATGCCTTCCACCGCGTGACTGCGGCCCTGGTCCGCACTCTCGGCCAGGCGGCCAAGGCCCTGGCTCTGGCTCAACGCGAAGCCGGCCACGCCGTTGCCGCCGATACGATAGTCCTGGCCGGCCATCCAGCCGCTGAGGTCGTAACCGACCTCGTTGTAGCCGCTGCGCGACATTCCGCCGTGATAGCCCAGGTTCTGCGTCCAGCCACCTGCGCTCGGTGTGCTCAGCAGGTTGTCGAAACGATCCGACAAGGCGCGCGTACCGGCATCGATCGCCTCGAACGTCATCGCCGTGCTGGCCGCATGCAACTGCCCGGACAGGCTTTCCAGCGAGCGTTGCAGCGTTTCGACGTTGGCTGTGCGCTGCAGGCTCGCTGCCGCCTTGATGAAGCCGCTGCTGACTGCCGCACTGCCCGACGTGCCACCACTGAGCTGGCTGTTGATCTGGCCGAACGCCGCATCGACCCGCTGCGCGGCACCGTACGAGGCCGCCGTATAGGCAAGCCCCGATACGGTGGTGGCATTCACCTGAGTGACATTGAGCCATGCGTTGTTGGCGTCGTAATTGATGGTGGCCGTCAGCAAGGTCACGTTGGAGGCCTTGTTCAGGCCGCTGAAGGTGCCGGTCAGTCCGCCGGTGGCGGTCAGCACGTTGGTATGCGCGTTCACGACGTAGCCCGATTCGGTACCGAGAACGAAGAGATCGCCACCGGACAGCGTGGCAGTACCGGCCACGTCGAGCGACGACCCCAGCGATACGGCCAATCGGCTACTGCCACCCTGCTGGGAATAGTTGCCCGCCACATCAACGTTGCCGCCGCGTACGGCAAGCACGCCCTTGTTGACCACGTTGCCGCCGATGGCGTGCGTCTTGTCCAGGACGCCCTGCGCGCCGATCTCCACGTCGGACGCCAGCGCCTTGGCCACCAGGATGCCGTTCTGCACCTGGGTGGTGCCGGTGTACGTCGCCGGCTGGGTCAGGGTGAGCGTGCCGAGGCCCTGCTTGACCAAGCCGCCGGCGCCGGAGATCGGGTTGTTCCAGCGAGAGCTACTTGGCACGTCCACCGTGACGTCGCCCCAGTCGAACCTGGCCGGGCCGTTGACCGCCTTGGCCACGTTGAGCCGGCCGTAACCGAACACGCTGTCCACGCCTGCGGCGCCCAGGTCGTCGGCGGTGCCCAGCAGGGTCTGGCGCACCAGATCGTTGGTGAAATACGGGTAGGCCTGCCACACCAGCGCCGCGGCCCCGGAAACCTGTGGCGCGGCCAGGGAGGTGCCGGCAACGACCAGGTAGGTCGCGTCGGTGCTGGTGTCGTCCTTGTCGCTGACGATCACGTCGCCGGGTGCGGCCAGGCAGTAGTTCTTCGCCACGCCGCAGGCATTGGAGTAGCTGGCCAGCGTGGTCGGATTGTTGCTGTCCACCGCCACAACCGCAAGCCAGCCCACTTCGAGGTCAGGAGCGCGGCTGGGCAAGGCGGCAACGTCGCTCGGATTGGCTTCGGCGCTGTTGCCCGCGGCCATCACCACCAGCCCACCCCAGGTTTTGACAAACGGCGCGTAGGCGTCATGGAAACTCTGGGTGGTAGCCGTGGCACTGGCCGGCCAATACAGGCCACCCCAGGAATTGTTGGTGATCTTGACGTTGTTGGCGATCAGGTCATCGTTGATGGATCCAAGCGGGTCGGCATCGGTGACCTGGTTTCCCTGGCCAGTGCCATCATCCGGTGGCGGAGCATCGCTGATGATGCGTGCCGACACCAGTTTCGCATTCGGCGCGACACCGCCCGGGAAAACATCGAACGCCTTGCCCGCTGCAATCTCCGCCACCCAGGTGCCATGGCCGATCACGTCATCAACAGCGGTGTTGTTGATGGCGGGGTCGATATAAGTCAACGCTTTCACAACGCGCCCCGCCAAGGCCGGATGGTTGCGCATGATGCCGCTGTCCACCACGCCGATCGTGACGCCGCTGCCATCGAAACCCTGCGCGTGCGCCTTGTCCGCACCGGTGATGCTGAGCTGGGCGTCGAATGGAGGATCGACCGGCGCGGGACTGGGCACGGGAGCGGGAGCGGGAGCGGGCACCGGGGTCGGTGCGGGTGTTGGCGCGGGCGCGGGAGTGGGTGTCGGCGTTGGACGCACGTTTACACCGCCGCCACCGCCACCGCCACCGCCACCGCAGGCACTCAACGCCAGCGCCATGCCAATCACCAGTGCCGTTTCACAGCAACGTGACTTCGGTTCGATTTTTTCCATGGTGGTCCCCGTTTGATCCCCAACAGCCAAGCGCCGCGTACACTCCAATACGGCATCGCAATTCCGATACTGACACAACGAAAAGCTCACGAGATACCGCACGGGCGCGCTGCTACGACATTCACGTAGATTTGCCGGGCCTCTGCGGCAACTGCGATAATCCGCTGAATATCCTGCAGGCGTTCACGCCTTTCCAAGCCTTTGCGGAGACCCCCCATGTCGGACGACAGCATTGTCATTGCTGGTGCCAAGCGCACCGCAATCGGTTCATTCCTCGGCCAGTTCACCGGCGTTCCCACGCCGACGCTTGGCGCCACCGCGATTCGCGCGGCGCTGGAGCAGTCCGGCGTGGCCGCAGCGGACGTCAGCGAGGTGCTGATGGGTTGCGTGCTGCCTGCCAACCTGGGCCAGGCGCCAGCCCGCCAGGCGGCGCTGGCCGCCGGGCTGCCCGCAAGCACCGGTGCCACCACGGTCAACAAGGTGTGCGGCTCCGGCATGAAGGCCATCATGCTCGGCCACGACCTGATCAAGGCCGGCTCGGCCACCATCGTGGTAGCCGGTGGCATGGAGTCGATGACCAACGCCCCGCACATGGTCAATGCGCGCACAGGTATCCGCTATGGCGACGGCAAGCTGGTCGACCACATGGCGTGGGATGGCCTGACCAACCCTTACGACGGCCAGTCGATGGGCGTCTTCGGCGAACTGTGCGCGGACAAATACCATTTCACCCGCGAAGAGCAGGACGCCTTCGTGATCGGCTCGGTCGAGCGCGCACAAGCCGCGCAGAAGAACGGCGCGTTTGCCGACGAGATCGTCCCCGTCACCGTCAGCGGCCGCAAGGGTGATGTGCGGTTCGATACGGACGAGCAGCCGGGTCGCTCCGACATCGCCAAGATCCCCAGCTTGCGGCCCGCCTTCCGCAAGGAAAACGGCAGCATCACTGCCGCCAGCTCATCCAGCATTTCCGACGGCGCCGCCGCCGTGGTGCTGCTGACCGCGGCCGACGCCAAGGCACGCGGCCTCACCCCGCTGGCCCGCATCGTGGCCCACGCCACCCATTCGCAGGAACCGGAATGGTTCACCACCGCGCCCGTCGGCGCCATCGGCAAGGTGCTGGAAAAGGCCGGCTGGAATATTGCCGACGTGGACTTGTTCGAGATCAACGAGGCATTTGCGGTGGTGGCGATGGCACCCATGCGCGAACTCGGCATCCCGCGCGACAAGATCAACGTCAATGGCGGCGCCTGCGCGCTGGGCCATCCCATCGGCGCCAGCGGTGCGCGACTGGTGGTCACCCTGCTCAACGCATTGAAAACGCGCGGCCTCAAGCGCGGCATCGCCACCTTGTGCATTGGTGGTGGCGAAGCAACCGCGATTGCGGTCGAATCCGTAGACTGAACCCTCACGCGGGACGCGCAACAATCCGCTCCGCCAATGAAAGCGGGTTAAACCGGTTTTTAATGTGCACTGAAGCGTTGCTATAAAAATGTGGCGCAGGTTCGACGAAAGCGCTATTAATACACGGCCAAACGGCA
The DNA here is from genome assembly GCF_001427835.1 of Rhodanobacter sp. Root627. Lineage (NCBI taxonomy): Bacteria > Pseudomonadati > Pseudomonadota > Gammaproteobacteria > Lysobacterales > Rhodanobacteraceae > Rhodanobacter > Rhodanobacter sp. Root627. The sequence goes on from NZ_LMGW01000001.1 coordinate 1,208,422, forward strand.
TTCCACGGCAAAGGAGATCCACCATGAAGTTTACGCGTACCCTACTCGCCTCCGCGCTCGTCGCGCTGTTGGCGGCATGCAGCAACGGCGCGCAGGATTCCGCGCAGGACGCCCAGAAGTCCGCTGATACGGCTCAGCAGGCTGCTGATACCGCGCAGCAGGCTGCTGCGCAGGCTCCGACCACGGAAGCGGTGCAGGCTGCTGATCAGGCCAACACCGCGGCTGACGCTGCCGGTCAGGCGGCTACGCAGGCCCAGCAGGCTGCCAGCGCTGCTTCCACCGCGGCCGGCAACGTTGCTGACCAGGCGAAGGACGCCGCTTCGAACGCTGCCGACCAGGCCGACAAGGCTGCCGACGCTGCGAAAGACGCTGCCAGCACCGCGAAAGACGCTGCAGAAGACGCCAAGAAGGGTAATTGATCCCTGGCTGGTTTCCGAAAAAACGGCCGCCTTGTGCGGCCGTTTTTTTTTGCCCGTCATTCGGCACGCACCACCGGTCGAAACGATGAGTGAGTCAATTGGTTGAAACCACCGCCACGGCTATCATCGGGGATCGACCACGCCAATACCCGGCAAAATCCATGGACCTGTCAGCATGAGTGTCATCGCCTCGCAGATCGACCTTCGTTCCCCTGATTACCAGGCAGCCCATGCGCGCCTGCAAGCACTGGTGAACGACCTGCGCGACCAACTGGCCCACGCGGGCAACGGTGGTGGCGAAAAGGCCCGCGACAAGCACACCGCACGCGGCAAGCTGCTGCCACGCGAGCGGATCCGCGCCCTGCTCGATCCGGGCTCGCCGTTCCTCGAACTGTCGCCGCTGGCCGCTCACGGCATGTACGACAACGCAGCACCGGCAGCGGGGCTGATCACCGGCATCGGTCGCGTCAACGGGCTGGAAGTGGTCGTGGTCGCCAACGACGCCACGGTCAAGGGCGGCACCTATTTCCCGATGACGGTGAAAAAGCATCTGCGGGCGCAGGAAGTGGCGTTGGAAAATCGCCTGCCCTGCGTCTACCTGGTCGATTCCGGCGGCGCCTTTCTGCCATTGCAGGACGAAGTGTTTCCCGACAAGGAGCATTTTGGCCGCATCTTCTACAACCAGGCACGGATGTCTGCGCTGAACATTCCCCAGATCGCGGTGGTGATGGGCTCGTGCACGGCCGGCGGCGCCTATGTGCCGGCGATGAGCGACGAAACCATCATCGTGCGCGACGAGGGCACCATCTTCCTGGGCGGTCCGCCGCTGGTGAAAGCGGCCACTGGCGAAGTGGTGGATGCGCAGACCCTGGGCGGTGCAGACGTCCATACGTCCATCTCCGGCGTGGCCGACCATTACGCCGAGAACGACGCGCATGCGTTGTCGATCGCCCGTGACATCGTCGCCAGCCTCAACCGGGTCAAGTCCATGCCGTTGGCGCTTCGGGCGCCGGTGGAACCGAAATATCCCGCCGAAGAGCTCTACGGCGTGATTCCGGAAGACACCCGGCGCCCGTTCGACATCCGCGAAGTGATCGCGCGCATCGTCGACGGTTCCGAACTGCACGAATTCAAGGCGCGCTACGGCAAGACCCTGGTTTGCGGCTTCGCGCATATCCACGGCTATCCCGTCGGCATCATCGCCAACAACGGCATCCTGTTCGCCGAGAGCGCGCTCAAGGGCGCGCACTTCATCGAACTGTGCAACCAGCGCAACGTGCCGCTGGTGTTCCTGCAGAACATCACCGGCTTCATGGTCGGCAAGAAATACGAGCAGGCCGGCATCGCGAAAGATGGCGCGAAGATGGTTACCGCCGTGGCCTGCTCGCACGTGCCCAAATTCACCGTAGTGATCGGTGGCAGTTTCGGCGCCGGCAACTACGCCATGTGCGGCCGCGCCTTCGGCGCGCGTTTCCTGTGGACATGGCCGAACGCGCGCATCTCGGTGATGGGTGGCGAGCAGGCCGCATCGGTGCTGGCCACGGTCAAGCGCGACGGCATCGAGGCGCGTGGCGGCGAATGGCCGGCCGCCGAGGAAGAGGCGTTCAAGGCGCCGATCCGCGAGCAGTACGAGCGCCAGGGCCATCCCTATTACGCCAGTGCGCGGCTGTGGGATGACGGCATCATCGATCCGGCCGACACCCGTCGCGTACTGGGCCTGGCAATCTCCGCGTCTATGAACGCGCCGATCGAACCGCAGCGCTACGGCGTGTTCCGGATGTAAGCCGCGCGCAGGTGCGCTGACTGGCCGGCGCAGCTACTGCGCGGGTTGGCCCAGGCCGTCCGGCGGCGCGTGCTTTGCGACCGCTGCACCAGCATGCCCGCGCGCCCACCGCGCACCAGCCCAGAGCAGCAGCAAGGTCGACGCGAAGAACAGCATCTGCATGCCCGCCGGTTGCGCGTCGTAACCCACCAGGACATGCGCGGCCTGCCCCGGCAACGAACCATTGGCGAGCAGCCACGAGCTGTCCCACAACCGGTAACCCAGGGCCGGCACGATGTTCGCCTGGATCAGATAACGCGCCGCCGTGGATGCCAGGCCCGCGGCCAGCAACACCAGCATCGCGTTGGTGGCGCTGAAGAAATGCCGCAGGGGAATGCGCAGCAATCCGGCGTACAGCGCGTAACCCAGGGCCGCACCGGCGACCACGCCGACCGACAAACCTGCCCACAAGTGGTCCGCACCACCGGCGCGCATGCCGAACAGGAACAGCACGATCTCCGAACCCTCGCGCAGCACCGCCAACGCCACCACCGCAAGCAGCATCACCATCGAACTGGCACCCGCTTTCACGGCGCTGCCCATGGCCTGCATCTGCCGGCTCAGCTCGCGGCCGTGGCTGGACATCCACACCACATGCCAGCCGATCATCAATACGGCGGCCAGCAACACGCCCGCGTTGAAAACCTCCTGGCCCGCGCCACTCACCGCTGCGGCGAGCCAGTCAGCCGACCAGGCGACAAACGCCGCGCCGACCACGCCCAGCGCAATGCCGCCGCCGATGAACAAGCCGCGCTGACGCACGCCGCGAGTGGCCGCAGCCACCACGCTGACGATCAGCGCCGCTTCCAGCACCTCGCGAAAAACCAGCAATGCGATAGCCCACATGCGCCCTACTCCACGATCAACGTGCCCTGTGCGGTGGGCTGATGGAAGTCACCAAAAAAGTGGTAGCGGCCGGCTTTCAACGGGCCCACGAAAAGTGTGGCGCTGCTTTTCGGCATGACGATCTTCTCGGCCGGAAAATCGTTGCTCTCGAACTCCTCCGGCGAGGGATCCTTGTTGATCACTTCCAGTTTCACTCGCGTGTCGGCCGGAATGTGCAACTCCGTGGGCTGGTAGCGGTGGTCCTGCAGCACCAGCGTGTAATCCTTCGACTCGGCAGCCACGGCAAGCCCCGAGGTGGCGATCGACAGCAACACCCCAAACGCGATGGATCCTGTGTATTTCACGACGATGTCCGACGACCTTGATCAGCTAATGATAATCATTCTCACAAATGAGCTCAAGCGGAACACGGGTACATCGGCAAGAAGGGCTCGATTTTCAGCCTAGCGCCGAGGCCTGAATTCCAGCGGCTGTGGTTCGACCTGCGCACCGGCTGGCGGCTTGGGCCCGCAGGCGCCGCAGGTGGCGCAACCGTCGCTGCAATCGCCGGTGGCTTCCTTAGGCTTCAGCCGGCGCCCGAACGCACGTACCCAGGCCGGCCGATCTTTCTGGTTGAAGCGGATGGACCCCGCCGCCAGCCAGCGGTTGGTGAGCTTGGGCGCCAGCTTGCGCAACACGATGAACACGCTGGCCAGCACGATCAGCCCCACGATCACGTATTGCAGCCCCATGCTCATGCCAGCGCGCTCGCTACCTGGTAAACGACGAAAGACGCCGCGTACGCCAGCACGAACATGTAGCCGAACGAGATGGCCACGTTGCGCCAGGAGTCGGTTTCACGGCGGATCACCGCCAGCGTCGACATGCACTGCGGCGCATACGCAAACCACACCAACAGCGACAGCGCGCTGGCCAGCGAAATCTGCCCCGCCAACGCCTGGCCCAGGCCGCTCGCCTCGCCGCCGACCAGGTACACCGTGGCCAGCGCCGCGACCGCCGTTTCGCGCGCGGCGAAAGCCGGGATCAGCGCCAGGCTGATCTGCCAGTTGAAACCGATCGGTGCGAACACGTAATGCAAGGCGCGCCCGATATAGCCAGCGAAGCTGTACTCGATGGCCGGCCCCGTGGCGCCCGCCGGCGGCGACGGGAAGGTGGAGATGAACCACATCAGGATGGTCAGGCCCAGGATCACGCCGGTCAGGCGCTTCATGAAAATCGCGCCGCGCTCGTACAGGCCGATCGCCACATCGCGCACCTTGGGCAACCGATACGACGGCAGCTCCATCAGCAACGCGTGCTCGCTCTTGTCGCGACGGATGTGCTTCATCACCCAACCCACCGCCATCGCGCCCAGGATGCCGGCCAGGTACAACGCAAACAGCACCACGCCCTGCAGGTTGAACACGCCGAACACGCGACGGGTGGGTATGAACGCGCCGATCAACAGCGCATACACCGGCAACCGCGCCGAGCAGGTCATCAACGGCGCGATCAGGATGGTCGCCAGGCGGTCGCGCGGGTCCTGGATGCTGCGCGTGCCCATGATGCCGGGAATGGCGCAGGCAAAGCTCGACAGCAGCGGAATGAACGAGCGTCCGGTCAACCCCACCGACAGCATCAGCCGATCGAGCAGGAACGCGGCGCGCGGCAGGTAGCCCGACTCCTCCAGCACGATGATGAACAGGAATAGGACCAGGATCTCGGGCAGGAAACCCAGCACCGTGCCGATGCCGCCGAACAGGCCGTCGGTCACCAGACTCTGTAGCGGCCCGGCCGGCATCAGCGCGGCGGCCTGCGCGCCCATCCAGCCGAAACCGTCGCCGATCAGGTCGGTCATCGGCTTGCCGATCGAGTACACCGCCTGGAACACCAGGAACATCACCACGGCCAAAATCATCAGGCCGAATACGGAGTGCAGCGTCCAGCGGTCCAGCGCATCGTCGATGACGGCCGTGGCGCGCGGCATCGTCACCGTCGCCGCCAACAGTTCGCGTACTTGCGCATGCAGATCGGCGCGACTGGCCGCATCGTCCGCTTGCACCGGCGCGGCGGCGGGCACCTCGCCATCCACGCGTTCGATCAACGCCTTGGCGCCGCCGCGCTTCACCGCGATGGTTTCCACCACCGGCAGGCCGAGCCGTTCCTGCAATTGCGGCACGTCAATGACGATGCCGCGCTGGCGCGCGGTGTCCATCATGTTCAACGCCAGCACCACCGGCCGGCCCAGCCGCTTCACCTCCAGCACGAAGCGCAGGTGCAGGCGCAGGTTGGTGGCATCGGCCACGCAGACGATCAGGTCCGGTGGCGTCTCGCCCGGGTAATTGCCGGCGCAGACGTCGCGGGTGATCTGCTCGTCCGGGCTGTTGGCCTCGAAACTGTAGGTGCCGGGCAGATCCAGCAATTGCAGCACCCGGCCGGACGGCGCGGTAAAGCGGCCTTCCTTGCGCTCCACCGTGACGCCGGCGTAATTGGCCACCTTCTGGCGGCCACCAGTGAGCTGGTTGAACAACGCCGTCTTGCCACAGTTCGGGTTGCCGACCAGCGCGATCTTCAGCGTGGAAGCACTCACGCGGCGACCTCGACACGCACGCTGACCCGGGCCGCTTCGGCGCGACGCAGCGCAAAGCGGGTGGAGCCGATCTGGATCAACAACGGATCGCCGCCCATCGGGCCGATCGCCACCACCCGCAACGGCTCGCCATCGACAAAGCCCAGGTCGCGTAAACGTTGTGCAATCGGGTCGGACGCGTGCGCATCATCCACGCGGTCGACGACGGCGGGAGATCCCTTGGGCAGCTCGGAAAGGCGCACGGCTTTTCTCAAATAAGAATTGTTCGCATTGTATCCCCTCACGTGGCCGGTTGCACCGCACGACACGGTCATCCGCGGGCAGCGTTTATGATGCGGTTCTTTGCCGGATGCACTCATGACCGACTCGATCCTCAGCGAACGGCGCGACGGCATCTGCTGGCTCACGCTGAACCGGCCGCAGGTCCACAACGCGTTCGACGACGCGCTGATCGCCGCGCTCACCCTCGCCCTCGAACAGGCCGGTGCCGATCCGGCCGTGCGCGCCGTGGTGCTGAGCGGCAACGGCAGCTGTTTCTCCGCCGGCGCCGACCTCAACTGGATGCGCGGCATGGCCAGCGCCAGCGAGGCGGAGAACCACGCCGATTCCCTGCGCCTGGCCCGCCTCATGCGCACGCTGCAATACCTGCCCAAACCCACCGTGGCACGGGTCAACGGCGCCGCTTATGGCGGTGGCGTGGGGTTGGTGGCTTGCTGCGACATCGCCATCGGCGTGGACGGCAGCAAGTTCGCCCTGTCCGAGGTGAAGCTGGGTCTGGTGCCGGCGGTCATCTCGCCGTATGTCGTCGCCGCCATCGGCCTGCGCCAGGCACGGCGGCTGTTCATCACCGGCGAAGTGTTCGACGCCGCCACGGCGGCCCGCATCGGCCTGCTTCACGCCAGCGTGCCGGCGGGTGAACTCGACGAAGCCATCGCACGCCAGCTGCATCTGCTGGGCAAGGCAGGCCCGAACGCCCAGCACGAAGCCAAGCAACTGGCGCTGCGCATCGGTGGCGCGGACGCGGCGCAGGCCGAGCGCATCGATGAAGAGAATGCGGCGCTGATCGCCCGCCTGCGCGTTTCCGAGGAAGGCCAGCATGGGCTCGCCGCTTTCCTCGACAAGCGCGCACCGGCATGGGTGGGCGGCCTCTGAAGCGATGGCCAAGCCGTGCAGTCGTTGGCCGCCGAAAGCCTGCTCGGCGAACCGCTTGACGGGCATTTCCATGCTGCGCCGCGCATCGGTTGCCATGCGCCTATCTGTTAGCGTTACAAGCTTTGCACCACCATCAAACGGTTGCAGGAATACCCCATGTTCGAACGCGTCCTGATTGCCAACCGCGGTGAGATTGCCTGCCGCGTGATCCGCACCTGCCGGCGCCTGGGCATCCACACCATCGCGGTGTATTCGGAAGCGGATCGCGATGCCCAGCACGTGCGCCTGGCCGACGAAGCCTGGCCGATCGGCGGGCCGCGCCCGGCCGAGTCGTACCTGCGCGGCGATGTCATTCTCGAGGTGGCGAAAAAATCCGGCGCGCAGGCGGTTCATCCCGGCTACGGCTTTCTTTCCGAAAACACCGGTTTCGCCCGCGCCTGCACCGACGCCGGCATTGTCTTCATCGGCCCGAAACCCGAAAGCATCGACGCGATGGGCTCCAAGGCCGCGGCCAAGGCGCTGATGGAGAAACACGCGGTGCCGCTGGTGCCGGGTTATCACGGCGAAAACCAGGATGCGGCATTCCTTGCGGGGCAGGCGCAAAAAACCGGCTTCCCGCTGATGATCAAGGCCGCCTCCGGCGGCGGCGGCAAGGGCATGCGGATCGTGCGCGATGCGGCGGAATTCGCCGATGCGCTGGCCTCGGCGCAGCGCGAGGCGACGAGTGCGTTCGGCGATGCGCGGGTGATCCTGGAGCGCTACGTCGAGCACCCGCGACACATCGAGTTCCAGGTCTTCGGCGACACCCACGGCCAGGTGATCCACCTCAACGAGCGCGAGTGCTCGGCGCAGCGCCGCTACCAGAAAGTGCTGGAGGAAACGCCCTGCCCGTCGCTCGACGACGCCACCCGCCAGGCCATGGGCCAGGCCGCGGTGGCGGCGGCAAAAGCGGTGGACTACGTGGGCGCCGGCACGGTGGAGTTCATCGTGGCGCGGCGGGCCGATGGCAGCCCGGGCGAGTTCTTTTTCATGGAGATGAATACACGGCTGCAGGTCGAGCATCCGGTCACCGAGATGACGCTGGGGCTGGACCTGGTCGAATGGCAATTGCGCGTGGCCGCGGGCCAGCCGCTGCCGTTGCAGCAGGATCAGGTGCGCGCCCACGGCCACGCGATCGAAGTGCGGCTGTACGCGGAAGACCCGGACCAGAATTTCCTGCCCGGCTCCGGCAAGCTGCAGACGCTGCGCCTGCCCGAGCCGTCGCCGCATGTGCGCCTGGATGGCGGCGTGGTCGAAGGCGACACGGTGACGATCTTCTACGATCCGATGATCGCCAAGCTGATCGTGTTCGATGTCACTCGTGCGAAAGCGCTGCAGCGATTGCGCGAAGCGCTGGCGGCCAGCGAGATCATCGGCCCCAAGTCAAACATCGGTTTTCTGGAGCGGCTGGCACGGCATCCGGCCATCACCGAAGGGCGCATCGACACCGGCTATCTGGATCGCCACCTGGATGAATTCGTGGTGGGCGACGCGGCGGCAGGCGACCGCGTGTTGTTCGCCGCCGCCACCGCCGCCTTGCTGCATGACGAAGCGCATGTGGACAGCGCACCCGCCGACCCGCATTCGCCCTGGGCGCGCGCCGACGCCTGGCGCATCGGCCATGCCGGCAAACGGATCATCGCCTTGACCTGGCGCGAGCAACGCCACGACATCGAAGCCCATGGCGACGGCGGCGACTATCGCCTGCGTCATGGCGAGGCCGTCTGCGACGTGCGCGGCGCGCGGCTGCTGGAAAACGCGCTGAGCGCGCGCTTCGACGGCGAGGCGCAGCGCCTGCCGCTGCGAGCCGATGCACGGCACGTCCTGCTGCATGACGCCGACGGCCAGCGCTACAGCTTCACCCGCGCCGTGGCGTTCGCCTGGGAAGCCAGCGATGCGGCCGGCGGCAACCAGGTGATCGCGCCGATGCCCGGCCGCATCGTGCTGGTGAAGGCGCAGGCAGGCGATCAGGTCGAGCAGGGCCAGGATCTGCTGGTGATGGAGGCGATGAAGATGGAGCTGGCCTTGAAGGCGCCGCGCGCTGGCACCATCGAAAGCGTGAGCGCATCCCAAGGCGAATTCGTCGAGGCGGATGCGGTGCTGGTGAAATTCGCCGAAACATGAGCTGTAGGAGCGACTTCAGTCGCGATGCTCTTCGTAACGTAACGCATCGCGGCTGAAGCCGCTCCTGCATCAATCCGGAGCTTGCCATGACCTCTTCCGACCACGTACGCATCGTCGAAGTCGGCGCGCGCGACGGGCTGCAGAATGAAAAGACGCTGCTGCCGGCGGCGGTGAAGATCGAATTGATCGACCGGCTGTCGGATACTGGCTTGCAGACCATCGAGGCCACCAGTTTCGTCAGCCCGCAATGGGTGCCGCAGCTGGCCGACGCGGCGGAAGTGTTCGGCGGCATCCGCAAGAAACCGGGCGTGAGCTATCCGGTGCTGGTGCCCAACATGCAGGGCTACCAGCGCGCGCTGGCCGCCGGTGCCACCGACGTGGCCGTGTTCACGGCCGCTTCGGAGGCATTCAACCGCCGCAACATCAACGCCTCCATCGACGAATCCATCGAGCGTTTCGCGCCCGTGCTGGAGCAGGCGCGGGTCGATGGCGTGGGCGTGCGTGGCTACGTGTCCACCGTGTTGGGTTGCCCCTACCAGGGCGACGTGCCGGTGAGCGACGTGGTGCGCGTGGCGCAGCGTCTGCACCGGATGGGTTGCCATGAGATTTCGCTGGGCGACACCATCGGCGTGGGCACGCCGGCCAAGGCGCGGGCCATGCTGAAGGCGGTGGCCGGCGAGGTACCGATGGCGGCGCTGGCGGTGCATTTCCACGACACCTACGGCCAGGCGCTGGCCAATATCCTGGCCTGTCTGGAGGAAGGCGTGCGCGTGGTCGACAGCGCCGTGTCCGGCACGGGCGGTTGCCCCTACGCCAAGGGCGCCACCGGCAACGTGGCCAGCGAGGACGTGGTCTACATGCTGCACGGCATGGGGCTGGAAACCGGCATCGATCTCGACCTGCTGATCAACACCGGCGCGTGGCTGGCCACCCAACTCCACAAGGAAACCGCCAGCCGCGTGACCCGGGCGCGCACCGCCGCCGCCTGAGCTACCATCCTCCACCGCCACTGCGGCGACCCCACGCCATGACCGACACTTTCCTGATCCGCCCGATCCAACCCGACGACGACGCGGCCATGGCCGCGATCATCCGCGCCGTGATGCCCGAGTTCGGCGCCGACGGCCCCGGCTTCGCCATCAACGATGCCGAGGTGGACACGATGTACACCTCCTACGCACAGCCGCGCAGCAGCTATTTCGTGGTCGAGCGCGACGGCGTGGTGATCGGTGGCGGTGGTGTCGCGCCGCTGCAGAACGCCGAGCCGGATGTGTGCGAACTGCGCAAGATGTACTTCCTGCCCACCGCGCGCGGCATCGGCGCCGGCAGCGCGATGATCCAGCGCTGCCTCGACGCGGCCCGCGCGCATGGCTTCAAACGCTGCTATCTGGAAACCCTGACTGGCATGGATGCCGCGCAAGTGTTGTACAAGCGCAGCGGTTTCACCCCGCTATGCGCGCCGCTCGGTGGCACCGGCCATTTCGGCTGCGACCGCTACTTCATCCGCGACCTGTGAGCGCGACGATGCCCGACCACGATCCCTGCATCCCTGCGCGAAAGGCCGTCACCCGATGATCCGCATTGCCCGCGACGGGGATGCCGCCGCCATCCACGCCATCTATGCGCCGTCCGTCACCGACGGCGTGGCCACCTTCGAAACCGAACTGCCCGGCGTGGATGCCATGGCCGGGCGCATCCGGGCCAAATTGCAGCATTACCCATGGCTGGTATGGGAAGAGGCCGGCGACGTGCTCGCCTATGCCTACGCCGGACGTTTCCGCGAGCGCGCTGCCTACGACTGGATCGCCGAAACCTCGATCTATGTGCACGGCAATGCGCAGCGGCGTGGCATTGCGCGACGGTTGTACGGCGTGCTGCTGGAGGTGATGCGTGAACAGGGCATCACCCAGGCTGTGGGCGTGATCACCCTGCCCGGCACGGTCAGCGTGGCGATGCACGAAGCCATGGGGTTCACCCCGGCCGGCGTGTGGCGCCAGAGCGGCTACAAGCTGGGCCAATGGTGGGACGTGGGCGTGTGGCAGAAGGAGCTGCAACCGGCGACAAACCCGCCCCGGCCGGTCACGCCATTTCCCCAGCTTGCGCCCGCAACGTTGCGGACATGGCTGGGTCACGGCGACGACGCGCTCGGTTAAGATGGCGGCCTTTCCCACTGGGGACGGCTCATGCAGCTCAATCAGGTCAAGGCAATCATCACCGGCGGCGCTTCCGGGCTCGGCCTGGCGGTGGCGCGGCAACTGGTCGCCAGCGGCGGCAAGGTAACGCTGTTCGACGTCAACGACGCCAACGGCCAGGCCGCCGCCAGCGAACTGGGCGACGCCGCACGTTTCCTGCGCACCGATGTCACCTCCGAAGATGGCGTGGCCACCAACGCCGCCGCCGCGCACCACGCGATGGGCGGGCTGAACGTGGTGATGAACTGCGCCGGCATCCTGGGCGCCGGCCGCGTGCTGGGCAAACAGGGCGCGATGCCGCTGGCCAATTTCTCCGGCACCGTCATGGTGAACCTGGTCGGCAGCTTCAATGTCGCCAAGGCCGGCGCCGCGCTGATGCAGCACAACGACGCGGGCGAGGATGGCGAGCGCGGCGTGATCATCAACACCGCCAGCGTCGCCGCCTACGAGGGCCAGATCGGACAGGCTGCCTACTCCGCCTCCAAGGGTGGCGTGGTGGGCATGACCTTGCCGATGGCGCGTGAACTGGCCCGCTTCGGCATCCGCGTCGCCACCATCGCCCCCGGCATCTTCTGGACGCCGATGGTCGACGGCATGTCGGACGAGGTACAGGCTTCGCTGAGTGCGTCGATCCCGTTCCCCGCCCGCCTGGGTCAGCCTGACGAATTCGCCAACACCGTGGCCTTCATCCTGGGCAATCGCTATATCAATGGCGAGACGATCAGGCTGGACGGGGCGGTGAGGTTGCAGCCCAAGTGAGGGAATCGGGAATAGGGAATGGGGAATAGGAAAAGCCGGCTCCCCACCCTTTCCGCTTCCTTCGTTGTGAACAGATTGTCCGATTCCCCATTCCCGATTCTCCATTCCCGGTCGAACCCATGAAAGCTTCCGATACCAAGAAAGGCAACGTCGTCGAGCACGAAGGCACCGTGTACCAGGTGCGCGACATCGAGCGCAGCTCGCCCAGCGCGCGGGGTGGCAATGTCACCTATCGCTTCACCTTGTACTCGATCCCGGGCGGGCGCAAATACGACCTCAGCCTGCGCGCCGACGACGACATCAGGGAAATGGATCTGGTGCGCCGCGCGGCGAATTTCTCGTACATGGACGACGGCGCGTTCGTCTTCATGGATGCCGAGGATTACACCCAGTACCCGCTGTCGCCCGAGCTGGTCGGCGACAACGCCGGCTACATCGTCGAAGGCATCGAGGGCTACTACGTGCAGCTGATCGACGACGCGCCGGTGGGCCTGCAGGTACCCAGCAGCGTGATCCTCACCGTGGTCGACACCGCGCCCGAAATGAAAGGCTCCAGCGCCACCAAGCGCAACAAGCCGGCAAGCCTTTCGACCGGCATCGAGATCCAGGTGCCCGAGTACATCGCCAACGGCGAGAAAGTCTGGGTCAACACCCTGACCGGCGAATTCAGTGGTCGAGCCTGACGCGTTTGCGGAATGCCCAAAGGCATTCCGCGCGTCAGGCTCGGGCGAGGCAGGAGCCGAGCGGCAGCGCTCCATGGATGGCTGCTTGCCTCAGCTTACCAACGCGTTTGCGGAATGCCCAAAGGCATTCCACGCGTCAGGCTCGGGCGAGGCAGGAGCCGAGCGGTAGCGCTCCATGGATGGCTGCTTGCCTCAGCTCACCAACGCGTTTGCGGAATGCCCAAAGGCATTCCGCGTCAGGCTCGGGCGAGGCAGGAAGCCGAGCGGTAGCGCTCCATGGATGGCTGCTTGCCTCAGCTCACCAACGCGTTTGTGGAATGCCCAAAGGCATTCCGCGTCAGGCTCGGGCGAGGCAGGAAGCCGAGCGGCAGCGCTCCATGGACGGCTGCTTGCCTCAGCTCACCAACGCGTTTGCGGAATGCCCAAAGGCATTCCGCGCGTCAGGCTCGGGCGAGGCAGGAGCCGAGCGGCAGCGCTCCATGGATGGCTGCTTGCCTCAGCCCGCTTCGCATGAAGTGAGCGACATTTCGCGCCCCAGGACCTCCAAAAACCACGTCATTCCAGCGAAAGCTGGAATCCAGTGACTTCCAGCCGCTGAAAGAGGCCCTGGATTCCGGCTTTCGCTGGAATAACGGGTCTGACGAGATTGTTCGCCCCCCATTGCGCGCATCAAGCGAAGACGGGACGGAAACCTGGCGCGACGTGCACCCAACCCGCCTCCACAACACCCAAAGCCTCGCCTCTCCTGCGCTACTCTCATCACGTGTAAACCCGAACCGTAGCGCCAAGGAACACCATGTCCAGCAGTGCCTACTCGCTACGCGCTCACGCGATCGAGAGTCTGGTCCGCATCAAGCGACCCGATGTGCCGTGGCGGGTGGTTGTGCGCAATACGGCGGCGGTGGCGTTGCCGCTGGCAATCGGCTTGGGCACCGGCCATCCGCAGGTGGGCCTGGGCGTGGCCGCTGGCGCGCTCAACACGATGTTCTCCGATCAGCCCGGCCCGTACCGGCAGCGCATGCGCCAGTTGCTGCTGGCGTCGCTGGCAGCCGGCACGGCCTCGTTGCTGGGGTTCCTGATCGGCGGCCATCTGCTGCCGATCCTGCTGGCCACCGCGGCGTTCGGGTTTTGTGGTGGGCTGCTGGTGGTGTTCGGCACCGATACCGCCCGGGTCGGCATGACCAGCATGATCCTGCTGGTGATCACGGCGGCCACGCCGATGCCACTGGCGCAGGCGGCCAGCGCATCGGCGTTGATTGTTTGCGGCGGCCTGTTGCTGGCGCTGTTTTCGCTGGCTGCGTGGCCGTTGCAGCGCTACTGGCCCGAGCGCCAGATACTGGCCACCGTGTACACCGGCCTGGCCGCTCAAGCCACGCAGCCATCACAGGACAACGCCGACGCGCCCGCCCTGACCGACGCGATGACCACCCTGCAGCACACCTTGCTGGGCCGGCACCGCTCGCATGGCCGGGCGATGGAAGCGTTCGGCGTGCTGCTGGAACTGGCCGAGCGGATGCGGCTGGAATTCGTCGCCATGGGCGAGCTGGACGCGGACAACGACGTCTATCGCAAATTCCGCGAGCAGGCCGCCGAAGTGCTTTCGGGCATTGCCACGGCACTGGAAGAAGGCGAGACACCCACCCAGGCCACCCGCTCGCTGCAATGGCTGCAAGCGTGCGAGACCGAGATCGACGGCACCCAGCGCAGCGTCGGCATGAACCGGCACGTGCACGCGCTGACCGGCCAGCTGTCCGCCGCGGTGCGCAACGCCGACTGGGCCGGCAGCCGGGGTGAATTGCGCGCGCGGGCCGCGGAAACGCAGTTGCCTCAGGCACTGCGCAGCAGCTCCACCGTGGCCACGTTGCGCGCCAACCTCACCGTGCACTCGGTGGCGTTCCGCCATGCCATACGCACGGCCGCGTGCCTTACGGCGGCGCTGTGGCTCTCGCGCCTGCTGGGCCTGCCGCATGGCTACTGGCTGCCGATGACGGCGGCGATCGTGCTGCGCCCGGACTTCGCCGCCACCTTCAACTTCGGCCTGCTGCGCATGCTGGGTACGGTGGCCGGCCTGGTGGTCACCACCGTCTTGCTGCATGTCACCCCCGACCAGCCATGGGCGCATCTGCTGTTGCTGGCCATCCTGTGCATGACGTTCCGCTACCTGGCCAGCGCCCACTACGGCATCGCGGTGGCGGCGCTGACCGGCACGGTGGTGATTTTGCTGTCGTTCGATGGCGTCAATTCCGGCGTGGCGGTGATGGATCGCGTGATCAACACCACGCTGGGTTGCGGCATGGCCCTGTTCGCCTACGTCGCCTGGCCGACGTGGGAGCGCGGCCGCGCGCGCGCCGCCCTGGCCCGGATGCTGGAGGGCTACGCCGATTACCTGGCCGCGCTGGCGCAACCCGGCCAGCGCACGGCTCATCACGAAACCCGCACCGCGGCGCGGACCCGGCGCAGCAACGCGCAGGCATCGCTCGAACGCATGCGCGCCGAACCTGCCACGCCGCCCGAGCTTCTGAAAGTGGCGCGCGCCCTGTTCGCCAACGGCAACCGGCTGGCCCGCACGGCGATGACGCTGGAAGCCTTGATCGACGACAACGACGCCCTGCCCGAGCAAGGGGAAACCGGCAACTTCATCGAGCTGGTGGCGAACACGCTGCGCGAGATCGCCGATGCCCTGCGCGAACAACGCGCGCCCATCGACCTGCCCGACCTGCGCGCCCTGCAGCAGACGCTGGTGGTGTTGCTGCTGATGTCCGAGAACCGCGCTGGCGCCGACCTGCTGACGCGCATCAGCGACCGCCTGGTCGACAACGTGAACACGCTGGCCCACGTGGTGCAACAGAGTGTCACCACCTCGGATGGCCAGCGCTTGCGCTCCCACCCGGGCAAACCCACCCAGGCAACCTGAGCCGAGGCCAGGTCGGTGCGCGGCCGCTAGCGCTCCAGCTCGCGCTGCAACCAGGCCCGCGCCACGCGCCACTCCCGTTGCACGGTGCTGGTGGAGATGTCCAGCGCCGCGGCAATCTGCTCGCCGGTCATGCCCATGAAAAAGCGCATGGCCACGATGTTTGCCTGGCGCGGGTCCAGCGCAGCCAGCAGGTCGAGGCATTCGGCCAGCACGGCGTAGTCGACGTTGTCGGAAAGCTCGGCGGTGATCTCCAGCAACTGCATGCGGCCGGCTTCCTGCGGCCGCTTGGCGGCCTTGCGCCGGCGCGCCGAATCCACCAGCACTTCACGCATGGCACGCGCGGCCACGCCCAGCAGATGGTGCCGGTTGGCCCATTGCGGCGGTTCCGAGCTACCGAAAACCTTCAGGTACGCCTCGTTGACCAGGGCCGTCGCGCTGAGCGTGCGCTCCATCTGCTCGCGGTTGAGCTGGGCCTTGGCGATGCCGTGCAGCGCCGCGTACATGTGGCGCAGCGCCTCGTTCAACGCCTGCGGGTTTCCCGACTGCGCAGAATGCAGCAAGCGTGTGACTTCGGCTTGATCGCTCATCGGATTCCGCCTCTCGCGCATGGCGGCGGTTCGATGGCCGAAACCCCGACCTCACCCCGTCCAGACTGCCGCATGCAAGCCCTTATCGTAGCCGGAAAGCCATTTGGCGTCTGGATGGATGTCACCTCCTGACGACCTTTCTGCGCCATTCCAGCCACCGGATTGTGCGACCGCGGCACGACACCGCCGCGGCCCGGTTTTACACTGCCCGGATGCTGAAGATTGACAGCCATGCGCACATTCTCCCCCGTGACTGGCCGAATCTGGCGGCCAAGTACGGCAACGACCGTTTTCCGGTGATGACCCACTCCGACGGGCGCCATCGCATCTACAAGGGTGGCCGTTTT
The DNA here is from genome assembly GCF_001427835.1 of Rhodanobacter sp. Root627. Classification (NCBI taxonomy): domain Bacteria; kingdom Pseudomonadati; phylum Pseudomonadota; class Gammaproteobacteria; order Lysobacterales; family Rhodanobacteraceae; genus Rhodanobacter; species Rhodanobacter sp. Root627. Next base: position 1,224,875 of record NZ_LMGW01000001.1, read on the forward strand.
TTCCGCGAAGTGTGGGACTCGGCCTTCGACCCGCAGCAGCGTATCGACGATTACGCCCGCTTCGGCGTGGACGTGCAGGTGATCTCCACCGTGCCGGTGCTGTTCTCCTACTGGGCGCCGGGCTACCAGGCGCTGGAGCTGCATCGCCATCTCAACGACCACGCCGCCAGCCTGTGCCGCGACTATCCGCGCCATTACGCGGCGCTCGGCACGGTGCCGCTGCAGGCGCCGGAGCTGGCGATCGCCGAGCTGGAACGCTGCATCGACGAGCTGGGGCTGCAAGGCGTGCAGATCGGCTCCCACTGCGGCGACTGGAACCTGGACGCGCCGGAGCTGTTCCCGTTCTTCGAGGCCGCCGCCGATCTCGGCGCCGCCGTGATGGTGCACCCGTGGGACATGATGGGCACCGCCACCATGCCCAAGTACTGGCTGCCCTGGCTGGTTGGCATGCCGGCCGAGCAATCGCGCGCCGCCTGCTGCCTGGCGTTCGGCGGCGTGCTGGAGCGGTTGCCGAAACTGCGGGTGATGCTGGCCCACGGCGGCGGCAGTTTTCCCTACACCATCGGCCGCATCGAGCACGGCTTCCGCATGCGCCCGGACCTGGTCGCCACCGACAACCCGCGCAACCCGCGCGACTACCTGAAGCGATTCTATTTCGACTCCTGCGTGCACGACGAGCAGGCCTTGCGATATCTGCTGGATGTGACGGGCGTCGAGCAGGTCATGCTCGGTACCGATTATCCTTTCCCACTGGGGGAACAGCAGCCCGGAAGCGGCATCGAGGAACTGGCACGGGGCGACGCCGATCGCGCCCGCCTGTTCCACGGTACCGCGCTGGAATGGCTGGGCCTGCCCAAACACCGTTTCGCCCCTGACGCCCCACCATCGGAGCAAGCATGATCTTCCCGCGTACCGTCCTTATCGCCAGCGCCATGCTGCTGGCCGCCAGCGTGCACGCCGCCGACGTGAGCATGGCCAATGGCCAGGTCCACTTCACCACCCCCAATGGCTGGCTGGACATCATGGAAACCGAGGGCGACCCCGAGGCGCGCGTGTTCCAGGTGCCGGACCCCTCGCCCACCGCGCAAAGCAGTCTGGCCCGCGTCACCGTGACGGTGAAGCAGACCGCCGACATCCCCGCCTTCCAGCAATACGTCGGCGAGGCCACCGCCAAGGCCACCGCCCTGCCCGGCTACACGGCCACCGCCCACGGCGGCGCGAACAACACCTATACCTACACCGCGCAGGAAGCCGGGGCGCAGTTCAACTACAGCGAGCGCTACTGGTACAAGGGCAACCATTCGATCCAGCTGCGTTGCGTACGGCCGCAGCAGAGCCAGGCCGGTGCCACCTGGGCAGCGGCATTCGACAAGGGCTGCGATGCGATCGCCGCGCAACTGAAGTAACCGCGAAACGCATCCGCCGCGAGGACAGTTCATCCATGCACGATTACCAAGCCAGCGCCGCCTGGGCGCAGGCCCGCGACGCCGCCGATCCCCTGCGCCACTTCCGCGACGAGTTCCTGATTCCGCCGCACGAGGACGGCAGTGGCCGCGCGGTCGATTCCGTCTATTTCTGCGGCAATTCACTGGGTCTGCAGCCGCGCGCCGTGCGCGACGCGGTCAATGCGGAGCTGGACTACTGGGGCGAACTGGGCGTGGAAGGCCACTTCAAGGGCCGCCTGCCGTGGATGGATTACCACGAGTTCCTGCGTGACGACCTGGCAGCCATCGTCGGCGCGCAACCGGGCGAAGTGGTGACGATGAACACGCTGGGCGTGAACCTGCACCTGATGATGGTCAGCTTCTATCGCCCCACGCCCGCGCGCTCCGCGATCCTGATCGAGGCGGGCGCATTTCCCACCGACCGGTACGCGGTGGAGTCGCAGATCCGCTTCCACGGCTTCGATCCCGCACGCGACCTGATCGAGATCGAACCGGACGAACCCAACGGCACCTTGTCGCTGGCGGCGATCGAGCAGGTCCTGGCCGAGCACGGCGCGCGCACGGCCCTGGTGATGCTGCCCGGCGTGCAATACCGCAACGGGCAGGCGTTCGACCTGGCGGCGATCACCGCGCTGGCGCATCGACACGGCTGCAGCGTGGGCTTCGACCTGGCCCACGCGGTGGGCAACCTGCCGCTGCAGCTGCATGACAGCGGCGCCGATTTCGCGATCTGGTGCAGCTACAAATTCCTCAACGGCGGACCCGGCGCCATCGGCGGCGCATTCGTGCACGCGCGCCACGCCAACGCCGTGCTGCCCCGCTTCGCCGGCTGGTGGGGCCACGACAAGGCCACGCGTTTCCAGATGGGGCCAGAGTTCATCCCCACGGCCGGTGCCGACGGCTGGCAACTGTCCAATCCGCCAATCCTGGCGCTGGCCCCGTTGCGCGTATCGCTGGAAGTTTTCCGCCGCGCCGGCATGGCGCGCCTGCGCGAAAAATCCGTGCAACTCACCGGCTATCTTGAATGGCTGGTGCACACGCAGTTGAACGACCTGCTGCACGTGGTGACACCCGAAGAACCCGAACGCCGTGGCGCACAACTGTCCATCCGCGTTACCGACGGCCGCGAGCGTGGCCGGGCACTGTTCGAGTACCTGATGCAACACGGCATCATCGGCGACTGGCGCGAGCCGGACGTGATCCGCATCTCACCGGTGCCGCTGTACAACCGCTTTGCCGATTGCCTGGCGTTTGCAGAGGCGGTGCAGGCGTGGCAACGCACTGGCTGATTCACGCGCTTCGTCGGAACCACCCGATCACCGATCTGCTTCAACTGTTTGGACAGGGGAAAACATGAGTGCACGCCGCGCTGTGATGGCAAGTTTCCTCGTGGGCGTTCTGCCCTCGACTCCGTGTGTTGGCGAGAAGGCGGCCAAGCCGTTGATCACCAATCCCGTCTACGCAAAACCACAGCAACTGGTGGACGTGGGACACGGCCGCCGCATGAACCTCTATTGCCTCGGCTCCGGTTCACCAACGGTAATCCTGGACGCTGGCATGGGTGACTCCACGATCTCATGGGCGTTGGTGCAACCGGCTATCGCAACCCGAACACGTACCTGCTCCTACGACCGGGCGGGGCTGGGTTTCAGCGATGGCGCAAGCCGCCCGAGCACGGCGAGCAACAACGCCGACGATCTGCATACTTTGCTGAAGGTCGCTCATGTCGCCCCGCCCTACGTGTTGGTGGGCCACTCGGCCGCGGGCATGTACATCCGCGTATATGCCGACCGCTATCCCGATGAAGTGGTTGGCATGGTGTCGGTCGAGGGTTCGCACGAAGACCAGTGGACGCGCGGGTGGGCCATCGGCGCGCCAGGACAACAGGCCAAATGGGACAGTTTCCTGAAGGAATACGGTAACTGCGTGAACGAGGCGAAACATGGTCTCGTCGCCGGCACGCCGGCTTACAAGAAATGTGTCGGCGACCCCGATCCCCGCGTAAGCCCGGCCATCAACGAAGCACAGTTGCGGTACGCATCAACCGTGCGCTGGCAAGCCGCCATCGCTTCCGAACGCCAATCCGTGGCCTATGCGAGCGCCGATCAGACACGGGCCACGCGCAAACACTACGGCGACATGCCGATCATCGTGCTGACCCACTCCCCTTATCCGAAGGCGCCAGATGAAACCCAGGAAGAGCGAAACCAGCGCACGCTGCTATGGGAATCGCTGCACCTCGACGTTGCCGCCATGTCATCACGGGGCGTGAACGAGATCGTGCCCAACGCGGGGCACTACATCCAGTACGACCAGCCACAGGTCGTGATCGATGCAGTGAACCAGGCCGTAGCCATCGCCCGGGATCAGACCACGAAACACTGAAGCAAATGATCGGCTCCGCACCCGACACCCTCGCCGATGCACTGAAGGTCGCCATCAATCGAACCGCAACGGCGCGAAGCGTAGCTCTCGACCCATGATGATTTCGTTTGCGTCGCTCCAACCGCTGCACCGAACCTGAGTTCGCGCCGGCTGACCGAGACTGCACCGATTTCATCGCGCGTTGAACCGTCTCCAGCCATCGTAGGGCTTTCGACCACGACGGAGTCCGCCATGAAGAACGACGCGCCGAACCAGGGTGACCTGCGCAAGCTTGGAGAGCTCATCGACGGTATCGAGGTGGCGATGCTGACCACGCGAGCCGCGGACAATTCACTGGTCAGCCGCCCGCTGGAAACGCTCAAGCTGGACGCGAACGGAGAGCTGATTTTCTTTACCGCCGCCAACAGCCACAAGGTGGCGGAACTCACCGACGACCATGAGGTGAATCTCGCCTACGCGCACCCGGGCGAGCATCGCTACGTGTCGGTACGCGGCCGAGCCCGCATGGATCGGGACGCCGACACCATCAATGAACTCTGGTCGCCCGCGCAAAAGGTGTTTTTCCCCGACGGCAAGGACGATCCCAACCTGATGGTGCTGCGCGTGCAGGTACGCGATGCCAGTTATTGGGAGGCAGGAAATTTCGTCGAACGGGCGCTCGACCTGGCGCGCGGCATGATCAGCGACGCCCCCGGTGACATCGGCGAGCACGGCCATCTGGAAGGCTGAATCACCGCGTCCGCCCCCATGCCCTACCAGGCGAGCGTGTAGGAGCGCCCTGTGCGCGATGCTCTTCGTTACCCAACCAAAGGCATCGCGCACAGGGTGCGCTCCTGCAAATCCACGCGTCCCTACGCGCGACTTTGCGGATGCCGCACCTGGCCGTCCCCGCGCACCACGAAACGTTCGATAGTGAGGGATTCGGCACCCATCGGGCCGTAGGCGTGCAGGCGCGTGGTGGAAATGCCGATCTCCGAACCCAGCCCCAGCTCGCCGCCGTCGGAGAAGCGCGAGGATGCGTTGACCATCACCACCGCGCTGCGCAGCGCGTGCACGAATGCGTCGGCCGTGGCCTGGTCGGCGGTGGCGATGACCTCGGTGTGATCGGAGCCGTAGCGACGGATGTGGGTGATGGCATCGTCCGCGCTATCCACCACACGGATGGCCAGGATCAGGTCGAGGAATTCGGCGGCGTAGTCGTCCTCGCTGGCGACGGCCATGTCCGGCACCTGCTCGCGGCTGCGTTCGTCGCCGCGCAGTTCGACACCGCGCTGACGCAGCGCTGCCGCGGCCTTCGGCAGGAACTCGGCGGCCACATCGCGATGTACCAGCAGCGTCTCCAGCGCGTTGCATACGCCGGGCCGCGAGGTCTTGCCGTCGATCAGCAGATCCAGCGCGAGCGTGAGGTCCGCTGCCTTGTCCACGTAGAGATGGCAGACGCCCTTGTAGTGCTTGATCACCGGCACGCGCGCGTGTTCGGTGACGAAACGGATCAGGCCTTCGCCGCCGCGCGGGATGGCCAGGTCGATGATGTCGGCCAGCTGCAGCAGTTCAACCATCGTCTCGCGGCGCAAATCTTCGACGAGAGTGACGGCCGCGGCGGGAATGCCATGTTTCTGCAGCGCCACATGCAGCGCTGCCGCGATCGCGGTGTTCGAATGCAGCGCTTCGGAACCACCGCGCAGGATCACCGCATTGCCGGCCTTCAGGCACAGCGCCGCGGCATCGGCGGTGACGTTGGGGCGTGCTTCGTAAATCATCGTGATCACGCCCAGCGGAATGCGCACGCGCTCGATCGCCAGCCCGTTGGGCAGTTGATCGCGCCGCGTCACCTGGCCCACCGGATCAGGCAGGTCGGCCACCTCGCGCACGGCGTTGGCGATGGTCGCGACGCGCCCCCCATCCAGACGCAGCCGGTCGAGCATCGCGCCCTGCACGCCCTTGGCGGCGGCCTGCGCCATGTCTTTTTCGTTGGCGGCAAGGATGGTATCGGTCTGGCTGTCGATCGCCTGCGCCATGTCCAGCAGCAGCAGGCGCCGGGCGGTGTTGTCGAGCGCCGCGATGGCGGTGGCGGCGTCGCGGCAGGCCAGGGCCTGGGTACGGATGTCGCTCATGCGTATTCTCCTGTCAGCAACCCGGTGTCGCCCAGCGTGGCCAGGTCGTCGCGATGGACGACGTTTTCGCCATAGCTGTAACCGAGCCGGTCGCCGATGTCCCGGGTGTGGGTTCGTGCGATGCGATTGATTTCCGCCGCGCCATATTGCGCGATGCCGCGGGCGATGACGTGCAGCATGCCATCATCGCCGCCCGTGACGATCTCGACCATGTCGCCACGCTGGAACATGCCATCCGCACGGATGATGCCCATGGGCAGCAACGATGCCCCCTCGCGCACGATGGCGTGCGCGGCGCCGGCATCGACGTGGATATGGCCCGTCACCGCCGGCATGTGCCGCAGCCAGTATTTGCGCGCATGCAGGCGGGTGGCGCTGGTATGCAGCAGCGTGCCGCGCAGCTGGCCGCGCGCAAGCAGGCTCACCACTTCGCTGTCGCGGCCGTTGAACAGCGCGGTCTGGATACCCGCCGTCGCGGCTTTCTCCGCCGCCTCCAGCTTGGTGCGCATGCCGCCCGTGCCCACGGACGACCCGGCGCAGCCCGCCATCGCCATGATCCCGGTAGTGAGTTCGAGCACTTCGTTGACTGGCTCGGCATCGGGATTCGTGCGCGGGTCGGCCGTATACAGGCCATCGATGTCGGTGGCGATCAGCAGCAGGTCGGCGTCGACCAGTGCCGCCACGATGGCTGCGAGATTGTCGTTGTCGCCCAGGGTGAGCTCGTCGATGGCCACGGTATCGTTCTCGTTCACCACGGGCATGATCTTGTAGTTGAGCAGCTCGCTCAGCGTGGCGCGCGCGTTGAGGTAGCGGCGCCGGTCGCGCAGGTCGTCATGGGTCAACAGCACCTGCGCCAGCGGATGGTCGAACAGGCGTTGCCACAACGCCACGGTCTGCGTCTGGCCCAGCGCCGCCATGGCCTGGCGGGCGGCATTGCTGGTGTCTTCGTGGGAATGGTCGCGCAGCATCAGGCGGCCAGCGGCGACGGCGCCCGACGACACCAGCACGATCTCGCGACCGTCGGCGTGGCAGGCTGAAATGAATTGTGCAAGGCCCAGGGCGTAGCGCGTACTGAGTCCGCCAGTGTCGGCGGCGAGCAGGCTGCTACCCACTTTCAGTACGGCGCGCCGCCATGGCGGCAGGGTTTGTGGTGTGAATGGTCGTGTCTGGGTCATCGTCCTCTACAAGTGGCCAAGGGAAATGCAACGTCGTGAATCCCGCATTTTAACCGATGCCCGCCGCGGGGTCGGCGGGGTGACTTCCAGCTAGCGCTGCGGCAACGCATCGCCGGTGGCATCGGTGAGGGTTGCCATGTCGTCGCGATGCACTACCTCGTCGCCATAGCTGTAGCCGAGCACGGTTTCAATCTCGCGGCTGTGCCGGCCCGCCAGGCGTCGCACCTCGGCGGCCGAGTACTGGCTCAACCCACGCGCCACCAATTGGCCGTCCATATCGATAATCTCGACCAGGTCGCCGCGATGAAACTCGCCCTCGGCACCGGTCATGCCACCAGGCAGCAGCGAGGCGTGGCCGCCGGCCAGCGCGCGTGCCGCGCCTGCGTCGATACGGATGCTGCCGAGTGCGGCGGGCGCGTGACGCAGCCAGTGCTTGCGCGCATGCATGCGCGTGCTTGCCGCGGCAACAAGGGTACCGTGCAACATGCCATGCTGCAGCGCCTCTACCGTGGCGGCGTCGCGGCCGCTGAACAATGCGGTGGGAATGCCGGCGGTTGCCGCGCGCGCCGCGGCCTGCAACTTGGTGCGCATGCCGCCGGTGCCAACCTTGCTGCCGCTGCCGCCGGCCATCGCCATGATCTGCGGGGTCAGGGCGGGAATCTGCGCGAACGGCACGGCATCAGGGTGATGCCGGGGATCGGCGCTGTACAGCGCATCGACGTCGGACGCGATCAACAGCAGGTCGGCATCGACCAGGGTGGCCACGATGGCGGCCAGGTTGTCATTGTCTCCCAGCTTCAACTCATCCACCGACACGGTGTCGTTCTCGTTGATCACCGGCAACACATCCAGCGCCAGCAGCTCGCGCAAGGTGGCACGCGCGTTGAGATAGCGGCGGCGATTGCGCACATCGTCGTGGGTCAGCAGCACTTGGGCCACCGACTGCGACGCCAGCGATTGCCACAGCGCGATCATCGGCGCCTGCCCCAGCGCCGCCAGCGCCTGTCGCGCCGCGATATCCGGGCCCGCGCCCGACTTCGCCCGCAACATGGCCCGCCCGGCGGCCACGGCGCCCGAGGACACCAGCACCACCTGACGGCCCGCGCGATGGCTGGCCGCCATGAAATCCGCCAGCGCGGCCGCGTACTGCGGCGTAAGCCCGCCGCCATCGGCCGCCAGCAGGTTGCTGCCGACTTTCAGCACGGCCCGCTTCCATGCGGGCAGAGGCTGGGCGGGCAAGGTGCGGGTTGCCGGATTCATCGCTCGCTTCCCGACAGGACGATCGAGGTGGAACGGGCAAACATGCGGGCCGCGGGATGGACGTCTGGACGTCCATGATGCCGCATGCCCGCACGATGCAACGCCTTTGCCGAATGGACTGTGGACATCTCCCCTTCCCTCTCCATGCCGATCTTGTTCAGCCGCGTATGGCGTCGAGGCGCTGTTGCACCTGGTCGAGCTTCAGGTCATGGCCAGAGCCAGGCGAGACGCGCGCCTGCAGGCTGGACTCGGGAGTGCGCCCGGCACCGGCCGCGCTGGCGGCTTCGGCGGCGGCGCGATAGGCATCGCGAAACGGCACGCCAGCCGCTGCCTGCTCGATCGCCACGTCGGTGGCGTACATCGACGGCTCGATCGCCGCGCGCATGGCCGGCTCGTTCCACTGGAAACGTGCCAGCAGATCGGGCACCAGCTCCAGCGCCGACAAGCCGTGCGTCACGCCATGAAACAGCGAGCCCTTGGAAAACTGCAGGTCGCGCTGATAACCCGAGGGCAGCGACAGCAACTGCTCGATCTCGCAGCGCGCCGCCGCCACGCTGGCATAGCTGGCGCGCAGCAATTCGATCACGTCCGGATTGCGCTTGTTCGGCATGATCGAGCTGCCGGTGGTGTACTCGGCCGGCAGTTTCACGAAATTGAATTCGGCGGTGGTGAACAGCGACAGATCCCACGCCATGCGGCGCAGGTCCAGCAGTGCGCTGGCGATGGATTCCAGCACCGCCATCTCGAATTTTCCCCGCGACAGTTGCGCATAGACCGGCGACACCTGCATGCGGGAGAAGCCCAGCGCCTGCGTGGTGTGCGCGCGGTCCAGCGGAAGGTTGACGCCATAGCCGGCCGCGGTGCCCAGCGGGTTGGCGTCGATCCACACGGCGGTCTGCTGCGCGCGCAGCGCGTTGTCGGTGAAACCCTCGGCAAATCCGGCGAACCACATCGCGGTGGACGACACCACGGCACGCTGCAAGTGCGTATAGCCCGGCAGCGGCAATGCCGCCTCCGCCGCGCGATCCAGGCAGACCTGGGCGATGTCGTGGCACAGGGTCTGCAGCGTGGCCAGCTTCTCCTTCAGCCAAAGCCGGGTGGCCACCAGGATCTGATCGTTGCGGCTGCGCCCGGTATGCACGCGGCGGCCGGCGTCGCCAAGTCGTTCGGTAAGTCGCGCCTCGATCGCGGAATGGCCGTCTTCATGGCGCTCATCCAGCACGAACGCGCCGCTGCGGAAATCCTCGGCCAGCGCATCCAGCTCGCGCTTCAGCGCCGCCGCCTCGTCCGCGCCGACCACGCCGATGTTCGCCAGGCCTTCCACATGCGCCTTGCTGGCGGTGATGTCATGCAGGAAAAACTCGCGATCCAGCAACACGTCGTTGCCGGCCAGGAACTGCATGATCTTCGCATCGATCTTGATGCCGTCTTTTTGCCAGAGGGGCTGGGTCATCGTAGGAAATCCTGTAGGAGCGCACCCTGTGCGCGATGGCTTTGACGAGGCCTTGTGGAAGAGCTTTCGCGCACGGGGTGCGCTCCTACACCGGTATGCCGGTGTACTCGTCCACGCCCAGCACGCGGTTGATGTTCTGCATGGCCTGGGTGGCGGCGCCTTTCAGCAGGTTGTCCAGCGTCGCCACCACGACTACCCGCTTGCCATCGGCCGAGACCGCAAAACCGCCGACTTCGGCACGATGCGTGTGGGCCACGCGGCTCACCCACGGCGCTTCGTCGGTGACATCCACCAGCTTTTCGCCGTCGTAGGCGGCGTGGAAGCGCGCCAGCACATCCTCGCGCTTCACCGAACGCGACAAGTACAGGTTGGTGGTGACGGTAAGCCCGCGGAAATGCGGTGCCACGTGCGGCATGAATTCCACCGGCAGGCCGAGATGGCGACTGGCCTCCTTCTCGTGCATGTGGCCAGTCAATGCATACGGCATCAGGTTGTCGCGCAGCTTTTCCGGATCGTTCTTGTCCGACGGCGTGGTGCCGGCGCCGGAGTAACCCGATACGCCGAAGCACACCGGCGGCGCGGCCAGCAGATCCTTCAGCGGCGTTACCGAAAGCTCGATCGCGGTGGCGTAGCAACCGGGGTTGCTGATGCGCTTTTCGCCGCGCCAGCGGCCGCGGGTCAGCTCGGGCAGGCCGTAATACCAATGGTCGTCGAAGCGGTAATCCGCCGACAGGTCGAGCAGCAGCGTGTCGGGCCGGCTGGCCTCGATCGCGGCCACATACGGCGCCGCCTTGCCATTGGGCAACGCCAGGATCACCACGTCGGCCTTCTGCGCCGCCACGGCGTCGGCGTCGAGGCTGGCGTAGCGCAGCTCACCGGCAAAACCCTCGACGTGATCGGCCACGCGCTCGCCATCGAGTTCGCGCGAGGAGACGAAGGACAGCTCCAGCGCCGGGTGCGCCGCGATGAGGCGGATCAACTCCATGCCGGTGTGCCCGCGTGCGCCCACGATGCCGATGCTCTTTTTATCCGTGCTCATGATTCCCGATCCAGCAGTGTCGGCTGCCGCGTGGCGCAATGGGCCACGCAACGGCCGATGTCATCGAAATTGTCCAGCCCGTACCAGAACACCTTCCAGCGCTCCTGCTTGAGGCTGCCGTCGGACTCGGCGTAATAGAACGGGTTGATCGCGTTGCCGTGGCGCGAACGCCAGAACAGCCGCGGATGCGCCTCGCGCATCACCTGCCACACGGCGCGGCCCAGGCCTTCGCCCTGCGCGTCGTCGAGCACCGCGAATTTGTCGAGATACGGCATACCGCCCTCTTCGGTGAGGATCATCGCGGCGCGGTAATTCTCGCTGACGTAAACACAACGCGGCTTGGTGCGCTCGAAGTAGTCGGCCACCAGCATGCGACCGAAACTGGACTCGATCAGCGCGCGCAGCCGATCCAGGTCGATACCTTCCCACGAGTCGTATTTCAGGACGCGCTCACCGCGACGCACCAGCGTGCCCGAACCCTTGTGGGTGAACAGCTCCTTGGCCAGCTCGGACGGCCGCGTGATCGACACCGACGAGGTCAGCGGCAGGTCCGACAACAGGTCGGCGATCTGCTCGATCTTCAGCCGCATGCCGCCGTTGATCCACGGCTGCGCCATCAGGTGGTCGTACTCGGTGCTGAGGTTGATCGAATCGATCACCTTGCCCTTCTCGTCCAGCAAGCCGCCGGTGCCGGTGAGGAACACGATCTTGTACGGCTGCAGCACGCGCACCAGTTCGTTGGCGGCGAAGTCGGCGTTGATGTTGAGGATCTGCCCGCTCGGCGTTTCGCCGAGGCTGGCGATCACCGGGATCGAACCGGCACGCAGGCTGGCATCGATCGGTGCCAGGTTGATGCTGTCCACCTTGCCGACCAGGCCGTACACGGACTGATCCAGGTAGCTCGACGCGAACACGCCCGACGGCACCGAGGTGGCACGCGCGTCCATGCCTTGCAGCGCTTCCACCAACCGCAGGTTCTGCGCCTGGAACACCTTGCGCACGATCGCCAGCGCTTCGGGCGAGGTCACCCGCAGGCCGTTGACGGTCTCCTTCACGATGCCGGCGGCAGCCAGTTCCTCGTCCAGCTGCGGGCCGGCACCGTGCAGCACGATGGGCGTCAGGCCCACCTGCTGCAGGAAGGTCAGCGACGAGGTCAGCGCGGACAGGTCGTCGCGCAGCACCGCGCCGCCGACTTTCACCACGGCAAAGCGCTTGGCGTCCAGCTGCGAGAAGCGCTTCAGGTACTGCTGGATTTCCTTCGCGCTGCCCATGCTCGAAAGCAGGCGCACGATGGTCTGACGGGTACTCTTGTTATGCATTTCCACGATCGACGATCCGGTAGATGGTTTCTGCGTACTGCTGCAATTGGTCCAGCGCCACCCATTCGTCGGCGCTGTGCGCCTGGGCGATGTCGCCGGGGCCATAGACGAAGGCGGTATAGCCAGCGGCGGAGAACAGCGCCGCTTCGGTCCAGAAGTCCACCGCGTTGCCGACCGGGATACCCAGCTCGTCGGCCAGGTCGCGCGCACGCAGGCGGCGCTCCTCGGCCCGCGCCGTGTCGCCTGCCGGCAGCGAAGGGCCGCGGAAGGTCTCCTCGAAATGCGCAGGCGCCGGTTCGGCCAAGGCGCGGAAGCTGTCCAGCAGGCCATCAGGCTGCATCGTGGGCAGCGGCCGCATGCCGAAGCGCAGCTCGGCGCTGGGGGCGATCATGTTGGCCTTGATGCCGCCTTCGATACGGCCGATGTTGAAGCGCAATCCGGTGAGGCCGCCGAAACGCTCATGCGACTGCGCGTCCACGAAATCCAGCGCCGCATCACCCCAGCGCACCGCCTGGTGCAGTGCGCTGTCGCTGGCCTTCTGCTCGCCCGAGGCGTGGCCGGCATGGCCGGCGAAGCGCATCAGCACCGACTGGATGCCGCGATGCGCCAGCACGGCCTCACCCTTGGTCGGCTCGGCAATGATCACTGCTTGATAGCTCCCCTCTCCCTTTGGGAGAGGGGTCGGGGGAGAGGGTACGGCCGGAGTCATACCGTTCGCTCCACCCTCACCCCGACCCTCTCCCACAGGGAGAGGGGGAAAAGCACGGAGAAAACCCGCGATGCACCGCGGATCGTTGGCTTCCTCATCGGTGGAGAACAACAGCGCCATGTCGCCGTCGCTGGCATTGGCCACGGCCACCAACGCCGCCGCCGCGCCCTTGATGTCACAGGCACCAAGGCCGATCGCCCGATCCGACGTGACACGCAACGCATGCGGATCGGCCGTCCACGCTGGCGAATCCGGCACCGTATCCAGATGCACGTTGAACAGGTATTTCGGCGCGCCGCGCACGGCATGCAGGCTCACCGCGCCGGCGCCGTGATCGGTCACAGTCACGTCGAAGCCGGGCAACTGAGCGCGCAGGTAATCGAAGATGCCGCCAGTGTCGATCACCCGCGGCGGGTTGCGCGTGTCGAAGCCGACCAGCGCACGCAGGTGCGCCAGAGTCGCCTCGAGCAACGCGCTCATCGGACAACCTCACGCTGCAAAGCCCCTCTCCCTGTGGGAGAGGGGTTGGAGAGAGGGTACGGGCGAAGCGAGGCTTCGAGGCACATCCGTACCCTCTCCCCCTGCCCCTCTCCCAAAGGGAGAGGGGAGTAGAGCTGAGCGCTCATGCCTTGTCGCTCCGATTTACCTCGGCCCACAGCGTGCTGCTCATGCCGAACAGCTTGATGAAGCCTTCCGCCTCTGCCACGCCCCAGTCGGCCGACTGCGCATAGGTGGCGCCCTTGGCGTTGAGGATGTGCTTCGATTCGATCGCCACCGCGTTGACCACGCCGCCATGCGTCTCCAGCGTCACTTCGCCATTGACGGTGGACTGGCTGGACGCAAGGAATGCTTCCAGGTCGGTCTTGATCGGATCGTGGAAGAAACCCTCGTACACCACCTCCACCCACTTGCGCGCCACATCGGGCTTGAAGCGGTTCTGCTGCTTGCTGAGCACGGCTTCTTCCAGCGCGCGGTGTGCGGTCAGCAGCGAAATCAGGCCGGGCGCTTCATAGATGATGCGGCCCTTCAGGCCGATGGTGGTGTCGCCGGTGTAGAGGCCGCGACCCACGCCGTAGGGCGCGAACAGGGCGTTCAATTTCGCCAGCAGCTTGTGGCCGGCGATCTTTTCGCCGTTCAGCGACACGGCTTCGCCATGCTCGAAGCCGATCTTCACCTGCAGCGGTTTGGACGGCCATTCGGCGCGCGGCTTGCACCAACCCACCGCACCTTCGCCCGGCGCCTGCCACTTGTCGATCTCGCCGCCGGACATGGTCAGGCCCAGCAGGTTTTCGTTGATGGTGTAGGCCTGCTGCTTGGCGCGCACGCCGAAGCCGCGCTCTTCCAGGAAGGCCTGCTCGTAGGCGCGCGTCTGCGTGTGTTCCTTCTGGATCTCGCGGATCGGCGCCACGATCTCGTAGTCACCCAGCGATTTCACCGCCAGGTCGAAGCGCACCTGGTCGTTGCCCATGCCGGTGCAGCCGTGCGCGATGGCGCGCGTACCCAGCTCGGCGGCGCGCTTCAGCGCGGCCTCCACGATCAGGTAGCGGTCGGACACCAGCAACGGGTACTGGCCCTGGTAGCCCTCGCCCGCCCATACGAACGGCTTGACGAAGCCGCTCCAGATCGCGGGGCCGCCGTCGACGGTGACGTGGCTGGCCACGCCCAGCTCCTTCGCGCGGTTCTCGATGAAGGCGCGCTCCTCGGCGTCCACACCGCCGGTGTCGGCGAACACGGTGTGCACGGCCCAGCCGCGCTCCTTGAGGTAAGGCACGCAGAAACTGGTGTCGAGGCCGCCGGAAAAGGCGAGGACGATGTCTTTGCTCATGGCTTGCGGAATCCTGATCGGGAAGATGTCAGTCGGAAGAAACGACGATGCGCGGTTCGCAGCGCACCGGGAAATTCACGGAATTGGCAATGAAACAGGCATGGTGGGCCGACTCGTGAGCCGCTTCGGCCTTAGCCGGGTCGCTGGTCGCGCTGATTGTGACGGTGGGATGCAGGACGACCTCGGTGAAACGGCCGCCATCACCTTCGGTGACCATGGTGCCTTCCGCGGCGTCGACATAGCCGGTCACCACCACACCCGCCACCGTCGCCATGTGCAGGTAGGACAGCATGTGGCAGGTCGACAAGGCGGTGACCAGCATGTCCTCGGGGTTGTGCTTTGCGGCGTCGCCCCGGAAGCTCGGGTCGGACGACCCGGCCAGCGGCGGCTTGCCCTCGATACGGATGACGTGGTCGCGGCTGTAGTTGCGATAGCCGTCCGTGCCGCTGCCGAGGTTGCCGGTCCATTCCACGTCGACACGATAGTGATGCTGATGGTTCACAGTGCGGACTCCTCGCGTTTGCTCATCAGGGTGGCCAATTCCAGGTCGCCATCGCCGTCGCGCTGGCGCAAGCCGGCGATCACCCCTTCGCGGTTGCGCGCGGGGTGGTTCTGGCTGAGCTTGAACTTGCCCTCGATGCGCTCGATCGTGACTTCGATACCGACGATCGCGCCCAGCAATTTCTCGACGTGATCATCGGGTGCGTCACTGATTTTCCACGGCTGGGGCTGGCCGGATTCATGGTGATCGGTGAGCGCTTCCAACTGGCGGCGAACCCATGCCGCGTCATCGACCACACGCAGCCGGCCATGCACGTGCACCACGGTGTAATTCCAGGTCGGCACTTCGCGCCCGGTCTCGTGCTTGCTCGGATACCAGTTCGGGCTGATGTAGCCCTGCGGCCCCTGGAACACCACAAGCACCGGCGCGCTATCCATCGCCACCAACTCATTGCCACGGGCGACATGTGCCTGCAGCGCGTCGCCGTTCCATTCGAACGGCAGATGGTTCGCCACCAACCCACCCTGCGCCTGCACGACCACGGTGGCGAACGGATAGGCACGAACCAGATCGCGCAAAACCTCGCTGCGTGTTTCGCGAAATGACGTGGGCGCGTACATGGTGGCTGGCTCAGCCCTGGCCGATCAGCGAGGCCATGACCGCCTTCTGCACGTGCAGGCGGTTCTCGGCTTCATCGATGGCGATGCATGCGGGCGAATCCATCACCGCATCGGTGGCCTTGATGTTCCGCCGCAACGGCAGGCAATGGCTGAACAGGCCGTTGTTGGTCAGCGCCATCTTCGCTTCGTCGACGATGAAGTGCTTGCTGGCCTCGCGGACGGGCTTTTCCTGCTCCCAGCGACCGAAATAAGGCAACGCGCCCCAGCTCTTGGCGTAGACCACGTCGGCGCCGCTGTAGGCCTCTTCGATATTGTGACTGACCTTGAGCGAGCCGCCGTTCTGCTCCGCGTTCAGACGTCCATACGCCATGTAGCGCTCGTCCAGCACGTAATCCGGCGTGGGGCACAGCAACGTGACGTCCATGCCCATCTTGGTGGCGATCAGCAAGGCGGAGTTCGCCACCGCGGTGTTCAGCGGCTTGGGATGGTAGGTCCAGGTCAGCACGTACTTCTTGTTCTGCAGGTTGCCCAGGTGTTCCTTCAGCGCCAGCGCATGCGCCAGCTCCTGGCAGGGATGGGTGATCGTTTCCATGTTGATCACCGGCACCGTGGCGTAGTGCGCGAATGCCTTGATCACGGTGTCCTGGCGGTCCACTGCCCAGTCCTGGAATTTGGGAAACGCGCGCACGGCGATCAGGTCGACATAGCGCGAAAGCACGCGCGCCACCTCGGCGATGTGTTCCTCGGTGTCGCCATCCATCACGCTGCCGACTTCGAACTCGATCGGCCACGCATCCTTGCCCGGCTGCAACACCACGGCATGCCCGCCCAGCTGGAACGCACCCAGTTCGAAGCTGGTGCGCGTGCGCATCGAGGGGTTGAAGAACAGCAACGCGATCGACTTGCCGGCCATTTGCTGCCCGCCGGGCGAGCGCTTGAATTCGGCGGCTTGGGTCAGCAGCGCGTCGATCTCGGCGCGGCTGTAATCCTGGGTGGTCAGGAAATGTCGAGGTGCCATGGGGCGATACCTTGAGTGAGAGTCAGCCAATAGATACGTGTGAAACCAATTCCGAAAACGCAAAAACCCGGCACGAGGGCCGGGCTTTTTCGTCTATCCGCATAATTAACGTGCGCGACTGCCTACCCGGCCGAAAGTCGGTACCGCGGTCGGCGCGCGCGCGACGTCATGCCAGCGGCCATGCGGGCGCTGGTGAGGACGTTGGCGGTATAGACGGCTATGGACATGCGCGGAAATCGGTGATCAGCGTTGAACATGAACATGCATGATGGCGGGAATTTCGCTGCCTTGCAACAAAAATCTGCCGCCAGCCGCACACGCGATGCAAACGAATACGCCGCCCGAAGGCGGCGCATTCCGGTGACGCTGGCGCGGGTCAATCGGCCGGCTGCACGTTCACCCGGACCCGAAGCCGTTCGCCCGGATCGTAATTGAGCCGGGACACGTAGACCTCGCCCCGATATTTGTATTCGACGTCGTAGCCAACGATACGGCGCTGCTCGCTGACCGTGCTGACCTGCCGGCACTGCGTCTGCGTGGTTTCATACGTGCCGCCATGGTTGGACGCACGATTGCCCACGGCACCGCCCGCCACCGCGCCTGCCACGGTCGCCGCGCGGCGTCCATCGCCCTTGCCCACGGTGTTGCCCAGCACGCCACCGACGACGGCGCCGAGGATCGTGCCCGCGGTGCTGTTGCCGCGCTCCTGATGCACCACTTGCTGGTCGTAGCACTCCTGCCGCGGCACTTCGGTCTGGGTGATGGCCGACACCGGATCGACGCGCAATACGTCGGCCCAGCCGTAATGCGTGTTGTCGTCGCCATTGGCGTAGCGCCCGTCCTGGGCCTGGACGCCCGTCGTCGCCAAGGCCAGCAACAGCATGGGAAACAGCAGCTTGGTCATTACGAACTCCGATCAATAAGCACTGCAAGGATTGCGGTTGCTCCGTCATTGCAACAAATTCACGCTGAATAAACGCTTAGAATCAGCGGGTTCCGCCCGCCCCGCTTACACCTTGTTAAGATGCCGGGCTGCCGTAAAACGCCAGCACGCTTGTTCTCCATCGCGGATGCTCCAACCCATGCCGATTTCGCTCTACAACGGCCTCACCCGCCGGCTCGAACCCTTTGTTCCGCTCGACCCGCAACGGGTAACGATGTATGTGTGCGGCCCCACCGTCTACAACTTCGTGCACATCGGCAATGCGCGCCCGCCGGTGGTGTTCGATGTGTTGGCGCGGCTGCTGCGGCGGCATTACCCGCAGGTGGTGTACGCCCGCAACATCACCGACGTCGACGACAAGATCAATGCCGCCGCTCAGCAACAGGGCGTGCCGATCACCACCATCACAGACCGCTTCGCCCAGGCCTTCCGCGACGACATGGCCGGCCTCGGTGTGGCCCCACCGGACATTGAGCCGCACGCCACCGCGCATATCGGCGAGATCGTCGCGATGGTCGAGCAGTTGCTCGCCAGCGGCCACGCATACGCCGCCGAGGGTCATGTGCTGTTCGATGTGGGCAGCTACCCGGCGTACGGCGAGCTGTCCGGCCGCGACACCGAGGAATTGATCGCCGGTGCGCGGGTGGACGTGGCGCCCTACAAGAAAAGCCCTGGCGACTTTGTGCTGTGGAAGCCGTCCACCCCGGAACTGCCCGGCTGGGACAGCCCGTGGGGCCGTGGTCGTCCCGGCTGGCATATCGAATGCTCGGCGATGAGCGCCGCCCACCTGGGCGAAACCATCGATATCCACGCCGGCGGCATCGACCTGCAGTTTCCGCATCACGAAAACGAGATCGCCCAATCCACTTGCGCGCATGGCGGCAAGGCGTTCGCCCGTTACTGGCTGCACAACGGCATGCTCACCTTCGGCGGCCGCAAGATGTCCAAGTCGCTGGGCAACGTGCTGCTGGTGCACGAACTCCTGCAGCAGCATCCGGCCGAGGCGCTGCGCCTGATGTTGCTGCGCGGCCATTATCGCCAGCCGCTGGACTGGTCCGACGACGCCATCCAGCAGGCGGTAAACACGCTCGATGGCTGGTACCGCGTGCTGCGCGACCTGGACGGGATCGACCTCCCCGAAGGCGCGCTGCCGGCTCCGCCCGCCGTCGAGGCCGCGCTGTGCGATGACATCAATACCCCGCAGGCGCTGGCGGAGTTGTCGCAACTGGCCGATGCCGCGCGCCAGGCCGGCACGGCCGCGGCCAAGGCTGAGCTGCTCGGTGGCGGTGCCTTGCTCGGCCTGCTGCAGCAGGCACCCGAAGCATGGTTCCAGCGCGGCGGGGAAACGATCGACGCCGTCCACATCGAAGGTCTGTTGCAGCAGCGCCGCGACGCCCGCGCCGCGCGCGACTTCGCCCGCGCGGACGCCATCCGCGCCGAGCTGGACGCGCTGGGCATCGTGATCGAGGACAGCGCCCAAGGAACCCGCTGGAGCGTCAAGTGAGGGTTATGGATGCGCCGATGAGCCAGCCGCATCCCCCCGCCTCCATCCGTTGCGCGATAATGAGCCGATGAATACGCAAACCAGCGCCGACGAGGCGCAGCAGGAAATCGCCGAGGAATTCGCCTATTTCGGCGACTGGACCGAGCGTTACCAATACCTGATCGACCTGGGCAAGCAACTGCCGCCGTTTCCGGAGGAGCACAAGACCGAGGACTACCGCGTGCTCGGTTGCCAGTCGATGGTCTGGCTGGTTCCCAGCGGCGATGCCCAGTGCATGCATTTCGAGGCGATCAGCGATTCGGCCATCGTTTCCGGCCTGATCGCGTTGGTGCTGCGCGTGTACTCGGACCGCCCGGCACGGGACATCATGGATACCGAACCCGCCTTCATCGGCACCATTGGCCTGGCCAAGCACCTCTCGCCCACCCGCTCGAACGGGCTGGCATCGATGCTGGCGAAATTGAAGGGCTACGCCGCGCAGGCACTGGCCTAGCCGCACGTCCACGACTGCGCATCGAGCGCACTCGCCGCGCGTACGCCGGCAAAGAAAAAGCCCCGCTTCAAGCGGGGCTTTTTCATGCCATTGAACCAAAGCCATCAATCGCCCATCTGCTTCTGCAGATGTTCGCGACGCTCCTGCGCATCGAGCGACAAGGTGGCGATGGGGCGGGCATCGAGCCGGTCCACACCGATTTCCTCGTCGGTCTCCTCGCAGAAGCCGTAGCTGCCTTCCTCGATCCGGCGCAACGCCTTGTCGATCTTGGAAATCAGCTTGCGGTAGCGGTCACGCGTGCGCAGTTCCAGCGAGTTTTCGGTTTCGCGGGTGGCGCGCTCGGCCTCGTCACCGACATCGCGCACTTCTTCGCGCAGGTTGTCCATGGTCTGGCGCGATTCTTCCACCAACTGGTCGCGCCAGTCGCGCAGCTTGTTGCGGAAGTAGGCCAGGTGCTGCGGGTTCATGTACTCCTCGTCGGAGGACGGACGATAACCCTTGGGCAAGGCGATGACGCTGGTGGAAGGCAGCGCGTAGCGCCCGTCTTCCCGAGTGACACCGT
This sequence comes from Rhodanobacter sp. Root627, assembly GCF_001427835.1. NCBI lineage: Bacteria > Pseudomonadati > Pseudomonadota > Gammaproteobacteria > Lysobacterales > Rhodanobacteraceae > Rhodanobacter > Rhodanobacter sp. Root627. Next base: position 1,245,241 of record NZ_LMGW01000001.1, read on the forward strand.
TTTCAAGCTTTTTTGTAGCCGATTTATTCATTGATGATGACGAATTTTTATGATTATGGTGAGAGGCATGGTGCGCGGGAGCCGGGGCCTTCCGCGGGGTCACCATGGCGATGGCACTTGCCACCTTGCCTTTGTAAAGCGCGGTGGTGGAAGCCGGAACAGCCTGTTTGTTGGGTGCAGCCACCGGTGCGGGCCGGGGAGCGGATTTGGCCGACACGGCAGCCTTTGCCGTTTTGTCCTTGGTCGGCAGCGGCGCCTTGGGTTTCGAAGCAGGCTTCGAAGCAACCTTCGCCGCGGGTTTTGCCGGTGGTGCAGACTTCTTCGCTACCGGCTTGATGGGGGTTTTCGAAACCGTCGAACGCCTGGATGCTGGTTTCTGCGCCGACTTCTTTGCGACCGCCGGTTTGACCGACGCCTTCGTCACAGCTTGCTTCACAGGGGCTTTTTTTGCCACCCCTTTCTTCGGCACGCTCTTTGCGCTAGCCGGTTTGGCAGACGCTTTCGCTGCCGGCTTGGCCGTGACTTTCTTTGCCGTCACAGCAGCCGACTTTGCCTTTTTCACGGTCGCCGGCTTGCGTGCCGCCGTGGTCTTTGCGGCGGGCTTCGCCGCAGCGGCCGGGCGCTTGGCGGTTGCCGACTTCGCCACGGGCTTGGCTTTGCCGCCCTTGACGGCGGCAGCCTTGGGCTTGCCGGCCGACTTGGTCGGAACCTTGTCCTTTTTAACCTTGGCAGCGGTCGAACTACGCGTCGTATTCGCCATATTCCTTCACCGTTTTTGGCCGTGGCGGCCGGGAGTTATAGCCCATGTGCCCTACACCGGCAAGCTCGATTCTGGAATACTCGTGGCACTGAATTCCCCAGCTCGCCGCGGTTACGTCTGTCTTGACCCGATTGATACTGTTGTTGCTCCGTTTCTACAAGCGTTGGCTCAGCCCACTGCTGGGACCGCGCTGCCGATTTCATCCCAGTTGCTCTGATTATGCACGTATCGCGGTGACGCGCTTCGGCCCGTGGCGTGGAAGTTTGTTGACCGGCTGGCGACTGCTGCGCTGCCAGCCGCTGTGCACGGGTGGTGAGGATCCGGTGCCCGAGCATTTCCACCTTGCCCGCTGCCGATCACACGACCACACCACCGGTCCCCATTGACCGTCGAGCGGCGACATTACCCGAGATCCAGCGACGCCGTCGCTGATCCCGCCCCTGCATTAGATCGCGACCGTCGGCTCACCTGACGCAACGGGTTCGTGCGCGGAACGCGGCGTGATCAGCAAGGCCAGCAACGTCACCACCGCTGCCGCGGCAAGGTAATAGCCGACGTAGGCCAGGCCACGCGTCGCCGCCAGCCAGGTGGCGATATACGGCGCCAGCGACGCACCGAAAATGCCCGCCATGTTGAACGCCAGCGATGCGCCGGTATAGCGCACCGCGGTGGGAAACATCTGCGCCAACGCCGTGCCCAGGGGGCCGTATGTCAGCCCCATCACACCCAGGCCCAGCGAAAGGAACAGGAGAACGCTGGTCATGCTGCCGGCCGTGAACAGCGGCGCGAAACCGATACCGAAAGCCAGGATCAGCAAGGTGGAAAGCACCATCGCCAGACGCGCACCGTAACGATCGGCGAAGATGGCCGACAGGGGGATGGTGATACCGAACAGGATCACGCCGAGCATCTGCAGCAGCAGGAATTCTTCGCGCGAATAACCCAGCCGCGTGGTGGCCCAACTCAGGGCGAACACCGTCATCAGATAAAACAATACGAACGTGGCCAGCGCCGTGAAGGTACCGGCCAGCAGTGCCCGCGGATGGTGGGCGAGCACCGTCAGCATCGGCATGCGCACGCGCTCATGGCGCGATATCGCGCGGGCGAAGTCGGGCGTCTCGTGCAGCTTCAGCCGCATCCACAAGCCGATCACCACCAGCGCCGCGCTGCCCAGGAACGGAACGCGCCAGCCCCAGGCGAAGAATGCGGCCTCGCCGATACCCTGGGTCAGCCACAAGAACATGCCGGAAGACAGGAAGAAGCCGATCGGCGCACCGAGCTGCGGAAACATGCCGTACCACGCACGCTTGCCCGGCGGCGCATTCTCGGTCGCCAGCAACACGGCGCCGCCCCACTCGCCACCCAGACCCAGACCCTGGCCGAAACGGCACAGCGCCAGCAGCACGGGCGCAGCCACGCCGATGTCCGCATAGGTGGGCAACAAGCCGATGGTCACGGTGGAAATGCCCATGGTCAGCAAGGCCGCCACCAGGGTCGCCTTGCGCCCGACGCGGTCGCCGAAGTGGCCGAACACCGCCGAACCGATCGGGCGCGCGAAGAACGCCAGCGCAAACGTGGCCAGCGATTCCAGCGTGGCCGAGGTGGCGTCCGCCGCGGGGAAAAACAGCGTCGGGAAAATCAACACCGCCGCTGTGGCGTAGATGTAGAAATCGAAGAACTCGATCGTGGTGCCGATCAGGCTGGCAAAAAGAATGCGGCGCGGCGAATTGACCGGCACGACCTCGGTGTCACTCATGCCATGGCTCCCCTGTTGGCTGGACGGCAATTCTGACAGAGCGCAGCCCGCCGCGGCATCATCGCGGTTCATCGCGGATGGCCGTCCATTCGAGGGCTTGCTGGTGGGTCAGGCCGCCGGCAACAGGCTGCGTTCGCTGGCCATGCGGTAAAGCTCGAGCTCGGAACCGGCACCGAGTTTCCCCATCACGCTGGCCCGATGGATATAGACGGTTTTCTGGCCAATACCCAGCTCGGCGGCCACCTGCTTGGGCGCACGTCCGGCGGCAAGCAGCAGAAACACTTCGCGTTCGCGGGCCGTCAGCCGGTGGATGGGATCAAGCGCGTCGCCTGGCCGTTCCGCACGCCGCTTGCGGATATCCGAGCTCAGGAAGCTCTCGCCATTCATCACGGCGCGCAGCCCCGCCACCAGTTCCTCCGGCGCCACGCCCTTGGTCACGTAGCCGCTGGCGCCACGGCGCATGGCTTCGGAAATGTACGGTTCGCCATCGTGCATGCTCAGCACCACGATGCGGGTCTGCGGCGCCACGCTCAGCAGATGCTCGATCAGCGGCAACCCGCTGCCGTCAGGCAACGACAGGTCCAACGCCACGAGATCGGGGAGCCACTGGGTTACCGCTTCCACCGCGTCGTCGGCGCAACGGCATTCGGCGATCACGTCCAGATCGGGCTCAAGCTCGATCAGGCGCTTGAACCCTTCGCGGACGATGGCGTGGTCGTCAACCAGAACGATACTGTGCATGACCCTACTTTACACACGCGCGTGCGCCACGGCACGACTTCCACTTCCTAAGGAACCACCGCCGCGACATGGTGCCGCACATGTACCATCGCGCCATGCTATCGAAGTCGTTCCTCACGTCATGTCTCGGCCCCATGCTGGGGCTCGCTTATTTCCTGGCGTGGATGGCGCTGTGGCCCACGGCGCAGCCATTCTGGATGTTGCCGTACGGGCTGCGATTCGGCGCCCTGCTGCTTGCACCCATGCGTTATTGGGGCTGGCTGCTGGGCGCGGAATGTGTCGCCTCGTTCGGCATCGTCATGAACCAGGGCGCGCCCGCCGGCTGGAACGGTCTCCTTTTCGGCGAACTGCCGGACATGCTGGTGATGGCCGGCGGCTTGTGGCTGGTGCGCCGGTTCGGCTGGCAGGTCACATTGAATACACCCCAGCAGATGGCGCGGCTGCTGTTGATCGTGCTGGTGCTGGTGGCTGCCACCGCGATCACCGACGCCACGGCGCTCACCGCGCTCCATCGTGGCAGCGACCAGATGCTGAGGATCCTGGGCGAACAACTGCTCAGCCATTATCTGGCGATTCTCCTGCTGGTCCCCCTGATGGTGATGCTGTTGCAGGATCGACTGGACCGCGGGGCGCTGATCAGCCTGTTGATCGACGGCGTGCTGGTGATGCTGCCTTCGATGGCAATCCTGCTTCTGCTGTCGCGACAGGCCGCTCCCGAGCCGCAATTCGCCCGCGTGCTGTCGCTGGCACCAATCCTGTATTTCGCGTTCCGGCATGGCTGGCGCGGAGCCAGCCTGGCCATGCTGGTCACCAGCGTGGGCATTACCCTGGCCGAGCACCGCCTGGGCTATGCGCCCTCGACCGCATCGGCCTATCTGCTGCTGGCGGTGGCGGGTACCGGCGCCATCATGCTGGGATCGGCCACCGACGCCTTGCGCGAGAGCAGCGCGTACGTGGCCGAGCAGAACGCCTACATGGGGGCGGTCAATTACCACCTCGACCAGCTCACCGGCCAGCTGCGCAATGCCGCGCGCGGCAACCTGCGCGCCGACGAAAACCAGCGCAGGCACCTGGCCGCCGAACTCCACGACGAACTGGGGCAGAACATCACCGCCATCCAGACCCACGTGAAACTGGCGGAAGCGCGCCTGCGGCAGGCCGGGCTGGAAGACATCAGCAGCTCGATCAACACCATCCTGGGGCATATGCGGCGGGCCCTGCATCGGCTGCTCGACGACTTGCGCCCCGCGGTGCTGGACGAGTTCGGCCTGATGCGCGCGCTTGACGAAGGCCCGATACGCGACTTGCTGACCACCGCCGGCATCGCGTACCACACGGACCTGTACGGCGATCCACGTCAGCTCGACGAGGACATCCGCACGGCGATCTATCGCCTGGCGCAGGAAAGCGCCACCAACGCCGTCAAGCACTCCGGCGCCACCGAATTCCGCTTGCGCCTGCGCATTGGCAAACGCCAGGGCATCGCGCTGGCCCTGCTGGACCTGCGCGACAACGGTACCGGCCTGCCCGCTCGCGTACCTCGTGGCGGACGCGGCCTGCAGGGCATGCGCGACCGGGTGACCTCACTGGGTGGGGATTTCAGGCTGCACCCGCAGCAGCCCGGCGTTCACCTGCGGATCCTGCTGCGAAACAGCAACGGTGGCGCCGACCCTTCCGCGCTGGCGTGAGGCGCAGCGAACAAAGAGCCTGCCTGACCGGATGCCACCGATGTCCTTGAGCTTCAAGGCGGAGGCCACGGTGAATCACCGCGTCACCTAGGAATTTTTCCAATATCCGGCCCGTGAAAGCTTCGTTAGTATCGTTCCATCGATGTGGGGGAGCCACCATCGCAAGATGGTGTATCGAAGCAACCGTGGGGACGGGCGCTTCGAGAAAAACGGCAGGATGCCGTTTTTGCCGCGACTTGTGGCGTACCCGATGCCAGCGAGCAATTCGCTGAATCGGAGCTCGACAGGTAACGGAACAACCGCAGGCGGACAGGAGTCCAACTGCGGTTTTTTTTGTGCTTTTTTTGTCCCCCTACCCGGATCTTGCCGAGTGCCGCCAGGCGGCATCAGCGCCCGGGGACCGAAGGCTCAGGCCTTCCCGGCCCGCCGCTTGGGACGCACGTAGAGAACCAGGCTGTGGTCCTCGATAACGTAGCCATGCCGGGCCGCGATTTCGTGCTGCAGCCGCTCGATCTCCTCGCTGACGAACTCAATCACTTTTCCGCTGTCCACATCGATCATGTGGTCATGATGTTTGCCGCGGTCGAGTTCGTAGACAGCCTGGCCGCCCTCGAAATTGTGCTTGACGACGATGCCTGCTGCCTCGAACTGGGTCAGCACGCGATAAACCGTCGCCAGGCCGATGTCTTCCTGATGGGCCAGCAATTTCTTGTAGACGTCTTCGGCGGTGAGATGATTGCCCTCCTCCTCGTCGAAGATCTGCAGGATGCGCATGCGCGGATGGGTGACCTTGAGGCCAACCCGACGCAATTCCCTGGTTTCCTGTTCCATCACTGACCTCCAGGCGCACAGCGCTACCGAAACGGTAGTGTATCATCCGACACCTTTATGATTGGGACGCACCACGCATGCAAAAGCTGATCTCCCTGCTGGTTTTCACCATGCTGGCGGTCTCCATCGCCGGCTGCCACATCGTCTACACACCCGATGTGCAACAGGGCAACCTGCTCGACAAGAAGACGGTCGATCAGCTGAAGCCGGGGATGACCAAGCGTCAGGTGCTGGTGCTGATGGGCACACCGTCGGTGGCCACGCCCTTCGAGCAGAGCCGCTGGGATTACGTGTCCACGCAGTCGCATCGCGGTGGCCCGATCAAGATACGCACCCTCACGCTGACCTTCAACAACGACACGCTGGTACGTACCGAAGGTGACTTCTTCCCGCAGGACGCGGAGAAGCTGCTGGAAGACAGCAAGAAGTATCACGCCGACTATCCGGTCAACGAAACCGAGGGCGACAAGAGTGAGAAGCCGAAACAGGACGACGGCGGTTTCGGCGCGGGCGCCAGCAGCGGCGGGGATAACGACGACGGTCAATGACCGTGTGAAGTAACCGGCCGGGCACGCCCGGTACGGTTTCTCAGCGGCGCCGCGCCCGCCGCCGACGCGCTTCCATGGGGTCGAGCACGAGCGGCCGGTAGATTTCCACCCGGTCGCCTTGGCCAAGCACCTGATCTGGGGATACCCGACGCGAGAAAATACCCAGTCGCGTCGGGTCAATCGTGCCGACTCGCACGTCCCTTTCCAGTTCCGAAGCAGTGACCGCTTCCATTACCGTGCTGCCAGCCGGCAATTCCAGGCGACGAACGATCTGCCGCGTTGCATCGGCATACACCACTTCCACCGTAATCGCGGAGCCGTCTGGCGTGGCGTCATCCATACAGGCGCTCGGCCTCCCGGCAGAAGTCGTCGACCATGCGGTTGCCCAGGCTCTGGAAACCCAGCTTGAGCAAGGCACCGCCGAAGCGGCCAGCGAATTCGAAATCCAGTGCCAGCGCCACCTTGCAACCGCTGTCACCGAGCGCGGCGAACGTCCACACGCCATCGAGCGAGCGGAACGGGCCACCGACCAGCCGGATGTCGATGCGCTGCGGCGGCTCGGCCGTGTTGCGGGTGGTGAAGCTGTGGCGCAGGCCGGCGAAATTCAGATCCAGCCGTGCTTCCAGCACGTTGCCCTCGCGTTCGATCACTTCCGACGAAGCGCACCAGTTGAAACGCTTTGGGTATGCTTCCACATCATTGACCAGATCGAACATCTGCTCGGGCGTAAAGCGCACCAGCGCACTGCGACGAATTTCGATCACGGCAGCCTCTTCAAATCATCAATGGCCTGGCCCCTTCCGCGGTCGCGTCAACAGCAGGGCCGAAAGGCGAGAGTTTAACGGACATGGCCAAAACGAAGGACAAGGACACCAAGGGCAGCGGCACCATCGCGCTCAACAAACGCGCGCGCTTCGAGTACCACATCGACCAGCGCTTCGAGTGCGGCGTGGCCTTGCTGGGTTGGGAACTGAAGGCATTGCGCGCCGGCCGGATCAACTTCGGTGACAGCTACGCGGTGGTGCTGAAAAACGAGATCTTCCTGGTCGGCGCCTCGATTCCGCCGTTGATCAGCGCGTCCACCCACGTGATCGCCGAGGATCGGCGCACCCGCAAGCTGCTGCTGCATCGCAAGGAGATCGACCAGCTGGTCGGCGCCGTCGAGCGCAAGGGCTACACCCTGGTGCCCACCGCGATGTACTGGAAGGGCAACAAGGTGAAGGTGGAAATCGGCTTGGCCCGCGGCAAGCAGGAGCACGACAAGCGCGACACCGAGAAACAGCGCGACTGGCAGATCGAGAAGCAGCGCACCATGCGCTCGCACAATCGCGCCTGAGGGCTCAGCCGATCAGCTTGATCTCGCGCAGCCGCTGCATGAGGTACTCGTGCGCGGTGATCGAGGTGTCATAGCGGCGCGGGTTGTCCGGCGTGATGCATGACGCCAGCGGATCGAGCACCACGTCCGGGTTCGGGTGCAGGAAGAACGGCACCGAATAGCGCGGCTTGCGCGCATTCTCGTTCGGCGGATTGACCACCCGGTGCGAGGTGGACGGAAACACGTGGTTGGTCAGCCGCTGCAGCATGTCGCCGATGTTCACCACGATGGCGTCGCCCTCGGTGGTGATCGGCAGCCACTTGCCGTGGCTCAGCACTTCCAGCCCCTCGGCGCTGGCGCCGACCAGCAAGGTGATCAGGTTGATGTCCTCATGCGCGCCGGCGCGCACGTTGGGGATGTCGATGGTGTCGTCGATCGGCGGATAGTGGATCGGGCGCAGGATTGAATTGCCGACGTCGGTCTTGTCCTCGAAGAAGTTTTCAGGCTGCTCGATGTGCAGCGCCAGCGCGCGCAGCACGCGGCTGCCGAGATCGTCCAGCGCCCGGTACAGGCCGTAGCCCCAGCGCTTGAAATCCGGCACCTCGGCCGGCCATACATTCGGCGGCATCACGTCAGCGAACTTCGAATCGCGCGGGATCTCGCGACCGATGTGCCAGAACTCCTTGAGGTCGGCGTACTGGCTGTCCTTGGCCGTTTCCACCTTGAACGGCGTGTAGCCGCGCGCGCCGCCGCTGCCGGGGACGTGGTACTTCAGCTTGGCTTCGGCAGGCAGCGCGAAGAAGCGCTGGAACGCGTCGTAGGAGCCGTCGATCAGCTCGCGGGCGATGCCGTGGCCGCTGATGCAGCAGAAGCCGAATTCGCGATACGCCGCGCCCAGTTCGGCGACGAAGGCGTCGCGGTCGCTGTCGTAGCGGCGGATATCGAGGGTGGGAACGTGTTGCATGGCTGTAGTCCAGTTGGGCCCGCATGGGCGGTGCACGTCGGGCCTACCATGGCGACCCGTACAACTACAGGTTCACGAACGTTCGGCCACCGATTTTACTATCCCCGCCAGCTTCTCCGCCAACGATTGCACCTCGTCGGCGTCGGCGCCCTCGATGGTGACGCGCACCAGCGGCTCGGTACCCGACGCACGCAAAACCACCCGGCCGCGGCCGCGCAGCACGTTTTCCACCTCGGCCTGCGCCTGGCGCACCTCGACACTGTCCAGGGACTCGCGGGCACCGTTGGCGCGCACGTTCAACATCACTTGCGGCAGTTTTTTCAGCCCCGCGCGGGCGCCGGCCAGGTCCTGGCCGGTTTCCCCCAGCGCTTCCAGCACGGCCAGGGCCGAGACGATGCCGTCGCCGGTGGTGGCCCGGTCCAGGCACAGGATATGGCCGGAGGTTTCACCGCCGAGCATGCCCTGGTGCTGCTTGAGTTGCTGCATCACGTAGCGGTCGCCCACATTGGCGCGGATCAGCGGCACAGCGATGTCCGCCAGCGCCAGCTCCAGGCCGTAGTTGCTCATCAACGTGCCCACCACCGGGCCGCGCAGCAGGCCGCGCCGATGCAGGCTGTGGGCCAGCACATAAAGGATGTCGTCGCCGTCGGCCAGCGCGCCGTGGCGGTCAACCAGCACCACGCGATCGCCATCGCCATCGAAGCCGATGCCGATGTCGGCGTGATGCTCAAGCACCGCCTGCTGCAGCGCCTGCGGGTGGGTGCTGCCCACGCCATGGTTGATATTGAAGCCGTCGGGCTTGTCGCCGATGGACACCACCTCGGCGCCCAGCTCGGCAAAGACGCGCGGTGCCACCTGGTACGTCGCGCCGTGGGCGCAATCGAGCACCAGCTTCAGCCCGCGCAGGCTGAAATCCTCGGGCACGGTGGCCTTGCAGAATTCGGTGTAGCGCGCCACCACGTCGGTGAGGCGGCTGGCCTTGCCCAGCTTCTCCGACGCCACGGTGACGAAGTCGGCATCCACTTCCTGCTCGATCGCCAGCTCCACCTCGTCGGACAGCTTCTCGCCGTCGGCGGAGAAGAACTTGATGCCGTTGTCGTGGTGCGGGTTGTGCGAGGCGCTGATCACGATGCCGGCGCTGGCGCGCATCGAGCGGGTGAGAAACGCCACCGCGGGCGTGGGGATCGGGCCGAGCAGGCCCACGTCGACGCCCGCGGCCACCAGGCCCGCCTCCAGCGCCGACTCGAACATGTAGCCGGACACGCGCGTGTCCTTGCCGATCAGGACCAGCGGGCGGCCCTTGCTGTTGCGCGCCAGCACGCTGCCGGCGGCGCGTCCCAGGCGCAGCATGAAATCCGCGCTGATCGGCCACTCGCCCACCATGCCACGGATACCGTCGGTGCCGAAATACTTGCGTTGCGTCATGGGGTTTCCTTGTCCATTCCCGGCCATCCGGCCGGCGGAAGAAGTGGATGGATCAATCGTCGTCGGGCCAGCGCGGCATCGCGCTCTTTTCCTCGCGGCGCGGCGCCGCGTCCAGCGCCTGCACCGGCTGCCACACCGCCAGCGCATCCACCGTGGCAGCCACATCATGAACGCGCACCATGCGCGCGCCGCGCTGTACCGCGATCAACGCGGCGGCGACCGAGCCGGCCACGCGCTCGGCAGGTACCTGCCGACCGGTCAGCGTGCCGATCATCGACTTGCGCGACAAGCCCGCGTACACGCCGCTGCCCAGCGAGGTGAAGCGATCCAGCGCGGCCAGCAGCGCCAGGTTGTGCTCCAGCGTCTTGCCGAAGCAGAAACCCGGGTCGACCATCACGTTCCTGCGCTCGATACCGGCCAGCTCGCAGGCGAACAGCCGGTCGGTGAGGAAGCGGTGCACCTCGCCGACCACGTCGTCGTAATGCGGCGCCTGCTGCATGCTGCGCGGCTCGCCCTGCATGTGCATCAGGCACACCGGCACGCGCAGCTCGGCGGCGGCTTCCATCGCGCCCTCACGGCGCAGTGCGTAGACGTCGTTGATCATGCCCGCGCCGGCGGCTACCGCCGCGCGCATCACCTCGGGCTTGGACGTGTCGATGGCGATGGGCACCTCGCTGCGCGAGGCCAGTTGTTCGATCACCGCGATGACGCGGTGCAGCTCCTCGTCCACCGGCACATCGGCCGCGCCCGGACGGGTGGATTCGCCGCCCACATCGATCATGTCGGCGCCCTCCTCCACCATCTGCAGCGCGTGCGCCACGGCAGCGTCCACGCTGTCGTGGCTGCCACCGTCGGAGAACGAATCGGGGGTGAGGTTGAGAATGCCCACCACGCGTGGGCGATCCAGCCGCAGTGGCCGGCCGTGGCAATCGAGTACGGGCGCCAGCAGATCCATCGACATGCAATTACCTCGTGGTGACGCCGCGCCGGGGCGACGTCACGGCGTGTGCAGCCCGCCCAGCTGGCCCATGAACTGGCGATAGTGGCGCAGTTCGCTGATGGAGTCGCGGATGTCGGACAGCGCCGTGTGCGCCGATTCCTTGCCGAAACTCTTGGCGATATCGGGCGCCCAGCGCCGCGCCAGCTCCTTCAGCGTGGACACGTCCAGGTTGCGGTAATGGAAGTAGCGCTCCAGCCGCGGCATCTCGCGATGCATGAAGCGGCGGTCCTGGCAGATGGAGTTGCCGCACATCGGCGACTTGCCCGGCGGCACCCAGGCGCGCAGGAAATCCACCGTGGCCTGCTCGGCCATGGCGTGGTCGGTTTCGGAAATCAGCACCTGCCGCCACAAACCGGATTTGTGATGCTGGTTCCGGTTCCAGCTGTCCATCGATTCCAGCTGGTCGATCTCGTGGCGGATGGCGAACACCGGGCCGTCGGCCAGCACGTTCAAATCCTTGTCGGTAACCACCGTGGCGATCTCCAGGATGGAGTCGTTGTCGGTGTCGAGGCCGGTCATCTCCAGATCGATCCAGATCAGGTTCTCGTCGTTGGCTTGGCTCATGGGTCCTCCTTGGGAGCGCCAGTTTATCAGCCTTGCCCCCGCTTGCCCGTGATCGGCGCGTGAGATGATTCATCCATGCAGACCTTTTTCTGGCACGACTACGAGACCTTCGGCGCCGACCCGCGGCGCGACCGGCCGGTGCAGTTCGCCGGTATCCGCACCACGCTGGAGCTGGAGATCATCGGCGAGCCGGTGATGTTCTACGGCAAGCCGCCGCGGGAAATGCCGCCCCATCCCGACGCCTGCATGATCACCGGCATCACGCCCCAGCTGGCTGAGCACGAGGGTGTGATCGAGGCCGAATTCGCCGCCCGCGTGCACGAGCAACTGGCCCTGCCCGGTACCTGCGGCGTGGGCTACAACTCGCTGCGCTTCGATGACGAGATCACGCGGCAGATGCTGTACCGCAATTTCTACGAGCCGTATGGGCGGGAATGGGAAAACGGCAACTCGCGCTGGGACCTGATCGACCTGGTGCGCCTGTGCCAGGCGCTGCGGCCGGAAGGCATCGTGTGGCCGACCCGCGAGGACGGCTCCCCCAGTTTCAAGCTGGAGCACCTGGCCCAGGCCAACCAGTTGAAACAGGAACGTGCGCACGATGCGTTGTCCGACGTCTACGCACTGATCGACTTGGCGCGGCTGATCCGCGTCCGCCAGCCGCGGCTGTGGGACTGGTATTACGCCCTGCGCCGCAAGCAGAAGGTGTTCGAGCTGCTGGACGTGGTGAATCGCACGCCGATGGTGCACGTGTCCTCGCGCTACCCCGCCAACCGGCATTGCCTGGCGCTGATCGTGCCGTTGGCGACGCATCCGACGCGTGCCGGCGAGATCATCGTGTACGACCTTTCCACCGACCCGGCCGAATGGCTGGCGCTGGACGAGGACGACATCGCCGACCGCATCTTCACCGCCCGCGCCGACCTGCCCGAAGGCATCGAGCGCATCCCGCTGCGTACCGTCCGCGCCAACCACGCGCCCGCGCTGGCGCCGCTATCTGTCTTGCAGGGCGTGGACACGGCGCGGCTGCAACTGGACGTCGATCGCTGCCTGGCCCACCGCGACGTCCTGCACGCGGTGGACGGGTTGGCGGAAAAGTTGCGCCGCGTATTCCAGCGCGCCGGCGCGTTGCCGCCGCCGGAAGACCCCGAGCTTGCCCTGTATGGCGGCGGTTTCCTGCCCGATGCCGACAAGCGCCTGCTGGCCCAGGTGCGCGCCACACCGCCGGAACAGTTGGGCGAGCGCGCATTCCCGTTTCGCGATGCGCGCTACCCGGAGCTGCTGTTCCGCTACCGCGCCCGCAACTGGCCGGACACGCTGGATGCGGACGAGCGCGAGCGCTGGCGGCAGTTCTGCCGCGACCGGCTCACCCGCCATACCCCGCTGACCGGTTTGACCCTCGACGATTACTTCGCGCGTCTGGCCGAACTGCGGGCCGACCCTGCCGCCCAAGGCAAATTGGCCCTGATCGACCAGTTGCAGGCCTGGGGCGAACAGCTTGCCCTCGACTTGCCGCTGTCTGCCTGATTCCTGCTTGCCTGATCCCCATCTGCCTGACCGCGACTCACTCTCCCCCAACGAAACGCCATGCCCACAAGCTATTTCACCCCCGCCACCTTCCGCTTCCTGCGCGCGCTCGACCGTCACAACGAGCGCGCGTGGTTTCACGCGCACAAGGACGACTACGAACGCCACGTGCGCGAGCCGTTCCTGCAACTGATCACCGACATGCAGCAACCGCTGGCGGCCATCAGCGAGCACTACCGCGCCGATCCGCGCAAGAACGGCGGCTCGCTGTACCGCATCTATCGCGACACCCGCTATTCCAACAACAAGCTGCCGTACAAACCCTGGCAGGGCTCGCGCTTCTTCCACGTGCGCCGCCACGAAATCCAGGCGCCGGGCTTCTACCTGCACATCGAGCCGGGCGACTGCTTCGCCGGCGGCGGCATGTGGCACCCCGAACCGGATGCGCTGAAGCACATCCGCGGGTTTCTGGTCGACAACCCGGCGGCATGGAAACGCGCCACGCGGGGCAAGGCATTTGGCGATCTGCAACTGGGCGGCGAATCGCTGATCCGGCCTCCGCGCGGCTACGACCCCACGCACGAGTTGATCGACGACCTGAAGCGCAAGGACTTCATCGCCTCCGCGCCCTTCAGCGAGGAACTGGCCTGCTCCAGCGAACTGCTGCCCTGGACGGTCGCCACCTTCAAGCAGGTCGCGCCGCTGGTCGACTACCTTTGCGCCGCGCAGGAACTGGAATTCTGAACCGCCACGGCGCTGCCCCGGGCCAGCAGCCATAGCGCCACGGCCGCACCGATCAACGCGGTGAACGCCACGTAATGCGCCGGCGCCAGCACCCCGGCGTGGTGCACCAGCAAACCGATCAGCGGCGGCGTCAGCCCGCCGAACAGCGCATAGGCGATGTTGTACGAAAACGACAGGCCCGAAAAACGCACGGCCGGCGGAAACGCCGCCACCATCACCGCCGGCACCACGCCCACCACGCCCACGGCGAAACCGGCCAGCGCATACAGCGCGATGAAATGCGCGCCGCCCGCCTGCAGATCCAGGTACAGCACATAACTGCTCAGCAGCAATCCGATCGCCCCCGGCAGCAGGGCGCGCGCATACCCGACGCGGTCGGCCAGCCAGCCGTAGAACAGGCAACCCAGCGCCAGCGCGAACGAGGCCACGCTGTTGCCCAGGAAGGCGCGCGCCGGCGCGATATGGAAGGCCGACTGCGCCAGCGATGGTGTCATCAGGATCACCACCACGATCGCCGCCGTGAGCATCCAGGTCACCAGCATCGACAGCAGCACGCCGGGCAAATGCCGCTCCAGCACCCGCTTCAGTGGCAGGCCGGAAACCAGTTCCTTGCGTGCCTGCATCGCCTCGAACACGGGCGTCTCGCTGAGCCATCGGCGCAACCAGACCGCAAGCAGGCCGAACACACCGCCGATCAGGAACGGCAATCGCCAGCCATAGTCGAGTACCTGCGCCGGCGTCATGCCGCGGTTGATCGATGCCGCGATCAGCGAGCCAATCAGGATGCCGACAGTCAGCCCCGAGGTCAGACTAGCGCAAGCGAAGCCAATCCGACGCTTCGGCACATGCTCAGCCACGAACACCCACGCACCCGGTACCTCGCCGCCCACCGCAATGCCTTGCACCACCCGCAGCAGCAGCAACAGCAACGGCGCCAGCATGCCGATCTGCGCGTACACCGGCAGCAGGCCGATGCACAGCGTGGGCACCGCCATCAGGAACACGCTGAGCATGAACATCTTCTTGCGCCCCAGCGTGTCGCCGTAATGCGCCATCACGATGCCGCCCAGCGGCCGCGCCAAGTAGCCGGCCGCGAAGATGCCGAATACCTGCAACTGCGCCAGCCAAGGCGCCGTTGCAGGGGGAAAGAACAGATGACCGAGGGGAATCGCGAAAAACACGAACACCACGAAATCGTAGAACTCCAGCGCACCGCCCAGCGCCGACAGGCCCAGCGTGCGGATGTCACGGCGATCAAGAGTCCGGTCGGCACCAGGGTCGCGGAAAAATTCGGGAGGTTTTGTTGCCATCAATCAGCACCTGATACCCGGCGGGGCGTTGCGCAAGATGATCAAGAATATCCGAGCTCGGTGATGGATCGCGGCACCCCACGCAAGTTGATTTGCTACGCTCTGGTCGCCGCCGACCGAGGCTTGGGGAGCAGCGGCGCCTGATGGTTCACGTTGACCGGGCTTTTCCTTTCACACCGTTGCAAGGAGCATTTCAATGAACATGGGCAAACGTATGACGGCCGAATTCTTCGGTACGTTCTGGTTGGTTCTGGGTGGTTGTGGCAGTGCGGTGCTGGCTGCCGGATTTCCCCAACTGGGTATCGGCTTCGCCGGTGTGGCATTGGCGTTTGGCCTGACCTTGCTGACCATGTGTTACGCCATCGGCCATATTTCCGGCTGCCACATCAATCCGGCGGTGACCTGCGGCCTCGCCGCCGGCGGCCGGTTTCCGCTGAAGGAGGTGGTTCCGTACATCGTCGCGCAGGTACTCGGCGGCCTTCTCGCGGGGCTGGTCCTGTACGTGATCGCCTCGGGCAAGCCCGGCTTCGATGCCGCGGCCAGCGGCTTTGCTTCCAATGGCTTCGGCGCGCATTCGCCGGGCGGCTATTCGATGGGCGCGGCCGCACTGTGCGAACTGGTGATGACCGGTTTCTTCATCTTCATCATCATGGGCGCAACGCACCGGAGTGCACCGGTGGGTTTTGCCGGCATCGCGATCGGCCTGGCGCTGACCCTGATCCACCTGATCAGCATCCCGGTCACCAACACCTCGGTAAACCCGGCGCGCTCCACCGGCGTGGCGTTTTTCCAGGGCGACTGGGCCGTGCACCAGCTGTGGTTCTTCTGGGTGATGCCCATCATCGGCGGCATCATCGGTGGGCTGATCTACCGTTATCTGTGGAGCGATCGGGACGCCCTGCCGGACATCAAGGGCGATACGGTCTGAGTTGATCCGGGCGCACGACGCGCAGCCCATGGGCCGCGCGTCATGCGCTCAAGCGTCGGCGAACGGGAACGCCAGCACGTCGGCGATCGCGTCGGTGCCGGCAAGACACATCAGCAGGCGCTCGACGCCGAGGGCCACGCCCGCGCAGTCGGGCATGGCGCCGAGTACGGCCAGCAGCTTTTCATCGAGCGGTACCTCCCGCGCGCCACGTTTGCGGCGCACCGTGTTGTCGCGCTCGAAACGCCCGCGCTGCTCAGTCGCGTCATTCAGTTCGTGATAGCCGTTGGCCAGTTCGTAGCGCCCCAGATACAGCTCGAAACGTTCGGCCAGCGGCGGCTCGCAAGGACGCACCCTGGCCAGAGCGCACTGGCTGGCCGGGTAATCGTGGATCACCGTGATGCGATCGGTCGGGAACGCCGGCTGCATTCGATGGGTGATCAACAGGTCGAGCCAGTCATCGCGCACCAGGCCGTCGGGATCGATGCCGAACTCGGCCAGCGGTGCGCGCAGCTCTTCCACGGTGGCCTGGTCGGGATCGATGGCCAACGCGTCCAGAAACAGTTGCCGATACGTCGTCACCATCACATCAGCGCGCTTGCCCGCCATCGCCAACGCCGCCTGCACCAGCGCGATGGTTTCCTCCATCAACCGATGGTGATCCCAGCCCACGCGGTACCACTCCAGCATGGTGAACTCGGGATTGTGCCGCCCGCCGGCCTCGCCATTGCGAAACACCCGGCCCAGTTCGTAGCAATCGCCGACGCCCGCCGCCAGCAACCGTTTCAACGGGTATTCGGGTGAGGTCCGCAGCCAGCGTTCGCGTGCGCCGGCGTCCACGTGGCCGCTGAAATGCGTGGTGAAGCTCTCGATGTTCGGCTCGGTGTTGCCGGCAGCGGAGAGGATCGGCGTTTCCACTTCCAGCACGTGGCGTTCGGCGAAAAACGAGCGAACCAGGGCATAGAGGCGCGCACGCAGATGCAGGGACGGCAGAAGCACGCTCTTCGTTTCGTCACTCATGCGTTGTCAGCAACGCCAGCAGTTGCGCCTCATCCCATACCGGCACGCCCAGCTCCTGCGCCTTGTCCAGCTTCGATCCCGCCGCTTCTCCGGCGACCACCACGCTGGTTTTCTTCGACACCGAACCGGAGACCTTCGCCCCCAGCGCTTCCAGGCGGGCTTTCGCGTCCTCGCGGGTGAGCGAAGCCAGGGTGCCGGTAAGCACGAAGGTCTGGCCGTCCAGCGGGGCGCGAGCTACGGCGGCCGTGGCGGGGATGGCATCCAGCAGACGCCGCATGGCCGTTTCCGTCTCGCGCAGGGTGGCCAGCGCCGATGGGTCGGCGAGATGGTTGTCCAGGGCGGCGGCGGCGGCTTGCGGCACGCCGGCCGTGATCCAGTGGGCAGCGCCGCCGGCCAGCAATTTGTCGACGCTGGGGAAATGTTCGGCCAGCACGCGACAGCTCTTGGGGCCGAGCTTGCTGACGCCGGTCAGGCCCAGCAATACACCCAGATCCAGCCGCTCGCGCAGCAGCGGTGACGGCGCCGCTTCATCGCTGAACACGATGCCGGCAGCCAGCAGGTCATCAACCACCTGCTGGTTGCCCTCCTGCGCAAAGAAACCAGCGATGGAGGCAGCCACTTCGTCGCCCACGTCCGGCAGCACGCGCAGCACGCTGGCCGGCATGCTGCGCACGAACTCCAGCCGGCCCAGCCAGCTGGCCAGTATCTTGGCGGTGCTTTCGCCGATGTGCATGATGCCCAGCGCGAAAAGGAAGCGGGGCAGCGTGGTCTGCTTGCTGGCCTCGATGCCGGCGACCAGGTTTTCGGCCCAGCGCGTCGCCACCTTGCCGGCCTTGACCGTTTCGGGCGTGGTGCCGTCGCGCTCGTCGAGCGCCTGTTTCATGGCCACGAAGCCTTCGACGGTGAGCGCGTACAGATCGGCCGGCGTATGCACGATGTCCAGTTCCACCAGCGCCTCGGCGAAGCGCTGGCCAAGACCTTCGATGTCCATCGCGCGGCGCGAGGCGAAGTGGATCAACGCCTCCGTGCGCTGGGCGCCGCACACCAGTCCACCGGAACAACGCCAGGCCGCGGCGCCCTCCTCACGCATCAGCGCGGAGCCACACACCGGACAATGCGCCGGCATGGTCCAGGGCACGGTGTCCGCCGGGCGTTGATCGGTCACGACGCGCACCACTTCGGGGATTACGTCGCCCGCGCGGCGCACGATCACGGTGTCGCCTACGCGCGCGTCGAGCCGCGCGACCTGGTCGGCATTGTGCAAGGTGGCGTAGGTCACGGTGACGCCGGCCACCTGCACCGGCTCCATCCGTGCACGCGGGGTTGCCGCGCCAGTGCGGCCGATCTGGATTTCGATGTCGAGCAACCGCGTGGTCTGCTCCTGCGCGGGGAATTTGTGCGCGATGGCCCAGCGCGGTGCCCGCGACACGAAGCCCATCTCGCGCTGGCCTGCATAGTCGTCCAGCTTGTAGACCACGCCGTCGATGTCGTACGGCAAGCTGTCACGCTTGGCGCCGATGCGCTGGAAATAGGCGATCAAACCATCGAAACCGCGTGTCGTATCCACCTCGGGCGATACCGGAAAACCCCACTCGCGCAACTGCTGCAAAGTGGCCGAATGGGTGGGCGGCAGCTCACCGCCTTCAACCACGCCGATGGCGTAGGCGAAGAAGCTCAGCCGCCGCTTCGCCGTGATCGCGGGATCGAGCTGGCGCAGCGAACCGGCGGCGCCATTGCGCGGGTTGGCCAGCGGCTTTTCGCCATGCCTGCGGGCGTAGTCGTTGAAGGCCTCGAAATCCTTGCGCAGCATGATCACTTCACCGCGCACTTCGAGCACGTCGGGCCAGCCCTCGCCGCGCATTTTCAGCGGGATGGCGCGCACCGTGCGCAGGTTCGCGGTCACGTCCTCGCCGGTTTCGCCGTCGCCGCGGGTAGCGCCCTGCACGAACACGCCGTGCTCGTAGCGCAGGCTGATGGCCAGGCCGTCCAGCTTGGGTTCCACCGAAAATACCGGCGCGCGGCGATCCAGCGTCTGCTCGATGCGTCGCTCGAATTCGGCGATCTCGTGGAAGCGTTCGCGTTCGGTATCGCCGGCCTGTTCGAACGCATTGCCCAGCGACAGCATCGGGATGGCGTGGCGCACTTCGGCAAAACCGCCGTGCGCCCGAGCGCCCACGGTGCGCGTGGGCGAGCTGGTCGAGGCCAGTGCGGGGTGTGCGGCTTCCAGCGCTTCCAGTTCCCGCATCAGCCGGTCGTAGTCGGCGTCGGTGATGTCCGGGTCGTCGAGGACGTGGTAGCGGTAGTTGGCCTGCTCGATCGCCGCCCGCAAGGTGGCGGCGCGGGCGATGGCTTCAGACGGGGGCGAGGGTTCGGTCATGCGCGTCTCCATGTCCCGCGCATTTTAGCGAGGCCGCGTGAACCCGCCGAGTCGCCGCTTCGGCGGCGACCCGGCAACGACATGCTCAGCGATGGAAGTGGCCAGCGGCTTCGGGCTGGTAGTCGATACCCAGCACGCGCAGCCGACGCTGATGGCCATCCGGCGTGGGCCAATCGATATGCTGGCCAAGCGACAAGCCGAGCAGCGCACTGCCCACCGGCGCCAGGATGGAAATGGTGCCCGGCGCGCCGGCGGCATTGGGGTACACCAGGGTCAGGGTGAGCTTCTCGCCGTTGTGCTCGTCTTCGAAACTGACGGTGGAGTTCATCGTCACCGTGTCGGCGGGCATGGCGGTGGGCTCGACCACCTCGGCGCGATCCAGCTCGGAGATCAGCGCGGCACAACGGGCCGCTTCGGCGGCGGGCAGCCGTTCCAGCAACGCTTCGATGCGTTCCATGTCGATGCGGGAGACAGTAATCGGTGGCTTGTTGCTCATGGCTCTTCCTGGTGCAGGCGGCGTTGCCGCACAAAAGCACACGCCGGAACGAAACCGCCCCGGCGCGTGTGGTCATTGTATGGCCGTCAGGACCTATGTAGTCACGATCGGCGGATGAAACAAGGGTAACTCTGCGCAGGACGCTCACGAAAAGCAAGCCGTCATGGCGGATACCATGCACCGCATGTCTGCCCCAGCGCCCGTGGATTCCCCGTCCGCTCCTGCTTTCGACCCGCCTGCGGCCGCTGTCGGCGAGCCGCCGCGGCTGTCGTCCCGCGTGCAGTTTCGCGGCCTGTTGTACCTGGTGGCCGCGGCGTTCTTCATGCAATCGCTGGATTCCACCGTGGTCAACACGGCGGTGCCGGCGATGGCCGGGGCGCTGGACGTGACGCCGCTGGGCATGCGCACGGCGTTGACCAGTTATGTGCTGACGCTGGCGATCCTGATCCCGGCTAGCCCGTGGCTCTGCGATCGCCTGGGCACGCGGCGGGTGTTCGGCATCGCGATCATGGTGTTCGGGCTGGGCTCGCTGTTGTGCGGGCTGGCGCAGACGCTGCCGCAACTGGTCGGCGCCCGCGTGCTGCAGGGCGTGGGCGGCGCCTCGCTGATGCCGGTGGGCCGCTACGTGCTGGTGCGCAGCATCGAGAAACGCGAATTCGTGCGTGCCATGAGTACGGTGTCCACCTTCGGCCTGCTCGGCTCGGTGCTGGGCCCGTTCATGGGCGGTGCGCTGGTCGAGTACACCTCGTGGCGACTGATCTTCCTGATCAACGTACCGGTGGCGATCGCCGGCTACTGGATGAACCGGCGCGACATGCCCGACTACCGGCTGGAACGCGCCAACCGCTTCGACTGGAGCGGTTTCATGATGTTCGCCGCGGCCTCGGCGCTGCTGCTGGTCGCCTCGGAGCTGGCCGGCAGCACGCCGGTGCCGTGGTCGCGCATCGGCTTGTACACGCTGGCGGCGGTGGCGCTGGGCGCCCTGTATGTGTGGCACAGCCGGCGCACCGCGCATCCGGTAGCCGACCTGAACCTGCTGCGCGTACGCAGCGTGCGCGTGGCGCTGGCCGGGGGCTTGTTCACCCGGCTGGGCATCTCGGGCATGTTCCTGCTGCTGATGCTGTTTCTGCAGATCGGATGCGGCTGGTCACCGCTGGCGGCGGGCCTGATGATGGTGCCGCAGGCGCTGGGGTCCATCATCGCCAAATGGGCGATCAACCGGGTGCTGGTGCATTTCGGCTACCGCCGGCTGCTGCTGGGCAACACCTTGATCGTGGCTGCGCTGCTGGCCATGTTTGCCCTGCTGGGCCCGACCACGCCGGTATGGGCCATCGGCCTGCTGGCGTTCTTCTATGGCGCTTTCGCCGGCATGCAATACACCGCGATGAATACGCTGATCTACACCGACCTCGACATCAAGCATGCATCGATGGCCTCGTCGATGGCCTCCACCGCGCAATACCTGGCGATGAGTTTCGGCATCGCGCTGGCCACCTTGTTGATGCAGGCGATGCTGGACGGCCACGCCCACGAGCAGTACGTGGTGGCGTTCCGCTGGACGGTACTGATCCTGGCGGCGATCACCGCCGGGGCCAGCCGCGTGTTCAGCCAGTTGCGGCACGATCGCCCGCCCGCCGGCGCCCCAGCGGCGGGTTGACGACCACCGCACGGCACCGCGCATGTAGCATGTCCGCTTCACCACGCGGACGTGTCACATGCATGACCCCAGCAGCATCCTGTTCACCCTGTTCATCGTTTTTGTGGCGGCCCAGATCGGTGGCGAAATTGCCCAGCGGCTGAAATTGCCCGGCGTGGTGGGCGAGATCGCGGCCGGTTGTGCCGTCGGCCCCTCGCTGCTCGGCTGGATCACTCCGGCGCAGATACTCCCTGGCACGCCGCTGGACGTGCTGGCCGAGGTCGGCGTGATCCTGCTGCTGTTTGCCGTGGGCCTGGAGACGCGGCTGGAGGATCTGAAAAAGGTCGGCAAGATTGCATTCGCGGTGGGCGTCATCGGCGTCATCGTGCCGTTCGCGATGGGCAGCGTGTGGGCCCACGGCAACGGTTTCGACTGGGACCGTTCGCTGTTCGTGGCCGCCGCCTTCGTCGCCACCTCCGCCGGCATCACCGCCCGCGTGCTGCAGGAGCTGGGCGCGCTGCAACGGGTGGAAAGCAAGGTGATCCTGGGCGCCGCCGTGATCGATGACATCCTCGCCATGCTGCTGCTGGGCGTGGTGGTGTCGCTGCAGGGCGGCGGATCGTTCGACGCGCTGCACCTGCTGATGGTGCTGGCCGGCGCCGTAGGCTTCATCGTGGTGATCGGCTGGGGCGGCGCCCGCGTGATGCGCTGGAACTCGCGCTGGCTGGATACGCCCATGGGCCCGCATTCGCCCCTGATGATCGTGCTGGCGCTGTGCCTGGGGCTGGCCTGCCTGTCCACCGTGTTCGGCCTGGCGGCGATCATTGGCGCCTTCCTGGCCGGCATGATCGCCTCGGAAACCCGCCAGCAGCACACGCTGGAACAACAGGTGAAACCGCTGCTGGCGTTGCTCACGCCGTTCTTCTTCGTGGTCACTGGCAGCAAGATCGACCTGCATGAACTGGCCGACGGCGACACCCTGATGATGCTGGCCGTGGTCACCGGGATCGCGGTGATTTCCAAGTTGGTCGGCGGCTGGCTGGGTTCACTGCCGTTGGGTACGCGCAGCGCCACCATCATCGGCTTCGGCATGGTGCCGCGCGGCGAAGTGGGCATCGTGGTGGCCACCCTCGGTCTCGCCGCCGGCGTGTTCGACAACCGCATCTACGCGTTGATCGTGGCCATGTCGCTGCTCACCGCCATGGTCACCCCACCGATCCTGGCGTGGTTGCTGAAACGGTCGGAAGTCAGCGACGGCACACCTTCGTAAGCGTCACGCGTACGTGATACCAGGCACAAAAAAAGCCGGAATCCTTGGGGATTTCGGCTTTTTCTGGACTGCGTTGTTGCTTGTATTGGTGGAGGTGGCGGGAGTCGAACCCGCGTCCGAGGATGCTCAATGCCCAGATCTACATGCTTAGCTCACCGTTCGATCTCGTTTCGCGACAAGCACGGTGGGCAAAGCGCACCGCGAAACCAGCCTGATTGATCTAGCCTAGAACCGCCAGGCAGCAGCGTTCGGCGATCTCATGATAATGACCCTACACCGACGAGCATGAGCACAAGTGGGTTCGGGGCTTACGCCTTAAGCGGCGAGAGCGTAGTTGTCGTCGTTGGCAACTATGAGTTTGCTGCTGGATTTACGAGGAAAGCTGCCCCCTCGGCATGCACCAAGTCATCTCACTACCCCCGTCGAAGCCAGGACACCCCCGGGGAAACGATATGACCAGACAAGTATATGGGGTCGCCGCGCGCGGCATCAATGCAAATCGCAGGCGGTTGCCGGTGCCGTTCAGGACGCTGGTGCCCGGGGCGGGGATCGAACCCGCATCGCCTTGCGGCGGAGGGATTTTAAGTCCCTTGCGTCTACCAGTTTCGCCACCCGGGCGCGGATGTCGGGTCATGCCGGACGCATCGGCCGGCGGCGCGAATCGTAACATGCGCGGTCCGCGATCCATGGCACTCGAAGCGGCGGCCGCGGCAACAAAAAACCCGCCATCGGCGGGTTCAAGTGGGCGTGCAACGTGCTGCGCAATGGAGGCCAAGGTCGGAATCGAACCGGCGTACGCGGATTTGCAGTCCGCTGCATGACCACTCTGCCACCTGGCCGTTGCGCAATTGCTTCTTAAAAAACAAAACCCCGGTGAACCGAGGCTTTGCAAAACTGGAGCGGGAAACGAGACTCGAACTCGCGACCCCGACCTTGGCAAGGTCGTGCTCTACCAACTGAGCTATTCCCGCATCTGAGCCGCGAATGATAGCAGAACGAGGGCCGATGTGAAGCCACCTTTGTGCAACGTCGGCGCCGTGACACCGACTTCGCGCAAGGACGGAGCCCGAACGGCCGCGGACAGCGACGATCCCGCCGTGTGCGGCGCTTACAATGTGTGCTCCCCCCGTCGTGAGCGGCGAACCGTGATGAGTGTCCTGGATACCCTGCGTGCCACCGTGGGTGACGCACATGTACGCGAAGGCACCGACGCCGCTCCCTATCTGACCGACTGGCGCGAGCGCTACCGCGGCCACGCGCTAGCGGTGGTGAGCCCCGCCTCCACCGACGAAGTCGCCGCCGTGGTGCGAACCTGTGCGACCGCCGGCGTGCCGATCGTGCCGCAGGGCGGCAATACGGGGTTGTGCGGCGGTGCCACGCCGGACGATTCGGGCCGCGCCGTCGTGCTCTCGCTGCGGCGCATGAATCGCATCCGCGCCATCGACCCGTACAACGACACCATGGATGTGGAGGCCGGCTGCGTGCTGCAGTCGGTGCAGGACGCCGCGCGCGAGGCCGGCCGGCTGTTTCCGCTGAGCCTGGGCTCCGAGGGTAGCTGCACCATTGGCGGCAACCTGGCGACCAATGCCGGCGGAACCCAGGTGCTTCGCTACGGCACGATGCGCGAACTGGCCCTGGGGCTGGAGGTGGTCACGGCACGCGGCGATATCTGGCATGGCCTGCGCGGCTTGCGCAAGGACAACACCGGCTACGACCTGCGTGATCTGTTCATCGGCAGCGAGGGGACGCTAGGTGTCATCACCGCCGCGACGTTGCGGCTCTACCCGCTGCCCGTGGCGAGCTGCACGGCGTTGGTGGCGCTGTCTTCGATCGACGATGCCGTCGCGCTGCTGTCGCTCGCGCGGCGCGGTCTCGGCGCCTCGCTGACCGGCTTCGAGTTGATGGCCGGCGACTGCCTCGCTTCGGTCACGCGTACTTTCCCCGCCCAACGGCTGCCCTTCGAGGGCGATGCCGCGACGCTGCCCTGGTATGTGCTGCTGGAGCTTTCCGACAGCGAAAGCGAGGCGCATGCGCGGGAGCGGTTCGAGACCGTCCTGGGCGACGCCGTCGCCAACGACGGTGCCCGCGACGTGGTGATCGCCAGTTCGTTCGCCCAGAGCCGGGCCTTGTGGCATCTGCGCGAAAGCATTCCGCTGGCGGAAAAGGCGGCAGGCAAGGCGGTGAAACACGACATCTCGATTCCCGTGTCGCGCATGGCCGAATTCGTGCGCGACACGAACGAAGCCCTGCAACACATCTTTCCCGGCGTGCGCCATGTCATCTTCGGCCATCTGGGCGATGGCAACCTGCATTACAACGTCGCCCCTGGTGCCGGCTGGACCGATATCGCCTTGCTGGCACGGCAGGAGGCGATCTTCGACGTGGTGCACGCCCACATAGGCCGCGTTGGCGGATCGATCAGTGCAGAGCATGGCATCGGCCAGCTCCGACGCGACGCGCTCGCGCAATTCAAGGATCCGATCGAGCTCGCCTTGATGCACACGATCAAGCACGCGCTGGACCCGCACGGCACCATGAACCCCGGCAAGGTGCTGATCGCCGATTCGTGAACGCCACTGCGCAACGGCGGCTCGACGTTCGATCAGGGCGCTGGTGGCAGCCAGGGTCCAAGCACCTGCTCGGCCAGCGCGGGCCAGTTCCGGTTCGCCGCCGGATTGGCCGGGCTGGGGTGAAGCAGATAGCGCACATCCGCGTCCGCGCCGAGTACGGCGGTGGCGCGCTGCTGCGCATAGCGTCCGATGCCCACCACAACGGATGGCTTCAATACATGGACCACGGCTGCCAGCGCGCTGTCGCACAGCGCCATCAGGGCGTCGGCTTCTGCCTTGTCCAGCCGCTCCGGAATGAGGTTGCGTCCATCCTTGAGAAAAAGCAGCGGACAGTAGTTCCAGACGAAAAAGCGCTCGAAGAACGCCTCGGGCGTACCCACGCGCGCCTGCGCCCAACGCCAGACGCGCGAGCCGCTGCCCTCGTTGCGATGGCAGGCCATGCCGAGGATCGGATAGCGGGGATGCTGTGGCGGCAGCGGTTCGCGCAGTCGCGACGCGATGTGGAACCAATCACGTACCATCGCCACGTCACCGAACAGCACGCCTGTCTGCGCCATCCCCCACGGTCCCGGATTCATGCCCAGCAGCAACACGCGCCCGCGTACGGCGCCGTAGCGCTGAAGGTATTCGCGGTGCGCGCTCCACGCATACACGAGCGGGTTATAGACATGGCTGGGCGTGTTCCAGCGCAACTGGTCGATGTCCCGCGCGAATTTTCGGACGATCTTGATCAGGCCGGTGGTGGTCATCTGTGGGGTGGAACGCAGCGGATAACGTGGCAGTGTAACGCTGGGGTAGGCAGTCAGCCGCCCGATATGTGCCTTCGGCTACGCTGGCGGGTGACAACCCGCTGTCTGCGGGCAACGAGGATATGGACAGCATGTCCAGCTGCATTTTGCTTGACCGGGGGTTCTACCAGCGCGACCCGCGCGAGGTGGCGCCGGCTTTGTTGAACAAGGTATTGCTGCGCGACGACGGGCGCAGCGGCCGCATCGTCGAGGTGGAGGCTTATTGCGGCGCCAACGACGCGGCCGCGCATACCTACCGCGGCAAGAGTCGGCGCAATGCCAGCATGTTCGGGCCAGCTGGACATATGTATGTGTACTTCACCTACGGCATGCACTGGTGTTGCAACGCCGTTTGCGGGGAAGTGGATGAAGGCGTGGGCGTGCTGCTGCGGGCGTTGGCGCCATTGACCGGCCTGGAGCGGATGCGCGCGGCGCGTGCGGCCTGTCGGCGCGACCGGGATTTGTGTCGCGGGCCTGCCCGCCTGTGCAAGGCGTTCGACATCGACGGAAGCTGCGATGGCCTCGACCTCGTCGGCGGGCTCGGCAGCCTGACCATCGTCGATGACGGCACGCCGCCACCGGCCAAGCCGATCGAAACCTCACGCGTAGGGGTTTCCCAGGCCGCCGACGAGCCATGGCGCTGGTACGTCGCCGATGAGCCCCACGTCTCGCGTCGGTAGGTCGATGTCGCGCAGGCGCGCGTCATCGAGACCGGTGGCGGCGGGAGATTCGTGAAAGCTGCCTCGTCGTAGCCGTTCTCGCGAGCCGCGCAGGACCCAGCCAGACGTGTCGATCGCAGATACAGGGACCAGGGCAGCGCGGCGAACGCCGCTTTCACCGAGCCCAGATCCGGAAACGAAAAAGGGAGCTTTCGCTCCCTTTTCGAGGAATCCGCGAGGGGCCCATCGGCCCGGCGGATCGAATTCTGGAGCGGGAAACGAGACTCGAACTCGCGACCCCGACCTTGGCAAGGTCGTGCTCTACCAACTGAGCTATTCCCGCATTGGAGCCGCGCATTCTAATACGTGAATCCGGAGCGTCAAGCGTTTTTGCTTTTTGCCGCTGATTGCGTGTCGGCGCTGAGGATCGGCCACGCCGCGCGCAGGTAATGCAGGCCCGACCAGATCGTGAGCACGCCGGCGATCACCAGCAGCGCTTCGCCGATGTGGTACAGCCGCAACGCCTCGGCGGCTTTCTCGTGCTGCACGATCAGCACCACCAGCGCCACCATCTGCATGACGGTCTTCAGCTTGCCGATGAAAGCCACCTTGACCGTGGCGCGCATGCCGATTTCAGCCATCCATTCGCGCAACGCCGACACGCTGATTTCCCGCCCCACGATCACCGCCGCGGTCACCGCCATCAGGATCCCGGGCCAGCCGCCGCGGTGCGATTCCACCAGCAGGAACAGCGTCACCGCCACCATCAACTTGTCCGCCACCGGGTCCAGGAACGCGCCGAAGGCGGAGGTGAGGTTCATGCGCCGCGCGAGGTAGCCATCCAGCCAGTCGGTGAACGCGGCCAGCAGGAAAACAACCGCCGCGGTGGCATTGTGGCCGGGGAACGGCAGGTAGAACACGACGACCATGACCGGCAGCAGTGCAACACGGAACAAGGTCAGCCAGGTCGGCAGATTGATGCGCATGATTCGATCCAGTGATTTGTCACAGTGTCTCACGCACGCGCGCAGTCGGTGAGTGAAAACTGCTGCGGTGTTCAGCCGTGCAACATGGCGTAGATGCGTTCGGCCAGCCCGCGATCGATGCCCTTCACCTGCATCAGCTCCTCGACACCGGCGGCTTCCACGCCCTGCATGCCGCCGAAGGTCTTCAGCAACGCCGAGCGGCGGCGCGCGCCGATGCCCGGCACGTCCTCCAGCACGCTGCGCTCGCGTGCCTTCTCGCGCCGCTTGCGGTGGCCGCTGATGGCGAACCGGTGGGCTTCGTCGCGTACTGCCGCCACCAGATGCAGCGCGGGCGATGAGGAACCGGGATGCAGTTCGCCGCCGAGGGTGCGATCGTCGCGCGCCAGCACCAGGGTTTCCTCGCCGGCGCGCCGGCCCGGCCCCTTAGCCACGCCGACCACCACGATGCCGCTGACGCCCAGGTCGTCCAGCACATCCAGCGCCTGCGCCACCTGGCCGGCGCCGCCATCGATCAACAGGATGTCCGGCCGCGCGCCCTCGCCTTCGGCCAGCTTGCGGAAGCGTCGGGTGAGCGCCTGGTGCATCGCCGCGTAGTCGTCGCCGGGCGTGATGCCGGCGATATTGAAGCGGCGGTAGTGGGATTTTTCCGGGCCCTCGGGGCCGAACACCACGCACGAGGCCACGGTGGCCTCGCCCATGGTGTGGCTGATGTCGAAGCATTCGATGCGCCGCGGCGGCTCGTCCAGGCCCAGCACCTTCTGCAGGTCGTCGAAGCGCGTACCCAGCGTCTGCCGACTGGCCAGACGACCCGTCAGCGAGGCCTGCGCGTTGCGCTGGGCCATCTGCAGGAAGCGCGCCCGTTCGCCGCGCACGCTGGCCTTCAATTCCACCGGATGGCCCGAGTGCTGCGCCAGCATGTCGCCCAGGATCTGCTGGTCGGCCAGGTCTTCACCCAGCACCAGTTCGCGCGGTACCGGCCGGTCGAGGTAGTACTGCGCGATGAACTGGGTGAGCACGTCGGCGGGTTCGGCATCCAGCGGCAGGCGCGGGAAGAAATCGCGCGTACCCAGGCTGATGCCGTTGCGGAAAAACAGCACGCTGACGCAGGCCATGCCCGCCTCGATGCAGCAAGCGAGCACATCCATGTCGGCGCTGGCGCCCTGCACGTGGTGCTGCGCCTGCAACTGGCGCAAGGTGGCCACCTGGTCGCGCAGTTTGGCCGCGCGCTCGAAGTTCAAGGCCTTGCTGGCCTGCTCCATCGCCTCGGCCAGCTCGTCGATCACGGCGCTGCTGCGGCCTTCCAGAAACATCTCGGCATGCCGCACGTCCTGCGCGTAATCGGCCACGCTGATCAGGCCGACACAGGGCGCGCTGCAGCGACCGATCTGGTACAGCAGGCAGGGCCGCGAACGGTTGCGGAAATAGCTGTCCTCGCACTGGCGCACCTTGAACAGCTTCTGCATCAGGCTGAGGCTTTCGCGCACCGCCCAGGTGCTGGGATACGGCCCGAAATAGCGTCCCGGCAGGTTGCGTGCGCCGCGGTGGAACGCCAGCCGCGGGTAGTCCTCACCGCTGGAGAGGTAGATGTACGGGTAGCTTTTGTCGTCGCGCAGCAGGATGTTGTAGCGCGGCTTCAGCGACTTGATCAGCTGCGATTCCAGCAGCAGCGCCTCGCCCTCGGTGCGGGTGACGGTGATCTGCACGCGCGCGATCTGCGCCACCATCGCGGCGATGCGCGGCTCCATCCGCGGCTTCAGGAAATAGCTACCCACCCGCTTCTTGAGGTTGCTGGCCTTGCCGACATAGAGCAACTCGTCCGCCGCGTTGAAGTAACGATAGACGCCAGGCGAGCCGGTAAGCGTGTGGACAAAGGCCTTGCCGTCGAAGGCCGGCGACGATGGTGACTGCATGTGCTGATTCTAGCCGTTTTGGCCAGGTACGCCGCGCCGCGGCAACGTGCGGTTCAGCGCTGACGCAGGCGCTCGATCAACCCGGCAACGCCGCGCTCGGCCAGATCCACGCACTGCCGAAAGCCCTCGGCTTCGCCGTAATAAGGGTCGGGGAAATCCTGTACCGACGTCACCCCGGCCCACGGCAGGAACAACGCGGCCTGCCCTGCGGCGCCGGGTCGTGCCAGGCGATTCAGTTCGAGCAGGTTGTCGCTGTCCATCGCCAGCAACCAGTCATGGCGATCGAAATCCGCCGACTGCAGTTGCCGTGCGCGATGGTTTTCGAGATCGAACCCCGCCGCGCGGGCCGCCGCACGCATGCGCGGGTCCGCGCCGTTGCCGGCATGCCAGCCGCCAGTACCACAGGATGCCAGCGCCACCGACAACCCGGCTTCGGCGCAGCGCTTGCGGGCCACGCCTTCCACCAGCGGCGAACGGCAGATGTTGCCGAGGCAGACGAACAGGATGCGCGGCGTGCTCATGCCTGGCTCCGCAACCAGGCTTCGGCACGCAGCAGGTCCGCCTCGGTATCGATGCCGGGCGGGAACGGTTCGGGCGACAGACGCACCGCGATGGCGTGGCCGTGTTCCAGCACGCGCAGTTGCTCCAGCGACTCGGCCTGCTCCAGCGGCGTACGCGAGAGCCGGGTGTACTGGCGCAGAAAGCCGGCCCGGTAGGCGTAGATGCCGATATGGCGCAGGAATGGCGTATGGGCGGGCAAGGCGTCACGACTTGCCGCGAATGCATCGCGCGCCCACGGCAAGGGCGCGCGGCTGAAGTACAGCGCACGGCCATTGGCGCCGCGCACCAGTTTCACCACGTTCGGGTCGAACAGCTCGTGTGCGTCCTCGATCGGCGCAGCCAGCGTCGCCATCGGCGCGTCGTCCTCGGCCAGCGCACGCGCCACCTCGCGGATGCCGGCCGCCGGCGCGAACGGCTCGTCACCCTGCAGGTTCACCACGATGGCATCGTCGGGCCAGCCGTAATGCGCCACGCATTCGGCCAGGCGGTCGCTGCCCGAGGCGTGGTCGGCGCGGGTCATGCACACTTCCACACCCTGCCCGGCCAACGCCTCGGCAATGCGCGTGTCGTCCACCGCCACCACCACCTGCGTGGCGCCGGCCTGCAACGCCCGCTGCGCCACGCGCGCCACCATCGGCACGCCGTCGATCGGCCGCAACGGTTTGGCCGACAGGCGGGTGGAACCGTAGCGCGCGGGGATGGCGACGATGAAGGAGGGATCAGGCATGGCGACCTCGGCAAGCAAGGCGCCAAGCCTACCTTGCCGCCCTGCAACAAGGTAGGAGCGCACCCTGTGCGCGATGCTCTTGCTGTTGCGAATTGCGAATCCCGCAAAAGCCATCGCGCACAGGGTGCGCTCCTACACGGATGCGATGGCGAAGCCGCAGGCGTTGGCCAATTCCCGGTAGCCGGGGAACGAGGTGGCGACATGGCTGCAATCGCGCACGTGCACCGGTGCGGTGGCGACCAGGCCGGCCACGGTGAAGCTCATGGCGATGCGGTGATCCATGTGGGTTTGCACTTCGCCGCCACCCAGCGCGCCGCCGTCGATGATCGCGCCGTCGGGCGTTTCCTCGATGCGTGCACCCAGCGCGCGCAGGCCGGTGGCCATGCTGGCGAGGCGGTCGGATTCCTTCACCCGCAGCTCGGCGGCGCCGCGCACCACCGTGCGACCGTTGGCCACCGCGGCAGCGATGAACAGGATCGGGAACTCGTCGATCATGTCCGGCACCAGCGCCTCGGGCAGTTCGATGCCGTGCAGCGGTGCGTGACGCACCAGCAGATCACCCACCGGCTCGCCGCCGCTTTCGCGGGGGTTTTCGATCTGGATATCCGCACCCATCAACCGCAGCGCCTGAAGCAAACCGGTGCGTCGGGGGTTGAGGCCCACCGCTGGCAGGCGCAGTTCGGAACCGGGCACGATGCTGGCCGCCACCAGGAAGAACGCCGCCGAGGAAAAGTCCGCCGGTACGTCGACATCGGTGGCATGCAGCGCGTGGCCGCCGTCGAGCTTCGCGCTGCCCGGCGAGAAGGTAATCGGCCAGCCGAACGCCGCCAGCATCCGCTCGGTGTAGTCGCGGGTGGGATGTGGCTCGATGATCTCGGTGCTGCCTGCAGCGTACAAGCCGGCAAGCAGCAAAGCCGATTTCACCTGGGCGCTGGCCA
Source organism: Rhodanobacter sp. Root627 (assembly GCF_001427835.1). Classification (NCBI taxonomy): domain Bacteria; kingdom Pseudomonadati; phylum Pseudomonadota; class Gammaproteobacteria; order Lysobacterales; family Rhodanobacteraceae; genus Rhodanobacter; species Rhodanobacter sp. Root627. The sequence goes on from NZ_LMGW01000001.1 coordinate 1,277,274, forward strand.
CCGGCAACGCGTAGCGAATGCCATGCAATGGCTGCGCGCCATGGATATGCAGCGGCGGCAAACCTTCCTGCGTATCGATGCGCGCACCCATCTGGCCCAGCGGATCGGTGACCCGCCGCATCGGACGCTTCGACAGCGAGGCATCGCCGATCAAGGTGCTGTCGAACGCCTGCCCCGCCAGCAAACCCGCCAGCAAGCGCATGCCGGTGCCGGCGTTGCCGCAATCGAGCGGTTCCGCCGCGGCGCGCAAACCGTGCAGGCCCACGCCGTGCACCAGACGCTCGCCCCCGGCGGGCGTTTCGATCTTCACCCCGAGTTGCGACAGGACCGCCGCCGTGGCGCGGGTGTCCTCACCTTCGAGAAAACCGCGGATGCGCGACGTGCCATCGGCCAGCGCAGACAGCATCAGCGAACGATGGGATATCGACTTGTCACCGGGAATACGCACGCTGCCGTGCAATGGCTGGCCCTGGCCGCTGACCCAGTCAAATGAATTCACTCCACCCTCTCCTGCGTTCAAGGCAATGCCACCGGGTAGGAACCAAGCACGCGCACGGTGCCGGCGTTGCCATCGATCTCCTTCACCGCTGCCTGCACGCCCTCGTCGGAAATGTGGCCGGAGATGTCGATGAAGAAGGCGTACTGCCATTTGCCGGTGTGAGCCGGTCGCGACTCGATGCGGTTCATGCTGACCTTGTGCCTGGCCAGCGGGCTGAGCACGTCGTAAAGCGCGCCGGGTTTGTCGTTGACGGTGACCAGCAGCGAGGTGCGGTCGTTGCCCGACGGCGGGAACAGCGAGCGGCCGATGACCAGGAAACGGGTGGTGTTGTCGGCGCGATCCTCGATCGCCTCGGCCACGGTTTTAAGGCCGTACACACGCCCGGCGGTTTCGCCGGCGATGGCGGCCACGTCGTCGGCGTGGCGCGCCAGCCGTGCGGCCTCGGCATTGCTGCTGACGGCGATGCATTCCGCGGTGGGCAGGTTCAGCCGCAGCCAGCTCTTGCACTGTTGCAGCGACTGCGCATGGGCATAGACGCGCTTGACGTCCTCCAGCCGGCCGTTCTGCGAATGCAGGCACTGGTGCACGCGCAGCTCCACCTCGCCGCAGATGATCGCCTCGGAGGTGAGGAACAGATCCAGCGTTATCTGGATCATGCCCTGCCCGGAATTCTCCACCGGTACCACGCCGAAATCGGCATTGCCGGCGGCGACTTCCTGGAACACTTCCTCGATGCTGCCCAGCGGCAGGCTGTAGGCGGCGTGGCCGAAATGCTTGCGCACGGCCTGTTCGCTGAAGGTGCCCTCGGGGCCGAGGTAGCCGATCTTCAGGGGGTCTTCCTGCGCCAGGCAGGAGGACATGATTTCGCGGAACAACCGTACCATTTCGGTATCGGGCAGCGGGCCGTCGTTACGGTCGACCACCATGCGCAGCACGTGCGCCTCGCGCTCGGGGCGGTAATAGTCGATCGCGGAAAGCCCGGCGCCCTTCACCTGTGCCACTTCCTGCGCGCGGCGCGCACGCTCGGAAATCAGCTCCTGGATCTGGCGGTCGATGCTGTCGATGCGCTCGCGCATGTCACTCAGCGAGATCTTGGGGTCGCTCATGGTTCAGCCGCCTGGATGGAAAGAAGTCCAAATGATGAACGGGCATCTTGCCTGAAGAGCCCGTCCCCGGCCATTACCCGTGGCGCTTGGCAAAGTCCTGCATGAAGTCGGTCAGCGCCTCGACCGCTTCGAACGGCACCGCGTTGTACAGCGACGCGCGCATGCCACCGAGCGCCTTGTGGCCCTTCAGCGCGATCAGCCCGGCCGCTTCGGATTCCTGCAGGAAAGCGGCGTCGAGCGCGCTGTCGTGCAGGGTGAAAGGCACGTTCATGCGCGAACGCGCGGCCACGTCGACGGGGTTGCGGTAATAACCGCCCGAGCCATCGATGGCCTGGTACAAGGTCTCGGCCTTGGCGCGATTGCGCTCGGCCATGGCTGCCAGGCCGCCCTGCTCCTTCAGCCACTGCAGGGTCAGGCCGGTGATGTACCAGCCCCAGGTGTTGGGCGTGTTGAGCATCGAACCGGCGGCGGCGTGTTCGGCGTAGCGAAGAATCCGCGCCATCGGGCGCGTGGCCCGCTGCAGCAGGTCGCGCCGCACCACCATCACCACGAAGCCGGCCGGGCCGATGTTCTTCTGCGCGCCGGCGTAGATCAGTCCGAACCGCGAAACGTCGATGGGCTCGGACAGGATGTTGGAGGACATGTCCGCCACCAGCGGCACGTCGCCCACGTCGGGGACGTCGTGATACTCCACGCCGTGGATCGTTTCGTTGGAGGTGTAGTGCACGTAGGCGGCATTCGGATCGAGCTGCCACTCCGCGCGCGGCGGCATGCGCAGGTAGCTTTGCGCCTTGCTGCTGGCGGCCACGTTCACCCGCACGTATGGCGCCGCTTCACTGGCGGCCTTTTCGCCCCAGTGACCGGTGATCAGGTAATCGGCACTGCCGTCAGGGGCCGCCAGGTTCATCGGAATCTGGGCGAAATGCTGGGTGGCGCCGCCCTGCAGGAACAGCACCGCGTAATCATCCGGAATGGCCATCAGCTGGCGCAGGTCGGTTTCAGTCTGCGCAGCCAGTTCGCCAAAGCGCTTGCCGCGGTGGGATTGCTCCATCACCGATGCGCCGCTGCCGTTCCAGTCCAGCATGTCACGCTGCGCACGTTCGAGCACGGCCAGCGGCAACGCCGCCGGACCAGCGCTGAAATTCCAGATTCTGCTCACTGCGATGGCTCCCTAGGTAGGTCAAGTATTATGGCGCAGCGCAACAACCGCCGGTCAAGCGGCGCCATCAGAAACGGATCAGCAACACCATCGCGATACCCAGCGCCAGCACCGCTGCGGTAACGATGAGCCACCAGACTTCACCGCGCGGTCCGGCCACGACTTCGGGCGCGATCGGCAGGTGCAGTTCGGGCATGGGCGCCTCGGGCATCATGCCGGGCGCATCCACCACGAAGCGATGCGAGGCCACGCCAATCTGGTCGCCCGGCTGCAGCGCCAGCCGCCCGGTCACGACCCCGTTGACGCGCAAGGGGTAATTGGCCGAAGCCTGGCCTGCCTCCAGCATCAGTTCGCCGTCGTGCCAGAAAATGCGCAGCGATGCCTGCTCGCCCTGCGGCAGGTCGAGCGGCACGCGGCTCTGCGAGCCAAGTTCGAGGCTGTCGCGCAACGACAGCACGCGCCCCGACAGTGGCCCACCCACGGCCCGCAGCGCCACGGTGCAACGCCCTTCCTGCGACACCTGCAAGGCCGGGCGCCGCGCCGGGTCTTCGTCATCGCGCAACAGCATGCGGCAACCGCCCACGCTGACCACGTCACCAGCGCGCAGCAACGCCCGCTCGCGTACGGGGCGCGCGTTTACGTGGATGCGCGCGGCGGAGGAAAGCACCTGCAGCACCCAGCCGCGACGATCGTGCTGGATCCGCACGTGATGTTCCGCGGCATGGCTAGCCGCCAGCACCAGGTCGTTGTCGGGCGCGCTGCCGATGCGCAGTTGAGGCTGCGTCCAGAGGAAGTCCTCGCGGGCCGAACGGGGAAACTCGATGCGCATCGCTGTACCAGGCAGGAGAAGCGAAACTCTAGCATGCGCAAGCCGCCAAACCGCCGTGCAACCGAAGGCACCGCTGCCTTAAACTACGCGGCTTACTGCGGAGCGCGGCATGTCCAGAATCCAGCTGAAACGACCCCACCAGATGACGCCTGCCGAGGCCCGCTCGGTGATCGACCAGATCGCCGCGCGCATGCGCGAAAAGTTCGGCATGGCATGCGAGTGGCAGGGGGATGCGTTGCGCTTCACCCGGCCCGGCGTCAAGGGCGACATCGCCATCGGTGCCAGCGAGATCCTGGTCAACGCCGAACTGGGCCTGATGCTGTCGCCGATGAAAGGCATGATCGAGCAGGAAATCCAGCGCAAGCTCGACGAGCACTTCGCCTGACCCTGGGCGGTCGCGACTGATGATTCTTTGACCAGGGCCACATCCGTGGCATACTCGTCGGCTTACGCAGCCACGATGGCTGTGCACGAACACCGGACCACATGGCAAAAGACGACGTCATCGAAATGGAGGGTACGGTCCAGGAGACCTTGCCCAACACCATGTTTCGCGTACAACTGGAGAATGGGCATGTTGTCATCGCCCATATTTCCGGCCGCATGCGCAAGCATTACATCCGCATCCTCACGGGCGACAAGGTCAAGATCGAAATGACCCCGTACGACCTGAGCAAGGGGCGGATCACCTACCGCATGAAGTAAACCGGCGTGACGTAGTCAGCCCGTTGGCTTTGCCACGGCCTGCACTCAACTGGCGCGATCCGGATGCTCGAAGACAAAAGGCGGCGCAATGCGCCGCCTTTGTTTTGCCTCGCGTTTGAGCGCAGTTACCGGTTACACCACTACCGGAAACTTCTCGCTGGCCTCGCAATCGACCTGCAGCTCGCCGTCACACACGCTGAGCCGCACCTTGCCGCCGTCGGCCAGCTTGCCGAACAGCAACTCGTCGGCCAGTGCCCGCTTCACCTTCTCCTGGATCACGCGGGCCATCGGGCGCGCACCCATCTGTGCGTCGAAGCCATGCTCGGCCAGCCAGTGGCGGGCGTCCGCATCCACGTCCAGCACCACCTGCTTCTCGGCAAGCTGGCTTTCCAGCTCGATCAGGAACTTGTCCACCACACGCAGGATGTGCTCGAAATCCAGCGCGCTGAACTGGATGATCGCGTCCAGCCGGTTGCGGAACTCCGGAGTGAAGATGCGGCGGATCACTTCCATCGCATCGGACTCGTGCTTCTGTTCCACGAAACCGATACTGCGCCGCGAAGCCAGCGCCGCGCCCGCGTTGGTGGTCATCACCACCACCACGTTCTTGAAGTTGGCCTCGCGACCGTTGGTGTCGGTGAGCACACCGCGGTCCATCACCTGCAGCAGGATGTTGAACACGTCCGGGTGGGCCTTCTCGATCTCGTCCAGCAGCAGCACCGCATGCGGATGCTTCACCACCGCCTCGGTCAACAGCCCGCCCTGGTCGAAGCCGACGTAGCCCGGAGGCGCGCCGACCAGCCGCGACACGGAGTGGCTCTCCATGTATTCGGACATGTCGAAGCGGATCATCTCGATGCCCAGCTGCATCGCCAACTGTTTGGTGACCTCGGTCTTGCCCACACCGGTAGGGCCCGCCAGCAGGAAGCAGCCGATCGGCTTGGACGGATCGGCCAGGCCGGAACGGGCCATCTTGATCGAAGCGGCCAGCGCCTCGATCGCCGGGTCCTGACCGAACACCACCATCTTCAGATTGCGCTCGAGATTGCGCAGCACATCGCGGTCGGACGCGGAGACCTGCTTGGCGGGAATCCGCGCCATCTTGGCGACGATGTATTCCACCTCGCCCACATCGATGGTGCCGGTGCGCTCGTCATCCGGCAGCAGGCGCTGGCGCGCGCCGGCCTCGTCGATCACGTCGATCGCCTTGTCCGGCAGCAGCCGGTCGGGAATGTGCTTGACGGAAAGATCCACCGCGGCCTTCAGCGCCTCGTTGGTGTAGGCGACGTGGTGATGCTCCTCGAAGCGCGAACGCAGGCCCTTCAGGATCTCGATGCTGTCGGCCACGGTGGGCTCGACCACGTCGATTTTCTGGAAGCGCCGCGCCAGGGCGCGGTCTTTCTCGAACACGCCACGGTATTCCTGGAACGTGGTCGAGCCGATGCAGCGCAGCTCGCCCGACGCCAGCATCGGCTTGATCAGGTTGGACGCATCCATGGTGCCGCCCGAGGCGGAGCCGGCGCCGATGATGGTATGGATCTCGTCGATGAACAGGATCGCGCCCGGCTGCTTTTTCAGCTGGGTGATCACGCCCTTCAGGCGCTTCTCGAAATCACCGCGATACTTGGTGCCGGCCACCAGCGCGCCCAGGTCGAGCGACCAGATCGTGGCTTCCTCCAGCACCTGCGGCACTTCACCGTCCACGATGCGCTTGGCCAGGCCCTCGGCCAGCGCGGTCTTGCCCACGCCGGCCTCCCCCACGTACAGCGGGTTGTTCTTGCGGCGGCGGCACAGCACCTGGATGGTGCGTTCGATCTCGTCGGTGCGGCCGATCAGCGGGTCGATCTTGCCTTCCAGCGCCAGTTCGTTGAGGTTGCTGGCGAACTCGTGCAGCGGGTTGCCCTTGGCCTCGCCTTCCTCGCCCTCGCGCTCCTGCCCGCTGGCGGAACCGGCAGCCGGCTCTTCGCCGATTTTGGCGATGCCGTGCGAGATGTAATTGACCACGTCGAGGCGGGTGATCTCCTGCTGGTGCATGAAGTACACCGCGTGCGAATCCTTCTCGCCGAAGATCGCCACCAGCACGTTGGCGCCGGTGACTTCCTTGCGACCGGAGGATTGCACGTGATAAACGGCGCGCTGCAGTACGCGCTGGAAGCCCAGCGTCGGTTGCGTATCGCGCTCGTCGCCTTGCGGCAGCACCGGCACGGTCTCGGCGATGATGCGCTCGAGCTCGCTGCTCAAGCGTGGCAGGTCGACGCCGCAGGCGCGCAATGCGCCCAGCGCCGACTGGTTGGTGGTGAGCGCCAGCAACAGGTGTTCCACGGTCATGAACTCGTGGCGTTGCTCCCGGGCCTGCTTGTAGCAATGGCCGATGGTGACTTCGAGATCCTTGCTGAACATTCGGATCGACTCCGCTGAGGTTGGAAGCGACTTGTTGTCGCCATGCCCACCAAAATGGGGGTGCTCAAGCCTTTTCCATAGTGCACAACAATGGGTGCTGATGAGCGCGTGAATATTCGTTTACCTGGGTCACCTTGGTCTCGGCCACCTCCCGGGTAAAAACCCCGCAAACGCCGCGTCCACGAGTATGCACGTGCAACATCACCTGTACCGCCTGCTCCTGGTCGAGGTTGAAGAAGCCACGCAACACTTCAACCACGAAATCCATCGGGGTGAAGTCGTCGTTGAGCAGCAATACCCGAAACAGGGGTGGTCGCGCCACCTCCGGCTTGGCCGATTCCACCGCCAGTCCCCGGCCGTGATCATGTTCGTGTTCGGATTCGTGGGCCATGAGTTCTTGAGTGTTGTTTTCGATACCGAGTATACGCTGCGGTACTTGGCGCCCCGCGGCGAGAACTGCATGAGGTAATGGCACAATGGGCGCTTTTCCAGTGCCTGCCCATGCCTGATTCACTTACCCCGCGAAATGTCTGGTGTCCCCATGTCACGGTGGCCTGTGTCGTCGCCGATGGCGACCGCTACCTGATGGTGGAGGAAGATGCCTGCGGTCGCCTCGCCTACAACCAGCCCGCGGGCCACCTGGAAGACCACGAAAGCCTCACCGACGCCGCGTTGCGCGAGACGCTGGAGGAAACCGGCTGGACGGTCGAGCTGCAGCACCTCATCGGCGTGCAGCAATGGCGCAGTACCGAGCATGGCGAGAGCGTGGTCCGCTTCAGCTTCGCGGCGCGTGCCGTGAGCCACGACCCGGCCCGAGCGCTGGACACCGGCATCCATCGCGCGCTGTGGCTGACCCGCGCCGAAATCGCTGCCTTGGGCGATCGCGTGCGCAGCCCGCTGGTGCTGCTCAGCATCGACGCCTGGCTGGCGGGCCAGCGCTTGCCGTTGCAAACCCTGGACTACCTGCCGGGCAACCCGCCGGACACGCTCGCATGAAGGTGATGCTGGGTATTTCCGGTGGCGTCGATTCGTCGGTCGCCGCCTTGCTGCTGCAACAGGCCGGCCACGAGGTCGAGGGCCTGTTCATGCAGAACTGGGAGGAGGACGAGCGCAGCGGGCCGTGCACCACCGATGCCGACCGCAAGGACGCGGTGGCCGTATGCGGACGGCTGGGCATCCCGTTCCATGCGCGAAATTTCGCGGCGGAGTACTGGGATGGCGTGTTCGCCCATTTCCTCGACGAATACCGCGCCGGCCGCACACCCAATCCCGACGTGCTGTGCAACCGCGAGATCAAGTTCAAGACGTTCCTGCACGAGGCGCAGGCGCTGGGTGCGGAGAAGATCGCCACCGGCCACTACGCCCGCGTGGACCGGCGCGATGGTCGCTACCGGCTGCTGCGCGCCGTGGATGCGGCCAAGGACCAGAGCTATTTCCTGCACGCGCTAGGCCAGCAACAGCTGTCCGCCACGCTGTTTCCGCTGGGCGGCATCGAGAAACCGCGGGTTCGCGAACTGGCCCGCGAAGCGGCGCTGCCCACCCATGCCAAGAAGGATTCCACCGGCATCTGCTTCATCGGCGAACGCGATTTCCGCAGCTTCCTGGCGCAGTACATCCCTGCCCGCCCCGGCGAGATGCGCACGCCCGAGGGGGAACTGATCGGCGAGCACCAGGGTGCGATGTATTACACGCTGGGCCAGCGCAACGGCCTGGGCATCGGCGGGCGCCATGGAGCCAGTGGCGAGGCCTGGTTCGTGGTGGGCAAGGATGTCGCGAGCAATGTGCTGTACGTGGCACAGGGCGGCGAGAACCACTGGCTCCATTCGCACCGGCTGGAAACGGAAGCGCCGAGCTGGGTCGCCGGCGAGGCGCCCGCGCCGCACTTCCGCTGCACGGCGCGCACTCGTTATCGCCAGTTCGACCAGGCCTGCGAAGTCACGGTGCATGCCGACCGGTTGGAGGTACGCTTCGACGAACCCCAGCGCGCCGTCACCCCCGGCCAATCGGTGGTTCTCTATGATGGCGAGGCCTGCCTCGGTGGCGCCGTGATCGCCGCCACCGACGCCACCTATGGTGGCCTGCCACCTCTCCTCTTCTCTTGATCAGCGAGTCACGTTCTGGTGTTTGAAACTTTTTCGATGAATGAAGAGCGGGTGCTGGCGTTGGCCGGCATCTTCCAGGCGTGCTCGCTGGCGCAGAAGCTGGCCAACGAAGGGCGCTGCGACGACGCCGCGATGGAAGCGGGCGTGGCCAGCATTTTCCGCATCGACGCGCCGTCGGTGGTGGGCGTTTACGGCTCGGTGGCCACCATGCGGCCGGGCTTGCGCCGATTGGTGTCGCAACTGGACGAGAGCGACCGCGACATGGCACTGACGCGCATGGTGGTCACCGTGATGCGGCTGGAACGCAGCCTGTCCGCACGCCCGGACCTGCTTGAGCAGCTGCAGCAGGGCATCGTTGCGGCACAGCGCCAGGTGGAGCATTTCGGGCAGGCATCGCAGCAGGTCACGGGGCGGCTGGCGGAGCTGTATGTCTCCACCCTGTCTTTGCTGACCCCGCGCGTGATGGTCAACGGCAACCCGCAACAGTTGCAGCAACCGGCGGTGGTGGAGAAGATTCGCGCCAACCTGCTGGCCGCCGTGCGTTCGGCCGTGTTGTGGCGTCAGGTGGGCGGCCGCCAGTGGCAACTGCTGCTGTATCGGCGCCAGTGCAGCATGCTGGCGCGCGGATTGCTGACCGGCGCGATGCTGGACAACGGCTGAGCGGCGGCGCGCCGCCCTGTAGGAGCGGCTTCAGCCGCGACGCTCTTGTTTTGGAACTCCAGAAGCAGAAGCATCGCGGCTGAAGCCGCTCCTACAAAAAAGCAGTGCCGGGAACCCGCGTACTTAACCCAGCAACTTCAGCCCCGGACGCGCCCGCGCCAGCCGGCGCAGCAAGGTGGCAAATACCTGAAGGTTGTCCTGCCACGGCGACGCGTCGCGCCAGTACAACGCGATCTCGCGGCCCGTGGCCTGCCCTTTCAGCTTGGCCAGCACGATATTCGGCATCGACGCCAGCCGCTCATGCGCCAGCGCGGGCACCAGCGCGTAACCGCCACGCAGACTGACCAGCGCCGCCAGGCTTTCCAGACTCACATCCTGCACGTGGCCGTGATCGGCGCCATCCCCCCCCAGGCCGTCGGCGTGGCTCTCGGCCATCAGCGTGGCCTGGGCCGGGTCGAGCTGTTCCAGCGTCACGCTGCGCCGGCTGGCCAGCGCGTGGTCGGCGCGCAGCATCAGTTCCCACGGCTCGAAAAACAGCGGCTTCATCGCGATGCCGCTGATGGCGGGAACCAGCGGCGCCAGCACCGCATCCAGCTCACCTTCGTGCAGGCGGCGCAGCAGGCCACGCGGTTTGCCTTCGGAAATCACCAGCCGGGCACCCGGAAAATGCTGCGGGAACGGCGAAATGAGATGCGGCAACAGGTACGGCCCCAGCGACGCCGGCAAACCCAGCCGCAATTCGCCACCAAAGGCCACCGCGCCGGCCCGGGCCAGCTGCTGCAGGTGCTCGGCTGCAGCCAGCACCGCGTCGATCTGCTGCAGCAGGCGACGGCCGCCCGCGGTAGGCACGATGCTGCGGCCACCGCGTTCGAACAGCGGCGCGCCCAGCGCCTGTTCCACCTTCTGCACCTGGTGCGACAGGCCCGACGGACTGATGTGCATGGCGCGCGCGGCGCTGTTGAAACTGGCATGGCGATGCACCGCCTGCACCAGCGCGAGATCACGTAGCGACACTGCCGCCAGGGTGGTCGAAATCATCGAATGCTGCATGTCATCAAAAGCGTTTGCGCCACGGGTATGCGGACCCCATGCTGGGTGGACGGTCGCCGAAGTCTACTCGTCGCGCGGCATTGCATACGTTTCCGCCATTCCGTGACGCCAACCTGCGGGTATTCGTTCGCGAGTTCCCCGCGTTTGGGCGATAATTGGCAAATTTGCCGGGACGGCCAACCGTCGCCGTGGTCATCATCCCAGCCGCAGGATTCAGCCAGGAGCTTCCCATGAAAGACACCTTTTCCGCACGCGACACACTCGAAGTCAACGGCAAGCAATACGCCTTTGCCAGCCTCGCCAAGCTGGGCCAGCGCTTCGACCTGAAGCGGCTGCCGTATTCGATGAAGATCCTGCTGGAAAACCTGCTGCGCCACGAGGATGGCGTGGACGTGACCAGCAAGGAAATCGAAGCGGTCGCCACCTGGGACGCGAAGAAGGAGCCGGACACCGAAATCTCCTTCATGCCCGCCCGCGTGCTGCTGCAGGACTTCACCGGCGTGCCGTGCGTGGTCGACCTGGCGGCGATGCGCGACGCGATGAAGGCGCTGGGCGGTGACCCGACCCTGATCAACCCGCTGTCGCCGGCCGAACTGGTCATCGACCACTCGGTGCAGGTCGACGTGTTCGGCAGCGAAGACGCGCTGGAAAAGAACGTCGCCATCGAATTCGAGCGCAATCAGGCCCGTTACAGCTTCCTGCGCTGGGGCCAGAAAGCCCTCACCGATTTCAAGGTGGTGCCGCCGCGTACCGGCATCGTGCACCAGGTGAACCTGGAGCACCTGGCCCGCGTGGTGATGGCCAATGAGGTCGACGGCCAACAGTGGGCCTACCCGGACACCGTGTTCGGCACCGACTCGCACACCACCATGGTCAACGGCCTGGGCGTGCTGGGCTGGGGCGTGGGCGGCATCGAGGCCGAGGCGGCCATGCTGGGCCAGCCCTCCTCCATGCTGATTCCGCAGGTGGTCGGCTTCAAGCTGTCGGGCAAGCTGCCCGAGGGCGCCACCGCCACCGACCTGGTGCTGACCGTGACGCAGATGCTGCGCAAGCAGGGCGTGGTCGGCAAGTTCGTGGAATTCTTCGGCCCGGGCCTGCAGCATCTGGCGCTGGCCGATCGCGCCACCATCGGCAACATGGCACCGGAATATGGCGCCACCTGCGGAATCTTCCCGGTCGACGCCGAATCGCTGCGCTACCTGCGCCTGTCCGGCCGCAGCGACGAGCAGGTCGCGCTGGTCGAGGCGTACGCCAAGGCCCAGGGCCTGTGGCATGACGAGAACAGCCCGCACGCCGAATTCACCACCACGCTGGAGCTGGATCTGGCCGACGTCAAGCCGTCGATGGCCGGCCCGAAGCGCCCGCAGGATCGCGTGCTGCTGACCGACGTCAAGCAGAACTACAACGACAGCCTGGGTGCCACCACGGTCAATCGCGCGCCGAAAAACGGTGCGGCGGAGGCCTTTGCCAGCGAGGGCGGCGCCACCGCCATCGGCAACCCGAACAACACGATCGCCGACGGCCGTGTGCGGGTCGAGATGAATGGCGACAGCTTCAAGGTCGGCGACGGCTCGGTGGTGATCGCCGCGATCACTTCGTGCACCAACACCTCCAACCCCGCCGTGATGCTGGCCGCCGGCCTGGTCGCCAAAAAAGCCGCCGCGCGTGGCCTGAAGGCCAAGCCGTGGGTGAAGACGTCGCTGGCACCGGGCTCCAAGGTCGTCACCGATTATCTGGAAAAGACCGGCCTGCTGACCGAGCTGGAAAAAACCGGCTTCTACCTGGTCGGCTACGGCTGCACCACCTGCATCGGCAACTCCGGTCCGCTGCCGCAGGAAATCAGCCAGGCGATCAGCACCGGCGACCTCACCGTGGGTGCCGTGATTTCCGGCAACCGCAACTTCGAAGGCCGCGTGCACGCCGAAGTGAAGATGAACTACCTGGCCTCGCCGCCGCTGGTGGTCGCCTACGCGCTGGCCGGCTCGCTTGACATCAACCTCACCACCGAACCGCTGGGCCAGGGTTCCGATGGCAAGGACGTGTTCCTCAAGGACGTGTGGCCGAGCAACCAGGAAATCAGCGACCTGCTGGCCAGCGCGGTCACCTCGGACATGTTCAAGAAGAACTATGCCGACGTGTTCAAGGGCGACGAGCGCTGGAACGCGATCGCCTCGCCGGACGGCGCGCTGTACGCGTGGGACGAAGCGTCCACCTACATCAAGAACCCGCCGTACTTCGACGGCATGACGATGGAACTGAACAAGGTCGAGGACATCCACGGCGCGCGTTGCCTGGGCCTGTTCGGCGACTCGATCACCACCGACCACATCTCGCCGGCCGGTTCGATCAAGAAGGATTCACCCGCCGGTCGCTTCCTGATCGAGCGTGGCGTGCAGCCGATCGACTTCAACTCCTACGGCTCGCGCCGCGGCAACGACGACGTGATGGTGCGCGGCACCTTCGCCAACATCCGCATCAAGAACCAGATGCTGGACGGCGTCGAAGGCGGCTTCACCCGCCACGTCCCCAGCGGCGAGCAAATGGCAATCTATGACGCCGCGATGAAGTACAAGGCATCGGGCACGCCGCTGGTGGTCATTGCGGGCAAGGAATACGGCACCGGCTCCTCGCGCGACTGGGCGGCCAAGGGCACCTTGCTGCTGGGCGTGAAGGCCGTGATCACCGAGAGCTTCGAGCGCATCCATCGCTCGAACCTGGTCGGCATGGGCGTGCTGCCGCTGCAGTTCAAGGACGGCGAGAACGCCAAGACGCTGGGCCTGACTGGCAACGAAACGTTCGACATCAGCGGTCTGGATGACGGCCGTTCGAAGGAAGCCACCGTCACCGCCACCGCACCGGATGGCAGCACCAGGCAGTTCACCGTGCACGTGATGCTGTTGACCCCGAAGGAGCGCGACTTCTTCCGTCACGGCGGCATCCTGCAATACGTGCTGCGCCAGCTGGCAGGCAAGAAAGCCGCCTGAGTTTCAGTGCCACCTGGAAAAAAGGAGCGCCCCGAAAGGGGCGCTTTTTTTGAACCTGGCCATGCCTGGCGAATCCCGCGAACGGCCCTACATCACGCGTTTCCACGTCGCGGTGTAGCAACGCCAATCGCCATCCTCGTTGCGCCACGCCGATTCGACTTGATACACGCCCATCTGGTCAGGCAGCAGCTTGCCACCGCTGGTCAATGTGACCGTGAACGTGGCCACCATCCGCTCACCGCGGTGCTCGATCGACACCGGCCCCATCGTGACGCCGACATGGTCGCCGCGCAGCGCCAGCAAACGAACCATGCCGGTCAACTTGCGCCGGTCCAGCCTGCCGGCGTTGCCGTCGAAATCCTCGCTGAGCGGCTCGGCCAGATCCCCGGCCGAACCGGCCTCGGCTGCCTGCGCCATGGCGACGATCGCCTCGCGTACCCGCGTTTCATCCGGCGTGCGGCGACAGCCCGGCAGCACCAGCGCAAGCAGGACAAGCGCACCTGCGATGAGGATCGTTTTCTTCGGTCGGATCATGGCGGGACTCGTTGCGGTGCGGCTTGCCGCTATACGCGGGCGCATGTTCCAATGAATTGGAATGCGTGGTTGATGACGGATAGTGCCACCGTTGTGAATCCATGCGGTCCATGGTCATCGACAAACAGGGAACCCGAGCATGAGCAATGAGCGTCCGTGGCTGGCGAATTATCCGGCGGGCGTCCCCGCGCAGATCGATACGGGCCGCTACGCATCGGTGGTGGCCGTGGTGGAGGAAGCGTTCGCGCAATTCCGTCAGCGGCCGGCGTTCTCCAGTTTCGGCAAGCAGCTCAGCTACGGCCAGGTCGATGAGTTGAGCCGCCAGTTCGCCGGCTACCTCACCGGCGTCCTGAAGCTCGCCAAGGGTGATCGCGTCGCGATCATGATGCCCAACGTGCTGCAGTATCCAATCGTGCTGTTCGGTGCGCTGCGTGCGGGGTTGGTGGTGGTCAATACCAACCCGATGTACACCGCGCGCGAACTGAAACACCAGCTGGAAGACTCCGGCGCCAAGGCCATCGTGGTGCTGGACAACTTTGCGGCCACGCTGCAGCAGTCGCTGGCCGGCACGCAGATCGAGCACATTGTGACCACCGGCATCGGCGACATGCTCGGTTTCCCCAAGGGCGCGCTGATCAATTTCGTGCTCAAGCACGTCAAGAAGATGGTGCCGTCGTTCCGGTTGCCGCAGGCGGTGCGGTTCCGCGATGCACTGGCACGTGGCGCCACCCATCCACTGCCCGCGGTGACGCTCACGCGGGACGACCTGGCCTTCCTGCAATACACCGGAGGCACCACTGGCGTGGCCAAGGGTGCCATGCTGACCCACGGCAACATGGTGGCGAACATGTTGCAGGCCAGCGCGTGGATCGGCACCGAGCTGGTCACGCCGGGTGAGGAAGTCATCATCACTGCGCTGCCGCTGTACCACATCTTTTCGCTGACGGCGAACGGACTGGTGTTCATGAGCCTGGGCGGGTTGAACTGGCTGATCACCAACCCGCGCGACATGCCCGGCTTCGTCAAGGAGCTGAAAAAATCCCGGCCCACCGCGATCACCGGCGTCAACACACTGTTCAACGGCCTGCTCAACACGCCCGGTTTTGCCGAACTGGATTTCTCGCGCCTGCACCTGACCCTGGGCGGCGGCATGGCGGTGCAGCGGTCGGTGGCGGAGCGCTGGAAAAAAACCACCGGCTGCACCCTGGCCGAAGCCTACGGCCTCACGGAGACCTCGCCGGCGGTGTGCATCAACCCGCTGGACCTGGCCGCTTACAACGGCTCGATCGGCCTGCCGATCCCCTCCACCGACGTGGCGATATGGTCGGAAGACGGCCAGCCCCTGCCCATCGGCGAGATCGGCGAATTGATGGTGCGTGGCCCGCAGGTGATGAAGGGTTACTGGAACCGCCCCAACGAAACCGCCAATGTGCTGGATGCCGAAGGCTGGTTGCACACCGGCGACATCGCACGGATGGACGAAAGCGGCTACGTCTATATCGTCGACCGCAAGAAGGACATGATCCTGGTGTCCGGCTTCAACGTTTATCCAAACGAGGTCGAGGACGCCGTGATGCAGCATCCCGGCGTGGCCGAGGTGGCGGCTGTTGGCCTGCCCGACGAGCATTCCGGCGAGGTGGTGAAACTGTTCGTGGTGCGCAAGGACCCGAACCTGACCATCGAGGCACTGAAGGCCTTCTGCCGCGAAAACCTCACCGGCTACAAGCGGCCCAAGCTGATCGAATTCCGCGATGCGTTGCCCAAGAGCAATGTGGGCAAGATCCTTCGCCGCGAGCTGCGCGACGAGCACAAGCCAACGCCGGCAAGTGCCAGCTGATCGGGTTCAGCGCCTGCGGACACGCAGGCGCGACCTCGTGGGTCGAACGGACCTTCTACTTCCAGTTCTCCAGGATGTCGGCATAGCCGCCCAGCAGATTCCATAGCGGTACCTGCTTGTCTTCGGGAATGTGGGTATAGGAAAAACCGATGTGGTGCTCGGATATACGCGCCACCTCCGCCTGCAGATGGATGTGCAGGTTATGCCCGAAAATCATGTCGAGCACCCAACTCTGCCCCGGTTCGCCGACCCAGCCCAGCGGTCGGCGCAACAACGCCCCCGTCGCGGAGATATCAACCAGTTCGGTGGGGTGGGATTTGTCGCCGCGACACATCAACACGGTGGTCTCGATCTGCATTCGAGCCGGTCGCAATTGTTCGTATGCCGCGCCGGCGTCGTCTCGTTCGTTTTCGTCGATCATCAAAGATTCCTTCCACCCACGATGGCGTCTGGCACCACAAAGCATGTTCATTCGTTGCCACCCCGCATCCTTGACCAGGCAGCGCCAATGACATCCGGGGCTGCCGATATGCACCCCGCAACGGCAGCAGACAACCGTTTGCAGTGGGGCTCATGCGTGGTCAAGCAATCAACATGCCACGCCACGAAGCCACTGCGCCAGTGGTAGCGGTTGCAACGGACGGGTCGCCTGATGATCCATTCCCGCTGGCGTACCCGTCCTGTCGGCAAGTGTGCACCCATTCCCGACCGTGATGCGCCCTGTCCCGTCGATGGATGCGGGGTTACCAGGAGCGTCACAGCGACCAATTGGGTCACATCACGCCCGGCTGCCGACATCCGGTACTGAGCGAATCGCCCTGCCGCCGGAACGCGCCGGCATGAACGAAACCCGGCACGCGTATCCGATATAAGGCTGGACTTGTCCTGTGGCAGCCGTTACGCTTCGACCACGCGTGGTTCCCCGGCAACAGGCTTGCAGCGCATTGCGCTGGCGGGACAGTCAACCGGTGCTCGGGCAGACCGATAACGACCACCGACAAGCAACCAGCGAAACCGGGGCTCCACCATCTCTGGCTGACGTCATTGCCGCTGTGACGGCGGATTGCGACGCATCGCGGAGACGGTCAACCCACATGACCGAACCGCCATCGAGTGGCTTCGTCATG
Organism: Rhodanobacter sp. Root627; assembly: GCF_001427835.1. Classification (NCBI taxonomy): domain Bacteria; kingdom Pseudomonadati; phylum Pseudomonadota; class Gammaproteobacteria; order Lysobacterales; family Rhodanobacteraceae; genus Rhodanobacter; species Rhodanobacter sp. Root627. The sequence goes on from NZ_LMGW01000001.1 coordinate 1,294,266, forward strand.
TCGGCAACGGCGCCAGGCAATCTTGCCGTTCGCCATTGACAGCTGAACCAGATGTAGCCGGGAATGACGCATTGAGGCGCGCTCCAAGTACGGACATTGCCGCGGGGCATCCCGGTAAATGGACGGGTTCCAATCACGTTGAACGCACTGCCAGCCGCTGAAGGCGGCCTTTACGACATGCATTGATGAGCACTGAGCCGGTCGAGCCCCAGAGCCTGGTAACCGCACCGCAGGATGCGTTCGCGTCGGTGCCGCAGCAGCAGGAAATGCCGCTGGCGATCGTGCGCGGCGAACCGATGCTGCAGATGCCGCAGGATCTGTACATCCCGCCGGACGCGCTCGAGGTGATCCTGGAGTCATTCGAGGGGCCGCTGGATCTGCTGCTGTACCTGATCCGCCGGCAGAACCTGGATATCCTGGACATCCCGGTGGCCGAGATCACCCGGCAGTACATGAGCTACATCGAGCTGATGCGCGATGTGATGCGACTGGAACTGGCGGCGGAATACCTGCTGATGGCCGCGATCCTGGCCGAGATCAAGTCGCGGCTGCTGCTGCCGCGACCGCCGCTGGAAGAAGGGCTGGAAGAGGATCCGCGCGCCGAACTGGTGCGGCGCCTGCAGGAGTACGAACGGTTCAAGCGGGCCGCGGAAGACATCGAGGCGTTGCCGCGGGTCGAGCGTGACACCGTGGTGGTACATGCCGAAACGGGCGAGCGCAACGTGATCAGGTTGCCGCCGCCGCTGGAGCTGACCGAACTGCTGCTGGCCCTGAAAGACGTGATGCACCGGGCCGAACTGTTCGGGCACCACGCGATCAAGCGCGAGGCGCTCAGCGTAAGGCAGCGCATGGGCGAGTTGCTGAGCCGGCTGGACGACAACAGCTTCCATCGCTTCGAAAGCCTGTTCGACCCCGCCGAGGGGCGCCTGGGCATCGTGGTGACCTTCCTGTCGATGCTGGAGCTGGCCAAGGAAATGCTGGTGGAAATCGTGCAGGAGGCGCCGCTGGCACCGATCTACGTCAAGGCAAAGATCAGCCACGGGGAAGCGGAACGCGACCTGGCGGACGACTCGGCCCAGGCCGACCCATCGGCCCGCAACGACGCGTTCGGCGAATGAAACACATTTATTGAATCGGCATCCGACCCAAGGTTATGCAGATCGAGCAAATCAAACCCATCATCGAGGCCGCGCTGCTGGCCTCCAGCCAGCCGATGACCACCCATCAGCTCGGCGACCTGTTCAGTGAAACCGACGAGGTCGGCCACGAGCAGATCGCCCGCGCGCTGGAAGCACTGGCCGGCGATTGCGAAGGCCGTGGCGTCGAGTTGAAGGAGGTCGCCTCCGGCTTCCGCTACCAGGTGCGCCAGGACGTGCATCCATGGATCTCGCGGATGTGGACCGAACGGCCCAGCCGCTACTCCCGCGCGATGCTGGAGACATTGGCCCTGATCGCCTACCGCCAGCCGATCACCCGCCCCGAGATCGAGCAGATCCGTGGCGTGGTGGTTTCCTCCAACATCATCAAGACGATGGAGGAGCGCGAGTGGATCCGCGTGGTCGGTTACCGCGACGTGCCCGGCAAGCCGGCGCTGTTCGGCACCACCCGCGCGTTCCTCGATTACTTCAACCTGAAATCGCTGGACCAGTTGCCGCCGCTGTCGGAAATCCGCGACATGGAAGACCCGCAGCTGCGCTTCGAACCCGAACCCCTGCCCGCCCGCGTCGAACGCGACCTGCCCATCGATCCGGACGAAGCCGTGCCGGAAGCCGCGGAAACGGAAGGCGACGCAAGCACCACCGACATCCAGGCAGCCGCCGACGACGCGGATGCCGATCACCACGAAACCGACAACGCGACCAGTGCTGACATGCCGGCCGCTTCACCCGAGTCCGACGAGACCGGCTCCGACACGAGCCCCGCCGTCGCCAACCCGATTGCCACTGCCGATGAGGCAGCGAACCCCGCCGCGGACGTCGAACCCGACGCCGCAAGCCAAGATTCCGAGGAGTACCGCGCATGACTGCGCCGCAAAAATCCGTCCTGTCCCTGAAGCGCGAACCGCGCGACGAAGCCGCCGCCCAACTGGAAGAGCGCCTGCACAAGGTGCTGGCCAACGCGGGCCTGGGCTCGCGCCGCACGCTCGAAGTGCGCATCCAGTCTGGCGAAGTCGAGCTCAACGGCACGCGTGCCGAAATCGGCACCAGCGTGCATGCCGGCGATCGCGTCACGCTCGACGGCAAGCAGTTCGTGGTGGCTACCGACAGCCGCGACGACACCGAAGTGCTGATCTACCACAAGCCCGAAGGCGTGCTGACCACGCGCGACGACCCCGAAGGCCGCCCCACCGTGTTCGAACAGCTGCCGCGCCTGAAGGGTGCGCGCTGGGTCGCCGTGGGCCGCCTGGACATCAACACCACCGGCCTGCTGCTGCTGACCACCGATGGCGAACTGGCCAACGCCCTGATGCATCCCAAGAGCGGCCTCGAGCGCGAATACCTGTGCCGCGTGCATGGCGAAGTGCCCGACGAGATCATCGAGCGGTTGAAGGCCGGCGTGGAGCTGGACGATGGCCCCGCCCGTTTCGACGAAATCGCCGTGATCAGCCGTGGCGGCAGCCACAGCTGGTTCCGCGTGGTGATCCGCGAGGGTCGCAACCGCGAAGTGCGCCGCCTGTGGGATTCGCAGGGCTTCCTGGTCAGCCGCCTCAAGCGCATCCGCTACGGCCAGATCGAACTGCCGCGCAACCTGCGCCGCGGCGACTGCGAGCCACTCGATGCCGAAGCGGTAAAAAAATTGCGCCAGACCACTGGCCTGGGCGCGCCGCAACCGGTGCTGACCCTGAGCCCGGTGCTGCACCAGCGCCGCGCCAACCGCAGCGTCACCGAATACCGCCCCGAGCGCGGCGCCGGCACCGCCTGGACCGGCGGCCAGGACGAAGCCCGCGAGATACGCGCGTTTGACCGCATCCGCGAAGAGCCCACCCGTGGCCGCAAGCCGCCGCGGCGCGACGGCAAGGAAGTCAACGGTAACGTGGCCCGCCCCGAGCGTGCCGGCGGCGCACGCAGCGGTGGCGCCGGCCGCGGCCGGCGCGTGGCGCCGGGCCAGGAACTGCCCTCGGTACGCACCTGGTTCGCCGGTGAAAGCCGCGACGGCGCGAACCGCGCTGGCGGCGCACCGCGCGGCAACACCGCCGGTGGTGCTGGCAATCGTCGCCCCGCGGGCGGCAAGCCGTTCGGCGCACGCGCCGGTGGCGAGAACCGCAGCGGCGGCAACCCGTATAGCGGCTTCGGCGGCGAATCGCGCGGCACCGGCGGTGGCAACGGCAATCGCGCCCCGGGCGCACGGCCGCAGGGTCAGGGCAATCGCGCGCACGGCAATCAGGCTGGCGGCGGTCGTCCGCAAGGCCAGGGTGGCAACCGTCCCCAAGGCGCCGGCCGACCGCAGGGTCAGGGTGGCAACCGTTCGCAGGGAGCCGGTCGTCCGCATGGACACGGCGGCGCCGCCGGTGGACGCCCGCCGGGTGGCCGTGGCGGCAATCGCTCGGGCAACCGCTGAGCCGGTCGCAAACTGATCGGAGCCACTAACGATGGTGCGTATCTACCACAACAACCGCTGCACCAAATCCCGCGCCACACTGGCCTTGCTGGAAGCGCGTGGCGACGACATCGAGGTCATCAACTACCTCGACAACCCGCCCACCGCGGCCGAGCTGGCCGTGTTGCTGAAGCAGTTGGGGATGACCGCCCGTGCGCTGTTGCGCACGGGTGAAGCGGAATACCAGACGCTGGGGCTGGCGGACGAATCACTCGACGAACCTGCCCTGATCGCGGCGATGGTGGCGCACCCGAAACTGATCGAGCGCCCGATCGTCGTCGCCAACGGCAAGGCCGCCATCGGCCGCCCGCCGGAGACGGTGCTCGCGATACTCTGAGCGCGCTCCTGTAGGAGCGACTTCAGTCGCGACCCGGGGTAACGGCAAGGCCAGGTCGCGGCTGAAGCCGCTCCTACAGGGGGTTATCCCCGTGCGGGGAACCCGGTATCAGTCGAGGTCCAGCGAAAACGCATCCGCATCCATCCATGCGGGAAAGCGCTCGCGATGCGCCAGCAGCACCGCCGGGTCCAGCGTCACGGTGGCCACCTGTTCCTGCGCACCGAGCTCGATCAACGCCTCACCTACCGGATCAACCGCCACGCTGTCGCCGGCATACGGCAACTCGTTGCCGTCCACGCCGACGCGGTTCACGCCGATCACGTAGCTGAGGTTTTCGATCGCCCTGGCGCGCAGCAGCGTGCGCCACGGATGGCGTCGCGGTGCGGGCCAGTTCGCGACGAACAGCGCCAGGTCGTAATCCATGCCGCCCTCCGCAACGGCCAGCCGGCGATTGCGCAGCCACACCGGAAAACGCAGGTCGTAGCAAACCTGCGGCAGGATGCGCCAGCCTTTCAGCGTCACGATCAGACGCGCATTGCCGCCGCCGTAGCGGGTGTGTTCGCCAGCCATGCGGAACAGGTGGCGTTTGTCGTATTGCTGGAAACTGCCGTCGGGCTGCATCCACAGCAAACGGTTGTAAACCACGCCATCTTCCAGGATCGCCAGGCTGCCGCAGATCACCGCGCCTACCTCGGCCGCCAGCGCACGCAGCCAGGCCAGGCCTTCGCCCTGCATGGTTTCCGCGCTGGCGCGGGTGTCGTTGCTGAAGCCGGACAGGAAGGTTTCCGGCAGCACGATGAGGTCGCTGCCTTTGGCCTGGCGCACCAGCGCGCCGTAGTAGTCGCGATTGGCCGGTGCGTCGTGCCAGCGGGTGGCGCCCTGCACCAGCGAGACCTTCAACGGCTGCATGCTCACAGCCGGCACAGGCGTTCGGCGCCCGCCTCCATGGTGGCGTCGCTCTTGGCGAAACACAGCCGCAACAATCGCGTGCCGGGCGCGGTCTCGTAAAACGGCGTCAACGGAATCCCTGCCACGCCGCCCTGCTCCACCAGCCAGCGGCTGAAGGCCACATCGTCTTCATCGCGGATCGCCGAATAGTCGACCAGCTGGAAATAACCGCCCGGCACATCCAGCAGCTTGAAGCGCGACGGTGCCAGCAAGGCGCGGAACCGATCGCGCTTGGCCTGATAGAACGCCGGCAACTCCAGGTAATGCTCGGGCGTGCTGGCCATGAATTCGGCAAATGCCACCTGCGCCGGATGGAACGTGCAGAACGTGAGGTACTGATGCACCTTGCGGAACTCGGCCGACAACGCCGGCGGCGTGATCGCGTAACCGACCTTCCAGCCCGTGCAGTGGTAGGTCTTGCCGAACGAGGAGATCACGAAGCTGCGCTCGGCCAGCTCCGGATGGCGCAGCACGCTTTGGTGCTGCGCGCCGTCGTACACGATGTGCTCGTAGACCTCGTCGGACAACACCACGATGGACGTGTCGCGCACGATCGCCGCCAGCTCGTCCAGGTCGCCCGCCGACAGCACGGCGCCCGATGGGTTGTGCGGGCTGTTGACCAGGATCATGCGGGTTTTCGGCGTAATCGCGTCGCGCACGCGCTGCCAGTCGATCGAGAACGCCGGCACGGTCAACGGGATGTGCACCGCGCGGGCGCCCTGCAAGTCGATCGCCGGCTCGTAGCTGTCGTAGGCCGGGTCAAACACGATCACCTCGTCGCCCGCGCGAACCACCGCCGCCATCGCCGCGAACAGGGCTTCGGTGGCGCCGGAGGTCACCGTGATCTCGCGGTCGACGTCGACCTTGCGGCCATACAACCGCTCGGTCTTCAGCGCGATCTGCTCGCGCAGGCCGGCGGTGCCGTGCATCGGCGCGTACTGGTTGCGGCCTTCATCCATGGCGCGCGCAAGCGCATCGCGCAGCGGCTGCGGTGGTTCGAAATCCGGAAAGCCCTGCCCCAGGTTCACCGCCTTGTGTTCCAGCGCCAGCTGGCTCATCACGGTAAAGATGGTGGTGCCGACTTTCGGAAGCTTGGTTTCGATCATGATGATTTGGCCGTCTGGATGCCTGAATCGGGAATGGGACATTATATCGACGCTGCCCTGCGCATTGGCGTGATCAGCGGCAGGCAGGCAGATCATCCAGCGGACGTTTCTTGCATTGCTCGTGCCTCAGCGAGGTGGTGGCCGGCAGTCGCTCGGCCAGGAAATCCACCAGTGCGCGCACGCCCGGCAGCATGCCGCGCCGGCTGGGATAGACAAAGTGCATGGTGCCGCCGGGAACGCTCCAGTCCGGCAGCACCACTTCCAGCTCGCCGCTGGCGATGGCCGGCGCGCAGACGGACTCCGGCAACAGCGCCACCCCCATGCCGCGGCGGGCGGCTTCCAGCAGCACGGCGAAATCGCCGGTGATCAGCCGCGCCTGCACTTCAACGACAGACTGCTTGCCGTCGGCATCGATCAGCTCCCACACCTGCGCGCCCTCGTGCTCGCGCATCGACAGCGCCGGCAAGCGGGCCAGCTCATCGGGTTGCGATGGGCGCCCCTGCGCGTCGAGCAGCGTGGGGCTGGCCACCAGCTTGGTCTGCGCCTGGCCGAAACTGCGCATGACCAGGTTGGCGTCGGTATCCAGCTTGGTGCGTACACGGATGGCCAGGTCGTAGCCCTCGCCGATCACGTCGACGCGGCGATCGCTGGACAACAGCCGTACCTGCATTTTCGGATACAGCGCCAGGAAATCCGGCAGCAGATACGCCAGCACCGTCTGCGTCAGCGATATCGGACAGCTCAGCCGCACCACGCCGCGCGGCTCCGCGCGCAACTCGTCCACGGCATCCTGCGCGGCCTGCGCTTCTTCCAGCACGGCGCGGCAATGCGCGTAGAAGCGCTCGCCCACCTCGGTGACCATGAAGCGGCGCGTGGTCCGCTGCAGCAGGCGCACGCCCAGCCGCTCCTCGAGCTGGGCCACGCGCTTGCTGAGGCGGGATTTCGGCACGCCCAGCGCCCGCCCGGCAGCGGAAAAGCCGCCGTGTTCGACCACGGCCGCAAAGAAGTACAGGTCGTTGAGATCCTGCAGCGCACCCGTCAATACCGTCATGACTGTTTCCTTTTCAGAACGATAAGTCCGATAACTGCGGACTTATCGCCACATTGTTTCGAATATATCCTGATTTCGTCGCCGGTCTTCCGGCCCAAACAGGAAACCAGCCATGAAAATCGTCCATATCGATTCCAGCGCCCTCGGCAGCTACTCGGTGTCGCGCCAGCTCACCGCCGACATCGTAGCGGAGCTGAAGCAGGGCACGCCCGACGCCACCGTCAACTATCGCGACCTCGCGGCGCAACCGCTGACGCACTGGTCGCCGGTCGCCGACGCCAATGACCCCGCTGCCGTGGCGGGGAACGCGATGCTGGAAGAGTTTCTCGCCGCCGACGTGGTGGTGATTGGTGCGCCGATGTACAACTTCGGCATCCCCAGCCAGCTCAAGGCATGGCTCGACCGCGTGCTGGTCGCCGGCAAGACCTTCCGCTACACCGCGAACGGCCCCGAGGGCCTGGCCGGTGGCAAGCGGGTGATCGTGGCCTCCAGCCGCGGCGGCTTCTACGGCGAGGGGACCGGACGCACCGCCGTGGATTTCCAGGAACCCTACCTGCGGGCGGTATTCGGCTTCATCGGCATCGGCGAGATCGAAATCGTGCGGGCCGAAGGCGTGGCGGTGGGCGACGAACAGAAATCGGCAGCGCTGAAATCGGCGCAGGACGCGATCCACATGCTGGTGGCCGAAGCCGCCTGACGCGCCACACGACGCCAGCGGCAGCGGTCCGTGCGTCGATAACAACCACCGGTCGCGGCACGTCGCTCCCCACGGCGGCCGCACCGGAACCGCCAAGCAAAGGCCAGCCTCACAAGCTGGCCTTTTGCGTGGCTGAAAGGCCATCCCCAGCGCTCCGGCCACCCCTGCCATCAGTCATATCCCGATTTCAGGCTCCGCCCATTGACGGCTCAAAACATGGTGTTATAGTTCACTACAACACCGGTCAACGAGTTCACTGAGGAGCACGCCATGAAATCGCAAAACCTCATCGCCAGTATCGCCGCCGCCCTGTTCACCTTCGCCACGCTGGGCGCGGTCACCTACAACGTCGATGTCCCGCCGGCACCTGCCGCCGCGACCCATCGGACCGTCACCGACCTGCCCATGATCGTGGTCCACCCCACCGCCGCCGAGCGGCGCGAGGCCGCGCTGATCGACAGCGGCGACTTCATCGGCGCCGCCGCCGGCCATGGCGGCGGGCCGCACCTGAGCCTGGTCAGCTCGCAATTGGCCATGCCCTACTATTCGTTCGCCAATCAATTCGGCGGCATCAGCAAGGAATAAGCATGACCATCACCTGGAACGACAACGCGCCGATCTACCGCCAGCTGCAGCAACGCGTGGTGGCGATGATCCTGGACGGCGCCTTGAACGAGGGCGACCCGTTGCCGTCGGTACGCCAGGTGGCAGCGGATTACCAGATCAACCCGCTGACCGTCTCCAAGGCCTATCAGGAACTGGTCGATCAACAATTGGTGGAAAAACGGAGGGGCTTGGGCATGTTCGTCATCGAAGGCGCTCGCGAGGCGCTGCTGAAATCCGAGCGCGAGCGGTTTCTTCGCGAGGAGTGGCCCGTACTGTTCGCCCGGCTGCAGCGGCTGGGGCTGGATCTGAAGACTTTGCTGCGCGAAGCGAGCACCCACACGGAGCAACAGTCATGAGTGCGGTCATCACGGCCAGCAGGCTGGGCAAGCGGTACAAATCCTCGGTGGCGCTGGATGATGTCAGCTTCCAGATCGAGCCCGGCCGCATCGTCGGCCTGATCGGCCCCAACGGCGCGGGCAAGACCACTGCGTTGAAGGCCATCCTCGGCCTCACCGATTTCACCGGCGAGTTGAACGTGCTGGGCTACGACCCGCGCAAGCAGCGCGACAAGTTGATGGGTGACGTGTGCTTCATCGCCGACGTGGCCGTGTTGCCACGCTGGATCAAGGTCAGCCAGGCGGTGGATTTCGTCGCCAACGTGCACCCGCGTTTCAACCGCAAGAAGTGCGAGGCCTTCCTGGCGCGCACCAAGCTGCAACCGAATCAGCGCGTGCGGCAGATGTCCAAGGGCATGATCGTGCAGTTGCACCTGGCGCTGGTGATGGCGATCGACGCACGCCTGCTGATCCTGGACGAACCCACCCTCGGCCTGGACATCCTCTATCGCAAGCAGTTCTACCAGAACCTGCTGGAGGACTATTTCGACGAGAACAAGACGATTATCGTAACGACCCATCAGGTGGAGGAAGTCGAGCACATCCTCACCGACCTGATGTTCATCCGTGACGGCAGGATCGTGCTGGACGCCGACATGGATGCGGTCGGCGAACGCTTCATCGAGGTGATGGTCAACGCCGACCAGGCCGACGCCGCCCGGGCCCTGAAACCCATCGACGAGCGCCAGGTTTTCGGCAAGAGCATTTTTCTGTTCGACGGCGCGAGCCGCGCGACGCTGGAGCCGCTGGGCGAAACCCGCCGCCCCTCCGTCAGCGACTTGTTCGTGGCCACCATGAAGGGAACCTACGCATGAACAACCAGACGTTGAAAGACCTGTACTGGCTGGTGAAACGCGAATTCTGGGAGCACCGTGGCGGGTTCTTCTGGGCACCGGTCATCACCGGCGGCATCTTTCTGCTGCTCAACATCATGGGCATCATCACCGCCGAAGTCCTGGGCGCCCGCAACGGCATCAACTTCGGCGCCAGCGGCGGCCTGCAGCAGGTCATCGCCGAAATGGATGCCGGCGACCTGAGCAAGGTCGGGTTTGCGCTGGACATCGCGATGTATTCGGCCATGGGCCTGCTGGTGGTAGTGCTGGGTTTCGTGGTGTTTTTCTACTGCCTCGGCGCGCTGTACGACGACCGCCGTGACCGCAGCATCCTGTTCTGGAAATCACTGCCGGTGTCAGACACCAGCACCGTGCTATCCAAGGTCATCAGCGCCACCGTGCTGGCACCGGTCATCGCCGTGGTCGTGGGCATCATCGTGGGCATGCTGCAGCTGCTGATACTTGCGGTCACCCTGTCCTTCCACGGCGTCAACGTGTGGCAGTTGCTGCTGCTGGCCCATCCATTCCGGGTGATGTTCAACCTGATCGGCTACATCCCGCTGTATGCGCTGTGGGCGGCACCGGCCGTCGGCTGGCTGCTGATCTGCTCCGCCTGGTCCCGCAGCAAGCCCTTCCTGTGGGCGGTGGCACTGCCGGTGGGCGTGGGTCTGCTGGTGACCTGGTTCGGCATCATGGGGCTTTTCAACCTGCCCACCGCCTGGTTCTGGAAAAACATCGTGCAGCGCGCCCTGCTGAGCGTGTTCCCCGGCACCGGCAGCATGTTCGGCGACAGCATGATCCATATCTCGGGCAACACGGGAACGGACGTCCTGGACTTGGCGCAGACCTGGCACCTGGCCGCCTCACCCAGCCTGTGGATCGGCGTGGTTGCCGGCGTGGCCCTGCTGGCCGGCGCCATCTGGTTCCGCCGCTGGCGCGACGACGCCTGAGCTCGGTGACGGACGGGTCGCCCGGCCCGTCCGTTACACAAACATTCGCCCGGTCCATTCTCGGACATTGGCCAACAGCACGACTTGCCCTGCCGAATTCGCTTTGCGATTTCGCCGGCCCACTGCGCCCCAAGGATCACCATGAAATCGCTCCAAGCCACCCTGTTCGCGCTCTTCACGCTCGTCGCCATACCGCTCGCATCGTCGGCGCATGGTGTCGGCGCAGCCACGCCGCCGACACGCACCGTATTGCTGGTTGGCGACAGCCTGAGTTCCGCGCATCGCATCCCCGCCGAGGCGGGCTGGGTCAATCTGCTGCAGCAACGCGTCAGCGCCGCCAGCACCACGGCGCCGAAGATCATCAACGCCAGCCGCGGCGGCAAGACACTGACCGATGCCCTGAAGGAACTCCCCGGGTTGATCGCCGCCCACCACCCGCGGCTGGTCATCCTGGAGCTTGGTGCCAACGACGCCATCCTCGGTGCAAGCCGGCAGCAACTGGAAACCGACATGACACGCCTTATCGATATGGCGCAGGCGTCGGGGGCAAAGGTTGCCGTGCTGGGCTTCCGGATTCCGCCCAAGCTGGACAAGGACCATTGCGCGGACATGCTGGCCGGCGTCTATCAGCGGATACAGCACGACAAGCAGATCGTGCTGCTGCCCTCGTTGATGGCCGGCATTTCCGACCAGCCCGCCCTGCTGCTGGACGACGGCGTGCATCCCGGCGTCGACGCGCAGAAACTGCTGCTCGACAACACATGGGCCACGCTGCGCCCGTTGCTGCTCAACTGATCCCGTGATCGACTTCGACCAAGGAGCACATCCATGAAACCGTTCTCTTACCGCGCCCTCGCACTGGTTCTGCTGCTGCCGCTGGCCGCATGCAGTCAGGCCCCTGATTCCCAGCCCGCGTCGACCGGGCAAACAACACCAGCGAGCAAGAACGGTGAAACTGCGCCGCGCTCGTTGCTCGCCAGAGGGATCGACAAGGCCATGCAGGAAGCCAAGAAGGATCTTGTCACCAAGAACATCGAACTGGACCATGTCCACTTCGGCAACGACGACAGCAACGACGACAACGACAAGCGACCAAAAGCCGAGATCACCCCGCAGGGCGATCTGCTGATCGCCGGCAAGAAGGTCGACGCCACACCGGCACAGCGCGCCTTGCTGCTGGACTACCGCCAGCAGATCGTGGGCATCGCCTCCGCCGGCATGGACATCGGTACGCAGGGCGCGGACCTGGGCATGCAGGCCGCCAAGACCGCGATGATGGGCGCCTTCAGCGGCAAGAGCGACAAGCAGATCGAGGCCGCCATCAAGCCGCAGACCGACAAGATCGAGGCCGCCGCCCGCCAGCTTTGCCAGCAGCGCATGCCGGCCCTGCTGGCCAGCCAGCAGAAACTGGCCGCCGCCATGCCGCAGTTCCAGCCTTACGCCACGATGGAACAGAAGGACATCGACGACTGCGCCAAGGACATGACCGACGAGGATGGCAAGCACGGCTTTGCCGTGTTCTCCGACTGACGAGCAACACGACACCCTCATCGGAATCCATGATTTCGGAACAAGGTGATCCAGCCTGCGCAAGCACACTACGACGTAGCCAACTTGGTGGCGCGGCTGGCCCGACAATTCATTAAAAGGCGGATGGCTGCTCCGCCGGTCACCCCATGTGCTGGAGGTGGCAACCGGAGGTAACGTCAATGTCGCGTCGTGGATTGTTTCTATCGATTCTTGCCATACCGGGCCTTGCCATGGCCCAGCAGACACTTCCCTTCCACCTTCACGACAACCTGGTCAGCGTCCAGGCGACGATCAACGGGAAGACTGTCAATGCGGTCCTGGACAGCGGCTCCGGGGCCATGATCGTCAGTAAATCGCTCGCCACCGAGCTCGGGCTGCAACTGGGGCATTCACCGCTGCAGGCATCCGGTGGGGGCACAGGTAACCAAAGCCTTTTTCCCGTGAAGCTGAAGAGCGTCGAATTCGGTTCGCTGGCCCTGCACGACGTACCGGGCTACGCCATCGACCTCGGCTCAATATCGTCTTCATCGGGCCTCAGGATCGACGCCCTTCTGGGATACCCGTTTTTCGAAAATCACGTCGTTCGCGTGAATTACGCTGAGTCAACCGTATCCATCTACCCCAAAAACGATCCCCCGGGCTGCCCCAACCCGATTTCCTTCGAGCTCATACACAACGTCCCTGTTGTGACCGCGACGGTCAAGAGCCAGGCGACGTCAGCACCAGAGACTGTGCATCTCGTCATCGATCTGGGAAGCCGGAATCACAACTACCTTGGAACCGCTTTCCTGCAATCCAACGCCGGCAAGGCGCTTTACACCAATGGCCACAAGCAAGCGGTCGGCGAAGGCACGGGCGGACGCGCCATGGGTGTGGTTTCTGAATTCGCAGAGCTGAGTGTCGGCACACAGCACTTTCACAACGTCAAATTTGCCCTGACCGAACAAGTAAAAGCCTTCAACCTGGAAGAGGTGGATGGGTCTCTGGGAGTCCCTCTGTGGGCGGGTGGGATAATCACGTTCAATTATCCCAAACAGCAGATCTGCATCCAGGCACCGCGCAAGTCATCGTGAGCATTCGCTCAGGGAGCCACCCATGAAAACAACCATCCACCTGCTTCTTGCCGCCACGATGGCGGCCTCACTCACCGCCTGCCACGCGCCCCAGACCGCCATCGCCACGGGAAACGGCGCTATCTTGCTGTACGGGGACACGATTACCCTGCGCGTCATCGATACGCCGAAAGCCACGATCAGTGCCGATGGTGCGTTCGCGATCGACGGCAAGACGGTGACGGTCACGCCTGCCGAACGCAGCCTGCTGGTCAACTACAACCGCAACGTGCGGAACGTGCACGAAACCGGCCTTGCCATGGGCAAGACCGGTTTCAAGATGACGACCAAGGCAATCGAGAACAAACTCTCAGCCACACCGGATCTGGCGGACAAGGCCGCCGAGGCCAGCAACCTGAAGACATTGAGCTTGGGCATCTGCAAAGCAGAGGTCGCGATCAAGGTCGCGCAGGACCAGCTTGCCGCACAAATGGCGGCCTTCAAGCCCTACGCCGCCATCATCAGCACTTCCGATGTGAAGAGCTGCGACAACGGCACCAAGGATTGATGCACCCGCCTTGGCCACACGCTGGATGGCTCATCCCTCGTGGATACCACCACGGGTCAGCGTCATCGGATCGAGCAATTTCTTCAACTCGTCCTTCGACAAACCGGTGGTTTCCAGCGCCACGTCCATGATCGGGCGATGCTGCTTGTACGCCTGCTTCGCCGTGGCGGCCCCTTTCTCATAACCGATCACCGGATTCAGCGCGGTGACCAGGATCGGGTTCATCGCCAGCGCCTGGTTCACCCGCGCCTTGTTGACCTTGAAGCCGGCGATGGATTTGTCCGCCAGCAGCACGCTGACATTGGCCAGGATGCCGATCGACTGCAGCAGGTTGTGCGCGATCAGCGGCAGCATCACGTTGAGCTGGAAGTTGCCGGACTGGCCGGCAATGGTGATCGATGCGTCATTGCCGATCACCTGCGCGGCCACCATCGCCACCGCCTCGGGAATCACCGGATTGACCTTGCCCGGCATGATCGACGAACCCGGCTGCAGCGCCGGCAACTCGATCTCGCCCAGGCCGGCGAGCGGACCGGAATTCATCCAGCGCAGGTCGTTGGCGATCTTCATCAAGCCCACCGCCAACGTCTTCAACTGGCCGGACAATTCGACTGCGGCATCCTGCGCCGCCATGCCCTCGAAATAGTTTTCCGCCGACTCGAACTTCACCCCGGTCAGCTTCTTCAACTGCTGTGCGATCGCCGGGCCAAACTTCGGGTCGGCATTGATGCCGGTGCCCACCGCCGTGCCACCCTGCGGCAACCGGCGCATGCGCTTCAACGCATCCTCGATGCGCTCGATCGCACTGGCGATCTGCGCCGACCAGCCCGACAACTCCTGGCCGAAGGTGATCGGCATCGCGTCCATCAGGTGGGTACGGCCGGTCTTGGGCGTGTTCTTCAATTCGCGGGCGCGCTTGTCGATCACCTTCTTCAGATGCTTCAGCGCGGGCAGCAACTGCTCGCTGGTGGTGAGCGCAGCGCTGACGTGGATCGTGGTGGGGATCACGTCGTTCGAGCTCTGCCCGTAATTGACGTGGTCGTTCGGATGCACCTTGGCACCGGCCGCCACCGCCAGATGCGCGATCACCTCGTTCGCATTCATGTTGGTGCTGGTGCCGGAGCCGGTCTGGAAGATGTCGATCGGGAACTGTGCGTCGTACTGCCCGTCCGCCACCGCCAGCGCCGCCTTGCGGATCGCCGCGGCCTGACCCTTTTTCAGATGACCCAGCGACAGGTTCACGTCGGCCGCGGCGGCCTTGATCAGGCCCAGCGCGCGGATGAACTGGCGGGGCAGATGCAGGCCGGAAATCGGGAAATTGTCGATCGCGCGCTGGGTCTGCGCGCCGTACAGCGCGTCGGCGGGCACCTGCAGTTCGCCCATGCTGTCGTGCTCGATGCGGAAGTTGCTCATTGGGGAGATCCTTTTATTTCTCGGTCGCAACCATTCATGCCGAACGGGGCGCTGAAAGCGCCGCGCCCGGGGGAAACGGGACAAAACACTATAGGCCGCCAAACACCAAGCCGCCGTCAATGTAAAATGGCGGTTTTCCTCCCGCCGGAACCCGCCGATGTCCACTCACACCCTGACCGCCCTGTCCCCGCTGGACGGCCGCTACGCCGGCAAGGTCGAAGCACTGCGCCCGATCTTCAGTGAGTTCGGCCTGATGCACCGGCGCGTACACGTGGAGATCGAATGGCTGCTGGCGCTGGCCGCCGAACCTAAGATCGTCGAACTGCCGCCGTTCAACGCTGCCCAGATCGCCACCCTGAAAGCCATCGCGGACGATTTCAGCGTGGCCGACGGCGAGCGCATCAAGGCGATCGAAGCCACCACGAACCATGACGTGAAGGCGGTCGAGTATTTCATCAAGGAAAAGATCGGCGCCGACGCCAGCCTGGCCCAGGCCAAGGAGTTCGTGCATTTCGCCTGCACCAGTGAAGACATCAACAACCTCTCCTACGCGCTGATGCTGCGCGACGCGCGCGCCCAGGTCTTGCTGCCGCAACTGGACGCCGTCACCGCGCAGTTGCGCGAACTGGCCCACGCCAACGCTGCGCTGCCGCTGCTCTCGCGTACCCACGGCCAGACCGCGTCGCCCAGCACTCTGGGCAAGGAAATCGCCAACGTGGTGGCGCGCATCGAACGCCAGCGCCGGCAATTGGCCGCGGTGGATGTCTCGGGCAAGATCAACGGCGCCGTGGGCAACTACAACGCCCACGCCATCACCTACCCCGACCTGGATTGGCAGTGCTTCTCGCAGACTTTCGTGGAAAGCCTGGAGCTGGACTACAACGCCTACACCACCCAGATCGAGCCACACGACAACGTCGCCGAATACTGCGATGCCGTGCGCCGCGCCAACACCATCCTGATCGACCTGGCCCGCGACATCTGGGGTTACATCTCGCTGGGTTATTTCAAGCAGACGCTGAAGGCCGGCGAAGTCGGCTCGTCGACCATGCCGCACAAGGTCAACCCGATCGACTTCGAAAACGCCGAAGGCAACTTCGGCCTCGCCAACGCCCTGCTCGGCCATTTCGCGGAGAAGCTGCCGATCAGCCGCTGGCAGCGCGACCTCACCGACTCCACCGTGCTGCGCGCACTGGGCACCGCCTTCGGCCATACGCTGGTGGCACTGGAATCGTTGAAGAAAGGCCTGGGCAAGCTCAACGTCAACGCCGACCGCATCGCCGCCGACCTCGACGCCAGTTGGGAAGTGCTGGCCGAAGCGGTGCAGACCGTGATGCGCCGCTACGGCCTGCCGCAACCGTACGAACAGCTGAAGGCGCTGACCCGCGGGCATGGCATCACCAAGGAGTCGATGCGCGAGTTCATCGGCGGGCTTGATCTGCCGGCCGATGCGAAGCAGCGCCTGCTGGAGCTGACGCCGGGCAGCTATATCGGCTTGGCTGAAGGGCTGGCGAAAGACATCTGACCAGTTCGAAACTCGCCGCGACGACAAACCTACAACCCATCACGCCTGGCAGCTTTTCGAATCAATCCGGGAAAAAAGCCGTGGACATTCGACTCGACAACCTCGAAGGCCCGCAGATCCTGGAACTGCTGCGCGAGCATCTGGAATCGATGGCGCCGACGGCCCCGCCGGAAAGCCGCCACGCTCTCGACCTGGCTGGCCTTCGGAGCGACGACGTCACGTTCTGGAGCATCTGGGATGGTGCGGCACTGGCCGGATTTGGTGCCCTCAAGCACCTGACGGCAGCGCACGCCGAAATCAAATCCATGCGTACCGCCGGCTCCCATCTGCGTCGTGGCGTCGCGTCCATGATGTTGCGACATCTGATTCGGGAGGCTGCTGTCAGTGGCTATTCGCGCCTCAGCCTGGAGACGGGTTCCATGGAATTCTTCGAGCCGGCACGTCGCCTTTATGCGTCCTTCGGCTTCGCTCCCTGCGCACCCTTCGCGGACTACCGGCCGGACCCCAACAGCGTGTTCATGACGAGGTCGATCGATACCACCCACGCCTGACCATTCCATGGGACCGGACCCGCCTTGCGGGCCCGGTCAACTCGAACATTGCCGTACGCGCCGCTTTATGCGGCTTTGCTGAGCAACCCTTCAGCCTCAAGCGCCGCCTGCACCGCGGGCCGCGAGGCTACGCGCTGCTGGAACGCGGCCAGCGCGGTGAAGCGGGAGAGATCCAGGCCCACGTGGCCGGCCCAGTTGGTGACGGTGAACAAGTACACATCGGCCACGGTGAATTGCTCGCCCAGTAGCCACGGCTGTTTCGCCAGCGCATTCTCGATGAGCTGGTAGCGCCGCAACAGGTAGCTTTCGCACGCGGCGCGCGCGGCTTCCGGCGTGTCCGGATTGAACAGCGGGCTGTAATTCTTGTGCAGTTCGGAGTTGATGTAACCCAGCATTTCCTGCAAGCGATAGCGCGGCAACGTACCGTTGGCGGGAGCCAGGCCGCTCTCGGGCTTCAGATCGGCCAGGTACTGCACGATCGCGGTGCCTTCGGTCAGTATTTCGCCGTTGTCCAGCACCAGGGTCGGCACGTAGCCTTTCGGGTTGATCTGCCCGAAATCCGCACCGCTCTCGGTGAGTTTGGTCTTGATGTCGGTCTTTTCCAGTTGCAGCGGGATGCCCGCCTCCAGCGCCACGATATGCGGGGACAGGGAACAGGCACCGGGGAAGTAATAGAGTTTCATCGTTGATCCATGAGGGGGTGGAACACGCGCTGCACACGCGGGATCGCCGCGCGAATCGCGGCGACGCAGTGCATGCTAGCCACCGTGGTTACTTATGGATACCAACCGGCGCCGAATCAGGCGAAAATGCGGTATCCCACCAGTAACCGGTTCCCCTGAAGCCATGGGCCTGCCCGTACGCAAAAACAACGCATCGATACCGCCGACCTGCCCGCTGAGCGAGAGCATGGCGCTGCTGCGCGGTGCCTGGGCGCCGAACGTGATCTGGTATCTGAGCGCCGGGCCGCGCCGTTTCGGGGAATTGCGGCACGACATTCCGCGCATCTCCGCGCGGGTATTGAGCGCGCGGTTGCGGGAGCTGGAATCGCGGAGTCTGGTGACACGTCGTGCGCTGGACAGCTCGCCCCCATCGGCCGAGTACGCACTGACCGAGTTGGGCCGTGAACTGCTGCCGGCCATCCAGGCGTTGGCCAACGTGGGCGAGAAGCTGATGGCGAAATGGGGCGGAGCGATACCGGCTGCAGCCGTCAGGCCGACACGCCGGCGGCGCGATTGAATGGATCGACAAGCCGGCCGTACATGACCGGCCTGTCGCAGCGATCAAACCTCGTCGGAACCCTCGTTGACGCCCTCGAACAGGAACGTCGACAGGTAGCGCTCGCCAGTGTCCGGCAGCATCGCCAGCAGCACGGAGCCTTCGGGCGCGGTCTGCGCCACCTGCAGCGCGGCCGCCAGTGTGGCGCCGGAGGAAAGGCCGGTGAAGATGCCTTCCTTCTGCGCCAGCACGCGCGCGGTGTCGCGGGCCACCACGTCGTCCACGGTTACCAGTTGGTCGACCACCTGGCCGTTGAGCACGGCAGGCAGGAAGTCCGGCGTCCAGCCCTGGATCTTGTGCGAGGCCCATTCCTTGCCGCCCAGCAGCGAGGCGGCGGCGGGCTCGGCACCGACGACATTGACCTCCGGGCGCGCCACCCTGAGCACCTCGCCCACGCCGGTAAGCGTACCGCCGGTGCCCCAGCCGCTGACGAAATAGTCGAGGCGGCGACCAGCGAAGTCGCTGATGATTTCAGCGGCCGTGGTCTGGCGGTGGTAGGCCGGATTGGCCGGGTTGTCGAACTGGTTGGCGAGGAACCAGCCGTGCTTGTCGGCCAGCTCCTGCGCCTTCGCCGAGGCACCGCTGCCACGCAGCGCCGCCGGAGTGAGCAGAACCTTGCCACCATAGGCGCGGATCAGCTTGCGCCGTTCGATCGAGAAGGAGTCCGGCAACACCGCCACGAAGGGATAGCCACGGGCCGCACACACGGCCGCCAGCGCCACACCGGTGTTGCCCGAAGTGGACTCCACCACGGTCTGGCCAGGCTTCAGCACGCCGCGCTGCTCGGCGTCGAGGATGATGGCCAGCGCCAGGCGGTCTTTCACCGAACCGGCCGGGTTGAACGCTTCGACCTTCACGTAGATATCCACGTGGGCCGGTGCCAGCCGCTGCAGCTTCACGATGGGCGTGCGGCCGATGGTGTCGAGGATGCTGTTGTAGATCATGGAAACGCTCCGTGGGTAAAGAAAAGCGCGCTGCCGGAATCTCGACAACGCGCAGCATGAAAGAACCGCGGTGACGCAGAGGTTACGCGCGATGGATGGCGCGCAAGGTCTCCACCGTGGCGTGCCGGGCGGGGCGCGGCACGGGCTGGGGCGGTGCCGCGGGCTCGATGGCGACGGGCGCCCCCAGCGGCTCGGCGCCGAACCAGGCCAGCCGATGGCTGAGCGACGCTACCTCGCCCAGGATCAGCAGCGCCGGCGAGCGCACATCGTGGCGACGCGCCTGTGCCGGCAGGTCGGCCAGCGTGCCGGTCACCACGCGCTGGTCAGCACGCGAACCGTTCTCGACCAGCGCAAACGGCGTTTCCGCTGCCCGGCCATGCGCAAGCAACTGCGCCTGCACCGTTTCCAGCCCGGCCACGCCCATGTAGACCGCCAGCGTCTGCCGCTCCTGCGCCAGCGCGGCCCAGTCGAGCGTGTCCATCGATGAGCGGCAATGCGCGGTGACCAGGCGCACCGACTGGGCGTGGTCGCGATGGGTCAGCGGCACACCGGCGTAGGCGGCGCAGGCCAGCGCCGCGGTGATGCCGGGGACCACTTCATAGGCAATGCCGTGGTCGCGCAGGTATTCCAGTTCCTCGCCGCCACGGCCAAAGACAAACGGGTCACCGCCTTTCAGGCGCACCACGCGCTTGCCGGCACGCGCGTGTTCCAGCATCAACGCATGAATCTGATCCTGGGTGGCATGGTGGTTGCCGGCCTGCTTGCCCACCTCGATCCGGTCGGCGTCGCGCCGGGCCAGTTCCAGTATGTCCGGGCTGACCAGTCGGTCGTGCAGGATCACATCCGCCTCGTTCAGCGCGCGCAACGCACGCAGGGTCAGCAGGCCCGGATCGCCCGGCCCCGCGCCCACCAGCACCACCGACCCCACGGCCTCCGCGCGGGGCGCGGCGAGTGCCTGTTCGGCCGCAGCGGTGGCTGCTTCGGGCTGGTTGCGGCGAAGCAGGTCAGCGACCGGACCGGTCAGCAGTTTTTGATAGAACTGGCGACGCAGGGCGAGGTCCGGATAGCGCCGGCGGATGCGCTTGCGCAAGCGTGCGGCCAGCGCGGCGAGCGGCCCGACCGAGTGGTCGATCAACGTTTCCAGCCGCTCGCGCAGCAGCCGGCCCAGCATCGGCGCCTCGCCACTGCTGGAAATGGCCACGATCACCGGCGAGCGGTCGATCACCGCCGGCACGTGGAAACTGGACAACTGCGCGTCATCCACCACATTGACGAAAATGCGCTGCAAGGTGGCCAGTTCGGCCACCTGGGCGTTCAGCGCCTGATCCGAGGTGGCGGCCACCACCAGCCAGGCGTGGTCGATCCAGCTGGCCTCGAACACGCCCGCGCGATGCGCGATGCGGCCCTTCCTGACCAGGCTTTCCAGTTGCGGCGTCAGCAATGGCGCGCCGACCGTCACCTGCGCCTTGGCGGCCAGCAGCGCCGCCACCTTGCGCTCGGCCACGGCACCGCCGCCCACAACCAGCACGGCGCGGCGGGAAAGATCGGCAAACAACGGATACAACTTCATGGGGACATACGGCATCGACGCCACGGCAGCGCGGCACCGTAACGCTATAGGCGCGGCCACTGTTGGGGAAATGACTTGTGATGCCGTTGATATACCTCAAGGTTATGAGCACCACCCTGATGTAGTATGACAACATTGTTTGGGCGTTTAGACGTCTGAATTTGCCAAGTCCGCCTGAAGTCGCCCGTCGTCCAGCCAGGTATCCGGCAAGGCCGGGACGTTATGCCACAGGCGTGTCGAAGCCACCGCAGCTCCTCCGTCTGCCCGTACACTCCTCATCGGTACACTGCGAACCCACGCCATGACCCTGACCCAACTGCGCTACCTCATCGCCATCGCCGATTGCGGACTCAATATCACCGCCGCCGCCGAACGCGTGCACGCCACGCAACCGGGCGTCAGCAAGCAGTTGAAGCAACTGGAGGACGAACTCGGCCTGCAGCTGTTCACGCGCAAGGGCAAGAGCCTCGATGGCGTGACCGATGCGGGCACCCGCGTGCTCGAGCGCGCCCGCGTGATCCTGGCCGAAGCGGTCAACATCCGTTCCATCGCCGCCAACCTGCGCAACGAGGAACACGGCGAACTTCGCATCGCCACCACGCACACCCAGGCCCGCTTTGCCCTGCCGCCGTCGATCGCGGCACTGAGCCGGCGCTATCCGCAGGTCAGCGTGCACCTGCAGCCCAGCGGCGACGCGGAAGTACTGGCGTTGCTGGAAGGTGGCCGCGTCGACCTGGCCGTGGTCAGTACCTCGGGTGCGGCGCCAGCCAGTGGCATTGCCCTGCCCGCGTACCGCTGGAATCGCGTGGTGCTGATGCCGCATACGCACCCGCTGGCCTCGCTCAAGCGCGCGCCGACCCTGGCCGAACTGGCCGATTTGCCGCTGGTCAGTTACGACTCCTCGGTAAAGCCCGAATCCTCACTGCGCCGTGCGTTCGCCGCCGCGGGGCTGGTGCCACAGGTCGCCATGACCGCCGCCGATGCGGACCTGATCAAGACCTACGTGCGCGCCGGCATGGGCATTGGCGTACTGGCGGAAATGGCCATGTTGCCCAGCGATGGCGATGACTTGCGCACGATCACCGCCGATGCGCTGTTCCCGACCTGCACCACCTGGATCCTGCTGCGCCGTGACAGCGTGCTGCGTGACTACACCCTGGACTGGATCGTGCAGTTTGCGCCGCACCTGAACCGCGCCGACGTGCGCAGCACGGTAACCAACGGCACGCCGCATCCGGCGACCGTGGTTCCGCATTGGCGCCAGAACGTGGCGCGGGCCCGGAAAGCCAGCATGGAGTGAGAGGTTTTGACTTTTCGCTTCCCCCGCATCGCGGGGGAAGCTGCCCGGAGGGCTGAAGGGGGCTTTTCGCTCGGCGCGAACCAGGCAAGAGCACCCCCATCCGCCTTCGGCACCTTCCCCCGCAAGCGGGGGAAGGAAGATGTGAGAGTCCGGCTCAAGGCGTGGAGCTACGGCCTTTCGCTTCCCCCGCACCGCGGGGGAAGCTGCCCGGAGGGCTGAAGGGGGGCTTTTCGCTCGGCGCGAACCAGGCAAGAGCCCCCCCCATCCGCCTTCGGCACCTTCCCCTGCAAGCGGAGGAAGGAAGATGTGAGAGTCCGGCTCAAGGCGTGGAGCTACGGCCTTTCGCTTCCTCCGCACCGCGGGGGAAGCTGCCCGAAGGGCTGAAGGGGGCGCTTTTCGCTCGACGCGAGCCAGGCAAGAGCGCCCTCTTCCGCCTTCGGCACCTTCTCCCGCAAGCGGGAGAAGGGAAAAGCTGGGTTACACCAGTTCGTGCAGGCCGCATTCGCGCTTCAGGCCGAAGAAGCGGGTGTCTTCGGCGTCCATGCCCGGCTCCCAGCGGCGGGTGGTGTGGGTGTCGCCGATGGAGACGTAGCCCTGCTCCCACAGCGGGTGGTACGGCAGGCCGTGGCGTTGCAGGTACATGCCCACGTCGCGGTCGGTCCAGTCAGCGATGGGGTGGAACTTCCAGTGGCCCCGCTGCCATTCGACGAACGGGATTTCGTGGCGGCTCTTGGACTGGCTGCGACGCAGGCCGGCGAACCAGCCGTTGATTTCCAACTCGGCCAGCGCGCGCTGCATGGGCTCGACCTTGCGGATGCGGTTGTACTGCTCCAGGCCTTCCAGCCCCTGCTCCCACAGCCGGCCATAGCGGGCCTCGGCCCAGGCGCGGCCGATCGTGGGGCGATAGACCTTCAGGTTCAGCGACAGCTGTTCCGTCAGCGTATCGACGAATTGATAGGTCTCGGGGAACAGGTAGCCGGTGTCGATCAGGATCACCGGAATGTCCGGCTTCTGCTGGCTGACCAGATGCAGCGAGACGGCGGCCTGTGCACCGAAGCTCGACGACAGCGCATGGTTGCCGGCAGTGTTCTTCAGCGCCCATTCCACCCGCTGCTCGGCAGTCAGGCTCGCCATCCAAGCGTTGATATCCGCCAGCGCGCGCGGGCTGTGGTCATTGAAAGGGAGCTGGATCGCGTTCATGCGTTCACCTTCAGCGGAATCTTCCGCGGTTCGCTCAACACACCCACGCGCAACAGGAAATCACCGAAGTATTCGCCCGCGTTGCGCTCGGCGGCGTAACGGCCGAACAAGCCATCCAGCACTTCCAGGATGACCGCCTCGTCGACGTTCTCGCGATACGCCTGGTTGAGCCGTTGCCCCTGGAAATCCGCACCCAGGCGCAGGTCGTAGCGACCCGGTGCGCGACCGACCAGGGCAATTTCCGCCAGGTAGGGACGCGAGCAGCCGTTGGGGCAGCCGGACAGGCGCAGCAGGATCGGCGCGTCGATCAGTCCGTGGCGGTCCAGCAGGGTTTCCAGCTTCAGCAGCAAGCTGGGGAGGTAGCGCTCGCTTTCCGCCATCGCCAGGCCGCAGGTGGGCAAGGCCACGCAGGCGATCGAATGCTGGCGGATGCCGCTGTACCGCTTGTAGCCATCCATGTGATGGCGGGCGACCAGCTCGTCGATGGTGTCGCGATCCTCGGCGGCCACGTTGGCGATGATGAGGTTCTGGTTGCAGGTCAGCCGGATGTCGCCGGTGTGGATGTGCGCCAGCTCGCGCATGCCGCTGAGCCAGGTGTGCGCCTCGGTGTCGAGCAGACGACCCGATTCCACCTGCAAGGTGAGGTGCCAGCGGCCGGCGTGGCCCTTGACCCAGCCGTAGCGGTCGCCGTTGTGATCGAAATGGAACGCGCGCGCGGGCTCCAGCGCGAAACCGAGCCGCTTTTCGATCTCGGCCTTGGTTGCATCCAGGCCATAGGTGTCCACCGTGTATTTCAGGCGCGCGTGCTTGCGCTCCTCACGGTCGCCCCAGTCGCGCTGCACGCCGATCACGGTTTCGGCCAGCACCACCAGGTTTTCCGGCCGCACGAAGCCGATGATGTCGGCCAGCCGCGGATAGGTGGCCGGATCGCCGTGGGTGGCACCCATGCCGCCGCCGATGCCGACGTTGAAACCCACCAGTTCGCCGTTCTCGATGATCGCGATCAGTGCCAGATCCTGCGAGTAGACATCAATGTCGTTGAGCGGCGGGATGGCCACGCCGATCTTGAACTTGCGCGGCAGATAGGTGGGGCCGTACAGCGGCTCCTGCTCGTTGGCGGCTTCCTCGCCCACCAGCTTTTCGCCGTCCAGCCAGAACTCGTGGTACGCGCGGGTTTTCGGCTTCAGATGCTCGGACAGGCGCGCCGCCCAGGCGTAGGCCTTCTCGTGCGCTTCCGACTCGATCGGGTTGGTGTTGCAGATCACGTTGCGGTTGACGTCACCGCAGGCGGCGATGGTGCTGGCTGCCGCGGCGTTGATGGCCGCGATGCTGGCCTTCAGGTTCTTCTTGAGGATGCCGTGCCACTGGAAGGTCTGCCGGGTCGTAATACGCAGGCCGCTGCTGGCGTAGTTGCTGGCCAGTTCATCGAACGCCAGCCACTGCGCGGGCGTCATCACGCCACCGGGCAAGCGCGCGCGTAGCATGAATGCGTAGGCCGGCTCCAGCTTCTGGCGGCGGCGCTCGTCGCGGATGTCGCGATCGTCCTGCATGTAGCTGCCGTGGAATTTCAGCAGCTTGGTGTCCGACTCGGCGATGGCGCCGGTGACGGTGTCAGCCAGCCCTTCGGCAATGGTGCCGCGCAGAAGACGGCTTTCGGATTTGATGTGTTCGAGATGGGAAGGCATGGGAATGTTGTTCTGAAGAGTGCGGCCATGGATGGCCGCTTTTTGACTCTGGCGTTCACGGATGAACGCAGAAATAAAACCTCAATAGACGTCGCGGGCGTAACGGCCCTGTTGCAGCAAGTCGGCCAACCAGGCCTTGGCGTCGTCCGCACTGAGACCGCCGTGGACGGAGGCCACGTCGAGCAGCGCTTCGTGCACGTCCTTGGCCATGTGCGCGGAGTCGCCGCAGACATACAGGTGGGCACCTTCGTTCAGCCACGCGTACAACTCGCGGCCGTTCTCGCGCACCCGCTGCTGCACGTACAGCTTCTCGGCCTGGTCGCGGGAGAACGCCAGGTCCAGCCGGTGCAGCGCGCCGCTGCGCAAGGCTTCCTGCCATTCCACTTGGTAGAGGAAGTCCTGCGAGAAATGGCGGTTGCCGAAGAACAGCCAGTTGCGGCCGCTGGCACCGGCTGCCTGGCGCTCCTGCACGAACGCGCGGAACGGCGCAATGCCGGTGCCAGGGCCGATCATGATCACGTCGCGGCTGCCATCGGCCGGCAGGCGGAAGCGCTCGTTCTCTTCGATGAACACCGGCACCCGGGCGTCATCATCGGTCGTGGCGAGGAAGGTGGAAGCCGCACCGAAGTGCTTGCTGCCATGCCTTTCGTACTCGACCACGGCCACCGTGAGGTGCACTTCGTCCGGACCGACCAGCCTGGGGCTGGAAGCGATCGAGTACAGCCGCGGGGTTATCGGCCGCAACGCGGCGACGAGCTGGTCGGCATCCCACGCGGCGGGGAATTCGCGCAGCAGGTCGATCGGCTGATGGCTTTCCAGCAACGCGGCAAAATCCGCCTTGTGCTCAGGCTCCAGTACGCGCTGCAGGTCGTGGTTGCCACTGAGGGCGGCATGCGCCGCCAGCAACGGGCGGGTCAAACGGGTGATGTCGCGTTCCTGGCTCAACCAGCGGGCCAGCGGCAGGCGCTTGCCTTCGTGGGCCACTTCCCGACTGCCGTCGAGCTTCAGCGCCGACAGCCACTGGTCCACCAGTACCGGCGGATTGCTGGGCCATACACCGAGGGCGTCGCCCGCTTCGTAACGCAGGCCGGAGCCTTCCAGCGACAACTCCAGATGACGCACGTCGCGGTTGCTGTCGCGTGACACGATGCGCTGGTTCTCCAGCACTTCGGCGACGAACGGCTTTTCGCGTGAATGCAGCGGGGCCGCGTTGACGGCATGCAACGGGCTGACCGGGCGCGCAGCCGCCGCGGGTGCACTCAGCGCCTGCTTCACCGTCTCCAGCGCGCCCTGCGACCACGTCGCCGCGGCCGCCTCGAAATCCACGTCAGCCTCGCCCAGCGCCGCGAACCGGGTCGCACCCAGTTCGGCCAGCCGGGCATCGAGGTCGCGGCTTACCGCGCAGTACTTCGCATAGCTGGAATCGCCCAGGCCCATCACCGCGAACTTCAGCTGCGGCAGCTTGGGCGCGCGCTTGCCGGCAATGAACTCCATGAAGCCGATCGCGTCATCCGGCGGATCGCCTTCACCCTGGCTGCTGATCACCACCACCAGGTGACGCTCCTGCGCCAGCTCGCGCAGCGGGTAGGCACCGGCACGCAGCAGCCTGACGCCCAAGCCGGCGGCCTCGGCCTTGCCGGCGAGCTTTTCCGCCACGCGCTTGGAGTTGCCGGTCTGGCTGCCGTAGACCACGGTCAGCCGCTCGGCCGGGCGCTCGGCCGGCGGCGGGGCATCGGCAACCACCGCCAGACCGGCGTGGCCGGGAATGCGCGTGGCCAGCGATGCCAGCGCCGCACTATAGGCGGACACCCAGTAGAGATCCGCCGGCGAGAGGCCGTCGGTCAAACGCGCCAGCAGCGCGAGCCGTTCCTCCCCAAGTGCAGGGGTGGGAAGAATGGGTTTCAACGCAACGTTCACGGCGCTTCCTTTTGGACGTCTTTACTTCTTGGCGTCCAATCCTAGGTACCTGCCGGTATCAGGTAAAAGCATATGTCGGCATGTGCTTATGCCCGCTCTTCATTTCAGCGCAGGCGATGACGGTCTGATACTCTCGCCGGCCTCCATCACCAGATATCCATGCCCAATTTCGCCGAGTTGTTCGTCTTCATCGCCGTCGGTGCTTTCGCCCAACTGGTCGATGGAGCACTGGGCATGGCCTATGGCGTGACCTCGGCCGGGCTGCTGATGGGCCTGGGCGTACCGCCGGTGTCGGCCAGCGCCAGCGTGCATTACGCGGAAACGTTCACCTGCGGCGCCTCCGGGCTCAGCCACCTGCTGGCTGGCAACGTGCGACGGCGGCTGTTCCTGGCGCTGGTGATCCCCGGCGTGATCGGCGCCCTGCTGGGTGCCTACGTGGCGATCAACGTGCCGGCGCACTGGATGCGGGTGGCATTGACGCCGTATCTGCTGGGCATGGGGCTGTTCCTGCTGTTCCGCGGCACGCGCCCGCCCGGTGACCGCACGGACGTGCCGCGCGGCACGTCGGCCCTGGGTTCGGTCGCCGGCTTCGTGGATGCCATCGGCGGCGGTGGCTGGAGCGCATTGACGGTCACCGTCCTGCTGGCGCGCGGCTTGCCGCCGCGCGCCGTGATCGGCAGCGTGCACCTGGCCAAATGCGTGGTCAGCGTGGCGGCCAGCATCAGCTTCCTGCTCAGCATCGGCACCACCCATCTCACCGCCGTTTTCGGGCTGATCATCGGCGGCGTGCTGGCAGCGCCGTTCGGCGCCGTGTTCATCCGCCGCATCCCCGGCCGGCTGGCCACCTATCTCGCCGGTTTCGCCGTGCTGGCGCTGGGCTTGCACAATGCGTTCCGGCTGCTTGTCTGAGCATCCAGCATCTACAATGGCCGGATGACCCCGAACCCAACTTTCCCCATCGAAGTCCGCGGCAGCGCAAGCCAGCCGCTGGGCATGAGCCCGACCCGGTTCCTGCGCGATTACTGGCAGAAACGGCCCCTGCTGATCCGCGGTGCCTTTCCGGATTTCGAACCGCCGCTGCAGCCGGATGACCTGGCCGGCCTGGCCTGCGAGCCGGCCGCGCTGGCACGGCTGATCGTGCATGACCCCAAGCGCGACCGCTGGCATGTCAATTCGGGCCCGCTGAGCGAAGCCGATTTCGCCCGCACTCCGGACAGCCACTGGACCTTGCTGGTGCAGGACGTGGACAAATGGGACGCCGACGTGGCGCGCCTGCTGGAGCCTTTCAGCTTCCTGCCAAGCTGGCGCGTGGACGACGTCATGGTGTCGTACGCCGAGCCCGAGGGTGGCGTCGGTGCCCATGTGGACCAATATGACGTGTTCCTGCTGCAGGGGCTGGGCCAGCGCCATTGGGCGATCAGCGACGATCCACTGGCACCGAAGGCGTTCCGCCCCGACGTGGAACTGAAACAGCTGGCGGTATTCGAGCCGACACACGAATGGCTGCTGCAACCGGGCGACATGCTGTACCTGCCGCCGGGCGTGCCGCACGACGGCATCGCGTTCGGCGGGCCGTGCATGACGTTCTCGGTGGGCATGCGCGCGCCTTCCCAGGCGGAAATGACCGGCGACCTGGCCGACTACATCGCCGACCTGCTGCCGGAAGAGCTGCGCTACGCCGATCCCGACCTGAAACCGGCGCGCGCCACCGGCGAGATCGATCGCGCCGCCCTCGCGCGCATCGGCGACGCCCTGCCGTTCGCCGCCGCGCTGGATGAAACCCTGTTGCGCGACTGGTTCGGGCGCTTCATCACGCGCTACCGCAACGCACAGGTGGTGGCCCCGCTGGAGCGACCGCTGACCGAGGCCGCGCTGAAGAAACAGCTCGCCGCTGGCGCCAGCCTGTTGCGCCACCCGTGGTCGCGGCTGGCCTGGAGCCAGGGCAAGGGCAGCTGCACGCTGTATGTCAGCGGCCAGGCCCATGCCGCTTCGCCGGCGCTGGCGCAGGCCTTGTGCGAACAGCGCGCATGGCGGCCTTCCGGACCGCTCGACGAGCTGGAACTGGACCTGCTGCGCACGCTGGTGAACGAGGGTCATTTGCTGCCGCGCAAGTCGCGCCGTCAATGAAGCTTCAGCATTTCCACGTCGAAGCCGCCGATTGGGCCCGCGAGGCGCAACGCACCGACCTGCTCGCCCTGCGCCACGAAGTATTCGTGCAGGAACAGGGCGTACCCGAGGCACTGGAACGCGACGACCTGGATGCGCACTGCCACCACGTGCTGGCTCGTGACGACGACGGCCAGCCGATCGGATGCGGCCGGCTGACCCCGCAACACAAGATCGGCCGCATGGCCGTGCGCCAGGCCTGGCGCGGCCAGGGCGTGGGCGCCGCGATGCTGCGCGAGCTGGTCGAGAAAGCGCGTGCGCTGGGCTGGCCCGAAGTGAGCCTGGGGGCGCAACTGCCCGCCATCGGGTTCTACGAACGGCAGGGGTTCAGCGCGCACGGCGAGGTATTCGACGACGCCGGTATCGCGCACCGCGCCATGCGGCTTTCGCTGTCCGCCACGAAACGCCCCGACGGGCCGCACAAGGTGACCGAAGCACTGCCGGCAACCACCCGCGTCGAGCTGGCCCTGGCGCGCCTGCAATTGCTGCGGGATGCGCACCACCGCGTGGAGTTGTACGCGCCCCTGCTGCCCGTCGATATCTACGCCAGCGATGACGAGCTGGAGCAATGGCGCCGACTGGCCCTGTCCGGTCGCAATGCCCGGATCCGCATCGTGCTGCATGACCCGGCCGCGGCCTTGCGTGACGACCACCGCCTGATTGCACTGGCCCAACGCCTGCCCAGCGCGATGCACATCCGCACCCCGCTGGAGGATGCCGACCTGACCTACGGTTCGTCCTATCTGCTCAACGACGTCGGCGGCTACCTGCTGCTGCCCGACGCCGCGCGCCCGCCCGGTCGTGGCGCACGCCATGACCGTGTGGCGCAGGCGCCCCTGCGGCAGCATTTCGACCATGCGTGGGACCGCTCCGCGCCCGCCAGCATGCTGCAGATACTCGACATATGAACGCCCACTGGCCAAGGTGATGTGGCAGCGGCATATCGTTTCCTACACGTGCGCCGGCGCAAACTGCGCGGGTATTGCCACGATGGCCGATGACCCGGCGCAGATGCCCGCCGGATGACCGCGTGATGAGACTTTTGCGGTTGTCCTGCCGACGTGACGGAGGGCTATAATTATAGGAATTGCCGCCAGCCATCATCCCCATCGATCAGAACGGTGGCTGCAAGCATCTCTTCCCCAACCGGTGGTGACGTGAGCAAGAACCTGATCCGCGAATTTCTGGAATCATCGCAACTCGCCGGCGGCAACGCCGACTACGTCGAGGCGCTGTACGACGCCTGGCTCGCCGATGCGTCCTCGGTGCCTGAGCAGTGGGCCGGCTATTTCGACACGTTCAAGGGACGCGAGGCGGGCGATGTTTCCCCACGCGCCGCCATTGCCCGCATCGAGGCCGCGCAAAAACAGCGCCACTTCAGTGGAAACGCAGGCCCCTCGACACAGTCCGACGGACACCCGAGCAAGCAGGCCGGCGTCCTGCGCCTGCTTACCGCCTACCGCTCACGCGGCCATCTGGCAGCCGACCTCGACCCGCTGGGGCTTACCGAGCGGATGCCGGCACCGGATCTGGGGCTGGCCTTTCACGGCCTGGCCGAATCCGACCTCGACACTGAATTCGATTGCGGCACCTACGCCGGCGGCGGCCAACGGCTGAAGCTGGGCGAACTGCTGGCGCGCCTGAAAAAGGTCTACGCCGGCACGGTCGGCGCCGAGTTCATGCACATCAGCAACCACGAGCAGCGCAACTGGGTTTACACCCGGCTCGAAAAGGCCAACGGCAGCGCGGGCCTGGATGCCGAAGGCAAGCGCCTGGTGCTGGCCGAACTCACCGCCGCCGACGGGCTCGAGCGCTACCTGCACACGAAATACGTGGGCCAGAAGCGCTTTTCGCTGGAAGGCGGCGACAGCCTGATCCCGCTGCTGAACGACGTGGTGCGCTCCTCCGGCGACAACGGCATCAAGGAGATGGTGGTGGGCATGGCCCATCGCGGCCGCCTCAACGTGCTGGTCAATATCCTGGGCAAGCCGCCGAAGATGTTGTTCAACGAATTCGAGGGCAAGTTCGAGCACGCCGACGACCCCTCCTACTCGGGCGACGTGAAGTACCACATGGGTTTCTCCGCCGACGTCAAGACGCCCAAGGGTGGCTTGCACGTGGCGCTGGCGTTCAACCCGTCGCATCTGGAGATCGTCAACCCGGTAGTCGCCGGCTCGGTGCATGCGCGCCAGATCCGCCGCCGCGACACCATGCACCAGCAGTCCATGGCGGTGCTGATCCACGGCGACGCCGCGTTCGCCGGCCAAGGCGTGAACATGGAGTTGTTCAACATGTCGCAGGCCCGCGGCTTCAAGATCGGCGGCAGCCTGCACGTGGTGATCAACAACCAGGTCGGCTTCACCACCTCCAACCCGCAGGATGCTCGCTCCACCATGTACTGCACCGACCTGGCCAAGATGGTCAATGCGCCGGTGTTCCATGTGAACGGCGACGATCCCGAAGCGGTGATCGAAGTCACCCGCCTGGCCTATGAATTCCGCAAGACCTTCCGCAAGGACGTGGTGATCGACCTGGTCTGCTACCGCCGCCACGGCCACAACGAGGCGGACGAACCCGCCGCCACGCAGCCGGTGATGTACCAGATCATCCGCAAGCGCAAACCCACCCGCGAGCTGTACGCGCAGCAGCTGGTGAAGGAAGGCGTGATCGCCGAAGGCGACGGGCAGAAGATGTTCGACGCCTACCGGGGCCAGTTGGAGGCCGGCGACACCGTCGCCAACCTCGATCCCGACGCCGCGCACAGCAATATCGTGGACTGGTCGCGCTTCATCGGCGGCAAGTTGACCACCCCCGCCGACACCACGGTGCCGAAGAAGAAACTGCAAGAACTGCTGGCGAAGATCCTGGATGTGCCCAAGGACATCACCTTGCAGGGTCGCGTGGCGAAGATCTACGACGATCGACGCAAGATGGCCGCCGGCGAACTTCCCGCCGACTGGGGCTTCGCCGAAAACCTGGCCTACGCCACCCTGATCGACGGCGGCAGTGAGATGCGCCTGGTGGGCCAGGATTCCGGCCGCGGCACCTTCTTCCACCGCCATGCCGTGCTGCACGACCAGAAGGACGGCCACACCTACATGCCGCTGGCCAACGTGCGCGCCGGTGCCGACGTGGAAATCATCGACTCGCTGCTCAGCGAGGAAGCGGTGATGGCGTTCGAATACGGCCACTCCACCACCGACCCGGACACGCTCAGCATCTGGGAGGCGCAGTTCGGCGATTTCGCCAACGGTGCGCAGGTGGTGATCGACCAGTTCATCAGCTCCGGCGAAGCGAAGTGGAACCGCCTCTGTGGCCTGGTGCTGCTGTTGCCGCACGGCTACGAAGGCCAGGGCCCGGAGCACTCCTCCGCTCGCCTGGAGCGCTTCCTGCAGATGTGCGCGATGGAGAACATGCAGGTCTGCGTGCCGACCACGCCGGCGCAGGATTTCCACATGATCCGCCGCCAGATGCTGCGCCCGGTGCGCAAGCCGCTGGTCGTGATGACGCCCAAGTCGCTGCTGCGGCACAAGCTGGCGGTGTCTACGCTGGACGAGCTGGCCAACGGCAGCTTCCAGCTGGTGATCGGCGAACACCGCAAGCTGGCCGCCAAGAAGGTCAAGCGCGTGGTGTTCTGCTCGGGCAAGGTCTATTACGACCTGCTGGAATCGGCGGAAGCGAAGAAGCTGGCCGACGTCGCCATCGTGCGTGTCGAGCAGCTGTATCCGTTCCCGCGGGACGAAGTCAGCGCCGAGCTGGAGAAATACCCGGCCGCCAAGGAAGTGGTGTGGTGCCAGGAAGAGCCGATGAACCAGGGCGCCTGGTTCCAGATTCGCCACCACCTGCAAGCCTGCAGCGGCGCGAACCACAGCCTTTCGTACGCGGGCCGCGCGCGCCTGCCGGCACCGGCGGCCGGCCACCTCAACACCCATGCCGCCGAACAGGCGGCGTTGGTCGAACAGGCGCTGACCGAACCGGTCGGCACCGACCATTCCGCAGAATAGACTTCCTGGATAGTGCGGCCACGGATGGCCGCTTTTGATTTTGCGCCCACGGATGAGCGCACTCACTCAAGAGCCCTTTTCTCATGTCCATCGAACTCAAAGTCCCCGTTCTGCCCGAGTCCGTCTCCGACGCCACCATCGCCGCCTGGCACAAGAAAGCCGGCGACGCGGTGAAACGCGACGAGAACCTGGTCGACCTCGAAACCGACAAGGTGGTGCTGGAAGTCCCTGCGCCGGTCGATGGCGTGCTGAAGGAAATCCGCCACGACGTGGGCGACACGGTGAACAGCGAGCAGGTCATCGCGATCATCGAGGAAGGCGCCGCAGCCGCCGCACCGGCGCCGGCTGCAGCTGCCGCTGCTCCTGCTCCCGCGCCTGCCGCCGCGGCACCCGCCCCGGCGGCGTCGAAGGCCGCCGCCGAGCTTTCGCCTGCCGCGCAGCGCGTTGCCACCGAGAACAAGGTCGACACCTCCGCCATCGCCGGCACCGGCCGCGACGGCCGCATCATCAAGGAAGACGTGGTCAACGCCGGCTCGCGCCCTGCCGCGGCTCCCGCCGCCGCGCCGGCAGCGAAGCCGACCCCGGGTTCGCGCCCGGAAGAGCGCGTGCCGATGACCCGCATGCGCCTGCGCATCGCCGAGCGACTGATGCAGTCGAAGAACTCCATCGCCATGCTCACCTCGTTCAACGAGGTGAACCTCAGCGAAGTGGTGAAGATGCGCAAATCGCTGGGCGAGGCGTTCCAGAAGGAGAACGGCATCAAGCTCGGCTTCATGAGCTTCTTCGTGAAAGCCGCCGCCGAAGCGCTGAAGCGCTACCCGTACGTCAACGCCTCGGTTGACGGCAACGACGTGATCTACCACGGCTACCAGGACATCTCGATCGCCGTGTCCACCGACAAGGGCCTGGTCACGCCGGTACTGCGCGACGTGCAGGACATGAGCTTCGCCGACATCGAGAAAGGCATTGCCGAATACGCCAAGAAGGCGCGCGACAACAAGCTCAGCCTGGACGACCTGCAGGGCGGCACCTTCACCATCACCAACGGCGGCACCTTCGGCTCGTTGCTGTCCACCCCGATCGTCAACCCGCCGCAGAGCGCCATCCTGGGCATGCACACGATCAAGGAACGCGCCATCGTCGAGAACGGCCAGATCATCGCCGCGCCGATGATGTACATCGCGATCAGCTACGACCACCGCATCATCGACGGCAAGGACGCCGTGCTGTTCCTGGTCGACATCAAGAACCAGCTGGAGAATCCGCAGAGGATGTTGCTGGGGCTCTGACGAGCCCGGGAATCGGGAATGGGGAATCGGGAATCGTCAAAGCGAAGCCCGCCCTGCCCCAACGATTCCCTATTCCCTACTCCCGATTCCCTATTCCCGTGAGCGAATGAAATGAGCGAACAATTTGATGTCATCGTCATCGGCGCCGGCCCGGCCGGCTATGTGGCCGCGATTCGCGCCGCGCAGCTGGGGCTGAAGACCGCCTGCATCGACGCCTTCACCGGCAAGGACGGCAAGCCGGCGCTGGGCGGTACCTGCCTCAACGTGGGCTGCATTCCGTCCAAGGCGCTGCTCGATTCCTCGCGCCAGTTCTGGAACATCGCGCACAACCTGCCGGTGCACGGCATCAGCGTGGGCGACGCCAAGGTCGACATGGGCACGTTCATCGGCCGCAAGGACAAGATCGTCAAGCAGTTCACCGGCGGCATCGGCCAGCTGTTCAAGGCGAACAAGGTCACGCCGTTCTTCGGCACCGGCAAGCTGTTGAAGGGCAACAGCGTCGAGATCACTGGCGCCGACGGCAAGAAAGAGACGATCAGCGCCACCAACGTGATCCTGGCCTCCGGCTCCGTCCCGATCGAACTGCCGTTCGCCAAGTTCGACGGCAAGGCGATCGTCGACAACGCCGGCGCGCTGGACTTCGCCGAAGTGCCCAAGCGCCTTGGCGTGATCGGCGCCGGCGTGATCGGCCTGGAGTTGGGCAGCGTGTGGCGCCGCATGGGCGCGGAAGTGACCATCATCGAAGCGCTGCCCGATTTTCTCTCGGTGGCCGACGCCGACATTGCCAAGGTTGCCGCGCGGGAGTTCGCCAAACAGGGCCTGGACATCAAGCTCGACGCCAAGCTCAACAAGGCCGAGGTGAAGAAGGACGGCGTGCATCTGGTCTACACCAACAAGGACGGCGAGCAGAAACTGGTGGTCGACAAGCTGCTGGTCGCCGTGGGCCGCCGCGCCTACACGCAGAACCTGCTGGCCGACGACACCGGCGTGAAGCTGGACGAGCGCGGCCGCATCCTGGTCGACGAGCACTGCCACACCGGCGTGGACGGCGTCTGGGCCATCGGTGACGCCGTGCGCGGCCCGATGCTTGCCCACAAGGGCTCCGAGGAAGGCGTGGCTGTAGCCGAGTGGATCGCCGGCAAGGCCGGCCACGTCAACTACGACACCATCCCGTTCGTGATCTACACCGAGCCGGAAGTGGCCTGGGCCGGCAAGACCGAGAAGGAACTGAAGGACGCCGGCGTGCCATACAAGGTCGGCAGCTTCCCGTTCGCCGCCATCGGCCGCGCCGTGGCGATGAACGAGGCCGTCGGCCAGGTGAAGATGATCGCCCACGCCGAAACCGATCGCATCCTCGGCGTGCACATGGTCGGCCCGGGCGTCTCCGAGCTGATCGCCGAGTGCGTGGTGGCAATGGAGTTCAAGGGCTCGTCCGAGGATCTGGCACGCATCGTCCACGCGCACCCGACCTTGTCCGAAGCCGTGCACGAGGCCGCCTTGTCGGTCGACAAGCGCGCCATCCACAAGGGCAACTGAGCGCTCGCGCAAGTCAACACGGCCCGCTCGTGGCGACATGGGCGGGCCGTCTCGTTTTCAGAAAAAACCGTTCCGGGTTTCAGCCGGACCCAAGCTGATTGAGGTTCCAGAAACATGCCCCAGCCCACCGCCCTCTGCGTCTACTGCGGCTCCAGCTCCGGCAAGCATCCCGATTACGCCGAGCAGGCGCGCGCATTCGGTGCCGAAATGGCCGAGCGCGGTATGGCGCTGGTTTATGGTGGTGGCAAGGTCGGGTTGATGGGCACGGTGGCTGACGCCGTGCTTGCCGGTGGCGGCAAGGTGATTGGCGTGATCCCGCGCCAACTGGTGGATCTGGAAGTGGCGCATCCCGGGCTCAGCGAGCTGGTGGTGGTGGACACCATGCACCAGCGCAAGACCCGCATGTACGAACTGTCCGACGCCTTCGTCGCCCTGCCCGGCGGCTTCGGCACCATGGACGAGATGTTCGAGATGCTGACCTGGGCGCAGTTGGGGCTGCACCGCTATCCCTGCGCCTTCCTGGATGCGCGCGGCTACTACCGCGACCTGCGCGCAATGATGGACCACATGGTCGACGAACGTTTCGTACGCCCCGAACAGCGCGACAGCCTCTGGTTCGGCGATGACATGACCGCGCTGTTCGACTGGATGCAGACCTACGAAGGCACCTACCTGCCCAAGTGGATCGACAACCAGAGCGTCGACGCCTGACGGGAAATCCGCATGACCCGCTTCCAAGCCTTCCGCATCCACCACGACGACGACGGCCACCGGGCCGGGCTCGAAACGATGGACACCGACGCGTTGTCGCCGGGCGAAGTGCTGGTCAAGGCCGCGTACTCGTCGGTCAACTACAAGGACGCGCTGGCCGGCACGGGCAAGGGCCGCATCCTGCGCCGCTACCCGTTGAACGGCGGCATCGACGTGGCCGGGCACGTGGTCGCGTCGAGTGATCCCGCGTTCAAGGAGGGCGACGCCGTGCTGTGCACCGGCAGCGGCCTGTCCGAAACGCGTGATGGCGGGTTCGCGCAGTACGCGCGCCTCGATGCACGCTGGACGATCCCGCTGCCCGCCGGCCTCAGCCTGCGCGAAAGCATGGTCATCGGCACCGCCGGCTTCACCGCGGCACTGGCCCTGCTGCGGATGCAGGACAACCGGCAGACACCGGAGCTGGGGCCCATCGCGATCAGCGGTGCCAGCGGCGGCGTGGGCCAGCTGGCCATCGACATCTTCAGCCGCGCCGGCTACGAAGTTCACGCGATCAGCGGCAAGCCCGACCATTTCGACGCGCTGCGCGCGCTGGGCGCACACGCTTGCATCGACCGGCATCAATGGGACTTCAGTGGCAAGCCGATGGATTCGGCGCGCTTCGGCGGCGCGCTGGATACAGTGGGCGGCGGCATGCTGAGCGGCCTGCTGCCCCTGATCCACCCCTACGGCAATGTGGCGCTGTGCGGCAACGCGGGTGGTATCGCATTCGACAGCACCGTGATGCCGTTCATCATCCGCGGCGTCAGCCTGCTCGGCGTGGCCTCGGCAGGCACCGCGCGGGACATCCGCGACACCATCTGGCAGCACCTGGACAGCGACTGGAAACCTCGTCAGCTGGCGCGCATCGCCACCGATGAAATCGCCCTGGCGCAACTGCCAGCGACCTTTACACGCATGCTCGCGGGCGGCGCTTTCGGGCGCACCGTGGTAAACAATACGCTCGGTTGCTGAGCGCACCGCGCTTGGAACTGCAGCATCAGCAGCATAGAATTAACGCAACTCGCAGGGACAATCACCTTATGGCACGCATCCTGATCGTCGACGATTCCCCGTCGCAATTACTGGGCATCAAACGCATCGTCGAAAAGCTCGGGCATGAAACCCTGACCGCCGAAGATGGAGCCGCCGGCGTCGAAGTGGCCAAGCAGCAGCTGCCTGACCTGATCCTGATGGACGTGGTCATGCCCAATCTCAACGGCTTCCAGGCCACCCGCACCATCAGCAAGAATCCCGGCACCTCGCACATCCCGATCGTGCTGGTAACCACCAAGGACCAGGAAACCGATCGCGTGTGGGGCATGCGCCAGGGCGCCAAGGCCTATGTCACCAAGCCGATCAAGGAAGACGAACTGGCCAAGACGCTGCAGGAATTGCTGCAAGGCTGATCTTCGGCAACACCTCACCAACAAAAACGACACCCGCAGGTGTCGTTTTTTTATGGGCGATGACGCCGCCGGTTACTTGCGCGGATCGTAATCCTTGAACTGCTTGCGCAGATCCTCATACGCCTCCGTTTGCCCTGCCGTCTCCGCCGCCGGCGCCCGGATCGACAACTCCACCAGTTGATCGCCCGCCGGTGTGCCCGGCATGCCGCGCCCTTTCAACCGCAGCTTGCGCCCCGACTGGCTGCCAGCGGGTATGCGCAGATCCACCGTACCGGCCAGCGTCGGCACCGGCACCGTGGCGCCCAGCGCGGCCTCCCACGGGCTGATCGGCAACACATGCACCACGTTGCGGCCATCCAGGCGGAACCGCGGATCATCGCGTATGCCGATTTCCAGCAGCAGATCGCCCTTGGGGCCGCCGGCCACGCCAGCCTGGCCCTGCCCGGCCAACCGGATGACCTGGCCGGGCTGGATACCGGCCGGAATCTTCACTTCCAGCACGCGCTCGCCACCGGCCGGGTCCTGCATGGCCAGCCGCGTGCGGCCGCCATCGAACGCCGTCTGCAACTCGATCTGCACCGACGCCTGCACATCGCGACCACGCCGCGGACGTGCCTGCCCGCGCGCACCGGCGGCACCGCCACGACCGAACAGGCTTTCGAAGAAATCGCTGAAATCGCCGCCCGTGTCGTTAAAACCCTGGCTTTGACCCTGCCAGCCCGGCGGCGGCCGGAACTGTTCACCACCGCGATAGCCACCCGCGCGCAACTGGTCATAGGAGCGGCGCTTCTCCGCATCCATCAGTACTTCCTGCGCCTCGTTGGCGGCCTTGAACTTCTCCTCGGCGCCCGCGTCCTTGTTCTTGTCCGGGTGGTATTTGCGCGCCAGCTTCCGATATGCCGCCTTGATCTCGGCCTCGGTCGCGTCGGGCTTGACGCCCAGAATGTCGTAATAATCTTTGAATTCCACTACCACTCCCCAACGAACGCAAAACCCGCGGCGAATCCATGCCGCCGCGGGTGTTCATGCAACATGGTCCGGCCCGTGGCCGGCCGGCTCAATGGCCGGTGTTGATGGTAATGCGTCGCGGCGTTGCCAGTGCCTTTTTCGGGATCACGATTTCCAGCACGCCGAGCTTGCCGTTGGCGGTGATGCCTTCGGCGTCGGCACTGTCCGGCAGGGCAAAGCGGCGGTGGAATGCCCCGCGCGCCCGCTCGACCCGGGTGAACTTGCCCTTGGTGGCCTCGCTGCCTTCGGCGCCGAGATCGGCTTCGCGCTCACCCTTGATGGTGAGGATGCCCTTGTCCATGCTCACTTCGATCTGCGCTGGATCCACGCCGGGGATATCCGCCAGAATCACGAAGCGCTGCTCGTCCTCGCGAATGTCCACCCGCGGCGCCCACTGGCTGGTGACCACGTTGGATGCATCGCTGTCTGCCGGTTGCAGGAAGCGATCAAACGCCTGGCGGATTTCCTCAGGCAGGGCATTGCTCGCGTTCCAGATGGAATGACGACCCAGGTTCATTGCACGTCTCCTCAAGATGAATGCGGCCCGTCGCCGCCTGCAGTGAAAGTAGGTACTTCCGCGGGCGATTCAAGGCAATGGCACGCTTGCCGCGCGGCCCCTCGCTACCCCGTTCACCTGGCGTATGCCGTAGCATCACACTTCCTGATTACCGGCTTTGCACATGCCCATCCAGCCAGGCGACAAACTTCCCGACGTGGCGATCCGGGTTATCGACGGCGATGTCCAGTCGCGCCACACCGGCGAACTGTTCGCCACCCGCAAGACCGTGCTGGTGGGCGTCCCCGGCGCCTTCACGCCCACCTGCTCGACCTTGCATGTACCCGGCTACATCCACCACGCCGATGATTTCAAGGCTCGCGGGATCGACCTGATGTGCCTGGCGGTCAACGATGCACACGTGATGCGGGCATGGGCGGCATCACTGCAGACACCGCCGGGCCTGTTGATGCTCGCCGATGGCAACGCCGGCTTCACCCGCGCGCTGGGCCTGGAATTCGATGGCTCGGCCTTCGGCATGGGCGTGCGTACGCGGCGTTTTGCGCTGTACGCGGACGACGGCGTGGTGCGACTGCTGCACGTCGAGGCGCCGGGTGAACTGCGCGTATCCACGGCCGAGGCGATGCTGGCGGCGATCGACGCGTCGGGCCTGGCCAGCTGACGAAGCCCCTCATGCAAAAGGCCCCGGCATTACCGGGGCCTTTGCTTCAGAGACGCGGTGGAATCACTCTTCCGTCGGGTCCGTCTCGGTCGGATCAGTCACTTCCGGGTTTCCCTCGGCTGCGTCACTGCCGCCTCCATTCACCGGTGCGTCGCCATCCACGGCAGCACCCTCTTCGGCGGAATCCTCTTCCGCATCGAGCCGCATCACGCTGACCAGCTTTTCGTCGGCGGGCAGGCGGATCAGGGTGACGCCCTGGGTATTGCGACCCAGTTGCGAAACCTCCGCCACGCGGGTGCGTACCAGCGTGCCCTGGTCGGAGATGAGCATCAGCTCGTGTTCCTCGGTGACCTGGGCGGCGGCGACCAGCGCGCCGTTGCGCTCGGAGCACTGGATGCCGATGACGCCCTGCGTGCCACGCCCCTTCTTGGTGAACTCCACCAGCGGGGTGCGCTTGCCATAGCCGCGTTCGGTGGCGGTGAGGATGTCGCCTTCGGCCGCCACGATCAGCGACACCACGTGGGCATCCTTGGCCAGCTTCATGCCCCGCACGCCAGCGGCGGTACGGCCCATCGAGCGCACGGTGTTCTCGTCGAAGCGGTTGACCTTGCCGTTGGAGGCGAACAGCAGGACATCGCTGTTGCCGTCGGTAAGCTCCACGTTGACCAGCGCATCGTCGTCGTTGAGGCGAATCGCCAGCTTGCCCTTTTGCAGCTGGAACGCGAATTCGCCCAGCGGCGTTTTCTTGACCGTGCCCTGGCGGGTGGCGAAGAACACGTAGCGGTCGTCGCTGTAGTCGCGAATCGGCAGCACCGCCTGCACGTGTTCGCCCTCACCCAGCGGCAGCAGGTTCACGATCGGCTTGCCGCGCGCGCCCGGGCTCGCCTCGGGGATCTGGTACACATTGAGCCAGTAGACGCGGCCGGTGCTGGTGAACGTCAGCAAGGTGTCGTGCGTGTTCACCACCCACAATTGCTCGACGACATCCTCTTCCTTCAGGGCCGACGCCGAACGCCCCTTGCCACCGCGCCGCTGCGAGCGATACGTGCTGGCCGGCTGGCGCTTGACGTAGCCGGTGTGGGACAAGGTGACCACCATGTCCTCCGGCGCGATCAGGTCCAGCACGTTGAGATCTTCCTGCGAATGCTGGATCTCGGTGCGGCGGGCGTCGCCGAATTCGGCATTGACGGCCTCCAGCTCCTCGCGGATCACCTCCAGCAGGCGTGCGGGATTTTCCAGGATCTCGATCAGGCCGCGGATGGTGTCCAGGATCTGCCGGTATTCGTCGGAAAGTTTTTCCTGCTCCAGGCCGGTGAGGCGGTGCAGCCGCATCGCCAGGATTTCCAGCGCCTGCGCCTCGGACAACTGGTAGCCATCGTCCTTCAGGCCATCGCGCGGGTCCATTTCCTCCGGCCGCGACGCTTCGGCACCGGTGGCCGAAAGCAGCGCACGTACCAGCCCGGCTTCCCAACGCCGCGCCACCATGCGCTCGCGCGCCTCGGCCGGCGACGACGAGGTCTTGATCAGTTCAATCATCTCGTCGATGTTGGCCAACGCCACCGTGAGGCCTTCGAGGATATGCGCACGCGCACGCGCCTTGCGCAGGTCGAAGATCGTGCGGCGGGTAACCACTTCGCGGCGATGGCGGATGAACGCTTCAAGGATGTCCTTGAGGTTCAGCAGCTTGGGTTGGCCATCCAGCAAGGCCACCATGTTGATGCCGAAGGTGACCTGCAACTGCGTCTGCTGGAACAGGTTGTTGAGCACCACGTCGCCCATCGCGTCCTTGCGGATCTCGATGACCACGCGCATGCCGTCCTTGTCCGACTCGTCGCGCAGCTCGCTGATGCCCTCGAGCTTCTTTTCCTTCACCA
This sequence comes from Rhodanobacter sp. Root627, assembly GCF_001427835.1. Classification (NCBI taxonomy): domain Bacteria; kingdom Pseudomonadati; phylum Pseudomonadota; class Gammaproteobacteria; order Lysobacterales; family Rhodanobacteraceae; genus Rhodanobacter; species Rhodanobacter sp. Root627. The sequence goes on from NZ_LMGW01000001.1 coordinate 1,336,530, forward strand.
GCTCGGCGATCTTCTCGATCAGCCGCGCCTTGTTCACCTGGTACGGCAGCTCGTGGATGAGGATCGTCTCGCGACCATGGGCGTCGGTTTCCACCTCCGCCTTGGCGCGCACCAGGATGCGGCCGCGACCGGTGCGGTACGCCTCGATGATGCCGGACGAACCGTTGATGATGCCGCAGGTCGGAAGATCCGGACCCGGGATGTAGTGCATCAAGTCGTCGATGCCGAGCGACGGCTCGTCGATCAACGCGATGGTTGCCGCGATCACCTCGTTGAGGTTGTGCGGCGGGATGTTGGTGGCCATGCCGACCGCGATACCGGCCGAACCGTTGATCAGCAGGTTCGGCACGCGCGAGGGCAACACCAGCGGCTCGCGCTCGCTCTCGTCGTAGTTGAAGCCGAAATCGACGGTGTCCTTGTCGATGTCCGCCAGCAATTCATGCGTGAGGCGCGACATGCGCACCTCGGTGTATCGCATGGCCGCGGCGTTGTCGCCATCGACCGAGCCGAAGTTGCCCTGGCCATCGACCAGCATGTAGCGCAACGAGAACGGCTGGGCCATGCGCACGATCGCGTCGTAGACCGACTGATCGCCGTGCGGATGGTATTTACCGATGACGTCACCGACCACGCGGGCCGACTTCTTGTACGGCTTGTTCCACACATTGCCCAGTTCGTTCATCGCGAACAACACACGGCGATGCACGGGCTTCAACCCATCACGGACATCCGGTAGAGCGCGCCCCACGATGACGCTCATGGCGTAATCGAGGTAACTCTGGCGCATCTCGTCTTCGATATTGACGCGTATGACTTCTTTGGCGAGTTCTGCCATTAATCGGCTTCCCTGGGTATGAAAAAGGGGCGCTGGCGACGCGCCTGGAGCGGCATGCGCCGATGGCCCGAAATCAACCCACGGAGTGTACCACGCGCAGCCCCAAAAAGACAGTATTTAATGCTTTTCGATCAATAACTTACGACGACACATCCCCGCCACGTGAAAGTGCTCCGCGGGCTGCTGGAAGTGGAAGCGCAAAGGCGCCGGAACAGTGACTTTCAGCGCCGTGAAAATGGCGGCGAAACGATAAAGCGCGCGGGCGTTCTTTTGCCGCTCACGACACTCGCTTGCGCAGCGTCAGCTGCCGAACATCGCCTGCATCGCCAGCACGCTCGGCCGCTCGATCACGCCCCGCTCGGTGACGATCGCGTCGATCAACTCGGCCGGTGTCACGTCGAATACGGGATTCCACGCCTGCGCACCCTCGACCACCGTGCGCCGGCCGGCGATGCCGAGCAGCTCGGTGGCATCGCGCAGCTCGATCTCGATTTCTTCGCCGGTGGCGGTCGCCATGTCGATGGTCGAGGACGGCGCCACCACCATGAACTTCACGCCGTGGTATTTCGCGGCGATCGCCAACTGGTAGGTGCCGATCTTGTTGGCAACATCGCCGTTGGCGGCGATCCGGTCGGCGCCGACGATCACCCATTGCACCGCGCCGGACTTCATCAGGTGCGACGCCGCGGAGTCGGCGATGAGTTGCGCGGGAATACCATCGCGCACCAGTTCCCACATGGTGAGCCGTGCACCTTGCAGCCACGGCCGGGTTTCGCCGGCGTACACGCGCACAATGCGTTCCGCCGCCACACCGGCACGGATCACGCCCAGCGCCGTGCCGAATCCAGCGGTGGCCAATGACCCGGTGTTGCAATGGGTCAACACGCCGGAGCCCGGCGCGATCAGGCCGGCGCCCAGCTCGCCCATCCGGCGGTTGGCGGCCAGGTCCTCATCCTGGATCGCCTGCGCCTCGCGCAGCAACGCCTCCGCATCGGCACCGGCGGCGATGCGCTTCTTCATGCGGTCCAGCGCCCACATCAGGTTGACCGCGGTGGGCCGGGCGGCGCGCAACATCGCCAAGGCATCGTCCAGCGGCGCCTGCTGTTGGGCAGCCATCGCCACGCCCCAGGCGGCCGCGATGCCGATAGCCGGCGCACCGCGCACAGCGAGGTCGCGGATCGCAGTGGTGACCTGCGCGGTGTCCCGACATTCGATCCAGCGTTCTTCCGCAGGAAGCAGGCTCTGATCGAGCAGGTACAGATGATCGCCGCGCCATTGCACGGCGCGAACGCGATCGTAATGGTCGTAATCCATCGGAATAGTCGTTGCGCGAAACGTTGAGATCAAGGTGACTCGGGCATCACCAGCCAGAAGATCAGATAGATCAGGATACCCGAACCACCCAGCAAGGTGAGGACGATCCATGCCACCCGCACCAGAGTGGGATCCCAACCGAGATAGTCAGCGATACCGCCGCAGACGCCCGCCAGCTTGCGGTTCTGACGGGAACGGCAAAGTCGCTTCGGGGTGTTCATCGCTTCTCCGGGTTCCAACGGGAGCGCCGTGGGCATTGGCAGCCTGGCACGGCTCCTCAACAACACCTTGACAGGCGACAGTATGCGCGCTCTCAATATCAGAGGATTCGGTAGGGAGCAGGGATATGCGACGCGTTCGGGAATGGATGGAATGGACGGGGCGACTGGGGCGTGCCGCACTCCTTGGAAGGCTGGCGATAACAGCAGCCGTCTTCCTGGTGTTGTTCCTCTCGCTGGAAAGTCTCGCGGGCTACACCAGCACGCTCGTCCTGTATCCACCGCTCTTCATTGTGTTGTCCTCGCTGGTTGTGCGTCGGCTGCACGACAGCGCCCGCTCGGCATCGCAACTGCTCGCTTTGGTCGTACCCGTTCTCGGCCCCGTGTACGTGATCGGTTTACTGCTGTTCGCGCGAGGAACGCAGGGCGACAACCAATACGGTGACGACCCGCGCTCACGGAATCGCGACTACCTGCAGGTGCGCATCCATGAACCGGTCTGAACGCATGGGCATCGTCGTCAACGACGTAACGCGGTTGAACCCAGTGCCGGTGCTGGCCGTCGCCACACCCACAACGACCGAGGAAATCCGTGAAGCAATTTTGCGCACGGAACTTCCGATCTCGGTCGGCGGCGGTCATTTCAGCATGGGCGGGCAGACCGCGAGCCTCGGTAGCCTGCACCTCGACATGCGACGCTTTAATAGCGTGCTGCACTTCGATCCATCGGCGTGCACAATCCGCGTGCAGAGCGGCATCCGCTGGTGCGACATCCAGCGCTTCATTGACCCGCACGGCCTGGCGCTGCAAATCATGCAGACCTACGCCAACTTCACGGTGGGCGGCTCGCTCAGTGTCAACGTGCACGGCCGCTACATCGGGCTTGGTCCGCTGATCCTGTCGGTGCGCTCGTTGAGGATGATGCTGGCCGACGGCCAGGCGGTGGAGGCTTCACCAGCAAACAACCCGGAAATCTTCCACGCCGTCATAGGCGGCTACGGCGGTCTGGGATTGATCCTTGAGGTCGAACTGGCGCTGACCGAAAACGTGCGCGTGCGCCGCGAGGACGCATGCATGCCCGCATTGGATTACCCCGCATATTTCCGCAGCCGCGTACGCGACAGCGGTGACTCGATCTTCCACAACGCCGATCTTTACCCGCCGGATTTCCGCCATGCGCGTGCGGTGACGTGGCGGCGCACCGAACGAGCGGTCACCACTTCGCAACGGCTGCAGAAGCCGCGCCGGCAATACCCGTTGCAGCGTTATTACATGTGGGTATTCACCGAGACGCGCAGTGGCCGCTGGCGTCGGCGTCGCCTGCTGGATCCGTTGCTGTACCTGGGCCGCCCGGTGCACTGGCGCAACTACGAAGCGGGTTACGACGTCGGCGAACTCGAACCCGGATCGCGCCACGACCGCACCTACGTATTGCAGGAATACTTCGTACCGGTGGAACGGTTCGAGGACTTTCGCGCACGGCTGTCGGAAATCCTGCAGCGCCATCGCGTGAACATGGTGAACGTTTCCGTGCGCCACGCCCATCGAGACCCCGGCTCGTTGCTGGCTTGGGCGCGCGACGAAGTATTCGCCTTCGTGCTTTACCACAAGCAGCGCACGCGCACGAACGCACGCGAGCGCGTGGCGGTGTGGACGCGCGAGCTGATCGACGCCGCGTTGGCGTGCGGCGGCACCTATTACCTGCCCTACCAGCCCCACGCCACCATCGAGCAGTTCCACCAAGCCTATCCGCGTGCGCACGAACTGTTCGCGCTCAAGCGCACGCTCGACCCCGATTACCGTTGGCGCAACGTGTTGTGGGACAAGTACTACGCCCCTGAATTGGAGCCATCCGTGACCACGACTGCCGCATCCGGCTCCGACTTTCATGCGGTCTATGACACTGTCCGCGGCAACGACGACTTCTACCGATTCCTGCAGAACGTCTACCGCCTCTTTCCGGAAGACCGTTTCCACGCACTTATCCAGCATGCCACCGGCGAACATTGCGATGACGAGGCGATCTACCGTGCCGTACAGGCTGGCCTGCCGTCGATCAAATCCTTCCTGTCCGAGCTCGTGTATGCCCTTCCCGCCCTGGCGCGGCAAAAGCAGGAGATGACGCGGCAGACGCTGGCTCTGCTCGGCGAGCGCCGACGCTTCGACGGCTACCTGGAAGTCGGCAGCACCGGTCGCTACCTCAGTCAACTGCGCAAACACCTGCGCCTCAAGGGTGACCGCGTATTGCTGCATGACGTTGCGGCGGGGTTCTCACCCGTCGACATCGTCGAGCGTGGCGGCTTGCGTCGGCATGCCCGTTTCGTGCCGCTCGATGACTACGCACCCATCCCCGCGGATGCCGTGGCGGATGGCAGCATCGAACTGCTGACCTGCCACATTGGCTTGCACCACGCACGCCTCGACCGTCTGGAACCGTTCATCGCCTCGTTACGACGGGTGCTGAAAGCCGACGGCGTACTGATCCTGCGCGACCACGACGTGAGTGATGACTACATGCGCGCGATGGCTTCGCTGGCGCATGCAGTATTCAACGCAGGGCTGAACCTTCCGTGGCAGGACAACGCGCGCGAGCTGCGCCACTTCCGTCCCATCGACGAATGGGTCGCCCTGCTTGGCAGGTACGGACTGGTAGCCACCGGACCACGACTGTTGCAAGCGCAAGATCCCACACTGAACACCTTGCTGCGCTTCGACGCCGCATGAAGCGGCTCGCCTCCCACTTTCTCTTTGCCGCGATGGTCGCGCTTGCCACCATGGCGACCGCCGCCACCGCCCTCCCTGAACAACCGACGCTGCATGTGCCACCCCAGGATCGTCGCGGCGAGGAACAGACCTACCTGACCTTCCCGGAATGGTTCCTGGTATTCAGCCCCGCCGAATACGCCGATTGGCTGCAGCAGCATCCTCCCACGCGCTTCCCCTTCTTCGCGCATATCGGCCAGTTCTGGTCGGCTTATGGCCACGTGATTGCAGCCACACGCGGGCGCTATCCGTTCAACGGCGAATATCACACGATGATCTGCGTCATCGGTGCGAGTACCACCGTGGAATACACGATCAAGGGGGTCTACGACACTCTGATCGGCCGGCTCAGCCAGTTCAACCTGCCGGCCAACGCCACGCCGGAAGACCGCCTGGCAACCCGTGTCGAACGCGACTACGTGGACTTCATTCGCGTCGAGCCCTGGTACAAATTCGATTTCATGGGACCACTGCGCAAGCTGTGGAGCGACACGCCGTGGTGGGGGCCGCATGCCCTGCGCAAGTGGGAAAGACGCTATGCGCTGAGCAGCGAATGGCTGGTGAAAGCAGCTTACGGCTGGATGTTGGGCAAGGCGGCACACGAAACCTACGCCATCCCGAAGGAAAACACGCCGGTCGTGGCGCGCAATGCACCAGCTGATCTGCCCGCTGGCGTGCAGCTATTGGCGCAACAGGGCGACGAGTATCTGCTTGCTCTACCGCGATACCAGGGCTTCAGCGATGCCGCCACAGCGTTGGCGCGCCGGGGCACTACGTTCGAGGAAATCGCCGGCAACCGGGACACGATTCTGGTCAGCGTACTTGGAGCCCGCGGGATTGCGCCGCCAGACTATGCCCCCGTGTTTTTCACGCAGCCGCTGCTGACGAAGCCGGGACAGCAACGCGAAGTGCTGCAAGTTCCTGTAGGCAAACTTGAAACGCTGCTCAACCGCTACGCAAACGTACCTGGCACCATCGAACACATCTTCGATTACTGACACGCAAGCGCGGGTCAGTCGCGGTTGCGCAGCCATGCACTGATCGCCGGCGGCACCTCGCGCTGCGCGCGGCCGGATACGTAGATGCCGATGTGGCCGCCCTTGAATGCCAGCTGCGTGTAGTCGCTGCTGCCGACATGTTCGCCAAGAGCGCGCGAGGCATCCGGCGGCACCAGATGATCCTGTTCGGCGAAGATGTTCAGCACCGGCTGGGTCACCTCGCCCAGATCCACGCGTTGCCCGCCGATCTCCAGCGTGCCCTTGATCAGCTTGTTGCCCTGGTAGAAATCCTTGATGAACTGCCGGAACGCCTCGCCGGCCTGATCCGGCGAATCGAAGATCCAGCGCTCCATGCGCAGGAAGTTTTCCAGCTCCACCGGGTTGTCCAGGATGTCGACCATGCCGATGTATTTCTGCTGGTTCAACCGCACCGGCTTCAGCGTGAGGTACACATAGTTCATCAGCCCCGCGGGAATGTTGCCCATGGTGTCGACGAACAGGTCCACATCGAGGTTGCGGCACCAGTGCGACAGCATGTTGTCCGGGGTCTGGAAATCCACCGGGGTGACCATGGTGATCAGGTTCTTCACCTTGTCCCGATGCAGCGCGGCATAGCACAGCGAGAACGCGCCGCCCTGGCAGATACCGAGCAGGTTGATCGCCTCGAGATCGTGCCGTTGGCGTACCACGTCCACACTACGGTCGAGGTAGCCGTTGATGTAGTCGTCCAGGGTCAGCCAGCGGTCGGCGCCGTCGGGATAACCCCAATCGATCAGATAGACATCCTCGCCCTGCTCCAGCAGGTTGCGCACCATCGAGCGGTCGGCCTGCAGGTCGGTCATCCACACCGTATTGACCAACGCATAGACGATCAGCAACGGTGTCTTCGAGGTGGGCGCGGTGCCCGTGAAGTGCCAGACCTTGAGCTTGTCCTCGCTGTAGACCAGTTCGCGCGGGGTGTTGGCGTAGTCGGGCTCGTGCATGTTGCGCAGATGGCCCATACCGGCGGCCAGCTTGCGCTGGAACGTGTTGATGTCGGCAAGCGCGCGGGTGGGATCGATGCGCAGCGGCGTGTACATGGATACTCCTTATTTGCGCTTGCGTGGCGCGGGGGTGCGCGTCGTGGACGATTTGCGAACTGCTGGCTTGCCTGTGGGCTTTCGCGACGCGGGGGGCGCGGATCTTTTGACGGCGGCCTTTTTTGCTGCCACCGGTTTTGCAGTTGCAGCCTTCCTTACGGCCAAACGCGATGTCTTCGCGGCAGCTTTCGCCGTAGCCTTCTTTGCAGTTGATCGCCCGGCGGGAACAGGCTTCACCCCCGCAGCGGCCCATTGACGGCGCAACTCGGCCACCTCCCGGCGCAGATCGGCGATCTCCTCAGAGCGGTCGACCGCCGTGCCGGCACGGGATGCCCGCGCCTCGCGCCGCACCTGCTGCAGGCGCTCACCCAACGTGTCCATCTCGCGGCGCGTCGGTAGACCCCATTGCTGGCACAGTTGCTCGGTCTGCTGTTGCTGCAAGCTGCGCACCCGCATCTGGCAGTTGGCCATGGCGCCATAGGCTTCGCGAAATTCCTCCGTCAACGCGATCTCGGCATACGCTTCCTCGGCCGCGTCCACCCACAGGTCGTACAAGGCCTTCAGCGACTCGATCTGGCGGCCGGGTTCGGCGTGTTCCGCCAGCTTGTCCTGCAGTTTCTGCATGCCTTGCGTGTTGGCGCGCTGGATCAGCGCCTGGTAGCGCGCGCTGGCCTGCATCGACTCCAGCATCGCCGCCGCCAGCGCCTGACGCTGCATCTGCTGCTCGCGATCCTGCCCGAAAGCAGGAGTGGGGCCGGACGCCATGGCATCGGCAGGCTGCATTCCCTGCAGCCAGGAATGCCACTTGCCGGCAAAACCTTCCATCCCGGCGCCATCGATATGCTGGAAAGCCTGCGCAAACGGTTGCTGCGCGCCGCCAAACAGTTGCTGCACCTGTTGTTGCCAGTCGGCACCGGGGACGCCGGCGGCACCCGCAGTCACGCCCTGCATCCATTCGAAATAGCTCTTCAATCCCGCCAGGGTGCGATCGAGCACCTCGTTGCCGGCGGCGGCGTTGGGGGCGGCACCAAACGATGGATTGCCAGCGCCCGTCGACGCCGATTGCTGGCGCAACCAGGCATCCCACGACTGCTGTGCCAATGTCTGGAAATCGCGCAGGAAATCCGCATCGATCCCCGGCTTGAGAAAATCGGGCATCTGAAAATCCGCCGGAGGGGCCATCTCGATTCCTCGTCCATTGATGGCCACGATCTTAGCGCAGCGGATGGCATGGCGGACCGAAAACGCAGAAGGCCCGGTATCGAAATACCGGGCCTTCTGGTGTTCAACGCGAAACGCTTTAGACGCTGGCGCGTTCCTCGTCGGTCACCGCCTTCATCGACAGGCGGATGCGGCCCTGCTTGTCGACCTCGAGCACCTTGACCTTGACGATGTCGCCTTCCTTCAGCTTGTCGGACACCTTCTCGACGCGCTCATCGGAAATCTGCGACACGTGCACCAGACCATCCTTGCCCGGCATGATCGTGACGAACGCGCCGAAGTCCATCAGCTTGGCGACCTTGCCTTCGTAGATGCGACCCGGCTCCACGTCGGAGGTGATCTGCTCGATGCGCTTCTTCGCCGCTTCGGCCGCCTCGCGATTGACCGAGCCGACGATGATGGTGCCGTCGTCGCTGATGTCGATGGTGGTGCCGGTTTCCTCGGTGATCGAGCGGATCGTGGCGCCACCCTTGCCGATCACTTCGCGGATCTTGTCCGGGTGGATCTTGATGGTCAGCAGGCGCGGTGCGAACTCGCTCATTTCCGTGCGAGCCGTGCTCAGGCACTTGGCCATCTCGCCCAGGATGTGCAGGCGCCCCTGCTTGGCCTGGGCCAGTGCCACCTTCATGATCTCTTCGGTGATGCCGTCGATCTTGATGTCCATCTGCAGCGCGGAGATGCCATCGGCGCTACCGGCCACCTTGAAGTCCATGTCGCCGAGGTGATCTTCATCACCCAGGATGTCGCTGAGAACGACGAAGTCGTTGCCTTCCTTGACCAGGCCCATGGCGATACCGGCCACCGGCGCCTTCAGCGGCACGCCGGCATCCATCATCGCCAGCGAGGAACCGCACACGGAAGCCATCGACGAGGAGCCGTTGGACTCGGTGATTTCCGAGACCACGCGCACCACGTACGGGAATTCCTCGATCGTCGGCTTGACCGCCTGCACACCGCGCTTGGCGAGGCGACCGTGGCCGATCTCGCGACGCTTCGGCGCGCCGAAACGGCCGGCTTCGCCCACCGAGAACGGGGGGAAGTTGTAGTGGAACAGGAACGGGTCCTTCGACTCGCCGCCGGGGGCGTCGATGATCTGCGCGTCGCGCGTGGTGCCCAGCGTGATGACGACCAGCGCCTGGGTTTCGCCACGGGTGAACAGCGCCGAACCATGCGTGCGCGGCAGCACGCCGATGCGGGCCGAGATGGCGCGCACGTCGTCGAGCTGACGGCCGTCGATGCGGACCTTGGTCTTCAGCACGCTGTCGCGCATGGTGTGGTATTCGAGTTCCTCGAATTCCTTGGCGATCGCAGCGGACGCCCAGCCCTTCTCTTCGGCCTGCGCCTTGAGGCCGGCCAGCACGTCGGACTTGATCGCGGAGATCGCGTCGCGACGCTCCAGCTTGTCGCGCACCTGGAACGCTGCAGCCAGCTGATCGCCGACGGCACCCTTGACGGCGGCAACCAGCGACTCGTCGCGGGCCGGCGCCTTCCAGTCCCACGACGGCTTGCCGGCTTCGGTGGCCAGCTCGGCGATGGCGCGGATGGCGGTCTGCATCTGCTGGTGACCGAACATCACGGCACCCAGCATCACGTCCTCGGACAGCAGCTTGGCTTCCGACTCCACCATCAGCACGGCACCGGCGGTACCGGCGACAACCAGGTCGAGATCGGAGGTCTTCAGTTCGGTGGCGGTCGGGTTCAGCAGGTACTGGCCGTTGGCGTAACCGACGCGGGCGGCGCCGATCGGGCCCTTGAACGGGATGCCGGCCAGGCTCAGCGCGGCGGACGCACCCAGCAGGGCCACGATGTCGCCGTCCACTTCCGGGTTCAGCGACACGACCTGCGCGATGACCTGCACTTCGTTCTTGAAGTCATCCGGGAACAGCGGACGCACCGGGCGATCGATCAGACGCGAGGTCAGCGTTTCCTTTTCGGTCGGGCGGCCTTCACGCTTGAAGAAGCCACCGGGGATGCGACCGGCCGAATAGAACTTCTCGACATAGTCGACGGTGAGCGGGAAGAAATCCTGCCCTTCCTTCTGCTTGGTGGCCGCCACGGCGGTGACCAGCACCACGGTGCCGCCCATGCTGACCATGACCGCACCGGATGCCTGGCGGGCAATTTCGCCCGTCTCCAGTGTGACTTCGTGATTACCGTACTGGAATGACTTGGTTACTTTTGCCACGTGTTTGATTCCTGATCTGATTGAAGAAGTGCGCCCTGCGACGGGCGCTTCTTGATCCTTGCGTTCACGCAGGAACGCGCGCGAATCAGCGACGCAGGCCGAGGCGTTCGATCAGGGTCTGGTAACGGGCGAGATCGCGATCCTTCAGATACGCCAGCAGACGCTTGCGCTGGTTGACCAGTTTCAGCAGGCCACGGCGGGAGTGGTGATCCTGCTTGTGATCCTTGAAGTGGCCGGTGAGGTGCTCGATGCGAGCGGACAGCAGGGCCACCTGGACTTCGGTCGAACCGGTATCGTTCGGCACGCGGCCGAAATCAGCGATGATCTTGCCGGTCTGTTCTGCGGTAAGAGACATGGAGTACGTTTCCTTGAAAAGGCGATGCGAAGCTTGCGCTTGCATCATCAGCGATGACACAAGCGCAAGCTTCGCCTAGATGAGTGAAAGCGTTGAAATAACTTGTCTATTCTACTGACCGGAGCGGTGTTACAACAAGAGCAGAGCGGCTTTTTCGCCGCAAATCGTCATCCGGCGGCAGGTTGAAGCCGCGCAGGATGCGGGTTTGCCGTTGTGCATCCAGCTCGAGCACCGCCAGCAACGCGCCATCGCTGGCAAATGCCGCACAGCGACCGGTCGGCAACGATGCGTCCAACTGCACCGGCTGGCCGCGGGCAATCGCCATGCTTTGCGTTTCATCGAGCTGCACGGCGGGGATGTCCGACAGGCCCGCGGACACCGGCAGCATCTGCGACAGCAGCACGTCGTCACCCTGCTCGGCGGCCTGCTGCAAATCCTCCAGTGTCACCATGCGTGGTTCGCGGAAGGGTTCAACCCAGGTGCGGCGCAATGCGGTCAGATGGGCGCCGCAACCCAGATCCTCGCCCAGGGCCGTGGCCAGCGCACGCACGTAGGTACCCGAGCCGCATTCGACCAGCAACTGCAACGTGTCATCCGTACGCGCCTGCAATTCCAGCTGATGCACGTCGACTTCCCGCGGTTCCACCTCAACCGTTTCGCCGCGACGTGCTTTCTCGTACAACCGTTCGCCGTCGCGCTTGAGCGCCGAGTACATCGGCGGCACCTGCAGGATGCGGCCGCGCAGCTTCACCAGAGCCGCCTCGATCGCGGCGGCGTCGAGTGGCGGCACGGGACGTTGCTGCAGGACTTCGCCTTCGCAATCGGCGGTATCGGTGGTGATGCCCAGGCGGCATTCGGCGATATACGCCTTGCGTGAACCCAGCAGGGTACCGGCCAACTTGGTGGCTTCGCCGAAGCATAGTGGCAGCAACCCGGTCGCCAGCGGATCGAGTGCGCCGGCATGGCCGCCCTTGGCCGCGCGAAACAGTCGGCGTGCGGACTGCAACGCCTGGTTGGAGCTCACGCCCATCGGCTTGTCGAGCAACACGATGCCATGCAAGTCACGCCACTGGATACGCGCAGACCGGTTTATCGAAGCACGGGATGCCACTCGACCTTCCGTCAATCCTGCTGGTCGTCGGCCGGCGGCAGCGTACGCGCCTGCTCGCGCAGCAGCGTGTCGATGCGCTCGCCCTTGTCGACCGAGTCGTCGTACTTGAACTTCAGCTCCGGCACGCGACGCATGCGCATGCCGCTGTGCGCCAGCGAATGCCGGATCTCATGGCTGATCTGGTTCAACGCCTTCACCGCGGGCAAGCCCTGGTCGGGCAGCAGCGCGGTCACCCACACCGTGGCCCAATCCAGGTCGCGCGTGATCTCCACGTCCGAGACGCTGACCGACGGCAAGCCGTGATCGCGCACGGCAGCATGCACCAGCAAACCGAGCTCACGGCGCAGTTCGGCACCTATGCGGTCGGTACGTTTGAAATCGCGGGAGGGCATAGAGGGGCCGGGAATGGGGAATGGAGAATAGGGAATGGCAAGAGCCAGGAACGCGCGAAGCCGGGAATCGAGGGAGAACCGGCTTTTACGATTCCCGATTCCCCATTCCCGATTCCCACGCTGTAACGCTCCGCGTTACAGCGTACGAGCCACCTCGGTACGCTCGAAGCATTCGATCTGATCGCCGGCCTTGACGTCGTTGTATTGCTTGACGGCGATACCGCATTCCATGCCGTTGCGCACTTCGTCCACCAGCTCCTTGAAGCGGCGCAGCGATTCCAGTTCACCTTCGAAGATCACCACGTTGTCGCGCAACACGCGGATCGGCTTGCTGCGCTTGACCGTGCCTTCGGTGACCATGCAACCGGCCACGGCGCCGAACTTGGAGCTGCGGAACACGTCGCGCACCTCGGCGATGCCGATGATGTCCTCGCGCACTTCCATGCCCAGCAGGCCGGTAGCCGCCTGCGTCACCTGATCGATCACGTCATAGATGATCGAGAAGTAGCGCACGTCCAGGCCATTGGTTTCGATGACCTTGCGTGCCGACGCATCGGCGCGCACGTTGAAGCCGATGACCAGCGCCTTCGATGCGGCCGCCAGGGTGGCGTCCGACTCGGTGATGCCGCCGACGCCGGAGGAAACCACGTTGACGCGCACGCGCTCGTTGCCGATCTGCGTGAGCGACTCGCGCAACGCTTCGACCGAGCCCTGCACGTCGCCCTTGACCAGGATGTTGAGCGTCTGCTGCTCTTCGCCCTGACCCATCTTGGCAATGATGTCCTCGAGCCGGTTGGCCTTGCTGACCATGCGCGTTTCGCGACGCTTCTGCTGACGTTCCTCAGCCACTTCGCGGGCCAGCCGCTCGTCCTCGACGCAGACAAAGTCGTCGCCGGTTTCCGGCACGCCAGACAAGCCGAGCACCTGCACGGGAATCGACGGACCAGCTTCAGCAACCTGCTTGCCCGATTCGTCGATCAGCGCGCGCATGCGGCCGTATTCGATACCGCAGACGATGAAATCACCCTTCTTCAACGTGCCCTGCTGCACCAGCACGGTGGCCACCGGACCGCGGCCGCGATCGAGGCTGGACTCAATCACCACGCCCGAGGCGCGGCCATCGACTACGGCACTCAGCTCCATCACTTCAGCCTGGATCGAGATGGCGTCCAGCAGATCCTCCACGCCCATGCCGGTCTTGGCCGACACCGGCACGAACTGCACGTCGCCGCCCCAGTCTTCCGGCACCACTTCCTGCGCCACCAGACCCTGCTTCACGTTGTCCGGGTTGGCGCCGTCCTTGTCCATCTTGTTGACGGCCACGATCAGCGGCACCTTGGCGGCGCGCGCATGCTTGACCGCCTCGATCGTCTGCGGCTTCACGCCGTCGTCGGCGGCCACCACCAGGATCACGATGTCGGTCGATTGCGCACCACGGGCGCGCATCGAGGTGAACGCCGCGTGGCCCGGGGTATCGAGGAAGGTGATCACGCCCTTCGACGTTTTCACGTGATACGCGCCGATGTGCTGGGTAATGCCGCCGGCTTCACCGGAAGCCACCTTGGTGCGGCGGATGTAATCGAGCAACGAGGTCTTGCCGTGGTCGACGTGGCCCATGATGGTGACCACCGGCGGGCGAGTGCTCTTCTCGCCTTCCAGCTCCACGTTCTGGGTGTGTGCGGCCAGCGTTTCCTCGGCGTTGTTCTGCGTATCGGCCACTGGCACGTGACCGAGTTCTTCGACCACAAGCACCGCGGTGTCGTGGTCGATGGTCTGGTTGATGGTCGCCATGACGCCCATCTTGAACAGTGCCTTGACCACCTCCGAACCCTTGACCGCCATCTTCTGCGCCAGCTCGGCCACGATGTTGGCATCGCTGACGATCACCTCACGCACCACCGGCGCGGTGGGGCGCGAGAAGCCATGCGGGCCGCTGGGCGCGCTGTGGCTGCTGCGCATGGCATCGCGACCGCTGCTGCGGCCGGGCTTGCCACGCTTGTTGTTGCTGGAACGGCGGGCGCGATCGGCCTCGCTGAGGTGCAGCTCGCCGCCGGCGAAACGCTTGCCGCTCGCATCGCCACGCTCGCCGCCACGGGCGTGCTTGGCCTTGCCGCGCCCGGCATCGCTGGCGGGTGCTGCTGCCGTATCGCTCGCGCCGGCTGCGGGGCGCGTTGCCGCCGCACGCGCGGGGGCTGGCGCTGGCGCCGGAGCGGGTACCGGGGCCGGCTTGACCAGCTTTTCGCGCTTGCGCGGCTCGTGGATGCGCGGAAGGATCATGCCCAGCTCGCGCTGGTCCATCCGCTGGACCACGGACGAATCCGCGGCATCATGTGCGGGCTCGACCTCGGGAGCTTCAGGCGCCGCTGCGGCAGCCTCCGCTGCAACCGGTGCCTGCTCGGCGGCGGCTTCCGCCTCGGCCTGCGCCCGGCGCTGGGCTTCGGCAGCCTGCTGTTTCTGCTCTTCTTCCTGAGCGCGCTGCTGCGCTTCTTGCTGGCGCCGTGCTTCCTGCTCGCGACGATCGTTCTCTTCCTGCTCGCGCTGCTGCTGCGATTCCTGCAGCTTGCGCGTGGCCTCCTCGCGCTCGGGCTCGGCACTGGCTTCCTCGGCGATCACGCTGCGCTTGACGTAGGTGCGTTTGGCGCGCACTTCGACATTCACCGTCTTGGCGGTACCGGCAGCGCCGCGCGCACCGGGCGTGGCGACCTTCAATTCGCCAACCGTGCGTCGCTTCAGCGTGATCTGCCTGGGTGCACTGGCGTCGGCCTCCGCCGCGGTGTCGCCCTTGCCATGCGTGCGACGCAGGAAGCCCAGCAGCTTCACCTTCTCGGTGCTGCTGATGACCTGCTCCTGGTCGGAAAATTTCATGCCCGCTTCGCCAAGCTGCGTCAGCAGCTTGTCCACCGGCATGCCCAATACCTGGGCGAGTTGTTTGATCGTGACGTCCGACATCGTTTTGTTGCTCCGCCGTTCCCGCGCTTATCGTCTGTGCGGCATTGTCTGCGCCGCCACCTCCATCCGTGGTGAAAGGCCCGAAGGCCTTTCCTGGTGCGCCCGTCCAGGGCGCCGCCAACCGCGGTTAGCCGCCCTTCTCCAGTCGCTCGATCATCGGTGCGCGCGCGGACATGATCAGCGCCGCCGCGCGCGCCTCGTCCATGCCCTCGATATCGATCAGGTCGTCCACGGCCAGGTCGGCCAGGTCGTCCACCGTGAAAACTTCGCGCGCGGCCAGTGCCAGCGCCAGCGATTCGTCCATGCCTTCGAGCGCCAGCAGATCACCGGAGCCCTCGCCCTCATCGACACCCTCTTCCGCTGCCAGCGCCTCGGTCAGCAGGGCATCGCGGGCGCGCGCACGCAGTTCCTCGACGATGTCCTCGTCGAAGCCTTCCACGGCAAGCAGCTCGGCGCTGGGCACGTAGGCAATTTCCTCGACGCTGGAGAAGCCTTCCTGCACCAGGATGTTGGCGATTTCCTGATCCACTTCGAGCTTGTCCATGAACAACTGGCGGGCGGCGTCCTGCTCGCTCTCGCTCTTGGCGGTGACCTGGTCCTGCGTCATCACGTTGAGCTGCCAGCCGGTCAGCTTGCTGGCCAGGCGCACGTTCTGGCCACCGCGGCCGATCGCCTGGGACAGCTTGTCCTCGGCCACCGCGATATCCATCGAGTGCTTTTCCTCGTCCATGATGATGGACTGCACTTCGGCCGGCGCCATCGCATTGATGACGAACTGCGCCTGGTTCTCGTGCCACAGGATGATGTCGACGCGCTCGCCGTTGAGGTCGTTCGACACCGCCTGCACGCGCGAGCCGCGCATGCCGATGCAGGCGCCGATGGGATCAGTGCGGCTGTCGTGGGCCAGCACGGCGATCTTGGCGCGGTCGCCCGGATCACGGGCGCAACCCTTGATCTCGACCAGGCCCTGGCCGACTTCCGGCACTTCCAGCTTGAACAGCTCGATCATGAATTCCGGCGCCGCGCGCGACACGAACAGCTGCGGGCCGCGCGGTTCCGAACGCACTTCATACAGGTAACCGCGCACGCGATCGCCGACGCGGGCCGATTCACGCGGAATCGTCTTGTCGCGCGGAATGAAGGCCTCGGCGTTGCTGCCCAGATCCAGATAGATGTTGCCGCGCTCGACCCGCTTGACGATGCCGGTGACCAGCTCACCCACGCGATCGACAAACGCATCGACCACCTGCTGGCGCTCGGCTTCGCGTACGCGCTGCACGATCACCTGCTTGGCGGCCTGCGCTGCGATACGGCCGAACTCGGCGTTCTCGACCTGCTCCTCGATGTATTCACCCACCTGGGCATCCGCGCGCACGTCCAGCGCATCCATCAGGCGCAGTTGATACGACGGCGATTCCATCTCGCCATCGTCGGCAATGATTTCCCAGCGGCGGAACGTCTCGTACTCGCCGGTGTCATGGTCGATCGACACGCGCACGTCGGGCTCTTCTTCGGGGTAGCGCTTCTTCGCGGCCGAAGCCAGCGCGGCCTCCATCGCCTCGAAAATCACTTCCAGCGGCACGCCCTTTTCATTGGCGACCGCGTCGACGACCAGCAAAAGTTCTTTGCTCATTGCAGCAACTCCGTAGGCATCACGTGCGGATACCGATGGTTGAAATTGTTGTGTTCGTCCCGGAACACAAAACCTGGAACGCGGCCATGGTCAGGCCGCATCGAATCACTTTTTGCCGGACACCTTGCCGCCGGGCTTGGGCTGCGGCGCATAACCCAGCGCTACCCAGTCCGGCACCACACGCGCACTTTCCACCAGTGCATGATCGAATTCGAATGTCTTGCCTTCGGCTTCCAGCACGATGTGCTCGCCTTCCACCGATGCCAGCTTGCCGCGCAGGCGACGGCGCCCTTCCAGCGGTGCCTTCAGCAGCACCTTCACTTCCTGCCCATCGACCTTCGCAAATTGCGCGGCGGTGAACAGCGGGCGATCAATACCGGGCGAGGAAACCTCCAGCACGTAATGGCCGGGGATCGGATCCTCCACATCGAGCAGCGCCGACAACTCGCGGCTGGCGCTTTCGCAATCCTCGATGCCGACCTCACGACGCTCACCATCGGCGCCGCTCTTGTCCAGCAGGTCCACGTAGATGCGCAGGGTACTCTGCCCTTGCGACGGGTTGAACTCCACGCCAAGGCATTCCAGGCCCAGATCGGCCAGAACCTCGTTGAAACGCTGTGCCAGTGCCTGTGTATCCATGGGTCGTTATTCCCGGCTCACTCTCAGAACGGCAGAAACAAAAAATGGGCTCCAACGGCCCATTTCCCTGTGTCGCCGATGTTCCTCCTCGTGCAGCTCCTTCCGGTGCCCTGGCGAAACTTGCCGCCCGGCACTACGCATCCTTGCGCCCAACAAAAAAGCCTCACGAGGAGGCTTTCTTGCATCAAGAAAGATCTGGTAGCGGGGGCAGGATTCGAACCTGCGACCTTCGGGTTATGAGCCCGACGAGCTGCCAGACTGCTCCACCCCGCATCAGAGTCCGAAGATATTAACGTAATGGCCGGTTTCTTGCAAGCTTCAGTGCCATTATTTCCGCAAATCGCCGCATTCCCTTACACGCCGAACGCGCGACGGCACCAGGCCAGCAACGGCCCCCAGTACAGTCCCAGCGCCAGCAGCGAAAGTGCGTTCAGCGACAGCACCAGGCGCAGCGGCTTGTCCTGCTGCACCTGCAGTGCGCCACCCTCTTCCGGCGCATCGAAATACATCACCTTGATGACGTAGAGGTAGTAGTACAAGCCGACAATGGCGAACACGATGCCGACGATCGCCAGCCACAGCATGTCCGCATGGATGGCCGCTTCCAGCACCAGCACTTTGGCCCAGAATCCGAACAGCGGCGGCACGCCGGCCAGCGAGAACATTGCCAGCAACATCAGGAACGCCATCCAGGGTGCCTTGCGGGCAAGACCCTTGAAGTCGGCGATCTCCTCGCACTCGAACCCGGCCCGGCTCATCGCCAGGATCACGCCGAACGCGGCCACACCCATCAATGCGTAGCAGATCGCGTAGAACAACGCCGCGGCGTAGCCTTCCGGGCCGGCTGCGGACAGGCCCAGCAGCAGATAGCCCATGTGCGAGATGGTGGAATAGGCCAGCATGCGTTTCAGGTTGGTCTGTACGATGGCAACCAGGTTGCCGATCGCCAGCGACAACACCGCCAGCACCGCCAGGATCAGTTGCCAATGCTGCGCCAGATCGCCCATGCCGTCCGCCAGCAGGCGATACGCCATGCCGAACGCGGCCAGTTTCGAACCGGCGGCGACAAAGGTGGTCACCGGCATGGGCGCGCCCTGGTAGACGTCGGGAATCCACATGTGGAACGGCGCGGCACCCAGCTTGAAGCCGATGCCGACGATCATGAAGATCAGGCCGAACAGCAGCAGCGTGGGTGCCGTGGTGTAGCCCATCACATGGCTCAGTTGGGCCAGCTCCAGGGTGGGCGTGCCGCCCATGCCCGACGCACCGTAGACCATCGACATGCCGTACAGCAGCATGCCCGACGCCAGTGCGCCCAGCACGAAGTACTTGATCGCCGCCTCGGACGGCAGCTTCGCTTCGCGGTTCAGGGCCACCAGCGCATACGACGACAGCGAGAGCAGTTCCAGTCCCAGGTAGACGGTGACCAGGTTGCCCGCCGAAACCAGCAGCATGATGCCGATCACGGCGAAGATCATCAGCGTGTAGAACTCGCCACCGAGCAGCTTGCGGTCGATCAGGTACGGACGCGCATAGACGAAGATCATGGCCGTGGTGCCCAGCGCGAAGACCTTGATGATCTCCGCCACGTCATCACGCACGAACATGCCGCCGAATGCGGTCACCGCCCGATCCGGCTGGCCCGCGATCACCAGGTAAATCGCCACCAGCAACACCGCGATCGAGATCCAGTGCAACAACGGACGCTGCGCCGGTTTCATGAAGGCGTCCAGCAGCAACAGCAAGCACGCTGCCGCCACCAGGTAGAACTCCGGCAGCAGGATCAGGATGTCATTCAAAGTTGGCATGGTGTGTCCGTGTCCCGATCAAATCTTGTGAATGGCGAGCTGCTGCACCAGCTGCGACACCGAGCTGTCCATCAGGTGGATCAGCGGTTGCGGCCAGATGCCCAGCGCCAGCACGGCGGCGGCGAACGCCACCAGCACGAAGGTCTCGCGACCATTGATCTCCTTCATTTCCGCCACGTGCGGGTTGGTGATCTCACCCCACAGCACGCGCTTGACCAGCCAAAGCGTGTAGCCCGCGCCGATGATCAGGGTGAACGCGGCGAACAACGCGATCCACGGGCTGGCGGCGAAGCTGGCCAGGATCACCATGAACTCGCCCACGAAACCGCTGGTACCCGGCAGGCCGCAGTTGGCCATCGCGAACAGCACATAGAAGAAGCCGAACCACGGCATCGCATTGATGACGCCGCCGTAATCCTTGATCTGGCGCGTATGCATGCGGTCGTACATCACGCCGATGCAGGTAAACATCGCGCCCGAAACGAAACCGTGCGAAATCATCTGCACCATGGCGCCCTGCATGCCGAGCAGCGCCATGTCGGTGCTGCCCTGCTCGCGCACCAGTGCGAAGGCGATGAAGATGCCCAGCGTGACGAAGCCCATGTGCGCCACGGACGAATACGCCACCAGCTTCTTCATGTCCTCCTGCACCAGCGCCACATAGCCGATGTAGACGATCGCGATGAGGCTCAGCACGATGATCAGCCAGGCGAAATGCGCGCCCGCGTCAGGCACGATCGGCAAGATGAAACGCAGCATGCCGTAGGTACCGACCTTCAGCATCACCGCCGCCAGCACCACCGAGCCGCCGGTCGGCGCCTCCACATGGGCATCCGGCAACCAGGTGTGCACCGGCACCATCGGCACCTTGATCGCGAACGCGATCAGGAACGCGAAGAAAATCCAGGCCTGCTCCTTGAACGTCAGCGGCAGCGCCGCCAGCGTGGCCAGGTCGAACGTGCCGGCCTTCTGGTACAGGTACAGCAGCGCGATCAGCATGAAGACCGAGCCGAAGAACGTGTAGATGAAGAACTTCAACGTGGCATACACGCGCCGCGGGCCACCCCACATGCCGATCAGGATGAACATCGGAATCAGGATGGCTTCGAACAACGCGTAGAACAGCAGCGCGTCGGTGGCGCAGAACACGCCGATCAGCAGGCCTTCGAGGATCAGCATCGCGGCCATGTACAGGTGCGGCCTGTCCTGGATGACTTCCCACGCGCCGGCGATCACCAGGATGCCCACGAAGGTGGTCATCACGATCAGCGCCACCGAGATGCCGTCGACCGCGAGGCCGTAATGCACGCCCCACGAAGCGATCCACAGATAGCTTTCGGTGAGCTGCATGCCGCCGGTATCGGCGTTGTACCGCACCAGCAGGAACAGGCTGGCGACGAAGGTCAGCACGGCCACCAGCATCGACAGCCAGCGTGCAAGGTTGGGTCGGGCCGAGCCGGCAAACAACACCGGGATGGCACCAACGACGGGTAGCCAGATCAGCAGGCTGAGCAAGTGATTGAACATCGATCCCGTTTCCCTTATTGCCCGGCCAGCCCGGGACCCACCAGCCAGTACCCGCCAAGCAGCAGGATCAGGCCGAGAATCATCGCGAAGGCATAGTGATAGAGGTAGCCCGACTGCAGCCGGCGCATGGCAGCGGCAATGCGATGCACCACGCCCACCGAACCGTTGACCATCGCGCCATCGATGACGCCACGCTCGCTCGCCTTCCAGAACCCGCGGCCGAGCATGACGCCGCCACGGGCGAACAGCGCGAAGTACACGTTGTCGACCCAGTATTTGCGGTCAAGCACCGTCCACAGCGGCTTCAGCGCCGCCTTGATCTTGCCGGCCATGGCCGGGTTGAACAGGTAGATGTAGGTGCAGATGATGAACGCCGCCAGCAGCAGCCAGAACGGCATCTGGGTGAAGCCATGCAGCGCCATCGCCAGCGGGCCATGGAACTCGGCGCCCATTTCGGCCAGCACGTCGTTGGCGGCCTCCACGTGGATCGCGCTGCCGAACCAGTTGCCGAACAGCAACGGCCCGATGGTGAAGAAGCCCACCAGCAGCGACGGAATGGCCAGCAGCACCAGCGGCAACGTCACCACCCACGGCGATTCCTTCGGCGCATGCGCCAGCACGCCCGGCTCGTGGTGGCCGTGATCGTCATGATCGTGACCATGGCCATGATGCTCGGCGATGGTGAAGCGCTCCTTGCCGTGGAACGTCAGGTACATCTGGCGGAACGTGTACAACCCGGTCACCAGCACGCCGGCCATCACGCAGAAATAGGCGTAATGCGCACCCCATCGATGGGATTCACCCACCGCCTCGATGATCGCGTCCTTGGAATAGAAGCCCGAGGTAAACGGCACCGCCACCAGCGCGATCGAGCCCGCCCACATGGTGATCCAGGTGATCGGCATGTACTTGCGCAGGCCGCCCATGTAACGCATGTCCTGCTCGTGGTGCATCGCGATGATCACCGAGCCGGCGCCCAGGAACAGCAGCGCCTTGAAGAACGCATGCGTCATCAGGTGGAACACCGCGCCCGAATACATCGACACGCCCAGCGCCACCGTCATGTAGCCCAACTGCGACAGCGTGGAATACGCGATCACCCGCTTGATGTCATTTTGGACTATGCCAATCAACCCGGTGAACAGCGCGGTGGTGGCACCGATGACCAACACGAAGCTCAGCGCGGTGGACGACAGCTCGAACAGCGGCGACATGCGCGACACCATGAAGATGCCGGCGGTCACCATGGTGGCCGCGTGGATCAAGGCGGAGATCGGCGTGGGGCCTTCCATCGAGTCGGGCAGCCACACATGCAACGGCACCTGCGCCGATTTGCCCATGGCGCCGATGAACAGGCAGATGCAGATCACCGTGGCGGCGTCCCACTGCGTACCGGCCGTGATCTGCAGCGTGCGGCCGACCAGGGATGGCGCGTTGGCGAACGCGGTGGCGTAATCCAGCGTGCCCAGGAAATACAGCACCGCGGCGATGCCCAGCAGGAAACCGAAGTCGCCCACGCGGTTGACCATGAACGCCTTGAGATTGGCGAAGATCGCGGTGGGGCGCTTGTACCAGAAGCCGATCAGCAGGTACGACACCAGGCCCACCGCTTCCCAGCCGAAGAACAGCTGCATGAAGTTGTTGCTCATCACCAGCATGAACATCGAGAAGGTGAACAGCGAGATGTAGCTGAAGAAGCGCGTGTAGCCCGGGTCATCGCGCATATAGCCGATGGTGTACACGTGCACCAGCAACGACACGAAGCTCACCACCACCAGCATCATCGCGGTGAGGCGGTCGACCATGAAACCGACGCTGGCGTTGAAGTGGCCGATCTGGAACCAGGTGTAGAGGTTCTGGTTGTATTCGGCCGCGCCGCCCACGGTCAGCTGGTAAAGCACCAGGAACGACAGCGCGCAGGACACCGCCACGCCGAGGATGGTGACGCTGTGCGCGCCGATGCGGCCGATGAAGCGCGCCAGGAAGCCGGCCAGCAGGCAGCCCACCAGCGGCGCCAGCGCGATGATCAGCAGGATGTTTGTGGATATCGCCATTGTTCTTCCATTGCTGCGTGACCCGGAGTTTCTTGCGAGGAACCGTCCATGGTGCTGGGCGCCGGGCCGGACGTCCTGTCCGGCCGTTCGGCCTGGCGCGACATGCCACAGGCATGTCGCTCCGGCCTCACCCCTTCATGCTGTCGATGTCGGCGATATTGATCGTGCTGCGGTTGCGGAACAGCAACACCAGGATCGCCAGGCCGATGGCAGCTTCCGCCGCAGCCACGGTGAGAATGAAAAACACGAACACCTGCCCCGAGACGTCGCCCAGAAACCGCGAGAACGCCACGAAGTTCATGTTCACGGCGAGCAGCATCAGCTCGATCGACATCAACAGCACGATCACGTTCTTGCGGTTGATGAACAGGCCGGCGACGGCGATGCAGAACAGCACCGCGCCCAGCACGATGTAGTGCGCGAGCGAAATCATGACTGCGGCTCCTGGCTGGCGGTCGGTTCATCCGGACGGACGGCGGCCATCTTCACGATGCGCACGCGGTTGCGCGGATCGACCCTGACCTGCTGGCTCGGCGTCTCGTAGCGGGCGTCGCGACGCTCGCGCAGCGTCAGCGCCACGGCGGCGACCACGCCCACGGTGAGGATCAACGCGGCGATCTCGAACGGCAGCAGGAACGTGGTGTACAGGGCATGGCCCAACCACTCCGTGTTGGACATGCCCGCCGCCACGGCCGGGTTCTCCCCCAGCACATGGGCGTTCATCGCGCGCACGCCGACCAGCCCGAGCATTTCCACCAGCATCACCACCGCCACGATCAGGCCAACGGGCAGAAACTTGACGAAGCCTTCGCGCATTTTTTCCTGGTCGATGTCCAGCATCATCACCACGAACAGGAACAGCACCATCACCGCGCCGACGTAGACCACGATCAACGCCAGCGCCAGGAACTCGGCCTCCAGCAGCAGCCACAGGCAGGCGGCACTGAAGAACGTGAGCACCAGCGCGAGCACGGCATGCACGGTGTTCTTCAGCGAGATCACCGACAGCGCCGCGGCCACGGTGACGAAGCTGAAGGCGTAAAAACAGATGAGTTGCAGCGTTTGGGGATTCATCAAAAGGCCTCAGCGGTACGCCGCGTCTTGCGCGCGATCGGCGGCGATCTGCTGTTCAAAGCGGTCGCCGATGGCAAGCAACTGCTGCTTGTTCACCACGTTCTCGCC
This sequence comes from Rhodanobacter sp. Root627, assembly GCF_001427835.1. Lineage (NCBI taxonomy): Bacteria > Pseudomonadati > Pseudomonadota > Gammaproteobacteria > Lysobacterales > Rhodanobacteraceae > Rhodanobacter > Rhodanobacter sp. Root627. The sequence continues at coordinate 1,360,793 of NZ_LMGW01000001.1, forward strand.
GCGGTTCTCGAAGTGGTACTCGTGGATCGAGGTTTCGACGATGGAATCCACCGGGCAGCTTTCCTCGCAGAAACCGCAATAGATGCACTTGAACAGGTCGATGTCGTAACGCGTGGTGCGGCGTTGCCCGTCGCTCTCGCGCGGCGCCGAGTCGATGGTGATCGCCAGCGCCGGGCACACCGCCTCGCACAACTTGCAGGCAATGCAGCGCTCCTCGCCGTTCGCGTAGCGACGCAACGCATGCAGGCCGCGGAAGCGGTTCGACTTCGGGATGTGCTCCATCGGGTAGCGCACGGTGTACTTCGGCTTGAACATGTAGCGCATGGTCAGGCCCATGCCCTGGAACAGCTCGATCAGCAGCAGGCTCTTGAAAAAACGGATCATCGTATTCACGGCTTACGCTCCCATCCCGACGGTCACCACGTCGAAATACTTCAGGCATCCGGCCACCATCACCCAGACGATCGCGATCGGGATCAGCACCTTCCAGCCCAGCCGCATGATCTGGTCATAGCGATAACGCGGGAACGTGGCGCGGAACCACAGGAACAGGAAGCTCATCATGAAGGCCTTGATGAACAGCCAGATGAAGCCGCCGTGCCCGATGAAGCCCCACGACGCCGGGAACGGCGACAGCCAGCCGCCCAGGAACAGGATCGAGGCCAGGAAGCTGATCAGGATCATGTTGGCGTATTCGGCCAGGAAGAAGATCGCGAACGCCGACCCGGAATACTCCACGTGGAAACCGGCCACGATCTCCGACTCGCCCTCGGCCATGTCGAATGGCGCGCGGTTGGTCTCGGCCACGCCGGAGATGAAATAGATCACGAACACCGGCAGCAGCGGCCACATGAACCACTCGAGGATGCCCTTGCTGCCGGCCTGCGCGTTGACGATCTCGGTCAGGTTGAGGCTGCCTGCCAGCACCAGTACGCAGACCAGGCACAGGCCCATCGCCAGCTCGTAGGAAATCACCTGCGCGGCGGAGCGCATCGCACCCAGCAACGCGTAGCGCGAGTTGGATGCCCAGCCGGCGATGATGATGCCGTACACGCCCATCGAGGTCATCGCCAGCAGGTACAGGATGCCGGCGTTCGCGTTGGACAGCACCATCTGGCCACTGAACGGAATGACCGCCCACGCGGCCAGCGCCGGTATCAGCGCGATCAACGGCGCCAGGAAGTACAGGAAGCGATTGGCCTTGGTCGGCAGGATCACTTCCTTGATCAGCAACTTCACCACGTCGGCGAAGGCCTGCAGGATGCCGAACGGGCCGATCTTGTTCGGCCCCAGGCGCACGTGCATCCAGCCGATGACCTTGCGCTCCCAGTACACGAACATGGCCACCGCGATCACCAGCGGCAGCACGATGCACAGGATGTAGATCACCGGCCACAAGACCTGGTTGATGAGTTGATCAGCCATGATGCTCAAGCCTTGCTCAAGGTGATGGTCGCGCCATACGGCGGCAACGTGGCAGTGAGGTCCTGTGCCGCTTCGATCCAGGTGGCCCCATCGGGAACCGCCACATCGATCCGCAACAGCAGCGACGCATCACCGACGCGAACCTGCTCGCCATCGGCAAGACCCAGCCGTGCCGCTTCATTCGCGTTGATCCGGACAGCGGGCGCCCGGTTGAGCGGATGCGCGTTCAGTGCCGTCGCGCGGCGCAACACGGCATCGCTGCGGTAGATGGGCCAGGTGGCGACGCGGGTCAGCCCCGCCGGGGCGCTGGCGCGCGAAGCCATGCCATCGCGCGCAACCACCGCACGATCGGTGATGCCGTTGCGCAGGCCGGCGATATCGTCGAACTCGAAACCAGCCAGCTGCAGCGAGCCGCCAAGCGCACGCAATACCTTCCAGCCCGGTCGCGCCTGCCCCGGTGCCTTGGAGCCGGCGAGCACGCCCTGCGCCAGGCCGTCGACATTGACCAGGGTGGCGTCGATCTCGGGCAGCAAGGCGATCGGCAGGATCACGTCCGCCACTTCGCGCAATGCGTCGCTGGCAAAGGCACTGAACGCCACCACCTGCTCCGCCCCGCGCAACGCCTTCAGCGTGGCGGCGCCGTCCGCGAAATCATGCGGCGGCTCCACGCCATACAGCAGATAGCTCTTGCGCGGCTGCGCCAGCATCGCCTGCGCATCCAGCCCGCCATTGCCCGGCACCACGCCGAGGCGTGCCAGGCCCACGGCATTGGCGCCAACCGGCAGTTCGTTGTAGCCCGCGCCGGTGGCGTCGGCGATGAAGCGTGCGATGGCACGCAACCACGACGCCTGCGGATGGGTTACCGCCGCTTCGCCCAGGATCACCACCGCCGCACCCGACTTCAGTGCCGCCACGGCATCGCTGTCGCCCTGGTCGCTGGTCGCGCCGTTGATCGCGTCGGCCAGCGGTGCGGGTGCCGAAGCGCCCGCGCTCACGGCGGCTTTGGCCAAGGCCAGCAAGGCGCCGACCAGTTCGTGCGGCGCGGCGATCGCCTCACCGGCCAACTGGTAATTGAAGTCGAAATGCACCGGGTTGACCGCATAAACCCGCGCGCCCTTCTTCACGGCCTGGTGCAGGCGGTGATTGAGCAACGGCAATTCGAGGCGCAGGTCGGAACCGACCAGCAAGGCGGCCTTGAGCTGATCCACCTGGGCCACCGGCGTACCAAAGGTGGTGGCCACGGCGTTGTCGGCAAAATCCAGCTGACGCAGGCGGTGATCGACGTGTGCACTGCCCAGTCCGCGCGCCAGACGCATCAGCAGATCGCCCTCTTCGTTCGAGGTGGCCGGATGCACCAGCACGCCTAGCTCGCTGCCGGGTGACTTCTTCAGCGCCTCACCGGCAAACGACAGTGCGTCTTCCCAGCTGGTCTCCTGCCACTGCCCGTCGCGCTTCACCTGGGGAGCAATGGCGCGGTCGGCGGCCGTCAGGCCCTGGTGGCTGTAGCGATCGCGATCGGACAGCCAGCATTCGTTGACCGCCTCGTTGTCGCGCGGCACCGTGCGCAGCACTTCGCCGCGGCGCGTATGCAGCCACAGGTTGGAACCCAGTGCATCGTGGTAGCCGATGGACGGCCGGGCAATCAATTCCCACGCACGCGCCTTGAACTGGAACACCTTGTCGGTCAGTGCGCCCACCGGACACAGGTCGATGATGTTGCCGGACAACTCGGTTTCCACCGTCTTGCCGATATAAGTGCCGATCTGCAGGTTCTCGCCGCGATTCATGCCGCCGAGTTCAAACGTGCCGGCAATCTCGCTGGTGAAACGCACGCAACGTGTGCAATGGATGCAACGCGTCATCTCGGTGGCGACCAGCGGCCCGATGTTCTCGTCGGACACGGTGCGCTTGCGCTCGGTGAAGCGAGACACGCTGCGGCCGAAGCCCAGCGCCACGTCCTGCAGTTCGCACTCGCCGCCCTGGTCGCAGACCGGGCAATCGAGCGGATGGTTGATCAACAGGAACTCCATCACGTCACGCTGGTATTGCAACGCCAGCTTGGAGCGCGTCTGCACCTTCATGCCGTCGGTGACCGGCGTGGCACACGCGGGCAGGCCCTTGGGCACCGGGCGGCCGCCCATTTCCACCTCGACCATGCACATGCGGCAGTTCGCGGCGATCGGCAGCTTGCGGTGATAGCAGAAGCGCGGAATCGTGATGCCGACCGTGTCCGCCGCCTCGATGATCATGGCGTTCTTGCGGATCTGGACCGGCTTGCCGTCAATCTCGATGCTGACCAGATCGGGCGCGTTGTTGGTTGGCTGCGCACTCATGCCGTCACTTCCTCGCGAGAATCCACTATCGAGTGACCGTGCTGCACGAAATACTCGAATTCGTTCCAGAAGCGGTTCAGGAAACCCTGCACCGGCCACGCGGCCGCCTCGCCGAACGCACAGATGGTGTGGCCTTCGATCTGGCCGGCGATGGCCTTCAGGCGATGCAGGTCCTCTTGCGTCCCCTTGCCTTCGACGATGCGGGTCAGCACGCGATGCATCCAGCCGGTGCCTTCGCGGCACGGCGTGCACTGGCCGCAGGACTCCGCCTTGTAGAAGCGCGAGATGCGGTGGCAGACCCTGACCATGCAGGTGGTCTCATCCATCACGATGACGGCGCCGGAGCCGAGGCCCGAGCCGGCCTTTTGCAGGCAGTCATAGTCCATGGTGCTTTCGAGCATGATGTCGGCTGGCAGCACCTTCATCGACGAACCACCCGGAATCACCGCTTTCAGCTTGTGCCCGTTGCGCACGCCGCCGGCCATTTCCAGCAGGTCCTTGAACGACGTTCCCAGGCGGATTTCATAGTTGCCCGGCCGGTTGACGTGGCCGGACACCGAGAAGATCTTCGGGCCGCCGTTGTTCGGCTTGCCCAGGTTGAGGAACCAGTCCGCGCCGTTGCGAATGATGGCCGGCACCGAAGCGTAGGTCTCGGTGTTGTTGATCGTGGTCGGCTTGCCATACAGGCCGAAGTTGGCCGGGAACGGTGGCTTGAAGCGCGGCATGCCCTTCTTGCCTTCCAGCGACTCCATCATTGCGGTCTCTTCGCCGCAGATGTAGGCGCCGGCACCCAGCGCGGCATAAATGTCCACGTCGAGGCCGGTACCCTGCACGTTCTTGCCCAGCAGGCCGGCGGCATACGCCTCGGCCAGCGCGGCCTCGAAGTGCTCGAACGGCTCGTGGTGGAACTCGCCGCGCAGGTAGTTGTAGGCCACCGTGGTGCCGGTGCAATAGCAGGCAATGGCCAGGCCTTCGATCACCGCATGCGGGTTGTAGCGCAGGATGTCGCGATCCTTGGCCGTGCCCGGCTCGGACTCGTCCGAGTTGCACAGGATGTACTTCTGCATGTCGCCCTTGGGCATGAAGGACCACTTCAGGCCCGTCGGGAAGCCCGCGCCACCGCGGCCGCGCAGGCTGCTTTTCTTGATCTCCTCGATCAGCGACGCCGGATCCGGCTTTTCGGCCAGGATCTTGCGCCAGGCCTTGTAGCCATCGACCTGCTCATAGCTGGCCATTGCCCACGGCTTGTCGAAATGCAAGGTGGTGTAGACGACCTGGTGTTCCTGCGGTGCGGCTCCGACGGCCATCAGTGCGCCTCCCCTGCGTGCCCGTGATCCGGGCCATCGACGCTCAACCCGTCGAGGATGGCGTCCAGCTTCTCGATGGTGAGGTGCTCGTGGTAGTGACCGTTGACCGTGGCCGCCGGCGCGTAAACGCAGGCCGCGATGCATTCTTCTTCGTTCTTCAGGTACACGCGTCCGTCCGCGGTGCTTTCGCCCAGCTTGATGCCGAGCTTCTGTTCGCAATGACGCACCAGATCCTCGGCACCATTCAACCAGCACGAGATGTTGGTGCAGATCGCCACGTTGTTGCGCGCCACCGGTTTGGTTTCCAGCATCGAGTAGAAGCTGGCCACCTCGTAGGCCCAGATCGCCGGCACTTCCAGGTACTTGGCCACCGCCGTGATCAGCTCGTCGGTGAGGAAGCCGTTGTTCTGCTCCTGCGCGCCGAACAACGCCTGGATCAGCGCCGAACGCTTGCGGTCAGGCGGGAACTTGGCCACCCACTTGTCGATGTGGTGACGGGTTTGCTCGGTCAGTACGACCGTCGGATCGACGTGCCTGACCTGCTCGAAATGTCCGGTGGCTTTCATGCGTTGAACTCCGGGATTCGGGATTCGGGATTGGGGATTCGCAAAGAACCCATCCCGCTGCCGGCGAACCTCGATTCGGTGTGAAATTTGCGGCGGTAACAACGAATGGAATTCGAAGCCTGAAGCACCGGGCCGCCGCGCGCTGCTTCAACAAATCCCGAATCCCAAATCCCGAATCCCGTGTCCATCATCGATCCACTTCGCCGAACACGAGGTCGTAGGTTCCGATCATGGCCACCACGTCGGCGAGCATGTGGCCGCGCACGATGGTGTCCATGGAGGAGAGGTGGGCAAAACCCGGTGCACGCAGGTGCACGCGGAACGGCTTGTTGGCGCCGTCGGACACCAGGTAGCAGCCGAACTCGCCCTTGGGCGCCTCGACCGCGCAATAGGTTTCGCCGGCCGGCACGCAATAGCCTTCGGTGAACAGCTTGAAGTGATGGATCATGGCTTCCATGTCCTCCTTCATCTCGACCCGCGACGGCGGCGCGACCTTGAAGTTCTTCACCATCACCGGGCCGGGGTTGGCCTTCAGCCACTGCACGCACTGCTGGATGATGCGATTGGACTGGCGCATCTCCTCGACGCGGCACAGGTAGCGGTCGTAGCAGTCGCCGTTGACGCCGACCGGGATGTCGAAATCCATCTCGGCATACTTCGCGTACGGCTGCTTCTTGCGCAGATCCCATTCGACACCCGAGCCACGCAGCATCACGCCGGTCATGCCCCATTGCTGGGCCAGCTCCGGGGAGATCACGCCGATGCCGACGGTGCGCTGCTTCCAGATGCGGTTGGTGGTGAGCAGCTCCTCGTACTCGTCGACCTTGGTCGGGAAATCCGCCGTGAAGGCCTCGAGGTAATCCAGCATCGAACCTTCGCGCCAGCTGTTGATGCGCTTGAGGTCGTTGCCCTTGTGCCACGGCGACTCGCGGTACTGCGACATCTGCGCCGGCAGGTCGCGGTAGACGCCGCCGGGGCGGTAGTACGTGGCGTGCATGCGCGCGCCCGACACGGCCTCATAGACGTCCATCAGCTCCTCGCGTTCGCGGAACGCGTACAGGAACACCGCCATGGCGCCCAGGTCGAGCCCGTTCGAGCCGATCCACATCAGGTGGTTCAGGATGCGGGTGATCTCGTCGAACATGGTGCGGATGTACTGCGCGCGCACCGGCGCCTCGACGCCCAGCAGGGTTTCGATGGCGCGCACGTAGGCGTGCTCGTTGCACATCATCGACACGTAGTCGAGACGATCCATGTAACCGATGGACTGGTTGAACGGCTTGGACTCGGCCAGTTTCTCGGTGCCACGATGCAGCAGGCCGATGTGCGGATCGGCGCGCACGATGGTCTCGCCGTCCATCTCCATCACCAGACGCAGCACGCCGTGGGCGGCCGGATGCTGCGGGCCGAAGTTCATCGTGTAGTTGCGGATTTCCTGCATGCTCAATTCTCCCGCCACTGATCGCCGGCTTCGGCCCGGGCCTGCATCAGGTCGGCGTCGTCACGGATGGTGCGCGGTACCAGCACGCGCGGCTCGATCGACACCGGCTCGTAGATGACCCGCTTCTGTTCGGGGTCGTAGCGCACTTCCACGTTGCCGATCAGCGGAAAATCCTTGCGGAACGGATGGCCCACGAAACCGTAGTCGGTGAGGATGCGGCGCAGGTCCTGGTGGCCATCGAAAATGATGCCGTACAGATCGAACGCCTCGCGCTCGAACCAGTTCACCGACGGCCAGACCAAAGTCAGCGAGGGCAGCAGCGGCATGGTGTCGTCGTCGCAGAACACGCGCAGGCGCAGGCGCCGGTTGTGTTCGATCGAGAGCAACTGGATCACCGAGGCGAAGCGACGCGGATGATCGTTGTCGCGCGGGCGCCCGGCCCAGGTGAAGCGGCCCATCGCCTGGCCTTCCACGCCGCGCGAGAAGCCGGTGCCGGAAACCGATTCGGTGTTCCACTCGGTCTGGCCATAACCGAGGTAATCGATACCGCACAGGTCGATCAATTCGCTGAAGCGGAACGCGGGCTCGTCACGCAGCGCGGTGGCCACGGCGATCAGGTCGGCGGCGGCCAGTTCGGCGGTGGTTTCGTTGCGGACGGTGCTGAGGGTGAGCGTGTCGCCGAAGCGGGCGGCGAGTTGGTCGGACAGCGAGGTCGCGGATGTGTCGGTCATATCGGGGCCTACGAACGCGCGATGGTGCTGGTGCGGCGGATTTTCTTCTGCAGTTGCAGGATGCCGTGGATCAGCGCCTCCGCCGTGGGCGGGCAGCCGGGCACGTAGATGTCCACCGGCACGATGCGATCGCAACCGCGCACCACCGAGTAGGAGTAGTGGTAGTAGCCGCCGCCGTTGGCGCAGCTACCCATCGAGATCACCCATTTCGGATCGGGCATCTGGTCGTAAACCTTGCGCAGCGCAGGGGCCATCTTGTTGACCAGGGTGCCGGCCACGATCATCACGTCGGACTGGCGCGGGCTGGGGCGGAAGATCACGCCGTAACGGTCGAGGTCCAGACGCGCCGCGCCGGCGTGCATCATTTCCACCGCGCAACAGGCCAGGCCAAACGTCATCGGCCACATCGAGCCGGTGCGCGCCCAGTTCATCAAGGCGTCCACGCTGGTGGTGGCAAAACCGCGCTGCACCACCGGGTTGTCACCGGCCGGGCGCAGGATGTCGTCCACCAGGTTCAGCGGCTGCGGGTTGTGCATCACCCCGCTGACGGATTCCATCATTCCCATTCCAGTGCTCCCTTCTTCCACACGTAGGCAAAGCCGATCACCAGCAGCAGCAGGAACAGGCCCATCTCGATCAGCGCGATCAACCCGATCTGCTTGAACACCACCGCCCACGGAAACAGGAAGGCGATTTCCAGATCGAAGATGATGAACAGGATGGCGAGCAGGTAGTAGCGCACGTCGAAACGCATGCGGGCGTCCTCGAACGCCTCGAAACCGCATTCGTACGGCGCCAGCTTCTCGGCTTCGGGACGACGCGGGCCGGCCAGCAGGCCAACCGCCAGCAGCACCAGCCCGAGGCCGGTGGCAACGCCGATGAACAACAGGACAGGCCAATATTCGGCAAGCACGGTGCAACGTACCTCCGCGCCCTCGGGCGCATCAGTGACCGCGGGGTTCAACCCAGCAACTTACGGTCCGGCGACTTCGATTCGACAGGCCACGTGGGCTCTGGGCTTACCAGCCACGTCGGCGGATGAATCCGCTGGCGCTCGACGTTCCGCGAAGCGAGTTCGCGAATCTCGCCATTGTATCAGCGCGCATGGGGAGAACGACAAGCCTTGACGAAGCCGCAACGGCCTCGAACGTTGGAACGACGGAAGACATGCGACGAAAAGCGCGCAACGTCCGCGGGATTGCCGCCTTTTCACATCGTGTTGGTCGGGCGCTCGGAATTGAGTGTGCCGGCCAGGATGTTCTCGATGCGGCTGCGCGCGGCTTCCGCGTCGCTGGATTCGTTGAAGTGGATACCGATGCCCGCCGCACGATTGCCCTGCGCACCGGCCGGGCTGATCCATACCACCTTGCCCACCACCGACAGGCGCTCGGTTTCCTCGGCCAGGGTAACAAGCAGCACCACTTCGTCGCCCAGCGCATAGACGTGTTCGCTGGGGGCGAACAATCCGCCATGTTTCAGAAAGGGCATGTACGCGTTGTACAGCGATACGGCGTCCTTGATCTTCAACGAGATGATGCCCTGCCGGGCGGCCACGGGTTTCATGTTCGACTCCTGGATGGCGGCTGCACCGCCCGCTCAATGGCCATGATGGTAGATGCTGCCGGGCGATCGCACCACCGCGCGCGATCAGCGCACCGCAGGGGGCTGCACGGCTTGCTGGTTCCGCCGCTCGCCGACCAGTCGCTCCCAGGACGCAGGGGGCTTCCAGTCCGCCACCCAGCCAGGCACCGCCTCGGTGGGCATCGGGCGCGAAATGGAGAAACCCTGCAACTGGTGACAACCCAGCATGGCGAGCAGGTCACCCTGCTCCGGGGTTTCCACCCCCTCCGCGATCACTGTCTTGGCCAGCATGCGGGCGGTGGTGATGACGCCGGCGGCGATCGCCACGTTGCGTTCGTCACTCAGGATGTCGCGCACGAAACTCTGGTCAAGCTTGATGTGCTCGATATCCAGTTTCTGGATGTGGCTGAGCGATGCCGTGCCGGTGCCGAAATCATCCAGACCGACGCGGATGCCGCGGCGACGGCACTCCTCGATGACCACCTTGGCCCGGGCATGGTCCATCGTCGGGCCGGTCTCGGTCACCTCGATGCCGAAGCCGACATCCATCACGCCCGGATAGCTGTCCAGCGCCGTGTCGATGTCGGCGAAAAACGCCGGATGCAACAAGTGCCGGGTACTGATGTTGATGGAGACGGGAATAGAGACGCCCAGGCGCATCCACGCCTGGCATTGCTTCAGCGCCTCGTCCAGCACATAGCGGCCGATGGGCCGGGCCAGTTGCGGGTCATCCAGCACGTGCATGAAATGCACAGGCTCGATCAGCCCGTCTTCACCATCGCGCAAGCGCAACAGCGCCTCCATCCCGGCCACGCCGTGCAGGCCGGGAAGTCCGTCGATGTACACGATCGGCTGGAACAACAGTTGCAGGCGCGACTGCAGCAGCGCCTGCGCCATCCGTTCGCGCATCGCCTGCAGGCGCACCTGCTCCTCTTCCATCGCCGGCTCGTACAACAGGCCGCGATCCTTGCCCTCTTCCTTGGCCGCGTACATGGCCATGTCCGCGTGGCGCAGCAGGCCCTCGGCGTCCGAGGTATCCAGCGGATAGAGCGTCCATCCGATGCTGGCCGAAAGATAGAGCTGCTCCCCCAGCAGATCGAAAGGCGCGCGCAGCGCCTGCAGGATGCAACGACTGATCGCGTCCAGCTGCTCCTTGCTGTCCAGGCCCGATATGACAAGCCCGAATTCATCGCCACCAAACCGGGCCAGCACGTCCGCCTCGCGCAGCAAGGCGGCGACGCGCGACGAGGCCTCCGCCAGCACGTGGTCGCCGCCGGCATGCCCGACGCTGTCGTTGACGCTCTTGAAGCGATCCAGGTCGAGCACACCCACCGCGATCAGCGAGCACTGCGTGGTTGCCAGCACGCGCCCCTGCTCCAGCCGTTCGAACAGCAGGCGCCGGTTGGGCAGCCCGGTCACCACGTCATGGAAGGCCAGTCGCTCGACCCGCGCCTCGTACATCTTCCGCTCGGTGATTTCGTGCTGATGCCAGATCCGCCCGTTTGGCCGGCCGTGAGTGGTGATCGGGGTGAAGTCGCGCAGAAAGATGCGCCCGCCCTTGACCTGCACCTCGTCGCCCCGCACCGTTTCGCCCCGGGCCACGATCTCCCGGACGCGGGCCCACTCCTGCTCGGGATCGGCGTACGCGGACCACATGCGCTCGTACAGGCTTTCCGCCGGCATGTTCTCCAGCGCGATGGGTGGGTCGGTGATGCCGAACAAGGCGCAGAACGCCTCGTTCGCCAGCACCACGCGATTATCCTCGGACATCACCAGCACGCCGGTGTACTGGCTGGACAACACCGCCCGGACATACGCCGCACTGAAGGGCAGGTCAGACCTGTGCGGCAGTCTCGCCGGGGGCGAGCCAGAGGATGGCAGGGCCCGGCCCAGTTCCTCGGCGATCTCCGAAAAAACCGACATGCCCACCCCGGCAAGCGCATCGGCCTGATGGGCGCCGATGACGAAAACGCCATCGACAACGTGATCCCGGTGCAGCGGCAAGGCCAGCAACGCACCGATCGGCGCGAGGCTTGCGTCCCACGCATCCGCCACCTCGGCGGGCGCGACATGCGTGTGCCACGCGGGCTTTCCGCTGTCGATGGCCATGCTGGCGACGCTGGCCAGGCGACCGGAGCCGGCAAGGTCGGCGGTGGTATCGGCATCCCATGCCAGCCCGGCCGTTGTGCGCAACCGCAGCGTACCGGACGGCTCGCGCAAGGCGATCAGCGCGACCGGGCAATCATCAAAGCTTGCGGCCAGGCGGCAGACGTCGCCGAACATGGTCGACTCGTCGCGATGGGCATGGATGGCCTTGACCACGTCGCTGAGCAGGCGCAACGCGCGTCGCTGCCGGGCTTCATCGTCCACCGACCGGGACGACGGACCGTGCTCCGCCATCGCTACCGGCAAACCGGTTGCTGCTGGCATCAGATGCTGGTCCCCGTCGCGCATGCTTGTTGTCCGGCGAATGGACAGCACCGGCAGTCCTGCTTTGCCCGTCGCCCCTTCCTCCCTGAACACCGGTGAGCGGAACGCTGCGGTCGCAAATCCGGGCCCCCAGCGCACCCTGTACCGTCACAAGCTAGCGGGGTGACCCCGGCGTGTAAAGCGTTCGACCCGGGGCTGCGTCACACTTCACACCATCCCCAATGATCAAATATCCAGGGCGACGGAACCGCCAGCGACAGGCGTGCGAAACGGGGCGAGGCCACCGGCTCGCCATGCCGCGACGACAGCTGATACCCGCCAGCATCGCTGCGCTGAAGCGGAGCCTCGTGCCAACGCCAGGTGTGGGCACCGGCGGCGTCGACCAGACTGAGTCGCAACCACGGGTGCAGCACCGCCGGCGGCCGCCAGGGCAAACCGCCATCCGGCCGGGGAACGACAGAAAACTGCTCCGCCCGCCCGGAAAGACGTTGCACCCTGCCCCCGCTGAGCACCAGTTGGCTGTGATGCGCCGACAGCGCAAACCGCTTTGCCGTCTGCTCCGCGGGCGACCCTTCAAGACGAAGCGTGGGCGCACCGCTCTGTGGGCCATGCACCATGTACGTCAGCAACGCAGGGGCCGACGGCATCTGGGTCAGTGCCAGGCGCGCCAGCACGTGCGCCGAGCCATGATCGGGATGACGATCCCCCAGCGCGGGAGCCACCACGATATCCGGGCGGAACGTGGTGATGGTGGTGGTCAACGCGGCAACAGCGGCCTGGTGCGTCGAAAGCAGGCGGGAGGTCACCCCCAGGTCGGGCCAATGCAGTTGCTGCAGTGCCGTGGCCGGAACACCCAGCCGCTGCATCGCCTGCAGCAGCTCGGCACGACGCCGCGCGCCCCAGCGCCGACGTTCCCCGGCGCCGATGTACAGGCGCCGTTCCACCCAGCGTTGCGGCCAGGGATTGTTGTCGCCGTCGGTCAACAGCACGATGCCGACCTCGCCACCGGCGGCGCGCACCTGCTGGATCAGCAAACCGTTGGCGATGGTCTCGTCGTCGGGATGCGGTGCCACGATCAGCAGGCGTGTGCGCGCCGAAAAGTTCGTCAGGGCGTCCGCTGCTGGGGGTTCGGCGGACGGCATTGTCACCGCCACATCGCCAGCAACTCCAGCAGCAGCAGGTCGTCGCGCAACGGGCCGCTCAAAGCCTGGCGGGTGCGGTTGGCGGCGGCGTACCACTGCGCCAGCATGTCGGCATCCATCGCGCTGGACAGTGGCGGGGCCTGTCGATCGGCCCGCGCTTTCATTTCGTCGGCCGACGCCTGCGCGGCAAACCACAGCCGCTGCGCGGGCTCGTCGTCCAGCCAGCGCTTGACGACGTCAGCCGTCTGCCCGCGCCCTGCCGCCAGCGCGGCGAGATCCTTGCGTACTTCGCGGCGGCGGTCGAGCGCGCCCTGCGCCGTCCAGTCACGCGCCAGCCCCGGGTTGCCACCGGCCGCCTGCAGCGCGGTGGCCGCATCGGCGACGCCTTCGGCCTGCAGCCAGGCCAGCGCCTGATCGGGCGCAGGCAGGTGAAACTCGATGCGCTGGCAACGGCTGCGAATGGTCTGCGGCAATTGCCAGGGCGCGTCGGCCAGCAGCACCAGCATGGTCTGCGCGGCTGGCTCCTCCAGCGTTTTCAGCAAGGCGTTGGCCGCCGCCGCGTTCATTGCATCCGCCGGGTCGATGACGGCAACCTGCCAGCCGCCGAACTGGCTGCTCATCGCCAGCCGTGCCGACAGGTCGCGGATCTGTTCCACCACGATTTCGCTGCGCTGCACGCCATCCTTGCGCAGGCCGTAGGTCAAGCTGACAAGATCCGGATGGCTGCCCGCCGCCAGCAACAGGCAGGCGCGGCAGTGGCCGCATGCGACGCCGGTATTCCCGTCCGGCTGTTCGCACAGCAGCCCCTGGATGAAGCGCTGCGCAAACGCGCGCTTGCCCAATCCGGTCGGGCCACACAGCAGCAAGGCGTGAGGCAGCGCGCCACGCGCCCGCCGCGCCTGCAGGCGCGACCAGTGCTCCGCATGCCACGGCGGGGTGCTCATGCGTTGCTCCGGGTCAATTCGGCCACGGCATCGATGGCATCGGCGAGTACCTTCGCTGGCGATTGGGTCGCGTCGATGACCCTGAACCGCGAAGGCTCGGCCGCGGCGCGCTCGCGGTAAGCGGCGCGTACCCGTTCGAAGAAGCCATCCGCCTCGACCTCGATGCGGTCGGGCGCACTGCGCCCCGTGGCACGGGCACGACCGGTGGCCACGGGAAGATCCAGCAGCAAGGTCATGTCCGGCGTCACGCCGGCGCAAGCCCACTGCTCCAGCGCGGCGATACGTTGCATGGGCTGGCCGCGGCCGCCGCCCTGGTAGGCGTAGCTGGCGTCGGCGAAACGGTCGCACAGCACCCACTGGCCGGCGGCCAGCGCCGGTTCGATCCGCTCGCGCACCAACTGCGCGCGCGAGGCGAACATCAGCAGCAATTCGGTTTCGGCGGCCAGGCCGTGGTGCCGCGGATCGAGCACGATGGCGCGCACCGCCTCGCCCAGTTCGGTGCCGCCGGGTTCGCGCGTCTGCACCAGACTGACGCCCTGCTGCCCGATCCAGTCGCGCAGCCCCGCCAACAAGGTGCTTTTACCGGCACCCTCGCCGCCTTCGAGGCTGATGAAGCGGCCGCGTGCTGTCGATGATGGCGCGTTCATGGGCAGCGTTTCCGTTGATAGCAATCGACGTTGCGATTGTGTTCCGCCAGCGTGCTGGAAAACACGTGGCCACCATCGCCGCGCGCCACGAAATAAAGCGCATCGCCGGCCGCCGGGTGCAGTGTCGCCTGCAGGGCCGCCTTGCCCGGCAGCGCGATCGGCGTCGGCGGCAATCCGGGGCGGGTGTAGGTGTTGTAGGGCGTATCGGTGGTGAGGTCGCTGCGGCGGATATTGCCGGCGTAGCGCGCGCCCATGCCGTAGATCACGGTGGGGTCGGTTTGCAGCAGCATGTGATGGCGCAGGCGGCGCACGAACACCCCGGCGATCTGCGCCCGCTCGTCGGGCTTGCCGGTTTCCTTTTCCACGATCGAGGCAAGAATCAGCGCGTCGTAGGGCGTGGCCAGCGGCAGGTCGGGAGCACGCCCGGCCCACAGGCTGGCCAGGGTCTTGACCATCGCCTCATGCGCGCGGCGCAGGATGTCCAGGTCGCTGTCACCTTTGACGTAGGCGTAGGTCTCGGGCAGGAAACGGCCTTCCGGATTCTCGCCCGCCGCACCGATGCGCTGCATGACGGCCGCGTCGTCGAGGCCGCTGCTGTCGTGTTTCAGCTTCTCGGCGCGCGCCAGTGCCTGGCGCAGTTCCTGGAACGTCCAGCCATCGACGATAGTGAGATTGCGCTGCAATACGCGGCCGGCGGCCATGTTGGCCAGCAACGCGCGCGGGGTGATGCCCGGGGTCAGCGCGTACTCGCCGGCATGCAGCTTGCCCGCTACCCGCATCTGTTCGGCCAGCACCCGCCAGTACAACGGATGGGCGCGGGTGACGCCGTGCTGGCGCAGGTCGGCCACGATCGTCTTGAAGCTGCTGCCGCGGGCGATGTCGATATGGTCGCCAGTGGCCGCCACCTGCAGTGGCGTGCCGGCGAAACGGTTGAAATCGTGCCAGCCCCAGGCGGCGGCCGCGACCAGCGCCAGCATCGCGAGCCACATCAGGCCGCGTCCCAGCGCGCGACCGCGTGTTCGATGCTGATTCATGCCGCGCGCTCCATCGGAAAACCCAACTGCCGCCAGTGACTTTGCCATTGCCGCGTGACCGGGCCCGGCGCCCAGCGCCATGCATCTAGTGACTGTACCGGCACCACGCCGCGCACGCTGGAGCTGAGGAAAACCTCGCTGGCGCGCTGCAGGTCAGGTAACCGGATGTCGCGCTCCGTAACGCTTTCGGCGTGGGCCAGGATCTCCGCGCGCGCCACGCCGGCCACGCCGCAGCGCTCCAATGATGGCGTCACCAGTTCGCCATCGATCACGGCAAACAGGTTGGCCATGGTCGCCGAAACCAGCCGGCCGTCACCATCGCACAACAGGCCGTCGGCGATCGCCGGATCGTTCCATTCCGCGCGTGCAAGTACTTGTTCCAGACGGTTGAGGTGTTTCATGCCTGCCAGTTGCGGTTGTTCGGCCAGCCGCAGCGTGCACAGCCGCGTGCGCACGCCGCGTGCATATACGCCGTCATCCACCGATGGCGCCGGGAAGGCCGCCACGACACGCGTGGGCGTGGCGGCCGCTGGCGGCGAATAACCGCGTGCGCCCACGCCGCGGGTCCAAGCGATACGCACCACCGCGTGCGCCATGGCGTCACGCACCTGCCGCGCCTCGCGCAGAAGCTGTGCGGTATCGGGCAGCGGCAGTTGCAGGCGGCGACAACTGTCGGCCAGCCGTTGCATGTGCCGATCCCACAAGGGCGCCGTCTCGCCCACGAAGCGGATGCTTTCGAACAGGCCGTCGCCATACGAAAAGCCGCGATCGGTGGCGGACACCACCTCGGACGCAACGCCGTTGACCAGCATGCGGCTCGCCATCAGCCGGCCACGCCCAGCGCGCGCAACAGGCCGCGCGCCTTGGCGCGCGTTTCCTCCAGTTCCAGCGCGGCCACCGAGTCGACCACGATGCCCGCGCCGGCGCGCAGGCTCGCCTGCGTGCCGCTCAAGGTCAGCGTGCGAATCAGGATGTTCAAATCGAGGTCGCCATGTCGATCGAGGTAACCCAGCGCGCCGGTATAGGCGCCGCGTGGTGCGTCTTCCAGGGCGGCGATGATTTCCATGCAACGCACCTTGGGGCAACCTGTGATGGTACCGCCCGGAAAAGTTGCTGCAATCACCTCGCCCGGTGTCACGCCGGCGCGCAGCCGGCCACGCACGTTGGACACGATGTGGTGGACATGGGCGTAGCTCTCCACCGCCATCAACTCGTCCACCTCGACCGTGCCTGGTATGCAAACGCGACCCAGGTCGTTGCGCTCCAGGTCGATCAGCATGACGTGCTCGGCGCGTTCCTTCGGGTGACCGCTCAATTCGCGGATGCGGGCAGCGTCGTCATCACCGTCGGTGCGTGGCCGCGTGCCGGCGATGGGCCGCGTCTGCGCCTGGCCGTCGCGCACTTCCACCAGCCGCTCGGGCGACGAGCTGACCAGCGACCATCCCGGCTGCTGCAGCAGGCCGGCGAAAGGCGCCGGGTTGGCCTGGCGCAAGGCGGCATACAGCGACGCGGCCGCGGGCGGCTTCGCGTAGCGGGCGCGCCACTCGCGCGACAGGTTCACCTGGAAAATGTCGCCGTCACGCAGGTGTTCGTGGACCCGCGCCACGCCGGTGAGAAAGTGTTGTGGGTCGTCTTCTTCCCACGAGGCTGGTAGCGGTGCGGCATCGATCGCCAGCGGTGTGTCGAGATCGGCCTGCATCGCATCGAGCAGCGCCTCGCCGCCGGTTTCCGCCACCAGCGTGGTGCAGCCGAGCTGGTGGTCGACGATGATCGCGGCCGGGCAACGCACGGCCAGTGCCTGCGGCAACAACGTCGATCGCTGCAACGACAACGTGGGCTCGATTTGCGCGGCCAGCTCGTAGGCCAGCATCAATACCCAGCCACCGTGGAACGGCAAGTCGTCCGACGGGCTGCCCGGCAACTGTTCGCTTTTCCAGGCGGCATCCAGCGCGTCGAGGAAATGGCCGTCCAGCGCGCGCCCTGCTTCGTCGCGCAGCGAACCGTCGGCGTGCAGGGTCAGGGACTCGCGGGGAAACGCGAACAGGATGTCGTAGCGTGCCTGCCGCGTGCCATGCAGCACGCTTTCAAGCAGGCAGGGATAACGCTGCGGAAAGGCCGCGGCGGGCGCGAGCAGATCGCGCCCGCCGGGCAACAGGCGGCGGAGGCAGGTCACGCTCAGGCGCGACGGAAGACCAGCGAGCCGTTGGTGCCGCCAAAGCCGAACGAGTTGGACATGGCGATGTCGATGCTGGCCTTCTCCGCCTGGTTCGGCACCAGATCCATGCCGAGCGCGGCGACCTCCGGATCGACGTCCACCAGGTTCATCGTCGGCGGCAGCACGCCTTCGCGCAGCGCCATGATCGAGAAGATCGCCTCCACACCGCCGGCAGCGCCAAGCAGGTGGCCGGTGACCGATTTGGTGGAGCTGACCGCGAACTTGCCCTTCTGCGTGGCGTGCTCGCCGAAGACGCTGCGGATGGCCTTGGCCTCGCCCAGGTCGCCCACCGGTGTGGACGTGCCATGCGCGTTGACGTACTGCACGTCGGACGGCTGCAGATGCGCGTCATGCAGTGCATTGCGCATGGCCAGCTCGGCGCCATCGCCACTCGGCGAGGTGATGTGGTACGCGTCGCCGCTCATGCCGAAGCCGGTCAGCTCGGCAAGGATGTTGGCGCCACGCGCCTTGGCGAATTCGTATTCCTCGAGCATCAACATGCCTGCGCCATTGGACAGCAGGAAGCCGTCGCGACCGATGTCCCACGGACGGCTGGCGTGGGTGGGATCATCGTTGCGGGTGGACATGGCCTTGGCCGAGCAGAAGCCCGCCATCGCCGTGGGCGTGGTGGCGAACTCGGAGCCACCGGCCAGCATGGCGTCGGCATCGCCGTACTGGATCAGCCGCATCGCCATGCCGATGTTGTGCGTGGCCGTGGTGCACGCCGAAACCAGGGCGATATTCGGGCCCTTGATGCCGTGGTAGATCGACAGGTTGCCGGCCACCATGTTGATGATCGAGCTGGGCACGTAGAACGGCGACACCTTGCGCGGGCCCCTCTCGGCCAACTCCAGCGCGGTCGTCTCGATGGTATGCAGGCCGCCGATGCCGGCGCCCGCGGCGATGCCGATGCGCCCGGCGTTCTGCTCGGTGACCACCAGTCCGGACTGCCGGAATGCATGCGTGCCCGCCACGATGCCGTAGTGGATGAACGGGTCCATCCGCTTGAAGTCCTTGGCGATCGCACGGCGCTCGTCGTCCGGCGTATCGGTGCCGGCAAAATAGGCGTCGACCGGATCGAAATCACGGACCTCGCCCGCAATGCGGGTGGCGTAGGCACTGGCGTCGAAGCTGGTCACGGGACCGATACCGCTGCGGCCTTCGACGATGTTCTGCCAAGCGGTGGCGATGTCGTTGCCGACCGGCGAAATGATGCCCATGCCGGTCACTACCACTCGTCGCTTGCTCATGCTGTTTTCCTTCAAGGTTGCGTGGCGCTGCCCATAATCGGAACAGGCCCGTGCACACCGCGGATATGGCGCCCGTCACCGCAGGCGCGCCTGGCGCACCATACGGGATCGGACGTTACAAAACGCAGAAACGAAAACTGCGCCAGAAGGCGCAGCATTCGCTATCACCACGGGAGCGGCAGGCTCGGGTATCGAACGCCGCCGACCGATGGGATCAAACCCGGATCATTCAATCCTTGGAGTGGGCCTTGATGTAATCGACGGCCTGCTGCACGGTGGTGATCTTCTCGGCTTCCTCGTCGGGAATCTCGGTTTCGAACTCTTCTTCGAGGGCCATCACCAGCTCCACCGTGTCCAGCGAATCTGCGCCCAGATCGTCCACGAACGAAGCATTCGTCGTGACTTCATCCTCTTTCACGCCCAGCTGCTCGATGACGATTTTCTTGACGCGCTCTTCGATGGTGCTCATGTTGCCCATACCTCTCAAGGAGTAGTTGTTTGTCTGTGCCGGCACCGTGCCAGCAAAAGGCCGGCGCATTGTAATGGCTAAGCAGTGATGCCGCCATCGCCGGCTGGTGAAACCACAGCACAGGCCACGATGGCCGGCGCGAAGGGGTAATTGTCGCCTAAAAACCGTCTGCTGGCGACAACCGGTGTGAGAATCCTCACGCCATGTACATGCCGCCGTTGACGTGCAGCGTCTCGCCGGTGATGTAGGCGGCCGCCGGAGAGGCCAGGAAACCCACTGCCTTGGCGATGTCATCGGCCTCGCCGAGACGGCCCAGCGCGATCTGCCCCAGCAGGGCTTCCTTCTGTGCTTCCGGCAAGGCGCGGGTCATGTCGGTGTCGATGAAACCGGGTGCAACCACGTTGACCGTGATGCCGCGGGTGCCGATCTCGCGCGCCAGCGATTTGGAGAACGCGATGATGCCGGCCTTGGCCGCCGCGTAGTTCGACTGGCCCGGATTGCCGGTAAGGCCGATGACCGAGGCGATCGAGATGATGCGGCCCTTGCGCGCCTTCATCATGCCGCGCATCACCGCCTTGGAGGTGCGGTAGACCGAGGTGAGGTTGGTGTCGATGATGGCCTGCCAGTCGTCGTCCTTCATGCGCATCAGCAGCTGGTCGCGGGTGATGCCGGCGTTGTTGACCAGGATCGACACCGCGCCGAATTCCTTGCCGATGGCATCGATCAGGCCTTCGACGGCATCGCCGTCAGTGACATCCAGCTTGCGACCGTGGCCACCGTTCGCCGCCAGGCGCTCACCGATCGCCGCGGCGCCCGTGTCGCTGGTGGCGGTGCCGATGACGGTGGCGCCCATCGCCGCCAGTTCATCGGCAATCGCCGCGCCGATGCCGCGGCTGGCGCCGGTAACCAGGGCGATCTCGCCTTGCAGGGACTTGCTCATCGTGTGGAATCCTCAACGTTCGATAACAGAAATCGTGTGCGGCGAATGACGCGTCGAGAGCGCGTTCAAACCCATTCGGCGCGTGCGGCGTCCAGCTCGGCGGGGGTGCCGATGGCGCGTGCCTCCAGCGTCTTGTCGATGCGCCGGATCAGGCCGGCCAGCACCTTGCCGGGGCCGCACTCGGCGATGCGCGTGGCGCCGCCGGCAGCCAGCGCCTGCACGCATTCGGTCCAGCGCACGGGCAGATACAGCTGGCGCTGCAGCGCGCCGCAGATGTCCTCGACGGTGTCGTAGCTGCGCGCCTCGGCGTTCTGGATCACCGGGATCGACGGCAACTGCCATGCGATCGAGGCCATGCGCTCACCCAGGCGATCGGCGGCGTCGCGCATCAGCGCGCAATGCGACGGCACCGACACCGCCAGCTTGATGGTTTTTTTCACACCCAGTTCGGCCAGCTTCGCCAGCGCGCGATCGACCGCCTCCGCATGGCCGGCGATCACCAGCTGGCCGGGCGAATTGAAGTTGGCCGGCGCCACCACCTGCCCTTGCGCCACTTCATCGCACACCGCGGCGATCTGCGCATCGTCGCCACCCAGGATCGCCGCCATCGCGCCGACGCCCGCCGGAACGGCCGCCTGCATCAAGCGACCGCGCTCGGCCACCAGCGCCGCGGCGTCATGCAGCGACAACGCGCCGGCGCACACCAGCGCGCTGTATTCACCGAGGCTGTGGCCGGCGAGCTGCGCCGGCTGCGCGCCGCCCAGCGCCTGCCATACCCGCCACACCGCCACGCTGGCAGCCAGCAACGCCGGCTGGGTGTTCTCGGTGCTGTTGAGCTGATCTTCGGGGCCCTGCGCGCTCAGTTTCCACAGATCGATGGCCGCGCCCTGCGAGGCTTCGTCGAACGTCGCGCGCACTTGCGGATGCGCCTCGGCGAGGTCAGCCAGCATGCCTACGGACTGCGAGCCCTGGCCGGGAAATACGAAAGCGAGCGAAGGAGAAATCGAACTCATGATGCGCGAACCATCGATGGAAAAACGGCATGGTGCCATGCCGGGCTATCCGTGCGCAGCGGTATCGGATCATCCTGCCCGATATGACGATGCCGCCTCAGCGGCGGCATCGATTCAAACGAACACAGTCAGCAAGCGTGCCGGGATCAGTAACGCAACAGCGCCGACGCCCAGGTAAAACCGCCGCCGAACGCTTCCAGCAACAGGTTCTGGCCACGCTGCACCTTGCCCGAACGCACGGCGTAATCGAGCGCCAGCGGCACCGAACCGGACGAGGTGTTGGCGTGCTTGTCGACCGTCACGACGACCCGGTCCATCGACATGCTCAGCCGCTTGGCGGTGGCCTCGATGATGCGCAGGTTGGCCTGGTGCGGGATCAGCCAGTCGATCTGCGATTCCACCATGCCGGCGGCCTCGAGCGTTTCGCCGACCAGCGCGTCGAGCGTTTTCACCGCAACCTTGAACACCTCGCGGCCGGCCATGTTGATACGCACGCCGTGGTTGGGTTCGTCCTTGAAACCGGC
This sequence comes from Rhodanobacter sp. Root627, assembly GCF_001427835.1. Lineage (NCBI taxonomy): Bacteria > Pseudomonadati > Pseudomonadota > Gammaproteobacteria > Lysobacterales > Rhodanobacteraceae > Rhodanobacter > Rhodanobacter sp. Root627. The sequence continues at coordinate 1,382,785 of NZ_LMGW01000001.1, forward strand.
CGACACGCCCACCGGGTTGTACAGCAGCTCCTTGAAGCCGCCGTCGGCGTGAAGGCAGGTGGCGTAAATGCCCGGCTCGCTGGAAGCCTCCAGCACCACGGCGCCGGCGCCATCGCCGAACAGCACGCAGGTCTGGCGGTCGCTCCAGTCGACCATGCGCGTCAGCGTCTCGGCGCCGATCACCAGCACCTTTTTCGATTGCCCGCTGCGGATGAACTTGTCGGCCACGCCCAGCGCATAGACGAAGCCCGAACAGGCCGCGTTGACGTCGAACGCGGCGCAACCGTTGGCGCCCAGCCGGTGCTGCACCAGGCAGGCGGTGGACGGGAAAATGATGTCCGGCGTGGTGGTGCCCAGCACGATCAGGTCCAGCTCGGACGCCTTGACGCCCGCCGCCTCCAGCGCGTTCTGCGCGGCCCGGAAGGCGAGGTCGCCGGTGGTCTCGCCATCGGCGGCGATGTGCCGCTGGCGGATGCCGGTGCGGCTGTGGATCCACTCGTCGCTGGTGTCGACGATCTTTTCCAGGTCGACATTGGTGACCACTCGCTCCGGCAAGGCGCTGCCGGTGGCGATGATGCGGGAATATATCTGCGGCATTCGGCTATCCATCCCATGACTGCAAAGGATTCGGTCGGCTGGGCGGCGACACGACATCGCCACGTTACGTTTCAGCCGCCGGGAACGCAAAACGGCGCGTCACCGCGCCGTTTGCCTGGGGTCGTGACTACCGGAACCTCGGGCCCCGGAACACGCGGTCAATCTTCGACCGACACCGCACCCTTGGTTTCGATGACTTTCTTGCCGCGATAGTAGCCGTCCTTGGTGACGTGGTGGCGCAGATGCACCTCGCCGCTGGTCGGATCGGTGGACAGCTGCACGGTCTTCAACGAGTCGTGCGAACGACGCATGCCGCGGGTGGACGGGGTACGGCGGCTCTTGGCAACTGCCATGGTAGTTCTCCAGCTAAAGCAATGATTTGCTAGGTATGTTCTGAATCGGTATGGACCGGATCACTGACCCGGCCCGATGGTTATTTCTTCAGCTCGCGCAGCACCGCGAACGGATTCCCGGCATGCCTTTCGCCGGAATCCTCTTCGGCGTCATGGCCTGTCACTTCGTCGGGCAGGCTGCTGTCCGGGTTGACCGGTACCAGCGGCAGCGCCAACAACAATTCGTCCTCAATCACGTCCGCCGGATTCAGCCGCCCATCCTCGGGCACCAGCAGCGCCTCGTAGTCCGGTGGCAACCCGGCCTCGTCGCGCTCGTGCCTGATCAGGCCCAGCCGCGTGTCCACGACCACCGGCAGCACGAACGGTTCAAGCGTGCGCTGGCAGGTCAGGGTAAGCCGGGCCTGCGCCCGTACAGCGACGTAATCCGTTCCGAGGCTGTCGCGTCCAAAATCCAGCTCGAATTGCACCAACCCGTCGGTGCCGGCCAGCGCCTCGCTGAGGCGCGACAGGGTCGCGATGGGGAGTGTTCCTTCGAACGAACGCCGCGCCGAAACCACGCGCCAAGCGTCCAGGGACTCTGGCAGTGTCACGGACATAGTCGCGGAATGGTAGGTTTGAACCCGATCGAAGTCAACCGGCACGCCACAACGGACGGCTGGCCGGGGCCGGCCATTCACCCATTTTGCCTGATCCGCCCACGATACGGCAGACTGAGGCCTTTCGACCCCGTGTCGCCTGGATGCGCACCTTGAATGTCTACCTGACGCTCGGCGCCGCCGCGTTGCTGGCGCTACTTGTTGCCGCGACGGGCTGGCTGCTGCTGCGCCGCCCGGGCCGCGCTGAAAGCCTCACCAGCCTGCTCGACCTGGCCGACCGGCTGGAGAGCGACCTCAAGACCTGCCGCAGCGGCTTGCAGCAGGCCTACGCCGTGATGTCGATCAACCCCGACCTGCCGGCCGCGGGCGAGGAAGACGCACAGCACGCGATCGACGCCGGCCTGCGCGCCCTGCTGCAGCAGCGGCTGTGGATCCGCGACCGCCTGCCCCACGCCAAGGCGCATGAAGTCGACGAGGCACGCAACTCGCTGCTGAGTGCGCGCGAGCGCCTGCGTCCGCTGCTGCAGGCGTTGAACCAGGCCCAGACCGACCTGGACAGCGCCATGCGCGACCACATCCGCCGCGATCCCGACGCATGACCGACACGGCGGTCCGATTGGTACTCGCCTCCACCTCGCGTTACCGCGCCGAACTGCTGCGCCGGCTGGGCGTGGATTTCGAGCCCCGCGCCCCCGGCACCGATGAAGCACCAGTGGCCGGTGAAAGCCCACACGCACGGGCGCTGCGGCTGGCCATCGCCAAGGCCGAGGCGGCGGCCGGCACGCGACGCGACGCGGTGGTCATCGGATCGGACCAGGTAGCCGAGCTGGACGGAACGCTGCTGGACAAGCCCGGCACAGCGTCGCGTGCACGCGAGCAACTGCTGGCCAGCTCGGGCCGTCAGGTGGATTTCCATACTGCCGTCTGCGTGCTGGATACCCGCGATGGCCGCCGGCACGTGCACGTCGATCTCACCCGTGTGCACTTCCGTCCGTTGCGGGACGAGGAAATCGCCCGCTATATCGAGCGCGAGCAACCGCTCGATTGCGCGGGCAGTTTCAAGTGCGAGGGCCTGGGCATCAGCCTGTTCGAGGGCATCGACAGCAGCGATCCCAGCGCGTTGATCGGCCTGCCGCTGATCGCCGTGGCCAGGTTGTTGCGCAACTGCGGCGTCGCCCTGCCCTAGGAGCCTGCCGGGCGCGCGGCAAATTGCGGCACGGTCGCTGGACGGTTCCGACTCGGCATGGGTAAGGTCACACTACCCTTCCCGCATCGACAGCCCATGCCAGCCACCACGCCGCTTCGTGATTCCTCCCTGCAGCAGCGGCTGGACGCCGCCATCGCCCAGGTCAACCAGGTCCTGCTGGGAAAAGCTCGGCAGGTGAAGCTGGCGTTTGCCTGCCTGATCGCGGGCGGCCACCTGCTGCTGGAAGACGTGCCTGGCGTAGGCAAGACCACGCTGGCGCACGCGCTGGCGGCGACCTTCGCGCTGGAGTTCCAGCGGGTGCAGTTCACCAGCGACCTGCTGCCCTCGGACATCATCGGGGTCAGCGTGTACGAGCGCGAAACCGGCCAGTTCCGCTTTCATCCGGGTCCGATCTTCACCGGCCTGCTGCTGGCCGACGAGATCAACCGCGCCAGCCCCAAGACGCAAAGCGCGCTGCTCGAAGCGATGGCCGAGGACCAGGTCACCGTCGACGGCCAGACGCACGCGCTGGCCCAGCCATTCTTCGTGGTGGCCACGCAGAACCCGCTCGATCTCAACGGCACCTTTCCGCTGCCCGATTCGCAACTGGACCGCTTCATGCTGCGGCTGTCGCTGGATTATCCGGACGCGGCGGCCGAACGCGCGCTACTGACCGGCAGCGATCGACGCGACCTGTTGGCGCAACTGACACCGCAACTCGACGGCGCGGCCCTGGCCGCATTGCATCAGCAGGCACAATCGATCACCGCCAGCGCTGCCTTGCTCGATTATCTGCAGGCCCTGCTCACGGCCAGCCGCCGTCATCCGGACATTCGCGCGGGGTTGTCGCCACGCGCGGGGTTGGCGTTGCTTGCGGCGGCACGGGCGTGGGCCTTGCTGAGTGGTCGAACCCACGTGCTGCCCGAGGACGTGCAGGCCTTGTTCGTGCCCCTGGCGGCACATCGGCTGCTGCCCGTACGCGGCGCCAACGGCGAAACGCTGGCGCGCCAGCTGCTGGCCGAGGTGGCGGTGGATTGATGGCTCCGCTGCTGCAGCGCGCACAACAACTGGCCGAGCGCCGGCTGCCGTCCCTCACCCGCTACCGACGGGCCGAAAAGCTGCCGATCGAATTGCACCGGCGGCGCATCTACATCGTACCGACCGGTTTCGGCCTGGGCTTTTCGGTCTTGCTGCTGGTGATGCTGGTGGGCGCGCTCAACTACGCCAACAACGCCGCCCTGTTGCTGACCTGCCTGCTGGGCGCGGCCAGCGCCGCCAGCATGCTGGTGGCGTTCCGCGATCTCGATGGACTGCGGCTGGGCCATATCCGTGCCGGCCATGCCGTGGCGGGGCAACCGATCGAGCTCACGCTCGCTTTCGATTCATCACGCGTGCGCCAGGCGATCCGGGTGGAACTCGGCCGGGATGCCACTGCCTTCGCGATCGAGGCCGGTGCGGTCGTGCACCTGAAATTGATGATGCCGACGACGCGGCGCGGCTGGCAGCCGCTGGCACGCCTGCGGGTCTGGAGCAGCTGGCCGCTGGGGCTGTTTCGGGCGTGGAGCTGGTTGCACCCGGAGCAATCCGTGCTGGTGTGGCCACGCCCGGAAGAGGCCGGCCCACCACCGGTCGCACCGGCCGAGGATGCGCGGTACATGCGCCTGCTGCAGGGTGACGAGCTGGCGGCACTGCGCGAGTACCGTGTCGGCGACCCACAGCGCCACGTCGCCTGGAAAGCCAGCGCGCGCCACGACAACCTGCTGGTGAAGGATTTCGAGCGGGCGCAAAACCGCCCGCAATGGCAACTGGACTGGCGCCGGCTCGACGGGCTCGACGCTGAATCACGCATTTCCCGGCTGGCCCGCTGGGTCAACGAGGCACAGGCGCAACAGCGTCATTTCAGTCTGTGGCTGCCCGGCAACATCATCGCCAACGGCAGCGGACCGGAGCATTACGCCCACTGCATGAACGCCCTGGCGCAACTGCCATGAAACGCACACCAGGCCCGAAAGCCACCATCGATGCACCCATCGACAGCCGTGCCTTCGACCTGCTGAGCGCCACCCTCGCCCTGGTCCTGGCGCTGCATGCGTCGCATCTGCCGTGGTGGCTGAGTGCAGCGCTGGCATTGATACTCGGCTGGCGCTGGTGGCAGCGGCGGCGGCAAACCGGCCGGGTGCCGGCCTGGCTGAAGTTGCCAATGCTGGTGTTGCTGACCCTGGTGGTGATTGCCTGGTACGGCAGCATCTTCGGTCGCGAACCGGGCACTGCACTGGCGGTAGGCCTGCTGGTGCTGAAACTGCTGGAGAGCGAAACCGAACGTGACGCGCGCGTGGGCATCAGCTTCGCCTGCTTTGCGCTGATGGTTGCCTTGCTGTTCGACCAGGGCCTGATCGCCACCCTCGTGGTGGCGCTGGGCCTGTTGCCGGCGTTGGCCACCTTGCGCGCGCTGCAACCGGCGCGCCTGCCCGCCAGTGCGCGCGGCACCGTGATGTCCAACCTGGGGTTGTTGTTCGCCGCGCTGCCACTGGCGCTGCTGGCGTTTCTGCTGGTGCCGCGGTTGAGCACGCCGTTGTGGGGTGCGCCTTCGCCGCGCCAAGCGACCACCGGCCTCAGCGACAGCATGACGCCGGGAAACTTCACCGAGCTGCTTACCGACGACCGGCCCGCTATGCGGGTGAGTTTTGACGGACCGCCGCCGGCCGCCGATCTGCGCTATTTTCGCGCCTACGTGATGGGCTACTACGACGGTCGCGGCTGGCACCGCCGGCCACCCGATCCGCGTGAAGCCGTCGCCTCGATCGAGGCCGGCACGACAGTCAGCTACCGGATCACACTGCAGCCCACCCGCCAACGAGTACTGCCAACCCTGGACGTACCGCTGCAGGCGCCGGCGCAGTCGCAGATGCAACCCGAGCGCGAAGTGCTTGCGGACAAGGCCGTGACCGAGGCGATCAGCTACGCCGGCACGTCGGCGTCGCGATACCGGCTGCAAGCCGTGCTCGATCCCGCATCGCGACAACGCGGCCTGCAGCTTCCGGCGGGATTCAATCCGCGCACCCATGCGCTGGCAGCGCAATGGCGCCAGCGCTTCGGCAGCGACGATGCGGCGATCGTGGATGCAGCGCTGGCGCGGTTCCACGATGGCGGTTTCCGCTACACCCTGGCGCCCGCGCCGCTGGGCCGCGACTCCATCGACGACTTCCTGTTTTCCACGCAGGAGGGTTTCTGCGAGCACTACGCGTCGTCTTTCACCGTGCTGATGCGCGCCGCCGGCATTCCCGCGCGGGTGGTCACCGGTTACCAGGGCGGCTACTGGAACAAGCTGGCCGACTACCTGCTGGTGCGCAACTCGGACGCGCACGCATGGAGCGAAGTGTGGCTGGCCGGGCGTGGCTGGATTCGCGTCGATCCCACCGCGGCCGTGCGGCCAGAGCGCGTGACCCTGGGCGCGGCCGCGGCGGCCGGCGATCAACGTGACTGGTACCGCAACGACTGGTTGCAGGACGTGCGCAACCGCTGGGACATTGTCAACCGATGGTGGGATCAGGCCGTTGTGGGTTTCGATGCCTTGCGCCAGCGGGGCTTGTTGACGCCTTTCGGCATACGCGACACGGATACCGGGATGCTCGGCCTGCTGCTGGCGATCAGCAGCGTGCTGTTTGTAGCCCTCGGGTTGGGCTGGGCGCTATGGCGGCGTGAAGCGCGCGACCAGCTGCGCGCCGCCATGCACCGGCTTGAAAACAAGCTGGCGCGTCGCGGGATCACGCGGCGTTCCAGCGAAGGGCCGCAGCATTATTTGAGCCGCGCCGCGAGAGCCTTGCCCGCGCAGCGCCATGAACTGGAAGCACTGATGAATCTGTATCTGTCATTGCGTTATGCCCAGGACCATCCACCGACTGAATCCGTGCGGGCGTTTTCTGTTGCCGTACGGGAATTCCGCCCCCTCGACGTGGTCAAATGAGCATCGAAGTGATCGCGCACGCCATCGCCCCTGCCGGAGAAACCGTCATGTCCCCCTATCGCCCGCTTGCCCTCGTCGCGGCTATCGCCCTGCTGGGCGGCTGCGCCACCATTCCGCAACCGCTGCAGGGCACCTATTCCAGCGTCAGCACCTCGGCTGCCCAACAGGGCGGTGCCGGCGGCACGCATGTGCGCTGGGGTGGCGAAATCATCAAGACCGAGCCGGGCCCGCAGCAGACCTGCTTCTACCTGTTGTCCCGCCCACTCGACGATCAGGCACGCCCGAAGGCTGGTGTCGAAGGTGAAAACCAGGGCCGTTTCGTCGCCTGCCGCAACGGCTTCTATGACCCCGAGGTATTCACCCGCGGTCGCGAGCTGACAGTAACCGGCACGCTGCACGGCATCGTGTCGCAGAAGGTTGGCGAATTCGATTACGCCTACCCCCGGGTGGAGGCCGACGTGGTTTACCTGTGGCCGAAGCGGGTCGCGCCGCAGCGTTACGGACCAGGGTTCTACGACCCGTTCTGGGGCCCGGGCTTTGGCCGCTATTACGGCCCCGGCTTCGGCGGCTACGGTTGGGGCAACCCTTACTGGAACCAGCCACGGGTGATCATCGTGCGGCCTCCGCACCAGCATCCGCCTCGCGGGAAATAACAGGCCCCAAAGAAAACGCCGGCTTCGTGCCGGCGTTTTCGTATTGCCATGCCGTCTAGCCGGCTCAGCCCGGGGGCCACGCCAGGCGACGGCCAGCCAGCAAATGGACATGCAGATGGAATACCGTCTGCCCGCCATCGTCGTTGCAATTGATCACCGTTCGATAACCCTGCTCGGCAACCCCTTCCTGGCGCGCGTAATCCGCGCAGGCAAGCAACAGCTTGCCCAGCAACGTCGCATCGCCCGGCTCGGCGTCGTTCAAGGTGGCCATCGGCCGCTTCGGGATGAACAGCACGTGGATCGGCGCCTGCGGATTGACGTCCCTGAAACCCAGCACATCGTCATCTTCGTAGACGATATCCGCGGGGATTTCGCGGCGGATGATCTTGCTGAAAATCGTGTCGCTCATGGTGCTTTCCCTTTAGTCACTCAACGATCTGTCGACGACCAAACGCGTGCGCGAGGGTGCCGCGGTCGACGAATTCAAGTTCACCGCCCAGCGGCACGCCATGCGCCAACCGGGTCGGCCGGATACCGCCGGCGCGGGCCAGTTGCGCCAGGTAATGCGCCGTGGCCTCGCCCTCGACGGTGGGGTTGGTGGCGATGATCATCTCCTCGATCTCGCCCTCGCCCAGGCGCTGGGTGAGCAGCCCCAGGCCCAGCTCCTCCGGGCCGAGCCCGTCCAGCGGCGACAACCGCCCCATCAGCACGAAGTATTGGCCGCGATACCCGGTCGCCTGCTCGATCGCCGCCACGTCCACCGGCGACTCCACCACGCACAGCACCTGGCGGTCACGACTGCTGTTGGCGCATAGCGCGCACAGCGGGTCTTCGCTGAAATTGCGGCAGCGATTGCAATGCCCGATGCGCTGCATCGCCTGCTCCAGCGCCGCCGCCAGTTTCAGCCCGCGCTCGCGATCGCGCTCCAGCAAATGGAAGGCCATCCGCTGCGCACTCTTGCCACCCACGCCAGGCAGGCAGCGCAGTGCTTCGATGAGGTCGGCGAGGAGGGGGGAGCTGCTCATTGAGTGTCCGGGATTGGGGATATGGGATTGGGGATTCGGAACGTCAAGAGCATCCGCTTTTACCCATTCCCGATTCCCTATTCCCCATTCCCTGCATCAAAACGGCATCTTGAAACCAGGCGGCAAGCTCATGCCCGCCGTGACGCCGCCGAGCCGATCCTTGCTGGCCTGCGCCACCTTGTTCACCGCGTCGTTGACCGCGGCGGCGACGAGGTCTTCGGCCATTTCCGGGTCATCAGCGAAGGTTTGCCGGTCGATCTGCACGCGACGTACTTCGTGCGCACCGGTCATCACCACGCTGACCAGGCCGCCGCCGGCACTGCCGGTGACTTCCAGTTTGGCCAATTCTTCCTGCGCGCGCTTCATGTCTTCCTGCATGCGCTGGGCCTGCTGCATCAGCTGGCCGATCTGTCCTCTCATGGCATTACTCCGCTCTTCAGTCAGGATCGACTGTCAACTATGGGCTTGATCGATTGCGGCACCACCTTGGCGCCGAAATCGCGTTTCAATGATTGCACCAGCGGATCACCCTCGATCGCCTGTTCGGCGGCCGACTGCGCCATGTCACGCGCATGGGCGGCCCGTGCCGCGGGTGTCTCCACGGCCGCATCCGCGCTGCTGCCGACGAAGCGCAGGCGGATGTGTTCGCCCAGCGCCTGGCCGATCCGCTCCTCCATCTGGCTGACCATCGGCTCGACCGCCAGATGCATGTGCACCGGCTGCAATGCCAGCACCAGGGTTTGCCCGTCGCGTTCACGCAGCACGGCGTTCTGCGCCAGCAAACCCAGCGGGCCGCGCAAGCCCGCCTGGGCAATCAAGGCCTCCCACACCGGCAAGCCGTTGGCATCGCGCGGCACCGGTGCGGACGGCGCGGGTGCCACCGGCGGTGGCGGCGACGACACCGCGGCATTGCGCGGCGGCGATGGAACCGTGGCGGGAGGTACGGGAGTGGCGCGGTGCTCCGTCCGAGCTGGTGCCGGCCTGGGCGCTGGCACGGGTGCCGGAGTGTGGCTGGTCGAACGCTCCGTGCCCGTGGGCGACGCATCCCCCGGCCGGAACGCCAGCATGCGCAACAACGCCATCTCGAAGCCGGTGCGCGCATCCGGCGCCAGCGCCAGATCGCGGCGACCCGAGGTGGCGATCTGGTAATAAAGCTGCACATCTTCCGGCGCCATGCGCTCGGCGAGCGCCGGCAACGCCTGGTCGTCGTCACTGCCCTCTTCCGCCCGGTAACCGGGAATCAGCTGGATCAGCTGCACGCGATGAAGCACGCTGGCCAGATCGTCCAGCACGCTGCCGAAATCCGGCGAATACGAGGCGATCTGCGTGGCTTCGGCCAGGAGACGCTCACCGTCGCCGGCGGCCAGTGCGTCGAGCACGCCCAATACCTGGCCACGCGCCACGCTGCCCAGCATGGTCCGCACGTCGTCGCCACGCAGCGCACCGCCGCCATAGGCGATTGCCTGGTCGAGCAGCGACAGCCCGTCGCGCAACGAGCCATCGGCGGCACGCGCCAGCTCACCGATGGCGGCTTCCTCGTACGTCAGGTTCTCGGCGCCCAGGATATGCCGCATCTGGCCGGAGATCTGATCCGGCAGCAGGCGCTTCAGGTTGAACTTCAGGCAGCGCGACAACACCGTCACCGGCAGTTTCTGCGGGTCGGTGGTGGCGAGCAGGAATTTCACGTGCGGCGGCGGCTCCTCCAGCGTCTTCAGCAACGCGTTGAACGCGTTCTTCGACAGCATGTGCACCTCGTCGACCAGGTACACCTTGAAGCGGCCCCGCGAGGGTGCGTACTGCGCGTTCTCGATCAACTCGCGCACGTCGTCGACGCCGGTGTTGCTGGCCGCATCGATCTCCAGCAGATCCACGAAGCGGCCTTCGTCCACCGCCGTGCACACCGAACACTCGCCACACGGATCGGCCGACTGCCCGCGCTCGCAGTTCAATGATTTGGCGAAGATGCGCGCGATCGTGGTCTTGCCCACGCCCCGCGTGCCGGTGAACAGGTAGGCATGGTGCATGCGTCCGGTATCGAGCGCATTGGTGAGTGCGCGCACCACGTGTTCCTGCCCCACCAGCTCGGAAAATTTACGGGGGCGCCACTTGCGTGCGAGTACCTGATAAGACATGGCAACCAACGTTGGGGCAAAGGTCGATTGTGCCAAGTCGGGCGGGGTAAGTCAGTAAAGGGCTGGGCGCTCGTACGATTGCCCTCTCCCCAACCCTCTCCCGCGAGCGGGGGCTAGCGCGGTGGGCGGGAATCACACTTGCGGGGTCGCCGCTGGCGTGCGGTTACGGGATTGGGGAGTTGCGGGGCCAACAGGCCCTCTCCCCAACCCTCTCCCGCAAGCGGGAGAGGGAGCGAGCGTGCCGTGCGGGAATCGCACTTGCCGGGTCGCGGCCGGTATGAGGCTGCGGCCCAAGGAAAAAATGCGGAGATGAAATGGTGGCGGCCCCGCCAACCACACCCCGGCACCCGAATCATTCGCTACCGTTGCTTCCTTCCGGACCTGGCGGAGTTTGCGAACTATCGTCGCGGGGGGACCGACGGGGCCACCATGGACGCGGGCTTCTGGAGCCCAGCACGCCGGCCGTAGCCGTCGCGCTTTTTTAATTGGCGGAGAGAGCGGGATTCGAACCCGCGATAGGTTTTACCCTATACACACTTTCCAGGCGTGCTCCTTCAACCACTCGGACACCTCTCCGTAAAACTCTTTCGTACCACAACCCACGAGCGGGATTGTTCGACTCATCCTGAGTCTCACCCCTCACTGGCGTTCGGGGCCAGCCTGCGGCTGTCCAAATTTGTTCCAGACAAATTTGTCGAACCCGCGATAGGTTTTACCCTATACACACTTTCCAGGCGTGCTCCTTCAACCACTCGGACACCTCTCCGCAGGGTGAAACCGTCTTTGCAGGCAACGCCGCCCGACAAAGAAGCGGAAGGATAGCCGCTGGCTTGGGGTACAGGCAAGCGAATCGAGAGCGTTTCAGCCGGCGCTGGCGCGCGGCACGGCGGGCGACGCCAGCGCAATGCGCTCGCCCGATATGGCGATGCGGTAGCCGCGCGCCGCGAGTGCGGCACCGTCGGCGGCGCTGCCGTAGTGGTAGAGCATCATCTGCCGACGCAGCGCCTCGGAGTACTCGCGCTCGATGTCGTCGACGCCGGTGTGCGACGGGTTGCCGACCAGGCCGCAATCATGCGCGATCAGCATCGATTCGCCGACCAGTGCGTCGAGCACTTCGGGGATCGGCCGCGTGTCACCGGTGTAGGCAAAGCTGCCGTCCAGCGCCAAACCATACGAGGTACCGGGGACGTGGTGGCGGGTGGCGAAGACGTCGAACCACAGGCCGTCCAGCCAGAAACCGCGCGTGCATGGCACCAGGTGGAACGCCTCCCAGAAATTGACGCCGCCTTCGGCCAGCGCGCCGGGATAATCGGCCACCCGCGTCTGCAGCCACGGCAGCAGCGCGGCATGCGCGAAGACCCGAGTGCGACCGCGCAGGCGCTCGTCGAACCACAGTCGGGTGAACAACCGCTCCATGCCACCCACGTGATCCATGTGCGTGTGGGTGATGAAGATCGCCCGCGGCAAGCTGCCATAGGCGGCCTGGTAGCGGTCCAGCGTATCGGGCCCGCAGTCGATCAACAGCAGCGGCTCGCCGTCGCGCTCCAGCACCACGGCGGAGGAACCCAGTTCCACCGCGTGGGCGGCGCCCACTCCCAGAAAATGCAAATGCCAGTTCATGCCGACATCGTACGACGGTAGCCGCGTAGCAGTGGCTGCCACAGCTCGCGGTCGAAAGCGCTTTCATCCCCCGCCGCCGCACCCAGCTTCAGCAGCGAACGGCGCAGACGTTGCAGGTTGGCCTGTTGCCATGCCGCCTGGGGCACGCGCTTCCGGCCGCGATCGAAATCGATCAGGAACAATGCGTCCCCGCTCACCATCACATTGTGCGCGTTCAGATCCGCATGCCAGATGCCTTCGCGATGAAAGCGCGCCACCAACATACCCACGGCTTCGGCAAGCGCACCATCCAGTTGCCCCGCGGCCAGGCGTTCGGCCAGCGTGTGCGCATCGGCGATACGGCGGGTGATCAGGTCGGCGGTGTAGAACGCCCCCTGGCGGCAGTAGCGCGCGGCGACCGGTGTGGGGCCGGGCAACCCAAGCCGTTCGATCTCGGTAAGCAGATGGAATTCGGCGAAAGGGCGTGTGCGCATGGCGCCGCGCCAGAGGTAGCGATCACCCATCAGTGTGGCGACCAGTCCGCCACGGCGGTAATGGCGCAGCACGCATTCACCCGCCGGCGTATCGATCACCGCGACGCCACCGCGACCGCCGGCTTGCACCCGCAACGCATCGCGCTCACGCCAGTACGTCGGCGCAAACCAGTCGTGCGTGACTTGTGCCGACAGCGCGGCGTCAAAGACAATCGCGCCGCCCGCCTCGTTAAGCGTCTCTTCCTGCATCATCATGCCCGGTGATCCTTCACGATTCTAACCCAGGCCCATGACCCCCACCCCGACGACTCCCGCCTCGATCTGCCTGCTGCGCACCTCCGCCATCGGCGATGTCACCCACGTGGTGCCGCTGGTGCGCACGCTGCAACAGGCGTGGCCGGAGGTGGCGCTGACGTGGGTGGTCGGCAAGCTCGAACGCAAGCTGGTGGGCGACCTTCCCGGCGTAACGTTTGTCACGTTCGACAAGGCCGCCGGCTGGTCGGGCATGCGCGCGGTGCATCAGGCGCTGCGCGGGCAGCGATTCGACGCGTTGCTGCAGATGCAGGTGGCGATGCGTTCCAACCTGTTGAGCCTGGGCATCAAGGCCAAACGCCGCATCGGCTACGACCGTGCACGTGCGCGCGATCTGCATGGCCTGGTGATCAACGAACGCATCCCGGCGCGGCGCGGTGAACACGTGCTGGATGCGATCGGCAGTTTCTGCGAGCCGCTGGGGCTGCAACAACGGCAGGTGCGTTGGGATATCCCGGTGCCTGACGAAGCGCATGCATGGGCCGCCACGCAATTGCCCGGTAACACACCAACCCTGCTGGTAAGCCCTACGTCCAGCCATGCGCTACGCAACTGGCGACCGGAGCGCTACGCCGCCGTGATGGATCACGCCAACGCACGAGGCTGGCGCGTGGCGCTGGTCGGCGGGCCCTCGCCGATCGAGCGCGACATGGCCGACGCGGTGCTGGCAGCCTGCAAACACGCGCCACTCGACCTCACCGGCAAGGACACCTTGAAGCGGTTGATGGCCCTGCTTGGCCGCGCGCACTTGCTGCTGACGCCCGACTCGGGCCCGATGCACATGGCCAACGCGGTCGGCACCAAGGTGCTGGGATTGCACGCCGCCAGCAATCCCGACCGCTCCGGCCCGTATTCCGACCGCCGCTGGTGCGTGAACAAATACGACGAGGCCGCCCGCCAATACCTGGGCAAACCAGCCAGCGAGATCGCCTGGGGAAGCAAGATCGAAAAGCCCGGCGTGATGGATCTGATCACCATCAACGACGCGATCGAACGCTACGAAGCCGCCGCCCACGAGATGGGTTTGCTGTAGGAGCGACTTCAGTCGCGATGCTCTTGCTCTGAGGTCTCGTAGCAAAGGCATCGCGACTGAAGCCGCTCCCACAGGAGCTCGTCATTTCTGGCGGTAATCCTGGTACGACTTTTCCTCGACCAGTTCCGAGCCCAGCTTCTGGTTGATCTCGCGCTTGAACGCGGCGCGTTCGTCGTTGCGGAAATACACCGAACGCGCCAGCTCGATGAAGGCCGCATCGAATGTCTGCGCGCGCTCCATCAGGCGGATGTTGTCCTCGATGTCCCACAGCGCTTCGTTGACCGCCAGCAGGCGCGCGCGCTCATCGCTGATGTCGGTTTGCGACGCGGCGCTGTTGGCCCAGGTGGCGTTGAGCATGTCCAGCTCGTTGCGCACGTTGGCCAGCTTGGCCTCGTCGGTGATGCGGCGCGACTTGATTTCGAGGATGGTGATCTTGTCGATGAGTTCGCCATAGGACACCGGCGTCTGGATCAGGCTCATGGCTGGGGATTCCTTTGGGAAATTGAGGGTTCGGCTTGCTGGTGCCAAACCCGTTGTTCTTATCGCGGAGTGGAAAGCGAAGGCAGCCGACATCCGGCCCGCCTTCAGCCCATCGCAGCGGCCTGCTCCAGCTCCACCCGCAACGTCTTGATCAACTCGCCGCGCGCCACCTCGAACTGATCCTGGCGGCGCAGGTCCTTCACGGTCACCACGCCCTTGGCTAGCTCGTCCTCGCCCAGCACGACCACGAAACGGATACCGGCGCGGTCGGCGTACTTGAATTGCTTGGCCAGCTTGCCGCCCTCCAGCACCACTTCGGTGGCGATGCCGGCGCTGCGCAGCTCGTTGGCCAGAGCCAGATAGGCTGGCAGTTGCGCCGGGTCCATCTGCGTCACCAGCACGTCCACCGTGCTCTGCGCAGTGTTGATCAGCCCAGCGTCGCGCAACTGCCAGTACAGCCGGGTCAGGCCGATCGAGATGCCCACGCCGGGCAGGTGCGACTTGGTGTACTGGCCGGCCAGGTTTTCGTAGCGACCACCCGAGCACACCGAGCCGATCTGCGGGTGATCGTTCAGCGTGGTCTCGTAGACCGTGCCGGTGTAGTAATCCAGGCCGCGCGCGATCGACAGGTTCAGCACGAAGTGCGATTCGGGCACGCCGAAATCGCGGATCATCGCCAGCACTTCCTTCAACTCGGCGCGGCCCTGCTCCATGATTTCCGGGCCGGCACCCAATGCGTCGAGCTTGTCGAAGGCGTCCTGCAGCGAGGTCGAACGCACCTGCACAAAAGCCAGGATCTTCTGCACCACGGCGGCGTCGAGACCGAAAGCCTCGCCCACCAGGGTGTCGCGCACGGCGTCGGCGCCGCGCTTGTCCAGCTTGTCCACTTCACGCAGCACCAGCATCTGCCGCTCGCCGTCGACGATGCCCAGGCTCTCGAAGTAACCGCGCATCAGCTTGCGGTTGTTCAACTGGATGGTGAACGCGCCCACGTTCAATTCGCGGAACACGCTGTAGATCACCGCCGGGATTTCGGCGTCGTAGCGAACCGAGAGCGCGTCCTTGCCGATCACGTCGATGTCGCACTGGTAGAACTCGCGAAAGCGTCCGCGCTGTGCGCGTTCGCCGCGATAGACGCGCTGCATCTGATAACGGCGGAACGGGAAACTCAGCTCGCGCTCATGCTCGGCAACGTAGCGGGCCAACGGCACGGTCAGGTCGAAACGCAGCGCCAACTCGGGCGCGCCCTCCTTGTCCAGCGCGCCGGTCGACTGCACGAAATACACCTGGCGCTCGGTTTCGCCACCGGTCTTGGTCAGCAGCACATCGGAGTGTTCGATGGCCGGCGTTTCCACCGGCAGGAAGCCGAAGCGCTCGTAATTGCGACGGATCACATCGAGCATGCGTTGAAACGCGATCTGGTCGAGCGGCAGCAGCTCGAGCACGCCGGGCATGGTGCGGGCCAAGGTAAGCGCCATGAAAGCCTCTGCTGGCAAGGGAGAAGATACCGTCCCGTGGAGTCCGTGACGGAGCCGCCTAGATTAGCAGAACGCCCTGTCCTCTCGCCGCCGCATCCATCCGGTTGCTGCGCAAAACCTGTTGCCAAGCACCCGCGCGGCGATTAAGATACGCGGCTTCCCACGGGGTGTAGCTCAGCCTGGTAGAGCGCTACGTTCGGGACGTAGAAGTCGCAGGTTCGAATCCTGTCTCCCCGACCAAATTCGATGAAAAAGCCGGCTTTACGCCGGCTTTTTTGTGCCCCGATTTCGCCGCCTGATGCGGCGATGCGTGGAGCTCAGGGCGTCGCGGAATCCGTGTCGTTCACCAGCCGCAATTCCTTGGGCAGGGCGAAGGTGATGTTTTCCGGCTCACCATCCAGCTCGCGCACGGCGCCGGCGCCCCAGGATTGCAGGCGCTCGATCACGTCGAGCACGAGTTTCTCCGGTGCGGATGCGCCGGCGGTGAGGCCGATGCGGTTCACCCCGTCCAGCCAGCTGCGCTCGATGTGCTCGGCGCCGTCGATCAGGAAGGAACGCACGCCACGCTTCTGCGCCAGCTCGCGCAGGCGGTTGGAGTTGGAGCTGTTGACCGAGCCGACCACCAGCATCAGGTCGACCGAGTCGGCCAGCCGGCGCACGGCGTCCTGCCGGTTTTGCGTGGCGTAGCAGATGTCGTCCTTGCGCGGCCCTTCGATGTCGGGGAATTTCTGGCGCAGGGCGTCGATGATCGCCTTGGTGTCGTCCACCGACAGCGTGGTCTGGGTGACATAGGAAAGCTGGTGCGGGTCGCGCGGCGCAAGCTTCGCCACGCACTCCAGCGATTCCACCAGCAGGATCTCGCCTGCGTTGGCGGCGTTCCACTGCCCCATCGTGCCTTCGACTTCCGGATGGCCGGCGTGGCCGATCAACACCACGCTGCGGCCGATGCGGCCCAGCCGCGCCACTTCCATATGCACCTTGGTGACCAGCGGGCAAGTGGCGTCGAACACCTTCAGGTGACGCTGGGCGGCCTCCTCGCGCACGCCCTGCGATACGCCGTGCGCGCTGAAGATCACCGTGGCGCCGTCGGGCACCTCGTGCAGCTCCTCGACGAACACCGCGCCGTCGGCGCGCAGTTTCTCCACCACGTAGCGGTTGTGTACCACCTCGTGCCGCACGTAGATCGGCGGCCCGTAGGATTCCAGCGCACGATCGACGATGGCGATGGCGCGATCGACGCCAGCACAGAAGCCACGGGGGTTGGCGAGCAGGATGTCCAATGAATGTCTCGATGCGTTGAGGTGCACCTGTAGGAGCGACTTCAGTCGCGACATCCGGCTACCCGTCGCGGCTCAAGCCGCTCCTACAAGAACGCCGATTATCGCACGCCGTCCCCAGACTTGCCGCCGAACATGCCGAACACGATCAGCAGCACCGCGCCCACGGTGATGCCGCAATCGGCCACGTTGAACACTGGGTAGTCCCACTGGCGAAAATAGACATGGATGAAGTCGGTCACCTGCGCCGCGTGCAGCCGGTCGATCAGGTTGCCCAGCGCGCCACCCACGATCAGGCCCAGCGGCAGGCCGGTGCGCCAGTCGCGTCGCGGTGTGCGCGCCAGCCACACCAGCAGCACCGCGCAAATGACCAGCGCCAGCACCACGAAAAACCAGCGTTGCCAGCCGCTGCCATCGGCCAGAAAGTTGAAAGCGGCGCCACGGTTGAAGGCCAGCGTCCAGTTGAGGAACCCGGGAATCACCGGATGCGGCACACCCATCGGCTGCAGCGCGTGCAGCGCCCACCATTTGCTGAGCTGGTCGAGCGCGATGACGATGGCGGAGAGCCACAGCCACGGGAGTGCGTTGGGTTTTGTCATGGGTGGCTCGTGTGTGGGTTAGTGGAGAGCGCCGCGGAGCGAGGCCCCCATCCGGCCTGTCGACCACCTTCCCCCGCAGGCGGGGGAAGGAAGCTTGCTACTTCGCGAGGTCCGACCACTCCCTTCCCCCGCCTGCGGGGGAAGGTGCCCGAAGGGCGGAAGGGGGCGCCCCGAGATCAGAACCAGCGCCGATCCTCCCCCGGCCCTTCGACGTTGCTGACACAGCGCCCGCACAACTCCGGATGCTCCGCATGGCTGCCGACGTCATCGCGGCGATGCCAGCAGCGCACGCACTTGGCGGCGTCGCTGACGCTGGCCGAGACCCAGGCCTCGGCGCCTTCCAGATCGACCTTCACGGCATCCTCCGGCCGCGGCAGCAACGGCGCCACGTGCAGGTCGGAAACGATGAAGAAGAAGCGCAGTTCGTCGGCGGTGTCGGCCAGGCGCGCCTGCGTGGCGTCATCCGCATGGATCACCAGCTTCGCCTCCAGCGCGGCGCCAATGCGCTCGGCCTTGCGCATGCCTTCCAGCACGCGCGAGGCGGTATCGCGGATCGCCAGCAACTCGGCCCAATAGCGGCGCTGCGCGGGCGAATCCTGGGTGGCGACCAGGCCGTCGTACCAGGTTTCGAACAGCACGCTGTCGCCGCGTTCACCGGGCAACTGCTGCCAGATTTCCTCGGCAGTGAACGCCAGCACTGGCGCCAGCCAACGCACCAGCGCCTCGGCAATGCGGTACATCGCGCTCTGCGCGCTGCGCCGGCCGCGGCTGTCGGTCGGCATGGTGTAGAGCCGGTCCTTGGTGATGTCCAGGTACAGCGCACCGAGCTCGTTGGTGCAGAAGTTCTGGATGCGCGCCACCACTTCGGGGAAGTCGTAACGCTCATACGCCGCCAGCACCGCCTGTTGCACGTCGTATGCCTGCTGCACGGCCCACTGGTCGAGCAGCAGGCTGTCTTCGACCGGCAGCAGGTGCACGGCGGGATCGAAACCGTCGAGGTTGCCGAGCAGGAATTTGGCGGTGTTGCGGATGCGGCGGTAGGTGTCGGAGACGCGCTTCAGGATCTCGTCCGAAACGGTCATCTCGTTGCGGTAATCGGCCGAGGCCACCCACAGGCGCAATACGTCGGCGCCCAGCGTGTCCATCACCTTCTGCGGCGCCACCACGTTGCCCAGCGACTTGGACATCTTGCGGCCGTTGGCGTCCACCGCGAAACCGTGGGTCAGCACATCCTGGTACGGCGCGCGGCCGAAGATCGCCGACGAGGTCAGCAGGGACGACTGAAACCAGCCGCGATGCTGGTCGGAGCCTTCCAGGTACATCACCTTGTAATGCGAGGCAGTGCCCTGCTGCAGTTCCGGGCGCTGGCCGATCACGGCGAAATGGGTGACGCCGGAATCGAACCACACGTCCAGCACGTCGGTGACTTTCTCGTAGTTGGCCGCGTCGTCGCCCAGCAGTTCGGCCGGGTCCAGCGTGAACCAGGCATCGACGCCGCCCTGCTCGACTTTCTTCGCCACCTGCTCCAGCAACGCCACCGAATCGGGATGCGGTTCCTGCGTGGCCTTGTGCACGAACAGCGCGATCGGCACGCCCCAGGTACGCTGGCGCGAGATGCACCAGTCCGGGCGGCCGGCGACCATGCCGGCGATGCGCTCCTCACCCCAGCCCGGCACCCAGCGCACGGACTTGATCGCGGTGAGCGCGGTCTCGCGCAGCTTCGCCTGCTCCATCGAGATGAACCACTGCGGCGTGGTGCGATAGATCACCGGCGTCTTGTGGCGCCAGCAGTTCGGGTAGCTATGCTCGATCTTCGCGAACGCCAGCAGCACGCCGCGCTGGCGCAGCAGGTCGACGAGGGCGTCGTTGGCTTTCCAGATGTGCATGCCGCCCAGCTCGAGGCCATCGGCGGCCGGCGTATCGGCACGGTAGGTGCCGCGCGGCTCGATGTAGTTGAGCAACTCGATGCCGTATTCGCGGGCCACCACGAAATCCTCGACGCCGTGATCGGGCGAGGTGTGCACGGCGCCGGTACCGTCTTCGGCGCTGACGTGATCGCCGAGGATCACGGGGACTTCGCGCGGGTAGAAGGGATGGTGGAGTTTCTGGCCTTCGAGCGCCTTGCCTTCGGCGTGGCCCAGCACGATCGCCTGTTCCAGCCCGTAACGCTGCGTCACCTTTTCAACCAGCGCGGACGCGACCACCAGCAGCACGCGCTTGCCACCGCGCTGCGGCCCTTCAATCAACGCATATTCCAGCTCCGCACCCAGCGAAACCGCCTGGCTTTCCGGCAGCGTCCAGGGCGTGGTGGTCCAGATCGGGATGGCCACGATGGCGTCGCCCGCGTCCACGCCGAATGGCGCCGCCAGCGCCTTGGCGTCGACGGCGTCGTAGGCCACGTCGACGGCGGGCGAGACCTTGTCGCCGTATTCGATTTCCGCCTCGGCCAGCGCCGAGGCGCAGTCGAAGCACCAGTACACCGGCTTGGCGCCGCGCAGCACATGCCCGTTGGAGACGATGCGCGCCAGCGCGCGCAGCATGTCGGCCTCGTAACTGAATTCCATCGTGCGGTACGGGTGCGACCAGTCACCCAGCACGCCCAGGCGCTTGAAATCGGCGCGCTGGGTGTCGACCTGTTCCGCAGCGTATTCGCGGCATTTCTGCCGGAACGCGGCGGCGTCGAGCTTCACCCCGGGCTTGCCGAATTTCTTCTCCACCGCGATCTCGATCGGCAGGCCGTGGCAATCCCAGCCAGGCACGTACGGCGCGCGATGGCCGGAGAGCAGCTTCGACTTGACCGTGATGTCCTTCAGGATCTTGTTGACGGCGTGGCCGATGTGGATCGCGCCGTTGGCGTACGGCGGGCCGTCGTGCAACACGAACACCTTGTCGCGGTTGGCGGTTAGCTGCTGGATCTGCGCATAGCGATCGACCTGTTCCCACTCCGCCAGCCAGCCCGGCTCGCGCTTGGGCAGGTCGCCGCGCATCGGGAACGCCGTCTGCGGCAGGTTGATGGTGCTCTTGTAATCGTGGGTCATTGCGGGGTTGCCATGGCTAGCGGTTGCCGCCCGCCTTGGGCGGGCAAAGGGTTCAACGTTAATGGATTACGCGGCGTGCGGGAATCCGTGGCGAGGTTTCACGGGGCACTCAATCGTGGGTTCATGCCCAGCAGCTCGCGCGCCCGGCAGGCGTCCAGATGCATCTGCGCCTTGAGCGGTTCGAGCCCGTCGAATTTCTGTTCGTCGCGCAGCTTGGCGACAAACTCCACCGCCATGCGCTGGCCGTAGAGGTCGCCCTCGAAATCAAAAAGATGCACTTCCAGCAGCGGCTGGCTCACCTCGTTCACCGTGGGCCGCACACCCAGGCTGGCCACGCCCGGCCAACTGCATTCGCCTTCGCCCAGGCCCACACGCACGGCAAAGATGCCCTGCACCGGGCTGACCCGCTGCTGCAGGTGGATATTGGCGGTGGGGTAGCCCAGCGTGCGGCCCAGCTGGTTGCCGTATTCCACCTTGCCGTCGATCACGAATGGACGGCCAAGCAACGGCTCGGCGCCGGTGAACTCGCCCGCGGCCAGCAGCGCGCGCACGCGGCTGGCGGAGACCCGCGCACCGTGCAGTTGCACCGCCGGCATGGTGCAGGCGGCAAAACCCAGCTCGCGCCCCATGCGCTCCAGCAGCGGCACATCGCCGCCGCGCTTGTGCCCGAAGCGGAAATCACCGCCCACCCACACCTCGCGCGTGGCCAGCCGGTCGCACAACACGCGGCGCACGAAATCCTCGGCGGGCATCGCGGTCAGCGCGCGGTTGAAGCGCAGCAACAGGGCCTGCTCCATGCCCGCGGCGGCAAAGCCCTTGATCTTCTCGCGCACGCTGGACAACCGCGGCACCGGTTCAGGCGAGAAAAACGTGCGCGGCAACGGCTCGAAACTCACCACCGCCGGCGTGCAACCGAGCGCCCGGGCGCGCTCGCGCACTTTGGCCAACAACGTCTGGTGCCCGCGATGGAGGCCGTCGAAGGCGCCCACGGCAACCACACTGCCGTGTGGCGCCAGGCAAGGGCCCGCGACATCCCTGGAAAGTCTCATCATGGCGCCAGTATAACGGGCGCACCCGCCGCGATTGAGCGCAAGCGCCGCGTCGACGCCATCACGCGCCGCGCAGATCGCGCAGGCGGAAGCCGGTGGCGAACAGCATGCCGACATACGTCAGGCTGCCGCCGCAAACCAGCAGCGCCAGATGCCACAAGCGGTCCACCACGGATACGCCGACCGTCCAGTCCGGCCACACCCAGCGCCCCAGCAACAGCACGGCCACCATCGCCGTACATGCCACCGCCAGCCGCAGCAGGTGGCGCGCCCAGCCGGGCTGGCGCTGATACACGCCGGCGCGCTTCAGCCAATGCCACAACAGCCACAGGTTGACGTACGCCGCCACCGCGCTGGCCATGCCCAGCGCCATGTGCAGGCCGGGCAGCCGCGCCAGGCCATCCAGCAAGGACAGCTGCTTCAGCGCGGGCGGCGCCCACCACTCGAACAGCAGCAGCAGGAACACCACGTTCAACACCATGTTGGTCAGCAACGATGCCACCGCCGCGCGTACCGGCGTGCGGGTGTCCTGGCGCGAATAGAACGCCGGCAGCAACACCTTCACCAGCGCGAACGCCGGCAGGCCGAAGCTCAGCGCGGTGATCGACAAGGTCGCCATATGCGTGTCGTGCGCGGTCCAGTGGCCGTGCTGGAACAGCGTGGCCACCAGTGGCCCAGCCAGCAGCAGCAGCGCGAACATCGCCGGCACCGCAATCAGCAAGGTGATGCGCAGGCCCCAGTCCAGCGCCCGCGAAAAACCCGCGGTGTCGGTGGTGACGTGATGGCGCGACAGCGACGGCAGGATCACCGTGCCCAGCGCCACGCCAAACACGCCCAGTGGCAGTTCCAGGAACCGATCAGCCTGCGACAGCCAGCTCTGCGAGCCGGCGATCAGCAGCGAAGCGATCACCGTATCGAACAGCAGGTTGATCTGCGCCACCGACGAGCCGAACAGCGTGGGCACCATCAGCCGCATGATCTTGCGCACCTCGGGATGGCTCCAGCCCCAGCGCGGCAAGGTCAGCAGATCCAGCCCGCGCAACGCCGGCAACTGGAACAGCAACTGCAGGATGCCGGCGGCCAGGATCGCCCAGCCCATCGCCATGATCGGCGTATCCAGCCGCCGCGACAGCCACAGCGCGCCGCCGATCATGCACAGGTTGAGGATCACTGGCGTCAACGCCGGCAAGGCGAAACGATGGAAACTGTTGAGCGCGCCACCGGAAAGCGCGGTCAGCGACACGAACAGCAGGAACGGAAACGTCAGCCGCAGCAGATCGACGGTCAACTCGAATTTGCGCGGCTCGTCGATCGCGCCGGGCGAAAACAGCACGGTGACCTGCGGCGCGAAGAAAATGCCCAGCGCCGTGATCAGCAGCAACACGCCGCCGAGCGTGCCCGACACCCGCGACATCAGGTTCTTCAGCTCCGCATGCGTGCCCTTCTCCTTCACCTCGGTGAACACCGGCACGAAGGCGGTGGAGAACGAACCCTCGGCAAACAGCCGGCGCATGAAATTGGGGATGCGAAACGCCACCCAGAACGCGTCGGTGGCCCCGTTGGCGCCGAAGGCCGCGTTGATCGACATGTCGCGCACCAGCCCGAGCACCCGCGAGATCATCGTCATGCTGCTGAACGAGAGCAGCCCGCGGAACATGCTGGGAGACTTCATGCGCCTGATATCGCCTTGTGCTGAGCGGAGGGAGGCGCCCGGGCCAGCCGGGCGCGGCGCGTAGTTTGACAGCGGCCGGCGCCAAGTTGACAGCCCGGCGCGGGCAGAATCCGGGCATCCTGGCGGCAAGGCCATGGCCGGGGCTCGACGATGGCCCGGCCATGGCCTGCATTCAATTGACGCACGGCCGAATCACCCGCATAATTGGCGTCTTTTTCCAACCCCAACACTGCATTCCGGAGTTCTACCTTGGCCAACATCAAGTCCGCGAAGAAGCGCGCGCGCCAGTCCGAACAGCGCCGCCTGCGCAACATCAGCGCACGTTCCATGGTCCGCACCGCCCTGAAAAAGGTCGTCAAGGCCATCGAGGCCAAGGACAAGGCAGCCGCCGTTGCCGCCTTCACCGTCGCCCAGCCGGTGATGGATCGTTACGCCGCGCGCGGCCTGATCCACAAGAACAAGGCCGCCCGTCACAAGAGCCGCCTCAACGCGAAGATCCGCGAACTGGCGTAAGCCAGCCACCGCGATCCGGGTTGGCAATGGCGGGGAAATCCCCCCGCCATTGAAACGATAAAGCCGGCGCGAGCCGGCTTTATTCATGGGCCAGTTTTATTCATGGCCTGAAGCGGAGCCGGCGCGCGCCGGCTTTTCGCGTTTACGATGGGACCTCAGCCCTGCGGCTCTTCCCCGCGCAGCCGCACGTCGCCGGCCAGCATGTCGGTGCGGCCCTGGTGCTCCTCGCGCTGCGCGTCGAAGAACTGCTGCACCTGCTGGCACACCGCCAACGTATTCTCGCGCGTCGCCGCCGACACCAGGAACCACGGCTGCGTCCAGCCCAGCCGCTGCACGATATCGGCAGCCACCGCATCACGCTCGTCCGGCGCCAGCATGTCGGCCTTGTTCAGCACCAGCCAGCGCGGGCGCTCCAGCAACTCGGGATTGAACTTGGCCAGCTCGTTCTCGATGGCGCGCACCTGCGCCACCACATCGGTGTCGTCGATGGGCGCGATGTCGACCAGGTGCAGCAGCAGCGACGTCCGCGCCACGTGGCGCAGGAACTGGATGCCCAGGCCGGCACCGTCGGCGGCGCCCTCGATCAGGCCGGGAATGTCGGCGATCACGAAACTCTGGTCGGTACCGAGGCTGACCACGCCCAGGTTGGGATGCAGCGTGGTAAACGGGTAATCCGCCACCCGCGGCGTGGCCGCCGACACGGCCCGGATGAAGGTGGACTTGCCCGCATTGGGAAAGCCCAGCAGGCCCACGTCCGCCAGCAGGCGCAGCTCCAGCTTCAGTTCGCGCGCGTCGCCCGGCGTGCCCGGCGTGGCCTTGCGCGGCGCCCGGTTCACCGAACTCTTGAAGTGGATATTGCCCAGGCCGCCCTTGCCGCCCTGCGCCACCAGCATGCGCTGGCCGTGGCTGGTCAGGTCACCGATCACCTCGTCGGTATCGACATTGGTGACCATGGTGCCGACCGGCACGCGGATGACCGTGTCTTCCCCGCCCTTGCCGTACATCTGGCTGCCCATGCCGTTCTCGCCGCGCTTGGCCTTGAAGCTGCGCTGGTGGCGAAAATCGACCAGCGTGTTCAGACCTTCATCCGCCACCAGCCACACCGAGCCGCCATAGCCACCGTCACCGCCATCGGGCCCGCCGAACGGGATGAATTTCTCGCGGCGGAAACTGATGCAGCCATTGCCGCCATTGCCCGCCTGGACCGTGATGTTTGCTTCGTCGACGAATTTCATTGAGGGGCCGGGATTGGGGATTTGGGATTGGGGATGACCAGACATTCGTCTGTTGAAAATCGACTCGAAAGAGCTTGCTATCACCGACATGGTACGGGACGCGGGGTGATTCGGCTTTTACAAATCCCGAATCCCAAATCCCGTCGCAAAAACGAAAAACCCCGCCGAAGCGGGGCCTTCGCTACCGCGTCGCGGGAGGCTTACGCCTGCACGACGTCGACGAAACGGCGGTTCTTGTCGCCGCGCACCTTGAACTGCACGGTGCCATCGACCAGCGCGAACAGCGTGTGGTCGCGGCCCAGGCCGACGCCCACACCCGGGTGGAACTGGGTGCCGCGCTGACGCACGATGATGTTGCCGGCTTCGATGGCCTGGCCGCCGTAGATCTTCACGCCCAGGTATTTCGGGTTCGAATCGCGACCGTTGCGGCTGGAACCTACGCCTTTTTTATGTGCCATGACTCAATGCTCCAGTTGCTCAGGCGTTGATGCCCGTGATCTCGATTTCGGTGAAGTGCTGACGGTGACCCTGCTGCCGCTTGTAGTGCTTGCGGCGGCGGAATTTGATGATGCGGATCTTGTCGGCGCGGCCGTGCTTGCGGACGGTGGCGCTGACGGTGGCGCCTTCCACGACCGGCGCACCGACGGTGACCGACTCGCCGGAACCGACCAGCAACACCTGGTCGAAGCTCACGGTGGCGCCTTCTTCGGCGGTCAACAGCTCCACGCGCAGGACATCGCCCTGCTGAACGCGGTACTGCTTGCCGCCAGTCTTGATGACTGCGTAACTCATGGGAATGCCCTTCTGTCGTTATTCTCTTGGGTATCGCCATGACCCCTTCAGGTCTGGCGAACTGCGGATTATAGCGACCCGCCGCCGCGCTGGTCAATTACTGACCACAGGCCGGACGATCCCGCCGCTGCCCACAAAAAAAGACCATCTGAACGCCTTGGTATAGTAATCGGCTCCCCCATATTCAGCCGTCATGGACAACATCAGCATTCGCGGCGCCCGCACGCACAACCTCAAGAACATCGACCTGGATCTGCCGCGCGACAAGTTGATCGTGATCACCGGCCTGTCCGGCTCCGGCAAATCCTCGCTGGCGTTCGACACCATCTACGCCGAGGGCCAGCGACGCTATGTGGAATCGCTGTCCGCGTATGCGCGACAGTTCCTGTCGATGATGGAGAAGCCCGATGTCGACCACATCGAGGGTCTGTCGCCGGCGATCTCGATCGAGCAGAAATCCACCTCGCACAACCCGCGCTCGACCGTGGGCACGATCACCGAAATCTACGATTACCTGCGCCTGCTGTACGCCCGCGTGGGTACGCCGCGCTGCCCCGACCACGGCATCGCGCTGGCGGCGCAGACGGTGACCCAGATGGTGGACGCCACGCTGGCACTGGATCCGGAGAAGCGCTACATGCTGCTGGCGCCAGTGGTGCGCGAGCGCAAGGGCGAGCACGTGCAGGTGTTCGAGCAACTGCGCGCCCAGGGTTTCGTGCGCGCCCGCGTGGATGGCGCGGTCTACGACCTGGACGCCGTGCCGCCGCTGATGCTGCGCCAGAAGCACACCATCGAGGTGGTGATCGACCGTTTCCGTCCGCGCGAGGACATCAAGCAGCGCCTGGCCGAATCGTTCGAGACCGCGCTGCGGCTGGGCGAGGGGCTGGTGATCCTGGTGGACATGGACGCCCAGGCGGATGCCAGCGGCGAGGTTCCGGCCGAGCAACTGCTCTCCTCGCGCTTCTCCTGCCCGGTGTGCGATTACTCGCTGCCCGAGCTGGAACCGCGCCTGTTCTCGTTCAACGCGCCGGCCGGCGCCTGCCCGGCCTGCGACGGCCTCGGCATCACCCAGGTATTCGACCCGATCCGCGTGGTCAGCCACCCCGAGCGCGCGCTGGCCAGCGGCGCCGTGCGCGGCTGGGATCGGCGCAATGCGCATTATTTCCAGCTGATCCTGTCACTGGCCGCGCATTACGGCTTCGACGTGGATACGCCGTGGCAGGAGCTGCCGAAAGACGTCCAGAAGGCCATCCTGTTCGGCAGCGGCAAACAGCGCATCGCATTCCGCTACCTCACCGAGCGCGGCGGCAAGGTCACCCGCGAGCATGCGTTCGAGGGGATCGTGCCGAACATGGAGCGGCGCTACAAGGAGACCGAATCGGCGGCGGTGCGCGAGGAACTGGCGCGCTTCATCAGCGACCAGCCCTGCCCCGAGTGCGAGGGCCAGCGGCTGAACCGTTCCGCCCGCAACGTGTTCGTGGCCGAGCAGGCGCTGCCTGCGCTCACCCGCCGATCGATCGACGACGCGCTGGCGTTCTTCGACAAGCTGGCCCTGCCCGGCTGGCGCGGCGAGATCGCGGTGAAGATCATCAAGGAAATCCGCGAGCGGCTGAGCTTCCTCAACGACGTGGGCCTGAACTACCTCACCCTGGACCGCCAGGCCGATTCGCTTTCCGGCGGCGAGGCGCAGCGCATCCGGCTGGCCTCGCAGATCGGCGCGGGCCTGGTCGGCGTGATGTACGTGCTGGACGAGCCCTCGATCGGCCTGCACCAGCGCGACAACGAGCGCCTGCTGGGCACGCTGACCCGACTGCGCGACCTGGGCAACACGGTGATCGTGGTGGAGCACGACGAGGACGCCATCCGCATGGCCGACCACGTGCTGGACATCGGCCCCGGCGCGGGCGTGCACGGCGGCGAGATCGTGGCGCAAGGCACGGTGCAGGACATGCTCGATTCGCCGCGCTCGGTCACCGGCCAGTTCCTGTCCGGCGCCCGCAGCATCGAAGTACCCGAAAAACGCCGCCAGCCCGCCGACAGCGAAGCATGGCTGCACCTCAAGGGCGCCACCGGCAACAACCTCAAGGATGTTGACCTGGCGATTCCGGCCGGGTTGTTCACCTGCGTCACCGGCGTCTCCGGCTCGGGCAAATCCACCCTCGTCAACGACACGCTGTTCCGGCTGGCCGCGGCCGAGTTGAACGGCGCCAGCACGCAGCCGGCGCCGCACCGCTCGGTCGAGGGCATGGAGCTGTTCGACAAGGTGGTGGACATCAACCAGTCACCGATCGGCCGCACACCGCGCTCCAACCCGGCGACCTATACCGGCCTGTTCACCCCGCTGCGCGAGATGTTTGCGCAGGTACCCGAGGCGCGCGCGCGCGGCTATACGCCGGGGCGCTTCAGCTTCAATGTGCGTGGCGGCCGCTGCGAGGCCTGCGAGGGCGACGGCCTGATCAAGGTGGAGATGCATTTCCTGCCCGACGTCTACGTGCCCTGCGATGCTTGCCACGGCAAACGCTACAACCGCGAGACGCTGGAAATCCTCTACAAGGGCCACACCATCGCCGACGTGCTGGACATGACGGTGGAGGACGCACTGAAGCTGTTCGAGAACGTGCCCACCGTGGCGCGCAAACTCGACACCCTGCGCGCCGTGGGCCTGGATTACATCAAGCTGGGCCAGAGCGCCACCACGCTTTCCGGTGGCGAGGCGCAGCGCGTGAAGCTGTCCAAGGAGCTGTCCAAGCGCGATACCGGGCACACCTTGTACATCCTCGACGAGCCCACCACCGGCCTGCATTTCCACGACATCGAACAATTGCTGGACGTGCTGCACCAGCTGGTCGACCAGGGCAATACGGTGGTGGTAATCGAGCACAACCTGGACGTGATCAAGACCGCCGACTGGATCGTGGATCTGGGCCCCGAAGGTGGCGCCGGCGGCGGTCGCATCCTGGTGACCGGAACGCCGGAAACCGTGGCGGCCACGGCCGGTTCGCATACCGGGCATTTCCTGGCACCGCACCTGAAGATCGCCAAGGCGGCGAAGCCGGCCGCCACCAAGCGGGTCAAGTCGGCCGCCAAGCACATCGCCTCGGCCGACAAGTACAAGCCGATGCCGCGGAAGAAGAAGACATCGTGAGCGAGCAAGCCTCAGCACCGTTAACCGGCGCGCCCATGTTCGCGGCCACGATCACGGTGCGCTGGCGCGATCTGGATGCGTTCAACCACGTCAACAATTCCACCTACCTCACCTACCTGGAAGAGGCGCGGTTGCAGTGGATGCAATCGATGGGCGATGCGTTCGAGCCGGCTGCCACGCCCGTGCTGGCGGCCAGCGAACTCAATTACCGCCGGCCGATCGCATGGCCGGCGCAACTGCAGGTGCAGTTGCTGTGCGAGCGCGTAGGCAACAGCTCGATCACCATCGCCCATCGCATGGTCGATGCCGGCGACCCGCAAACGCTGTATTGCGACGGCCGCGTGGTGATGGTGTGGATCGATCCGTCCACCGGCAAACCGGTGCCGTTACCGCCTTCCGTGCGACAGGCAGCGCAGCATCCCGCACCATCGGCAGGCACCGCGCAATAACGCAACCACCCAAGTCGCGACGCCGCTCACATACGCAAGCGCACGGTGTTCACACAGCATCGTTATGATGTCCGTCGATGCCTCGATGGAGCACACCGATGACGCCACGCCACACCCTTCTCGCCCTCGCCTGCCTGACCACCCTGGGCGTAGCCGCCACCGCCCACGCCGCCGACGACACCGAGCTGACCCTGTATCGCAGCGACAGCAGCGCGCTGTACGCCAGCAGTGGCGACGGCTCGGTCGACGACGGCTATGCCGTGGTGCGCGAACAGCGCTCGTTGACGCTGGCCGCCGGCAGCCATGACGTGGTGATCGGCGACCTGCCGAACCACATCGATCCCGAAGCGATGGCGCTGGGCTTTCCTGGGGGCAACGCCAAAGTCGTATCGCAGCGCCTGCTGCTGGGCCAGGGCCAGAACGCGGCGTTGACCGGCCTGGTCGGCCACACGGTGGAGGTATTGGGCGACAACGGCCAACCGCTGGCCAATGGCAACCTGCTGCGCGCCGGTGACGGCCTGCTGGTGCGCGGCGGCAACGGCAGCACCACGCTGGTGCGCAACTACGCCGCGGTACGTACCACCGGCGCCAGTTTCCCCACGGGCTCCAGCCTCAGCCTGCGCGTCGACGCAAAGCGCGCGGGCACCGCCAACGCCGTGCTCAGCTATCCCACCGCCGGACTGGGCTGGCGCGCCGCGTATGTCGGCACACTGCAGCCGGGCAGCGCCTGCCGCATGCAGCTCGAGTCGCGCGCCAGCATCGCCAACCGCAGCGGCCGCGACTGGCACGATACGCAACTCACCTTGATCGCCGGCGAGCCGCACTTCGCCAAGGCCTCCGCACCGCGGCCGATGATGGCCATGGCGCGTGGTTACGCCAAGGCCGAAAGCGCCGACATGCCCGCGCAATCCACGCTCGCCGATTACCGCAGCTACGCCTTGCCCGCGCCGGTCGACCTGCCCGATGGCAGCGTCAGCCAGGTGCCGCTGTACGCCACTCGCACGCTGGATTGCGAACGCACCGCGCTGCTGGAAAACGGCAACAGCTACCAGCCGCCGCAGCCGATGCTGGACGCCAATTTCAATACGGGAAGCAACGATTCCATCATCAGCACGCTGCGTGTGAAAGCGTTCGACAGCCTGCCCGCCGGTTATCTGCGCGTGCTCAGCGCCGACCGCAACGGCACGCCACAATTCATCGGCGAAGGCCGCATCGACGACACGCCCAAGGGCGGCGATGCCACCATCACGCTGGGCACCGCGTTCGACCTGCGCGCCCAGCGCGAACGCACCGCATTCCACGTCGACAAGGCCGGCCGCACGATGGACGAGGCGTACCGCATCACGCTGACCAACGCCGGCGACAGCGCGCGCGTGGTCACCGTGCGCGAGCATCCCAACCGCTGGCAGCAGTGGACGCTGGCGTCCTCGTCGAGCAAGCCCAGCAAGCAGACGCCCGACGCGCTGGAATTCCGCATCAACGTACCGGCTGGCGGCAAGGCCACGCTGGATTACGCCGTGCGTTACCAGTGGACCGCCGAACAGACGCCTTGAGGACATCAACCATGTTCGACATTTTCCCGCACGAGCACGACATCACCGAGATCCGCCTGAACCGGCCGCCGGTCAACGCGCTGGATACCGCCTTGCTGGTGGCCCTGCGCGAAGCGTTCGAGCAAGCAGCAGCGAACGGCCAGCGCGGCCTGGTGCTGTCCGGCGCGCAAGGGCTGTTTTCGGCGGGCGTGGATATTCCCGCCCTGCTGGCGCTGGACCGTGATGGCGTGCGGCGGTTCTGGCAGGAATTCTTCGCGCTGTGCTCGACGCTGGCGCGGCTGCCGATCCCGATCGTGGCCGCCATCACCGGCCACAGCCCCGCCGGCGGCGCGGTGCTGGCGTTGTTCTGCGATTACCGGGTGATGGCGCAGGGGCCGTACCGGATCGGCCTCAACGAGGTGCAGGTGGGCTTGATCGTGCCGGACAGCATCCAGCACGCACTGCGCCGCGTGGTCGGTACCTATCGTGCAGAGCGGCTGCTGGTGTCGGGCGCCATGATCGAATCGGACGCAGCGCTGGCCTGCGGTTTCGTGGACGAGCTGACCGTGGCCGAACAGGTCACCACCCGTGCGTTGCACTGGCTGGGCGAATTGCTGGCGCTGCCTTCGCAGGCGATGCTGGCCACGCGCGCACTGGCACGCGCGGATCTGGTCGCCGCGGTCGATCCGGACACGCTGCCGCTGGACTATTTCCTCGATGCGTATTTCAGGCCCGAGGCGCAGGCCACCTTGCAACAGTTGGTCGCGCGGTTGAAGAACAAGGGCTGAGCAGCATCCGCTTTCGCTTCCCCCGCAAGCGGGGGAAGAAACCTCATTGCGCTCCCGCACTGGCCTGCATTCTTCACAGGCACCACCGCCGGCCGCAAAGATCCGAGTCGCTGGATCCCGGCTTCCGCCGGGATGACGTCTTCCGGATGCTGCCTAGTCGTAGTGATAGAGCGTCACCCGACGAATCGAGAATTCGTCATCCGGCAAGCTCAGGTGGCGGCCCTGGTTGGTGTCGTCGCCATTCATTTCGCGACCCGGCACCCACTGCCCGTTGATGAAACGCCCTTCCCGGATCGACTCGATGCCCACGGCGGATCGCCCTTTGCCGGGCGGCTCGAAATAAACCGTGATGCCGGTGCCGGCGAACCAGAAATCGTTCGGACCGGTCTGGATGATCAGGCCGCCATGCGTGGTCGACGTGTCGGCGTCGATCTTCGCGCCGATCGATGCGGAACCCGGCTTGCGGTAGCTCGCCGTCACCTTGTAGTCGCCGAAAACGAAAGTCTGCGGGCTCAGGTCGACGCTGCCGTCGAACTGGGTGCGCGGCAGCATGCCGACCATTTTTCCGCTGCCCTGGTGGGCGAGAATCAGCGGCGTCAACTGCTCGACCACGTCATACGCCTGCCCCAGCGCCTTCGCGTCATCGGGCGACAGGAATTCAGGCGCGTAGGGTGAATAGCCCATCGCGTTCAAATGCGCATACGCGTACAGGCCATTGGCGCCCATTTGCGCACCCGAGACGCGGCCGGTCTCGGGGATCAGGAAGGGCTTGCCGGGGAGCGCGTACTTTTCCGCCCACTCGGTGAAATTCGGGAAATAGATATCCGGCGCCAGAAAGTCCACCGCCGGGGCCGCCGCGCGCCACACGTCGAAAAGATGCGGCAGCGGGCCGCCGCTGGGATATTCACCGGGATGCTTGCCGGGCCGGATCAGTGCCGCATTGACGTACAGGGGCAGCGGGTAAACCGCCTTGCCCGCCGCCGCGACCTCCCCCGTGTAACGGCCTTCCGTCCACGCGGTGAACAGCTCGTCGGTCTGCTCGCCGGCACCGAACGTGTCTTCCCAATCGGCACCGGTCTTGAACCCCTTCGCGCGCCACGCCGCCTTGAGCCCCGGCGCCAGGATTTCCTTGTGCTTCGACAGATAGTCGGTCAGCGCCGTCGGCACCGGCGCATGGAAAGCGGCATCGGCCAGCGGGCCGTGGTCACGCGGTTCCGGGATCATGCCGACCTCGTTTTCCACCTGCACCATCACCACGGTGTGCCGCTCGCCATCGGTCTGCTTCAGGTGTTTCATCAACGCCACGAACGCGGCGCTGTCTGCCTGCAGGTTGGACTGGTCCAGCGCCGACAGTATTTCCATCGGCGTGCCGTCGGAGCGCCGGGCGCGTGGATAGCGACGGGAATCGCGCTTGACCCATGCCGGGACGTAGCTCGACATGCTGTTTTTCCAGCTGCCGAACCACAGCAGGACGAGGCGCATGTCGTGAGCGCGCGCGCCCTCGATGAGTCCATCCACAGTACTGAAATCGAACTGCCCCTGCTGCGGCTCGATCAGGTTCCAGTAAACGGGAGCGATGAGCGAGTTGAAATGCATGGCCTCGAATTTGGGCCACAACGTTTCCAGGTAAGGCAGGCTCGATGCGGAGGAGTTCTCAAGCTCCCCCGCGCGCATCAGGAATGGCTGGCCGTCCACGATGAGTTGCGTGGCACCGTGGCGCTGCGCCAGGTGCGGCATGCCCGGCACATCCCCGGCCTGCGCCGAAAGCGCCAGGCCCGGCAACAAGATGAGGACAACGGCAATCATGCCGCTCATGCACCACCGGCTTTTTCGCGCAACCACTCGTCTCACCGTGCTGTGCATTCAATCCCCCTTTCCAGCTTTTCAGCCACGACCGTCTTGCGCATGTTCATGCCGCGAAGCCGCGATGTCGATGCGATCACGCAGCCTGCCCCATCGCGCGGATGCATGTACCCAGGCGCGCACGGAGCGGAAGTCAGCGAAGCGCTCCACGTTCACGGCCGTCTGCCGGCCTTGAGCGTGGAGTTTTCTCCCGGGGATCCTCGCCCCATCCAGGTCAGAACGTGCCGCGAACGCCCAAGGTGATCGTACGGCCCGGGTTGTAGATGCTGTAGGCCGCGTTGGAATACTGGAACGTCGAACGCAGCGGTTCGTCGGTCAGGTTGGTGGCATCCAGCGTAATCTGCGGCGACGTGGGCAGATGCTCGAACGTGTAGCTGGCCGACAGGTCGAACTCGCCCCGCGCATCGGTCTTGATGCGTGCAAACGAAATACCGTTCTGATTGGCGCCGGAGGAGATCTGGTTGTCGGTCCAGTTGTAGGAAACGCGCGCCGATACCGGCCCCTTTTCCCAGTACACCGTGCCATTCCACAAGTTCGGCGCGACGCCCACGGCAACCGCCGACACACCCGAGCCCGACGACGTTTGCCGGATGTGGGTGTAATTGGCCGTGAAACCGAGGCCATCCACCATCCAGTCGAGTGGTTGCACCCAGTCGATTTCCTCACCGCGGATCTTCAGCTTGCCGTCTGCGTTGACCTGGCTTTGTACCAGCACGGTCGCCACATCAGGGCCGCCACGCTGCTGGATCGCCGCCTGTTGATAAGGCTGCAGGCTGTCGTAGGAAACGCCCAGCTCGCCGAACGGGATCGTGCGGATGCCGTTGACAGTGAAGCCGGTGATTTCCTTGTTGAACAAATCCACGGCGACATACCCGGCGCCACCGGTATACCACTCGCCAGCCAGGTCGAGGTTGTCCGACGTGTACGGCTGCAGGTCCGGATTGCCCTGGCTGGCATTCTGCGCGGAGGGATCGCTGAAGTTGGTGTTCGGCAACATGTAACTGGGGTTGGGTCGGGTCATCGAGCGCGACCCGGCCAGCCGCAGCACCACGTTGTCCCGCACGCTCCAGGCAAGGTTGAACGATGGCAGGGTATTGGACAGGTCCGAATCGAACGAGCGCACTTCGGTGGTGCTGCCATTGGTGACCGGCCCACTGATGTTCTGGTCGGTGGTGACGTAACGCAGGCCGGCATTCAGGCGCAGGGGACGGCCAAGTACCTCGGTGGTGGCGTTGGCCTCGATGTAGTACGCCCAGCTCTTTTCACGGAAGCCGCCGGTCGTCGCCCCGGTGAATACCGACCCGGCAACGGGCGCGCTCTCGAGCAGGTTGCGGTAATTGGAGGCCGCATAAATGCCGGCGTAATCCACCGCAATGAACCCCGCCGGGCCTGGCCTCAGATAGGACGCGATGTCGGACTGCGGCACAGCCGAACCCGGGCCACCATCGCACACGCCCGTGGCCGTGCCCTGGCAGATGACCTGCGACCAGGCCTTGCTGTTGTCGTAGCCCGTGATCTGGCGGCCTTGCTGATCGAAGGAGAAACCGGCCTTGAGGTTGTTGTCGTCCTCGCCAAACTGCAGATAGGACCCCACGCCCTTGGTCGTGGTGACACGACGCTCGGCCTGGATGTTGACGCGGTTCCAGCTCCATCCGCTGGCGGGGTCGTTGAGGTCGACGTCCGTGCTCAGGGTCGGGTGCGAGCCACTGTCGTTGCTGTACTGGACGGTGGTGAACGGCGAATTGAACAGGATGCTGGGTACTTCCTCGTACATCCAGCTGCGATTCACGTGCGCCTGGACGTGGAGTTTGATGTCGGCGTCGTCGCCGAAATAAATGTCCGCGCCCGGATTGGCCGACCAGAACTTGGTCGTCTGGTGGCGCAGGCTGGCTTCGAGAAAGTACTGCGCGTTGGTGAACGTGGCCGAGGTGACCACGCCATTGCCGTCGACCTTTTCGTTGAGCGGGATCATGGTGCCATTGCGGCCGATCAGGTTCATGTCGGTGCTGTCGGTATCGCGCTTCTGTTTCGTGAACAACGTATCCAGGTAGAAGTGCATGTTGACGTCAGGCCGGTATTCCAGCGACATGACGGCGGCCTTGCGGTCGCGGACATCGGTCAGATGGAGCGGTCGGCTCAGGCGCGGGATCAGCGAGTTGCTGATCTGCTCGATGGTCAACCCGGGGTTGTTCTGCAACAGGAACGCGTCGTCGATGGGCTGACCGGCGACCAGCCCGGCACCGGCCGTGATCGGCACGATGTCGGGAATGCGCCAATTGCCGCCGCCATACGAGTTGCATCCAGTCGTCCCGCTCACCTGCGTATTCGCCGCCGTGCCGGCCGGCGGGGTAAGGCCGCATTGGTCGTAGGTGAGGCCAGGGGTCGTCCAGCCGATGGTTTCGTAACCTGTCTCCAGCGCCCTCTCATGCTTGGTGGCGACACCGGCAACCACGCCGAACGTGTTGTCGGCGTTGGTCCAGCTACCGATCAGGCTCGCGCTGGGGCTGTACAGCCCGCCCTGACTGTTCCAGCCCTCTTTCACGTTGTACGTGAGATGGGTCCCCGGGTTGTCGAATGGCCGCACCAGGCGCAGGTCGACGTTTCCGGAGATGCCGCCCTCAAGCATGCTCGCCACGGGCGTCTTGCTGACGGCCAACTGGCTGAAGAACTCGGTGGGGAACAGATTCAGGTTGATTTCGCGGTCCTGATTCTGCTGGTTGCGATCGGTGTACGCCGTGGCGACGCTGCCACCATCGAGCGTGACCCGCGTGAAGCTTGGCCCCAGGCCGCGAATGGAAACCTGCATGCCCTGCCCGCCGACACCGCGCGACAACTGCACGCCAGGGATGCGGTTCAACGACTCCGCGATGTTGTTGTCGGGGAATTTGCCGATGTCCTCGGCAAAGACCGTATCGGTGATGTTGGTGGCATCGCGCTTGGCATCGGTCGCGAACTGCAGGCTGTGCAGATAACCCGAGGTGACCGTCACCGTACCCAGGTTGGTGGCCTGCGACTTGTCGTCCTGCGTTTTGACCGGTTCGCCGTTCTTAGCGCCCGGCGACGGGGCGACCTGCGAAGCTGGCATTTCCTGCCGGGCCGCCACGGACGCGGTGGCGGCGATGGCGCCGCCGGCCGTGCCCAGCAGCGCCAGCCCCAATGCCTGCGCCAGCGCCGCCTTCAGGTAGATATTCTCGATCATGGCGTCTCCACGTTTCACCAAGTGATGGGATGCCTCGCGATGTTCAATCGCGATGGCGTACCTTGACCGGTGGTGACGGCGCGGCATGACTGACGCGACGCTCCTTGCCGATTCATCTACCTGGATTACGCGTCCCCCGACGCCTGGGCTCACTGATACTGGGGCGTGATCTTGCGGGCTGGCAATTATGAAAATTGCCAGGGCGCGTTATGTTTCTTGTATCCATTGCTGGCGTTTGGCGCTGACATGCCGGCCATTGGCGATGGCGTTTGGCGCCAGACAGTCGAAAGCCGGATACGGTCGCTACGGCCTCAAAGCCGCTTGCACAAGCAGTCGGCGAACGCTTGCCAACGATTCACCCTTTCGCCACGGGTCGCGAGGCATCGCTGATCCAGCCGCTCCACGACGGCGCATACAACCGTGAGCCGTGCAGGCCCGCATGCTCCATCGCCAGCAGGTTGTGGCACGCGGTGACGCCGGAGCCGCACATGTGCACCACATCGGCGGGCTTGGTGTCGCCCAGCACCGCGGAGAACTCCGCACGCAATTGCGCCGCCGGCTTGAAGCGGCCGTCGTCGGCAAGGTTGTCGGGGAACGGCCGGTTCAAGGCACCGGGCACATGGCCGCCGACGCGGTCCAGCGGCTCCACGTCGCCGCGGTAGCGCGGCGCGGCGCGGGCATCCAGCAATTGCCGCGAACCTTGGCCCAGCGCGGCGTGGTCGGTGAGTACCTGGGTTTCGTCGTAATGCAGTGCCACCTCGGTGGCGGTGCGCGGCGCGGGTTCGCCCTCTTCCACCGGCAAACCGGCCTTTTTCCAGGCGGCAAAGCCACCATCCAGCACGGCCACGTCGCGCACCCCGGCCAGCCGCAACAACCACCACAGCCGCGCCGCCGTCAGCGCACCACTGCCGGCGTCGTAGCTCACTACCGGCATGCCGGCGCGCCAGCCCCAGCGCGACAGCACGGCGCTGAAGGCGGAGGCCAGCGGCAACGGGTGGCGACCCAGTCCTTCGTGCTGGCGCGAAAGGTCGGACAGGTCGCGATCGAGGTTGGCGTAGACCGCGCCGGGAATATGGCCCAGCCGGAATTCGCGCTCGCCCTTGCCGGGGTCGGCCAGGTCGAAGTTGCAGTCGACGATCAACACCTCGCCCGGCGCCATGGCCGACAGCGTGGCCGGATCGATGAGTGTGGTGAGCAAGGTCATGCGCGTCCCATCCTCTGCAGCAAGTTGAGAAGTATCGCCGCGGTGGCGCCCCAGATGCGGTGGCCGCCGTGCACGAATTCCACCATCGGCCGCTGGTGTCCGCGAAATTCCATGGTGTAGCGGCGCAGGTTGGCCGGCTCCATGAAAAACGCCAGCGGCACCTCGAACACCTCGGCCACCTCGTCGGGCGCCGGGTACAGTTGCGCCTCGGTCGCGATCCGCGCCACCACCGGCGTGATGCAGAAGCCGCTGATGGTCTCGAAACGGTCAAGGAAACCCAGCGGCGTTACCAGCCGCCGTTCCAGCCCGATCTCCTCCTCGCTCTCGCGCAGCGCGGTGGTGATGGCGTCGCCATCATCCGCCTCACTGCGTCCGCCGGGGAACGCCACCTGGCCTGCATGCGCATGCAGGTGATCGGTGCGTACGGTGAGCACCATGCGCGGCTGCACGCCCTCGCGCAGGCCGATCAATACGGCGGCCGGCTGGCGCGGTGCGTCGCCCAGCAGTTCGGCCATGTCCGCATGGTTCCAGGCCCGCTCGATCGGCGGCGCCGACAAGGGCCGCAGCGCGTCGGTCAGTCCGTCGATCATGGCTGTTTGGCCAGGGTGCGCAACGGCAACACGTCGCGCATGAGCCGCCACCGTTCGGCATCATCCAGTGCGCTCCAGCGGCCGATTTCCTCGCCCGTGCGGCGGCAGCCGATGCAATACCCGCGCGCATCGAGGCGGCATATCTGGATGCAGGGCGTCAGCGGTGCGGGGGGAGAGGGGCGATCGTTCGACATGCTCCGGCCATGGTACCGCGCCGGTGCCGGCGCGCGGTCAGCTTTTGATGTCGAGCAGCTCGATCTCGAACACCAGCGCCTCGTTCGGCCCGATGCGTGGCAACTGGCCGTATTCGCCATAGGCAAGCTCGGACGGAATCACCACTTTCCAGCGATCGCCCACGCGCATCCGCGGTATCACGTCCTGCCAGCCGCGGATCACCTTGTTCACGATAAAGCTCACCGGCGCGCCGTGCGCCCAGGTGCTGTCGAATTCGGTGCCGTCCACCAGCATGCCGCGGTAGTTCACCACCACCCGGCTGGTTACCGTGGGATGGACCTTGCCACTGCCCTTCTTCAGCACCGCGTACTGGATGCCCGAGGGCAGTTGCACCACGCCGGGCTGCTTCCGGTTTTGCGCCAGGTAGGCGGCGCTTTTTTTCGCGTTCTCGATCGCCATGCGCTTGAAGGTGGCCACCGCATCGGCGTGCATCTGCTGGTCGAGCCATTGCAGTTGCTGGTGCATGTCCTGCATCGACACGCTGGGGTCGCGCTTGTCGTAGGCATCCTGGATCGCTCGCTGCATCGCGGCGATATCCAGCGATGGCTTGCGGTCGGCAAACTGGCTGCCGATCTTGTAGCCGATGGCATACGACAGCTTGGCCTTGTCCAACCCCGGCGGATGCGCGGCTGGCGTCTGTGCCTGCGCGGCGCCTGCCAGCAGCAACGCGCCAAGCGACAGCCAGCACCATGTGCGCAGGGCTCGCTCCAACGCGGGAAAAGCCCGGCGCGATTGTCGATACGGTAGGTTCATGCCAAGCCGATTCTGCCAGTGTCATGCGCCCCGCGGGTTTCCTGCAGGGCGCGTGGTTTGAGGACGCATGGCTGAGAAACCGGGCCGGCACAAAGGTTCCCGCTGCTACCATCGAAGGCCCGCAATCGGCCGGAGTCAGGCATGGCTTACCGCAATCTGGAGATCACGAACCGCGGCGCGGTGAACGTGATCACCGTCAATCGCCCCGACAAGCTCAACGCGCTGAACCGGGAGACGCTCAACGAACTCGGCCTGGCCTTCACGCAGGCGGCGTACGACGACGCGGTACGTGTGGTGGTGCTGGCGGGCGCGGGCGAGAAAGCCTTCGTGGCCGGCGCCGATATCGCGGAGATGCATGGCTACACGGCAACCCAGGCGCAGGGGTTTTCGCGCGCCGGCCAGCAGTTGATGACGTCGATCGAGCGGCTGGGCAAACCGGTCATCGCCCGCGTGCAGGGCTTTGCGCTGGGCGGCGGCATGGAGCTGGCGATGGCCTGTCATTTCCGCATTGCCAGCGAGAAGGCGAAGTTCGGCCAGCCGGAAATCAACCTGGGCCTGATCCCCGGCTTCGGCGGCACCCAGCGATTGCTGCGGCTGGCCGGCCGCGGCGCCACGCTGGAGCTGTGCCTCACCGGCACACCGATCACCGCGCAGCGCGCTTATGAACTGGGCATCGTGACGCGCGTGGTGGCGCCCGAAGCGCTGGACGAAACCGTGAACGCCCTCGCCGATCAGCTGGCGGCCGCCGCACCGCTGGCGGCCCGGCGCATTCTCGACGCCGTGCTGGAAGGCGGCGAGAACGCGATCGACCAGGGCCTGGCATTCGAAACGCAGGCGTTCGCGCTGAGCTTTTCCACCGAGGACATGCGCGAGGGCACCACTGCCTTCCTGGAGAAGCGCAAGGCCGTCTTCCACGGCGTCTAACCTTGGCCGTGGGAGCGGCTTCAGCCGCGATGCTCCTGGGTGAATCCGGGAGTAAAAAGCATCGCGACTGAAGTCGCTCCCACAGCGATCAGGAAATGTCGCGTTTCTCGCGACGCAGACGCGTGCCGCGCACGATGCCGTAGATGCTGATCAGCAGCCACGCCGCCTCCATCACGAAGGCGGAGGTGTTGAAGCTGCCGAACACCAGCGACAGCAGCACGCCCAGCGCACCGAACGCATTCAGCAGCTGATACGTCAGGCCGTTGCCGTGCAGGCGATGCGCCTGCAACAGCAGGAACGCCAGCAGCACCAGCACCACGCCGATGTAGCCGGACCAGTCGTGCCAGTAAAGTGTCGTCATCGTTTGGACGTCCGTTGGCGCAAGGCTTCGAACAGCGCCACGCCGGTGGCGACGGAAACGTTGAGGCTTTCCATCGTGCCGGGCATGGGGATTTTCGCCACGAAATCGCACAGCTCGCGGGTGAGCCGGCGAATGCCTTCGCCCTCGCTGCCCAGCACGATGGCCACCGGGCCATTGAAGTCGACGCCATAGATCGAGGTGTCGGTATCGCCGGCCAGGCCGGTGATCCACACGCCGGCGTCCTTCAATTCGCGCAGCGTGCGGGCCAGGTTGGTGACGGCGATCAGCGGCACCCGGTCGGCACCGCCGGCCGAAGCACGGCGCACCACCGGGGTGAGCCCCACCGCGCGGTCCTTGGGCACGATCACCGCGGTGACTTTGGCCGCCGCCGCACTGCGCAGGCAAGCACCCAGGTTGTGCGGATCGGTGACGCCGTCGAGCACCAGCACCAGCGCGGTGTTGCCGTCGCGCTCCAGCAGGCCGGCGAGGTCACTCTCATGCGCGGCCGGTGCCGCTTCGTAACGAGCGACCACGCCCTGGTGGCGCGCTTCGCCGGCCAGCCTGTCCAGTTCGTCGCGCGGGCGATGTTGCACCGGGATCTTCAGCTTTTTCGCACGCTCGGCCAGCTCCAGCACGCGCGCGTTGCGCTGGCCGTTTTCCACCAGCACCTCGCGCACGCGCTCGGCATCATTGCTCAGTGCACCTTCGACCGGATTGATGCCTACGATCCAGCTTTCGCTCATTGCTCGCCCTTCGGTTTCTGTTTCGATCGACGCCGGCTGCTGTTGCCGGGCGCGGCTTTTTTCGATGCGCCGGCCGGCTTGGCTTTCGGCGCGACCGCCGCCTTTTCACGCTTGCCCACGGTTTCCCCACCCTGCTTGCGCGGGCGGCGGGCCGTAGCGTCGCCTGTCTTCTTCGCAGAGCGCGGGCGCTGGCTGGTGTCGGCCTGCTGGCGTGTGCGCCGTGCGGGCTCGGCAGTGGTGGCGGCGGGCGCTGCCGCCTCGGGCGCCGCCGCGGCGTCCTTGCGACCGAATGCGCGGCCGATCGCCTTGGCGGCACGACCGAACATGCCCTGCTTCTTGGCTGCCGCCGCTTTCGGCAGCGAGTAACGCTCGCCGCTGGCGGCATAGTCGTAGGCCTTGCCGCTGGCGACAGGCGCCGCCATGGCGCGCGGTGCCACCAGCCGGAAATCGATCTTGCGATCCTCCAGGCTGGCGCGAAGCACCTGGATGCGCACGTGGTCGCCCAGGCGGAACTGCGCGCCGGTGCGCTCGCCCTTCAGCAGTTTGCGGGTGGCGTCGAAGTGGTAGTAGTCGTTGGCCAACTGGCTGATGTGGACCAGGCCGGAGACTTTCGATGCGTCCAGCTCCACGAACAGCCCGAACGAGGTGACGCCGGTGACCACACCGTCGAATTCCTCGCCCACGTGCTTGGCCATCCAGGCGCACTTGAAGCGCTCGTCCACGTCGCGCTCGGCTTCCTCGGCGCGGCGCTCGCGCTGCGAGCAATGGATCGCCATCGCCGCCATGTCGCTGGGGCTGTAGGTGTAATCGGCGGGTTTGCGGCCGGTCAGCGCGTAACGGATGGCGCGATGCACCAGCAGGTCGGGATAGCGGCGGATCGGCGAGGTGAAGTGCGCGTACGCGGTGAGCGCCAGGCCGAAGTGGCCGCGGTTCTCGGGCTGGTAGGCAGCCATGCTTTGCGAGCGCAGCAGCACGTTCTGGATCAGCTC
Source organism: Rhodanobacter sp. Root627 (assembly GCF_001427835.1). Taxonomy (NCBI): domain Bacteria; kingdom Pseudomonadati; phylum Pseudomonadota; class Gammaproteobacteria; order Lysobacterales; family Rhodanobacteraceae; genus Rhodanobacter; species Rhodanobacter sp. Root627. Next base: position 1,425,636 of record NZ_LMGW01000001.1, read on the forward strand.
GCGCTCGGGGCGGTCGTGCACCAACGCCAGGATTTCGGAGAAATCCGCGGGGGTCACTTCATCCACCGGCGGCATGCGCAACTTGAACTCGCGCAGGAACTGCTGCAGATCCTCGTACTTCTCCGCCGGCGGCGGCTCGTGGGCACGGAACAGCGCGGGGATTTTCTTCTTCTCCAGGAACAGCGCCGCCTGCACGTTGGCGGCGATCATGCATTCCTCGATCAGCTTGTGCGCGTCGTTGCGCTCGGTGGCGCCCATCGACTCCACGCTGCCTGTCTGGTCGAGGCGGAACTTCACCTCGGGCGTCTCGAAATCGATCGCACCACGACGCTTGCGCTGCGCCGCCATCGCCTTGTACAGCGCGTGCAGGTTTTCCAGCTGCGGCAGCACGTCGGCCACTTCGTGGCGTGCATCGGCGTCTTTCAGACCCACCGCCTGCCACACCTTGTCGTAGGTGAGCCGCGCGTGCGACAGCATCACCGCGTCATAGAACTTCGCCTTGCTGACCGCGCCATCGGCGTCGACCACCATGTCGCAGACCATGCACAGCCGGTCGACCTTCGGGTTCAGCGAGCAAATGCCGTTGGACAGCGTCTCCGGCAACATCGGTACCACGAAGCCGGGGAAATAGGTCGAGGTACTGCGTTCGTAGGCCTCGCGATCCAGCGCGTTGCCCACCTGCACGTAGTGCGACACGTCGGCGATGGCCACGATCAACCGCCAGCCGCCACCGCGCTTCGGCTCGGCGTATACCGCATCGTCGAAATCGCGGGCGTCGGCGCCGTCGATGGTGACCAGCGGCAGCTTGCGGATATCGGTGCGGCCTTCGCGCTCGGCGGCGGTCACCACCGATTCCACCTGGGCCGCATCGCGCAGCACGGCGGCCGGCCATTCGTGCGGCAGGTCGTGGCTGGCGATCGCCATTTCCACCACCAGCGACGGCTGCAGGCGCTCGCCCAGCACGGCGCGGATCACGCCCATCGGGCCACGCTGGGCCGTGGGCGGATCGGTGATTTCCGCCACCACGATCTGGCCGGACTGTGCGCCCTGGTCCTCGCCCGGCTTGATCAGCACATCAAGATGCAGGCGGCGATCGTCGGGCGTCACCAGGGTCACGCCGTTCTCGATCACCACGCGACCAACCAGCCGCGGCGAGCGACGCTCCAGCACTTCGGCGATGGCGCCCTGCCGGCGACCGCGGCGATCGATGCCGACCACACTGGCCAGCACGCGGTCACCATGCATCACTGCGCGCATCTGCTGCGGCGACAGATAAAGATCTTCGCCGCCTTCGTCCGGGCGCAGGAAGCCGTAGCCCTCGGCATTGGCCAGCACGCGGCCGGCAATCAGGTCGAGCTTCTGCGTCGGCGCGTAGCCGCCGCGGCGGCCCAGCAGCAACTGGCCGTCACGCACCATGGCAGCGAGACGCTTGCGCAGCGCTTCGAGGTCGATTTCCTCAATGATCTGCAACGCCTCGGCGATGCGCGCCTCGGTCAGCAATTCGCCGCGTTCTTCGAGCAGGGCGAGGATCGCCTCGCGGCTGGGGATGGGCCGGTCGTAGCGACGGGCCTCGCGCTCGGCTTGCGGGTCGCGCACGGCGCCGACGGCAGCCCGGTTGCGCTTGTCCGCGGGAGCGTTGGCGCGCGGCGAGCGGCGGGCCGGTTTCTTCGCGGGCGAGGATTCCGGCGGCTTGCCGGAATGGGGAGGGGTTTTTCTGGTCACTCAGTGTCCTTGTGATGTACGCGACGCGGAGAATGCCACGGCGCGAGGGAAAGGGGGGTGGAAAAGTGTTGACAAGCTATCGGCAGGTGCCTACATTACGCGGCTCACGCAGCTGCTGCAGCGACGTGAGACCCACTGCCCAGGTGGCGGAATTGGTAGACGCACTAGCTTCAGGTGCTAGCGGGGGCAACTCCGTGGAGGTTCGAGTCCTCTTCTGGGCACCAATTGTAAACGAAGGCCGCCTAACAAGGCGGCCTTCGTCTTTTCCGGGTTCGATTAAAGTCAGGAAGGCCGCCTAACAAGGCGGCCTTCGTCTTTTCCGGGTTCGATTAAAGTCAGGAAGGCCGCCTTTCAAAGCGGCCTTCGTCTTTTCCGGGTCTGATTGAAGTCACGAAGAACCTGCGCCCTGCTCCCTCCCCTGCGCAGCGGGGGAGGATTGGGGAGGGGTCGCTCTTCGTCAATCCAGGGCAGAAGCCTCACCCTTCCTGACCTCCCCTGCACGCAGGGAAGGAGCCGCGCCCGTAACCGCCGGCCCCTTCAACTCGATCATGTTGTCCTGCGGGTCGTACAGATAGATCGACGGCCCCTCGCCACGCGCGCCGTAGCGCGAACCCGACTCACCGATGCGCACACCATGCGACTTGAGATGAGCCAGGATTGCCGCCTCGTCGTACGCCTCCACGCGCAGGCAGATGTGGTCCACGTTGTGACTCTCGGGGCCGGGCGCCGCGCCACCCTGACGACCCAGCTTGCCGTCCATGCTGACCAGGTCGATCAGCGATGCGCCCGCGCGCAACTGCACCAAGCCGATCTCGTCCTGCCGGCGCTCCTCATGGCATCCCAGCACCTCGACGTAGAAGCGCTGCATGGCTTCAATGTCGATGGCGCGAAGCACCACATGGTCGATTTCGCCAATACGGATCATCACCTTTTCCTTGCATGAACCGGTGTCCGAGGATAGCGCCGTCGCGCCGCCAGCCCCTGTATAATCGCCGCGGTAAACGCATGGTGGGAGAAGCGGTCGTCCCTTGCTGGAATTGACTGCTGCCGAAGACGCAACGCCCGTAATCGCTCAGGCCCCCATACCACCGCGCGCAAACACTCTGGAGAGACCGGTTGAATCCGGCGCCGAAGGGGCACGAAGCGACCACAACGGTGCTTCCAAACTCTCAGGCAAAAGGACAGAGGGGCGCCCCGCGTGCGGCACGCACGCTGTCTTCGGATGCCCTGACATGAGCCACCCCTCCCATGCCTCGTTGCGCGACCTGGAACACCATGGCGCGTTCATCGAACGTCACATCGGCCCGGACGACGCCGAAATCGCCCGCATGCTGCACACGATCGGCCACGCTTCGCTGGAGTCGATGACCGACGCCATCGTACCCGGCTCGATCAAGTCGACCGCGCCGCTGGCCCTGCCCGAGGCGATCACCGAAGAGGACGCACTGGCCCGGATCCGCGTCATCGCCGACAGGAACCAGGTATTCCGCAGCTTCATCGGCCAGGGCTACTACGGCACGTTCACGCCCAACGTCATCCTGCGCAACATCCTCGAGAACCCGGCCTGGTACACGGCATACACGCCGTATCAGGCGGAAATCTCGCAGGGCCGCATGGAGGCGCTGATCAACTTCCAGACGCTGTGCGCCGACCTCACCGGCATGGACATCGCCAACGCTTCGCTGCTGGATGAGGCCACCGCCGCGGCCGAGGCGATGACCCTGGCCAGGCGCTCGGCCAAGGCCAAGGGCAACGTCGTGGTGGTGTTCGGCGACGCCCACCCGCAAACCATCGAGGTGATGCGCACGCGCGCCGAGCCACTGGGCCTGGTGATCAAGCTGGCCGACTCGGCCGAGGCGTGGGACGCCGCGATCGCCGCGGACGACTACTTCGCCGCGCTGATCCAGTACCCGGCCAGCAGCGGCTGGCTGATGGACTGGAGCGAAGAGACCGCGAAGATCCATGCGAAGCATGCGCTGGCCATTTTCGCCACCGATCTGCTGGCGCTGACCCTGCTCAAGACGCCCGGCGAAATGGGCGCCGACATCGTGATCGGCAACTCGCAGCGCTTCGGCGTGCCGTTCGGTTTCGGCGGCCCGCATGCCGCCTTCATGGCCTGCCGCGATGCGTACAAGCGCTCGATGCCCGGCCGGCTGATCGGCGTGTCGGTGGACGCGCAGGGCAACACGGCCTACCGCCTCACCCTGCAAACGCGCGAGCAGCACATCCGCCGCGAGAAGGCCACCAGCAACATCTGCACCGCCCAGGTATTGCTTGCCGTGATGGCCTCGATGTACGCGGTCTACCACGGCCCGGACGGGCTGGTGCGCATCGCCTCGCGCGTGGCGCGGCTCACCGCGATCCTGAAGGCCGGCCTGCAGCAGCTCGGCTTCAGCGCCAGCCACCACGACAGCGCGTTCGACACGATCAGCCTGAAGACCGGCGACCGCACCGACGCCCTCGCCGCCCGCGCGGTGACGCTGGGCGCCAACCTGCGCAAGGCGTGGGACGAATACCTGTGCATCTCGCTGGACGAAACCACCACGCGCGCCGACATCGAACTGCTGTGGCGCATCTTCGGCGGCGATGACGCGACGCTGCCCAGCATCGATGCACTGGACGCCAACGCGCCGTCGCTGATCCCCGAGACGCTGCGGCGCACCTCGCCCTTCCTCACCCACCCGGTGTTCAACAGCCACCACAGCGAGCACGAGATGCTGCGCTACATGCGTGCGCTGGCCGACAAGGATCTGGCGATGGATCGCACGATGATTCCGCTGGGTTCGTGCACCATGAAGCTCAACGCCACCGCCGAGATGATCCCGGTCACCTGGCCGGAATTCGCCAACATCCACCCGTTCGCACCCGCCGCTCAGACGCAGGGCTACCAGGAACTGATCACGGGGCTGGAAGCGCAGCTGGCGGAGATCACCGGCTACGACGCGGTGAGCCTGCAGCCGAACTCCGGCGCCCAGGGCGAATACGCGGGCCTGCTGGCGATTCGCGCGTATCACCAGTCGCGCGGCGAAGGCCATCGCGACATCTGCCTGATCCCCGAATCCGCCCACGGCACCAACCCGGCGTCCGCCCACCTTTGCGGCATGAAGGTGGTGGTCACCAAGTGCGACGCGAACGGCAACGTGGACCTGGAAGACATCCGCGCGCAGGCCGCGAAGCACTCGGCCAACCTCGCCGCGATCATGCTGACCTACCCGTCCACCCACGGCGTGTTCGAGGAAGACGTGGTCGCCATCTGCGACATCGTCCACCAGCACGGCGGGCAGGTGTACACCGACGGCGCCAACATGAACGCGCTGGTCGGCGTGGCCAAGCCCGGCAAGTGGGGCTCGGACGTCAGCCACCTCAACCTGCACAAGACCTTCTGCATCCCGCACGGCGGCGGCGGCCCCGGCGTGGGCCCGTGCGCGGTGCGTTCGCATCTCGCCCCGTTCCTGCCGGGCGCGCTGGGCAACGACGGCGCGCGCACCCAGGGCACCGGCAACGGCGCGATGGTCAGCGCCGCCACCTTCGGCAGCGCGTCGATCCTGCCGATCAGCTGGATGTACATCACCCTGATGGGCCAGCAGGGCCTGCGCAAGGCCACGCAAGTGGCGCTGCTCAACGCCAACTACATCGCCAGGCGCCTGGAAGCGCATTACCCCACCCTGTACACCGGCCGCAACGGACTGGTGGCGCATGAGTGCATCCTCGACCTGCGCCCGCTGAAAGACAGCACCGGCATCAGCGCCGAGGACGTGGCCAAGCGGCTGATCGATTTCGGCTTCCACGCACCCACGCTGAGTTTCCCGGTGTCGGGCACGCTGATGGTGGAGCCGACGGAAAGCGAATCGCAGGGCGAACTGGATCGCTTCATCGACGCGATGATCCAGATCCGCGACGAGATCCGCGCCATCGAGAATGGCCAGCTCGACCGCGAGGACAACCCGCTGAAAAACGCGCCGCACACTGCCACCACGGTCACCGCCAGCGAATGGACGCACGCCTACCCGCGCGAACTGGCCGCCTTCCCGCTGGCCAGCCTGAAGCTGCAGAAATACTGGCCGCCGGTAGCCCGCGTCGACAACGTCTACGGCGACAAGAACATCATGTGCGCCTGCATTCCGGTGGACGCGTACAAGGAAGACGTCGAGGCGTAAACCGCCGTTGCATCATCGGAAACGGCAAAGGCCCCGCATGCGGGGCCTTTGCTTGTTGACGCCTGTCGACCATGTCGCCCGCTACGGTTCGTCGGCCATCGCGATGCGGTTGCGGCCCTGCAACTTGGCCTGGTACAGCGCGCGATCCACCGCATCGATCAACGACAACGGCTCGTCGGCCATGTCGGGGACCACCGCACCCACACCCAGGCTGACTGTCAGCACCGGGGCCGCGCTGGATTTCTCGTGCGGCATCTGCGTCTGCTCGATCAACTCGCGGCAACGCTCGGCCATGCTGCGAGCGGATTGCGCGTCGGTCTCGGGCAACACCAGCACGAACTCCTCGCCGCCGTAGCGGGCCAGGAAATCGCGCGGCCGGGTGGCTATGGAGTCCAGCAAGGCGCCCACCTGCTTGAGGCAGTTGTCGCCCTGGATATGGCCGTAGTGGTCGTTGTACTGCTTGAAGTAATCGATATCGAGCATCACCAGCGACAACGGCTGCCGGCTGCGCTGGGCGCAGCTCCATTCGTTCTTCAGCACCTTGTCGAAACAGCGCCGGTTGCCCACGCCGGTGAGGCCGTCCTTGAACGAAAGCCGCTCCAGCTCGCGCTGCATGTTGAGCAGCTTCTCCTCGGTGCGCTTGCGTTCGCTGATGTCGAACATGAAACCGACCAGCGCCTCGACCTCACCCTCGGCGTTGCGCACCACGTGCACCACGTCGCGGATCCACACGTATTCGCCGCTCTTGCTCAGCGCGCGGTAGTCCGCCTCGTGGTCGACGCCGTCCTTCGACTGCGCCACGCAGAAATCCACTACCCAGGCGCGGTCTTCCGGATGCATGCGGTCGACCCAGTCCTGCACGCTTGCCCAGCTTTCCGGCGTCCAGCCGAGCAGGCTCTCGATCTGCGGCCCGATGTAAGCAAACGCCATCGTGGCCCAGTCGATCTTCCAGGGAATCGCGTTGGTGGATTCCAGCAACGTCCTGTAGACGTCACCGTCGAGCTCGGCCCTTGTTCCGATGTCCACCATCGTTCCCTCCATCCGATCCAGAACCGGCATGCCGACGTTTTTTTGATCTTGCAGGAGCCGCGAATCAGGCGATGAGACGCACCGCTGCATGCCGCCCATCCGCCCAAAGTACACCTCAGGGCTGTCCGGCGCGAGCCAGCAAGGCCAGCAGTTGCTGCGGCTCGTCATAGTCAATGCGCTCGCCGGCGCGCAAATCGCGGCGCATCAGGCGAATCATCTGCCGGGTGATCTCCTCGGGGAAATCGCTCGCCGGCTGCCCGGTCACTTCCGCCAGCCGGCCCGCGATCACCGTCGGATCGCTGACTACCGGGCAGACCCGATAACGGTAGCTTCCACCGATCACCCGTGGCGCCAGATCCATGAAGCGGCCCGGGATCTGCCTGAACGAACTCAGGGTGAGGCGGTACGCGTTGTGACCCAGCACCGGCAGGTCGTCGGGCACCGGTTTCAGGTCGTCCAGCTCCTGCAGCCCGGTCGCCAACGGCAACAGCTGGTCCAACTGGTAATCCTGCACATGCGGATTGCCCACGCGCGCCAGGTTGGCGATCAGTTCACCCAGCGAGGCATGGCCGATGATCGCCGCGCGCTTGGGCAACCCGCCCCAGATGCCATCGGCGCCATTGAGCAGCGCCTCGATCACCGAGGCATTCTCGAAACCGGCACCGGCATGGATATGCACCAGCAATTTCAGCGGCGGCGGCAACAGGCTGCGCGCCACCGCCACATAGGCGCCGACCTGGAACGGCAGGTAGCTGCCGCGGTCGTCCTCGAAGGTGACGCCCTCGATCGGCAGCCCCGCCAGGAGGTCGATGATGGAACCGGTCACCTCGGGACATTCGGCGAAGGCATCGCAGCCGTCGACAATATTGACCAGGATGCGCGGCCGCGTGCCGTCCTCGCCGCGGATGTTCTGGCACAGCCAGTCGATGCTCGCCGGCAGGCTGCGGCGCAGGGTTTCCAAGTCGTATTGCGTACCCCTGCCCGCCTTGGTGATGGAGATCTCTTGCACCGTGTTGGGCACGCCGTACGCACGCAACTTCAACTGCGACGGATCGGGCGTGAACACGCCATCGGCCGACTGGATCCCCATCGCGGTGAACGCGAAGCAGCCGGTCATGTCGGCCTGCTGGTCACGCAGGTGTTGCATGAAATCGTCGTCGACCTCGAGCTCCTCCGGCATCGCGTAATCGAGCGTGCCGAGCGAGATATTCCGGAAACCGAACTCGCGCAGCTTCGGCAGGATCGCCAGTTTGTCCGCCAGCGTCTGGCCCAGGTTCGAGCCCACCGGATTTTCCCGCAGTGACAGATCGATCAGGTACGGCTCGATGCGGCGCAGTTGGTCCAGCTTGGCGTCCGCCCGGGCCAGGATGGCATGGGCACGCTCCAGCGCTTGCTGTGTCAGTGGCACGATGGTCCCCTTGTTGACGTCGACGCACGATCGATCGCGGCGCCCGAGATCATACAAGCGGTGTTTGACGCCGCGCTTACTCCTCCACGTAAGTACGCGGCACCCGCTTCAGCGCACACAGCAACTGGTACGCGCTGGTCTCGCAGCGCGCAGCCAGGTCATGCACACGCACTTGCGCACCCCACAACTCGACCCGGCTGCCCAGGCCGGCAGTCGGATGATCGGTGAGATCCACCGTCAGCATGTCCATCGACACGCGGCCGACCAGGTCGCCGGGCCGGCCATCGATGGCTACCGGCGTGCCATTGGGAACGAATTGCGGATAGCCGTCGGCATAACCCATCGCCACCACACCGATGCGGCTGGGCCGGCGGGTGACGAAGCGCGCGCCGTAGCCCACCGGTTCGCCCACGCCGAGGTCACGCACGCTGATGATTCCCGACTCCACCGTCATCACCGGGCGCAAGCGGTCGGCCACGGGATGGGTGCCGGCAAACGGCGAGGCGCCGTACAGCATCAGGCCAGGCCGCGACCAGTCGCCATGCACATCCGGCCAGCCCAGCAGTGCGGGCGAGTTTTCCAGGCTGGTCGGCAGCGACGCCTCCGCGCAAACCTGGTTGAACAGCGCCAGCTGCTGCCCGGTGCGGTCACAATCCAGTTCGTCGGCGCGGGCGAAATGAGTCATCGCCACCACTTCACCAACGTGCGGCATTGCCTGCAGGCGATGCAGCGCGGCGCCGTAATTCTGCGCCGCCAGACCCAGCCGGTGCATGCCCGAATCAAGCTTCAGCCATACCGTGAACGGCTTCGCGGGCCGCGCGCGCTCGATGGCGTCGATCTGCCAGTCTGCCTGCACCACGAACCACAGGTCGTGGGCTTCGATCAACGCCAGCTCGGACGCTTCGAAAAAACCCTCCAGCAGCAGGATCGGCGCGCGTATGCCGGCCTCGCGCAATTCCAGCGCTTCCTCGATGCAGGCCACGCCAAAACCATCGGCTTCGGGTTCCAGCGCGCGGGCACAGCGCACCGCACCGTGACCATAGGCGTCGGCCTTGACCACGGCCAGCGCCTTGCGGCCGCCCAACTCGCGTGCGAGGCGATAGTTGTGGCGCAACGCGGCCAGATCGATGAGCGCACGTGCCGGGCGCATCAAGCGTTCGCCCCCGCAGCACGCGTGCCGTAGCGGGAAATATCCAGGCCCTCGCCGCTGATCTGCGGCGGCCGCCCGGTCATCAGGTCGGACAGGTAGCGACCCGAGCCGCAGGCCATGGTCCAGCCCAGCGTGCCGTGACCGGTGTTGAGGTAGAGGTTGTCGAGGCGGGTGGCGCCGACCACGGGCGTGCCGTCCGGCGTCGCCGGGCGCAGGCCAGTCCAGAACGAGGCGCGGGTCAGGTCGCCGCCATGGGGGTACAGGTCGTTGATCACTTTCTCCAGCGTCGCGCGCCGGCGTGGCGACAGCGACAAATCGAAGCCGGCAACCTCGGCCATGCCGCCAACGCGGATGCGCTGGCCAAGCCGGGTCACGGCGACTTTGTAGGTTTCGTCAAGGATAGTGGAGGTTGGGGCCATTGCCGGGTCGGTAATCGGCACTGTCAGCGAATAGCCCTTCAACGGATAGACCGGCAACCGGATGCCCAGCGGTACCAGCAGCCGCGGCGAATAGCTGCCCAGCGCCAGCACGTAGCGATCGGCGCGTTCCGTTTGGCCGTCTATCCGTACGCCGGTGATGCGGCCGCCATCCTGCTCGAACCTCTCGATGGTGGCACCGAAGCGGAACTCGACACCGGCCGCCTGCGCGCGCTCGGCCAGGCGCCGGGTGAACAGCTCGCAATCGCCGGTTTCGTCGTGAGGCAGGCGCAAGGCGCCGCTCAACTGGTCGACCACGCCGGCCAGCGCCGGCTCGGCCCGCACGATGCCGGCGCGGTCCAGCAGTTCGTACGGTACGCCGTACTGATCGAGCACGGCCGTGTCCTTGTCCGCCCCGTCAAGCTGTGCCTGGGTGCGGAACACCTGCATGGTGCCCAACTGGCGGCCTTCGTATTCCAGCCCCGTTTCCTTGCGCAGCTCATCCAGGCAGTCGCGGCTGTACTCGGACAGGCGCACCATCCGCGCCTTGTTGATGGCGTAGCGGCTGGCCGTGCAGTTGCGCAACATCTGCAGCAGCCACAGGTATTGCTGCGGATCGAGGCCGGGCCGGATCGCCAGCGGCGCGTGACGCATGAACAGCCACTTCAACGCCTTCAGCGGCACCCCCGGGGCGGCCCATGGCGACGCATAACCGGGGGAAATCTGGCCGGCGTTGGCGAAGCTGGTTTCCAGCCCGGGCCCCGGCTGGCGATCGACCACGGTGACCTCGAACCCCGCACGCGCCAGATACCACGCGCTGCATACGCCGATCACGCCACTGCCCAATATCAATACCCGCATTGCCCTCGCCCGCCCTGTCGTTCGCCCGCACCTGCGCGGGAATCGGAGGCGAGTATAGGAAGGTTCGACCAGGCTTGTTTTCCGTCTTTTGTGCCAATGACAGGTAAAATCACTGCCAAACAGGCAAGCAACGGAGCTTTCATGGCCGGCCAACGCCGCAACTTCGACAAAATCGACCGGAAAATCCTGCGCGTGCTGCAGGAAGAGGGCCGCATATCGTTCACCGACCTGGGCGAGCGGGTCGGCCTTTCCACCACGCCCTGCACCGAACGCGTGCGCCGGCTGGAACGCGACGGCGTGATCACCGGCTACCACGCGCGGCTCGATCCGCAACTGGTCGGCGCCGGCCTGCTGGTATTCGTGGAGATCAGCCTGGCCTACAAATCAGGCGACATCTTCGAGGAATTCCGCACCGCCGCGCTGCGCCTGCCCAACGTGCTGGAATGCCACCTGGTTTCCGGCGCGTTCGATTACCTGATCAAGGCGCGCATTTCCGGCATGGCGTCGTACCGCAAGTTGCTCGGCAGCACCTTGCTGACGCTGCCCAACGTGCGCGACTCGAAAAGCTACATCGTGATGGAAGAAGCCAAGGAAACCCTGACCCTGCCCATCGGCGACCGCATCGGTCGCGCCGAGGGCGGGCGGGATGGCAAGGGCGACTCAGGGCCATGAGCGGCCGAGGTTGTCGCTCACAGCGTCTGAAAATCCTGCCCATGCCAGGCAGCATGTACACGTGGCTGGATGCAGCGTGCACAAACCCCGGAATCAACGCGACGCCAGCGGACGACTGAAACCCGCCTCCATTCGCTGCATGCAGTGATGCAAGGCCTGCTTCACGACAGGTGCTTCCTCAAGCAGGTCGGCGTGGGTTTGCAACTGCTGCGCGCAGGCCTCCAACAATTGCCGAACCCGTTCGCGCGGCTGCTCGATATCGCAGCGTCCGGCCAGCTCCAGCAGATGCAGTCGCGCGGCCTGGAAGCTCTTGCTGCCTCCGAGAGTGAGCGCCAGCGCATCGTCGGGAAGGTACGCGGTGGTGTTGACGATGTCATAGGCCGGCGCAATGCGGCAGTCGGCTGCGGCGGGGTGGGTGTAGAGCAAACCGAAGTTCTTCAAGTGTGCATCACCGTTTCCCACGATCACCGACAGCGCCACCATGTCGAACAACTGGTTGAGCGCCGCCCGTACGTTTTCGGCCGGGCAGTTGTTGCGGATGACCCTGGCCAGGCGCTCATAGCTGCCTTCATACTTTTGCGGCGTACCCAGCCCCATCAGCGTCGCCATGTCCTCGAAGCCCAACGGCATCCCATCGTCATGTCGGCGATCGAAACGACGCATCACGAACAGGTCGTGTCGGTCGGACAGATAAAACTCGGGCACGGGAATGTTGGCGGCGCGCGCGATCGACATGCATACGAACTCATTGATCGCCAGTCCCGGGTACTGCACCTGGCCGCTTTTCACGATCAGGTCGCCGGCGATCAAGGTGGCTTTCGATGCCGGAGGCTCGAACCGCTCGGGTACCAGTACCTTCGGCTGCACGCCCGAAACGCCAGTGCGCAACAGATAGCGTTCCACCAATTCGGTAAACAGATTCTCGGTGCCGTCCCACGCGAGGATCTCTGCCAACCGCTCACCTTTCGCCGCCGTTTTCGTCTTGCCGAACAGATGCTCGATCTCCGGCGATTGCACGCACAAACGACCGATCGCGCCATCGTTCCCGGTGAGCGCAAGCAGCAACATGGGATCGAAATGGCTGAGTTTGGCCAGGCGCAGGCGCAGCTGCTCCAACACGAAACCCTCTGGCAGGCTTTGCTGAAAGATCGGCAGCAGTTGGGTGGCGCGGTACTGATCGCGCCGCACCGGCATGGTCAGGCTTACCGCGACATCAGGGGTGCTGCCCGAATAGCGAAATTCATAGTGCCCGGCTTCATGATGCAGGTCGCCGCTCACGCCCTGCGGCGTCAACACCTGCGCAAGCACGACGGTGGCCGTTTGCCTACTCACGGTAATGCTCCGCGAGCTCCTCAAAGGCCGGGCGTTGCGCCGGCTCCAGCCGGAACGCCACATCCAGCGCCGCCGCGATCCGGGCGTAACTTTCGAAAGCCACCGAGCCCCTGCCCTGTTCCAGCAGCACGAGCTTGGAGCGCGCCATGCCGGCGCGCTCAGCCAGAGCAGCCTGGGTAAGGCCCCGGCGTTTGCGCAATTCGCGGATCTGGCGGCCCGTGTCGCGTAGAAGGAACTCGATATCCATGTCTCGAATATCAGACATCCATCTCTAAATGTCCAGTTTGACAGTCATTTAGTTTATGAATCCAGAACACCTCCGCCGCGGCGGAAAAACGAAGCCATTCCCAGGGTGCGGCGATGAGTTCGATCAACATGCGATGTCGATCAACCTTCCGCACCGCATCACATGGGAATGGGTGATCCGCGGCCTGCACGTCCGACCCAAAGAAAAACCCCGCGTTTCCACAACGCGGGGTTCGTCAGTCCTGAGCCTCGCGGCGCAAGACCCGCCTGTCGCGCGATCAGCCGTGATCAGGCGAACGGATCGTCCAGGCTGATGGTGTCGTCGCGGTCGGCACCGGTGGCCACCAGGGCCAGGCGGCAGCCGGAGAGTTCCTCCACCGCGCGCAGGTAGGCGCGGGCGGCGGCCGGGAGCTTGTTCCAGTCGCGGATGCCAGCGGTGGATTCCTCCCAACCGGGGAACTCCAGGTACACCGGCTTGCACTCTTCCCAGCCGTCCGCGTCCAGCGGCGCCAGTTCGCGGCGCTTGCCGCGGTATTCGTAGGCGACGCAGACCTTGATGCTGGGCAGGCCGTCCAGCACGTCGAGCTTGGTGATGGCCAGGCCGTTGATGCCGTTGATCTGCACGGCGCGCTTCAACGCCACCAGGTCGATCCAGCCGCAGCGGCGCGGACGACCGGTGCTGGCGCCGAACTCGTTGCCCTTCTTGCGCAGCAGCTCGCCCATCTCGTCATTGAGCTCGGTGGGGAACGGGCCGCTGCCCACGCGCGTGGCGTAGGCCTTGCAGATACCCAGCACGTAGTCGATGTCGCCCGCGCCCACGCCGGTGCCGGCCAGCGCGCCACCCACGGTGGTGTTGGACGAGGTGACGTAGGGATAGGTGCCGTGGTCGATATCCAGCAGCGCGCCTTGCGCGCCTTCATACAGGATGTTGCCGCCGTCACGGCGCACGTCGTGCAGGATGGTGGCGACGTCGTCGACCAGCGGACGGATGTATTCGCCCCAGGCCAGCGCGTCCTTCAGCACGGTGTCGTAGTCGACCGGTTCGGCCTTCAGCCACTGGGTGAGGATGAAGTTGTGGTACTCGACGGCAGTCTTCAGCAGTGCCGGCAGCTCGTGCGGGTACATCAGGTCGGCCACGCGCACGCTGCGGCGGGCCACCTTGTCTTCGTACGCCGGGCCGATGCCGCGGCCGGTGGTGCCGATGGCCTTGCCGCCGGCGGCAATCTCGCGCGCCTTATCGACCGCGATGTGGTACGGCATGATCAGCGGCGTGGCCGGGCTGATCTTCACGCGCGAACGCACCTCGACGCCGTTGGCTTCCAGCTCCGCGATCTCGCTGATCAGCGCTTCGGGCGACAGCACCACGCCATTGCCGATCAGGCACAGCGCGTCGTCGCGCAGGATGCCCGAGGGGATCAGGTGCAGCACGGTCTTCTTGCCCTTGATCACCAGCGTGTGGCCGGCATTGTGGCCACCCTGGAAACGCGCCACCGCGCTGACCCGCTCGGTCAGCAGGTCGACGATCTTGCCCTTGCCTTCGTCGCCCCATTGCGCGCCAAGGATTACGACTGACTTGCCCATGATCTTCTCGCTCACTATGCGTTGATTCCACGCGGGAACCGGGAAATAACTCGCGCATCCGGGCTAGCCCGCGATGCACCTCAATGGAACCACCGCAACAGCACCAGGCCGATGATGACGGCGCACGCGCCGAACAGTCGCAAGGTCCGCGGAGACAACGTCAACGCCTGTCGCATCATCGCCTGCCAGGATGCCGGTGCCGCAAACAGCAGCAGACCCTCGAGCACCAGCACCAGGCACAGCGCGGCCGCCAGCTGATGCATCGATCCCGCCTAGCGCTTCTGTACAGGCTGGTTGAAGTAGCGCATGAACTCCGAGTCGGGCTTCAGGATCAGCATGCCCTTGCCGTCCTCGAACGACTTACGGTAAGCCGCCAGGCTGCGGTAGAAGGTGAAGAACTCGGCATCCTGACCATAGGCCTTGGCGTAGATCGCCGCGGCCTGCGCATCGCCCTCACCACGAATCTTGGCCGCGTCACGCATTGCATCGGCACGCAGGACCTGGCCCTGGCGATCGGCGTCGGCCTGGATCTTCTCGGCCGCTTCCTGACCGGTGTAACGCAGTTCATTGGCCAGTTGCAGGCGCTCGGCACGCATGCGCTTGTAGACCGATTCGCTGACCTCGTTGGGCAGGTCGATGCGCTTGATGCGCACGTCGACCACGGCAATGCCGAGGTTCTTGCGGGCCGACGCATCGGTTTGCGCACGCACGCGCTCGGTGATGTCCTTGCGGCCGCCGGAGATCAGGTCGGGCAGCGTGCGGGCGTTGAACTCGAAGCGCAGCGCATCCTTCACGATCGGGGTCAGCCGCTGCGCCGCCTGCAGCTGGTCGCCGCCGGTGGCGCGGTAATACGCGGCGTTGTCCAGCACGCGCCACTTCACGTAGAAGTCGACGTTGACGCTCTTTTTCTCGGAGGTGAAGTAACGCTCCGGCGGCGCGTCCAGCGACAGGATGCGCTTGTCGAAATGCATCACCTGCTGGATCACCGGGATCTTGAAATGCAGCCCCGGCTGGTAATCGGTGTGCACGATGCGGCCGAATTGCAGCAGCAGCGCGCTGTGCCCTTCGCGAACCACGAACATGCTGTTGAGCCCCAGCAGGATCAACAGCACCGCGACGACGCCTGCGGCTATCCGGCTCATGGCTGCGCTCCCTTGTCGGCTGAATTGCTGCTGGCGGCGGGCACCACGACATTCGCGCTGGATGAATCCGCATTGGCCGAAGTGGCCGTGCCGCCCTGTTGTGCCGGCAGGTTGATGATGTTGCGGCCGTCGGAGCCGTCGATCACCTTGGGGTTGTCAGCCATCACCTGTTCCATGGTTTCCAGCCACAACCGCTTGCGGGTGACCTCCGGTGCCGCCTGGTACTGCTTCAGCATCAGGTCGAAGCGGTCGGTGTCGCCTTCGGCGCGGGCAATACGCTCGGCCTTGTAGCCGGCCGCCTCGGCCGCGATGCGCGCCGCGTCGCCGCGTGCCACCGGTACCACCTTGCTGGCGTAGGCCAGGGCGCCGTTCTCGATGCTCTGCTTGTCTTCGCGGGCGTTGTTGACGTCGTCGAAGGCATCCTTCACCTCGTTCGGCGGCGCCACGTTCTGGAAGCTCACCTCGGTGACGCGCAGGCCCGAGTTGTAGCTGTCCAGCGTTTTCTGCAACGCCACCTGCGCCTCGCTGACCAGGCTGGCGCCGGCCGCGGACAATATCTGGTCCATGTCGCTGCCGCCGATCACCGAACGCACTGCCGCCTCCGCCGCGGCGCCCGTGGTGCCATCGGGATCGTTCAGCGAGAACAGGTATTTGCGGGCATCGTCCACCTGGTATTGCACGGTGAAATCGATGGTGATGATGTTTTCATCGCGGGTCAGCATGGCGACCTTGTCGGTCACCGAGCGGATGCGGGTGGCTTCAACCTTGGTGATCGTCTCGAACGGCACCGGCAGCTTCAGGTGGAAGCCCGGCGGCAACGTGCGCGAATACTGGCCGAAGCGCAGCACCACGCCTGCCTCGCGCGCACCGACGATGGTGTAGCTGCTGAACAGCACGCTGAGCACGATCAACACCACCACGACGGTAATGATGCCGCCCGCGCCATTGCCGAACTTGCCGAAACGGCTCTTCAGCTGCTTGAGCAGGTCGTCCAGGTTCGGCGCGCCGCCCGAGGGCCGCTTGCGGTTCCATGGATCGCCCTGTTGTCCCTTACCGGGTTCATTCCACGCCATGAGTCAGTCTCCTTGGGACCGCTGGAGGCCGGCAGCCACGGCCGGAGCACACGTTGAAAGGGGAAACCACATGATGTCTGCCATAACGGTGGGGGCATGTGCCGACCCGGTCAGGCGGCAGCACAAACGCCGGACAGTTTAGCAGAGCCTGACGCATTGATCCCCTGCCCGCGACCGTCTCGACCGGGCCACGCCGGCGCCGCCAGGCGCCTTGAACGGGGAGCACCGCTAGGACGCCGGGGCCAGCAGATCACGCAGCATGCCGGCCTCGGTCGCATCCGCGCCCAATGGCGCCAGCACGCTGCGTGGCGCATCGATTCGCAGGCGCCAGCCGTGCTCGTCGACCGTTTCCTCGGCAATCGCGCCGGAGGCCTTGAGCCGGGCATGCAGGCGCCCGGCGGTCAGTGGCAGATGCAGCGACGACTGCACCCGGTCGCCACCCAGCAACTCGCCCAGCGCCTGGTGCAGCAGCTCCACCCCCGCGCCGGTGGCGGCTGACAGCCACACCCGATACGGGCGCCCGTCGCCATCGCGGTCGATCCGCGGCTCAAGCCCGGCCAGGTCGATCTTGTTCATCACCTGCAACTGCGGCAGGTCGCCGGCGTCGATCTCCTGCAGCACCTTGTTGACCACCCGATGCAACGGCTCGCGCTCGTCGTCGGCGGCGTCGCTGACATGCAACAGCAGGTCGGCCTCGCGCGCCTCGGCCAGGGTGGCGCGGAACGCGGCCACCAGGTCATGCGGCAATTCGCGGATGAAACCGACCGTGTCGGCCAGCACGGCGGGGCCGCAGCTGAGGCCGTCGATCTTGCGCACGGTGGGGTCCAGCGTGGCGAACAATTGGTCGGCGGCGTAGACCTCGCCGGTGGTGAGCGCATTGAACAACGTGGATTTGCCCGCGTTGGTGTAGCCCACCAAGGCCACGCGCGGCACCGTGTTGCGCAGCCGCGCGCGGCGCTGCTGGGTGCGCTGGGTCTGCACTTTCTCCAGCCGCTTGCCGAGAATCTTCACCCGCTCGTTGAGCAGGCGGCGGTCGGTTTCCAGCTGGGTTTCGCCGGGGCCGCGGTTGCCGATGGCACCACCGCGCTGCGCGTCCAGATGGGTCCAGCCGCGCACCAGCCGGGTGGCGATGTGCTTGAGCTGGGCCAGTTCCACTTCCAGCTTGCCTTCGTGCGAGCGGGCGCGCTGGGCGAAGATGTCCAGGATCAGCCCGGCGCGGTCGACCACGCGCACCTTGAGCTGCTTTTCGAGGTTGCGCTCCTGCACCGGGGTCAGTTCGTGATCCACCAGCACCAGGTCGGCCTCCAGCGCGGCCACCGCCTCGGCCACTTCATCGGCCTTGCCGCTGCCGATGTAGAAGCGCGGGCTGGGTACATCGACACGGGCGGTGATGGCCGCCAGCACCTCGGCGCCGGCCGACTTGACCAGCTCGGCGAATTCCTCGGCACGGCGGGCGCTGTCGCCCTCACCGCGCGAATGCGGCATGACCAGTACGGCGCGGTCGCCTTTCTTCTGTCGATCAAACACGAATGGGGTGGGCCTTTGCGGAAACGAACCTACTTCATGCGGGCCAACACCCCATCAATCAAGCGCCTGCGTCGGCCGGCGTGCCGGCGGCGGGCGCGGCGTCGTGGTCGGTGTGGCCCTCGTGGTCATCCGCGCCACCGCTGATACGCACGTTGCGGCTGGGTACCACGGTGGAGATGGCGTGCTTGTAAACCATCTGGCTTACCTGATTGCGCAGCAGCACCACGAACTGGTCGAACGATTCCACCGTACCCTGCAGCTTGATGCCGTTGACCAGGTAGATGGCCACCGGCACGCGTTCGCGCCGCAATGCATTGAGAAACGGATCCTGCAGCGATTGTCCCTTGGACATGTTTTGTTCCCCTGGCGACGGACGGGTCCGGAAAAAAACGCCTGCGGCGTCCGGCCCAACTCCGGTGATGGTAACCGCTTTCAAATGCTTGATGAAAGGTGGTTTTCAACCTGCCGACGCAAATGAGCAGGGGTTGGCAAAAGCACGTTCAGCGAGGCCTGGCGACACCGTCCAGCAGCAGTTGCACAGCGTCGGTCGCACGGAGCGTGCAGCCCGATTCGTCGGGGTCGAAAAACCGCGCACCGAGGTCGCTGCGCAGCCAGGTGATCTGCCGTTTCGCCAGCTGGCGGGTGGCGAAAATGGCCTGGTCGCGGAAGGCGGCTGCGTCGATCTTTCCTTCCAGGTACTGCCACGCCTGGCGGTAACCCACCGCGCGGATGGCCGGCAGGTCGGCATGCAGGTCGCCGCGCTCGCGCAGCGCACGCACCTCGTCCAGAAAACCGTCCGCCAGCATGATGTCGAAACGCCGCGCGATGCGTTCGTGCAGCACGCTGCGATCGCGAGGCATCAGCGCCAGTTTCAGCACGCGCCAGGGGAAAGGTGTTTCGTGGCCGCGCTGTTGCAACTCGGACAGCGGGCGGCCGCTGAGCTCGATCACCTCCAGCGCCCGCTGCAACCGCTGCGCGTCATTGCTGCCGATACGCGCGGCCGCCGCCGGATCGAGCTGCGCCAGCCGCGCATGCAGCGCGGGCCAGCCGAGTTGCAGCGCCTCGGCACCGAGCCGCTGCCGGATCGACGCGTCGGCCTGCGGCAACGCCGACAGCCCCTGTTGCAAGGCCCGGAAATACAGACCGGTGCCGCCGACCAGCAGCGGCACCCTGCCCCGCGCGCTGATCGACTGCATCGCCACCAGCGCGTCGTCGCTGAAATCCGCCGCCGAGTACGGCTGCGCCGGGTCGCGGATGTCCACCAACGCGTGCGGGTAGCGCGCCAGCGTCGCCGCGTCGGGCTTGGCCGTGCCGATGTCCATGCCGCGATAGACCAGTGCGGAATCCACGCTGACCAGATCCAGCGGGAACCGCTCGCTCAACTCACAGGCCAGCGCGGTCTTGCCCGAGGCGGTGGGGCCCATCAGGAAGATGGCGAGGGGGCGCTGGTCGATGGGCATGGCAGTCAATCAGCCAAACGTCGGCGGCGCGAAAACGGCGGCCACCTCGTCTGCATCCAGCGCCCGCCATTCGCCCAACGGCAGCTCGCCCAGCGTCAACGCGCCGACCGCCACGCGCTGCAGGGTTTCCACGTGGTTGCCGGCAGCGGCAAACATCCGCCGCACCTGGTGGTAACGCCCTTCGGTGACGGTGAGCCGCGCATGGCGCGGGCCCAGCACCTGCAGTTGCGCCGGTGCCAATGGTTCCTTTTCCGACTCCAGCATCAGGTTGCCGCTGGCGAACAGCACGCCTTCGTCGCCGCGCAGATCCTGCGCCAGCGTGGCCTCGTACACCTTGGCCACGTGTGCCTTGGGCGAAATGATCCGGTGCAGCAACGCGCCATCGTCGGTGAACAGCAGCAGGCCGGTGGTATCGCGATCGAGCCGGCCCACGCTGGACAAGGCCGGCGTGCGCACGTTGAACCGCGGCGGCAGCAGGTCGTACACCACCCGGCCCGGGTCCTTGCGCGAACAGGTGACGCCCAGCGGCTTGTTGAGCATCAGCACCAGGCCGGGCGGCGGATCGAGCGGTTCGTCATCGACGCGGATGTTTTCGTGTGGCACCACGTCGTCGGCGTACAGCACCTCGCCATCGGCGTCGGTGATGCGCCCGGCACGGAACAACTGGGTCACATCCTTGCGGCTGCCGTAGCCCAGGTTGGCTATGAGTTTGACCAGTTTCATGGCTTGACCCGTTTCATTGGCGCACTCCGTTCGCTTCGATCACTTTGAAACCGTCCTGCGTGGTCACCGTGGTGACGTGATGAAAACGCGCCGCCAGGATCGCCTCATACGGCAGGTGCCGGTTCGCCACCAGCCACAGCCGGCCATCCGGCCCCAGCGCGTCGGCGGCGCTGGTGATGAAGGCGCGGCCCAGTTCGGGCAGGTCGGCGCGGCCCTGGTGGAACGGCGGATTGCTGACGATGGCGTCGTAACGCCGCGGCAAATCGCGGGTGACATCGTGCCAGTGCACCGCAATCTCGACATCACGGCCACTGGCCTGTTGCGCACGCGTCAGGTTGATCCGCGCCGGTTCCAGCGCACGCGCCTCCGCTTCGTACAGATCGATCGATGACACCTGCGGACAGCGGGCGATGATCTGTGTGGCCAGATAACCATAGCCGGCCCCCAGGTCGGCCACCCGCCCACGCAGGTCGGCCGGCAGGTGCGCGGCCAGCAAGGCGGAGGCGGGATCGATGCGGTTCCAGGCAAACAGCCCGGGCCGGCTGACGAAGCCATCGTCGGTTTCGCGCGGTGCATCCAGCGCCAGCCATTGCGTCAGCAGATCGCGGTCGACGTTGTCCGCCGTGGGCGTGGTCCAGAACACGCGGCATTTGTGCTTGGAAAGATGCTGCACGGCGCCGGCCAGTTTCACCAGGTCGGCCTCGCCGGATTTCGCGCCTTCCGCATTGGGCATGCTGACGAGCACGGTACCGCCCGGCGCCGTGTGTTGCAGCGCGCGGGCAAACAGCGCGCGCGCCTCGTCGCGCTGGCGCGGCGGCAGGATCAACACCAGCGGAAAAAGCTCACCCACGGATGCCTCGCCCACGTGCAGGCCACAGCGGCCCAGCTCATCGGCGAACGGCATGAAGCCCTGCTCGCACAACCAGGCAGGTTGCGCCATCTCGCGCAGGCGCACGCCGGCCCGCGCACGCAGGAACAGCACGCGGCCGTCGGACGGCAAATGCAAGTATCCCAACTCGAAGGGAACGAACAAGGCGGCCAGCGCCGTGTCGGGCGCGGCCGCGGAGAATCCGGATGCCGTCACGTCATTACTTCAGCAGGCGATTGATGCGCGCATTGTACGTGGCCGAGGGAAGCGCTTCCCTGTGTGGGAGCGACTTCAGTCGCGATGCTCTTGCTTTGAGGCTCAATGCAAAAAAGCATCGCGACTGAAGTCGCTCCCACATAACGGCGTTACGCCATTCCGCTGGACTGGTTGCGCCCCAACCGCGCCACCCACCGGTACAGCGCTGCATTGACCAGCACGAAGGCGATGCCGCCGATCCAGATCGCGGCGGCGCCGAAATCATCGCCCACCAGCGCCAGCGGCGTGCTCTTGCCGGAGAACACCACGATCGCGGCGATCACCACGCCGATGATGCTTTCGCCCACGATCATGCCCGAGGCCAGCAGCACGCCCAGTTGCTTGGTGCCTTCGGGGTTGGCGCCGCGGTCGGCGCGCTTGTCGAAGTACCAGCCCACGATGGCGCCGACCACGATCATCAGCGTGGTGGAGCTGGGCAAGTAGATGCCCAGGCCCACGGCCAGCGGCGGCAACCTGGCGGTGCGCGTCATGCGGCCCAGCATCTCGTCCAGCACGATCAGCGCCACGCCGATGGCGGCGCCCAGGCCGATCAGGCTCCAGTCGATATTGCCCTGGATCACGCCTTGCGCCAGCGCCGAGATCAACCCGGCCTGCGGCGCCGCCAGCGCCCGCGTGGGATCCACGCCGGGCATGCCGGCAAAGCCGTACGCTTCGTTCAACAGATCCAGCACCGGCGGGATCACCGCCGCGCCCACCAGCACGCCCACCACCAGCGCCACCTGTTGTTTCCACGGCGTGGCATCCACCAATTGGCCGGTTTTCAGGTCCTGCAGGTTGTTGTTGGCGATGGTGGCCACAGCGAACACCACCGAGGTGGCGAACAGCGCGAACGCCACCATGCCCTTGCCGGCGTCGCCGGTTTGCGCCTGCACGCCCAGCATCAGCAGCAGCGCGGCGATGATCACCACCAGGATGCCCACGCCCGACAGCGGACTGTTGGACGAGCCGATCAGCCCCGCCATGTAACCGCACACCGCCGAGACCAGAAAGCCCATCACCACCACGAAAACCAGGCCGCCGATCACCAGCAGCCACAAATGCTCGCCAAGCCCGGTGGCGAGGCTGAAATCGCCCAGCAACCAGGCGATCGGCAACAGGCAGGCCACGCTGATGAGGCCTACCAGGCCAATCGGCATGTCGTGTTCGGTGCGCGGCAAGGTGGATCCCTGGCCCGCCTTGCGCGCCCGCGACGAGGCCATCGCCGAGGTCAGGCCACTGATCACCGGCTTCACCAGTTTGGCCAGCGTGTAGATGGCCGCCACGCCGATCGTGCCGGCGCCGATGAAACGCACCTTGGCGCTCCACGCGGCCTGCGCCACGTCGGCCGCGGCGCCGGCGGTCGCCGCCAGCATCGTGTAATGCGGCACCGCCCAGCCCCACGCGATCACCGCGCCCAGCAACATCGCCAGGCCCACCCACAAGCCCACCAGATGACCCACCGCCAGCAGCGCGAACGACAGCGCGAAGTCGTAACCGGTGGCGCCGCCGCGATCGCCGAAACGGAAATACTGCGCCACGTTGCCGGCGAAAACGCGGGTCGCCACCACCACCGCAAACACTGCCGACACCACGGTGCCGGCGGCCACGGCCAGCAAGCCGGCGCGGCTGCTTTCCTCGGACGTGGCAGCCGCATCGTCGCCACCGCCCACCTTCAGCACCTCGGCGCAGGCCACGCCCTCGGGATACGGCAGGTCGGAATCGGTCACCAGCGCGCGGCGCAGCGGGATCGTGTACATCACGCCCAGGATGCCGCCGGTGGCGCAGATGCCGAAGGTGATCCAGAACGGAAAGCCGTTCCACCAGCCGATCATCACCAGCCCGGGCAGCACGAAGATGATCGCCGACAGCGTGCCCGCCGACGAGGCCACCGTCTGCACGATGTTGTTTTCCTGCATCGTGGAATTCTTGAACGCGCGCAGGATCGCCATCGAGATCACCGCCGCGGGAATCGAGGTGGCGAAGGTCAATCCCGCCTTGAGTCCGAAAAACACATTGGCCGCGGTGAATACCAAGGTGATCACGATGCCGATGATCAGGCCGCGTACGGTGAGCTCGGTGCGCGGCGTGGCGCCGGACAGGGGTTGTGCATTCACGACGGCTCTCCCGCGCCAATAGTGCGCGCAACGATAACGCGGAATGGTCGCTTACCGCGCGTCGGCGGAACCAACTTCTGGCACTGGCCACGCAAGCTCCAGCCCGCTCTGGAAGTGGCGCCGCTCGCCCGACAGCGGGTCGTCGAACGCCAGGTTGCGCGCCAGCAATTGCAGCGGGCGGCGATGGTCGTCATCGGCCGCGGGCGCAAGTTCGGGATACAACGTATCGTGCAGGATCGGCGCGCCCAACGCGGCCATGTGCAGGCGCAACTGGTGCTTCTTGCCGGTGACCGGTCGCAGCGCATAGCGCCAGATATCGACCCCGCGCTCGATCACCTCGATCAACGTCTCGCTGTTGGGTTCGCCCTCGACCTCGCGCATGCGGAAAAACGGCTCGCCCGCCACGATGCGCGAACGGCGATGCTGCGGAAATGACAGCTGCGGCAAACCCGGCGCCAGCGCGTGATAAAGCTTGTCGATGCGCCGTTCGCGGAACAGCGCCTGGTACGCCGCGCGGCTGGCCGGGTTGGCCGAGAAAAGCACCAGCCCCGCCGTGGCCCGATCGATCCGGTGCAGCGGCACCAGGTCCGGATTGTCCAGCCGACGGATCAGTCGCCGCAGCAAGGTCTGCTCCACGAAGCCGCCCGCCGGCGTCACCGGCAGGTAGTGCGGCTTGTCCGCCACCACCAGATGCGCATCGACATGCAGCACGGTTTCGACGCCGGGAATCGGCACCTCCTGCGCCACCTCGCGGTAATAGTGGATGCGCAGCCCCGCGCGGTATGGCGTTTGCGGCGTGATCGCCTTCCCCTGCGCATCCAGCACACGCCCGCGCTCGATCCGGTCCAGCCATTGCGCAAGGCTCACACTGGGGAAATGCGCGCACAGCGCGTCCAGCACCGTGGCCCATTCGCCGGCAGGCAGGTGCACGGTGCTGGCGTGGGGATCATGGAAGGCATCAATCATCAGCACCGCAGTCTAGAGCCAGCGCGTAGAATGGCCGGCTGTTGTCTCAAGGCTGGCTCATGGCGCTCAACTCCACCATCTACAAAGTCGAACTGCAGATCAGCGACATGGATCGGCATTACTACGCCACCCACGCGCTGACCCTGGCGCGGCACCCCTCGGAAACCGAGGAGCGCCTGATGGTGCGGCTGCTGGCGTTCGCGCTGTACGCGGACGACCGGCTGGAGTTCGGCAAGGGCCTCAGCGACGAGGACGAACCGGCACTGTGGCGCAAGGCGTACACCGACGAGATCGAACTGTGGATCGAGCTGGGCCAGCCCGACGAAAGCCGCATCCGCAAGGCCTGCGGCCGCTCGCGCCAGGTGGTGGTGATCAGTTACGGCGGCAACGCCGCGGAGATCTGGTGGAGCAAGGTCGGCTCCGCGCTGGCGCGCAACAGGAACCTCACCGTGCTCGACATTCCCGCCGCGACCGTGACCGAACTGGTTGCGCTGTTGCAGCGGGGCATGCGGCTGCAGTGCCTGATCCAGGATGGCCAGCTGCAATTGATGAACGACACCGACGCGGTGGCCGTGGACCCGGTGAAGCGCATGCTCGCCACGGACGCGTCGAAATAACCCTCACCTTTTCCGGAGATATCCATGCGCTGGTTGCTGCCCCTGCTCACCGTCTTCACCCTCGCCGCCTGCGGCGGCTCGCCCCAGGTCCGCACCCACGGCCACGTGGACAAGCTCACCACCATCGACCACACCGTCGGCAGCGGCGCCGAGGCGAAGGCCGGCATGGACGTGTTGGTGCACTACACCGGCTGGCTGTACGACGACACCGCCACCGACAAGCACGGTACGAAATTCGACAGCTCACGCGACCACGGCACGCCGTTCAATTTCCAGCTGGGCGCCGGCCGCGTCATCGAAGGCTGGGATCAGGGCGTGGCCGGCATGCGCGTGGGTGGCAAGCGCACCTTGCTGATCCCCGCCGCGCTCGGTTACGGCGCCCAAGGCGCCGGCGGCGACATCCCGCCGAATGCGTCACTGGTGTTCGATGTGGAATTGATCGACGTCAGCAAGCACTGACACCTGTAGGAGCGACTTCAGTCGCGATGCTCTTGAAAGGGATTCGGGATTCGGGATTCGGAAGAGCAAGAGCATCGCGACTGAAGTCGCTCCTACAAGAGCCACCGGTTCCACCCTCCATTCAATCCTCCTGCGCCGCAGCCTCCCGCCCCTGCTGGCGGATGATCGCCTCTTCGCGCGCATCGATGATCGACTGCATCACGCTGTCCACGTCGGCGATGCTTTCGTCGAATTCGAACTGGCCGGTCAACTCGGTGTCGGGGTGCAGTTCGCCCAGCTCGTACAACGCCCACATCTCCTCGCCGTAGTACGTGTCCAGCAATTCCGGCGCAAAGCGCGACAGGCTGATGGTGATGTTGCCCACGTCACGGCGCAGCATGGCGCGCGCCGCGTTGTTGCCCGACGCGCTGACCACCTGCGGCAGGTCGATGATCACCGGACCCTCCGGGCCCACCAGCACGTTGTATTCGGACAGGTCGCCGTGGATCAGGCCGATGCACAGCATGCGCGCCACCTGTTGCATCAGGAAGCGGTGGTAGTCGCGCGCCGTGTCGGCCGACAATTCCACCTCGCCCAGTCGCGGTGCCGAATAACCGTCCGCGTCGGTGACCAGCTCCATCACCAGCACGCCGCTGAAATAACCGAACGGCCGCGGCACCCGCACGCCGGCGGCGGTGAGCTGGTACAGCGCGTCGACCTCGGCGTTCTTCCAGTTCTCCTCCATCTCCTTGCGGCCGAACTTGCTGGCCTTGCCGATCGCGCGCGCCTGGCGGCTGCCGCGCACCTTGCGGCCCTCCTGGTATTGCACGCGCGCCTGGAAACTGCGCTGCCCCATGTCCTTGTAGACCTTGGCGCAACGCGTTTCATCGCCGCAGCGCACCACGTAAACGGAGGCCTCCTTGCCGCTCTTGAGCGGGCGGAGCACCTGGTCGATCACGCCTTCCTCGATCAATGTCTGCAGGCCCTGGGGTGTCTTCATGCGTTGGAAAGCTTCAAGTCGTCGTGGAAAGGTCGCGATTATGGCCGATCGGATGTTGCTATTTGTTCGACGCGCACACGGCGGCGATCTCGAACGAGCGCCGGCGGGCGGCGTGGTCGAACACGTTCGCGGTGATCAGCACCTCGTCCGGCCGATGCCGCTCGATGAATGCGTCGATGCCTTGCCGCACGGTCGCCTCGTCGCCCACCACCGCGCAGGCCAGCGCGCGCTCCACGCCGATCTTCTCCACCGGCGACCAGTAGGTCTCGATGTCGTCGATCGGCGGCGGGATCAGCCCCGGCCGGCCGCGACGCAGATTGATGAAACTTTGTTGCTGGGTGGTGAACAGCCGCCGCGCCTCGGCATCGCTGTCGGCCGCCACCACGTTCAGGCCCAGCATGGCGTACGGCTGTTGCAGCCGCGCCGACGGCCGGAAATCGCGACGGTACAGCGCCAGCGCCTCGTCCATCGCATCGGGCGCGAAATGCGAGGCGAACGCGAACGGCAGGCCCAACGCCGCCGACAACTTGGCGCTGAACAGGCTGGAACCCAGCAGCCACACCGGCACGTCGATGCCGGCGCCAGGCACCGCGCGCACCGGCTGGCCGGGCGTGGCGGGTTCGAAATAGCCGAGCAGTTCCATCACGTCCTGCGGAAACGCATCGGCGCTGTCGAAATAGCGGCGCAAGGCTTTCGCGGTGGGCTGGTCGGTGCCCGGCGCGCGGCCCAGCCCCAGGTCGATGCGGCCCGGATACAGCGACGCCAGCGTGCCGAACTGCTCGGCCACCTGCAGCGGCGCATGGTTCGGCAGCATGATGCCGCCGGCGCCCACGCGGATGGTCGAGGTGCCGCCGGCCACGTGTCCGATCAACACCGCCGTCGCCGCACTGGCGATGCCGGGCATGTTGTGGTGCTCGGCCAGCCAGTAGCGGCGGTAGCCGAGCCGCTCGGCCAGCTGCGCCAGATCCAGCGTGTTGCGGAACGCCTGCGCGGCATCGCTGCCTTCGGTAACCGGCGCCAGGTCGAGTATCGAGAAAGGGATCATGTGGGGACGTCCGCCATGGTGGAGGTTTCCAATCTGGGGGCGCGCACCGGGAATGCCACCGCGGCGGTTTATTTTCGTGCGGTTGCCCACGGATGCCTACAATGGTGGATCCCCCTGCGCTGGCCCTTCCCATGACCGAACCTGTCCGCCTTGCCAAACGGGTCGTCGCCCTGGCGGGTTGCTCGCGCCGCGAGGCGGAGCAATTCATCGAAGGCGGCTGGGTGCGGGTGGACGGCGTGGTGGTGGAAGAGCCGCAGTTCATGGTGGACACACAGACGGTGGTGATCGACCCCGCCGCCCGGCTGGCGCCGCTGGAAGCGGTCACGCTGGTGCTCAACAAACCGGCCGGCATCGACGCCGGGCCGGGACCGGGCGGCGCCGCCACACTGGTCACGCCGGCAACGCGCAGCGCCGACGACGCTTCCGGCGTGCGGCCGCTGAAGCGGCACATGTCCCGCCTCACGGCGCCCCTGTCGTTGCCGACCAAGGCCAGCGGCCTGCTGTTTTTCACCCAGGACTGGCGCGTGGCGCGCAAGCTCACCGAGGACGCCAGCCGGATCGAGCAGGAGTTCGTGGTCGATGTGGATGGCGAGCTGATCGAGAACGGCCTGGCGCTGCTCAACCATGGCCTGCGCTTCAACAACTACGCGATGCCGCCGATCAAGGTCAGCTGGCAAAGCGAACACCGCCTGCGCTTCGCGTTCAAGGGCCTGCAACCGAGCCAGATCGAACCGATGTGCAACGCGGTGGGCCTGAAGGTGGTGGCGATGAAACGGTTGCGCGTGGGCCGTATTTCACTGAGCCGCCTGCCGCCCGGCGAGTGGCGCTACCTGGCGCCGCACGAGCGCATCTGACAGCGGCGCGAGGCGATCGGCATCATCGCCACGACCGCTTCGAAAACGCCAAGCGGCACCGGCTTGGCTTCCACTGCGCCCACCCCTAAACTCCGATCGCGCCGCGCTCGAAGTTTCCGCCGGCGCCCGGATCGGCGCTGCCGCTCCCGTCCAACCTTCCACAGTGCGGAGTTCGACATGAGCAAGGGCATGGATTCAAAGAAAACCGAGAAGAAAAAGCCGGCCAAGACCATGAAGGAAAAAAGGGCGGCCAAGCAGGAAAAGAAGAAAAGCCAGTAACCAGGGCTGAAATCCGGGCAGCAAACCCGCACCATCGCAGGCAGCCGGCTCACCACGGCCGGCTGCGCCAGGCACCGCAGCGGACGATCGGAGTACTCAATTTTTCCGTCGCCCTGCCGTTATCTCCGCAAGTTGTGGGACGCTTGCGTTTTCTCGAAAAGGGACGTTTGCATGGGGAATCTTTGGCAGCGTTTGTTTCGCGGCCAGAAGCCGGTTGCGGGTCGCGTGCGACCCATGGCGACCGGACCCGTGCGGGCGTCCGCGCGGATTCCCGACGATGACGTGGTGGTGGAGCCGGACTTCCCGCTGACTGAAATCGAAGACCGCTTTCACCGTTTCGTACTCGATCTGCCGCCCAGCGAGGCGGGAGAACCCAGTGCTGCCGAGCAGGCCATGCTCAAACGCCTGGACCTGCTCAGCACGCGCTTCGACATGCGCAGCCTGCCGCGCCTGCCCAGCGTGCTGCCGCAACTGCTGCGCACGCTGAAAAACGACAACGCGGCCGGTGGCCAGCTCGCCAAACTCGTGGGCCGCGATCCGCTGATGGTGGGCGAGGTCATGCGGGTCACCAGCAGCTCGTATTACCGCTCCGCCCAGCCGATCAGCAGCCTGCAGCAGGCAGTGGTCCTGCTGGGCCAGGACGGCTTGCGCCGGGTGCTTACGCAATACGTGATGAAACCCATCCTGCAGGCCAATGCCGGCAGTTTCGGCCAGGCTGCCGGCGAGCGCCTGTGGGATCACGCCGAGCGCTGCTCGCACGCGTGCGCATGGCTGGCCCGGCACAACGGCGGCGATACGTTCGAAGCCTACCTGGTCGGCACCATCTGCCACACCGGTACCGGCGCGGTGGTGCGCCTGCTCGACCAGCTGGCGCAGGATTCCGCCCTCACATCGCCCTCGGCGGAGTTCATTGCCAGCTGCAGCGCACTGGCGGCGCGGCTGTCGCTGCAGGCAGCGCAACACTGGGAGCTGCCGCCGCGCGTGGTCGAGGCGATGGCCGATCGCCAGCCCGGCAAGTCAGTCGCCACCAGTTCGCCGCTGGGCAAGACGCTGGCCGCCGCCGATGGCCTGGCGATGGCGCAATTGCTGGGTGAACACGAGCGACTGGATCGCGACGTGGACCTCAGCCACAGCTGGCCCGATGCCTTTGCGCCGGCGCTGCTGGCGCGTTGCCAGCAGGACCTGCGCCGCCATTTCCCCGCGGCCGAGAAGTCGATCTGAGAGCCGCGTCATTCGGCGTGACCGTCAGCGGTGGAGTTCGCGCTCGTCCTCCCGGCTGACGCTCAGTCCGATCAGTCGCGATACCACCAACGCGATATACATCACGCCCACGAACATCTCCAGGCAGGCCAATGCGCGCGCATGCACGGTGATGGGTATGACGTCACCGATGCCGGTGCTCGACATCAGGGCAAAGCTCAGAAACAGCAGTTCGGTCCAACTGCGCGGAGCGGCCGGATTGACCGCGGCGGCAAAGCAGCCCGGCTGCAATACCTGGCAGAGCACGAACAGGTAGGTGAAGCCCCATACAAGCAGGGTGAAAGTGGCGCCGGCGGCGAACATCTCGTCGGTGGTGGCGCGGCGATCGGCCAGCATGTAGGCGATCAGGCAACCGGCCGCATAGAAGTAGAACAGTGCCTCCAGCGCGGCCCACCACGGTTTCAGTGCCGGCATGTCCAGCATCAAACCCATCGCGTTGCACACGACCGCGGGCACGGCGATGGCCACGCTGATCCAGCCCCGGCCGCGGGTCCGCTGCACCATCGAAATAGCCAGTATCAACACCACCACGCCGAAGGCGCCGAACAGCGCGCGTGCCGCACGCGTCTGCTCGATGAACGGATACAGCAGCAACCCGGCCAGCTGCACCAGCAGCAGTGCCGCGGACGGATGACGGATGAGGATGGCGAGCCACCGCAAACGACGCATGCTCCACACGGTATCGCCGTCACTCGTTCGCATGCGTCACCCTTTTGCTCCAAAGGCCGTTTCGAAGACGGCGTTGCCGATATTCAACACGATGGGCCACGACCATCCCCATCGTCGGGATGCCGCGCCTGCCACGCCTCCAGCAACATACGGTAGCGTTCGAGCGACGCCTCGTATACGTCATGGACACAGCGGACGCAGCCTTCGCCACAGCAATCGCCCGGGTCCGGCGCAACGGGCGGAATCGGGGGTGGATCGCTCGGGCCTGCCGGATCGTGCGTCATGGTTTCAGCCCATCGATGGAACGTTTGATGCTCGCATATTCGCGCGTTTCACCGGCACTATCGATGGCGCTTGGAGCTCCCTGGGGCAAAAGGCCGCCGGCTGTCCGATCCAGCGCTGGCAGGCGGAATGAAAGAAAAGAGACGTCCATAAGCATTTCGACCCATGCGTCGCTCCGTCGCAGCGGGAACTGTTCATCTCCGGCCGCACCTCAGTGGGCACCGGTGCTGCAATAGGCTATCGTTCTCCGTGCGTTGCGCGCCGTAGACCCGAGCAGGCGCACGCCAGGGGAAAACCGCGCATGCATGAAATTGCAAGCCAACCGAGCTTCGGCTATTTCACGGCCGCCTTGCTGGCAACGGCAGCCGTGGCGCTGTCGTCGGGCATGCAGTTTCTGGTTATCGGCCTGCGCCATCAGCGTGAACTGATGTACCAGGCGTATGCGGTGTTGTGCATCTGCATCGCCGCCCTCGCCCTCTCCAACGTGCTGCTGGACTGCGCCACGACGCTGGCGCAAGCCACGCTCGCGCTGCGGCTCATGTACGCCTCATCGATTTTCTCGTTCCCGGCCTTCATCGTTTTTGTCAGCACCTACACCCGAAAACCCGTAAGTCGCTTCACCTTCGGCGTGATCCTGATGGTCGCGACAGGCTTCTTCTGGTTCGACCTGCGAGCACCTTACGGACTGCATGCCAGTCTCAGCGCCGGTGCTCCGATGGTGCTTCCATGGGGGGAATCCCTGTTCACGCTGAAGGTGCAGCCATCCGTCGCCAGCCACGCCTTCCACATCCTGACCTACGTGGTTTTCCTCTGGGCGCTGCTGCGTTCGTGGCGGTTTTACCGCGGTGGCCAGGCGCGGCCCGGGCTGCTGTTGGGCATTTGCCTGCTGGTGCAATTCACCGCCATGCTCTGGGGCGATATCGTGATCGATATTTTCGACCAGCCCTACCCCTATCTGGACGCCTTCGCGTTCCTGCCGTTTGTGTTGCTGATGGGCGTTTCGCTGGCCAGCCAGTTGCGCGCCCGCACGCTGCAGTTGGAACAGACCACGCTTGAACTGCGCGCCGAAGCGGAGACGCGGCGCGAAGCCGAGCTGGACCTGCGCCACATCGCCTACCACGATCCGTTGACGGGCTTGCCCAATCGTTCGCGCGCGCTGCATTCACTGGCCGAAATGCTCGCCGACGCCAACCAGTCCGGCCGGCATGGCGCCGTGCTGATGATCGACCTGGACAACTTCAAGACCATCAACGACTCGCTGGGCCACCACGTCGGTGACCGCGTGCTGGAGGCCATCGCCGATTGCCTGCTTGCGGTAGCGCCCGGCGAATCCACCGTGGCCAGGCTCGGGGGCGACGAGTTCCTGGTGCTGCTGGATGCCGGATCGCACGAAGCCATGGATGCGGACGCCACCGCCGCACTCGCCATGGACGTGGCCGAAAGCATGGTGGAACGGCTTTCCGTTCCGCTGCCGATCGACAGCCGCATCCTGGCCATCGGTGCCAGCATCGGCGTCGCGGTTTTCCCCAACGGCGATGCCGAAGCAGCCGACATCGTGCGCTGCGCCGACATCGCGCTGTACCGCGCCAAGGCTGCAGGGCGCAACGGCGCGCGACTGTTTCTGCCGCATATGCAACGGGATGCGGACAACCGCCTGGAACTGGAGCGCGGCCTGCGCACCGCGCTGGAGCGCAACGAGCTGTCGCTGCATTTCCAGCCGCAAGTGAGCATGAGCGGCAAACTGATGGGCGCCGAAGCGCTGCTGCGCTGGCGCCACCCGGAACTGGGCGACGTACCGCCAGACGTCTTCATTCCGGTGGCCGAGGAAACCGGCCTGATCCACGCGCTTGGCAGTTGGGTGATCACGCGCGCCTGCGCGCATATCCAGACCTGGCGCAGCCAGGGCGTGGATTTCGGCGGCCGCCTGGCCGTGAACGTCAGCCCCTGGCAGATTGCCCACCCCCAGTTCGTCGAACACATCCAGGCCATCGTGGTAACTGCCGGCATCGACCCGGAGTGGCTGACGCTGGAGCTTACGGAAAGCGCGCTGCTGAACGATTTCGAGGCGGCGCTGGCCACCCTGCATGCACTCTCGAACATCGGCTTCCGGCTGGCGATGGACGATTTCGGCACCGGCTATTCATCGCTGGCCTATCTGCAGCAATTGCCGTTGGATGAATTGAAGATCGACCGCTCCTTCGTCAGCGCGTTGCAGCCATCGGTTCCCGACCCGTTGGCGGGATTCATCGTGGACATCGGCCGCCGCCTGGGCATGGCCACCATCGCCGAAGGCGTGGAAACGGAACAACAACGCGCGCGGCTGGGCGCCATGGGTTGCGACACGCTGCAGGGTTACCTGATCTGCCGTCCACTCCCCGAAGCGGACTACCTGCGCTGGCTGGCCGCGCGCAAAACCACCGCCAGCGAAAAAAGCACGATCACCTAGAAGCCCGGACGCGCGCCTGCCCGTTTACTTCGCACGCCGCCGGTCCAACATCGCCACTTCGGTGTCGCTCAGGCGACGCCACTGGTTCTTCGGCAGATCGCCCAACGGCAGCGAGCCGATCGCCACGCGGATCAGCCGCAGCACGTCAAACCCCAGCGCCGCCAGCAGACGGCGTATGTGGCGATTGCGGCCCTCATCCAGCATCACCTCCAGCCAGGCGTTCTTTTCACCCTGCCGCAGCACGCTGGCGTGACGCACTTTCAGCCACTCATCGCCGTCCGCGATCCCGGCATGCATGGCGGCCAGGGCAGCCGCATCCGGCTGGCCCGCCACCTGCACGTGATACGTCTTGTCGAGATGGGTGACCGGATCCGTAATGCCGGCCGCCCACGTCGTGTCATTGCTCAGCAACAGCAATCCCTCGCTGGCCTTGTCCAGGCGCCCCACCGGGCCCAGCCAGGGCAAGCCGGCGGCGGCCAGTGCCGTGTAGACCGTGTCGCGGCCGTGCTCGTCGGACGCGCTCACCACCAGGCCGCGCGGCTTGTTGAACATCACATGGACTTTTTCCGCCGATGCCAGCGGCTTGCCGTCGACCGTGATCGGCGGGCCGTCCGGCCGGATGGGAAAGTGCGGATCGCTGACCACGCGCCCGGCCACGCTGACCCGACCGTCGCGAATCCATTGTTCCGCCTGGCTGCGCGAACAAACGCCGGCCTTCGACAATACCCGCGCAAGGCCGTGACGTGGAGTGGCAGCCTTTACGCTGGTGCGGGTGTTGCCGGAAATGGGGGAACGCATCGCGATAGCGTAACGAATACATGCCGCAAACGCCGACCGTGAAGACAAAAAAACCCGGCCGAAGCCGGGTTTTTTCATTCACCGGACTCCGAATGGAGCCCGGCATTTACTGCCACGGTTCGATTACTGCTGAACCTGCAGTTCCGTGCGACGGTTCTGCGCGCGGCCGGCATCGGTCTCGTTGTCACCGATCGGGTTGGTTTCGCCGTGGCCGATCGGGCCTTCCAGACGGCTGGCATCGATGCCATGGCTGGTCAGGTAGTTGTAGACGATCGAGGCGCGACGCTCCGACAGGCTCTGGTTGTAGGCATCCGTACCCACCGAGTCGGTGTAGCCGGCGACGGTGACGTGCACCTGCGGGTAACGCTGCAGGGTGTCGACGGCCTGGTTCAGAACGGCGATCGAATCGGAGCTCGGCTCAGCCAGCGCGCCGGAGATATCGGTCTCGTTCTTCTTCGGGCGATCGAACTTGAAGTTCACGCCACGCAGGTCGATGACGACCTTCTGCGCGCAACCGTCGGGGCCGACGATGGTGCCGGCCGTGGTCGCCGGGCACTTGTCTTCGCAGTCGTTCACGCCGTCGTTGTCGCTGTCCATGGTGGAGCAGTCAGCCACCGGGGCCGGTGCTTCAACCGGGGCCGGAGCCGCGGCCGGTTCGCCAAAGCGCGAAACGATGCTGAAGCCCAGGAACCAGTCACCATAGCCGTCTTCGGCCGGCTGGGACTTGTCATCCCAGTCGTAGCGGTAGCCGGCTTCGATGCGGACATCGGAGCTGTCGGTGATGGTCTTGGACAAACCGCCGCCCAGTTCGGCAGCCGGCGACCAGCCCTTGTCGCCCGCGTTCTGGTGGTAGCTGCCCATGACGCCGGCCAGCACGTACGGACGCCACGAATCCCAGGCGCCAGCGTAGAAACGAACGGCTGCGCCGACCGTGTTGTTGGCCCAGTTGCCGCCGCCATCGACGTCGCGCTTGGTGCGGTCAATGAAAATGTCGATGGACGCATTCGGCGAGATGAAGCGGCCGACACCCAGACCGTAATAAACCTGGCGGCTGTTGGTATTGCGGTCGGTGTCGTTGTAATAGCCACCAACGGTCGGGGCAATGTACCAGCGACCATCATAGTCGGCCGCCGCGGTGGACGAAGAGGCGGTATCAACGGCGCCCGTGGTGTCCTGCGCGTGTACGGCGCCAACGCCGCCCAAAGCCAGCGCAATCAGAAAATACAAGCCCTTACGTTTCATCGGGTGTCTCCTTGTGTGGGATTTTTCGTCCGCTTGACAACATAAATACGGGGATCGAACGAATGGCCAATGACAACGGCTCTTTCACCGATTCGCCGTGCCACGTTCGACGCGAACTTTAGCAAAAAATAAACATACCCGACCGCTTCCGCGACGGCTCGTTCATTTTCCGCTTATGTCGTCTTTACAGTGTGAATAGACCGAGGAAGTCCTGAATCGGCATTTTATCCAGGGCGGCCGCGTCACCGGTTGCCGCCAGGATGGCATTCACCCGGTGCTCGGGCAGATGCCCGCGCAGGGCGGATTCAAACTTCCTCAGCAGCACCGGGATGCCTTCGGCACGGCGGCGGCGATGGCCGATCGGGAAATCGACGGAGACTTTCTCCGTGCTGCTGCCATCCTTGAAGAACACCTGCACGGCATTGCCGATGTAGCGCTTGGCCGGGTCGAAGTAATCACGGGTGAACTGCGGGTTCTCGCTCACCGTCATCTTGTTGCGCAGCGCATCGATCCGCGGGTCGGCGGCCACGTCGTCGCTGTAGTCGCTGGCCACCAGTCGCCCGAAGATCAGCGGCACGGCCACCATGTACTGGATGCAATGATCGCGATCGGCGTAGTTCGCCAGCGGGCCGGTCTTGTCGATGATGCGGCAGCCCGCCTCCTGGGTTTCGATCACGATCCGGTCAATATCGTCCAACCGGCCGGCAACCTGTGCGTGCAGCTGCATGGCGCACTCCACCGCCGTCTGTGCGTGGAACTCGGCGGGGTAACTGATCTTCAGCAGCACGTTTTCCATCACGTAGCTGCCGAACGGGCGCTCGAACTCGAACGGCTTGCCGTTGAACGCCACGTCGTAGTAGCCCCAGGTCTTCGCGCTCAACGCCGACGGATAACCCACCACGCCGCGATGCACCGCGTTGATCGCGTGGGTTACCGCGCGGCGGCAGGCATCGCCGGCGGCCCAGCTCTTGCGCGG
This sequence comes from Rhodanobacter sp. Root627, assembly GCF_001427835.1. Classification (NCBI taxonomy): domain Bacteria; kingdom Pseudomonadati; phylum Pseudomonadota; class Gammaproteobacteria; order Lysobacterales; family Rhodanobacteraceae; genus Rhodanobacter; species Rhodanobacter sp. Root627. The sequence goes on from NZ_LMGW01000001.1 coordinate 1,462,244, forward strand.
GCCGGTGTTGGGCGCGTGCCGGTAGGTACGCAGCGCGCCGTTGTCGATCCAGCTGTGCGAGACCGCCGCGACCACCTGGTCCTTGTTGCCGCCCAGCATCGCCGCAGCCACTGCGGTGGACGCCAGCCGCACCAGGATCACATGGTCCTGCCCCACCCGGTTGAAGCTGTTGAGCAGCGCATAACCGCCCTGGATCTCGTGCGCCTTGATGGCATAACCCAGCACGTCGCGCACGGTCAGCGGCTGGCCGCCCTCACGCACCGCCTGGCGGCTGAGGTAGTCGGCCACCGCCAGGATCGCACCCAGATTGTCGGAAGGATGGCCCCACTCCGCCGCCAGCCAGGTGTCGTTGAAATCCAGCCAGCGAATCTGCGTGCCGATCGCGAACGCCGCCTGCACCGGATCCAGTTCGTGGCTGGTACCGGGCACGCGTGCGCCGCCGGGCAAGCTGGCGCCGGGCACCAGCGGGCCGAGATGCTTCACGCATTCGGGAAATTTCATCGCCAGCATCGCCGTGCCCAGCGAATCGAGCAGGACGTAGCGGGCGGTGTCGTAGGCCTCGGTCGAGTCGATGCGGTAGTCGATCACGTAGTCGGCGATGTCGACCATCGGCTGATCGGGATCGGGACGGATGGCGGAGCGGACGTCGGGCGCACTCATGGGGTCTTCTCGCTAAATCGGAAACCACCATTTTAGCCTGAGCACCCGTCGACCGCTTGCCACGCGGGGGGCACATGGGGACAATGGCCGCTCCCAAAAGGGAGTAGTTCCCGGCGCGGCTTCCCGCATCGGTGCGGTGATCGTCAACACGAGCGACGCTTCGCTCCGGTCATCGCGGCAGCCACGTTGCGAACGAGACTTTTGCGGTGGCTACGGGCCGCGCGCGTCCGTACCCGCTGCATTGTCCGCCGCGCATGGATTGTCCTATGGATTTTTTCACCCCTGATTTCTTCTCCGGCCTGCTGGCCATCGTGCTGCTCGACCTCGTGCTGGCGGGCGACAACGCCATCGTCATCGCGATGGCCGCCAGCCGCCTGCCCAAGGAGTTGCAGAAGAAAGCGGTGTTCTGGGGCACCTTCGGCGCCGTCGCCGTACGTTTCGCCCTGACCGCGGTGGTGGTCTACCTGCTGAAGTTGCCAGGCCTGATGCTGGTCGGCGGCGCGCTGCTGTTGCCGATCGCCTGGAACCTGCTGCGCCACGACGGCGATGAGAGCCACGAGATCAAGGCAGGCCGCACGTTCTGGAGCGCCTTGCGCACGATCATCGTGGCCGACGCGCTGATGGGGCTGGACAACGTGCTGGCGATCGCCGGTGCGTCACGCGGCCACCTGGGCCTGGTGATCATCGGCCTGCTGATCAGCGTGCCACTGGTGGTATGGGGTTCGACCCTGATCCTGAAACTGATCGAGCGCTTCCCGATCATCATGTACGTGGGTGCTGGCGCCATTGCGTTCACCGCCGCGCGCATGATCGGGCACGACCACTGGCTGGCGGGCTGGTTTGCTGCCCACGGCTGGGCGCAATACGCGCTGGACGTGCTGCTGGTTGGCGCGGTTTGCGTGGGCGGCTGGCTGGCGCAACGGCGGCGGGCGGCACGATCCGCGTCCGCATCGAAGGTCGCCACCCACGGCTAGTACGTGGTGGGCAGGCGCACGGTTACGGTGGCGTCGGGCGTGTCGCGGGTAATGCCGACGCCAAGCGCCACGTTCAGCGTGCGCCGGTCGCTGAGGCGATAGGAACCGCCGACCAGCAAGGTGCCCAGCACCGTCTTCGCCGACCCCGCCACCGTCTTGCCGTTCTGCCTGGTCAGGCCCACGAAACTCTGGTCATAGCCCAGGCTGATGGACGCCTTGTCGTTCAGCGCAAAGCCCATGCCCAGGCTGAGATCCACCACGTCACCCACCTCGATCGTGCCCAGCGACTCCCTGTCCCCACCCAGCACGCGGCGGCTAACGCCATGGCGGGCAAAGTTGTGCAGGTAACTGAGGTTGCCGAAAAACACCACCGGGTCGGACGGATACAGCCAGGTCACGCCCGGCTGCAATGAATAGAAACCCGAGCCCGTCGGCAGTTGCAGCGGCATGCCGGTGCCGGTGACGTTCTGGATGCAGCGGTTGACGCAATCGGTGGTGACATCGAACGGATCGCGACCGGTGCGCGATTTGAAACGCAGCCAGCCCACGAAATAGGGTTTGTCGGCGCCACCGTCATTCATCTGATAGCGCGCGGTCGCCTCGATGTCGCCCAGGCCGTGCCCGCTGGAGGTGAACACGCGATCCTCCGCGCTGCCGGTGAATATCTCGCGGCTGGTCGTGTCGGTATGGCTGTGCAGGTACGGCACCCGCAGCTCCAGTTCCATCCGGTTGGTGAGCCCGTAACGCAACGCCAGCGCGCCGGTCTGCGTGGTGGTCCTGACCTGGCGCGCATCGATCAAGCCGATCAGCACGGCGGGGATCACCGTGTAGCCGATCAGGTCGACCCGGTCGGCCGAGGAATAGCCGAACTGGTACGACGGTTCGATCACGAATTTGCCGCGCGGCGTTAGCACCCCGGGCTGCTCGAAGATGGGCGCCACCGCGGGCGGCCCCGGTTCGCGCACGGGCGCGCGGCCAACCGGTTGCGATGCCGCGGCGACGGCCGTTCCAGTTGTCGCCACGCCGGATGTGGCAGCCGTATTTGCGGTGCCCGCAGACTTGTCACCGCTGTCCATACCCATCTCGTGGCGCAACGTGCGGTAATCCGCCTCCTGTGCCGCCAGCGCGCGCTTGAGCTGTTCGATCTGCGCCATCTGGGCGGCCAGCTGGCTGCGCATGGCATCCAGCCGCTCACCCTGCTGGATCACGTTCTGCCTGATGGCGGCGGGCAGCCCATCGGCGGTGGACGATGCCGGTTGCTGGGCATGCGCCATCCCGAGACAGAGCAAGCCGACGCAACCGGCGGCATATTTGCTTCGCGACGATTTCCCTGCCATGCCCTTTCCTCGTGAGCCCAAAAAGCACGTGCGAAGCCGCACCTCACCGCGTCGTCCGCGTCACCACTCAATGCCCCAGCGACTGGATCAACGCGCCCTGCAAGGTGTCGCCCAGGCGCGCGCTGCGAAACTGGTCCAGGTGATCCACCGACGCGTCGATCGTGGTAAGGCTCTGGATGTGCTGGCCGTCGAGGCTGTTCTGGATCACGGTGGCCGTGGCGGCACCCGATGACACCAGTGCCGCGGTGTTGCCCTGCCCGCCCTGCACCACCGTGAGGACGCCATCGACCGCGGCCAGCGCCCGCGCCTGCGCGGGCGACATGTGGCCGATATCGGGTATCGACACGCTCGTGCGGGTGGCCAGATTGCCGTTGATATAAACCACGCGGTCGATGCCGAACGACGCCAGCAAACCGTTGCCGCTGTCGAAGCCGCCGCGCATGGCATCGAGCTGCGCGTTGCCGACCGGAAGCGACCAGGCATCCATGCAGAGCGACCCGCATGCCGTCGCCAGCGGTGCCGCACCGACCATGCCCGCTGCGATCAAACCCAGCGGGAAAAGGCGAAGATGTCGCGCATGTCGCATCCTGGTCATGGTCCGTTCCACACTCAGAGATCGCCGGGGCCACGTTTGGGCAGGGTGATCCGGTCCAGCCCGCGCCGGTCGATGCCGTCGCCCAGCGAGGCCAGCGGCGCGGCGCGCCAATCGTCCGCGCTGTTGAACACAGCCAGGGTGCGGCGGTTGTGAATGACGAAAACCAGCTTGCTCTGCCATGCCGCCTCGAACGTGCTGCGCGCCATTGCCCGGGTACCGCGCGCGGGGTCGCCCACCAGCACGCGACCGTTGCGCAGGCCCTTCACCACCACGAAATGGTGGTAGCCCTTCTCGTTCAACAGCACGATGGCCGGCACGCTGGACAGGCGCAGCTTGTCCAGCGGTACGTGGAACCCGTCGGCCTCGAAACCGTTGGCGTGCAAAAAACGCTTGATGTCCAGCAGCGAGAAGCCTTCACGCCGGATCTTCGCGCGGTCGCCATGGGTGTACATCTGCTCGAACACCCATTGCTCGTCCACCGGGTAGCCGTACTGATACGTCAGCAGGGTGGCGGTGGCCGCGGAGCCGCAACTGAAGTCGAAATGCTGGCGGATGGTGTTCTTGAAACGCGCTTCCTTGAGGCTGGTGAGGTGGAACGTATAGCCGTTGCCCTGGATGCCTGGCACCTCCATCGTGGCCGCCCACGCCGTGCCGAGCAGCAGCATCGATACCGCCAGCAACACCTTGCACCAGTTGCCATGCTTCATGGCTGGAATTGCACGTTGATGATCGTGGCGTTCTGGATCAGCACGTTGTTGCCGCTGTTCTGGATCACCATCGGCACGCCCGCCGCACCCGTGAATGCGCCGCCGGAAATCGTGTTGTAGCCGCTGGCGACGTGATCGGCGCTGTTGTTGTCCACGGTGCCGTGCAGGTGCATGTTTTCCACGACGTCGGTACCGCCACGCATCGTGGCCAGGGTGGCCGGCGTCGCACGTGGTCCGAAGCCGTCGGTGTTGTCCGGCGTGGCCACATGGGCCATACCTGCCGGCGAGGGAGACACCACCGGGGCCGGTGATTGTGCGAGGGCCGCCATCGCCATGGGCGCCAGCAGGCATCCCGGCAATGTGGGCAGAAGAAATCGGCAGCTTCGCATGGCGTCACTCCGTGAATGCTCGGCGCCAGGGCACGGCGCATTACCGTGCCTTGGCCAGGTCAGGGAAAACGCCGTGGAGCATTACTCCACGGCGAGCTTTCCGTTACGGGCCGACGGTGAGGTTGGCCTGCACATTCACGCTTTGCTGCACCAGCGCGGCAGCGCCGCTGTTCTGGGCGATCACCGCGATACCCGCGGCACCCACGGCGGTGCCGTTCATCTGGTTGGACATGTCGAAGCTGCCGGCATCCGCGTAGGACGTGCCGCCGGCACCACCAGCACCGCCGGCCGCACCCATGCCATCGCCGCCGTTGCCGGCACCACCGTTGCCGCCCGCGCCACCGTTGCCGGCGGTATTGCCGCTGGCACCGCTGCCGCCGCCGCTGCCGGTGGCCGCGCCGCTGTCCGAGGTGGCCGCACCACCGGTACCGGCACCGGCCATCCAGCTGTCCGCACCACCCGTCGCGGTACCGCTGTTGCCGCCGGAGAGCATGCCGGAGCTGTCGTTGTTGTTGTCGCCAGCCGCGCCGCTGCTGTTGCCGCCCGCGCCGAGGCTGCCCGCGGCGACACCGCCACTGCTCGCCGATCCGTAGCCACCGGCGCCGCTATGACCCTGCGCATCGCCACCGCGGCCGCCATGGCCGGCATCGCCGCCATTGCCCCTGGCTCCGTAACCGGCACCGCCGGCACCGCCGCGCCCGCCGTCGGCATTGCCCATGTTGTTGGCGGCGTTGCCCACGGTGACACCCACGTTCGAGACCATGCCGCTCAGTTCGCTGTTGGCGGCGACGCGGTTGACGTTGTTGGAGCTGGTCATGTCATGCGAATCGGCGTGGGTGCTGGAGTTGGAGTGGCTGCTGGAGTCGCTGCTGTTTGCCACGTTTTGCAGCACGGCCGCGTTGTCCTGGGCGTTGGAGCCACCACCGTTGTTCTGGGTCTTGTCCGCCATGGCGGGCAAGGTGAGGCCGATACCGAGGCAGATGGCAGTAGCGATAAGTGTCTTGCGCATTGTCGTTCTCCGTTTGAAAGCCTGATCAAGCTCTGGAATCACCCCGGCGGGCCGGGGCCGTTGTCTGCGATGCCAGAGGGGTCGGATCAGGCGCTCACCGGAACGACAGTGCGTTCGGCGATTCCATGACAACCATCAAGACTTGCTGATCCTGGCTACAACCGGCTCGTGTTCGCAGCGTGCGGAATTTGCATAAACGGTGCCGATCAGACGGATCAGATTAATCTCAAAGAAATCATTGATTTGCGGTTAAAACCAGGAGAACGAAACGCTTCCGTTGCGGAAACGGTGTAACACCGGTGATACACCCGCTGCGCATCACCCGTCGGCAGTTAGGCGCACCGATGGCGCCACGGCGGGCTCGGTGTGACCGCCGTGGCGTCAGTGAGTGGTGTATCGAGGTTGTTACAGGTGTATCGCGGCAAGGCGGTGTTGCCGCTGCCGCGGGGCCTCAATCAGGCGTGTGGAAGAGCATCGCGACTGAAGTCGCTCCTACATATACAGCGTCAGCGCTTGTCGATGGGGATATAGCTGCGGTCTTCCGGGCCGGTGTAGTTGGCGCTGGGGCGGATGATCTTGCCGTCCTCGCGTTGCTCGATCACGTGCGCGCTCCAGCCTGAGGTGCGGGCGATCACGAACAGCGGCGTGAACATCGCGGTGGGCACGCCCATCATGCGGTAGGCGCTGGCGGAGAACCAGTCGAGGTTGGGGAACATCTTCTTGATCTCGGCCATCACCGTCTCGATGCGTTCGGAAACATCAAACAAGGTGGGATTGCCGCCCTCGGTGCACAGCCGGCGCGAGATTTCCTTGATGATCTCGTTGCGCGGGTCGGACACCGTGTACACCGGGTGGCCGAAGCCGATCACGATCTCCTTGCGCTCCACGCGGGCGCGGATGTCGGCCTCCGCGTCATCGGCGCTGCGGTAACGGGAGATGATCTCCATCGCCACCTCGTTGGCGCCGCCATGCTTGGGACCGCGCAGCGCGCCGATCGCCCCGGTGATCGCCGAATAGATATCCGAACCGGTGCCGGCGATGACGCGGGCGGCGAAGGTGGACGCGTTGAACTCGTGCTCGGCGTACAGCACCAGCGACTTGTCCAGCGCCTGCGCGTGCAGGTCGCTGGGCTTCTTGCCGTGCAGCAGGTGCAGGAAATGGGCGGCGATGGATTCATCGTCGGTCTCCGTCTCGATGCGCTTGCCGTTGTGGCTGAAGTGGTACCAGTACAGCAGCATCGAGCCGAAGCTGGCCATCAGGCGATCGGCGATGTCGCGCGCGCCGGTGACGTTGTGGTCGTCCTTTTCCGGCAGCACGGTGCCCAACACCGAGCAACCCGTGCGCAACACATCCATCGGATGGGTGGAGGCCGGCAGCAGCTCCATCGCCGCCTTCACCGGCGCCGGCAGGCCGCGCAACCGCTTCAGCCGCTGGCGGTAATTGTTGAGCTCGGTCCAGTTCGGCAACACGCCGTGTACCAGCAGGTATGCCACTTCCTCGAAGTTGCCCTTGGACGCCAGGTCGTGGATGTCGTAGCCGCGGTAATGCAGGTCATTGCCGCTGCGGCCCACCGTGCACAGCGCGGTGTTGCCGGCGGCCACACCGGACAGTGCGACGGATTTCTTGGCCTTGGGCAGGGCTTGCTCGCTCATGGATATCTCCTGTGATGCAGGGAATTCGAACCTTGAAACGTGTGTCCTGCAGGAGCGCACCCTGTGCGCGAAATGCGTCCGTGAAGAGCTTTCGCGCACAGGCTGCGCTCCTGCAGGGGGAGTCAGTTCTTCTGGGAAAACAGCTCGTCCAGCTTGTCCTCGTACGCGTGATAGTCGAGGAAGTCGTACAGCTCCTCGCGCGTTTGCATCGTTGGCACCGCGGCTTTCTGGGTGCCGTCACGAAGCACGGTTTCGTAGAAGTTCAGCGCGGCCTTGTTCATCGCGCGATAGGCGCCGCAGCAATACAGCGCGATATCGACGTTCGCCTCGCGCAGCTCGTCGGTGGTGAAGAACGGCGTGCTGCCGAATTCGGTGAGGTTGGCCAGGATGGGCACTTTCACCGCGGCCTTGAAGCGGCGGTAGTCGTCCAACGTCTTCATCGCCTCGGGGAAGATCATGTCGGCGCCAGCCTCGACATAGGCGCAGGCACGGTCGATCGCCGCGTCGATGCCTTCCACCGCCGCCGCGTCGGTACGCGCCATGATCACGAAGCCGGGCTCGGTGCGCGCGTCCACCGCGGCCTTCACCCGATCGACCATCTCCTCCTTGCTCACCACTTCCTTGCCGGGACGATGGCCGCAACGTTTCTGGCCCACCTGATCCTCCATGTGCACGGCGGCAACGCCGGCCTGCGTGAAACTGCGGATGGTGCGGGCGATGTTGAACGCGCCGCCCCAGCCGGTGTCGATGTCGACCAGCAGCGGCATGCCGGTGGCATCGACGATGCGCCGCGCGTCGATCAGCACGTCTTCCATGCTGCTGATGCCCAGGTCCGGCACGCCCAGCGAATTGGCCGCCACGCCGCCACCGGAGAGGTAAATGGCCTTGAAACCGGTGCGCTGGGCCATGCGCGCCGCGTAGGCCGTGATGGCGCCGACAACCTGCAACGGTTGCTCCTGCGCCACGGCGGCGCGGAATCGCGCGCCGGGGGAAGCTGTCTGTGTCATGGCGCCTCCGTCAAAGCCGCGATTTTAGCCCACCACGTCTGCGCGGCCGTTCTGCAGGGCAACATATCGATAGTCGCAGCCAATCGAAGCGATGCCGACAATCAATTAGATAGATCGCTCGCCACGTCGTATCTTAGGACTCACCTTCACCAACGAGGATGCTCCCGATGTCCCTGATCAACACCGAAATCAAACCATTCAAGGCGCAGGCTCTGAAGAGCGGCAAGTTCATCGAAGTGACCGACGCCGACCTGAAGGGCAAGTGGTCGGTCGTGTTCTTCTACCCCGCCGACTTCACCTTCGTCTGCCCCACCGAGCTCGAGGACCTGGCCGACAACTACGCCGAGTTCCAGAAGCTGGGCGTGGAAATCTACAGCGTCTCCACCGACACCCATTTCGCCCACAAGGCGTGGCACGACACCTCCGACGCGGTGAAGAAGATCAACTACACCATGATCGGTGACCCGACCCACGCGATCTCGCGCAACTTCGACGTGCTGATCGAAGCCGACGGCATCGCCGATCGCGGTACCTTCGTGATCGACCCCGCGGGCAAGATCCAGATCGTCGAGATCAACGCCGGCGGCATCGGCCGCGACGCCGCGGAACTGCTGCGCAAGGTCAAGGCCGCGCAGTACGTCGCCGCCCATCCGAACGAGGTCTGCCCGGCCAAGTGGAAGGAAGGCGAAAAGACCCTGGCGCCGTCGCTGGACCTGGTTGGCAAGATCTGATTCACCGCGCTACCGAAACCGGGCGCTGAAAAGCGCCCGGCTTCACCTCACTCTGGATGCTTCTGTCAGCGGCTTGCGCCCGGCAACGCTCCCCCGCCTGCCGACCCTCCCCTCGGTACAGGCCGCTGTCACAAACGTCTTTCCTCCCCCCACGATTTTTCTCCGCATCCATCACTGGAGTGGTAGCCATGCTCGATGAAACCCTCAAAACCCAGTTGCAGGCCTATCTGGAAAAGCTGTTGCAGCCGATCGAACTGGTTGCCGCGCTCGACGACAGCGCCAAATCCACAGAGCTGGACGAACTGCTGCAGGAGATCGCCGCGCTGTCGGACAAGATCACGCTGCGCCGCGACGACAGCGAAGCACGCAAGCCCTCGTTCGCGATCAACCGCATCGGGACGGACATCGGCGTGCGCTTCGCCGGCATTCCGATGGGCCATGAATTCACCTCGCTCGTGCTCGCCCTGCTGCAGGTCGGCGGGCATCCCTCCAAGACCGCGGAGGACGTGATCGAGCAGGTACGCAACCTCGATGGCGAATACAAGTTCGAGACCTATTTCTCGCTGTCCTGCCAGAACTGCCCCGACGTGGTGCAGGCGCTGAACCTGATGAGCGTACTGAACCCCAACATCCAGCACGTTGCCATCGACGGCGCGCTGTACCAGGACGAGGTCGAGGCACGCCAGGTGATGTCGGTGCCCACCGTGTTCCTCAACGGCGAGGTGTTCGACCAGGGCCGCATGAGCCTGGAGCAGATCCTGGCGAAGATCGACACCGGCTCCAGCGCCCGCGAAGCGGAGAAGATCAAGGCCAAGGACGCATTCGACGTGCTCGTCATCGGCGGCGGCCCGGCCGGCGCGGCGGCAGCGATCTATGCCGCGCGCAAGGGCATCCGCACCGGTGTGGCAGCCGAGCGTTTCGGCGGCCAGGTGCTGGACACCATGGCGATCGAGAACTTCATCTCGGTGCCGTATACCGAAGGCCCGAAGATGGCGGCGGCGCTGGAACAGCACGTGCACGAATACGAGGTGGACGTGATGAACCTGCAGCGCGCCGAGAAGCTGGTGCCGGCCAGCGACGCCACCGGCGGCCTGGTCGAGGTGCAACTGGCCAACGGCGCCACGCTGAAATCGAAGACCGTGATCCTCTCCACCGGCGCGCGCTGGCGGCAGATGGGCGTGCCCGGTGAAGACCAGTACCGCAACAAGGGCGTGGCCTACTGCCCGCACTGCGACGGCCCGCTGTACAAGGGCAAGCGCGTGGCGGTGATCGGCGGCGGCAACTCCGGCGTCGAGGCGGCCATCGACCTGGCCGGCATCGTGGCCCACGTCACGCTGATCGAGTTCGACAGCAAGCTGCGTGCGGATGATGTCCTGCAGCGCAAGCTGCGCAGCCTGCCCAACGTGGACGTCATCGTCAGCGCACTCAGCACGGAAGTACTGGGCGACGGGCAGAAGGTCAGCGCGCTGGTCTACAAGGATCGCGTCAGCGAAGAGATGCACACGCTCGAGCTGGAAGGCATCTTCGTGCAGATCGGCCTGCTGCCGAACACCGAATGGCTGAAGGGCACGCTGGAACTGTCCCCGCGCGGCGAGATCGTGATCGACGAACGCGGCCAGACCTCCCTGCCTGGCGTGTTCGCCGCCGGCGACGCCACCACGGTGCCGTACAAGCAGATCGTGATCGCGATGGGTGCGGGTTCGACCGCGGCGTTGAGCGCGTTCGACCACCTGATCCGCACGTCGGCACCGGCAGCCGAAACCAGAGCTGTCGCAGCGGCGTGACGCTTGGTACACACCTGTGGGAGCGACTTCAGTCGCGATGCTTCTGCTCTGAAACTCCAAAGCAAGAGCATCGCGACTGAAGTCGCTCCCACAACAACAACACACAAAAAAGCCGGCGAAAGCCGGCTTTTTTGTGTCACATGGATCCGCCGCTTACTTCTTGGCAAACAGATGCTCGACGCCAGCACGCTCCTCGCGCAGCTCCTTGGCGGTGGCGTCCATGCGGGCGCGGGCGAAATCGCTGACGGCCAGGCCCTGCACGATCTCGTACTTGCCGCCCTTCACGGTGACCGGGTAGCCGTAGATCACGCCCGGCTCGATGCCGTACGAACCGTCGGACGGGATGCCCATCGACACCCAGTCGCCCTCGGCCGTGCCCAGCGCCCAAGTGCGCACATGGTCGATCGCGGCCGACGCCGCCGAGGCGGCGGACGAGGCGCCGCGCGCCTTGATGATGGCCGCGCCACGCTGCTGCACGGTGGGAATGAAATCGGTTTCGTACCAGGACTGGTCGACCAGTTCCAGCGCCGGCTTGCCGTCGACGGTGACGTGCGACAGGTCGGGGAACTGGGTGGAGCTGTGGTTGCCCCAGATCGTCATGTGCTTGACGTCGGTGTTGTGCTTGCCGGTTTTCTCGGCCAGCAGGCTCAGCGCGCGGTTGTGGTCCAGGCGCACCATCGCGGTGAAGCACTTCGGATCCAGATCCGGCGCGTTCTGCTGCGCGATCAGCGCGTTGGTGTTGGCCGGGTTGCCCACCACCAGCACCTTCACGTCGCGCTTGGCATGGTCGTTCAACGCCTTGCCCTGCGGCCCGAAGATGGCGCCGTTCGCTTCCAGCAGATCCTTGCGCTCCATGCCGGGGCCGCGCGGACGCGCGCCGACCAGCAGCGCGTAATCGACGTCCTTGAAGGCCACGTTCAGATCATCGGTGGCCACGACGCCGGCCAGCGTGGGGAACGCGCAGTCGTTCAGTTCCATCACCACGCCCTGCAGCGCGGGCAGCGCCGGGGTGATTTCCAGCAGATGCAGGATGACCGGCTGGTCCTTGCCCAGCATGTCGCCAGCGGCGATGCGGAAAAGCAGCGCGTAGCCGATCTGGCCGGCAGCGCCAGTGATGGCAACTCGAACGGGGGCTTTCATGAGCGATGACTCCTACGTGGGGATGTTCAACGGTTGGCTTGGTTTGGTGCGACTTCAGTGGCGATTTCTCAGCTACCCGCCGGAAACACGCGAATACGATGCGCGCCGCGGCATGGCCTTCACCCGTGCAAGGTGAACAAAGGCGGGGATTTTACCACGGCACCGGATGCGCGCTGGAAATGCTGCCGCGCCCCGCACGCCAGCCTCTCCGTCGCAGGGACAGCAGCCTGCTGTGCTGCCCGTCGCAACGCGGGCATGATACGAAGGTCCGCACCGCGGGCACCGCAACCTCACGACCGAAGGAGACGCGCATGCACTGGCTATGGGTATTCGTGATTGGTTTGATCGTTGGCCTGGTGGCCAAACTGCTGATGCCGGGCAAGGACCCGGGCGGCTTCATCATCACCGCCATCATCGGCATCGCCGGCTCGCTGCTGGCGACATGGGTCGGCCAGAACTTTGGCTGGTATCAGGAAGGACAAACCGCCGGCTTCATCGCCTCGGTGATCGGCGCCATCGTGCTGCTGTTGCTGTATCACCTGGTCAAGCGCAAAACGACCTGACCGTGCGCCCGGCGGGGTCTTCCCCCGCCGGGCCTCCACTCAACCCAGCAACTTGCCGGCCAGGCCCTCGAGCGCGCCCAGGTTGAAACCGCCGCCCGCTCCCGGCGCAGCCACCTGGCCGCCAGGTGTCAGGTGATCAACGGCGCCCGGCAACACCTGCGAAAGCTGGCCGAGCAACTGGCCCTGATCGACCCCCAACTTGCCTGCCGCCTCCTGCAGAAGCGAACCCAGGCCGCCCTTCTGCAAGGCCTGGCCCAACTGGTCGCCCGAGACCGGCTGGTTCGACCCGGTGCCCACCCACGACTGCACCGCGTCGCCAAGTCCGTGTTGCTGCAGCATGGCGATGAGGCCCTGCACGCCGCCGGCGCGCTCGATCAATTGTCCGGCCACCGAAATAAGCGAACCGGCTCCGGCCTGTTGTCCCTGGCCACCCAGCAGATCATTGAGCAATGACATGGTCGTTCTCCTTGTGCACTGTCAGTCGAGGAATGCGCATACATGGAACCGCTCGATCATAGGCCGCTGCCCCAACCATGTCTTGGCCGCCCATTCACCTCGCCATAAAAAAACCGCCGGCTCGATACCGGCGGTTTTTGCGTACGGGGTGGACGACTCAGCCGCGCTGGTCGAGCACCGCGTTCCATTCCGCCACGCGCTCGGACTGCGCCGTCAGCAGCGCGTCGACGTCGCCGGACACTTCCACCTTCTCGATCACGTCGCCCTGCTGCACGGCGTTGACCACTTTCTGGTCATCCTCGCCCAGCACTTCGCCGAACACGGTGTGCTTGCCGTCCAGCCACGGCGTGGCGCCATGGGTGATGAAAAACTGGCTGCCATTGGTGCGCGGGCCGGCGTTGGCCATCGACAGCACGCCGGGCTTGTCGTGGCGCAGCGACGGGTTGAACTCGTCCTCGAACTTGTAGCCCGGGCCGCCGCGGCCGCTGCCTTCGGGGCAACCGCCCTGGATCATGAAGTCGGCGATCACGCGATGGAACGACAGGCCGTCGTAGTAACCACGCTTGGCCAGGTTCACGAAACTGGCCACGGTGACCGGCGCCTTGTCGTCGTGCAGCCGCAGGTGGATCGGGCCGCGGTTGGTGGTGAAGGTGACATTGATGGTCATCGATAGTCCTTGAGGTCGGAAACGGTTTGCGCCCATGGCCATGGACGAGGGGCTTGCATCAAAACGAGCCGCCGGGGTCACCAAGAATAACCCAGGCCCTTCCGCGACGCAGTGCGCTCGGCTACCTCCGCAGCATGCGGTGGCGCGGGTGAAAACCGCGCGACCTCATCCACGGCGGCCGGAAACTAGCTGAGCGAAACCACGGCCTGCGTCCGGCTGCTCTCCAGCGCGGCCTCGATGATGCGCACGTTCAGCAAGGTATCGGCCAGCGCCACCGGCGAAGGCGCACCCTCGCGCACATGCCGATAGACGCCCGCGAAGAACGACTGATAGTGGCCCGCCGGCGAGGGAAACCGGCGGCGTTCGTCGCGGCCATCGACGCAGGTGTGCAGAACGCCATACTCCGCCACCGGCTCCTGGCCCCAGTCAGCCACATTCGGCGAGATGCCTTGATCCAGCATGTCGGCCTGCACGTCGGCGCGGGATTTCAGGAACGAGCCCTCCGCGCCATGCACCACGAACCCCGGTACCGGCTCCAGCGCCAGCAGGCTGCTTTTCAGCCGCACGGTGAACGCGCCATACAGCAGCGTCAGGTCGAAATAGTCGTTGACCACCGAGCTGGGTCGATGGGTGCGCAGCACCGCGAAAACCCCCTCCGGCTTGCCGAACAGGCAGATCGCCTGGTCGATCAGATGCGGGCCAAGGTCGTAGATGACGCCCGTGCCCAGCTGATCGACCTCCTTGTGCGCCTTCGCGCTGAGGTTTTTTTCGTAGCGGTCGTAATGGAATTCCGCCTCGATCAGCTGCCCCAGCAGTCCCTTTCCGACAACCTCCCGCACGGCCAGGAAATCGCTGTCCCAGCGGCGATTCTGGAATGCGATCAGCTTGCGATCCTGCCGTGCGGCCAGTTCGACCATCTCGACCGCCTGCGCGGATGTCACCGAGAAGGGCTTCTCCACCACCACATGCTTGCCCGCCAGCAGGGCCATCCGCACGTGCTCGAAATGGTCCACGTTCGGCGTGTTCACCACGACCAGCTCGATGGCCGGGTCCGCCAGCATCGCCTCGACCGAATCGTACGAGCGGATGTCGGGATAGGTATTCGCCACGCGCTTGGCATGGCGTTCCACCACGGCGTGCAGCGAGAACTCGTCCATTGCATGCAGGAATGGCGCCTGGAACATCCGGCCCGACATACCGAACGCGCACAGGCCGGTGACGATGGGGCGCTTGTTTTCCGCCATGGGGTAGCTCCGTGATGGTTTGGCTCGGGGAGATGCGGTTGGGTTGTGCGTCGGCTGAGGGACGCTGGACGTTCAGGAGTATTGCAGCCGCAAAGTGCGGGCGCATTGATGTGGTTTTTGTTCGGCGTTGAGGAGCGCCCCCTTCCGCCCTGTCGGGCACCTTCCCCCCGTTATACGGGGGAAGGAAACTGGCCGTTTCGAGGAGTCCGATCGCTTCCTTCCCCCGCTTGCGGGGGAAGGTGCCAAAGGCGGAAGGGGGCCCTCTCTTCAGCACACCCCAAATCAATCCGCCGCCGGCGACTTCCTGCGCCGTACCGGCTTGGCCTCGCTGGCGG
Source organism: Rhodanobacter sp. Root627 (assembly GCF_001427835.1). Taxonomy (NCBI): domain Bacteria; kingdom Pseudomonadati; phylum Pseudomonadota; class Gammaproteobacteria; order Lysobacterales; family Rhodanobacteraceae; genus Rhodanobacter; species Rhodanobacter sp. Root627. The sequence continues at coordinate 1,477,494 of NZ_LMGW01000001.1, forward strand.
CAATCAGCTGCTGCAAATACGCGATGCCCTCCTCCTCGGGAAAGAACGCCACCACGTCGGCCACGGTCAGGCCATAGCGCTTGCGCAGGGACAGAAAATCCGCCCTTGCGTTGGCGAGTCGCTGGTCGGCGACGGGGACATCAGCGGGAAGGTGCTCCTTGCGATCGATGGCGGCGAGTTCCTCCTGGAAGCGCCGGAATGCATCGTTGGGGACGGTCATGAAACTCGAAGGTGCGGGATGGCGAAGGCCGATATTGTCGCATGACTCGAGCCAACGGCTGGCTGCCGCGCGGATTCGTTCCTCACCCCGGCGCATCCTCCGCCGCCACGAACCCGCCGGTCTGCCGCTTCCACAGCCGCGCATACAGCCCATCGCGTGCGATCAGCTCGGCGTGCGTGCCGCTCTCCACGATCACACCCTTGTCCAGCACCATCAGCCGATCCATGCGGGCGATGGTGGACAGGCGGTGGGCGATGGCGATCACGGTCTTGCCCTGCATCAGGAGGTCGAGGCTGTCCTGGATGGCGGCTTCCGCCTCGGAATCCAGCGCCGAGGTGGCTTCGTCCAGTACCAGGATCGGCGCATCCTTCAGCAGCACGCGGGCGATGGCGATGCGCTGGCGCTGGCCGCCGCTGAGTTTCACGCCGCGCTCGCCGACCAGCGCGTCATAGCCGCGGCGGCCTTCGCCGTCGCTGAGCGTGGGGATGAACTCGTCCGCCCGCGCCTTGCGTACGGCGGCGGCGATCTGCGCATCACTGGCGTCTGGACGTCCATACAGGATGTTGTCGCGGATCGAGCGGTGCAGCAGCGAGGTGTCCTGCGTCACCACGCCGATCTGCGAGCGCAGGCTTTCCTGGGTGACGTGGGCGATGTCCTGGTCGTCGATAAGGATGCGTCCGGATTCCAGGTCGTACAGCCGCAGCAGCACGTTGACCAGGGTGGATTTGCCCGCGCCCGAGGGGCCGACCACACCGATCTTCTCGCCGGCCCGCACGGCCAGGTCGAGTCCCGCGATCACGCCACCCTGCTTGCCGTAATGAAAATGGATGTGCTCGAAACGCACCGCGCCGTTGACCACTTCCAGCGGCATGGCGCCCTCGCGATCCTGCACCGCGCGCGGCTGCGAGATCGTGGTGATGCCGTCCTGCACGGTGCCCACGTCCTCGAAGATGCCGTTGACGACCCACATGATCCAGCCGGACATGTTGTTGATGCGGATCACCAGCCCGGTCGACAGCGCGATCGCGCCCACCGTCACCCGCCCCTCGCTCCACAGCCACAACGCCAGCGCCGAGGTGCCCACGATCAGGAAACCGTTGAGCACGGTGATGCTGGCGTCCATCGCGGTGGTGACGCGGGTCATCCGGCGCAGCTTGTCCGTTTGCTCGGCCATCGCGTCGGCCACATAGGCTTCCTCGCGCCGCGTATGCGCAAACAGTTTCAGCGTCAGGATGTTGCTGTAACCGTCGACGATGCGGCCCATCAGTTTCGAGCGCGCCTCCGAGGCCAGCCACGAGCGGTGCTTGATGCGCGGAATGAAGAACGCCAGCAGGCCGACATACGCAAACACCCACGCGAACAACGGCAGCGCCAGCCACAGGTCGGCCTGCGCAAACAGCACGATGGCGCTGCCGGTGTAGATCACCACGTACCAGATCGCATCGACGATCTGCACCGCCGAGGCGCGCAGCGCGCTGCCGGTCTGCATGATGCGGTTGGCGATGCGGCCGGCGAAATCGTTCTGGAAGAACGCCAGGCTTTGCCGGATCACGTAGCGATGGTTCTGCCAGCGGATGCGGTTGGTGAGGCTGGGCACGATGGCTTGGTTCACCAGCAGGTCGTGGGAACTGTTCAACAGCGGCCGCGCCACCAGGGCCACGAAGGCCATGCCCAGCAGCTCCATGCCGTGCGTGCGGAAGAAGACGTCCGGCCCGCCCTGCGCCAGATCCACCAGCCGCCCGATAAACCCGAACAGCGCCACCTCCACGATGGCCACGCCGAAACCCACCACGATGGCCGCCGCGAACGCGGGCCAGGCCTGGCGCAGGTAGAACAGGTAGAAGCGCCGCACCGACGTCGGCGGCATCACGTCAACCGGTTCCTTGAACGCATCGATGAGGGATTCGAACCAGCGGAAGATCATGGGGAGGCAACGAGCGGGGGATGGGATAACTTGCGTGTCCGCGCCGGGTTTCGCAAGGGCCTGTGGAACCGACTTCTGTGGGAGCGACTTCAGTCGCGATGCTTTTGCTTTGAAACTCCCGACCAAGAGCATCGCGACTGAAGTCGCTCCCACATGATGGGGCCATCGGCACGAACATGAACGCCAGCCTCCGCAACCGGCACGTACGCCCCGGCCGCGATTGACCGCCTGCGGCGGCGCTCCGATCATGCACGGATGCCTATCCTGCTCCGCTGTCTCCTGCTTCTGCTGCTGAGCTTCGGCAGCAGCCTTTCATTGGCCCAGGCCGGCGATCCGTCGCCGGCCGCCATCACGCCGACGGCCACACCGGCGCAATCGCTGGATCAGCTCACCGAACAACTCGATTCGGTGCGGGCCGATCTCAAGAGCAAGGATGGCAATCCGCCGCTGGCCGACCTGCGCGCCACCGCCCTGGGCGTGCAGGACCAGGCGCGCCAGCTGGCCGCCAGTCTGGCGCCGCAAATGATGGCCTTGCAGGCGCAATTGACCGTGCTGGGGCCGGCGCCGGCCAGCGGCGCACCCGCCGAAGCGTCCGAGGTTGCCGCACAACGGCGCCAACTGGACCGGGCGCAGACCAACCTGGACGCGCAGATCAAGCAGGCGCAGTTGCTCAGCCAGAACGCATTGCAACTGGCCGCGCAGATCAGCGGCATGCGCAACGACCAGTTTCAGGCGAGGTTGGCCTCGCGTACGGCCACGCCGTTCAGCGGTGCGTTCTGGCTCGATGTGGCGCGCACCTTGCCGGGCGACACCCAGCGGCTCAAGCGGCTTGGCGTTCGCCTTGGCAATGCGTGGAGCGACGCGTGGCAGCCGCCCAACCGGAAACCGTTGCTGCTTTGCCTGATCGGCGCGGTGCTGCTGCTCGGCGGCGGCCGCTGGGCGCTGGAACGGGCGCTGCTGGGGCTGGCCAAGCGCCATGTTCCGGATGGCCATCTGCGGCGCAGCGCGATGGCCACGGCGGTGGCGCTGACGGCCGTCTTCACCACCGGCCTGGCGGCGGAGCTGGCCTACCTCGGGCTGAACTGGAACGACATCCTCGACGACGACACCGCCACGCTGGCCCATGCCGCGGTGCAACTGGTGTGCTTTGCGGCGTACGTGGTGGGGTTGGGCCGGGCGCTGCTCTCGGTGCGGCGCCCGTCGTGGCGGCTGCCGGCGTTGACCGACCGGGTCGCGCAGTGCCTGCGTCCGTTTCCCTGGTGGCTGGGCGCGGCGGCGCTGGCATTTGGACTGTTCGATCGCGCCAGCCGCACGATCGGCACCAGCCTGCCCGCCACGGTAGCGGCGCGCGGCCTGTTTGCACTGGTCGTCAGCGGCTTGATCGGCATGGCGCTGATGCGGATGCATCGCACGCGCCTGGCATCAGCCAGCAGCGACGCCGAACCACAACATCGCCCCGTGTGGGTAGGCATCCTGATGGCCGCCGCCACGCTGGCCGTGGTGCTCTGCTGGCTGGCAGTGGCGACCGGCTTCATTGCGCTGGCATTTTTCCTGGCCAGGGAAATGCTGTGGGTGGGCGTGATCGTGGCATCCACCTATCTGCTGATCCATCTGCTGACGGATCTGGTCACCGCCCTGCTGGCGCCACAGGGCCGTGGCGGCCAGCGTCTGCAAAGCACGTTCGACCTGCGCCCGCACACGTTGGAGCAGGCGGTGATCGTGCTGAATGCCGTCCTGCGGGTGACCCTGGTGCTGCTGGCGCTGGCGACCGTGCTGACGCCGTTCGGCGCCGGCCCCGGCGACCTGATCACCAGCGCGAAGCAAACGTTCGGCAACCTCAAGCTGGGTGATCTGGCGATCGATCCGGGCAGCATCTTCACCGCCGCGCTGGTGTTCGCGATCGGCTGGTACACGCTGCGCAGACTCAAATGCTGGCTGCGCGACAAGCTGCTGCCGAGCTCCACCATGGAGCTCGGCATGCAGGAATCGCTGGTTACCCTGCTCGGCTACCTGGGCAGCATGCTGGTGTTCGTGCTGACGCTGGCTGCGTTGCATGTGGATCTGAAAAGCATCGCCTGGATCGTCAGCGCGCTGTCGGTGGGTATCGGCTTCGGCCTGCAGGCGATCGTGCAGAACTTCATCTCCGGCCTGATCCTGCTGGTGGAGCGGCCGGTGAAGGTGGGCGACTGGGTCAGCCTGTCGTCGGACGTCGAGGGCGACATCCAGCGCATCAACGTGCGCGCCACCGAAATCCGCATGGGTGACCGCTCCACCGTGATCGTGCCCAACTCGCAACTGATCACCCAGAACGTGCGCAACGTGACCCTCGCCAACGCGCTGGGCCGCGTGCAGATCGTGCTGCCGCTGCCGCTGGATACCGACGCGGGCAAGGTGCGGTCATTGGTGCTGGAGGTGCTGCAGGCGCATCCGGCCACGCTGGACTCGCCCGCCCCGCTGGTGCAGCTGTCCGGCATCGACGCCAACTCGATGACCTTCAGTTGCACCGCCTACGTCAACAGCCCGCGTGACGTGGGCAGCGTGAAAAGCGACCTGCTGTTCGAACTGCTCGACCGCCTGCGCAAGGCCGGGCTCCAGCTGGCGCGCACGCAAAGCATGCTGGTGCGCACGCTGCCGCTGCCCGGGGATGTCGAACCCACGGGCTGAGCCGGTAGTTGCAACCCGTGGCAGGCTAACCGGCGGGCCGGAAATTCAGGGCGTGGCGACAGGCTTCAGCCTTGAATCCGGTCGCGCGATGGCATACATCGCCCAGCTGATCTGCTTGAGCAGGCCGTGGTGGTCGTCGCCGATCCAGTACACATTGCCGTGGGTGCGGTCGGGCAGGAAACGGAACTCGGACTTCGCACCCAGACCATCGAGCACAGCCTTCAGCTTGTGCGCGGAGCCGTCGAGGTAGAACGTGTCGGCGGTGCCCACGTAGAGATGAATCTTGCCGTCCAGGTCGGGTTTCAGCTCGGGCCAGTGCTGCTGCAGGCGGTACGCAATGTCGTAGTGGTCGCGCCAGTACGACACCACCGCCGGATCAACGTCGCCGGTGTCGCGATCGAACATCGGCACAGGCCGACCATCCTTGCCGCGCGGCGAAAACACCCACTCGAACGAAGCCAGCTGGCCGCCGTAGCTGCCCAGCACGCGTTCAAGTTTCGCGAACTGCTCGAACGTACCCAGCACCTTGTCGTGGTTGCGCACCAGCGGGTAGGCCGAGCCGTCGGCGCGGCGATAGACATTGGCATGCGGCGCGTACAGGTCGACGCCGGTGAAGTCGTGGAAGTCGCTGGGGTCGGGCGAGGTCGACCAGGTGCCGCCGAAGATCTTCGGATAGCGCGTCTGCAGCCACAACGTGGCCCAGCCACCGGAGGAGTGGCCGTTGAGGAAGCGACCGTTGACGTCACCATCCATGCGGTAGTGCGCTTCGAGATGCGGGATCAGCTCGGTGGTCAGCGCCTGTCCCCACGGGCCGTTGTTGACCGAGTCGGCAAACTCGTGGGTGCCGGTGGGGCTGGACTCGTCCAGGAACACCCAGATCATCGGCGGCATCTGCTGCTTCGCCATCGCCGTGTAGGCAGTGACGATGGGGCGGATCACGCGATCGTTGTTGCCGCCGAAACCCTGGGTGTAATAGACCGTGGGGTAGCGGGTGGCGGCATTGGCGTAGTAGCCGGGCGGCGTCAGTACCCAGCCGCGCATGTGGATCGGCCGGCCCCAGAACGCGCTCAGCAGCGGGCTGGTGAAATCGACCAGATGCGCGTGCGGGCGTGCCGCGACCACGTTTTCGCGCATCGCCGGCGACGCCGACAGCGGCACGGCCCATGGGTCATCGTCTGCCGGCAAGGCCTTCGCCAGTTTCAGTTTCGGCACACCGGCCGCGGGCAGATGCAGCTTGACCACCTCGCTGACCAGGTCGCCGGCGCCACGCCCCAGGTAGTTGTAGTCGTGGTTCACGTCCAGCACGGCCTGCACCAGGTAATCGCCCGGGGGCAGCTGCGACCAGCCGGCGGGATACGCCATGTGTTCGGTGTCGACGTCGATCGTCTTCCCCGGCACCCAGTGCTCCACCTCGCGTGCCGCCACGCTGGTGACCGTGCCGCTGAACGGATCGGCATCCACCGATTCGACCACGCTGCTCTTGCCCTTCGATTCCGCCTTGGCGGCCGCTTCGGCCACTTTCGCGTCTGTCGCGAACAGCAGCAGCCGACCCGAGGTCGGTTGCGCGCCGTTGGTTCCGAGTTCGACCCGGATGTAGTGATGATCCAGTGCGTGGTCGCCGCGCGCCTGGGCAGCGCCAACCAGCAACCCGAACGACAGCAGGACCGCCACCGCATGATGCCGATACTTCATGTCCCTTCCCCTTGGAGTGTGGGCGGTAGAAACTTTCGAGGCGAAAAAGTGGTTGCGTGAGGACAGATTTTTGCCGATTTGCCGGCCCATGGTGGTTCCATGGGCCAAGAAGCGGCGGAAATATGGACCACGCAACCGCTTTTGCAGCCCGGAAGATTTCTACCGCCCACGCTCTTAGCCTGGGCGCCGCGAACAGCGCGGTGGTGGATCAGTTATCAGTGGTTGGCCGGCTTCAATCGCAAATCCTGGAAATCGAAACTGAAATCGGTCAGCGGCGAAATTGGCTCCATCCGCACCTCGCGCACGGCCCCGTCCGGGTCCAGCGCGTAGCTGACGAACGCATCGGCATTCAGCGTGCGGTCGTCCCAGCGCACCACGAAGGTGTCGTGCTGCCACGGCGTCATCGTGCCGACCAGTTGCGCGGTCTTGCTGAAGCGCATGCGCAGCTTGCCGTTCTCCTGGCTGACGATGATGTCGCCGTACCAGGGGTCGCGGTAGGTGCCGGCGTATTTCGCCAGCGGCAGCGAAGGCTTGCTGTGCTTGTCGCGGGCGGCCTCGTGTTTGGCGAAGCTGTCGTCGGCATGGGCCTGAGATTTCTTCACCGCCTTGGTATAGACGGCCACCCAGTCCGTCTTGTGATCGCGGTTGAGGTAGGCATCCAGCACGCGGTAGGTCACCGCGTTGAAGGCTGCGCCCGATTCGGCATTGGTCAGCACCACCACGCCCAGGTGCTGGTCGGGCACCAGGGTCACCCGCGACACCATGCCGGGCCAGCCGCCGGTGTGCCACACCAGCCGTTGCCCGCGGTAGTCGGACAGGAACCACGACTCGCCGTAGCCGGAGAACTTCGGCGTCAGCGGCGCCAGCTCGGGAATCGACGGTTTGCGGATAGTGATGGGCGTCAGCATGCTCCACATCTGCTGCTGGCTCTTCTCGGAAAACAGCCGTTGCGACTTGCCGTCCGTACCCTTGGTGGGCAGGACGCCGCCGGCCAGTTGCACGTTCATCCACTTGGCCATGTCGTGCACGCTGGCATAGATGCCGCCGGCGCCCGGATCGTTGAGCCAGGCCATCGGCGGCACCGGCTGCAGATCCTTGAAATCGGCCTTGGCGTGCCCCGTGGCCACATCCATCCCGGGTTTGATGTAGGTCTTGTCGATCAGCGACTCGTCCATGCCCACCGGCTTGAAGATGTGGTCGCGCACATAGTCGGCATAGCTCTGCCCGGACGCTTCCTCGATCACCAGCGTGGCCACCGCGAACAGGATGTTGTCGTAGGCATAGCCACTGCGGAAACCATTGGCGATCGGCACATGCGCCAACCGCTGCACCACCTCCTTGGTGGTGTATGAGGTGGGCGGCCAATACAGCAGATCACCCGCGCCCAGCGACAGACCGCTGCGATGCGCCAGCAAATCGCGGATACGCATCTCGTGGGTAATGTACGGGTCGGACATGCGGAACCACGGCAGATGGTCGATCACCCGGTCGTCCATGTTCAGCTTGCCCGCCTCGGCCAGCTGCTGCAGCGAGGCGGCGGTGAACGCCTTGGTATTGGAGGCGATCGCGAACAAGGTGTGCGCATCGACGGCGTCGGGTTTACCCAGCTCGCGCTGGCCGAAGCCCCGCGCCAGCACCACGTTGCCGTCCTTGACGATCGCCACGGCGATGCCGGGCACGTCGAACGCCTTGCGCGCGCTTTCCACATACGCATCGAAATCCTGCAACTGCGCGGGCAGCAGCGGGCGTACCTGGTCGTTGGTGGAGATGGGCAGCTGCGGTATCGAGGAGGTCGGCGCCTGCGCCGCGGCACCCAACGTGGCGACGCACAACGCGCACGCCACCGAGAGGCGCAAGACAAGAGGTCGCTGCAGCATCGATAACTCCATGACAGGGGCAGTCGCACCACTATCGCGGCAAACCGGGCGGCAGGCCAGCGCCGGAAGTCACGCGGCCGCTGGCGGCCGTTCACGACAGTTGCATGCACGTCGCGGCATGCTGCGTTACCAACTCCGCCAGGCCTGTTTCCGATGGAACACCCTGACCACACCGCCGCCAGCAGCGCGCTGCACGGGCCCATCCGCGTCGGTGTGGGCGGCTGGGTGTATGCGCCCTGGCGCGACAATTTCTATCCCGCCGACCTGCTGCGGCGGCTGGAGCTGGATTACGCCAGCCGCCACCTGCGCGCCATCGAGGTCAACGGCACTTACTACAGTGCGCAAAAACCGGCCACCTACGCCAAGTGGGCCGAGGCCACGCCGCCGGGTTTCGTGTTCTCGCTGAAAGCGCCGCGCTACATCACCGAAAGCCGGCCGCTGGCGCACAGCGGCAAGGGCGTGGACAGCTTCATCTACGGCGGCATCGAGGAAATGGGGGATCGGCTGGGCCCGATCCTGTGGCAGCTGCCGCCGTCGCGAAAATTCGATGCCGACGACCTGGACGCCTTCCTGCAGGCGCTGCCTCGCGTATTGAACGGGCGACCACTGCGCCACGTGCTGGAGGTGCGCAACCCCGGCTTCCTGTGCCCGGCTTATGTGGAATTGGCGCGCAAGCACGCGATCCCCACCGTGTTCACCGACTCGCCGAAATTCCCATCGCTGGCCGACCTCACCGGCGACTTCGTCTATGCCCGGCTGATGCGCAGCATCGAAGAGATCGCCACCGGCTACGAAGACAGGGCGCTGGATCAATGGGCGGCGCATGCCCAGGCATGGGCCGCGGGCCGCGACATCGCTGCCCTGCCCCACGTCGGCCCCACCCAACCGCCCGGGCCACCGCGCGAGGTGTTCGTTTTTTTCATCAGCAGCGCAAAACTGCGCAACCCGGCCGCCGCGATGGCGTTGCAGGAGCGAGTTGATCGGCTGGCCTGACGGGAATCGGGAAAGGCAGCGCGCCGCCCCCTCACCGTTCGCCCTGAGGGTAGCCGCGCAGCGGCGAAGTCGAAGGGTGTTTCGCCGCGATGCGGCTACGATGCGAACGGCCAACCGGCACTCGCCCGTTGCGTTTCCGTATCATCACGACTGACCCAAGCCGACCTGCCGCCAACCTGCCATGCGCCGATTCCATCCGCTGATCCTGCTTGCCGCGCTGGTGGTTGCGCTGGTCATGTGGCGACAGCCACCGTCGACCTCGCCGGGGGTGACCCCTACCGCACCGGAAGTCGCCAGCCAGATCGATCACGCGCGCGATTCGTCGACACTGCCAGCGTTCCTGCCGCCCGAGGCCCGCGATACCTTGCGCCGCATCGCCAGCGGCGGGCCATTCGCCCATAGCCAGGATGGCACCGTGTTCGGCAATTACGAGCGCCACCTGCCACAACAACCGCGCGGCTATTACCACGAGTACACCGTGGAAACGCCCGGCGCGCGCAACCGCGGCGCGCGGCGCATCATCACCGGCGACACACCGCCGCGCGTCTATTACTACACCGACGATCATTACCGCAGCTTCCGCCGCTTCACGCTACAACCATGAGCGCGCACCGTTTCGACCTCAACCTGACCCAGCCCGCGCAAAGCGGGGTGTATTTCGTCGGCACCGACGACCTCGACCGGCTGGCGAAGGCGGCGCGACGCGACGAGTTGCAGGTGTGCCGCACGGACCTTGGCGGCTGCGCGGACAAATACGAATTGCTGCAGCGCCTGGCCGTTTCACTGACGTTGCCCGCCAGCTTCGGCCACAACTGGGATGCCCTGGCGGACTGCCTGCGCGACATGAGCTGGTTGCCCGCGTGGGGCTACGCGCTGCTGTTCGAACGCGGCGACGACCTGCGCAAGGCCGCACCGGAAGATTTCACCACCCTGCTCGGCGTGCTGGACGACGCGGCCACCTTCGGTGCCGACCACGACAAACCCTGGTTCGCGTTTCTGGCCCTGCCCGACGAGGCATTCGACGGCGGCTGATCGTGTCACGCTACGCCTCTGCCAACGCACCCATCACCCTGGATACCCATGCAAACGATCGATTTCGAACTGGAAGGCAGCTACGTCGAGTTGAACATGCTGCTGAAGCTGGTCGGCCTGTGCGACAGCGGTGGCGCCGGCAAGCGGCTGGTGGCCGAGGGCGATGTCAAGGTCGACGGCGCCACCGAATTGCGCAAGACCTGCAAGATCGTAGCCGGCCAAACGGTCACGCTTGGCGATGTGGAAATCCGGGTATTGGCTGATCCTGAAGGCTGAACAGCAAAAGCTTTGCTTCCCCCGCTTGCGGGGGAAGCTGCCCGGAGGGCTGAAGGGGGCTTTTCCCAACAGGGAAAGCAAAGACAAGAGCGCCCCCATCCGCCTTCGGCACCTTCCCCCGCAAGCGGGGGAAGGAAACGGGGTGATCCTTGCGCCTTAGGGCTGAAGGTGGCGCTTCAACCTGGCAGTTCGTCCAACCGCCGACCCAGGTCGGCATGCTCCGGCAAACGCAACCCGAACCGCTCCTCCAATACCCGCCGCACCTCCCCGCCATCACGCAACGAATGATGCTCGGGCTCATGGCCCAGCCGGCGCACGGTGAACTCGCGGTCGAGCAGGGTCAGGCGGCGGTCGCCTTCGATGCGGGCGACCACCAGATGGGTGGTGAAGCGGGAGCCGGGATAGGTCGAGACGTAGTGGTTGGCGACCACCAGGTCGATCGGATACGGCGTGTGCAGGTCGAAGCGGTACAGCGGGCGCCAGACGCCATGTACCCGCGACTGCATGCACCAGTCGCTGTCCATCCGCACCAGACGGAAAGGTTCGAGCGGTGTCGGTTGTTCGATATCTGCCTGCAGGCGCAAGGCGCCGGTGAGGGTCTGGCTGCCGAAGCCCACGTCGACCAATCGGGTATCACCATCCAGATCGACGCGCAGCAACATGTGTGTCTGTGCCGTCATGGTGTCGTCGGTTTGCCGCCACAGCACCCGCGCGATCAACGCGGAGACCTCGAAACCGATGGCCCGCAACGCGGCTTGCAGCAACAGGTTCTGTTCGAAGCAGTAACCGCCGCGGCCATCGTGGAGCACTTTGCGCTCGATCGCGGAGAGTTCCAGGTCGACCGGCAGGCCAAGCCAGGGAGTGAGGTTTTCGAAGGGAATGGCGGCCGCATGGGCCGCTACCAGCCCGCGCAGGGTCGGCAGGTCGGGCGCCACGGTGGCGCGATAGTCGATGCGCCGCAGGTAGGCGTCCAGGTCGATGGGCGGGTGCACGCGGGTGGCCGTAGTTATTGGGGCACATGACGGTATCACCGTCGGGACCACGGCGCCCCATGGCAGGCGACGTCGATCAATCGTGGTTGTGCGCGTGCTGCATGGTGTCCAGCGCCAGCGCCGAATGCGCGTAGGCGCCGCCGGCGCGCATCTCCGCCGCCACCCAGATCGCCTCCATGATCTGCTGTTCGCTGGCGCCTTGCTTCAACGCTTCGGCGGTGTGGCCCTTGATGCAATACGGGCATTGGGTGACATGCGCCACCGCCACGGCAATCAACTGCTTGGTGACGGCCGGCACGGCACCCTCGGCAAACACGGCGGCACTGAACGCCTTGAACGCCTTCAGCGGCTCGGGTGCCAGCTCGCGGCGTTTGCGCGCCAGCTCGGCGCTGGCCTGGGGATAGAGGGGTGTGTCCATGGTTGTGCTCCGTGGGGAATCGGCTTCCGGTTCGATCGCAGGGGTATCGAACGGGGATCAGGAAGGCCGTGGCGAGACGCCTTGCACCCAGCTCGGCGGGTCGCTGGCGGGAAAGCTCTGCGCCAGCTCCTCGTCGATGCGCTGCTCGCGCTGCAGCCTCAGTTCCAGTGCGGAAGATGCGGAAAGGGCGGGCCCGCTGATACCGCCGCGCTCCGGCACAACGGCATGGCGATGCAATGGATGGCGAAACACGGACATGGCAATACCTCCTGGTGGACGAACGACGAAACTGCCACCGGGCCCGCCGTGCATGGCGCTCACAACCCCAGGTTGTTGTGCTCCAGCACGCGCTCGGCGCGATAGCTTGAACGAACCAGCGGCCCGGCCACGGCTTCGAGAAAACCCTTGGCCAGGGCCAATTCGCGGTACTGGCGAAACTCCTCCGGCGTCACGAAACGTTGCACCGCCAGGTGATGCGGGCTGGGCCGCATGTACTGGCCGAGGGTGACCACGTCGACGTTGGCGGCACGGATGTCGCCCAGGCTGCGGTCGATCTCCTCGTCGGTCTCGCCCAGCCCCAGCATCAGGCTGGTCTTGGTCAGCGTCTTCGGCGCGTGGCGCTTGGCAAATGCCAGCACGTCCAGCGTCTGCGCGTAACCGGCGCGGGGGTCGCGCACGGGGTGAGTCAGGCGTTCCACCGTCTCCAGGTTCTGCGCATACGTGGCCAGCCCCGCATCAAGCACCGTCGCCACGTCGGCATGCCGACCTGCGAAATCGGGGGTCAGCGCCTCCACCGCGGTTTGCGGCGAGCGCTGGTGGATGGCCCGCACGCAGGCGGCGTAATGGGCGGCGCCGCCATCGGGCAAGTCATCGCGATCGACCGAGGTCAGCACCACGTAGTTGAGCCCCATCAGGGCCACCGCGTCGGCCACCTGCATCGGCTCCAGCGGGTCGAGCCAGCCGTTGGGGTTGCCGGTGCTGACCGAGCAGAAGCGGCAGGCCCGCGTGCACACCGAGCCCATCAGCATCAGCGTGGCGGTGCCGCGGCCCCAGCATTCGGCGATGTTGGGGCATTTCGACTCGGCGCAGACGGTGTGCAGGTTGTGGCTGCGCACGATCTCGTGCACTTCCTCGTAGCGGGCGCCGCTGGGCAGTTTTATGCGCAGCCACGGCGGTTTGTGCCCGATGTCGGGCGTGGCACTGCCGGCGTTGGGGCGGATGCCGCCCTTGATCGCACGGGTGCCCTGCGGGCTGGTGAACTTGGTGCCGTCGGGGACGTGGGTGGGTTGCGGGTCACTGGACATGGGCGGAGTGTCGCGCGTACTTGCGCGACCCGCCATGACATGTATCAGGCGCCACCCGGTCGGTGGCTACAGGCCACGCTTCGGCGGCACCAGCCGCAGCTTGGTCGGCACGTGAAACGAGCGCGGCGACATCAGCTTTTCGATGGCGCTGGCCGTCAGCGCGTACGAATACAGATAGCCCTGCCCCTCATTGCAGCCGGCGCGCATCAGGAACTCGTGTTGCGCCTCGGTCTCGATGCCCTCGGCGATGGTCTTCAGCCCCAGGCTGCGCGACATGGCCAGCATGGCTTCGATGATCGCCACGTCGTCGGTACTTTCCGGCAGGCCGGACACGAACGAGCGGTCGATCTTCAGGTACGCCACCGCCGGCAGTTTCAGATAGGCCATGGAGGAATAGCCGGTGCCGAAATCGTCGACCGCCACCTCCAGCCCCAGCGTATGCAACGCACGCATGGTGCGCTCGGTGTCGTCGCCCATCCGCAACATGGCGCTTTCAGTGATCTCCAGCATCAGCCGCCCGGGCGGCACCCGCCGCTGCTGCATCGCGCGGCTCACGCCATCGACGAAGGCCGCGTGGCCAAACCCGCGCGCCGACACGTTTACCGCCACGCGCACCGGCGGCATGCCGGCCAGGTCCCACGCCTCGATCTGGGCGCAGGCGGTCTGCATCACCCATTCGTCGATGCGGCGGATCAGGCCCAGGCTTTCGGCCACCGGGATGAACTCGCTGGGCAACACCTCGCCCCGGTCGGGATGTTGCCAGCGCACCAGCGCCTCGACCGCCACGATGCGGCCCGTGCGCATCTCGATGCTGGGCTGGTAAACCAGCCGGAATTCCTCGCGAGCCAGCGCCTGGCGCAGCTCGGTGGCCAGCAGCAGGCGGCGGCTTGTGCTGGCGTGCATCATCGGCGTGTAGAAGCGCAGCGTGTTGCGTTCTTCAGTCTTGGCGGCGTACATCGCCGCGTCCGCGTTGGCGACCAGGGTCGCCGCGTCGAGCCCGTCCAGCGGGTAGCCGGCGATACCGATGCTGGCGCTCAGCACGATCTCGTAGTCGTCCACCAGCAGCGGTTCGGACAACACCGCCAGCAGCCGCTCGGCCATCACGCGCGCGTCCTCGCGCAGGTTGAGGTGATGGATCAGCACAGTGAATTCGTCGCCGCCAATGCGCCCGGCCACGTCGCCCTCGGACAACTGGCGGCGGATGCGCTCGGCCACTTTCACCAGCAGCCGGTCGCCAATCGCATGGCTGTAGCTGTCGTTGACGATCTTGAACGCGTCCAGATCGATGAACAGCACCACGGTGGCCAACCGCTCGCGCTCGGCGATGGCAATGGCGTCGGTGCAATACCGCTCGAACTCCGCCCGGTTGACCAGGCCGGTGAGCGGATCGTGCCGGGCCAGGTGTTCCAGGCGCTGCTGCTGCTGCTTGGTCGCGGAGATATTGGTGAACACCGCCACGTAATAGAGCACTTGGTGTTCGGTATCGCGGATAGCGCTGATGCTGAGCTGCTCGGGGTAGCTGGTGCCGTCGCGACGGACGCTCTGCACCTCGCCCAGCCAGTTCCGGCCGGCGGCAATGTCATCCCATATCGACTGCGGCAGGCTGTGGCCGTCGGGCAGGCGGCGCGTGGCGTCGAGGCGCTTGTCGCGCACGGCATCGGCATCGAAACCGGTGAGCTGCTCGTGCGCATCGTTGACGGAAATGATCCGGCGCTGCGGGTCGGCAATGATCACACCCTCGGCGATGCTGGCCAGCGCCTCGGCGGCGATGCGCCGCTCCCGCTCCATCGCCACCCGCTCGGAAATGTCGCGGATGATCGCCTGGCGCACACGCCGGTCGCCCCAATTGACCAGGCTGCACTGCGTTTCCACCGGGAGCTTGGTGCCATCGGCGCCCAGCAAGCCATTGATGGCCGCGCGGCCTTCCAGTTGGGACACCGTCTGGGTGAACAGGTGCACGAAGCGGTCGCCGATCAACTCCCCGGCACGCCGCCCGGTCCATTCCGATGCAGCCCGGTTGGCGTCCAGGATGCGCCCGCTGGCTTCATCCACCATCACGATCGCGTCCGAAGCGCTGTCGAACAGCAACCGGTAACGCTCCTCGGTACCACGAATGCTGGCCAGCGTGCGCCGGGCCATGAGTATCCACAACAAGGCGGCGATAGCGGCCGCAGCCAGTACGCCACCGAACAGCACCTGGCCCATCCAGGTGGCGCCCAGGGCGATTTTCAGCGAAAACAGGTTGCTGCGCGGTTCGATGTAGCTGTTTATCGTACCGATCCGCGCACGCTGACGTGTGACCTCCTGAGCCGACACGGCGCCCAATGCATGGGCACGCTGGAGTTCGAGTGCGATGGTCTCCAACTCGGCGACGGCGTTATCGGTGGATCGCCAAGCCTGCAGTGCGTCGCGCATGTACGGCGCGTCGGAAAAATGATGCAGCATGAAAATCACGCCGGGGATCGCGGTGGGCATCGCATTGGCCCGGCGCAGTCCATTCACGGTGGCGTCGTAGTCGTAGTGCCCCGAGGTGATGTTGTCGCGCGCCCAGCGGTCGGTATTCAGTACGGTCAGGTTGCGCTGAAAATCGCGAAGGTCCGTCGCCGACCCGCTGCTTGCATAGGCATCCAGATCGACCACCGCCTGCTTCTGCGCTTTCGACCAGACGCTCTCGCCGTTGAGAAAGCCGGCGAGAGCCACCTGTGTCTGCAGCGCCACCCAGGTCAAAGCCAGGATGAGCGCCACCATGGCCAGCAATGCATAGACCAGCGGCATCAATCGCCGCGACAGGGGCCGCTGCAAGGTAATCGGGAAAGTACGCATGGATGCCTTTATCTCACGATTTGCGCGTCAATGCGTTTACCAAAGGACCTTGCAGCAACCCGTTCCGTCAAGCTGCCGCTTCGCTGAGAACGTTCAGCATCCGCGAAGGCTGTACACAACGATCAGCAAGTATCCGCATGCTCGTGTAGCTGCGCTTGATACAGGCTGTGATGTGTGCAACCTCCTCGGCTGCCGGGGACGTGCCGAGCAGGGTGCAAACGATTTCCAGCGCCTCCCATGGATGGGTATCGTCATAAGCCGCATGCAACTGTAGCCAGCGTAGCGAACCGGCACGCGTTTTCTCGGGAAAACGCTGCTTGTAGCTCTCGCTTTCATAGATCAGCTGCGACCATTCCCCCGTGGCGCCTTCCACCGCGTAGTTGGTGGCAGCAATGCTGGCTACCAGGCTGTCGCCGCTGCTCACCTCTTCGCACCAATGCGCCAAGGTCTGGGTTCCCCGGGGGGGCATGCCGTTCAGCACTTCATCGCGCGACACCCCTACCCCCTCGGCCCAATGCAACCAGTATTCGGCATGGTTCTGTTCCACGCGGATGTTGCGTACCAGCCAGCGTCGCGCCAGGTTGTCGCCGGCACTACGGCCGTACTGGGTCTTGAGCAGGCTCATCGCCATGTAACCGGGAAACCGCTCGATGACCGGCCAGATGCCACACATGAAATTGATGGTGCCATCGCGACCGAGCGTGCCATCGCTCATCCGGGCCCACAGTTGGTGATCCACCACGCTCTGCTTGGTACTGGCACAGTCCGCGACCATATCTTGCGCCCATTGCGGGTAGCTGGTCAGTTCGGTCAGCGGGCCAGTGCGTTCAAAATGCGAGTTCATGCCGTTCTCCTTGGAGATACAAGTGAGAGGCTGCAGGGTTTGCAGCCTCGGTTGAGCCGGCGCAGGAGACAGGGATCCCTTTTGCCGGTGGTGCTTCAACATCGCGAGCGATGCCAAATCTCATTTCATGAACGCCGGGCCGCGATTGGGCGCGCCGGCCTGCTTGATCGTCATCGTAGACAACCCAGGCGACGATTGCCGCTAACGGCTCGGTCTTTTTCGTATTCGCGCTTCCCCATCACGTAAGGCTTCCGTACGCTGCGCGCCAACGGTCGCCACCTGCATTGACCTTCGATACTCGCGCAGTCCCGCGGCAAGAGAAAGCGCCGGCCCTCCACGGTGTGATGGCGCCCCGCAGCCATCCGACGGCGGCTCCTGAACGGGCCGGGTTCCGCCACCGCTCCCCGCCTGAACGAAATCACGGGCAAGTTGGCGCACAACTCCGTATAATCGGTTAATTCGTCCTTCAAAAACCTGCGTGACGGCCTGTGCGCCGCCCGAGTCGATCCCATGTCTATCGAAAACCTGCGCAATATCGCCATCGTCGCCCACGTCGATCACGGCAAGACCACCCTCGTCGATTGCCTGCTCAAGCAGTCCGGCACGCTCAATGAGCGCACCGTGCTGGCCGAGCGCGTAATGGACTCGAACGACCAGGAAAAGGAGCGTGGCATCACGATCCTGGCCAAGAACACCGCCATCACCTGGCAGGGCAACCGCATCAACATCGTCGACACCCCGGGACACGCCGACTTCGGCGGCGAGGTGGAGCGCGTGCTGTCGATGGTGGATTCGGTGCTGATCCTGGTCGACGCGATGGACGGCCCGATGCCGCAGACCCGCTTCGTGACGCAGAAGGCGTTCGCGATGGGCTTCAAGCCGATCGTGGTGATCAACAAGGTCGATCGCCCGGGCGCGCGCCCTGAATGGGTTGTCGAGCAGGTGTGGGACCTGTTCGACCGCCTCGGCGCCACGCCGGAGCAGATGGATTTCCCGATCGTCTACGCCTCGGCGCTGAATGGCTACGCCGGCCTCAATGACGACGTCCGCGAAGGCGACATGACCCCGCTGTACGAAGCGATCATGCAGCACGTGAGCAAGCCGGACGTGGACCCGGACGGCCCGTTCCAGATGCGCATCAGCCAGCTGGACTACAACAATTTCGTGGGCGTGATCGGCATCGGCCGCATCCAGCGCGGCACGTTGAAGAAGAACATGCCGGTGGCCGTGATCGACCGCCATGGCAAGAAGCGCCAGGGCAAGGTGCTGCAGGTGCTGGGCTTCCTGGGCCTGGAGCGGATCGAGCAGGAAACCGCCGAGGCCGGCGACATCGTGGCCATCTCGGGCATCTCCGAGCTGACCATTTCCGACACCGTGTGCGCGCTGGAGGCCCCCGAGGCCCTGCCCGCGCTGACCGTGGACGAGCCGACCATCAGCATGACCTTCCAGGTCAACAACTCGCCGTTCGCCGGCAACAAGGACCTCAGCGGCGGCAAGTTCCTCACCAGCCGCCAGTTGAAGGACCGCCTGGACCGCGAGCAGGTGCACAACGTGGCGCTGAAGGTCGAGCAGGGTTCGGACGCCGACAAGTTCCTGGTCTCCGGCCGCGGCGAGCTGCACCTGTCGGTGCTGATCGAAAACATGCGCCGCGAAGGCTACGAGCTGGCCGTGTCGCGCCCGGAAGTGATCATCAAGGAGATCGACGGCAAGAAGATGGAGCCGATCGAGCAGCTGGTGGTCGACGTGGAGGAAGTCCACCAGGGCGCCGTGATGGAAAAGCTGGGCATGCGCAAGGGCCAGCTGAAGAACATGGAATCCGACGGCAAGGGCCGCGTGCGGCTGGATTACGAAATCCCGGCGCGTGGCCTGATCGGATTCCAGAACCAGTTCAAGACCCTGACCCAGGGTTCGGGCCTGCTGTTCCACGTGTTCGACCATTACGGTCCGAAGGAAGACGGCCAGATCGCCAAGCGCCTCAACGGCGTGATGATCGCCAATGCCGGCGGCACCACCCCGGCCTACTCGCTCGGGCCGCTGCAGGACCGCGGCAAGCTGTTCGCGGCCGAAGGCGACAACGTGTACGAAGGCCAGCTGGTCGGCATTCACGCCAAGGACAACGACCTCACCGTCAACGTGATCAAGCCCAAGCCGCTGACCAACATGCGCGCCTCCGGCAAGGACGATGCGATCCAGCTGACCCCGGCGATCAAGTTCTCGCTGGAACAGGCGCTGGACTTCATCGACGACGACGAGCTGGTCGAGATCACCCCGAAAGAGATCCGCCTGCGCAAGAAGCACCTCACCGAGAACGACCGCAAGCGCGCCTCGCGCAGCTGAGCTGTCACAGCTGGGTAAAGACAAAAGGCCGCCGCAAGGCGGCCTTTTTTCGTTGGCGATGTTCCTGTGGGAGCGGCTTCAGCCGCGATGCTTTTGCTCAATGGAACGAAGAGCATCGCGGCTGAAGCCGCTCCCACAGGGGACATCGCCAAGGCTGTTACACCACCGGCAACTGCGCCCGCTCCAATGCCGCAATATGCCGCTCCAGCCGCGGCCCCAGGTAGCAATGCGAGCCGCACGACAACAACCCGGCGGCGCCGAACTCGCGCAGATACCACGCCGGCGCGCGGGAGATGAAACCCTGGCGGTCGCCAATCACGTCATCGCGGCTGGTGAACACTTCCAGGAAGGCGATCCCCTCCAGCATCTCCACGATACCGCCCAGGCCAGCGCGGATCTCGGCGGGCTTCAGGTAATGCAGCACGTCGGTGCATACGATCAGGTCGAAGCGCTGTTCGAAACGCAGGTATTCCAGCTGGCCGAAGCTGGCCAGCCCCACATTGCGGCTGCGGCCGTAACGTGCGGCGACATACTCGCTGGCATCCAGCCCGCGGTAATCGATGCCCGGTCGCAAGGCGCGCAGCGGCGCGCGCCACACGGCCTCGCCGCAGCCCACGTCGAGCACGTTGCGGATCGGTCGCGCCAGGTAGTACTCGGCCTGCGCCACCACCATCGCCACCTTGCGCCGCAATTCGGCGGGCGAACCGATCGCGTGACGCGGGTCGCGATACCACTTGTCGAAATAGTTGCGGTCGTAAGTCTTCGGCATGCGCTGGCCCGGGCAAAGCTGCATGGTAACTGTCGCAGACGGC
Organism: Rhodanobacter sp. Root627; assembly: GCF_001427835.1. Lineage (NCBI taxonomy): Bacteria > Pseudomonadati > Pseudomonadota > Gammaproteobacteria > Lysobacterales > Rhodanobacteraceae > Rhodanobacter > Rhodanobacter sp. Root627. The sequence goes on from NZ_LMGW01000001.1 coordinate 1,497,702, forward strand.
GCGACCCATCTGGGCGACAATCCCCGATCACACAGGAGTGCTGCCTTCCGTGAGTTCCGCTGCGCGATCCACTGCCCTACCGATCGAACCCGGCCTGATGGTGCTGCACGGCAACCGGCTGGAGGATCTGCGCGACCTGCTTGCCGCCTGGCTGGCTCGCGCGCCGTTGCGGCCGCTGGAAAACGAGCTGATGCTGGTGCAGAGCAACGGCATCGCGCAGTGGCTGAAACTGGCCCTGGCCCGCGCGCCGGACGCCGGCGGGCTGGGCATCAGCGCGGCGATCGACGTGCAACTGCCGGGGCGTTTCCTGTGGACCGCGTACCGCGCCGTGCTGGGCCGCGACGCGGTGCCGGCCACCTCGCCGTTCGACAAGACGCGACTCGCCTGGCGGCTGTTGCGGCTGATCCCGCAGCACCTGGACGACAACGACTTCGCGCCCATGCGCGATTTCCTGGGCGATGACCCGGACTGGCAGAAACGCTACCAGCTGGCCGCGCGCGTGGCCGACCTGTTCGACCAATACCAGGTCTACCGCGCCGACTGGCTGGACGACTGGGAACACGGGCGCGACGACCTGCACGATCCCCTGCGCGACCGCCGCACGCCACTGGCGCCGAACCAGCGCTGGCAGCCGCGACTGTGGCGGTTGCTGCTCGATGACGTGGGCGCGGCGTCGGTGCGCAGCCATCGCGCCGCCGTGCACAAGGCGTTCGTCGAGCGCGTACCGACACTGGATGCACGGCCAGCGGGGCTGCCCCGGCGCATCGTGGTGTTCGGCATGTCGTCGCTGCCGCAGCAGACGCTGGAGGCGCTCACCGCGCTGGCGCGCTTTTCCCAGGTGCTGCTGGTGGTCGCCAATCCCTGCCGCCATTACTGGGCCGACATCATCGAGGAGCGCGAACTGCTCAAGGCCAGCCAGCGGAGACAGGCCGGCAAACCCGGCACACCCGCCGTTCCGCGCTACGAGGATCTGCACCTGCACGCCCATCCGCTGCTGGCGGCGTGGGGCAAGCAGGGGCGCGATTACATCCGCCTGCTGGATGGCTGCGACCAGCCCTACCGCTACCGCCAGCAATTCGCCGCGATCGACCGCGGCATCGACCTGTTCCACGACGTGGAAGGCCACGGCCTGCTGCAGCAGGTGCAACAAGCCATCCTGGATCTGGAACCGCTGCCCGCCGACCCGTCATTGCGCAAACCCTGGCGGGCCGACGACGCATCATTGCGATTCCATGTGGCGCACAGCCCGCAGCGCGAGGTGGAAATCCTGCACGACCAGTTGCTGGCGATGTTCGAACGCGCCGCCGCTGCGGGCACGCCGCTGGCGCCACGCGACGTGATCGTGATGGTGCCCGACATCCAGACCTATGCGCCCCATGTGCAGGCCGTGTTCGGGCGGCTGCCGCCCAGTGACCCGCGCTACCTGCCCTGCAGTGTGGCCGACCAGTCCGCGCGCGGCAGCGTGCCGTTGATCGTGGCGCTGGAGCACTTGCTAGCCTTGCCGGAATCACGCTTCGCAGCCAGCGAAATTTTCGACCTGCTGGATGTTCCGGCCCTGCGCGCCAGGTTCGGCTTTGCCGAAGCCGGGCTGCCCACGCTGCGGCGCTGGATCGAGGACGCCGGCATCCGCTGGGGCCTGGATGGCGCGCAGAAGGCCAGCCTGAACCTGCCCGCGCTGGAACAGAACAGCTGGCGCTTCGGCCTGCGCCGCATGCTGCTTGGCTACGCGGTAGGCGATGGCGAATCGCTGGATGGCATCGCGCCGTACGCCGATGTCGGCGGGCTGGACGCTGCACTGCTGGGGCCGCTGAGCCTGCTGCTGGATCAACTGGAACACCACTGGCAGCAATTGCGATTGCCCGCCACGCCCGATGTGTGGAGTGACCGCCTGCACGGGCTGCTGGTGGACTTCTTCGACCGCAGCGACGCCGAGGACGCACTGCGCCTGAACCGCCTGGACGAGGCTCTGGACGAGTGGCAGCAAGCCTGCCGCGAGGCGGATTTCGCCGAGCCCATTCCGCTGGCCATCGTGCGCGAACACTGGCTGCAGGCCATCGACGAGAGCCGGCTGTCGCAGCGCTTCATGGGCGGCGCGGTGAGCTTCGGCACGCTGATGCCGATGCGCGCGATTCCCTTTCGCGTGGTGTGCCTGCTGGGTATGGATGACGGCGCTTACCCGCGCCAGCAGACACCGCTGGATTTCGACCTGATGGCGCAACCGGGCCACAGCCGTCCGGGCGACCGTTCGCGCCGCGAGGATGATCGCTACCTGTTCCTCGAAGCCCTGCTGTCCGCCCGCGAGACCTTGTACGTGAGCTGGGTCGGCCGCAGCGCGCGGGACAACAGCGCGCTGCCTCCCTCCGTACTGGTGGGGCAATTGCGCGACTACCTGGCCGCCGGCTGGTACCGCAACGGTGATACGCCCAGCGACGCCGACGCGGGCAAGAACCTGCTCGCCGCGATCACCACGACCTACCCGCTGCAACCCTTCAGCCGCTGCTATTTCGGCGCCGGCGAGGATGCGCGGGTGTTCACCTACGCGCGGGAGTGGCAGCAGGCGCATCAGGCCCTGCCCGCCGTATTGTCGCCATCGACCCTGGCGCCATGGCAGCCGGACGTGGCGTTGGGCATCGGCGCGTTGCAACGCTTCCTGCACAAGCCTGTGGCGTATTTTTTCAATCAACGATTGAACGTGTTCTTCGCGGACAACAACGACGACGTCAGCGATGACGAACCGTTCGCGCTCGATGGGTTGCAGCGCTACAGCGCCACCCAGGCCGTGCTGCACGCCGCGATCGACCCGGCCGTCGACGACGTCGACCATGCCATCGTCGCGGCGGCCGCGCGCCTGCACGATGAAGGCCGCCTGCCGCCCGGTGGATTCGGTGCCGCGTTGCAGGCGGACATCGCCGAACAGGTCAAGGGGCTGGCCGGCGAATGGCGCGAGGCATGCGTGCAGTGGCCACTCACCGACGACAAGCACGAGCTGCATTACGCCGGCGCGGGATTGCAGGTCGAAGACTGGCTCACCGATCTGCGCCGCAACGACGCAGAACAGTACGGCCGCCTGGAGCTGGTCAACGGCGCCTTGGCGGACAAGAACGGCAAACTGCGCCACGAAAAGTTGTTGTCTGCGTGGGTGATCCATTTGCTGGCCAATGCGAATGGCCTGCACATGCAGACCCGACTGATCGGCGCCGATGCGCAGGCGCGGCTGGATGCGTTGTCGCCCGAAGACGCGGCTGCCCAACTGGATGCCCTGCTCGCCGCCCTGCATGAAGGCATGCAATCGCCGCTGCCCATCGCCCGCAAAACCGCGTTCGCGTGGTTGCAATCGCCGAAAAACCCGGTCACGGCGGCCAAGGCCTGTTACGAAGGCAACAGCTTCGCCCACATCCCCGGCGAAGTGGGCGAAGACGCCTATCTGGCGCGTGCCTGGCCCAGCTTCGAGGCATTGCAGGCGGGTGGCTTCGAGCGCTGGTTGCCGCTGTATCAGGCCGTGGTCGATGCCACCAGCGGGAGCGACGCATGACGCGGATCGAATCCCTCGACCCCCTGCACTTGCCACTGCACGGCGTACGCCTGATCGAGGCCAGCGCGGGCACGGGCAAGACATGGACGATCGCCGCGCTGTATCTGCGCCTGGTGCTCGGGCATGGCGACACCGCAACGCCGTTGCTGCCGCCGCAGATCCTGGTGGTCACCTTCACCAAGGCCGCCACCGCCGAACTGCGCGAGCGCATCCGCGCACGCCTGGGCGAAGCCGCCGCCGCGTTCCGCGGCCAGGGCCTTGCCGACGATTTCCTGACCAAACTGGTCGCCGAGTATCCGGAGGCCGACGATCGCGCCCGCGCCGCCCGCCAGCTGGAACTGGCCGCGCAATGGATGGACGAGGCCGCCATCCACACCATCCACGGCTGGTGCCAACGCATGTTGAGCCAGCATGCGTTCGACAGCGGCCACGCGTTCGTGCAGAACGCCACCGGCGACGAAACGGAGCTGCTGGTCGAGGCCGTGCGCGATTACTGGCGCCAGAACTTTTTCGCGCTCGACCGCCGCGACGCCGAGCAGGTCACCGCGCTGTGGAAAGCACCCGGCGACCTGCAATCCAGCGTCGTGCCGCTGTTGCGCCAGCCGCTGGAGAATCTGCATCTGGACGGCCAAACCCTGCCGGTCATCGACAGCCTCGCCACCGCCATGCAGGCACAACTGGCTCCGCTGCATGAAGCAGACAACATCGCGCGCCAGCTCTGGCGCGACGCCGCCGACACCATCGAGGCCAAACTGAAAGCCGCGATCGAGGCCAAGGCGCTCAGCGCTGCCACCTACAAGGCGGCGCAATTCCCCCTGGACATGGACGAATTGCGCCACTGGGCCAGCGACAACGCCGCCATCGACGACAAGACGCTGGCGCGCTACACGCAAAACAAACTGCTGGCCGCCACCAACAAGAACCACGAGACACCGCGGCACCCCGCCTTCGCCGCCATTGAGCAACTGCTGGAAGCCCGGCCCATCGGCAAGGCACTCAAACCGCTGATCCTGGCCCACGCCGTGCCATGGATCGCGGCGCAGATGGAAACGGCCAAGCAGCAGCGCGCGCAACTGGGTTTCGACGACATGCTCAAGCGTCTGGACCGGGCGCTGCATGACGGCAACGGCGAGCAACTGGCGAACACGATCGCCGCGCAATACCCGGTGGCGCTGATCGACGAGTTCCAGGACACCGACCCGCAGCAATGGCGCATTTTCCGGCAGATTTACGCGCAGCGCGCCGACACCGGACTGCTGCTGATCGGCGACCCCAAGCAGGCGATCTACAGCTTCCGCGGCGCCGATATCCACACCTACCTGCTGGCGCGCAACAGCGCCCGCCAGCCGACCTGGACGCTCACCACCAACTACCGCTCCACCGAGGACATGGTCAAAGCAGTGAACCGCGTGTTCGGTTTCGCCGAGGAACACGCACAGGGTGCCTTCCTGTTCGGCAAGGATCAGCACGGCCTGCCCTTCCTGCCGGTAACCGCGCAAGGGCGCGCGGAGCGCCTGCTGCTGCACGACCTGCCCATGCCCGCGCTGCAACTCGCCGTGGCCGCCGACCCAACGCCGATGAGCAAGGACGCCTACCAGAAGATGATGGCCGCACACGCCGCCGCCACGCTGGTGCAATGGCTGGATGCGGCGCAGCGCGGTGAATGCGGTTTCGCCGATGCGCAGGGCGGCTTCAAGCCATTGTCCACCGGCGATATCGCCATCCTGGTGCGCACCGGTAGCGAAGCGAAGCTCATGCGCGATGCGCTGCAATCGCGCGGGTTGGCCAGCGTCTATCTGTCCGACCGCGATTCGGTGTACGCCTCGCCCGAGGCCCACGACCTGCTGTTGTGGCTGCACGCCTGCGCCGAGCCCGGCTCCGACCGCGCCATGCGCGCGGCGTTGGCCAGCGACACGCTGGGCCAGGGTTATGCCGAGCTGGATCGCCTGAATCAGGACGAGATGTACTGGGAAAGCTGCGGCGACCGCTTCCGCCAGTTGCACGACACCTGGCTGCGCCATGGCGTGCTGGCGATGATGCACGACCTGCTGCACGCGTTCCGCCTGCCCGCGGCACTGCTGGCACGCGCCGATGGCGAGCGCGCGCTGACCAACCTGCTGCATCTGGCCGAACTGCTGCAGCAAGCCGCCACCACGCTGGATGGCGAACATGCGCTGATCCGCCACCTGGCCACCCAGATCGCCGATGCCGGCAGCGCGATGGAAACCGCCGACGAGAAAATCGTGCGGCTGGAAAGCGAAGCCGGGCTGATCAAGATCGTCACCATCCACAAGTCCAAGGGGCTGGAATACCCCGTGGTAATGCTGCCTTTCGTCTGCGGCCTGCGCGAGACGAAACTCACCGACAGCTTCGTCTGGCACGACGACGCCAACCAACCCGCGCTGGATCTACAACCGACCGGCGCTGCACTCGCTGCCGCCGAACGCGAACGGTTGCAGGAGGATCTGCGGCTTTTCTACGTGGCGCTCACCCGCGCGCGCCACAGCTGCTGGCTGGGCATCGGCAATCTCAAGGATGGCCAGAAGAAAACCTCCGGCCTGCACAAATCCGCGTTCGGCCATGTCTTGGCCGGCGGCGAAAGCATCGAGGCGGAAGCGCTTTCGGCACGGATCGAACAGCTTTCAAATGGCCATCCATACGTCCATGTCAGCAAGCTGGAAGAACCAGCGGAAACAAGGCGCCACCAGGCCACCGCCGAGACACCGGCCATCCAGCCCGCACGCACTTTCCACGGACAACCGGCCGAACCGTGGTGGATCGCCAGTTACAGCGCGTTGAAAGTCGCCTCGATGGAAGCGGCACCGCGTCACCCGGCGCCGGAGACGGCTCAGCAGGACAAGCTGACCGAAGCACTGGTCGAATCTTCTGCGGCGCCCCTGCCGATGGGCAACGTCGAAACGCCGACCATCCACAACTTCCCTCGTGGCGCCCAGCCCGGCACCTTCCTGCATGACCTGCTTGAAGCGGCGGCCGACGAAGGCTTTGCGTACAGCGCCACCGCACCAGCCACGCAGAGCGTGCTGATCGCTCACCGTTGCCGCCGCGACTTGCAACGATGGAGCGACATGCTGGCGACATGGCTACCGCAGTTCCTGACTACGCCGCTGCCCTTGCCGACGGGTGGAAGCGTGCCGTTGGCCGCTCTGGCCGACCATGCGTACCGCGCCGAACTGGAGTTCTGGTTCGAGGCCCATCGCGTGGACGCCAGCGCGCTGGATCAGCTGGTCACCGCGCACACGCTGGACGCGCGGCCCCGCGCGCCACTGCTGCCCGACCGCCTCAACGGCATGCTGAAGGGCTTCGTCGACCTGGTGGTCGAACACGACGGCCGCTATTACATCGTCGATTACAAATCGAACTGGCTGGGCGCCGACGCGGCGGCCTACACCACCGATGCCATGCGCGATTCGGTGCTGCACAGCCGTTACGACCTGCAGTACGCGATCTACACGCTGGCGCTGCATCGGCAATTGCGCGCGCGCCTGCCTGGCTACGATTACGCGCAGCATGTCGGCGGCGTGCTCTACCTGTATTTGCGCGGCGTCGATGGCACCGGCCATGGCGTGCACAGCGAACGTCTGCCGTTTGCGCTGGTGGACGCGATGGACCGCCTGTTCGCCGCGGGAGACGCACACGATGCCCACTGAGTCGCTCGCCGCGATGTTCGAATCGGATATCGCACAGCATCGGCTGCGACCACTGGACGTGGCGCTGGCGCGTTTCCTGGCCGAGCGCGACAACGCCGCACCGGCACCGTTGTTGTGGCTGGGCGCCCTGCTCAGCCGTCAGCTGGCCGATGGCCATCTGTGCCTGGATATCGACGCACTGGACGCCCTGGCCGACGAGCAGCAATGGCCCTTCCCCTGGCGCACCTTGCTGCGCCGCGTGCAGGAGGACGTCGGCACATGGCGTTCCCCGTTGATTGCCGACGCCAAGGGCCAGCCAACCGCCGCGCCGCTGGTGCGCGACGGCAGCCGGTTGTACCTGCGTCGCTACTGGAACCACGAATGCCACGTGGCTGCGGCCATTCGCGAACGCCTGGCGCGGCCCCACGAGCTGCCGCTGCAGCTGGCCGACGAACTTCAACGGTTGTTTCCATCAAACGGAAAGAACCCAGTCGAGGCGGTGCACGACACGGCGTCCCTCCACTGGCAGAAAATCGCCTGCGCACTGGCGGCGCGATCTGCCTTCAGCGTCATCACCGGTGGACCGGGCACCGGCAAGACCACCACCGTCGTGCGCTTGCTGGGGCTGCTGCAAACCCTGCATCTGCGCGAACACGCGCGGCCGTTGCGCATCCGACTGGCGGCGCCCACCGGCAAAGCCGCCGAACGTCTGACCGCTTCGATCGTTGCGCAACTGACCACACTGGACGTCGATACAGATGCCCGTACCGCCATTCCCACCCAGGTCGACACGCTGCACCGCCTGCTCGGCTCACGCCCGGACACCCGCCGCTTTCGCCACGACCGCGCCAATCCATTGCATCTGGACGTGCTGGTGATCGACGAAGCGTCGATGATCGATCTGGAGATGATGTCCGCAGTGCTGTCCGCGCTACCTGCCACCGCACGGCTGATCCTGCTGGGTGACAAGGATCAGCTCTCCTCGGTGGAAGCCGGCGCCGTGCTCGGCGACCTGTGCCGCCGCGCGCAGGGCGGTCACTACGATGACGCCACCGCACAATGGCTGAAGGCCACCACCGGCGAAGATGTCTCGCCGTTCGTGACCGCCGACGCCAACGCGCTCGACCAGCAAGTGGCCATGCTGCGGCACAGCCATCGCTTCGATGCCGGCAGCGGCATCGGCAGGCTCGCCGCTGCCGTGAACATGGGCGATGCATCCGCCGTGCACGCATTGCTGACGACCGCCACGACCGACGTGATATGGGAGCCATCGGCGACACCCTCACACCTGGTCGACCTGGCGATAGATGGACGTTCGCACGCACAGGACGACAGCAGCGACGCCAACGCATGCGGACATCGCCACTACCTTGAACAACTGCAGCGCCAACGCCCCACCGATGACGCACGCAACGACGCCCACGATGCGTGGGCACTCGACACACTGCGCGCGTTCAACCGCTTTCAGCTGCTTTGCGCCTTGCGCCGCGGACCGTACGGCGTGGAAGGGCTGAACCGCCAGATCGCCGAAGCACTGCAAGCGCGCGGCCTGATCGAAAGCCGCTTAGCGGGCGTCGGCCCGGGCCATGCAAACGAAGGCTGGTACGAAGGCCGCCCCGTCATGGTCACGCGCAATGACTACAGCCTGGGCCTGTCCAATGGCGACGTCGGCATCTGCTTGCGCTTCCCCGATGGCGAAGGCGGCGCGCGACTGGCCGTGGCATTCCCCGCCAGCACGACGCCGGGCGCAAGAGGCAGCACACACGTACGCCGCATCCTGCCCTCACGCCTCAACGATGTCGCCACTGCCTACGCGATGACAGTGCACAAATCGCAAGGCTCGGAATTCGAACACACCCTGCTGGCCCTGCCACCCGACCCCGGCCCCCTGCTCACCCGCGAACTGCTCTACACCGGCATCACCCGCGCCCGCCGCTGGTTCACCCTGGCTGGCAGCGAGGAGATCATCGAGCTGGCGACCCGGCAACAGACCCGGCGGTACTCGGGGCTGGCTGAGCGGCTGGGAGAAAACCAGGCTCGATAGCACGAATGGCCGCTCAAGAAAGCTGACGACTTCAGTCGCGCGCTCCTATTGAAACCTCGGGGAGAGAAGCGACTGAAGTCGGCTCGTGGAAGGAATCAGGTGGTCGGCGATTCGCAGCTTGCACCCGCACCAAGCTTGCTCGACGCCACTCGACCTGAACCACTGGCGCTCAGCTGGACACCAGGGACGGCTGAGGTACTGCTACCCACTTCATCGGCGTCAGCGACCTTGGCGCAGACATTGAAGGTCACAGGCGTGCTCGACGGCACGCTGGAAACCAGCAGCTCGCCCCGCGAATTGAAAGTGAGCGGCCCGGCCACGTTGGCACGAATCGACGTGCCGGAAGGCGCGGCTTCCGTGCGCAGCAAGCTACCGGCGACCCCTGCTACATAGGCGGCATTGGGTGCAGTCGAGATGTAGACCAGCCAGCCGGCATCGTAATTCTTGCCGGTACTGCAGGCGGTTCCACCCGGTGCGGAAAGCGGACAGACCGTTATGTAGCTTCGCGTGGCAGCCGCCTGCCCGCGCGCAAACTGGAGATCCGAGCGGATGTTGTTCGACTGGGCCACCGCACGATTGCGTCGCATGAAATCCCGCATGCTGGGATAGGCGATCGTGGTGAGTATGGCCAGCACGGTCAGCGATATCATCAGCTCGATGAGGGTGAAGCCCCTCTGCCGCCGTCCGACAGGATGCTGTCTGGCAGGGTCCAATAGAGCACGCCGGTTCGGCAACGAGGGCGTGTGAGTACGCTCACTGGCTGGCATGGGCATCATCCGCGATCACAATATTGGTGAACCTGCTTCTGTGCATCGGCCTTGGCGGCTTCACGCTGCTCGGTAGAGAGCTTGGTTGCCGTGGTGATGTCATCGGGGTTTTGCACGGTTCCCGTATCCAGCACCATGGCACGTCCCGACAGCAGGCGGAGATTGTCGCGCGCCGTGGTGCAAGCCTGCTTGCGGAAATCGCTCTTCGCCGCCTGGAGACCCGTCGCCACATCGGCCGGTGCGGGGCCGGCTGCGGTGGTCGCCGGCGCGGGGCCAGCGCCGTCCGCCCGCAGATGCAAGGCTTGCGCCTTGACCGCTGTCGGTTTCTGCTCACCGTAATGGGTGACGCCGTTGGCATCCGTCCATTTGTAGTAGGTCTGCGCCATGGCACTGCCGATCAGCAGCAGCGACCCCGCCAGTACCGTGGCCCGGCGCATCTTCAACGCCCGCCCCAGCAGGTATCTGCCGTACCGGTACCGCTCGACCCCTTCTCGCCCGAACGCGCCAGGGTGAACGCGGTGCAGGCCGAATCCTGCACCTGTGTGCCCTGTGCCGTGGCGGTGATCAGATAGTCGGTGCTGCTGCTCCCGGCCGGGATGCTGACGCTCACCGTGAAGTACTGGCCGGCCACGCCGGACGTGGCCCCCAGCAACGACAGGTTGTTGGTGTACATGTTGTTGCTGAAGAAATAATTCTCCTGCCTTGATGCCAGATCCTGCAGAGCACGCGTTGCATCCGTGCGATGCCCTCGCAGCACGTACTGCCGATACGAGGGAATCGCAATCGCCGCCAGTATCGAGATGATCACCACCACGATCATCAATTCGATCAGGCTGAAACCAGCCATTCCATGCTTGTTTGTCTTCATTGGTTGTCCATAGGCTCACGCCATGAAATTTCGCCATTGCTGGCTCCCCCTACCGACCCCAGCTCCTGCAGCTTGGTGCCGCCACTCAGGCCGACCGCCGCCGTCACCTGGCCATCCTTCACGATCAGCACGGGCGCCGACGCCTTGCCGCCGCCAAGTCCCACCTTGCGGTTGACGTTGCCCGAGGCATCCGTACCGAAGGACCCGGCAAGCGCGGGGTCAGCCGTGCCCGTCAGATAGTTCATCGCATAAAGGTTGCTGTTGCCGGGTACGGGGATCGGCCGGCACTGGCTTTCCCCGGAATCGAGCTTCTTCTGCCGGCTGGCCGGGAGGTAAGTCGTGGTCTGCAGATCGCCCGCGTACAAGGTCTGGCTGCTCACGACACGTTCGGAAGGAACCTGATTGTCGATGTTCCCCGCCGTCAGCTTCAACTTCCAGCCGGAATAGTTGTAGCAACCCGTGGTGGCGTCTTGTGACGTCAACTTGGCGGCGAGATTATCTACGGTATTTACATCATCGAAACCTTCGGTGGGTAAACCGCTAACCTCTGCGTCCTCGGCCGCGACTTCCACGCTGGTGGTATCAAACAGCGGATCAGTCGTGGGCATTTTCTTGCAGTCCGCATCCAGCCAGCTGATCAGGCTGTTGTCGGAGACGCCGTAGATGTACTGCTGCTGCGTTCCCTGGGCCGACGCACCGTCATCGTCGTTGGTGGTGTAGGAGCGACCCGTACCGAAGAACAGCATCGGGCGACCCGTGGGGTCCAGCGCCACCGTGGGACGAATGGTGACCGGTTGATCCGTGCCAATCACCTGCACCAGCTTGAATGTCGACGGATCACTGGTATCGGCTGCCGTGGCGTTGCCATCCGCATCGGCTGTGCCGCCGGTGTTCATGTCGAGCTTCCACAGCCCACCGGTATAGGTCGCTTTCTTGACCTCCACACTCTTGTCCGGGTTGGTGACTGCGCCGAAATACACGCCTTCGCTGCTGAAGTTCAGGTCGAAGTCCGTGGAAATCATGTCCCCCGCGAAACTGTTGGCGGGACCGGTATCCACCAGCGACGCCACCGGCGTACTGCTCTTGCTGGACACCATGTCGGCCAGATCGTAAACCCAGACCTTGAGCTTGGTGTCGTATGGGGCCGATACCGGCTTGTCGCCGCTGTCACCATTCGGGCCACCGTTGTCGGCCGGCCCAGAACCTACGGTCAGAAGGAAATGCAGCTTGCCGTCGGCCTCGCGGTGTACCGAGAACGCTGGCGCCGCCGAAGCGAAGGTGCCCGTCACAATCTCGCCGAGCACGGTGGGTGGCTGTTCCGGGTCGGTCACGTCGAGGATCACGTAGGCCGAGTTGGACGCCTGGATATCGGCGGCCGTGCCGTTACCCACCGTGTCCACGCTGATGGGACCGCCGCCGAGACGGAACGGCACAGCCATCACCGTGCCCCATCCGCAGACATGCCCCTTGCTGTCGATATCCGCCGTACCTGCCGTACCAGCCTTGCACGCTGTGCTGTTACCCGTAATGGCAGCTGACGTGAAGATCTGCGCGTCAGTCACTACCGGCGAACCGTCGACGTAAAAAACGTGCGTGTAGTCCTTGTCGGCCAGCCAACGCAAATGCGGCACCAGATTGTCGGGGACAAACGCCCATACCTCCTGGCCCAGCTGCCAGTTATTGCCCAGTTTCACGCTGGCGTTGCCGGTGGTCATGCCGCTTTCCGACGTCAGCTGACGCAGTGCCGTCGGGTTGGTCGGGTCGGGGCCCGCCTGGCCGGCGATATAGAAGCCGCCATTGAAGGCATGCAGCATGCCGTCATTGGCGCCCACGTAAACCATCTGACGGCGGCTCTGGTAATTGGCGCGGAACGCGGCATAGCCAAAGTCGCTGTACAACAAGTCATACGACTCCGCCGGCGTACCTACGATCATCGGCGACGAATCCACGATGTCGCCCAGCCGATAGGTATAGGTGGTGCCGGCGATGGGCGCGTCCGCCCCATTCTCATCCACGTGTTTGGGATCGCCCAGGGTAGTGCCGGTGCGGCTGCGGTAGTCCTTCGGGTACTCCACACCCCGCACCCAATTGACCAGCTTCTCGGCTAGCGCGGGGTCTTTCTCGTTGAGCAAGCCGTAATTGCCAAAGCGCTTGCCGTCGGTACCGATGCCACCACAGAAACCCGATGTTGCTGAAAGGGTGTACTTGCCAGTCGTGGCATCACAACTGCCCGCATTCCACACGAAATCCGTCTGCGAACCCGTCGTCACCGTGCCCGTCGCCGTGGAACCGTTCGGTGCACCGGTGAGATAGGTAAAGATGTAACGCTGGCTGTTGCCACTGAGATCCGTGGCATCCCCGTAGGTGCGTTGCTTGGCCAGGTTGGCAATCGCCTTGGCCGCAGCGCTGTCACTGGCCGCCGTCGGGTCGTAATACGCATTGAGCCACTTGCCGGCGTCCCATGCAGGCCGCAGCGGGTTGAACTCCGTGACCATGGAGCAGTCGCCCGTATGCTGAGTCGGGTCAAAATCCTGTCCAGCAGGCGGGATGGCGCAGCGATAACTGGTCATCGCATCCGTCAACGTGCTTGCGGTGTTCTTTCCGGTCGTCACGTAATAGGCGGAACTCTCCAGCTCCTGGGCACCACTGGTGGTGCCTTCCCGCAGATAACTGCCGTCGGACCAAAATGCCTGCAGGCTGCCCGTCCACTTTACGTCGTTGCGTTGCTGGTAGTACTGCACCTGATAAGACAGGCCATAACCCTTGACGTCATTGCTCGACGAAGGCGTGGTGGCGTTGCCGAAGTTGTCGGCTGCCGACGAGCTGATACTGTCGAAAACCGCCTTCAACTGTTCCTTCAACGCACCGGCGTTGCGGGCGAAGAAGTAGTTCTCCGGATCACTGTGGTTAGTGGGCAGGACAGGTGCATCATCCTTGAAGCCGCTGTACTTGGACGCGTACCACAGCGGTGTTTGCAGCATGGCCACAGGGGTTCCCGTGCCAACGGAAAAGCGCGTGATCTGCGGCCTGCTGCTGCAGCCGCCAGAACCGAGGTTGCCAGAGGCGTTACCGAGCAGGTTGCAATTGAATGAAGAACCATTCCTGTCATTGGTTCCCTGGCTCGCCTCACTGTTCCTGACCGAGAATTCCACAAGCCCATCTTTCGTCGTACCGCTTATCTGGTAGCCGATTTTCATGGGGGCCGAACTATATGCCACCAGCTGATTTCGGATGATCACGTCAGTACTACCATCCGGCATGGGTGACTTCAGCTTGCCGTTGCTGTCGCACGCATCTCCTATCGTCCGGGAACTGTCCAGCACCGTTCCGTTCATAACCGCCGGATCGCATATCGCCACACCACCGCTCACGACAGTCGATGGAAGATTGCAACTTTTACCAACGCAATAGGAAATGATATTAGCTTCATCCTGGTCATGATCCGAACCGTACTGCGAATCCTCCCAGATCAAATAGAAGCTTCCAACGTTCGAATAAACGCCAGCTGGCGTCAATCCGTATGTCGTGGAGCCCTTCCCGTCGTAGGCTTTCTGCGCGCCAACACGGACATTGCCGATATAGCAGGTGGCGAAATTACCTCCGTTATTTGGATCAGCGCGGCAACTCGGAGACAGTGAAACAGACTTGCCGTTGCCCACGTTGATGTTGAACGACGGCAGATTATCGGATAACGACACACCGTAGGTCTTCACCTGAAACTTGAGCAGGGTGGCATCGGTCATTTTACGGATCGCCGAAGAGCCATCGGCGTTCCACGCTCCATAGCTCAGACCTGCCAGCAAATAGCTCCCTTGCTGGCCCGGCGCACCATTGCAGATACCCACCAGGTTGGAGAGCTTGCCTATGGACGCGGGTGCACAGAAGGTGGTGTCGCTAGTGGTTTTATCAGCGACAGTAAGCGTCGGGGTAGTCTCGAGTGCATTGATCGAGAGCATGTAACTCCCACTGATTCCCTCGGCATTCTGGATGGCATCCGTCAGGCCAGTAGCATCCAGCGTGGAAGATCCCGTCAGGGTCACCGCCGGCACGTTCTTCGCGTCGAAGGTATTCAGTCCGCTGCTTATCAGAACGATGGAGCAGGCCGCACACTCCTTGTTGCGAAAACTGCCGTCGGTGAGTTTCCCGTACGGGTCAACCCAGGCCGGCGTGGGGAGTGGGCTGCCTGTCTCACGAGTGGGCGTGATATCGCCGTGGATATATTGCAACGCGGTCGCGTACATGCCAGCCAGCGGATTACCAAAATCCGGGCACTTAGCTGGATTCTGCTGAATATCATAGCCACGCCCACCCCATGCGTTGCCCCCGGGGGCATTACAGGCCGTCGAACCCGACGTTCCATAGTCCACTCCATTCCATCCGAACACCTGCAGACGGTCGAGGGTCATGACGATGCCTTCGGTGGCCGTCTTCTTTTTATAGCAAAACGTGCCGTCCTTGCTATTGAACTCGTCACCAACCTCACAACCGGTGCCGGTGGCAGTGCCAGTAGGAGCATTGGAAGCCAGCTTGCCTATGTTCCGGCGCAGTTGCCCGCCTTTGCGGGCGTTGGTCACGGATCCGGTGACCAGGCCAAAACGTTTGATGTCGGAACCACCGTTCTTGCTGTATTTCTGCAGCAGGCCTTCCGGCTTCAGCGAAGTTCCCGTCGCGACGCAGTACGACTCGTTGGGTTGCACGGCGCCGTTCTTGCATACCGTAACCCGCGCCTTGTAATCGGCACCGCTCGATGGCCTGGCGCTATCACCTTCAGCATTGCCGTTACCGGATCTCCATTGGCACTGCAACTTGGCCGTTGATGCCCAGTCCGACCAATTGCCGGAAGCCACGCGAATGACTGGCGTGCTTTTGATGCCGGATATGGCTTGAGTTGGGGTATTCCAGCCGCCTGTTGTGCCTGTGTTGCCCGTGGATACATTACAAAAAGTTTGAGTCCCCGTAAGAGGCGTGTATTTGTTGATATCGGCACCGGAGT
The DNA here is from genome assembly GCF_001427835.1 of Rhodanobacter sp. Root627. Lineage (NCBI taxonomy): Bacteria > Pseudomonadati > Pseudomonadota > Gammaproteobacteria > Lysobacterales > Rhodanobacteraceae > Rhodanobacter > Rhodanobacter sp. Root627. The sequence goes on from NZ_LMGW01000001.1 coordinate 1,513,553, forward strand.
AGACCTTCGCCCATGCGTGCAGGTCGTCCGGAATTTCTGCACGTTCAAGGACAGTGCTGGTAGCGGTGTCGATGCTACGTGTGCCTCCATAAAGAACCCAGCGAATAATATCCAGGCGGCTCATTGCCACCCAATTGAGGAAGTTTCCGCTCCAATTACCGGAGCACTGGTGTGTGGTTGCTTTGGTACTCGAGGAATAGGTTCCGCTGTCACTGCTATAGCTGTAGCAGATATCCGGATCGAAATAGCCGTTATAGATAAAAGCGTTGTTATAAGTGGTATCGATCTTGCCGTCGTTATCCAGGTCGGTGTAATCCGGGTACGCCTTGTTGAACAATTGCTCGTCCCGCGACATCACCAGCATGACCAGTGGCGGTACGTGGGGTGCGGCGAGCGCATTGACCCCGGAGGGGTACGATTCGAAATCAGGCATATCCGCGGTGGAAATCCTGCCCGGTGTCACCGCCGGAGCCGTGCTCTGGGCGGAAACACCCACCAGGGCCACGCCACTGATGATGACTATCGGGAGGCTCAGCCACAGGCCGCGCAAAATGTTTTTGAACGTGGTCATGCCTGCGTCCTCATTTGATTTCCAGCTTGTATTGAGCAATGGTGGCGGCCTCGCCATTACCCGGCACCTTCGTGTCGCTGCGTACCTGCAGAAGCAACGCACCACCACCCTTGGCGGTACCCACACCGACGCTGGAATAGCCCTGCTGCGACGCTGCGCCGGAGCCCTTGTTGAGCATGACGCCGTCGCGGACGATCGCAACCCGGCTATTGATCTTCTGGCTTGCCCCGCAGGACTCGCTGCCATCCGCACAAGTGTTCATGACCACAGCGTCGTCCCAGGTCGATGAATCGTAGTTGTAGCTTTCGGTATGCGTGGCGCAGGTCTGCGGCATGTAGAAAATGACCAGGTTGCTGCCGCCGCAGGATGTCTGCAGACCTTCGCCATCATTGGTTTTGGGGTTGATCAGATCGATCCACGCCTCGCGGTGGGCGAACGTGGTGTACAGGTCGAATTTGCCATCCGGCACGCTGCCACCCCAGCTGACTGGCCAGCCGCGGTTGAACACGTGATCGGCCAGGATGGCCTCCGGAATCACCCGCGCCCGCTCGGCTGCCTCGAATGCCTGCTCGTGCCGCGCGGTGGCGGTGGTCATGCGCATCTCGAGCAAGGTGTCCTTCATCACCATCAAGGCCACCAGGCTCAGCATGACAAGAAATACCAGCCCGACGAACAGGGCCACGCCGCGTTGATACCGACTCGATGGCACGACGATGCCCCGTGAATTAACTGGTGTCGGCATGGCAATCATCCCCTCACCCGGTTGCGCAGCTGCACGACGAACTGCTGGCTGGCACGCACGAATTGCCAGGGTTTGTCACCGTAAGGCTTGAAGCCGGCGCAGCCGGTGGTGGTTGCCGCGCTGCCATTGTTGATGGTGTAGGTGCAGTTGCCCAGGGTATAGGTCGCCACGTGCGGCACTGTGAGGTCCCGCACTGGGTTGACCGCCACCAGCGATACGCGCGCCGAGATCACGTCGGCCCAGTTACCAACATTGTCCGCAGAGTGGTACTCGGGCGCCATGCCCGTGGCAGCGGATGCCTCCCCATACTCGATCTTGAGCTGTTCGATACCATCCACCACCGGATCGGAAACGAAATTGCCGTCACTCAAGCGCATGCGCATCAACGTGGGCAAGGGCTGGCCACCATCCGCCGAAGCGGTGCATGTACTGCCCGTCATCACGTTGCACGGGCGCAGGTAGTACATATCGATCTGATAGGGATAGGCATACCGCATCAAGGTGGCATTGGGCTGCGGAGCCGGCACGCTGCCAGCGAAGAGTTCGGCCCTGTTACCCGGTGTGGAAAGCAGGAAGATCCGGTCCGCGTTGCCGGTGATGGTGCTGGCCGCAACAGGCACCGGGCCGGGCGACAACACTTGCGGATCGGCATAGCGCAGCACCAGCACGTCCGAACCGGGCACGTAATTGGCGGTGCCGCCGATGCATGTCGAATCTATCGGCGGACTGGCGGCGCCGTTGTAGCCGAAAATGCCACCGCCGCCAGTGGTCGAGTACGTGATGGCCGTGGCCCAGTTGCCGTCGCAATCACCGTTGTCCGTCACCGTGGCGCTGGCGCTGGAGTCAACCGTCACGCCAACAGCCTTGTTACCGCCCCAGAAATCCACCATGCGCAACGACCAACCCAGACGATCGGAGGCGATACGCATGTTTTCCTGGAGGTAGTTGTTGCCCGATTGCACCTGGTAGGCCTTGCGATTGGCCACGAACAGGTTGATCAAGCCGGCCACCACAAGCAGGCCCAGCACCATGGCGATCATCAGCTCGATCAGCGAAAAGCCCCGTGCAGCGTGTGCCATGCCACGCATGACACGGCCATCGGCAACCTCAGAACTGGCTGGGCTGGTAGTCGAAACTGTATGAATCATTGGTGGGGACTCCGCTGGCGTTGGCGCGCATGCCGCTCCAGCTCGATGTGATGACAAGGGTTCCGCTTTGAGAGGCGTCGGCGCTGGAGGCCCCAGTGGGGTCGGTGCCCCTTACCGTGACCAAGGCCAGGCCGGACGCATCGGCACTGCCGTTGGCCTTGAGCGGAACCGCCGCGCCCGCCCTGAGTTGGGTAACCCAACGTGCCAAATCACCCTTGGCCTGCTTGCAGGCCGCATTCGGGCACCCCGAACTCGATGGCGTAGCCGTACCGTCATAGGCGTAGTAGCTGTCGCTGAGATCGCCATTCTTCGCGGCAATATCCGTCTCGCTGGCTACGCCATAAACCCCCGCAGGATTGGCGCGCATGGCGTCGGCCAGCGACCGTGCCTGCAATACGGCGACGGTACGTGCCCCGGCCTGCTTGGTGTATTGGGCACCCTTGATCTGCATGAGCGCGATGCCCAGCACGCCGATGCTGAAAATCAGCATGGCGACCAGCACCTCGATCAGCGAGACGCCTCGCTGACGCGACAAGACTTGCATGGAAAATTCTCCCTGATACCCCTTCGTGCAATGTAGCCATTCCGCAGCTCTCGACCAGCCCTCTCCCGACAAGCGGTAGCAACGGCCCGATGAGCGGTGTCCGGGCACCGTGAAAACGTGACCGTGGTCCGGTGCGCGATAGGTGCGGGCATGCCTGGTATTAAGGGTGCGGCGGGGAAAAGGTTGCCGACCAGCGCTTGCGGCGCACGCCCTGCGGAATGCCTGCCCGCCACACAGCTTGCGCCAACCACCTCCCGCCCCGTAAAATTCGCGGCTCACTGCCGGAATAGCTCAGTTGGTAGAGCGGCGCATTCGTAATGCGTAGGTCGGAGGTTCGACTCCTCTTTCCGGCACCAGTTTCCTGCAAGACCCGAAGCCCCGGAAAGCGCGAGTTTTCCGGGGCTTTCTTGTGTCGGCGAAGCTCCCCGCTGAGGTGAAGCCACCCACGCCAGGCTTCGCGCTCAGGGGCTCTGCCTGATCTCCATCAGCACGACATCATTGGTTCGCATCGGAACGGGCACGCTTGCCTTTCCATCGGCGTCGACCATCACCGCGAGAATCCCGGGTTGGTCGGTGGTGGCCGCCTGCAATTGCTGCAACTGGCCTGGCGTCAGTGACGCCGGGGAACCCATGCGCAGATAGGCGGTGTACGCGTCGTTGGCGTCGTAGCCCGTGCGGTAAACCGCGGCTTGGTAGGTGCCCGGCGGCAGATGCTTCAGGTCGAGCGTGACGGCGCCATCCTGCCGGGAGGGAAACACCTTCGTGTAGAACGGGCGGTTGCTCTTGTCCTGCGTTGGTTGCACGAAATCCCAGACCAGCACCTTGAGCACGCCGTCGTCCCACGTCACGTAACTCTGCGCGTCGGCGGTTTTCAGCTGGCTTGCGCCGAGCCGGTTCAAATACTTGTAGGCGAACCAGGCCGGCTTGCGGATGCCCTGCGGATTCATCAGGCCGAAACCGCCCTGGAACGGCGCCGTGGGCGGGCCCGGTTCCTCGAACAGGTCGCTGAAGGTCCAGTAGCTCATGCCCTGCGCCAAACCTTCCGACGCCTTGAGCTTGCCGAGGATGTACGCGGCGCTGACGTACGAATCATGCACGGGATCGCGTGGCGTATAGCTGCTGCTCCACTCGGTGAAGTACAGCGGCAGGCCGGGCATGGAGGATTGCTCGATCTGCTGGCGCACGCGGCGCACGTCGCCGACGATCGCATCCGGTGATGGCGAGAGTTTGGTGTCGCTCTCGCCATGCTCATCGAGGAAGCCGCCATCGACGCCATAGGTATGCGTGGTGATGAAATCGATCGGCACGCCGACCTGCCTGGCGTGCGCAATCAACTCGGGCACCCAGGCCGCACCCGCCGTGGCCGGGCCGCCCACTTTCAATTGCGGATCGACCTGCTTGATGTGGCGCACGGTGGCATCGAAAAGGTCGAAATAGGCTTTTTGATCGGCGCCCTCCCAGAAGCCGCTCAGGTTCGGCTCGTTCCAGACCTCGAAATACCAGCGCCGGATCTCCTGCTGGCCGTAGCGCTGCTCCAGGTGACGCACGAACGCGGTCACCAGCGCGCTCCACTTCGAAAGCACCGGATGGGAGGTGTTGCCCTTCCAGTAGAAGAGGTGCTGATCCGAGGTCCGCATCGCCTCCGGCGTGAAGCCCAGCTCCACGAACGGGCGGATGCCCATCGCGAGCAAGCGATCGTAAAGCGCATCGATGCCGGTCCAGTCATAAACCGGTTTGCCGTCGACCTCGCGATAGGTGCCGAGCACGTCGTGGAAGATGGCGTGGAAACGGATGTAGCGAAAGCCCAGTTCCTTCCTTGCGGTCTGCAGCTGCGCGAGGCTGTCGTCGCGCATCAGCGTGCCGGGGTAATCGGAGCCGATGGAGAAATTGAAGAAACGATCCAGCGGCGACGTCTTCCCCTGCACATCGATGTCGATATGTCGTACCCCTTGCGCGGCGTAGACGACGGGCACCAGGCAGACCAGAAGCACAACCAGGCTGCAGGCGGTAAGGGAACGGCGGAAAGTGGGCATGTTCATGGCGCCAGTAAAGCAAACCCGGGCCAGCGATTTCCGGCAGCGGCCTTTACGATTTTCACCAGTTGCCGCAAGCAGGGCACCAAGGGCTTTCGCCGCGGAACAAACCGTGGGTACCGCCCACGCAAAAGGGCCGCGATCACTCGCGGCCCTTTGCTTGAATTTTGGCGCCCGAAGTTGGACTCGAACCAACGACCCCCTGATTAACAGTCAAGTGCTCTAACCAGCTGAGCTATTCGGGCGGGAGCTGCGTAGTTTGTAGTTCGTGCGCTCAGCTGTCAACCCATCGGGAGCAAATTTCGCGCCCTTTTCAAGGCGTACGCACGCGGTAGCAAGGCACGTACGCCGCGCCGCCGGGCAGCTTCATGCGTTGCTGCTCCACGAAGGCCTGCAGCAGCTTGTCCAGGGCCTGCATGATGTCGCTGTCGCCGTCGATGTCGAACGGCCCGTGCTGCTCGATGGCGCGCACACCCTCCTCCTTCACGTTGCCGGCGACGATGCCGGAAAACGCGCGGCGCAGGTCGGCGGCCAGTTCGTGGCGGGGCCGATCATGCCGGATCTGCAACGCCCGCATCGCGGCGTGGTCCGGCTGGAACGGCAGCTGGAACGCATACGGCACCTGCAGTGCCCAGTTGAAGAAGAAGGCATCCTTGGTATCCAGCCGGTGGTGGCGAACCTTTTCCACGCCCTTGACCATGGCCCGTGCCACCGTCGCCGGGTCGTCGACGATGATCTGGTAACGCTCGGCCACTTCATCGCCCAGGGTCAGGCGCAGGAATTGATCGATCTGCTCGAAGTACGCCGCCGATTGTTTCGGCCCGGTAAAGATCAGCGGGAACGGCGTATCGGCGTTGTCCGGATGCAGCAGGATGCCGAGCAGGTAGAGGATCTCCTCGGCGGTGCCGACGCCGCCGGGAAACACGATGATGCCGTGGCCGATGCGCACGAAGGCTTCGAGGCGTTTCTCGATGTCCGGCATGATCACCAGGTGGTTGACGATCGGGTTGGGCGATTCGGCGGCGATGATGCCCGGCTCGGTCAGCCCGATATAGCGGTTGTGCCGGTGGCGCTGCTTGGCGTGCGCAATGGTCGCGCCCTTCATCGGCCCCTTCATGGCACCGGGGCCGCAACCCGTGCAGATGTCCATGCCGCGCAGACCGAGCTGGTAACCGACCAGCTTGGTGTAGTCGTACTCCTCGCGCGAGATGGAATGCCCGCCCCAGCACACCACCAGGTTGGGGTCGGCATGCGGCTTGAGGATGCGCGCGTTGCGCAGGATCTCGAACACGTCCTCGGTGAGCCGGTCGGATTCATCGAGATCGTCGCCGGTGTGCTCCAGCTGGGTCGCCACGTAGACGATGTCGCGTACCACCGCCACCAGCAATTCGTTGATGCCGCGGATGATCTGGCCATCCACGAACGCCTGCGCCGGCGCGTGCGAAAGCTCGATCTTGATGCCGCGATCCTGCTGCAGCACCTGGATGTCGAAATCCGGATATCGCTCCAGGATGGCGCGCGGATCGTCGCTGATGCTGCCCGAGGTGAGCACGGCCAGCGCGCAACGGCGCAGCAGTGCATGCAGCCCGGACCCGCTGGCGCCACGCAGGCGCACCACCTCGTTGCGGGACAGGATATCCAGGCCGCCCGCGGGCGAAATGCGCGCGCTGACGGTGGCGACTTTGCCGGAACCGGTGTTTACAACATTCATGCACTACATCTCCATGCCGTCTCGATACGGCGGACTCGTTAGCTTCACGCGCGGGCGTCGACAGGGTCAAGCCAAAAAAAACCGGCGCCCTCGCGGACGCCGGTCTGTTCGATCAATCCACAGGTTCGCTTAGAACGTGTAGCGAAGGGTCAGCATGGCCGACCAGCGCGAAACCACGCGGGTCGGGTTCTGGCCCGATTCGTACACGCCAATCGGCGTTGCCTGGTAGTTGCCGTTCTTGTCGGTCGGCAGCTTGTAGACGTACTTGCCGTCCACCACGCCGTTGTAACCGGCGAGGTTGCGCGTCTGGTACTGAATGTAGGGCACGCTGCCCCAGTCCTTGTTGACCAGGTTCAGGAAGTTGTAGACATCCAGTCGCAACTCACCCTTGTGGCCCTTGAAGAAGCCCGGAAGCTCCTGCACGAAGCTCATGTCCAGCTCGTTCGACCAGGGCAGATGGCTGGCGTTGCGGCCGGCAACGTCGCCGCGGTGGGCATTGAGGTACTCGTTGTTCGTGATGTAGTCCTGGAACTGCTGCACGAGCTGGGCACTGGCGGGCTTGCCCTTGCTGTCCACGTAGGCACCCACCAGCGCGTCGTTGACCTGCGGGATGTAGGCCAGGTCGTAATAGCTGATGCCGTCGCCATTCGCGTCGCCGCTGTAGACCCAGCTGTACGGCAGGCCGTCGTGGCCCAGGTACAACGCCGAGATCTGCGTGTTGTAGTCGCCGAAGAACTTGTGCTGCCAGGTCAGCGACAGCTTGAGGCTGCGCGGAATGTTGTAGGCGGAAATTTCGTTCTCGTTGCCGTTCGGATTGATGCGCGGCATGTACTGGTAGCTGGAGAACGCCTGCGAGCTGCCGCCCGAATTGACCTCGGTCGAATGGCTGAAGGTGAAGCTGGCGTTGCCGAAGAAGTTCTCCGAGAACGGCTTGCGCAGCGACAGGGTGAAGCTGTCGGCCTTGCCCTTGTGGGTGTTGGTCAGCTGCGTGGAAGCGGTGGAGAACGCCGGGTTGGCACCGTTGTTCGGGCCCTTGGTCGCGCCAGGCGTGACCCAGTATTGCTCGCGGCCGTCAGGCAGGTAGCCCGAGGGCGTGCCCAGGTTGATCGCCTTGTACAGGATCGCATTGCGCACCTGGATGTGCTGGTACTCGGCCGAAGCGATCATGCCCCACCACGGCAATTCGCGATCCAGCGCCAGCGCGGCCTTCCACACGGAGGGCAAGCGGAAGTCCTTGGAGATCGTATCCACCGGGCCGGCCACCGCGCAGCCGGGCGAGTCGTCGATGATCTGGTTGTGCGCGTCCGGGCTGAAATCCGGCTTGGCGTCGCAATGCGAGCCGTAGCCGTACTTGTAGTCAACGAGGGTAAGGCCGTTGTTCTGGTACGGGTTGGTCATCCATACCGTGGGCGGTGTGGTCTGGAACAGGCCCACGCCACCGCGCAACTGCATCATGCGGTCGCCTTCGAAGTTGTAGTTGAACGACAGACGCGGTTCGACCACGCGATTACTGGAACCGACCGCGTAGTTGTTCGGATAGCCGAACGCGGCAGCGGCATCGGCGTTGTACGGCGGCTTGTGGTCGGAGTACGGGATGTCGACGCGGACGCCGTACATCACCGACAGGTTGTCGGTGACCTGCCAGGTGTCCTGCAGGAACGGGGTGTACTGGCGATAGGTCCACTTGGCGGCGATGTCGCCGATGCCGCGGTCGCCGGCGGGCTGGTACAGCTCATAGCTGTCGTAGTTGCCCGCACCGGCGGCGAAATCGTCGATGCTGTTGAACGTGTACGAACCGAACTCCGTGCGGCCGAACAGGTTGTAGATCTGGTCCTGCTCGAAGGCCAGGCCACCCTTGATGGTGTGGTCGCCGGCGTAATAGGTGCCCGCGACAAACGCCGTCCAGCGCTTGGTGTTGATTTCGTTGTAATGGCGGAACTGGTCTTCGCCCAGGTTCACCGACGGGCTGTTGAACGAATCGGTGTGCACCTGGATGGCCGGCTGGTCCTTGGCGCCACCCGCCAGCTGCGAGAACTGCTGGAAGCCGATCTTCACCTCGGTGGAGAAATTGTCGGACCAGTCGTCGAACAGGTGGATCACCGAGTTCTCGGTGAGGCTGTTGGTGGTGTACCAGTAGCTGCTCAGGCCGACCGACGAATTGCCGTTGCCGTTGACCTTCGGATACGACTCTTTCGTGCGCTGGTAGGTGAAGCTGGCGCGGTGGTTGTTGCTGATGTTCCAGTCCAGCTTGACCAGGTAGCGGTCATCCGTCAGGTCGGTCGTGCCTCCGGCAACGTCGCCCGGATCCAGGCCGTAACCGATGGCGATGTTGCGGATGCGCTCGATGTCGCCGGGAGAAACAGCATTGCCGGTGGACGGGCCATCACCGAGGCTCGGGTCATACGCCACATTGGACGAGGAGCCCACGCCGGTGGTCTTCTGCTTCTCGGCGGACACGAAGAAGAACAGCTTGTCCTTGACGATCGGGCCGCCCAGGGTCACGCCCTTGGTGGCGTCGATGCCGTAGCCCTTGTAGTGGTAGTTCGGGTCGTCGCGGTCCAGATAGCCGGCGTCGCCTACCAGGTGGCTGGCGTTGCGATAGGCGTAGTAGACCGAGCCGTGGAAATCGTTGGTACCCGACTTGGTCACCGCGTTGATGCTGGCGCCCACGCTGTTGGAGGTGGTGTCGAAATTCGCGGTGGAGATGTTGTATTCGGCGATGGTGTCGGGCGAGATCGGCGAGCCCTGGTACGGCAGGCCGTTGGCGTTGAGGCCAAACGGGTCGCCCTGCGATACGCCGTCCACGCTGATGTTGTTGTAGCGGGTGTTCTGGCCGTTGGCGGAGATGGCGCCGGAACCCTGGTCGGTCACCGTGATGCGCGGATCAAGACGCGCGATGTCCGAGATCGAGCGGTCAGCCTGCGGCGTCGCCTGCAACTGCTTCTCGGAAAGATTGGTCGACAGGCCCTTGTTGTCCGGCGTGAAGGTCTGCATCAACGCGCTGGCGGACACTGTCACTCCGGAAAGGTCCTGAACATTCTTGGCCTGCTCGGCGCTCATGGTCAGGTTGACCGTGCTTTCCTGGCCCAGCTGCAGGTACACCTGATCCTGCTCGCCCTGGGTCAGGCCGGCCTTGGATGCGGTCACATCGAACGGGCCGCCCACGCGCATGCCCTGGGCCGAATAGCGTCCATCGGCGTCGGTGGTGGTGATCTTCGTGGTGCCGGAAGGCTCATGCACGATCTGCACGGTGGCGCCCGCCACCGGCTGGCCGGCGTTGTCGAGCACGCGCCCACTGATGGCGGACGAGGTGACCTGCGCCATGGCGGGCGCACTCGCCACCAGCAGGGAGGCAATGGCGAGGGGCAGGATCTTGGTGCGTATCGGGTTATTCATTCTTGATCGACCTTGGGCTCACAACGGATTCGTGGGCGTTGCCGGTGACTGCGGGACGGCACGGGCAACGCCGCTGGACAGGTTTCGGACCATCATCGAAGCCGACCGACGGCCTCGATTGTTAAAAAATATTAACGATAGTGTATGACACTTTTATAACGCTTGCAGGTGCCTCGATGCGCGTGGTCACCCCAAAACTCAACGTTTAATGCATGAATATCAGTCACTTATAAAATTTCACCGATTCAGCCGCTGCCGCCCCCAGGTAGCGCGCCCGCTTGGACGCCTTCAGATTCGCCAGATCCAGCATCACCAGGCCGTCGACACAGCCGGAGAAATCCGGGTCCTCGCCAAAGTCCAGAAACTGCACACCCGCCGGCTCCATCAAGTCGACGTACTGGCGATACAGCACCGGCAGGCTGACGCCCAGGGCATCGAGCTGGTGTTTGAGCTGGCCCAGGCCCTCTTGCGGGTCCAGCCCGGCCAGTGCCTGATGCACGCGCTCGGCCACCTGCGGCGACACCACGAACGGCTGGCGCGCCGCGGCCAGGCCCGGCGCGCCGAAATAATGCTGGTGCGCCACGGCGATCCACTCGCGCGCCTCGCGCGGCAGCTTCACCGACATGCTGACCGGGCCGAACAGGTAGCGGATTTCACGGTGACGCTGCAGATACAGGCCAATGCCCTGCCACAGCTGATCGAGTGCCCGCGACCGCCAATACGCCGGAGCGATGAAACTGCGCCCCAGTTCCAGTCCCTGGCTCAGGCGGCTCTCGAGCGCGGGCGAATAATGGAACAGGCTGGCGGTGTACAAACCGGCCATTCCGCGCTCGGACAGCACCCGGGCGCCATGACCGAAGCGGTAGGCACCCACGATGCGTTGCGCCACCGGGTCCCATAGCAGCAGGTGCTCGTAATGGGCGTCGTACGCATCCAGGTCGCAGCGCTGGCCGGTGCCCTCACCCACCTTGCGAAAGGTCAGCTCGCGCAAGCGGCCGATCTCGCGCAGCACCGCGCTGTCGCACGAACCGGTGAATAGCAACACCTGTTTTCCATCCGACAGATCGCCCAGTTTTTCGGCGCCGGCCAGTTCGTCGACCAGCTGCTGCACGGGCTCCGGATGCGCCAGCGCCACCTGCCCGCCGAAGATTAGCCCGCGACCACGCGCTACCCGATAGACGTGCCGCCGCATCAGCACCGTCGCGCGTGCCGGCGAATTCCCGCTGCGCAAGGCCAACTCATCGGGATCGATCAGGGCGCCAATCTGGAAGCCGATACGCCGCTGTCCCGCGGCCACCGCCTCGCGCGGCAGCATCGCCGTGCTCAACGGCTTGGCCAGCATCGACAGCCCGTAGAAAGCGGCGGAATTGCGCGCCGTCACGTGGATCGGCAGCACCGGCACCTTTCGCCGCAACGACAACCGGGCGAAACCATCCGACCAGCGCCCGTCACGCACGCCCGTGGCGCGCATGCGCGACACTTCGCCGGCAGGAAACACGATCAAGGCCTCGCCGTTGTCCAGCGCGCGATAGATGCCACGCAGGCGCGAAGCGGCGCCGTTGCCGAATACATCCACCGGCAGCAGCAGGTCCCCCAGTTGCGGCACCACGGCCAGCCAGTCGTTGCCCAGCACCCGCACGTCACGACGCACGGAGCCGATCAACTGCAACAGCGCCAGCGCATCCTGCATGCCCAGCGGATGGTTGGCGACCACCAGCAGCGGGCCGTCCACCGGAATGTTCTCGCGCTGCTGCGGGTAGACGTGGCTGCGCGTTCCCAGCAGCGCCAGCGTGCGGTCGACAAAGTCGAAACCGCGCGCAGCGCCAGCCTGGTCAAGCACGCGGTTGAAGGTGGATTCGTCGGCCAGGCGTCCGAAAAGCCCGGCCATGGGGCGGCGGATCCTGGGGTGCTGCGCCAGCCAGGGCATCCGCTCGACCAGCGCCTGTTCAATGCTCAGCATGTCGCGCCCTCGAGAGTTTTCCCCAATCTGTCAGACGATTGTGACAACAGGTCGAGTATGTGCGGCGTCAATGCCGCTTCATCCGGGGCGCCGAGGGAAAGCGCCTCGCGCTCAGATCGCCAGATGCAGGAACGAGGCGACGCCGCCCAGGAACATCTGCACGGACAAGGCGATCAGCAACATGCCCATGACCCGCTCCAGCGCCGTCAGCACACTCTCGCCCAGCCAGCGGAACAGGTAGGTGGCGCTGAGCAGGATCACCGACGTGGCCAGCCACGCCAGCAACAAGGCGATCACCCAGTCGGCGGTGCGACCGGGCTGGGTGTTGGTCAGCAGCAGCAGCGCGGCCATGGCCGACGGGCCGGCCACGCCGGGGATCGCCATCGGCACGATGAACGGTTCACCCTCGCCCGCCTTGCCAAAGATGCCGCCGCCGTCGGCCGGCGGAAACACCATGCGGATGCCGATCAGGAACAGCACGATGCCGCCGGCGATGCTGATCGAATCGGACTTCAGCTGCAGCAGCTTCAGCATGAACTGGCCGCCGAACAGGAACACCAGCAGCACGCCCAGCGCAATCAGCAGCTCGCGCACCATCACCAGGCGACGCCGGCGCGGCGGCACGTCCTTGAGCAGGCTGAGGAAGAACGGGATGTTGCCCAGCGGGTCCATGATCAGAAACAACATGATTCCCGCCGACAACGTGGTCATCTGCGTTTCCATCGAACCGGAGGCTCCTTGGGTGGCGGGTCGTTCGACCCGTGCAGGGGTTGCGTACAGACTGCGGTTTTACACCGAAACCAGCGGCCGCCTGCGAAGGCGGTGTACCGCTCGGAATCAGGCGCCGTCGCGCAGGTCCAGCACCGCGCCACGCGCCGGTGCCGCATCGGGGCCAAGCAGGTAAACCGCCGCTTCCGCCGTCGCATCAGGCAGCGGCAGTTGCATGGAGTCTTCGCCGAAATAGGCCATGCGCCGCAACGTGGTGCGCATGGGCGCGGGAAGCAGCGCATGCGTGCGCATCGCGCCGTCGTCGGTTTCCTGATGCAGGATCGCCACCAACCGCTCCAGCGCCGCCTTCGATGCGCCATAGGCGCCCCAGTGCGCCCGCTGCAACAGCTCCGGGTTGTCCAGCACGAACACCACGGCGCTGTCCGGCGCGCCAAGCAGCAGCGGCATGCAGGCCTGGGTCAGCGCGAAGGGCGCCGACACATTCACGTGCATCGTGCGCAGCCAGGCATCGGGCTTGTGCATGACGATGGGCGTGAGTCCGGCAAAATTCGCCGCCGCATGCACGATGCCGTCCAGACGGCCAAAGTCGCGCTCCAGCCCTTCGGCCAGCGCGGCGTAATCGGTGGGCGTGGCCGCCTCCATGTCCAGCGGATGGATCACCGGCTCGGGCAAGCCCTCGGACATCATGGCGTCGTAAAGCTGCTCCAGCTGGCGCTTGCGCTTGCCGGTGATGACGACTGTGGCACCGGCGCGCGCAGCTGCGCGCGACACCGCGCCACCCAACCCGCCATAGGCACCGGTGACGAGAACAACGCGCCCGGCCAGCGTATCGGCCGCAGGTTTCCAGCCCTCGGGCAAGCGGGCTACAGGCAGCGCGGTCAATGCGTCGTTTCCGCGACGTCGCTGGCCATGCGTGCCAGTTCACCGGCCACCTGCAAATCCTCGATGACGTCGCAGCCGCCGATCAACTCGCCCTGGATGAACATCTGCGGGAACGTGGGCAGGTTGGCGAAATGCGGCAACGCTGCGCGCACCTGGGGATCGGCCAGCACATTCACGGCGTGGAATGGCGCACCGGCATCGCTCAACGCACGCGCCGCGCGGCTGGAAAAACCACACATGGGAAATTCCGGCGTACCCTTCATGAAGAGCACGATGGGATGCTCGGCAAGCATCGCCTTGATTCGTTCGTTAATATCCATGGTTCGAATGTTTCATCTTTACAATGCGTGCAGGCCGGCATTGTATCAGCCCCCCAGCGGCCGGCCGTTGCGACCGGTCGCGCTTCCTCCGCCATCGCCAAGGAGCCAATCATGGCAATTGAACTTCCTCCCCTTCCGTACGAAAAAAGCGCCCTCGAGCCCCATATCTCGGCCGAAACGCTGGAGTTTCATTACGGCAAGCATCATCAGGCCTATGTCACCAACCTGAACAAGCAGATCGAAGGCACCGAGTTTGCCAACGCATCGCTCGAGGACATCATCAAGAAGTCGTCCGGCGGCGTGTTCAACAACGCGGCGCAAACCTGGAACCACACGTTCTACTGGAACTCGATGAAGCCCAACGGCGGCGGCGAGCCGACCGGCAAGCTGGCCGACGCGATCAACAAGGCGTTCGGTTCGGTCGAGAAATTCAAGGAGGAGTTCACCAAGTCCGCCGCCGGCAACTTCGGCTCGGGCTGGACCTGGCTGGTGCAGCGCCAGGATGGCTCGCTGGGCATCGTCAACACGTCCAACGCCGCCACCCCGATCACCGGCACCGACAAGCCGCTGTTCACCGCCGACGTGTGGGAGCACGCGTATTACATCGATTACCGCAACGCCCGCCCGAAGTATCTGGAAGCGTTCTGGAATCTCGTGAACTGGGATTTCGCGGCGAAGAACCTGGCCTGATTTTTCCTGTCAGCGCCACCAAAAAAACGGAGCCGTCATGGCTCCGTTTTTTTATGGGTCGACGCGGTCGCGATGGCGCTTAGCGGGTCAATGCATCCAGCGCCGGCTGCGCTTGCGGCAGGCGGCCCAGTGTCGTGGCGACATCAGCCAGACGATCGGCCAGGGCGCCGGACGTGGGCGCGCAAAGCGTGGCATGGCCGACCTTGCGACCCGGCCGTGCTTGTTTGCCGTAGTCATGCCAGTGCGCATCCACCGTGCGCAATACGGGCGCGGGATCCGGCAGGTCGCCGATCCAGTTGAACATCGCCGATACGCCGCGCGCCTCGCAATCACCCAGCGGCATGCCGAGGACGGCGCGAACATGATTCTCGAACTGGCTGGTGTGCGCGCCTTCGATCGTCCAGTGGCCGGAGTTGTGCACGCGCGGCGCCATCTCGTTGCCCAGCAACTCGCCGTCTTTCACGAACAGTTCCAGCGCGAAAACGCCGACATAACCCAGCCGCTCGGCCAATGTGCGCGCCAGCTCGGTGGCCCTGCCCTGCAGCTGATCGATATCCGGCGCGGGCGCCAGGCTCATGCTGAGCACGCCATCGGTATGCCAGTTTCGGGTCAGTGGCCAGGTGTTGAAATCACCGTTGCGACCGCGCACCGCGATCACCGACAACTCGCGCTGGAACGGCACGAAAGCCTCCAGGATCAGGCCATGCCGCGCGGCGGCCGCACCCAGCGATGCCCATGCGGCATCGGCATCGGCGATCGAGTGCAGGCGGAACTGCCCCTTGCCGTCGTAACCCAGCCGACGCGTCTTCAGAATGGCCGGCGTGCCGATCGTGGCCAGCGCCTGATCCAGCATCTCGCGGGTATCCACCGCCATGAACGCGGCCGTCTGCAGGCCACAGTCGCGAAACATGGTCTTTTCGGCCAGACGATCCTGCGCGACGGCCAAGGCCTGCGGCGCGGGGAACACCGCCACGCGCTCAGCCAGCCAATGCGCGGTTTCCGCAGGCACATTCTCGAAATCGAAGGTGACCACGTCGACTTTCGCGGCAAACGCTTCCAGCGCGGCGTAATCGGTCCAGTCGGCCACCACCAGCGGCGCCACCTGACCGGCGCAGGCATCGGCGACGCCGTCCACGACCAGGGTCTTCACGCCCAGCGGCGCCGCGGCCAGCGCCAGCATGCGGGCCAGTTGACCGCCACCAAGAATGCCCAGCACGGGCTGCCGATCAGCGGTCATTGACGGGGATCCGGTTGATCGATCACCGCTTGCGTCTGGCGGCTGCGCCACGCGTCCAGCGCCTTGGCCAGCTCGCCGTCGTGCAAGGCCAGCACCGCGGCGGCCAGCAATCCGGCATTGACGGCACCAGCGCGCCCGATGGCCAGCGTCCCCACCGGGATGCCGGCCGGCATCTGGGCGATGGAGAGCAGTGAATCCATGCCGTTGAGCGCCTTGGACTGCACCGGCACGCCGAACACTGGCAGCCGCGTTTTTGCCGCCAGCATGCCGGGCAGGTGCGCCGCGCCGCCAGCCCCGGCAATCACCACCTGGATGCCCCGGCCGGCAGCCTGTTCGGCGTAATGAAACAGCAAGTCAGGCGTGCGGTGCGCGGAGACCACCTGCACCTCGTGTGACACGCCCAGCTCGGTCAGCACATCGGCCGCGTGCTGCATGGTTTCCCAGTCCGAACGTGACCCCATCACCACGCCAACGCGCGGCGCCCTGATTGCTGCTGTCATGGTTCGGCCGTCCAAAAACCGCTATTGTACGGGCTTTCCGCAGCTCCGGCATCCCGCATAAATCATCATGGACAAGCGCTTACTCGACATCCTGTGCTGCCCGGTCAGCAAGACACCGGTGCGGCCCCTGGGCAAGCATGAACTCGACGCCCTGAATTCGGCCATCAGCGCCGGATCCGTCGATACCGTGGCGCACGCCCGCGTGAGCCAACCCATCACCGAAGGCCTGATCACCACGGACCGGAAGGTCATCTACCGGGTCGACGATGGCATTCCTGTCATGCTCCCGGAAGAAGGTATCGGTACGCTGCAACTGACGGATTTTCCGGCGGCATCCTGAAAACGAGTAAATGCCCTGCGGCCATCGGGCCGACCGGATCATTGATAATGTGCGCCAGGCATGACATGCGGGCTCGCTTTGGCTTATTGTGGCATTCCGACCGGTTCGCCCGGGCGGCACTGCATGACTGATGACGCTCCGGGGGCGTGGCTATGAACGAAGCCAGTGACTCATCAAAAATCGTCAATTTGAACCAGCGCATGGATCCTTCCAGCGAGCGCGTCGGTGAATTGCTTGCAACGGTTCGCACCATTGCCAATCGTTTGCTGCAGCAGTGGGTCGGCAACGTGTTCGAGCATGTCGACGACGCATTATTCGACCTGGCCGAAAAGGCCGAGAACAATGCGGCCCAGATGCACTACTTCGATGGCATGCGCGACGTGCGCAAGCGTCGGGCGACGGTGGAGCGGTCGTTCCTGTCCACCATCGGGCGCGAGCTGGGCGAACTGGCCAGCCGCCGTCCGTCGGCAACGCATTCCCCCGCCCCTACCGGCGTGGTGGAGTTGTCGCTGGTTGCCGACAACGAACTGGAAGAATCGCTGGCGATCACCAGCATGATCGGCAAGAACGAATCGCGCATGTCCCGCGATCTGTTCGCCGTCAATCATCGCCTGTCGGTCATTTGCGGCGGCCACAAGATCGACGACAGCAACAACCCCGTCGCGCCCGCGATCCTGTCCCAGGCATTCCGCACGGCATTGCACGAACTCAGTGCCGACATGCGCGTGAAGCTGATTATCTACAAACTGTTCGACCGCTATGTACTGTCGGCGCTCGAGGAGTTGTATCAGGCGATCAACGCGGAGCTTATTCGCGCTGGCGTACTGCCCCAACTGCGCCCCCACGTGGCTCGCCAGCCGTCCGGTACGGCGGCTGCGTCCTCGTCGGTAAATGGCGAACGCCAAGGCGTGGCCAGCGAGGAGTCGGGCGACATTCCCGGCGACCTGCTGCAAACCCTGCATGCGCTGTTCAGTGCACGTCGTGGCAATCCCGGTGAAAGCGGCGACGGCGGGGCGGGCAATTATTCCAGCGGCCCGTTGCCCTCGGTGAACGAGTTGCTGGGCGCACTCAGCGTGTTGCAGAACCAGATAGCCACCACTGACGCGCAACCATCGGCCGGCGGCCTGTCCGGTGCCAACCTCAGCCACGAGGTCACCGCGCTGAAGGAACAACTGCTGCGCCAGATCGGGGCCTTGCGTGGTGCACGGCCGGGCCAGGTGGCCTCGATCGACGAGGACACCATCGACCTGGTCGGCATGTTGTTCGAATTCATCTTGGAAGACCGCAACCTGCCACCGGAGATGCAGGTGCTGCTGGCTCGACTGCAGATTCCCTATCTGAAAGCGGCCATCATCGATCGCAAGCTTTTCGCGCATCGCCAGCATCCGGCACGGCGCCTGCTCGACGGCCTGGCGGAACAGGCGAAGGGCTGGTCCGACGAATCCGACCGCGACCGGCGCCTGCACGAGAAGGTCAAGTCCATCGTCGAACAGCTGCTGCACGAATTCGATGATGACATGGGCATTTTCGACCGGCTCCTGGCGGACCTGCAGCAGTTCCAGGAACTGAGCATGAAACGCGCGGATCTGGCCGAGCTGCGCGTGGCCGAATCCACCCGCGGCCGCGAAAAGCTGGAATACGCACGTCGTCGCGCCGCCCGGGAAATCGTCGAGCGGATCGGCACCAACGAATTGCCACCGTTGATCCATGGCGTACTGGCCCGCGCATGGGCCAATCACATGGTGCTGCTGCTGTTGCGTCACGGCGATGATTCGACCGAGTTCAAGGTGGCGCTGCATTTCGTCAATGAATTCATCGCCAGCAGCCGTCCCGCCCAAACCCCTGAAGCCCGGCAGGCGCTTAGGCAGATGTTGCCCGGCATCGAGCGGGCGCTACGTCACGGCTTGGCCAATGTCGCTTTCCAGGAGCCGGATATCGAGCGACTGCTGGGTCAGTTGCATACCTACTACCGCCAGCAACTGGGCGAGATAAACCCTTCCGCCGCACCGCCGGCGGAGGACGAATCCACACTGCCTATCCCCGACAGCATCCAGCCGCTGGTTCAGGCCGCACCGGATTTCGACGACGACAATCTCGGTTTCGCGTCTCCGGACATCACTACGGACAGCCCCGAGTATCGTCAGGTGGAAGCGCTTCAGTCGGGCACCTGGCTGGAGCTCTCGCTCGCCGATGACTCCTGCACGCGGGCCAAGCTGTCATGGATCAGCCCGATGACCGGGCGCTACCTGTTCGTGAATCGGCGCGGGCTGAAGGTGGCGGATTACGCGCCACGTGAGCTGGCCACCCTGCTGAAGCAGGGCAAGGCGCGCGTACTGGCCGCCAACGCGTTGTTCGAGCGAGCCATGAGCGCCATCGTGGACCGCCTCAGCCATCCGTCCCCTGTCACAGAAGAAGAATGAATTCCGGCACGCCTTTTTCGCCCCCTTCCCCCGACCAGATCAGCAACGACATCGAACGCGCTTTCGCCGAGGACATCGGCGCAGGCGATGCAACGGCGGACCTGCTCGGCGCCGATGCCCACGGGCGCGCCGAGCTCACCTGCCGTGACGACGCGGTATTGGCCGGAAGCGCATGGTTCGAGGCCTGCTTCCAGCGGCTGGATCCCTCAGTCCATATCGAATGGCGGCTGCAGGACGGGCAACGGGCTACGGCTGGTGCCGTGATCTGCCGCCTTTCCGGTCAAGCCCGGGCATTGGTGACGGCGGAGCGTTCGGCGCTGAACTTCCTGCAATTGCTGTCCGGCACCGCCACCGTCACCTCGTCCCATGTCGGGGCCATCGCCGGCACCGCCGCGCGCATCCTCGACACCCGCAAAACCGTACCGGGGCTGCGATTGGCGCAAAAATACGCGGTGCGTTGCGGCGGCGGCCACAACCAGCGGATGGGCTTGTACGACGCCATCCTGATCAAGGAAAACCACATCATCGCCGCGGGCAGCCTCGCAGCGGCGGTGCAATCGGCGAGGCAAAAACACCCTGATCTGCCACTTGAAGTCGAGGTGGAGACGCTGGCCGAGCTGGCACTGGCGCTGGAGACGGATGTGGACCGCATCATGCTGGACAACTTCGACCTGCCACAAATGGCCGAAGCGGTGCGGATCACGGCCGGCCGTGTGCCACTGGAAGCTTCGGGCAACGTCGACCTGCAGACGATCGGCGCCATCGCGCGCACCGGCGTGGATTTCATTTCCGTGGGTGCGCTGACCAAGCATGTCCACGCGGTGGATTTCTCCCTGCGCCTGCAATTGAGCTGACGGCTCAGCGTTTGTGGGGTAAACCACTTCCTGTGGTGTACCTCTGTCGCGCTTCCGGTACATGCCCGGAAGCGCTCACGCGAATGAATCACCGGCGTGATCGACACGCCCCCGCCCATCGCGACCGTGCTTCGAGATTGAAAAATCACAACCTCTCGGCGCGCCAACTCCCCGAACCGGTGAATCGTCCGTCGCCGACCGCACCGCAGGCCGAACGATATGCCGGCGATCGCTTGCACACGGTAGCGACGGCCCACACACTGACGGCATGAGCAATCTTTCAGACCTGCTGTTGCTGCTGTCGCTTGGTGCCGTTGTCGGCCTGTGGCTGAAAATCAGCGCGGCGCGGGAACATGCCGTACGCGAAGCGCGTCGCTTGTGCCTGCAACATGGGCTGCAACTGCTCGATGAAACCGTCGGGCTGCGTGCCTTGCGACTGCATCGCGGCAGTCCCGGCCGGGGCAGGATCGAGCGCTGCTACGGGTTCGAGGTCAGTCTTGAAGGCGATGATCGCAAATCCGCGCACATGTGGATGCTGGGCACAGCGATCAGCGCACTGAGCTTGCCTACGCCAGACCTGCCGGTGTCTCCGGTTGCCATTACCGGCGCGACAAGCGCAAGCCACCAGACATCCGACAACGTGATCCCGCTGCGTCCCCGTCGCGCCGACCAACGCCTGCACTGATTCCCGCGTTTACGCGCGGTACCTGTTGGTTATTTGACGACGCGCAGATGCGCGCCGCGCTTTGGCGCCGCTTCGGCGGGTGCGGCGGGGCCGGCGGACGTCTTGTCGTCGTCGGGCGGCGTGGTCGGCGGAGGCATGTCGCCCTCCTCCTCGGCCGGGAACATCATGCCTTGCCCGTTTTCCTGGGCAT
The DNA here is from genome assembly GCF_001427835.1 of Rhodanobacter sp. Root627. Classification (NCBI taxonomy): domain Bacteria; kingdom Pseudomonadati; phylum Pseudomonadota; class Gammaproteobacteria; order Lysobacterales; family Rhodanobacteraceae; genus Rhodanobacter; species Rhodanobacter sp. Root627. Next base: position 1,534,505 of record NZ_LMGW01000001.1, read on the forward strand.
ACAGCGCCAGCACCGCACGAACCGGTATGTGGATCGACTGGCTGACGCCAGAGAAGCGCGCCTGGAAGCTGATCCAGTCGTTGCCCAGGTCAAGGTTGGCGACGGCGCGCATGGCGAGATTGAGCACGACCTGGCCGTTCTTGATGACCTGGGGCGGCACCCTGACCCCTTCCACGCCGGCGTCCACCAGCACGTACGGGGTGAGGTTGTTGTCGCTGATCCAGTCGTAGATCGCCCGCAGCAAATACGGGCGATTGGAACTCATCGAGGGGGACTCGTCGGTGCTCATCTGTGGGGGTGATGCCTCAAGGCCAGGGGCCAAATGAAAGTCGATGTTTGCGGGCGTACCAGAATGTTGGCGGCGGACAGCTGAACATCAACAAATGGATCGTGCGTCGACAGCTTGTCAGCCGTCGCCCGTGCCGTCAGCGTTGGACACCCTGCGACAGCGGGCGGAAAAATGATGTCAAGACGGCCGCAGCCGGCTTCAGCGCACCGTTTCCAACCGCATGTTTTTTTCGTCCTCGGTAAGACTGCGCTCGAAGCCCTGGCTGTGGAACAGCCGCTCACCGTAATCGACGATCGGTCGCCCTTCCTTGCCAAGATCAACGTCCAGCGACGGCAACCGCCAGATCACCGGGGCCACCAGGCAGTCCACCAGGCTCATCTCGGGGTTGAGGAAGAAGCGCGACGCCTTGAACAGCGGCACCGTGGAAAGCAGGTTCTGCCGCAGCCGCTTGCGCGCGGCGTCCGCGGGCCGACCACCAGCACGGATCACATCCACTTCCGTCAGCCAGTCTTTTTCGATACGCACCGCCGCAACACGAAGCCTGGCGCGCGAAAGCGGATCGATCGGCATCAGAGGCGGATGTGGATAACGTTCGTCCAGGTATTCGCACACCACGCTGGTGTCATAGAGGACCAGGTCGCGATCAACGAGCGTCGGCGTCGTGCCGTAAGGGTTGAGCTCCACCAGCTCCGCCGACGCCTTGTCGCGGTCCACGATCACGCGTTCGTAGCTGACGCCCTTGGCTGCCAGAACCAGTCGTGCCCGGTGACACTGGATGTCATCGGCCAGGGTATACAAGGTGAGTACGTTACGTGAGCGCGCGCTTTGAACCATGCACCAATCCCCTTCGTCGACACGAAGGCGGCGGCTGGTCGGCCGCCGCATTCGCAGGGTTATCTCACCCGTTTCAGTGGACGTCTTTCCAGTATTCCTTCTTCAGCATGTATGCCAGCAAGGTAAAGAAGGCCAGGAACAGCAGCACCCAGACACCATAGGCATGGCGTTCAAGCGCGGCCGGTTCGGACGCGTATTCCAGGAAGCTGGTCAGATCGCGGGTAGCCTGCTGGAACTGCGCCGGGGTCAGTTTGCCCGGGTGCGACAGCACCAGCTTCTCCACCTGCGCATCTTCACCGGGCTTGGCCGGCTTCATTTCCGCCGTCTGCAGACCCTGCAGCTCCCACATCGGGAACGGCATCGAGGCGTTCGGGAACACGGTGTTGTTCCAGCCCACCGGACGGCTCGGATCCAGGTAGAACGAGTTGAGGTAGGCGTTGACCCAATCAGCGCCCTTGGCGCGCACTTCCAGCGACAGATCCGGCGGTGCCTTGCCGAACCACGCTGCGGCCGAGGCCTCGGGCATGTGCGAGATCACCGGTTCACCGAACTTGGCACCGGTGAAGTTGAGGTTCTGCATCACTTCCTGTTCGGACAGGCCCAGATCGGCCGCAATCCGCTCGTAACGCATGTACTTCAACGAGTGGCAACCCACGCAATAGTTGAAGTACAGCTTGGCTCCGCGCTGCAGCGACGCCTGGTCGTGCACGTTGGTGCCAGCCGCCGGCAAACCGCCCTCTTCGGACGCCTGCACCGACATGCTGCCGACGAGCAGACTCAGCGCCAACGCCACCGGGAAGATGTATCGCTTCATTAGCAGCTGCCGCTTAGTCATGCGTGGTCACCCGTTCCGGAACCGGCTTGGTCTTTTCCCAGCCGAAATATGTGTAAGCCCAAAGGAAGGCGAAGAAGCCGAAGTAGACGAGCGTCATCACGCGGCCGAACAGGTTCTCCCAGAACGTCACGTCGACATCGCCGAACCAGACCGGGATCACCTCGGCGGTAATGCCCGCACCGACCGCGCCCAGCGCGAAGAACGACAGCACGAACAAGCCCAGGCCCACCTTGAAACCGGTGCCGCGGTAACGGATCGACTTCACCTTGCCCCGATCGAACCAGGGCAGCGCGAACAGCACCGCGATGGCGCCGAACATCGCCAGCACGCCCCACACGGCCGAGCCGAGGAAGGACGGGATCATGCGCACGATCGCGTAGAACGGGGTGAAATACCACACCGGCTTGATGTGCGACGGAGTCGCCAGGTTGTTCGCCGGGATGAAGTTGTCATGCTCCAGGAACCAGCCGCCAAACGTCGGCGCGAAGAAGATGATGAACGCGGCGATCATCAGGAAGAAGCCCACGCCGACCAGGTCCTTCACCGTGTAGTACGGATGGAACGGAATGCCGTCGGCCGGCTTAAGCGCATCCCAGCGGTTGCCCTTGGGACCCTTCTTGATTTCCACGCCGTCGGGGTTGTTGGAGCCCACTTCGTGCAGCGCGGCGATGTGCAACACCACCAGCAGCAGCAGCACGATCGGCAACGCGATCACGTGCAGTGCGAAGAAGCGGTTCAAGGTGGCGTCGGCGGGCAGGAAGTCGCCCATGATCCACTCCACCAGCGTGTCGCCGATGTAGGGGATGGTGCCAAACAGCGAGATGATCACCTTGGCGCCCCAGAACGACATGTTGCCCCACGGCAACACGTAGCCCATGAAGGCTTCCGCCATCAGCACCAGGAAGATCAGCATGCCGAGCAGCCACACCAGCTCGCGTGGCTTCTTGTACGAGCCGTACATGATGCCGCGGAACATGTGCAGGAACACCACCACGAAGAACAGCGAGGCGCCGGTGGAGTGCATGTAGCGGATCAGCCAACCCCACTCCACGTCACGCATGATGTACTCGACCGAGTTGAAGGCTCCCGCCGCACTCGGGTTGTAGTTCATGGTGAGGAAGATGCCGGTGACGATCTGGTTGATCAGCACCAGCAGCGCCAGCGAACCGAAGTAGTACCAGAGGTTGAAGTTCTTCGGCGCGTAGTACTCGGTCATGTGCGCGCGGTACATCGGCGCCATGCCGGGTGCGCGTTCGTTGACCCAGTCACCGATGCTCGTGAATACGTTGGCCATCAGACAGCCTCCTTCGGATCCACGCCAATCTGGATGGTGTTGTCGTCAACAAAGTGATACGGCGGCACCGGCAGATTCTTCGGCGCCGGTACGCCCTGGAACACACGGCCGGCCAGGTCGTAGCGCGACTTGTGGCAGGGGCAGTAGAAACCGCCTTTCCATTCCGGATCGAACGGCTCGGGCTTGATCTCCGGCACGAAATCGGGGACGCAGCCCAGATGCGTGCAGATGCCGATCACCACCAGCCATTCCGGCTTGATCGAGCGCGCTTCGTTCTGTGCGTACTTCGGCTGCTGGTCGGCCGAGGCGCCGTCGGACTTGGGGTCCACCAGCCGCGAGTCGACCATCGGCAACGTGGCCAGTTGCGCCTTGCTGCGATTCAACACGAACACCGGCAGGCTGCGCCACGACACGGTCAGCATCTGGCCGCTCTCGATCTTGGCCAGAGACTGCGTTACCGGAGCACCGGCGGCCCGGGCTCGCGCGCTGGGTTCCCACGACTTGATGAAGGGCACAGCCGCCGCAACGATTCCCACCCCACCAACCACCGCAGTGGTTGCTGTAAGGAAACGGCGGCGGCCGTGATCGACGACTTCGTTCGCCATCAGGCTCTCCGGTACTTGCAATATCATCGTGATGGGTTTGGGCATGCCGATCGTCGAAGCCTCAAGCTGCTTCGCCGAAACTGGCAGAACCAGTGCCCGCAAAAATCGCGTTAGTGTAGCGTCAGGGCCGGCCCCGTACAATAAAACACCTACCCGGCGATGGCGACGCGCCGCGGCCCCAGCTCCCGACTTGCCGAGTATCCCCCTCGATATGAAACATGCCGCCGGCACGCTCGCCTTCATTGCCCGATTCGTGATTCTCGGGCTGGCGATCGCCTTCGTGATCACCCTGTTGTGGCCCGGCAGCGGTGATCGCCTGCGCAGTCGATTCGGGGTAACGACCACGCCGCCAGCACGTACCGAGCCGACCAGTGCGCCGGCCGGCAGCCCGTTGTCGTATGCCGACGCGGTGGCCGCCGCCGAACCTTCGGTGGTGAATATCTACGCCAACAAGATCGTCACCGGCCAGGCCTTCCGGATGTACAACGATCCGCTGCTGCAGCAACTGCTCGGCGGGCAGCCGACCACATACCAGAGGCGGGAACAGACTCTTGGGTCGGGCGTGATCGTCAACGCGCAGGGCCAGGATTACGTACTGACCAACAACCACGTCATCGCGCACGCCGCCGATATCCAGGTGCTGCTCTACGACGGCCGCATCGCCAAGGCGACGCTGGTGGGCGCCGACGAGGAAACCGACCTGGCGGTATTGAAGATCGACGCCAGCAACCTGCCCTCCATCCACATCGCCGATCAGCAACCACTGCGCGCCGGCGACGTAGTGCTGGCGATCGGCAACCCGCTGGGCCTCAACCAGACCGTGACGATGGGCATCGTCAGCGCGATCGGGCGCCAGTTGAACAGCTCCAGCGCCGAGGATTTCATCCAGACCGACGCGGCCATCAACCTCGGCAATTCGGGTGGCGCGCTGATCAACGCCCGCGGCCTGCTGGTCGGCATCAATACGCTGTTGATCGGCAAGGCGGCCGGGGCCGAGGGCATCGGTTTTGCCATCCCGGTCAACACGGCCATGAAGGTCCTCGACCAGATCATTGCCACCGGGCACGTGGTGCGCGGTTGGCTGGGCGCCGATTACGCCTTCGTGCCGGTGGCCGCCAACAGCGGCCTGCCGGCGGCGGCGCGCGGCGCCCAGGTAACGGACGTCTATCCGGGTAGCCCGGCAGCCCTCGCCGGCCTGCAGCCGCACGACATCCTGCTGAAAATAGGCAAGGACGACATTCTCGATCCAGCCGATCTGCGACGACATGAGGCAGCGTTGGAACCGGGCAGCAAGGTCACGGTTTCCGGCCTGCGCAACGGCGCTCCCTTCCATTCGGAACTGACGGTCGCCAAACGTCCGCCCATGGCCACCAGCACCACCTCGGACGACTGAGCGGAATCCCGCCTGGCCCAGTTCACCCGGCCCGGTCAGCCCGGCCCGCTGGCCGCCAGCGGCGGATGGATCGCTGCGCCATAACGCTGCCGCAGCGTACCGACACGTTCTACATACACCTTGGTTTCCGCGTACGGCGGCACGCCGTTGTAGCGTTGCACGGCGCCCCGGCCCGCGTTGTAGGCAGCCGCCGCCAAGCGTTCGTTGCCGTGGAAATTCTGCAGCAGCAAACCCAGGTAACGCGCGCCGCCGCGGATGTTCTGGTCGGCATCGAAGGCATCCAGCACACCCATGTCGCTGGCCGTGCCCGGCATCAGTTGCATCAGCCCCTGCGCGCCCTTTATCGAAAGCGCGCGCGGATTGAACGCGCTTTCGGCATGGATGATCGCGCGCAGAAACGCCTCGTCGACGCCATATTCAAGACTGGCGGCACGGATGGTGTCGTTGTAGGCGGTGAGGTTGAGCGCCACCCGCCCCCAGCGAATGGTGGAATGCAGATCGCAGGCAGCACAGGTGGCGATGTAGCTGAAAAGCAGGGTCGCCGCCTTGCGGCCGCGCGGCGGCAGGTTGGTGTATTCAACGGTGCCGTCGTGGCCCACGACACGGTAAACCGCTCCGCGCAACACCCTGGTCGACGGGGCGATCGCCGTGGCTGGCGCCGCTTCGGCATCATGCGATTCGCGATAACTCCATTGCCCTGGCTTGGCGGCGACGGCGACGGGTGCCGGGTGCGCGCCCTTGCCGGTGGTGCTTGCGCTCGCCTCCACCTGGGCCAACGAAGCGCGCCGTACCGAGGCCGCGCCCACCGCCGTGGCACTGGTCTGCACGCTCCCTTGCACGTTGGCCAGCGACACCGGCTCGATGCCATCCGCTGCCAGGCTGCGCGCCGAGGTCGTCACGTCGCCGTTCGCCCGCGCCAGCGATGCCCGCGGCACCGGCACCTTGCGCGACGGCGAGGCACCGAACGTGCTGATCCGCTTGCAGCCGTGGTAGCCCACCGTGCTGCTGCTGAACACCGCTTCCCCACCGCTGCCCGTGCAGCGGTACAACGCACCCGCTGAAGCACCCGGCAGCCAGAAGGCGCCGCACAGCAATGCGCCGGCCAGCGCGAGCCGGCGCGGCAACGTGATCAAGGAGAAGCCCCCGGCGAACCGACCGACGCTTCCCCCGTGGCGTGCGGTATCGAACATGCGCAGAGTGTGGCGCCAACGCAACGTCGACGCCAAGTGCAATGTCTCACTTTTGCGGAACCGCAGCGGCCCGCGGCCAGTTGACGCAAGTGGTTGATCCGCGAAGCATCGATTGGCGGGGCCAGTCGTGCAGGGGTAAAATGCGCGGTTCAGTGCATTACGCCTCACCAACCACGGTACCCACGCCATGAGCGGCAAACTCTTCATCAAGACCCACGGCTGCCAGATGAACGAGTACGACTCGGCCAAGATGGCCGACGTGCTGCGGGAGTCGCACGGCATGGAGCTGACGCTGGACGAGTCCGAGGCGGACGTGATCCTGATCAACACCTGCTCGATCCGTGAGAAGGCGCAGGAAAAAGTCTTCAGCCAGCTCGGCCGCTGGAAGCAGCACAAGAAGGACGGCAAGCCGGTGCTGATCGGCGTCGGCGGTTGCGTGGCCTCGCAGGAAGGCGCGGCGATCGTCAAGCGCGCGCCGTACGTGGACCTGGTGTTTGGCCCGCAGACCCTGCATCGCCTGCCCCAGCTGATCGAGCAGCAGCGCGCCAGCGGCTTGCCGCAGGTCGACATCAGCTTTCCGGAAATCGAGAAGTTCGACTGCCTGCCCGAGCCGCGCGCCGAAGGCCCCACCGCGTTCGTGTCGATCATGGAAGGTTGCTCGAAGTACTGCAGCTACTGCGTGGTGCCGTACACCCGCGGCGAGGAACTGAGCCGTCCGTTCGACGACGTGATCGTCGAAGTCGCCAAGCTGGCCGCCCAGGGCGTGCGCGAGGTCAACCTGCTGGGCCAGAACGTCAACGCCTACCGCGGACCCACCTTCGACGGCGGCACCGCCGACCTGGCCGTGCTGATCCACGCCATCGCCCAGATCGACGGCATCGGCCGCATCCGCTTCACCACCTCGCATCCGCTGGAGTTTTCCGACTCGTTGATCGAGGCCTACGCCAACGTGCCGCAGTTGGCCAACTACCTGCACCTGCCGGTGCAGGCCGGCTCCGACCGCATTCTCAGCGCCATGAAGCGCGGCTACACGGCGCTGGAATTCAAGCAGAAGATCCGCAAGCTGCGCGCGGTGCGGCCGGATATCTGCGTGTCATCCGACTTCATCGTGGGCTTCCCCGGCGAGACCGAGGCGGATTTCGAGAAGACCATGAAACTGATCGAGGACATCGGCTTCGACCAGAGCTTCTCCTTCATCTTCTCCTCGCGCCCGGGCACACCGGCGGCGGGGCTGGCCGACGACACGCCGGCCGAAGAAAAGCACGCCCGGCTGAGCCGGCTCCAGGCCGCGATCAACGCCAATGCGAAACGGATCAGCCAGGCGATGATCGGCAGCGTGCAGCGCGTGCTGGTGGAAAAACCCAGCACGCGCGACGCCTCCGAGCTGACCGGCCGCACCGAGAACATGCGCTTCGTGAACTTCGCCGGCCACCCGCGCCTGATCGGCCAGTTCGTCGACGTGGAGATCACCGAGGCGATGGCCAATTCGCTGCGCGGACGCGTGAAGCTGACCGACGACGTCGCCGCCTGACTCTGTCGCCCGGCCGAACGGCGGCTGGGCGATCCCCCGGGTAACCAATCGCCGCCACCGCCCAGGGCAGATCGAAGCTCACCATCGGCTCGGATTTCGGCTACTGCCGCGCCATACCCGCCTTTGCCGGTGGGTAGGGGCCTGCCGGCCGCGGAAAACGGGCTCCGGCACAGCGGCGCGCACGAGGCTCCACGAAAAGTGGGCACGGCCTCTCCGAACCTCGCCGGCGGTCACAAATGACCTTGCAAACAATGGATGACCTTCCGCGCAGACTGCGGTAGATTCAACAACATACGGGGATGGGGTAGAAATACGGTTATGTCTTCTGAAGTGCAAGCAACGCTCGCGGGTTTATCCGGCATGGCGCGCCGGCTGGTATCCGAAGGCGTACTGCCGGAGACGGATGTGCGCAAGGCGATGTCCGACAGCGCCGCGCATAAAACCACGCTGGCGGTCTGGCTGCTGGACCATGGCCTGGTCGACAGCGCGCGCATGACGCAGATCGCGTCAGCCGAATTCGGCATGCCGATGATGGATGTCTCGGCGCTCAATCCGACCACCATGCCGATGGACCTGATCAGTGAAGCGCTGATCAGCAAGCATCAGGCCCTGCCCCTGTTTCGCCGTGGCAAGCGCCTGTTCGTCGGCATTGCCGATCCCATGCAGTCGCGCGCGCTGGACGAGATCAAGTTCAACTCCAACTGCAATGTCGAACCGATCCTGGTCGAGCGTGCCACGCTGCAGCGCACGATCGAGACCTTGCTCAACAGCATGCGCGACACCATGCCGGATATCGGCGGCAGCGAGCTGGACGGGCTGGAGCTGGAGATCGGCGATGACGAGAGCGAGGCCGCCGGCACCGGCGTCGACGCGAACGCCAACGACGACGCGCCGGTGGTGAAATTCGTCAACAAGATCCTGCTCGACGCGATCCGCCGCGGCGCGTCGGACATCCATTTCGAGCCGTTCGAAACGCAGTACCGGGTACGCCTGCGCATGGATGGCATGTTGCGCGCCGTGGCCAGCCCGCCGATGAAACTGGCCAACCGCATCTCCTCCCGCCTGAAGGTGATGTCGCAACTGGACATCGCTGAGAAGCGCGTGCCGCAGGATGGCCGCATCAAGCTCAACCTGTCCAAGACCCGCGCAGTCGACTTCCGCGTCAGCACGCTGCCGACCCTGTTCGGCGAAAAGATCGTGCTGCGTATCCTCGATGGCTCGTCGGCCAAGGTCGGTATCGAAAAACTGGGCTACGAACCGGATCAGCAGAAGCTCTACGTCGACGCCATCCACAAACCCTACGGCATGGTGCTGGTCACCGGCCCCACCGGCTCGGGCAAGACCGTGTCGCTGTATACCGGCCTGAACATGCTCAATACCGCCGAGCGCAACATCTCGACGGTGGAAGACCCGGTGGAAATCCGCGTCGAAGGCATCAACCAGGTGCAGCAGAACGCCAAGCGCGGCATGACTTTCGCCAGCGCGCTGCGATCGTTCCTGCGCCAGGATCCGGACGTGATCATGGTCGGCGAAATCCGCGACCTGGAAACCGCGGAAATCGCGATCAAGGCGGCGCAGACCGGCCACATGGTGCTGTCCACGCTGCACACCAACGACGCGGCACAGACCATCGCCCGATTGATGAACATGGGCATCGCGCCGTACAACATCACCTCGTCGGTCACCCTGATCATCGCCCAGCGCCTGGCCCGGCGCCTTCACGACTGCAAGAAGCCGCAAAGCCTGCCGCCGAACGTGCTGCTGGCGGCGGGCTTCACCCAGGCCGACATCGACGCGGGCATGACCGTATACGAAGCGGTCGGCTGCTCGGGGTGCAATGATGGCTACAAGGGCCGCGTGGGCATTTACCAGGTGATGCCGATGCTGGAGGAAATCCAGAAGATCATCCTGCAAGGCGGCAACGCCCTGCAGATTTCCGAGGTGGCGAAGGCGCAAGGCATCAATGATTTGCGTGCGTCGGCACTGCTCAAGGTGAAAAACGGGTTGACCAGCCTGACCGAGATCGACCGCGTCACCAAGGACTGAGCAAGACATTTGTTGGAAAAACCGTTGGCTGGAGTTGCGTTGCGCGCCACGGTTTGGGGGCTGGAAATTGGCATAAGCTGTACTGACCTTGCCTGCCGCCTGCGGCAAGTCTGGATTGGATCATTGGGGGAAAATGCGCATGGCCACGGCTACCGCAAGCAAGACGCGCACGCTCGGCGCCCAACGCGCCGAAGTCAGCAGGCTGACCACCTACGAGTGGGTGGCGCTGGACAAGCGCGGCAAACGAATGAAAGGCGACATGCCGGCGAAGAACGCCTCGCTGGTAAAAGCCGAACTGCGCCGCCAGGGGATGAATCCGCAGACCGTGCGCGAACGCGCCAAGCCGCTGTTCGGTTCGTCCGGCAAGCCAGTCAAGCCGCTCGACGTCGCGGTTTTCAGCCGCCAGATCGCCACCATGATGGCGTCCGGCGTACCCATCGTGCAGTCGTTCGACATCATTGCCGACGGCCAGAAAAACGTCCGCTTCAAGAACATCCTGCTGGATGTGAAGCAGAACATCGAAGGTGGCTCGGCCCTGCACGAAGCGCTGCACCGCTATCCGGTGCAATTCGACGAGCTGTACTGCAACCTGGTGCGCGCGGGTGAAGCCTCCGGTGTGCTGGACACGGTACTGGACACCGTGGCCACCTACAAAGAGCGCATGGAAGCGATCAAGAAGAAGATCAAGAAAGCGCTGTTCTACCCGATGATGGTGCTGGCCGTGGTGTTCATGGTCTGCCTGATCATGCTGCTGTTCGTGGTGCCGGTGTTCGCCAAGACCTTCCAGGACGCCGGCGCGCAGCTGCCGGCGCCGACGCAGTTGCTGGTGAGCGCTTCGGAGTTCATGCAGAGCTATTGGTGGGTGGTGATCGGCATCATCGGCGGCAGCATCGCGGCGCTCATTGTCGCCAAGAAACGCTCGGTGAAGTTTGCCCATTTCCTGGACCGCATGGCGCTCAAGATGCCGGTGATGGGCAACATCGTGCGCAACTCGGCCATCGCCCGTTTCGCCCGCACGCTGGGCGTCACGTTCCGCGCCGGTGTGCCGCTGGTCGAGGCGCTGGATGCGGTGGCAGGCGCCACCGGCAGCGTGGTTTATGGCGACGCGGTGCACCAGATGCGCGAGGACATCGCGGTCGGCCACCAACTGCAACTGGCGATGAAGCAGACCGGCCTGTTCCCCAACATGGTGGTGCAGATGACTGCCATCGGCGAGGAATCCGGCGCCCTGGACAACATGTTGTTCAAGGTGGCGGAGTTCTACGAGGAGGAAGTCAGCAACGCGGTCGACACGCTGTCGACCCTGCTCGAGCCCATCATCATGGTGGTGCTCGGCACCTTGGTCGGCGGCATGGTGGTCGCGTTGTACCTGCCGATCTTCAAGCTCGCCGGCACGTTCTGAGCTTGCGAAGAACATGATGCGGAAACGGCGGGCAATGCCCGCCGTTTCCGTTGTAGGAGCGCACCCTGTGCGCGAAAGCTCTTCGCGCACAGGGTGCGCTCCTACACGAAGCACCGTAACCTAGGCTGCTCTCTTCGCACGCCTCACATACAAGGCTGACGCATGCCCGATCTTCCTTTTGCCCTTTGGATCACCATCGCCGTCGTGCTGGGCCTGCTGGTCGGCAGTTTCCTCAACGTGGTGATCCTGCGCCTGCCCGAACGGATGGCGGCGGGGTGGCGGCAGGAAGCCCGCGACGTGCTGGAACTGGAGGCCGACGCCACGCCACTGCCGCCCGGCATCGTGCGCGAACCATCGCATTGCCCGCACTGCAAACATCGCCTGGCGGCTGGCGACAACATCCCGCTGTTCAGCTGGCTGCTGCTGCGCGGGCGCTGCCGTTATTGCAAGGCGGCCATCTCGATCCAGTACCCGCTGGTGGAACTGCTCAGTGGCATCCTGAGCGCCGTCATCGTGTGGAAGTTCGGGCCGACCGGGGTGGCGCTGGCGGGGTTGGTGTTTACCTGGACGCTGATTGCGCTGGCCGGCATCGACTTCCGCACCCAACTGCTGCCCGATCAGCTGACCTTCCCGCTGCTGTGGCTGGGCCTGCTGCTGTCGTTGCTGCCGATGTTCGTGGCGGCACCGTCGGCGATCATCGGCGCCGCCGCCGGCTACCTGAGCTTGTGGAGCGTGTACCGGCTGTTCAAGCTGCTCACCGGCAAGGAAGGCATGGGTTACGGCGATTTCAAATTGCTGGCCGCGCTGGGCGCGTGGATGGGGCCGGTGTCGTTGCTGCCGATCATCCTGTTGTCGTCGCTGATCGGTGCGCTGATCGGCGGCACGCTGATTGCCCTGCGCCGGCACCAACGGGAGTTGCCGATGCCGTTCGGGCCGTTCATCGCGGCGGCCGGCTGGGTCTGGCTGGTAGCCGGTGATGGCCTGCTGCAGGGCTACATGCAGTTCACCGGCCTGCGATGAACACGCGGCCTTTCGTCGTCGCCGTGACCGGCGGCATTGCCTCCGGCAAGAGCGCGGTGACGCGCCGGTTCCAGGCCCTGGGTGTGCCTGTGCACGACGCCGACGTGGCGGCCCGCGAAGTCATCGAACCGGGCACGCCCGGACTGCGGGCGGTGGTGCAGGCCTTTGGCCAAGACGTGCTGGACCAGGACGGCCGGCTGGACCGCCCCGCGATGCGCCGCCACGTGTTTGCCGATGACGGCGCCCGACGCAAGCTGGAACAGATCATCCATCCACGCGTGCGCGAGTGGCTGCACGATCGCGCGATGGCGCAGCACGATCCCTATTGCCTGCTGGCGATCCCGTTGCTGGCGGAGAACATGGACGCCTACCGCTGGGTGGATCGCGTGCTGCTGGTGGATGCGCCGCCAGCGACGCAGATCGCGCGGCTGGTCGAGCGCGACGGCATCGACGCGGCGCTGGCGCAGCGCATGCTGGATCGCCAGGCGAGTCGCACCGAACGCCTGGCCGTGGCCGACGACGTGATCGACAACAGCGGCGGTGAAGCAGCACTGGACGACGCCGTCATGGCACTGCACCAGCGCTATCTGGCGCAAGCGCGTTAGGAAGCAGTACCACCCACCGTCATGTTGTCGATCTTCAGGGTTGGCTGGCCCACGCCCACGGGCACGCTCTGGCCGTCCTTGCCGCACACGCCCACGCCTTCATCCAGCTTCAGGTCGTTGCCGATCATCGAAACGCGGTTGAGCACTTCCGGGCCGGAGCCGATCAAGGTGGCGCCCTTCACCGGGCGGGTGATGCGGCCGTCCTCGATCAGGTAGGCCTCGCTGGCGGAAAACACGAACTTGCCGTTGGTGATGTCCACCTGCCCGCCACCGAAATTGGGTGCGTACAAGCCACGTTTCACCGAGCGGATGATTTCCTGCGGGTCGTGCTGGCCGGCCAGCATGTAGGTGTTGGTCATGCGCGGCATCGGCAGCGCGGTGAACGATTCGCGGCGACCGTTACCGGTGGATTTGACGCCCATCAGCCCGGCGTTGAGCTTGTCCTGCATGTAGCCCTTGAGGATGCCGTTCTCGATCAGCGTGGTGCACTCGGTCGGCGTGCCTTCGTCATCGATGCTGAGCGAACCGCGGCGATTGGCAAGCGTGCCGTCATCGACCACGGTGACCCCAGCGGCAGCCACGCGATCACCGATGCGGCCGGCGAAGGCGGAGCTGCCCTTGCGGTTGAAATCGCCTTCCAGCCCGTGCCCGATCGCCTCGTGCAGCAGCACGCCGGGCCAGCCCGGACCAAGCACTACCGTCATGCTGCCGGCCGGGGCATCGACCGCCTCCAGGTTCACCAGCGCCTGGCGCACGGCCTCGTCGGCGAAACCCAGGGCGCGGCCGTTCTCCATCAGTTCGCGATAACTGTGGCGACCGCCACCGCCGGAATGACCCTGCTCGCGCCGGCCGTTCTGCTCCGCGATCACCTGCACGCTCATGCGCACCAGCGGCCGCACGTCAGCCGCCAGGGTGCCGTCGGAGGCGGCGATCAGGATGGTGTCGACGGTGGCGGCAATGCTGACGATCACCTGTTTGATGCGCGGGTCGCGCGAACGCGCATACGCATCGACCTCGCGCAGCAGCGCGATCTTGTCGGGGTTGGGCAGGCTGTCGACCGGATCGATGGCCGGATACAGCTGACGCGCGCCGTTCAGCGCCAGCGGCTTGCCGGCGCCGTTGCCGTCATGCGCGATGGCGCGGGCCGCTTTGGACGCCTGCAACAGCTGCGGCATCACGATCTCGTCGGAATAGGCGAAGCCGGTCTTTTCACCCGAGATGGCACGCACGCCCACGCCCTGCTCGATCGAATGACTGCCGTCCTTGACGATGCCCTCCTCCAGCAGCCACGACTCGCTGCGCGAATGCTGGAAATACAGGTCGGCGGCGTCGATCGACGGCCCCATCAATTGCGAGAAAACGCGATCGAGATCGGTGGCGGCAAGGCCGCCGGGCGTCAACAACCGGCGCTCGGCCTGGGCAATCAGGGAATCCATCAAATCTCAGCCATTCAATGCGGGGGAGTCTTGTCAGATGAGGGTCGGAGCGCACCGTTTAAAGGGAACCTGCGGGGATCGCCGCCCCAACGTTGCCGTCGCGGGCCTCAATGCGCGGCAGAACTGGCTGGCGCCGGCAGCAAGGTCGTACCGGCCGCAGGCGGCTCCCCCGCGTCGCGATACGGCGGCGCCAGAACCGGCGCGGTTGTCGCGGGCGTGGGCACATCGTGTTTCTCGATCAGCGTCATCACTGGTTTGTCCCAGCTGCCGCTGACGTGATATCGGGCGCCTGCGGCGCGGTTGAGGCCCTTGCCGAGCAAGCCCTGCATGGCGATCCCCGCCGCCGCACCGATGGGTCCGGCCACTACGGCTCCCACGATCGGCAAGCTGTTGCCCACATGCGGTACCACGGTCACCTGCTGGTCGTAATCGCGGCTGCGCAGGCCGGTGCGGCCGGAAATGCTGATCCGGGCCGCCGGCCCCTGAATCACCAGGTTGTCGGTGGTGGCATTGCCGTCGGCCAGGGTGAAGTCGCCGGTGATCGCGTCGAATGCGAGGCCCTTGCCGAACACGTCGCCGAAATCCAGGGTCAGCCGACGCGGCAGTTCGGCCATCGACACCAGACCGAACAACCGGCCCATGCCGGGTGGAACCTCCGGAATGCGGCCGTCGCTGACGTTCACTTTCAAGGTGCCGCGCATGTTGGCCAGCGCCAGCGCCGAGGGCGACCCGGGCCAGCTGGCATCCAGCTCGTCATGCGTCTTGCCGCCTTCGAACAGACCGGTGTAGCCCAGCGCGGTCAGCATGCTGCCGAGGTTTTCCGCGGCGAATTCGATGCGCATATGAGTATGACTGTCGCTGGCCGTGCCATTCCAGTCGCCACTGCCGGTGATCTGCACGCGACTGGACAGCGCACGCAGTTGATCGATGTGCATGCCGTCGGCCGTCGGCCAGCTTTCCAGCCGCGCTTCGCCCAAGCGCGCCGTACCCAGGCGCAAATCACTCACCCACAGATGCAGCGGCGGTACCGATGCGGGAGCGATGCCGGTATCGGACGGGTGATCCTCCACCGCGGACGCGGGAGTCGGCTCGGCCGGTGGCGCCGCGGCCACTGCGGGCGCGGCAGACGGCTTGTGCGGCTCAGTCGACTCCTTCGTCTCCTTCGGCCAGTACAAGCGCTGCAACCGCGCCGTGATGCCGCGCTTGGCGAGTTCCTGCCGCGGAATGCTGAAATTGCCGACCATCGCCGCGCCCGTCACGTCCACGCTCAACGCATCCGGCTGCACATTGGCGCGGATCTGCATCGCACCCAGCGGCTGGCCAAACCACTCGGCGTGTTCGGTGCTTACATCCACGCTTTCCAGACCCGGCCCATCGCCGCCCGTGCCGGCCGCAGCGCGCTGGACCCAGCCTGTCACATCCAGCGTGTCGGCGTGACCGAGGATGCGCAGGTCTTTTGCGGGCAAGGCGGTGGGCATCTCGCTGCCGAAGGCCAGGGCGCCGGCCAGCGGCTTCCGCGCACCCGGGTTGCCCGTGTTCGGTACATCCTGCGGCAGACGCAAATGCCCGCGCATCACCTGCCCCAATGACAGCTGCACATCGCTGCCATCGACCGGCAGCGTCAGCGCCACGTGCAGCGGCAGGCTGCCATTGGCGGGTTTGCGTAGCGGAGCCGGCAGATCGAGCGCGGTGCCGTCCAGGCTGGAATCGATGCGCAAGGACTGCGCGGCGGGTGCCGCGCCACGCGAATCGGCAATGGAAAAACCGACCGTGAAATCGCTGCGGCCGTCGGCAAGCTTGCCCAGCCAATCCAGCGTCGGGTAATCGCTGACCAGTTCGGCCATCGTGTAGCGGCCTGTCATGCTGGCCGAAAGCACTGTCGATGGGTCACCGGTTGCGGCACCCACCGCCAGTTGCAGCGTCGAGGGCTGGCCATGGAACGCGCCGCTCAACGGCCCCACCCGCAGGCCATGCGCGTCGAAACGCAGCGGGCCGGCAAGCTTGCCCAGCGCCAGGTTCCAGTCCGGCGCATCAAGATCGGCGGCACTGAGCTGCGCCTTGCCGTCAAGGCTCACCGACTGCACGTCATGCAGCGGCAACACCAGGTGGAAATCGAACGTGGCGCTGCCGCCGAGTTTCATTTTTGCCAGTACATCAGCCTCGCGACGCGCCACCGGGCTTTGCCGGGCGAACGTGAGCAGATCACGGGCGGCGCCGTGGCCGCTCACGTTGAGGTCGAGCAGGCTTTGCCCGTAGTCGGGTATCACCGCGACAGCCTTGTCGACCTTGACGCCCAACGACTGGCCACTGCTGGCTTCGGCCAGCAAGCCGTTGTTGACGAAACTGGCGACCACATCAACGCCTTTGGCGACCGGCCATTCGTCGTGGCCATAATCCAGCGTCAGGTCGCTGATGTTCGCGTGCGCCTCGAACCGCCCTTCATTGTGGCGAAACGGCCAGTCGGCCAGATTCCCGTGCAGCACGACCTGCGCGCTGTCGAGCGTGCCGCCGGCCAGTGCGGTGTCCAGCCAGGCGGTGGTCCCATGGGGCGATGTCGATGGCGGAAGGAACAGGCGCGTCGCCGTGACATCCGCGTGATCCACCGCGGCATACAGGTCGACAAACGGCTTGCCGCCTTTCGCGGGCAACAGCACCTGGCCACGCACCTGCCCGGCAAAACCGTCGCCTTCGATGTCGAGTGCATCGGCGCCGAGATGCCAGTCGTCACCGTCAGGCCAGAACGCCAGCGTGCCGCCAAGTTTCGACAACGCGAGTGGCTGGCGGAAAAGATGCGGGAACGTCAGCGTGGTCGCCTGCACGGGCAGTTCCAGCGAAAGCGCCTCGCCATCACCGCGCAGGGTGCCGCGCAACCCGCTGACGCCCGGCAATGCACCGGCCGCGTCGATGCCCACGTCCTTGAACGCCAGCTCGATCGACCGCAACCCGGCCGCCTCGCTCCAGTTCATCGCCAGCCGGCTCAATTCACCATGGGGGCGTCCATCGCCCAGCCACTGCGCCACCCCGTTCGGGAGCCCGGATTTCAGCGCCAGCCACGGCAACAATGGCGCCAGTTGCAGATCGCGGGCGGCAACGGCCAGCCACCGCTTTCCATCTGCCGGCTGGTGCAGCGCCAGCACCAGCGCGCCGCCCTGGTCGCCCGCCCAGCGCAGTTCGTAACCGTCATCGTTCCGGCGCAGGCTGGCCACGCCATGCAAGGCGGGCACGTTGGCGCTGTCGTGGTTCGGCGCGGTGATCTGCACGTCGTTGAGATCGAGGCGCGCGGTGGCGCCGACGATGCGCTTGTCGCGCCAATCAACCCAAACCCCCAAGCGACCATGGCCACGATTGGCCGTATAGCCGTCCATATCGACGCCTTGCAGCGCCGCCTGGAGATCCACCTGATCCGCGCCGAGCCAGAGCCTGCCCGCACTGCCGTCATCGCTGAAACGCCCGACCACGCTCAGTGATCCCGCCGCACCGGTCCGGTGCAGCACGCCACCAACCCGCAAGTTTCCGCCGCGACGGCTCAGCCGAAGCTGACGGGAGGTGAGTGTGTAATGCCGGTCGAGCGCTTCATCGGTGACATTGACGCGCACGTCGTTCAGCCACAGATCGAGCGACATGCCTCGCAGCGATACCGGCTGCCGCTGCGCCGTGGCATCCGTACCGATGCCATCGAGATGCCAGCGGCCATCACGACTGTGCAGGACATCGAGTTGCAACCCGCTCACGTGCAGGTTGAACAGATGCCGCGACGGCCAAAGCCAGCCACCGAAATCGAGCTTCAAACTCGACGAGGGAATGTGCAACGGGCTTCCGCTTTCGCCTACCGGCACGCCGATGGTCACGCCATGCAGCACCAGCGACGGGCCGGAACGGGGGCGATGGCCCTCCATCGCCTCGATGCTGACGGGGCGTTGCAGGCGTTGCGAAAGCTTTGCGGCCACCCAGTCCGGGTGATGGGCCACCAGCGGCAGCAACAGCTGCGCCAACGCCACCATCAATGCGAGGGCGATCAGCAGACTGCCTGCCGTCCAGCCCAGGCCACGAGCGGCCCGCTGCCAACGGCGTCGCCACTCCATGTTCACGCGCAACGGATCCCGACGGATTTACAGCAAAACGACATCAAACTGTTCCTGCGAATAATGCTCTTCAGCCTGAAATCGTATGCTTTTGGAGATGAACTCTTCCAGTTCCGCCACCGCGCCTGACTCTTCTTCCAGGATGCGGTTGACCACCGCCGGGTTGGCCATCACCAGCAGCTTCTCGGCATCGAACTGGCGGACCGCGCGGGTGATCTCGCGGAAGATCTCGTAGGTGATGGTTTCGGCGGTTTTCAGCACGCCCCGGCCGTTGCAGGTGGCGCAGGGCTCGCACAGTTGCCGGGCCAGGCTTTCCGTGGTGCGCTTGCGCGTCATCTCCACCAGGCCCAGTGCGGAAATCGGGTACACGGTGGTCTTGGCGTGGTCGCGCGCCAGGCCCTTGTTGAGCATCCGCAGCACCTGGCGCTTGTGTTCCTCATCCACCATGTCGATGAAATCGATGATGATGATGCCGCCCAGATTGCGCAGGCGCAGTTGCCGCGATGCGGCCTGGGCCGCTTCCAGGTTGGTGCGGTAGACGGTTTCTTCCAGATTGCGGGTGCCGAGGTAGGCGCCGGTGTTGACATCGATGGTGGTCATCGCTTCGGTCTGGTCGACGATCAGGTAACCGCCGGATTTCAGCGGCACCTCCTTCTTGAGCGCGCGCTGCATTTCGTCCTCGGCCCCGTACAGGTCGAAGATCGGTCGCTCGCCGTCGTAGTGCTCGATGCGGTCGTCCAGGCTCGGCATGAACTTGTGCACGAACTTCACCACGTTGTCGAACGTGGTTTGCGAATCGACGCGCACCTTTTCGATGTCGCTGTTGAGCATGTCGCGCAGGCTGCGCAGCGGCAGCGACAATTCCTCGTAGACGCGCTCGCCCGCCTTCGCCTTGGCGATGTTCTCCTGCACCACACGCCAGACCTTGCCCAGGTAGGCCACGTCGAACGCCAGCGATTCGGCGCTCTGCCCCTCGGCGTTGGTGCGCACGATATAACCCAGCCGGTGGCTGCCGGGAATGTCCTCGCCGATCATCGGCGTGAGCACGTCCTTGAGCCGCTGGCGTTCGGCCTCGTCCTCGATGCGCGCGGAAATGCCCAGGGTGCGCGAATACGGCAACAACACCAGATAGCGGGAAGGAATCGACAGGTGCGCCGACAACCGTGCGCCCTTGGTGCTGATCGGGTCCTTGACCACCTGCACCACGATTTCCTGGCCTTCGTGCACCAGTTCGCTGATCGATGGAATGTGGCCGTTGCCGTTCGATTCCGTGCCATCGGCGCCACCCGGCGCCGGCGGCTTCACGATGTCCGACGCGTGCAGGAACGCCGCGCGCTCCAGCCCGATCTCCACGAACACCGCCTGCATGCCCGGCATCACCCGCTGCACGCGACCCTTGTAGATATTGCCCACGTAGCCACGTTTGGAGGCGCGTTCGACATGCACTTCCTGCAGCATGCCGTTCTCGACCACACCAACTCGTGTTTCCCGCGGGGTTACGTTGATCAGGATCTCTTCACTCACCACACACCCCCAGGACAAGTGTTCTTTATAGCGGGTGGCCGCGGCGGCTGTCGATCCATCGCACGGGCTGTTGTGACGCGGTCGGCCTACGCCGACGATGCGACACGACGATCAGGTACACGGCGCCGGATGAAAGCGCGCCCATAGCGCTCTCAGGGCGAACCCGGCGACGGCCCGTCGGCAGGTTGCGCCAGCAGCGGACGGGAGCGGTCCGGCGGTGACGCGGCGCTTTCAGCCTGATGAAACTCGGTGCGGCGCAGCGGCAGGTGCTGCGGATAGTTGGCCTGCACGAATGCGATCAGCCCCTCGCGCACAAAACAACGCAGGTCCCAGCCGGTGCCCGAATCCACGGTGCTGACCAGCACGCGCAATTGCATCGCCTGTTCATTGGCGTCGGTCACCTGCAACACGCACACCCGGCCGTCCCACTGCGGTGCCTGCTTGCACAACCGCTGCAACTCCGCGCGCAATGGCTCCAGTGGCATGCGGTAATCCAGCCACAGAAACACCGAGCCGATCAGCTGCGAGGTGGTGCGGGTCCAGTTCTGGAACGGGTTCTCGATGAAATAGTTCAGCGGCACCACCAGCCGCCGCTCGTCCCAGATGCTCACGACGACATAGGTGCCGGTGATTTCCTCGATGCGGCCCCACTCCCCTTCGATGATCACCACGTCGTCCAGCCGGATCGGCTGCGCCAGCGCGATCTGCAGGCCGGCGATCAGGTTGCCCAATACCGGCTTGGCGGCAAAACCCAGCGCCAGTCCCGCCACGCCCGCCGACGCCAGCAGGCTGGTTCCGATCTGGCGAACGCCGGGGATCGTCATCAGGATCAGTGCGGCGCCAATCAACACCAGGATGACGTCCCCGGCGCGGCCCAGCACGCGAGCCTGGGTTTGTACCCGCCGTGCACGCAGGTTGTCAGCGGTGTTGAGCGGATATTCGCGCACCATCCAGCTCTCCAGCGCACCGATGCACGACACGCCCAGCCAGGTGGCGGTGCCGATCAACGCCGCCAGCAGCACGTGCTGTATCAACCCGGGAACCATTGGCGACATGCGCAAGGCCACCGTCAACGTGATCAACGGCACCAGCCAGCCCATCGGCGCACTGGCACGGTGCAACATGTCGGTGGCCACCTCGCGGCCACGCGTCAGCCGGCGCAACACCAGGTAAACCAGACGGTGCAACAAGGCGCCGAGCAGCAAGGCGACGACGATGGTGGCGCCCAGTCGTGCCCACGGATGGGCGTTCCAGAAATCGATGAGGGGGATCATGGCCGCCACCTTGGCAGCGCCTACGTCCATGCCACGTCGATACGGGAGCAAGTTAAAGTAAGGCAATGAATGCGCGCCCCATACTGCTGGCCTGGAGCGGCGGGAAGGATTGCCTGCTCGCCCTGCAGCGATTGCTTGCCGACCCACGCTGGCACGTCGTCGGCCTGCTCACCACCATCAACCGCTCCTACCAGCGGGTGGCCATGCATGGCGTGCGGCAGGAAGTGCTCGCCGCACAAACCGCCGCGCTCGGCCTGCCGCTGGTGGAAGTGGCGCTGGACTGGCCCGGCAGCAACGAGGCCTATGAAAAGGCACATGCGGAGGCGCTGGCGCAGGCACAACGCCGCTGGCCCGGACTGCGCCATTGCGCTTTCGGCGACCTGTTCCTGCAAGACGTGCGCGACTATCGGGTGCGCCAACTCGGCCGCGAAAACTGGCGCGCGGTGTTTCCCTTGTGGGGCGAGGACACCACCCTGTTGTCGCGGCGCTTCATCAGCGAAGGTCATCGCGCCAGGTTGTGCTGCGTCGACACGCAGCAACTGGACGCAGGTTTCTGCGGCCGCGACTACGATGCGGCGCTGCTCGATTCGCTCCCCGCCGGCGTCGACCCCTGCGGCGAACGCGGCGAATTCCACACACTGAGCTACGCCGGGCCACTGTTTCGCCAACCGCTGACCTTGAACCGCGGCGAATCGGTGCTGCGCGACGACCGCTTCCAGTTCACCGATTTCCTGCTTGCGGACGCGTGATGGTGGCCGATGCGGACATGATCCTGCCCGACCTGCTGCAACCGGGCCTGGCCCTGGTGTTCTGCGGCACCGCCGCGGGCAAACGATCGGCCGCCGAACACGCCTACTACGCGCACCCCGGCAATCTGTTCTGGCGCGCACTGCACGAGGCAAGGCTCACCCCGCGCCGACTGGCGCCTTCCGAATTCCCCGTCTTGCCAGACTTCGGCATTGGCCTTACCGACCTGGCCAAGCGCCACAGCGGCAATGACAACCAACTGCCACCTGACGCCTTCGACGTATCTGCACTGCACGCCAAGATCGCGATTTATTCCCCGCACGTGCTCGCGTTCACCAGCAAGAATGCCGCACGCGCTGCGCTGGGCCACGCGGTGGATTACGGCCTGCAGACCGGGCATATCGGCACGACACAGTTGTTCGTACTGCCCTCGCCGTCCGGCCAGGCGCGAGGGCACTGGCAGATTGCGCCATGGCTCGCGCTTGGGCAGTTGGTGGAGACGCTGCGCAACCGGTGAAGCCGGGCGCAGCATTCGCGCGCTAATCGATTGGCGTATGCCGGTAGACGCTGACGTCCGACGGCCGCACCGCCGGCGCCTTGTTCGACCACGACTGGCGGATGTAGCTGACCACCGCCGCCACATCCTCGTCGTTCAATTCCTGCGCATAAGGCGGCATCGAGTACGGACGCGGATTACCCGCGGTGACCGGCGCAAAACCGCCCAGCAGCACGGTGCGGATCGCGTTGATGCCGGTCGGTTCGTTGATCGAGGTATTGCCGTCCAGCGGTGGATAGATGCCCGCCACGCCGCGACCATCGGCACCATGGCAATCCGCACACCGATCCGCATACAGCTGCGCGCCCTTCTTCCGGTCGAACGACACGCGCGACACCAGCGCCTGTGCGGCCGGGCGCGCCGGCAACGATTGCAGATAGGTGGCGATCGCATCCAGATCCGTGTCGGTCATGTGCTGGGTGCTCTTGCGCACCACGTCCGCCATGGGCCCGAAGGCTGCGCCCTTGGCCGACTGACCGGTTTTCAGCAGGTCGACGATGTCGCCCTTGCTCCACCCTTCCAGCCCGCCACCCTGGTTGACGCTCAGATCGGGGGCGTACCAGTTCTGCTCGGGAATCTGGCCGCCGGTCAGCGTGTGATCGGGAGACAGGCCGCCGAGTGCGTCACGCGTGGCATGGCATTCGTTGCAATGGCCCAGGCCCTGTACCAGGTAGGCGCCGCGATTCCACTGTTCCGACCGCGCGGGGTCAGGCTGATAAACCCCAGGCTTGAAATACAGCGCGCGCCACGCCGCAAGGCTGCGACGCAGGCTGTACGGGAAACGCAACGAGGGCTCCTCGGACGCCTGCCGCACGGGCGGCAACGACTGCAGGTAGGCGAAGATCGCCAGCGCGTCGTCATGCGTGACCTTGGTGAACGAGGTGTAGGAAAACACCGGATACAGCAACTCGCCGTGGCGTCCCTCGCCCAGGTGCAATGCCCGCCAGAAATCCTCGAAGCTCCACTGGCCCAGGCCGGTCTCGGGGTCCGGCGTGAGGTTGGGCGCCGGCACATTGCCGAACGGCGTCGCCAGCGAACGACCACCCGCATAACGAACGCCGCCCTTGCGGGTATGGCAGGCCGCACAATCGCCAACCGCGGCAAGGTATTCGCCGCGGGCAATCAGCGCGGGGTCACGCAGAGTGGTGGCACTCACCTGGGATGATGCGGACTGTGGCGATTTTTCCCGGGGCGAGGGGAAGAACGTCCACGCCAACGCCAACGCCACGAGCACGATGACGACCGCCAGCAAACCGCCAAGCCACCGCTTCATGGCGTGACTCCGGCGTCACTCACCACGCACCAGCCCGGCAAGACCTGCTTTTCGACATCGGCCGGCTGCGCGTGCATGTCCGTCGGTGGCGGCAGGCTGCCCAGCCACGCGGCGACCGCCGTGATGTCGGAATCACGCAGGCGATTGGCCACGATCGCCATGCAATCGGGCGACTTTGCCGCACGGGTATGCGTGCGCCAGGAGCCGATCTGCGCGCTGACGTAATCGTAGGACAACCCGGCCAGACCCGGCATCGCCGGCTCCACGCCGGTAAGCCGCTCACCATGGCAACTGACACACGAGGGGATGCCGCGTGTCGAATCACCACGTTCCACCAACTGCTTGCCGCGCTCCATCACCGCCGTGGAAACCGAAGGCACCGGCGACTGGTGATAAGGCGCTTCCTGGGCGGAAAAATAGGCGGCGATCTCTTCCATGTAAGCCGGGCTAAGCTGGCGCACGGTGTATTCCATCGGCGCGTACTTGCGCAGACCGTCCTGGAAATAAGCGAGTTGCTGCGCAAGATAAGCAGCCGGCTTGCCCGCCAGTCGCGGGAACACACCGTCGCCGGCGGAGCCCTCGCCGTGCACGCCATGACAGGTGGTGCAGGCTTTCACGCGCTGCTGAATCGTATCGGGAACCTGCGGCTGCGTGTCCGCGGTGGATACGGAATCGGCGGCCAACGTCGTGGCAAGAGGCGCACAAACCACGAGCAACGCGATCGCTGCCCGCGAAGCCCATCCCGACCAGGCGAGGTACGGCAAGACAAACCAGTTCATCCGCCGATTATAGATCCCCTGTCACAGGCAATCGCGCAAACATGGAGTCAACCGCGACGTCGTGCCGCACCTCGCCGCGTGGATTTCCCGGGAGGATCAGCCGTGGAAGGGAATCTTTCCGTTCGACTTGCGCACGATCAGCATGGCCATTTCCAGCGACTGCTCGTAGTTCAAGCGCGGATCCACCATCGATTTGTAGGCACGGTCCAGATCCGCATCAACCAGGCCACGTGCGCCGCCGGTGCATTCGGTCACGTCCTCGCCGGTCAACTCCAGATGCACGCCGCCCAGGCGCGTACCTGCCGCCGCGTGGATATCGAACGCCTGATCGAGCTCGCCGCTGATATTGGCGAAGCGTCGCGTCTTGTAGCCGTTCGACGTGCCCTCGGTATTGCCATGCATGGGGTCGGCCACCCACAACACGCGGCGCCCTTCGCGCTTGACCGCCTGCAGCAACGGCGGCAAGGCCTCGCCGATTTTCGTGTTGCCCATGCGATGGATCAGCGTGAGCCGGCCCGGCTCATCCTCGGGGTTCAGTGCGTCGATCAAGGGCAGCAACTGGTCCGCCGTCACCGTGGGGCCCACCTTCACCGCCACCGGATTGCGGATGCCGCGGAAATATTCCACATGCGCGCCATCCAGCGCCGCCGTGCGCATGCCGATCCAGGGGAAGTGGGTGGAGAGGTTGAACCAGCCAGGGTTACGCGGCACTTCGCGCGTCAGCGCCTGCTCGTAATGCAACAGCAGCGCTTCATGCGAGGTGAAAAAATCCACCTTGGAAAAACCGGCAATCGGGCCGGCCAGCGTTTCCATGAACTGCAGGGAATCGCCGATGGCCGCCACCATTTGCCGATACTCGGCCGCCCAGGGCGAATGCTCCACCCAGGCCAGGTCCCAATACTCGGGATGGCGCAGATCGGCGAACCCGCCATCGACCAGCGCACGCACGAAGTTCATCGTCAAGGCGGAATGCGCATGCGCCTGGATCAACCGCTGCGGATCGGGCCGCCGCGCGGCGGGCGTGAATTCCGGGCTGTTGACCAGGTCACCACGAAAACTCGGCAGGCTCACGCCGTCGCGCGTTTCCATGTCCGCCGAGCGCGGCTTCGCGTACTGGCCAGCAAAACGCCCGACCCGCAATACCGGCTTCTTGAGACCGTGCACGAGCACGAGACTCATCTGCAGCAATACCTTCAACCGGTTGGAAATGATCGGGCTGCTGCAGTCGGCGAAGCTCTCGGCACAATCGCCGCCCTGGAGCAGGAATCGCTGCCCATCCTGCGCCTCGGCCAAGGCCTGCTTCAGAGCCAGAACCTCCCACGACGTCACCAGCGGCGGCAGCTGCGCCAGGTGCGTGGTGGCCGCGGCCAGCTCGGCTGCGTCCTCGTAATGCGGCTGCTGGAGTGCTTCGTGCTGCTGCCACGATGCCGGGGTCCACGACGCCGGCGCTGGCGGGAAGGTGTTCGCGCCCCGCTGCGACCCAGGTTGCATGATCATTTCCCCACGCTACGACGACGGCTTGCCACGATCACCAGCACCGCCAGCAACACGAACCACAACAAACTCCACGCCGGCATCGGCAAGCCCAGGATGGGCTCCACCTTGGCGCACTCACCCGAACCGGTGAACACCAGCTTCAGCATTTTCCCCAACGGAAACGCATCGAACAGATAGCCGATGCCGGGACCGCAGGACGGAACCTGATCCGGTGGCAGCGTTTGCAACCACAGGTGCCGGCCGGCAGTGACAAGCCCGCCCAGTGCACTCAGCAGCACCAGCCCCGCGTATGTCCACCGACCGTTGCGGCCGCTCGGCGCATGCAAGCCTCCCAGCAAGAAGAAGAAACCCATCGCAAGGAAGGCAATGCGCTGGAACACGCACAAGGGGCAAGGCGCCATGCCGAGGCCGTATTCGGCGTACAGGGCGAAAGCGAGCAAGCCGAAACAGGCGCAAAACCCGACGAGGAAACTGACGCGGTACGACCAACGAAGTGGATTCATGACATCTTGCTGCATGGCGAGCTCCCGACATTACCGGTTCGGCGCGATGCTGTCAGCATGCCGGACCGGGCCAAATACATCATCGCACCGGCGATGGATGCGCCGACAGAACCGATCTTTCGACAAACAAAAACCCCGGAAGGTTGCCCGACCGGGGTTTCGTGTTTGGACGTCTGGATGTCCGTGCCGCTTAGTCGGCGTCGACTGCCTCGACCTGCGGACGGCCCACCAGCTCGACGTACGCCATCGGCGCATTGTCGCCGGGACGGAAGCCGCACTTCAGGATACGCAGGTAGCCGCCGGGACGTTCGCGGTAGCGCGGGCCCAGCTCGACGAACAGCTTGCCCACCGCTTCCTTGTCGCGCAGGCGCGAAAAGGCGAGGCGACGGTTGGCGACGCCATCGGTCTTGGCCAGCGTGATCAGCGGCTCGGCGACGCGGCGAAGTTCCTTCGCTTTGGGCAGGGTGGTACGAATCAGCTCGTGCTTGAACAGCGACGAGGCCATGTTCTTGAACATGGCTTCGCGATGGCTGCTGGTGCGATTGAGCTTGCGTCCGGAATATTGATGGCGCATGGCGGAAAACTCTCTAGTCTGTTGTTATGAAAAACCGGCACCTGTGTCCGGCTTTCCGCGGATTGCCCGCTTTTATTCGGGATTCGGGATTAGAGATGCGGGATTCGTGAAAAGCATGCGCTCGCGAGAGCGTGCCTTACCGAATCCCGAATCCCGTCTGCCGAGTCCCGGCTTTCAATCAACCCAACTGCATGCCGTGGGACAAGCCCGGCGGCGGCCAGTTTTCAAGCTTCATGCCCAGGGCCAGGCCACGGCCACCCAGGACGTCCTTGATTTCGGTGAGCGACTTCTTGCCCAGGTTCGGCGTCTTCAGCAGCTCGACCTCGGTCTTCTGCACCAGGTCGCCGATGTAGTAGATGCTCTCGGCCTTCAGGCAGTTCGCCGAACGCACGGTGAGTTCCAGATCATCGATCGGACGCAGCAACAACGGATCGAAACCGCTCTTCTCGGCGGTGCTGATGTCGTTCTCGCGACGCGAGAAGTCGCCAAAGACCGACAACTGGTCGTTGATGATCTCGGCCGCCTTGCGGACCGCATCCTCGGCATTGATGGTGCCGTTGGTCTCGATGTCGAGAACCAGCTTGTCGAGGTTGGTACGCTGTTCGACACGAGCCGCATCCACCTCATAGGCGACGCGCAACACGGGGGCAAACGACGCGTCCAGCTGCAGCCGGCCGATCGGACGCGCCTCGTCATCCGGATGCTGGCGCGCGCTGGCCGGCTGGTAGCCGACGCCGCGACGCACCTTCAGGCGCATGTTGAGTGCGATGTCCTTGGTCAGGTGGCAGATCACGTGCTCGGGGTTGATGATTTCCACCGAGTGATCGACGGCGATGTCGCCGGCGGTGACCACGCCCTTGCCCTTCTTGGACAGCGTAAGGGTGACTTCATCGCCGGTGTGCTGACGAATCGCCACTTCCTTCAGGTTGAGCAGGACTTCGATCACGTCCTCCTGCAGACCCTCAAGGGTGGTGTACTCGTGCAGCACGCCATCGATTTCCACCTCGACGATGGCACTGCCAGGGATCGAGGAGAGCAGCACGCGACGCAGCGCGTTGCCCAGGGTGTGGCCAAAGCCACGCTCGAGCGGCTCGACCACCACCTTGGCGCGGTTGGCTCCGAGCTGTTCGACGCTGAGGCCACGAGGCCGCAGCACGCTAGTTGACGAAACTGCCATGCAGAGCTCCGGTAATTACTTCGAGTAAAGCTCGATGATCAATGCTT
Source organism: Rhodanobacter sp. Root627 (assembly GCF_001427835.1). Taxonomy (NCBI): domain Bacteria; kingdom Pseudomonadati; phylum Pseudomonadota; class Gammaproteobacteria; order Lysobacterales; family Rhodanobacteraceae; genus Rhodanobacter; species Rhodanobacter sp. Root627. Next base: position 1,563,018 of record NZ_LMGW01000001.1, read on the forward strand.
CATTGATGTCGGACGGCAGATCGCCGCGATCCGGCACCGACTTGAACGTACCTTCAAATTTCTTGGCATCGACCTCGACCCAGATCGGACGCAGGTCCATCGTGTCGAACACGGTTGCCGCTTCCTGCACGCGCAGTTGGCTGCGCGCCTTTTCAGTCAGTGCAATCGCATCGCCCGGACGAACCTGGTACGAAGGAATATTCACTTTCTTGCCGTTCACCAGGATCGCCTTGTGGGCAACCAGCTGACGCGCCTGGGCGCGGGTCACCGCGAAGCCCATGCGATAAACGACGTTGTCCAGGCGGCTCTCGAGCAGGCGCAACAGGTTTTCACCGGTGTTGCCCTTGAGCGTGGTCGCCTTGGTGTAGTAGTTGCTGAACTGGCGCTCAAGCACACCGTAGATGCGCTTGACCTTCTGCTTCTCACGCAACTGCACGGCGTAGTCGGACATGCGCATGCGCTTGTTGGCGCCATGCTGACCGGGCTTGTTTTCCAGCTTGCACTTGGAATCCAGCGCACGCGCCGGGCTCTTCAGGTTGAGATCCGCACCCTCGCGACGGGCGAGTTTGCAGGTAGCTCCACGATAACGGGCCATGGGTTACTCCTTAGACTCGACGCTTCTTGGGGGGACGGCAGCCATTGTGCGGAATGGGCGTGACGTCGATGATGTTGAGCACCTTGAAGCCCAACGCGTTCAGCGAGCGCACGGCCGACTCGCGACCCGGGCCTGGGCCCTTGATCCGCACTTCGACTGTCTTGACGCCATACTCGCCAGCCACGCGACCGGCCTTTTCCGCTGCGACCTGCGCAGCGAACGGGGTGGACTTGCGCGAGCCACGGAAACCGGCGCCGCCGGCGGTAGCCCACGACAAGGCATTGCCCTGGCGATCGGTGATGGTGACGATGGTGTTGTTGAAGGAAGCCTGCACGTGGGCCACCGCATCGGTGACAACGCGCTTGATCTTCTTCTTTGCTTTTACCGGCTTAGCCATATTCGGAATCCGTTACTTCTTGATCGCGCGACGGGGACCCTTGCGGGTACGTGCGTTGGTACGCGTGCGCTGACCGCGCACCGGCAGGCCACGACGATGGCGCAGGCCACGGTAGCAACCAAGATCCATCAGACGCTTGATGGCGATACCCACCTCGCGACGCAGATCACCTTCGACAATGTACTTGCCGATCTCGTGGCGGATTTTCTCCACCTCACCCTCGCTGAGGGACTTGATCTGGGTGGTGGGAACCACACCAGCATCCGCGCAGACCTTTTTGGCCCGGCTGCGGCCGATACCGTAAATGCTCTGCAAACCAACCCAGACATGCTTCTGGACCGGCAAATTGACACCCGCGATGCGCGCCATGATGTTCTTTCTCCGATGCGTTTCGTGCGCGGTAAACGCGCAATTCTAACCTGAATTACACTGCCGGGAAAGCCCTGCGGCACCGCGGTGCCGCCACCTCCCGACTTCGAACCCGACACACGCAGCTCAACTGCGGCGAAGGTTGGCCTTCTTGAGCAGACTTTCGTACTGATGACTGACCAGATGCGCCTGGATCTGCGACGTGAAGTCCATCACCACCACCACCACAATCAGCAGCGAGGTGCCGCCGAAATAGAACGGTACGTGCCAGAAGCTCTGCATGAACGACGGCACCAGGCACACCAGCACCAGATACAGAGCGCCCACACCGGTCAAGCGCGTCATTACCGCGTCGACGTAACTGGCCGTGGCCCGACCCGGACGGATGCCCGGAATCAGCGCACCTGACCGCTTGAGATTGTCGGCGGTCTCATCGGCGTTGAAGACGATCGCCGTATAGAAGAACGCGAAACCAATCACCAGGATCGAGTACACGATGTCGTACAACGGCTCGCCCGGATTCAGCGACTGCGTCAGTTCCTGCAGCCAACGTGACTGGTGACCGGTACCGAACCAGGTGATCGCCGTTGCCGGGAACATCAGCAGGCTGGACGCGAAGATCGGCGGGATCACACCCGACATGTTGATCTTCAGCGGCAGGTGCGAGCTCTGGTTCTGGTAAGCGTTCTGACCGCCGCCGCGTCGCGCGTAATTCACGGTGATACGCCGTTGCGCACGCTCCATGAACACCACGAACGCCGTGACCGCCAGGACCAGCCCGAACACCATCAACAGCTTCAGCACCGTCAGCTCGCCGTTGTTGGCCATGCCCAGCGTATGCACCACCGCTTCCGGCAGGCCGGCAACGATACCGGCGAAGATCAGCAGCGAGATGCCGTTGCCGATACCGCGCTCGGTCATCTGTTCGCCCAACCACATCAGGAACATCGTTCCCGCGGTCAGCCCGATCACCGATGCCATGATGAAGCCGAAGCCCGGGTGGTAAACCACCGGTGCCCCGCCGGCCGCCACCTGCTTCTGCAGCGCCACCGCGATACCGAACGACTGGAACAACGCCAACCCGACCGTGCCGAAGCGCGTGTACATGGTCATCTTGCGCTTGCCGGACTCGCCTTCCTTGCGCAGTGCCTGCAGACTGGGTACGACCGACCCCATCATCTGGATCACGATCGACGCGGAAATGTACGGGATCACGCCCAGCGCGAACACCGAGAACCGCTCCAGCGCGCCCCCCGAGAACATGTTGAACATGTCCATCAGGCCATTGCCGTTGACCAGGCTGGTCATCGCCGCCGGATTGACGCCGGGCACCGGAATGAACGAGCCCAGGCGGAACACCACCAGGGCGCCGATCACGAAGAAGATGCGCTGACGAAGCTCCGTCAGCTTGCCGAGCTTGCCGAGTGCATTGCCCTTGGCTGCAGCCACCGTCTTACTCCACGCTGCCGCCGGCCGCCTCGATGGCTGCCTTGGCGCCGGCGGTAGCCAGCAGACCTGACAGCTTCACCGCGCGACCGATCTCGCCCTTCAGGACGACCTTGACCTTCTTGGCGCGACTGTTGATCAGGCCAGCCTGATGCAGCGCGACGACGTCGATCACGTCAGCCTTGAGACTGGCCAGCTGGTACAGGAACACTTCCTGGCTGCCGACCTTCAGCTTGGAACGGAAACCGACCTTCGGCATCCGGCGGTTCAGCGGCATCTGGCCGCCTTCGAAACCGTACTTGTGGGTGCCGCCCGCACGGGCATGCTGACCCTTGTGACCGCGACCGGCGGTCTTGCCCAGGCCCGAACCGATACCGCGACCGACGCGCAAACGCGTCTTGTGCGAACCGGCGGCCGGCTTGATGTCATTCAGACGCATGATGATTACTCCTCGACCCGGACCAGGTAGTAGACCGTGTTGATCAGGCCACGAACCTGCGGGCTGTCCTTCAATTCGCGGACATCATTGAGCTTGCCCAGACCCAGCGCCTTCACGCTGAGACGGTGACGCGCCTGCACGCCGCGCAGGCCCTTGACCAGGCGCACGCGCACGGTCTTGTCGGCGGTTGCTTGAGACTTAGCCATTGCCGAGCACCTCTTCCAGTGTCTTGCCACGCTTGGCGGCGATCTTCTTGGGCGAGGCGACCGCCTGCAGACCCTTGATGGTGGCGCGCACCAGGTTGATCGGGTTGCGCGAGCCGACCGCCTTGGCCAGCACGTTCTTGACGCCAACCACTTCCAGCACGGCACGCATGGCGCCGCCGGCGATCACGCCGGTACCTTCGGAAGCGGGCTGCATGTAGACGCGGGCCGCACCATGGTTGGCCTTGATGGCGTACCACAGCGTGCCGTTGTTCAGTTCGATGTTCACCATCTGGCGGCGGGCGCGCTCCATCGCCTTGGAAATGGCCACCGGCACTTCACGTGCCTTGCCATAGCCGAAGCCGACCTTGCCCTCGCCGTCGCCGACAACCGTCAGCGCGGTGAAACTCATTTGGCGGCCACCCTTGACGGTCTTGGCCACGCGGTTGACGGCAATCAGCTTTTCGAGCAGGCCGTCCGAATTTTCGCGATCGTTAGAAGACATGTTCTATCCGTATGCCCGACAAACGGGACTTTGCTTGCGGCTGGGCCGCTTGGAGTTGTAGGTGTTGCTTGCGGCATCGGCACGCCGGAGGCACTGCCGAACCAGGTGTCGCTTTCTTAAAACTTCAGACCCGCTTCGCGAGCAGCTTCGGCCAACGCCTTGATACGCCCGTGATAGCGGAAACCGGAGCGGTCGAATGCCACCGACTCGATACCGGCAGCCTTGGCGCGCTCGGCCACAGCCTTGCCCACCGCCGCGGCAGCGGCCAAGTTCTTGGTGCCCTTCAGGCCTTCGGCCACGGACTTCTGCAGCGTCGAGGCAGCGGCCACCACGTTGGTACCCGACGCATCGAACACCTGCGCGTACAGATGCTGGCCGGTGCGATGCACCGACAGGCGCGCAACCGCCAGCTTGCGGATGTGCGAGCGGGTGGACTTGGCGCGGCGCAGACGACTTTCGTTCTTGTTCATCGTTATATCTCCAGGAAGCGGATCGACTTGCATGAGTGTTAGCGAATCGCCCTGCTCTTTTGAGGAGTGCGGCCATGAATGGCCGCTTTCCTCACGCAGGGAAAGCGTACTAACCCACTTAAGCCTTCTTGGCTTCCTTCATCGTGATCTTCTCACCGGCATAGCGGACGCCCTTGCCCTTGTACGGCTCGGGCGGACGGAAGCCGCGGATCTTGGCGGCCACCTGGCCGACGCGCTGCTTGTCGCTGCCCTTGATCAGGACTTCGGTCTGCGTCGGCGTCTCGATGCTGATGCCTTCGGGCGCTTCAAACACCACCGGATGGGAAAACCCGAGGCTGAGGTTCAGCGACTTGCCGGTCATCGAAGCGCGATAACCCACGCCGACCAACTCCAGCTTGCGCTCGTAACCGTCGGAAACGCCCTTGACCATGTTGGCCAGCAACGCACGCGCGGTGCCGCCGAACATGTCATCAGTACCTTCGGCGAGGCTGATGGTGGCAACGCCGTTGTCCACCGCCACCGAAACACCCGGCAGATGATGAACGGACAGGGTTCCCTTCGGGCCCTTGACCGAAATGTTCTCGGCACCCACGACCAGTTCCACGCCCTTGGGCAGGGTAATCGGCTGTTTGGCTACTCGTGACATGATCGACTCCTTATGCCACTTGGCCGATGACTTCGCCGCCCAGACCCTTGGCACGGGCCTGCGCGTCGGTCAGTAGACCGGCGGAAGTCGAGATGATGGAAATGCCCAGACCGCCCAGCACCTTGGGCAGCTCGTCCTTGCCGCGATACACACGCAGGCCGGAGCGGCTGACACGGGAAATGGTCTCGATGGCGGGTGCGCCGTCGAAGTACTTGAGTTGAATCTCGAGTACTGGCTTGCCCTCCTCGGCGGAGGTCTTGAGATCGAGGATATAACCCTCGTTCTTGAGAAGGTTGGCGATCGCCACCTTCAACTTCGACGACGGCATACGAACGGTCGGCTTGCCCATGGCCTGGGCATTGCGGACGCGCGTAAACAGATCGGCGATGGGATCAGTCATGCTCATGAAAACATCCTTCAGAGTGCACCGATATCCGATAAAACCGGAAATCAATCAGATTGTGAGCCAGCATGGAAGCCGGCCTGCGTTGCGCAGACCGCCGACTATATCAGCTTTACCAGGTTTTAGCGAATCTCGATGCGGTAGTCGCATCAGCGATGGCGACATGCCAGCGCGTGGCTCGACGTCGGGGCGGAATGCCCCGACGTCGGCTCAATCAAATTACCAGCTGGCCTTGCGCAGACCCGGCACGTCGCCGCGCATGGTCGCTTCACGCAGCTTGTTGCGACCCAGGCCGAACTTCGCGTAGACGGCACGCGGGCGGCCGGTCAACGCGCAGCGCGTGCGCTGGCGTACCGGGCTGGCGTCGCGCGGCAGCTTCTGCAGTTTGCCCTGGGCGTCCATCTTCTCTTCATAAGAAGCGGTGGCGCTCAGTACGATCGCCTTCAGTTCGGCGCGCTTGGCGGCGTACTTCTGGACGAGTTTGGTCCGCTTGATATCGCGGTTCACCATTGATGTCTTGGCCATGGATAACGCCTATCAGTTGCGGAACGGGAAGCTGAACGCGGCCAGCAAGGCCTTGGCTTCGTCATCGGTCTTGGCGGTGGTGGTGATGGAAATGTCCATACCGCGCAGCGCGTCGACCTGGTCGAAATCGATCTCCGGGAAGATGATCTGTTCCTTGATGCCGAAGTTGTAGTTGCCACGGCCGTCGAATGCCTTCGCCGACACGCCGCGGAAATCGCGCACGCGGGGCAGCGAGATGTTGATCAGGCGGTCCATGAACTCCCACATCTGGGCGCGGCGCAAGGTGACCTTGCAACCGATCGGCCAGCCGTCGCGGATCTTGAACGAGGCCACGGAAACGCGCGCCTTGGTCGTGATCGGCTTCTGGCCCGAAAGCTTGGCCATATCGGCCACGGCATTCTCCAGCACTTTCTTGTTGCCGGCCGCTTCGCCCACGCCCATGTTCAGCGTGATCTTGGTGATGCGGGGAACCTGCATCACGTTCTGGTAGCCGAACTGCTCGGTGAGCTTCGCCACTACCTGCTCTTTATAAAACTTTTCAAGGCGCGTCATGATCGTGTTCCTTACGCGTCCACGACCTCGCCATTCGAACGGAACACGCGGACCTTGCGCCCATCTTCGAGCGTTTTGGTGCCGACGCGTTCACCCTTGTTCGTGGCGGGGTTGAACAGCTGCACATTGGAGAGATGGATCGAAGCTTCACGCTCGACGATACCGCCAGCCTGGTTGGCCTGCGGGTTCGGCTTGGTGTGGCGCTTGACCAGATTCACGTTGGAGACGAACACGCGCTCGCCTGCAACACGCAGCACATCGCCGCGTTGGCCCTTGTTTTTGCCGGTGATCACGAGGACCTGATCACCTTTACGGATACGGTTCATGTCTTGACTCCGCTCAGAGCACTTCAGGCGCGAGGGAGACGATCTTCATGAACTTCTCGCTGCGCAGCTCGCGGGTAACCGGCCCGAAAATACGGGTGCCGATCGGCTCGAGCTTGTTGTTGAGGAGGACCGCTGCATTGCCGTCGAAACGGATCAGCGAACCATCGGGACGGCGCACGCCCTTGGCGGTACGAACCACCACGGCGCTGTACACCTCGCCCTTCTTTACCTTGCCGCGGGGAATCGCATCCTTCACGGTGACCTTGATGACATCGCCGATCGCGGCGTAACGGCGCTTGGAGCCACCGAGCACCTTGATGCACATCAGTTCCTTCGCGCCGCTGTTGTCCGCTGCGGAGAGCGTGCTTTGCACCTGAATCATGTCTGCACCCTCCCTTAGACGCTGGCGCGCGTGATGATTTCGACCACACGGTGATGCTTGGTCTTGGACAACGGACGGCACTCGGCGATACGTACGAGATCACCTTCGTTCGCACCCAGGTCGTCCTGCGCATGCAGCTTGGTCGAACGACGGATGATCTTGCCCAGCAGCCAATGCTGCACCTGGCGCTCGACCAGCACGGTGACCGTCTTGTTCATCTTGTTGCTGGTGACGCGACCCTCGAGGGTACGCGCCTGCTTCGCTTCTGCTTGAACTTCTTGATTGTTGGCGCTCATCTCGGCCGTCCCTTACTTCTTGCCGCCGAGCACGAACTTCGTGCGGGCGATGTCACGCCGAACGCGGCGAAGCTGGTGCGGCTGAGTGAGCTGGCCGGAACCCTTTTGCATGCGCAGGTTGAACTGCTCCTTGCGCAGGTCCAGCAGGTGCTGCTTCAACTCGTCGGCCGACTGGTTATTGATATCTTTGCTGGCCATCACATCACCGCCCTGGTCACGAACTGGGTCTGCACGGACAGCTTCGCCGCCGCCAGACGGAACGCTTCACGCGCCGTGGTCTCGTCGAGACCCTCGATCTCGTAAAGCATGCGGCCGGGCTGGATCTGGGCAACCCAGAACTCGACGCTGCCCTTGCCGGCGCCCATACGCACTTCGATCGGCTTCTTGGTGATCGGCTTGTCGGGGAACACGCGGATCCACAACTTGCCGCCACGCTTGACGTAGCGCGTGATGCAACGACGGGCGGCCTCGATCTGACGCGCGGTGATCGCACCGTGCGTGATCGCCTTCAGGCCGTACTCGCCGAAACTGACGAGGTTGGCGCACTGGGCCAAGCCGTCGTTGCGGCCCTTGAACTGCTTGCGGTATTTGGTTCGCTTAGGTTGCAACATGGCAACTCTCCTTACTTCGCAGACCGCTCGCGGCGGCCGTCACCGGCCTCGCGACGCGAATCATTACGACGACCTTCGCCACCCTCGCGGCGCGGCTGCGACGACTCGTCCTTCGACTCCTGGGTGGCCGCGGCGAGATCGAAGATTTCGCCCTTGAAGATCCACACCTTGATGCCGATGATGCCGTAGGTGGTTTTCGCCTCGGCAAAGCCGTAATCGATGTCGGCGCGCAGCGTATGCAGCGGCACGCGACCTTCGCGGCTCCATTCGGAACGAGCGATCTCGGCACCGTTCAGACGACCGGACACGTTGATCTTGACGCCCAGCGCACCGAGGCGCATCGCGTTGCCGACCGAGCGCTTCATCGCGCGGCGGAACATGATGCGGCGCTCCAGCTGCTGCGCGATCGACTCGGCAACCAACTGCGCGTCGAGCTCGGGCTTGCGCACTTCGCTGACGTTGATGTGCGTCGGGACGCCCATCATGTCGCTGACTTCCTTGCGCAGCTTCTCGATATCCTCGCCCTTCTTGCCGATCACCACGCCCGGACGGGCGGTGTGGATCGTCACGCGTGCGGTCTTGGCCGGACGCTCGATCTGGATTTTCGAGATGCCGGCCTGGGCCAGCTTCTTCTTCAGCATGTCGCGAACCTTGATGTCAGCCACGAGGTACGTGGCGTAATCGCGCTTGTTCGCATACCACTTCGAGTTCCAATCCTTGGCAATGCCGAGGCGGATACCGGTGGGATGAACTTTATGACCCATCGTCTATATCCTCGGTCAGTTGCCAACAACCACAGTGATGTGGCTGGTGCGTTTCAGGATGCGCGAACCGCGGCCCTTGGCCCTGGCGTACATGCGCTTCATCGCCGGACCTTCGTCGACGAAGATGCTGGACACCTTCAGCTCGTCAACGTCGGCGCCGAGATTGTTCTCGGCATTGGCGACGGCCGAAAGCAGCACCTTGCGAACGAGGTGTGCGGCCTTCTTGTTGGTGTAGGTGAGCACGTCGCTGGCCCGGCCCACGGGAAGCCCGCGGACGAGATCAGCCACCAGGCGTGCCTTTTGCGCCGAGATGCGGGCGCCACGCAGGATCGCTTTGGCTTCAGTGCTCATCACTTACCCTTCTTGTCGCCGACATGGCCCTTGAACGTACGGGTCACCGCGAACTCGCCGAGCTTGTGCCCGACCATGTTCTCGTTGATCAGGACGGGCACGTGCTGACGGCCGTTGTGGATGGCGATGGTCAAGCCGACCATTTCCGGCAGGATCATCGAGCGGCGCGACCAGGTCTTGATCGGACGCTTGTTGTTGGCGGAAACCGCAGCTTCCACCTTCTTTACGAGGTGAAGGTCGACGAACGGACCTTTCTTCAGAGAGCGAGGCATGTCGGTTTCCTGTTACTTCGTACGACGACGCACGATGAACTGCTGCGTGCGCTTGTTGTTACGGGTCTTGTAACCCTTCGCCGGCGTGCCCCACGGGCTGACCGGATGACGACCACCGGAGGTCTTGCCTTCACCACCGCCGTGCGGATGGTCGACCGGGTTCATCACCACACCGCGAACGGTCGGGCGGATACCCAGCCAGCGCTTGGCGCCGGCCTTGCCGAGCTTCTTCAGGCTGTGCTCGCCGTTGCCGACCTCACCGATGGTGGCGCGGCAATCGACCGAGACGCGGCGCATTTCGCCGGAGCGAAGACGCAAGGTGGCGTAGCCGGACTCGCGGGCCACCAGCTGCACCGAGGCGCCGGCGCTGCGGGCAATTTGCGCGCCCTTGCCCGGACGCAGCTCGATGCAATGGATCGTGCTGCCCATCGGGATGTTGCGCAGCTGCAGGCAGTTGCCGGCCTTGATCGGCGCGTCGCGACCGGACACCAGGCGATCGTCCACCTGCACGCCCTTGGGCGCGATGATGTAACGACGCTCGCCATCGGCGTAGCACAGCAGCGCGATGTGCGCGGTGCGGTTCGGATCGTATTCGATGCGCTCGACGCGGGCGGCGATGCCTTCCTTGTCACGCTTGAAATCGATGATGCGGTAGTGCTGCTTGTGACCGCCGCCGCGATGACGCACGGTGATGCGGCCATGATGGTTGCGACCGCCGCTGCGGGACTGCGACTCGGTCAACGCCGCGTACGGCGCACCCTTGTACAGGCCTTCCGTCTTGACGCTGACGGCGTCGCGACGGCCTGGCGAGGTCGGCTTGTGGTTGATTAGTGCCATCTCAAAGAACTCCTGGCTCAGGCCTTGGCGGACACGTCGATGGTCTGGCCATCGGCAAGACGCACATAGGCCTTGCGCTTGCCCTGGCGGCTGCCAGCGCGGAAACGGAAGGACTTGACCTTGCCTTTCGTGTTGACGAGGTTCACCTGCTCGACTTTCACGTCGAACAACTTCTCCACGGCAGCGCGGACATCGGCCTTGGTTGCCGCGGGGGCAACCACGAATACGTACTGGTTGTGCTCGGCCAGACGCGCCGATTTCTCGGAAATGTGCGGCGCGCGCAGCGTATCGAGAATGCGTTCGTTGTTCATGCCAGCCACTCCTCGATCTTCTTCACCGCATCGACCGTCACCACTACGTGGTCGGAGCCGACGAGGCTGACGGGGTTCAGGCCCATCACGTCCAGCACATGGATATAGGGGATGTTGCGCGCGGCCAGAAACACCGACTCGGACGCATCTTCGGACACCAGCAGCACGCGACCGGAAACGTCCAGCTCGGCCAGCTTGGCAACCATCGCGGAGGTCTTCGGCGTTTCGATACCAAAGCTCTCGACCACCTTCAGGCGATCCTGACGAATCAGCTCGGAGAAAATCGAGCGGATCGCCACGCGGTAGGCCTTGCGGTTGACCTTCTGCTCGTAGCTGCGCGGCTTGGCGGCAAACGTGACACCGCCACCGATGAAGATCGGAGCGCGGTAATCGCCGTGACGGGCGCCGCCGCCCTTCTGCTTCTTGAACTTCTTGGTGGTACCGGACATCTCGCCACGCGAGAGCTGCGCCTTCGTACCGGCGCGGCCGGCGGCCTGATAGGCCACCACGACCTGATGAACCAGGGCCTTCTTGTACTCACCGCCGAACACTTCGTCGGACACGCTGAGCGACTTGGCACCAATGACATTGAGTTCCATGGCGTCTCTCCTCAGCTCTTCGTCGTCGGGCGGATGATGACGTCGCCACCGGTTGCACCGGGGACCGCGCCCTTCACCGCGATCAGATGACGCTCGGCGTCGACCTTGACCACTTCCAGACCCTGCTGCGTGCGGTTGACCGCACCCATGTGACCGGCCATCTTCTTGCCCGGGAAAACGCGACCCGGGGTCTGGCGCTGACCGATGGAACCCGGCGCGCGATGCGACAGCGAGTTACCGTGGGTAGCGTCACCCATCTTGAAGTTCCAGCGCTTGATCGTGCCCTGGAAACCCTTGCCCTTCGACACACCGGCAACATCGACGATCTGGCCGACGCTGAACACCTCGTCCGCCTTGATGTCGGCACCGACGCTGTACTTGCCGAGATCATCGGCGGACACGCGGAATTCCCACAAGCCACGACCCGGCTCGACCTTTGCCTTTGCGTAATGACCCTTCAGCGGCTGGGTCAACAGGTTCGCGCGCTTGGTGCCCGCTGCAACCTGGACGGCGCTGTAGCCATCGTTATCTTCCGTCTTCAGCTGGGTCACGCGATTCGGGGTCGCTTCGATCAGCGTCACCGGAATCGAGCGGCCATCTTCAGTGAAGAGGCGACTCATGCCGCATTTGCGGCCAACCAATCCGATACTCATCTTCGTATCCTGTCTGTCGCTCAACCGAGCTTGATCTGAACATCGACGCCAGCGGCGAGATCAAGCTTCATGAGCGCGTCCACGGTTTTGTCGTTCGGGTCGACAATGTCGAGTACACGCTTGTGCGTGCGGGTCTCGTACTGATCGCGCGCATCCTTGTCCACATGCGGGGACGTGAGGATCGTGTAGCGCTCGATCTTGGTCGGGAGCGGGATCGGGCCGAGTACCGTTGCGCCAGTGCGCTTGGCGGTCTCGACAATCTCGCTGGCCGAGCGGTCGATCAGTCGGTGATCGTATGCCTTCAGCCGAATCCGAATCTTCTGGTTCGCCATAACCGTGTCCTGTTGTCGAAAGAACGTAATGTGAAACGGAACGGCTTCTCACCGATCCGCACAACCTGTTTCTGCACCACATCGGGGCCGCAAACACGCCGCCCCAAATCCGAAAAGCCCAGGCGAACGTTGACGGCTCGCCTGGACCAGCATTTGCCTTCGCGCAAAAAAACCGATCATCGGCCATGCCTTTGATCGAGTGAGATTGCGAGGGCCGTCCTCGGCCAGCGAACTCGAAACACTTCCTGTGTCTCATTTCGCGGTAGATCGACGAAAACCATGTCCGTCGATAAGCAAGCTGCGAAGTATATCTGCAAACTTCCGCTTAGTGAAGCCCCCTCGACATTTCAGTCGATGGGAACCTGCGCGGGAATGCACACGAGGCCGCGCAAGGCGGCCTCGTGATTGACGGCTTTACTTGATGACCTTGGCCACCACGCCGGCGCCGACGGTGCGGCCGCCTTCGCGAATAGCGAAACGCAGGCCTTCGTCCATCGCGATCGGGTGGATCAGGCTCACCACCATCTTCACGTTGTCGCCCGGCATCACCATTTCCACGCCCTCGGGCAGCTCGCAAGCGCCGGTGACGTCAGTGGTGCGGAAGTAGAACTGCGGACGGTAGCCCTTGAAGAACGGGGTATGACGGCCACCCTCATCCTTGCTCAGCACATAGACCTCGGCCTCGAAGTCGGTGTGCGGGGTGATCGTGCCCGGCTTGGCCAGCACCTGGCCACGCTCCACGTCGTCACGCTTCGGCGAAACGCAGGCCTTCGTCCATCGCGATCGGGTGGATCAGGCTCACCACCATCTTCACGTTGTCGCCCGGCATCACCATTTCCACGCCCTCGGGCAGCTCGCAAGCGCCGGTGACGTCGGTGGTGCGGAAGTAGAACTGCGGACGGTAGCCCTTGAAGAACGGGGTATGACGGCCACCCTCGTCCTTGCTCAGCACATAGACCTCGGCCTCGAAGTCGGTGTGCGGGGTGATCGTGCCCGGCTTGGCCAGCACCTGGCCACGCTCCACGTCGTCACGCTTCAGGCCGCGCAGCAGCAGACCGGCGTTGTCGCCTGCCTGACCCTGGTCCAGCAGCTTGCGGAACATTTCCACGCCGGTGACCGTGGTCTTCTGCGTGTCGCGGATACCGACCACTTCGACTTCGTCGCCGACCTTGATGATGCCGCGCTCGATACGACCGGTGACGACCGTGCCGCGRCCGGAGATCGAGAACACGTCCTCGACCGGCATCAGGAACGGCTTGTCGATGGTGCGCACCGGCTCCGGGATGTAGCTGTCCAGCGCGTCGACCAGCTTGATGATCGCCGGCACGCCGATTTCGCTCTGATCACCTTCCAGCGCCTTCAGCGCCGAACCGTGGATGATCGGGGTGTCGTCGCCCGGGAAGTCGTACTTGGAAAGCAGCTCGCGCACTTCCATYTCGACCAGCTCGAGCAGCTCGGCGTCGTCGACCATGTCGGCCTTGTTCAGGAACACCACGATGTACGGCACGCCGACCTGACGCGACAGCAGGATGTGCTCGCGGGTCTGCGGCATCGGGCCGTCAGCGGCCGAGCACACCAGGATCGCGCCGTCCATCTGCGCCGCACCGGTGATCATGTTCTTCACATAGTCSGCGTGGCCCGGGCAATCGACGTGCGCGTAGTGGCGCACCGGCGATTCGTATTCCACGTGGGCGGTCGAGATCGTGATGCCGCGCGCCTTCTCTTCCGGCGCCGCGTCGATCGCGCTGTAGTCCTTGAACTCGCCACCGAAGCGCTCGGCACCGACCTTCGTCAGTGCGGCCGTCAGCGTCGTCTTGCCGTGATCCACGTGACCAATCGTGCCGACGTTGACGTGCGGCTTGGTGCGTTCGAATTTACCCTTTGCCATGACTCAAACCTCGAAAGAACTGTTATTCGG